>NZ_PSZE01000098.1 GCF_002933465.1 Nocardia nova
CGAGCCCGGCGCTGCCGGGTCCTGTGTCTGCCGGGTCGGGTGGTGGTGTGGTGGCGCCTGCGGGTTCGCCCGCGGTGTCGGTGGCACCGGGATCGGCGCAAGCACCCCCCGCCGCGGGCGCCGGCACACCACCACCGCCGGCGCCGGCCACCGATCGGGCGAGCGTGGCACCCGAACCCGAACCCAGCCTGGTCCCCGGCATCGACGACCACACCCTGGCCCAGGTCGCGCCCACCGCCATGATGGGCGGCGCCATGGCCCTGTCCATGCTGCCCATGCTCGCCTCCGCCCTGTCCGGCCTCGCCGGCGGCACCAGCGGCGGAAACGGTAACCGAAACGGTTCCGGCGCAACCACAACCGGCGACGGCAGCGACGCCGGCCTGTCACCCCAAGCCCAGAAAGCCATCGCCGCCCTCAAAAAACTCGCCGCCGCCTACGGCGACGAAAACAGCGACGACCCCGACGTCGCGAAACTCCGCACACAACTCGGCACCACCACCGGCAGCACCGGCGGCACCGGCACCACCGCAGGCGCCGTCAAAGCCCGCCAACTGTTCCAACGCAACGCCGCCACCGCCTTCAACACCCTCGACAACGACCTCTACAACTACATCTACTCCCACGCCGGCAAACACAAAGTCGACAAAACCGCCGTCCGCCAACTCCTCCGCGACGTCGACGCCGCCCTCGCCGAACTAGGACCCACCGCCTACACCAAAGCCGGACAACAAAAAGTCCACCACATCCTCACCATCGCCCTCACAAAAGCCCAAGCCATCGTCTCCGGCGGCAACACCAACTCCACCGAAACCGCCACCGAAATCAACCGACTCACCAACCAATACCTCTACAACATCTACGGCAAAAAATACCCG
>NZ_PSZE01000099.1 GCF_002933465.1 Nocardia nova
TGAACCGTCACGGGTAAGGGACCGGCTTCGGGTTTAGGCCAGCGCCGGTCGGCGTGGCGATTGTTGAGAGTAGTACGCGGCTTCGTATTCGGCCGGGGTCAGGTAGTCCAGCCGGGAGTGCAAGCGGGCGTTGTTGTACCAGTCGGCCCATTCCATGAGCGCGAATTCGACCTCGGTGATGGTCTTGAACGGGCCGTGCCGGTTGACGACCTCGGTCTTGAACAGGCCGATGATCGATTCGGCTAGAGCGTTGTCGTATGCATCTCCAACCGAACCTATCGATGCCGAGAGTCCTTGCAGAGCAAGGGATTCAGTGAATTTCACCGAGGTGTATTGCGACCCGGCATCGGAGTGGTGGATCAGGCCGGGCTCGATCGGATGCCCGTAATGATCACGCCGCCACACGGCCATGTTGAGCGCCTTGGACACCAACGCGGTGGTTTTCGTGGCGGCGGTGGTCCAGCCGACGATGGCGCGGGAGTATGCGTCGAACACGAAGGCCACGTATGCCCATCCGCTCCAGGTCGAGACGTAGGTGAAATCGGCGACCCACACGCGGTTGGGTGCGGTGGCGGTGAAGTCGCGGTTGAGCCTGTCACCGGCGCGTATCCCGTCCTTGGCGGGGATGGTGGTGCGTAGCTTGCGGCCTCGCACGATTCCGTTCATGCCGAGCTCGCGCATGATCCGGTCCACGGTGCAGAATGCCACGTCGTGGCCTCTTCGCCGCAGATAGCGGGTCATTTTCCGCCGCCCGTACACTTCCTCCGGCTGTCCGGCTAGATCACGTAATGCGTTCTCCACGTGGGCATCTGCGACATCGCGGGCCGACGG
>NZ_PSZE01000100.1 GCF_002933465.1 Nocardia nova
GTTGCCCTATCACGTGTGGGTGCTGTGCGGGGACAGCGAAACCGCGGAAGGCTCCATGTGGGAGGCCCTGGACAAGGCCGGCTACTACCGGCTCGGCAACCTCACCGCCATCATCGACATCAACCGGCTCGGCCAGCGCGGACCCACCGAACTGGAGTGGGACCTGGACCGCTACGCCGCCCGCGTCCAGGCGTTCGGGTGCCGGTCGCTGATCGTCGACGGACACGATCTGGCCGACATCGACCGGGCACTCACCCAGGCCCGGGTCGGTGGGGACCAGCCGACGGTGCTGCTGGCTCGCACCATCAAGGCCAAGGGCGTGCCCGAGATCGAGGACCGCAACGGGTGGCACGGCAAGGCCCTGCCCCTCGAGATGGCTGAACGCGCCATTGCCGCACTCGGCGGGCCCAGCGACCTGCACATCACGACCCATCCTCCAGCCGCCGCGACACCGGCCATCACGGCCGACCCGACCGCCACGGTCACCCTGCCCACCTACGAACTGGGCGAGAAGGTGGCAACCAGGGTCGCGTTCGGCGCCGCCATCGCCGCTCTCGCCGTCCGCCCCGAGGTCGTCGTCCTCGACGGCGAGGTCGGCAACTCCACCCACGCCGAGGATTTCCACAAGGTCTGTCCGGACCGCTATTTCGAGATGTTCATCGCCGAACAGCAACTGGTGGCGACCGCGGTCGGGCTCGCCGTGCGCGGCTATGTCGCGTTCGCCGCCACCTTCGCGGTGTTTTTTGCCCGTGCCTACGACTTCATCCGGATGGCCGGCATCTCGCAGGTGAACATCCGGCTGGTCGGCTCGCACGCCGG
>NZ_PSZE01000101.1 GCF_002933465.1 Nocardia nova
CCGGGCGGCGGTTCGGATCTGCAGGCGATGACCACCCAGGCCAAACGCGACGGCGACGAGCTGGTCATCACCGGAGCCAAGACCTGGATCAGCAACGCGCGCAGGTCCGGGCTGATCGCGCTGCTGTGCAAGACCGATCCGGCGGCCGTCCCGCGGCATGCGGGGATCTCGATCGTCCTGGTCGAGCACGGCCCAGGCCTGACCGTCTCCCGCGATCTGCCCAAGCTCGGCTACAAGGGCGTGGAGAGCTGCGAGCTGTCGTTCGACAACTATCGCGCGCCGGTGTCGGCCATTCTGGGCGGTGAGCCCGGTAAGGGATTCGCGCAGATGATGAAGGGGCTCGAGACGGGCCGTATCCAGGTCGCTTCTCGCGCGCTGGGCGTGGCCGCGGCGGCGCTCGAGGATGCGCTGGCCTACTCCCAGGGCCGGGAGAGCTTCGGTAAGCCGATCTGGAAGCACCAGTCGATCGGTAACTATCTGGCGGATATGGCGACCAAACTGACCGCGGCCCGCCAGCTCACGCGCTATGCGGCCGAACAGTTCGACCGCGGCGAGCGCTGCGATATGGAAGCGGGAATGGCCAAGCTGTTCGCCTCCGAGGTCGCCATGGACATCGCGTTGAATGCGGTGCGCATTCACGGCGGATACGGGTACTCGACCGAATACGACGCCGAGCGCTACTTCCGCGACGCCCCGCTGATGATCGTCGGCGAGGGCACCAACGAGATCCAGCGCAATGTCATCGCCGGTCAGCTCGTCGCGCGCGG
>NZ_PSZE01000102.1 GCF_002933465.1 Nocardia nova
CTGCTCCCTGTTGGATTGTGTTGTCCGGTTTTTCGTTGAGGACGGGTAAGTCTTTAGCAGTGGTCTCCTGTATTTCTTTAAGTGATTTATTAAAGTCCTTCTTGATGTCCTCTACCATCATCATGAGATATGCTTTTAAATCTAGGTCTAGCTTTTCGGGTGTGTTGGGGTGCCCTGGACTGGGCGAAGTGGGAGTGCTGGGTTCTGATGATGGTGAGTGGTCTTGGTTTCTGTTAGTAAGATTCTTACGTTTGCCTTTCGCCATCTGGTAATCTCTGGAGTTAGTTGTTATAGTTGTCTCTGTTAAGAGCTTGTTCTTCAGGTGACTCTGTTAGCCTCTATGAGCAGACCAGAGGTCTTAGGGTCCCGTGGGGAGTCCTGTGTGGACCCTTGTGGGTGTTGGGCAAGACTCTGCTGGCAAGGTAGCCCGGGGCTCGAGTGGAGCGGAAGGGACTTGTGCCCCAGGTCATGCCCGGGTAGTCTGCTTCCCTATTTCCAGCAGTCTCAGGTTCCGTGCGATTCGATTGGGGCAGGCGCTGTGTTCCACTCACCAGAGGTCTTAGGATCCCGTGGGGAGTCCCGTCTGGGCCCTTGCAGGTGTTGGGCAAGACTCTGCTGGCCCCATAAGATTATTTAGAAAATAAATAACTGTTC
>NZ_PSZE01000103.1 GCF_002933465.1 Nocardia nova
ATCGCATTTCTGACTATCTATCCACTGCGGATGGGGCGATTTCGATTACCGTCCAGATCGAGTCCGCGGCGGGTCTGGCCGAACTGGAGAACATTGCCGGGGTCGAGGGCGTCGATGCGGTCTTCATAGGGCCAGCCGATCTCGCCGCCTCGCTCGGCCATCTGGGCAATCCGCAGGCACGCCCGGTTGTCGAGGCCATCGAGGGTGCCTTGCGGAGCCTTCATGGTGCGGGCGTGGCCGCCGGCGTGAACGCGTTCGATCCAGCCACCGCCCGGCGATACATCGCTGCGGGTGCCTCGTTCGTTCTCGTCGGCGCCGACGTGACGCTGCTCGCGCGCGGGGCCGAGGCCTTGGCTCAGACCTACCGGAACGACACCTGATTTCCCGCCCCAGCATCACATCTGACAGTAATGTCACTTATACTGGACGTGCCGGAGAGGCAACGAGGAAAGGTCTACCGATGGATTTGGACTTCACGAAGGAACAATTGGAGTTCCGCGAGGAGGTCCGCACGTGGCTGCGCGAGCACAAGCCCACCGAGCCGCGGCCCCGCGATCACGCGGGCATCCGGGAATTCGATCTGGCCTGGCAGCGCACCCAGTGGGACGGCGGCTG
>NZ_PSZE01000104.1 GCF_002933465.1 Nocardia nova
ATCGCATTTCTGACTATCTATCCACTGCGGATGGGGCGATTTCGATTACCGTCCAGATCGAGTCCGCGGCGGGTCTGGCCGAACTGGAGAACATTGCCGGGGTCGAGGGCGTCGATGCGGTCTTCATCGGCCCGGCCGATCTCGCCGCCTCGCTCGGCCATCTGGGCAATCCGCAGGCACGCCCGGTTGTCGAGGCCATCGAGGGTGCCTTGCGGAGCCTTCACGGCGCCGGCGTGGCCGCCGGCGTGAACGCGTTCGATCCAGCCACCGCCCGGCGATACATCGCCGCCGGCGCGTCGTTCGTTCTCGTCGGCGCCGACGTGACACTGCTCGCGCGAGGGGCCGAGGCCTTGACACAGACCTACCGGAACGACCCCTGATTTCCCGGCCCAGCGCCACATCTGACAGTTATGTCACTTATCCTGGACCTGCCGAAGTGGCAACGAGGAAAGGTCTACCGATGGATTTGGACTTCACGAAGGAACAACTGGAGTTCCGCGAGGAGGTCCGCACGTGGCTGCGCGAGCACAAGCCCACCGAGCCGCGGCCCCGCGATCACGCGGGCATCCGGGAATTCGATCTGGCCTGGCAGCGCACCCAGTGGGACGGCGGCTG
>NZ_PSZE01000010.1 GCF_002933465.1 Nocardia nova
TAAGTCGTCGGCAGCGTCAGATGTGTATAAGAGACAGGCCCCGCCGACCGCATATGGCTCCCCATCGACTCGACCCACACCCACCGCCTGCACCTGCACGAACTCGCCGACGCCTGGCCCCGCCGCACACCCTCGCCGCACGACGAGAACCAGGACTCACCCATCACCCTCGGCGGACAGATCATGCTGCCCGCACCACCACCGCTGTTCGAGCACCAGAGCTGATCCGATGCTGGTCAAAACACTCGGGGCCGGCTCGGCAATGGTCGTGTTCCTCGTCGTCGTCATCGCCGCCGTGGTCACCACCGTCGTGATCTACGGCCAGCCCGTACACGGGGCCGGGTCGTCGCCGGGCGCGCAGAGTACGCCCAGCCCACTCGCCCGTGCCGATATCCCCTCGGATCTGCTGGTGCTCTACCAGCAGGCCGCCGCCGATTGTCCCGGCCTGGACTGGTCGGTGCTGGCAGCGATCGGGAAAGTCGAAACCGACCACGGCCGCTCCACCCTCCCCGGCGCCCAAAACGGCGAGAACTTCGCCGGCGCGGGCGGACTCATGCAATTTCTGGCCCCGACCTTCGACGCCGTCACTACCCGCCACCAGCTGCCCGCCGGCGGGGCGAGCCCGCACTCGCGCTACAACCCCAGCGACGCCATCCACGCCGCCGCCTACTACCTGTGCGACTCCGGCGCACCCGCCGACCTACACCGAGCGATTTTCGCCTACAACCACTCCGACACCTACGTCACCCAAGTCCTCGACCAAGCCGCCCACTACCGCGCCACACCCACACCCGACAACGCCGATTGCCACGCCGCAAGCGCGGCCGATACCGCTGCCTCGCAGGCGATCTCGTTCGCTTGCGCGCAGCTCGGGCAACCCTACGTGTGGGGCGGCAACGGGCCCGCCGACGGCGGCTGGGACTGCTCCGGGCTCACCAAAGCCGCCTACGCCGCCGCCGGAATCACCTTGCCCCGCACCACCTACGACCAAGTCAACATCGGAGTCCGCATTCCGGAGAACCAGTTACAACCCGGAGACCTCGTCTTCTACGGCACCGCCGCCAACGTGCATCACGTCGGCCTCTACCTCGGCGCAGGACACATGATCCACGCACCCGACGTCGGACAGCCAGTACAGATCAGCGCCTACAGATACGACGGCGACGACTACTACGGCGCCGTCCGCCCCACCGCGCGAATCGCTGCCACACCCGCAACGCGAGGTGGTGCCGATAGCTGACCGGTACACCGCAACAGCCCACCACGCTCTGCGCGCGATCGCCCACTCTAACACCGCGTTTCGCACCGGGTGAGCAACCTCACCCGCCCCTCGGCCCTACGTCACTCCAGCCCCACCCACGCCCGCAAGAACGACAGACCAGGAGGTCCACCATGACACCCACTACCGCCCCCACGCACCGACGCGCTCGCACCCGCTGCGCCGCCCCCACTCTGATCTGCGCCGTTGTCGCGGCGGTCGTGACCGCTGTGTCCGTACTGGTCTGCGGGGCGGCCACCGCTACTCCGGTATCGGGCCCAGCGAGTTGTCCCCGATGGACAGCCGTGCTCGTCCCAGGCACCGGGGAAGCCCCAGATGAGCTCGGGGGGATGCTCGCCCCGATCGGAGCGGGCCTTCGCCAGCACTACGGCTCCGACATCGAGGTGCGCACGCTCTCCTACCCGGCCTCGGCGGTCCCGTACGGCACCTCCGAAACCGCAGGCAGACAAAACCTGTCGACGCTTCTGCGCGGGTTGTGCTCGTCCACGCGGGCAGTGCTGGCCGGATACTCTCAAGGCGCCGACATCGCCGGGGACCTCGCCACCGAGATCGGCAACAACCGCGGCCCGATCGCCGCGTCCCGGATCAGGGCGGTCGCGTTGATCTCCGACCCACGCCGCGACTCCGACACCCCGCAGCTCGGGACGCCATCACCCGGCGAGGGCATCGCCGGCCCCCGCCAGCACGACTTCGGCACACTCACCAACCGAGTCCGCACCCTCTGCACCACCGGCGACATCTACTGCTCCACCACACCGCAAGCCTCACCCGCCCTCGCCGCCCTCGGCCACGCCTTCACCGGCACCGACCTTCCACCCACCAGCAACGACACCGCCACCACCCAAAACCCGGACCAGACCACGACTCCCACAACGGCCCCGGCGACCAGCTCGCCAGCGGCCCCGGACTCGGGCCTGGACGCGGCGGGTTCCTTCGCCGGGCTCGATCCGTCCGAAATCATCGAGCAGGTTGTCACCGTCCTCTCCGGACTGTCCGGATTCGCCGCAGACCTACCCGCGATCGGCAACGACCTCGCTCAGCTGCCCGCGTTGATCGCCAACGGCAACCTTCCCGGCCTGCACCAGATCTCGGGAGACCTGAACAATCAGTTCGCACCGCTGGTCCAGATGGCCGACCGGATCGACCTGCACCTGGTTGCCCGCGCCCTGGCCCTCGCCGCCCCGCTCGACACCTCCGGGTGGACCAACGTCGCGGCGCAGATCGTGAACATCCTGGCCGGCCTCGACATCGCACGCCTCGCCACCGACATAGGCCAAGCCCAGGAAATCGCCTGGAACGCAGCACAAAAACTCGTCACCGGCAACCCGGCCGGGGCCGCACTCGCACTTTCGGGGCTCGTCCCGGTCGCCGCCGACCTCGCCGCCGCCGCGGCGAGCGCGTTGACCGGGAACGCCGGCACTCATCTGGCCGGGCTCGCGCACACCTTCACCGCCACCACAACCCCCGACACCAGCACCGCCCTCGCCGACCTCGTTCGCCAAAGCGGCGACGCGACCCGATTCGCCACCTCGGGCGTGCACCAGAACGGCTACACCACCGGCCTCGGGCAAGCGCTGGATTGGCTGATCAACCAAATCGACACGACCAAATGAGCAGAGGCTTTATCCGGACTCACATTCGACAATCGCTGATACCGAGGTCATGCCCAGATCAGGAGTAAGCGGCGTGGTCGCGCAGACCCGCTATCCACGTTTCGGCAGGAGGTCGCCGAGATCATCCACCAGATGAGCGACCTCGTCCGGAAATTCCTCAGCCCATGTGGCTAGAAAAGCGCCCGCAACGATGCTGCCGGCCTGGAAATCGAGCTCATCGCCGATCTGTTCCCATATGACGTGCCGGTCCCAGTTGGTCAGGGCTCGTTCTTGTACCACCTTTTTGACGCGCTCCTGGTCATGCGTGGTCAGCTGCAATCGAAGTGCAAGCTTGGGTGAAACCACCTCCAGCCGTTGCATGACCCGATCGAGTACATGTGCCTCTGGCAAGCCATCACCTGGCAGACAAAAAATGAGGTCACTCTTGCTCGCCCGCTCTGCTTGGTCGCCGTCGAGAACGCAAACCGATGTGAACTGCCTGGTCGGGTCGAGGTTGTGCTGTTGGTGGACTTGGATTGCAGGATCGGCCCCGCCCATACTGTGCACTTTCACCGCCTCCAGCTCGACCCCGCCATGAGCCCGCAAGGCCGTGATGACCATCGTTTCGGCGAACTTGTCTTCTACGAAGATCGCGAGTTTGGCATCGATCTGACCGGTGATCGTGCGCAGCGCTCGGACGTCGAGTTTTCCCTGGAGAACCTCGCCGTCGTAGGCCGCCCAGATACCCTTCGGTGGCAATGGGGCGAGCGCGTCGTTGGAATGGGTCGTGAAGACGACCTGGCAACCTTTACGTTTGGCCACACCGATGAGGTACTCGACCATGCGTCGTGTCGCGACCGGATGCAGGCCGTTCTCGATCTCCTCGATCAGAATCATCGAACCGTCCTGGGCCGCCTCGACCTCGGCGACGATCCGGATGACGCTGGCCTCGCCTGCCCCGAAATGGAACTCGGTGTACTCGACGTCATTTTGCGTGCGACCCGAGAACAACGTGACGTTACCAGCCTGGTCAACGTAGAGCTGTTCGAAGCCGTGAACCGGCTTGCCGAGTATCCGCGCGACGTACGCAGCTACCTCCGGGTGCAGCTGCTCCTGCTTGAGTGCCGAAAATGCCGCCCTCGCAGCCTTCTTGAGCTGGGCACGCTCTGTCGCCGGGAGCGTGCGATCCACCCCGAAGACCTTCACCTCACGGTCGAGCACGGAGTCACGACTCCACCGGTACTCCTTGAAACGCGCCGTACGGGCAACAGTTCCTCGGGGGCTCAGCCCCTTATCGATCACCTCGTATTCGATCGACCAGTTCTGCATGCTCGCGTCGTGCTTGCCCCCTTTGGCGAAGAAGCGCCCAGGCGAAACACTCTTGTATGCCAAAGCAGCAGCACCGAGCACAGTGCTCTTGCCGCCGCCGTTCGGACCGACGACGGCGGTGACGGGAAAGTCGAAAGTCACAGTGCGATCGGTGAATCCGCGCACTTTACGCAGGGTGACCCGCTTCAGATACTTGCCGTAACTTCCCTTTGAGACCTTCTCCTCCAAGCCGCTGATCTCACTCTGACGGATCTCGCTCCGGTAGTACTCGTCCATGAACTCTCCTCGGGCGCGACCAGCCTCTGCCAGGTCACCGGCAACCAATCTCCCCATCTTTCCACCGCCAGACAATACGAACAGCACCGGTAACCGAATGCTGTGCTAGCTAGATGATGCCTGGGGCGAGTATCGATGGGTGCGGCACGCCAGGGGAAGCGCCTCCCTCGGGGGTCGACACCGCGGTCACAATGCAGGCACAGGGTTGATCGAGGACAGAGCGGACCTCACCGACACGCAACTCCAGTCACACACCACGCAAGTCGTCCGTCGAATATCGCATCAAACGAATGCCTTCCTCCTATCGGTCAAATAGGCGGGTCATTCGGCCGGTGGTGGGGCTGCACCGGCGGGACTGCCGACGGAGGCGCCGCACGGTGGGGCCGCTCCGGTGCCGACCGGTGACCGACCCGGGCGCGGGCTGATTCGTGGATTATCGCGTGTCTGGTTCCAACCTGTTGTCGCACATGTTCGAATGCAACAGCGTTCGGCCCGGATCGGATGCGGTTGCGACGCGGCCGATCCCGGGCATTGTGGCGCGCACCGAAATGGCCAGTGGGGCCGAGAAGGTGTCCTTCTCGGCCCCACCGGCCATCGGGTTGGGTTCGCTGCGGTCAGCTGGTGGCAGTGTGCAGGGCGTGGGCGAACGGGCCCGGCAGGTGGGCGGCGCTGTTGAGCCTCCACGTCGGCAGGTCGACCGCCGGTCCGGACACGGTCCCGGCGACGGCATGGTGGCTGGCCACGGCTGTGGCCGCGTGGTCGAAGTCGGGATACGACGTCCCCGTCAGGGGCCCGCTGGTGACCTCGATCCGGCCGGTGCCGGGGTAGAAGCAGGCGTCGGTGCGCAGTTTGCGGTACACGGTGAACACCGCCAGCGATTGCGGCAGCGAGGTGGGCGCCGCTGCGGTGAGGTGGCGTACGGCTTCCTCAGCGATGGCTCCCCACAGTTCGAAACTGTCGGGGGTGTGGGTGGAGGTGTCGAACACCTCGTGCAAGGCGACCGCGAGAGCGGCCTGGCTGGCGGCGGTGTGGGTGTGGGCGTTCATGATCGGTGAGAACCTTTCTCGAAATGTGAGGCGAACGGAATCGGTTCGGTCTGGTGGGTGGCGGTGCGCCGGTGCCGTGTGGCGGGTGCGGCGCACCGCCACCGAGGTCACTGGCCGGGAGCCAGCGCGAACTTCTTGGGCCGGGTGCAGGTCTGGCGGGCGGTGCCCAGCGTGGTGAGTTTGACCAGCGCGTTGTGTACCGCGCCGCTGCTGCGCCTCAACACTTTCCCGATCTCGTGCGGCGTGAATTCCGTGCCGGGAGAATCGCGCAGGTGGTCCTCGACTTCCCCGCGCAACGCGCCCGGAGCCAGCCGCTGCGGTGACTCCTCCTGCGCCGCTGCCACATCGGGGTCACCGATGGGGGTATCGGCGGCGGCTGCGGCGGTTACGGTCCCTGTGTGGGCTGTTGCGGCGGGTTCCGGCGGTGCCTGCGTGCCGGTGGCGGGGTCGGGAGCGGTGGGGGTGTCGTCGGCGGATTCGGTTGCTGTGGGGGCGGTGTCGCTTCTCGGCTCGGTCGCCGCGTCCGGTTGCGCCGTGTCGGGTGGGCTCGTCGTCTCGGCCGGGGTGACCGGTTCGGCCGGGGCGGTGGGCGACCAGTGTTCGGCGGCGCGGGGGTTGTCGGGGTCGCGGTCGCGGCGCGCGGCACCGGCGGCGGCCCAGCCGGACAGGATGCGCCGGGCGGTGGAGCCCGCGATTCCGGCGATGCCCGCCAGTCCGGTGGCGGTGTTTCCGGGGGATTCGCACAGCGCGGTCCACAACGCTTTCTCGCTGTCGGTGCGCAGTACCGGCGCATCGGCTGGCGGTTTCGTGGCCGGTGCGGGCGTGGTTTGGGCGGTGTTTTTCGCCGCCCGTTTCGTGGTGTTCTTCTTTCGTGCGGACATGACAGTTCCTCCCTGAAAATTGGGGAATTCGAGGGAATTAGCGGGTGTGCGGATCATGTCCCGGCCGGGACAGAAACCCCGCCGTATCACCCGATTCCGGGCCGATGCGGTGGTGTTCCCCGTCTATGAACGCTCGATACCGGTGACAATGTCAAGCGGTGCATAGGAAAATAACGCGATCAGAATTTCTTCTCGTGGTTCCGGGCCGGAATTTCATTGTTGGAGTCGAATTCGACTCGTCTCGACTTTCTCGCCATTTCTCCCGCGATAGCAGAGCGAAGCCGCCACCGCCGGTAAGGCGGTGGCGGCACTGGCGGCGGTGTTGCCGAGGATGGTCAGTCGAGTCGGAACTCGTCGAGGCGCGCCAGTTCGGTGTGCAGCTCGCTGAGTCGTTGCAGTGCCTCGTCGATGTCGCGGGCAGCGAATTCGGCGCGCACACTGTCAGAGTCCGGGAGCTGCCGCAGCCGCAATGTGACGGCCATGGCGGCGAGGGTGCGTGACAGGACCTCGGCTCGGTCGGCCAGCGCGTGGCTGTCTTGTCGCACGAGATCGCTGGTGTGGGCGCGCTGGAGTGCGTAGAGCGTGCGCATCTGCTCATGCCATCGCTCACTCGCGCCGTCGGCTGGCAGCAACTCCCACGGCAGGACCCAGACGCGTCCTCTCCGCGCGCATTCAACCTCGCACTCGTGGAGGATGCCGTGCCGACAACGCAAGGTGGTCACCACCGCCCGCAGATCGGGTGCGTCGACGTCGATGACCTCGTCCCCCAACTGGACCGGGCAGTGGGCACCGCGCACCGTGCCCGTGGATTCGGATTCGGCAACGGCTATCGAGTCGGCCGGTACTGGGGAGCTATGTCCGGCAGGTGCCGGAACGGGTTGCGGGGCTTCGAGGTCGAGCAGGAACGGGCCGCGCGGGGAGATCGGAATCATGGCGGCCATGTCCGGGGAGCGCAGATCCGTGGTCCACTGGGCGAGGTCGCCGGCGAGGCCAGGGACCTCGATCTCATTGCCTCGGCTGTCGAGGAAGGCGTGCGCGTCGAGCCCGCCGTAGGGGGCCCAGTCGAACTCGACATAGTGCACGCTCGGAGCGCGGCGGCCGATCTCGGTGACGACCGCGGCGAGGGCGGCCTCGGTGATGGCCCGTTCGCGGGCCGGGCCGCCGGGCATCGCGTGCGCGGCGTCCAGGCGGGCGTGGAGATCGGCGAGGGGATCGGTGGGCGGGTGCGTGGTCATGGTGGTGAGTTCCTTCCGTGCTGGGATGTTTCGTCTGGCGTGGTGGGTGCCGGTCCCCCGCCGCCCCTTTGGGCAGGGCGGCGAGGGTGGACGGCGTGCGGGTCAGCGATGCGAGCGGGCGGTGAGATAGCGGCGGGCCTCGATCAGAGCGGCGGTGGCGCGGGCGGTGGCGTGGATGACCGGCAGGATCAGGCACCCGGCCGGTCCGGGCCGAAAGGAGTCGATGTAAGGCGAGCGGGGCTGTCCGTCCCATCCGGGTTCGTCGCCAGGCACGATCACGTCGTAGACGGTGGTGTTCACCTCGACCGTGATCCGGTACTCGCCCTCGGGAAGCTCCTGCCACTGGCCGGGCGCTGCCACCGAGGCCAGCGCGAACACCTGAGCGGCGATCGTCGCGGCCGTGACGACATCCTCGCCGGTGACATCGGCGGCCCAGCGGTCCACACGCATGATCTCGCCGGTGAGCTGGTCGTGGAGGTGGTCGGCCCAGTCGCGGCATGCGCGGCAGGTGCGGCGGCGGCCGGTCGGGCCCAGCGCGTCGCGATCTTCGAGGGCGTTGTCCGCCCGCAGGGCGCACACCAGATCCCCGACGGAGGCGGCCCGGTCGCGGGCATCGCGCAGCTCGCTCACCGCGACCTCGTCGAGGTGAGCGGGGTCGAGGTCGTAGTCGTGCAGGTCGTGATTGCGGTGCTCGGTCATGGCGGGGTGCCTCGATTCGTGTGTGGCGGTGCTGGTTTCCGTTGCTGTGTGCGGTGCGGGGGTGGTGCGGGCCCAGACGACGGGCAGCGGACCGCCGGTGGTGAGGTGGGCGTCGAGGGCGGCCATGAGGTCGCTGGTGTCGCGGTAGAGCTCTTCGAGCCGGTCGTGATGGTCGGCGGCCTCGCTGGCGCGTTCGATGCGGTGCTCGTCGCGGTTGTAGGCGGCGATCGCCTCGGCGACGGTGTGGCGGATGGCCCGGAACTCGGCGAGGGTGTCGTCGGGGTCGAACCTGTCGCGGGTCATGGTGCGAAACTCCTTGTGATCGAGGGTGTCTCGGTGTCCCCCGGGCGCGGCGCTGTACCGCGCCCGGGAGGGAGGGGGTCAGGCGTTGCGTACAGCGGTGACGGCGGCCTTGGCGATCGCGGCGGCAGTGGCGGTCGGGTCACCGATCACGTGCACCGTGGTGTTGGCCAGCGGGCGGCGGTACTCGATGTCGGGGGCCAGCCACAACACCGCGCACCCGGTGGCGCGCAGCCGATCGATCCGCTGTTGGGCACGGGAGCGGCGGGCGCCGCCGTAGTAGCCGTCGGAGATGATCACCAGCAACCTCGTGTTCTCCGGGCGAGACAGCGCGAGCGCGCCGTCGAGAGCGTCGATCGCGTCGTCGAGTGCCTCTTCGGCGTCGGGGCACGTGAACTCGGTGACCTTCGCGGGTGCGGTGCCCGGGTAGGTGATCGGCGAGACCCTCGAGCCGAAGGTGACCGTGGCGGTCGCGGCGGGCATGGTCGCGAGTTCGGCGGCCTGGGCGATGATCCAGGCGGCCGAGGCGGTCGGTGCGGCGTAGGCCGTCATCGACCCGGATACGTCGCAAGCGATGCCGACCCGCAAGGGCGGGATCGGGGTGGCGCGCCGCGTGGTGCGGGTGAACGGCTCGGCGGTCGGTATCGCCCCCGCCGCGCGCTGGGCCTCCCGTGCCATCGCCCCCCGCATCCGCAACCGGCCCGGCGGCACCGCCGAGGTCGTTTTCACCACCGCACGCTCGCGCTGGCTGGCGCTGTTCAACGCGCGAGCCAGCACCCGCGCCGCCGACCGTTCATCCTGCTGCGGTGCCCGGGTGCGCCGCCGCGAGGGTGTCCGGCCGAACACGCGCCGCGCCACCTTCTCAGCAGCAGCCTCCACGGCGGCCTCGGCGCGCGCGGCAGCCCGCGCGGCGTCGGCTGGGTCGACCGGAATCGGTTCCGCCTCCACGGCCTTGCCGATGTTGGCGACCGTTTCGGCGATCGCGGCCGACAGCACCGACTCCGGATCGGGGTCGGCATGCGGGTCGGGGCCGACGATGTCGAGCCAGCGTTGCCCGAGTTCGAGCATGCGTGCGGCGTCGTCGTCGGCGGTGACGTGTGCCTCGCGCCAGATCGCGCGCAGCGCGTCGAGTTTCGCGGTACCGAGGATCTTTTCGGCAGCGGCGGCGGCCGGACCGCACTCGCTGGGTTCGAGGATCCCGCCGTCGACTCGGGCCAGCAGCAGGGCGGCGGTGTGGGCGGCGGCGTAGTCGGTGGCGGGCAGGGACGCGGCGGCGGTCGGCCCGCCGGTGTCGCCGATGATGATCTCGGTGGCCGAGGCGCGCAGCCAGTGCCGGTCATCAGGGCGGCGGCGCACCTGGGCAGCCTCGATCCGAGACTCTTCCAGCAGCAGCGCGGCCTCGACCACCGCCGGATTCGCCACCGGCGGCGGAGTCCAGCGGGTGTGCTGGGCGTGGGCGCATTCGTGAGTGAACGCGCCCCACACCGCCGCATACCGGGCGCGGTCGGCGAGGCGGTCCGGGCGCACGGTGAGCGGGTCGACCTTCAGCAGGTCACCGTCGAGTTCGATCGCAGCGCGGGCGGGGAAGAACACCGCCGGGTGCCCGTGGGCGGCACCGGGGGCGATGGTCACGATCAGGTCGTCGCGGTCGGCGATCGGAGCGGCCTCGGCCGTCATCGCGGCCGACAGCGATTCCCAGCCCGCCGTACTCGGCGGTGTGGCGGGAGTGGCGGTCGGGTCGGAGATCACATGGGAAGTCATGGCAGGCAGTACCTTTCGGCGGGCGGGAATGGCGGTGGTGAGGGTCAGATGCGGGGGCCGAGCGCGAGCGGCTGGTAGGCGGTGCCGAACACCGAGCGCACCACGGTGGCGACGATCTCGCGGTCGTCCTCAGGCGCGGTGCCGACCAGGTTCGCCGCAGCGGTCGCGAGGTCGGTGGCGGCGGCAATCTTTTTGAACGCCAGCAGTTCTCGCAGTTGCGGAGCCCACCCGATCTCGCCCGCGCTCTTGCGGGTGGCCAGGTTGCGCGCGACTTTGACCGCTTTCGGTTCGACTCCGAGTTGTTCGGCGAGGTCGTAGTCGCTGCCGACCTGCACCTGGAACGCGAACCGCGACGAGAGCGCATCGGACAAGATCGCCCCGTGCACGCCGGGGTTGTGCCCTGCCACCACGAAGAACCCCGGCTCGGCTTTGACGACCTCGCCGCCGTGGGCTTTGATCACGATCTCCTTGCGGCCGTCCATCGCCGGGTACAGGGAGGCGAGCACGGTCGGCGGGATGAGGGTCGCGTCGTCGACGAACAGCACCCGACCCTCGCGCATCGCCCGGACCAAGGGCCCGTGCACGAAAACGAAAGTGCCATCCGGATTTTGGGTGTACTCGCCCACGAAATCGGCGACCGTGGTGTCCGAGTCGCCCTGCACGGTGAGCAGGTCACCGTAGGCGGCCTCGATCAGCGAGGTCTTGCCCGTTCCGGGCGGCCCGTACAACAGCACCGGAACCTCGGCGGTGCGCATGGTGCGCAGCACATCCACATCGGTGCGGCCCGCGAGCTTGCGCAGGTGGTAGTCCTGACCGTTCGGGCGAGGCACGGTCCTGCCCGATACCGGGGCGGACGCGGGGGCGCTGGGCTTGCCCTTACGGGGGCGGGTGGCCGGTTTCGGTGCGGGCGCGGCCGGAGTGGGAGCGGTGGCTCCGGCGGCAGCGGCTGCGCTGTCGGCGGTGGCGCGGTAGCGCAGCGGTTTTGCGCTGGTTTGTTCGGCCTGCCCGGCAGCGGTGAGGGTTTTCAGCGCGTTACCGACCGCCCCGGACGAGCGGGAGATCAGTTTCGCGATCTCGCGGGGGCTGTATTCGATGCCGGGGTGATCTGCCAGCACCCGCGCCACCATGCGGCGCAATTCACCATTACCCAAACGGGTGCTCGTCGCGGGTGCGGTAGCGGTAGGGGAAGTCATTTCGTCTCCTATTTCGGACCCTATTCGAATGCGCGCAGCCGCCGCGATTATTGACATAGCGGTGGCGAGACCGTCATTCGGATTCTCGGAATCCCCGGAATTTCCCGGGAACGAAACGACGCTAACTCGACTCGCTGTGCGCGCACAACCCCAAAGCCACGCAATTTCCGAGAATTTTTCCGAAATCAGGCGGAATTGGCGGCGCAATTCGGGAACGAAACGCGTCACACGCGGCCGGCCGATGCCCATCAACAAAGGAAGGAAACTGCCAATTTAAAAAGCAGTTGGCAGCGGACAAGAAAGAAAACGAAAGGAGGTATACGCCAGGGATAAAGCGTTGAGGATGCGGGGCGATATGTCGGCCGCCGGAGCGCCGAGGATCATGTACCTACGTTTCTGGGGTATATGATCCTGGGCCGCCCCGACGCGTCAGAGTGCGCATCTACCAGCACGTTTACCGCAGCAAGGTGGGCTGACTTGAGCAACCCACCGAACAACCCCCCGTATAGCCCCCCGCATAGCCCCCGGACCAACTTCGCAGGCAATGGGACGCAAGCAACGCAGAAGTACGAATGCATCAACGAGGCCGCGATGCCATTCTCGAAGCACTCGAAATTTGCATTGATTTTTGATTTCACACGCATCGACACGCCCGCAGAACGCGCTTCGAAATCCGAAAAAATCGACCCATTCATATTGTAGGCCACGATTTTGCGCCGCAGTCAATTACGCCATTTGACACGATCTCCTCGTCGCGCCTTCTCGCGTGGTATTCAACTCTTCCGATTCCGCGTTCTCGAACGGCCGGAGCGGGCGGTGTCGTATGATTGCTCGCCGGCGGGGGGCGGTTGTCGAGGTATCGACTGGGTGGCGGGATGGTTCATCTCGTTGTGTGCTGGAGGTGGTGGAGGAGTTGTTGTGTTTCGCGGCTGGGGGTGGCGTCGATTTCAGTGAGTTTTCTACTGAGGAGTGTGTAGGTGCGGGTGAGGGCGTCGTATTCGCCGAGTTTGGCGTGCAGGCGCAGGATGTCTTGCCAGAGGGCTTCGTTGTAGGGATCGGTTTCTGCGGCTGTTTCGAGCATGTTCAGGGTGGTGCGGGGGTCGGTGGTCACGGTGTGCGAGGCCAGCCATCCCAGAGCATTGAGTGCGTCGCGGCGCGCGGCTTCGCGCATCGGCTCGATCCAGGGCTGGCTCAGATCCAGGGCCAGTGGCGCGGTGGCGATGTCGATGATCCGCTGGCATGCCGCCGCCCGCTCCTCGGTGGTGGCGGCGCGGCGCCGCGCGGCGACGGCCCCAGTGAAGTCCCAATAGTCCACCCGCACGTGCGCGGGATCGAGGCGATAGCGGGCGCGGCCCTGGGTGGCCTGCACGGCGGTGTGGCCGTCGGTGCCGGTGGCCGAGCCGAGGGCGATGCGCAGGCGGCTGATCGCGTTGGTGAGCGCGTTGTTCGGTTTGGCGGGCAGATGCCCGGACCACAGCGCCTCGAGCAGTTCGTCGCGCGTCATTCCGCCGGGATGCAGCCCCAGCACCGCCAGCAATTCGAGGCTCTGGGGCTGCAGCCGGCCGGTGATCTCATTGCGCGGGGCGTCCGCCGCGTCCAGCCACAGTTGTGTCGGCCCGAACAGCTGCACCACGAGAAGATGCCCGCCAGCGGTTGCAGGCGAGGCGAGCATGGGATCTGGCGCCACAGCGGGCTCGTGGCGCGAGGTGGTGTCGCTCTGCTCGCCGCGCGGCAGTGGCGCCAACCGAGCGTGGCGCGCAGCAGTGGGGGCGGTCGCGGAGGAGTCGGCTCCATGATCGGTCGAGGGTGACCGCAGCTCAGGCGGGACATCGTGTGCGGGCGAGGGAGCTGATGGGGAAGGGGGCTGCGCCGCAGCGGTTGTGGCGCTATTGGTGTCGTGTCGGTTCTGGTGACCGATGCCTGCGCGGCCGGTGCCGGGGTGGTTGGGGAGGTCGATCCGGTAGACCGTGGGGCGGGTCCCGGGGCGGCGGCCGAAGAGGTGATGTCGTGCTGGGGGGCGGCCGTTCCGGGTCTCGATGGATGTTGGCGGAGTTGGGCGGAGCTGGGTATCGATCGCGGTGGCGATGAGGCGGGTGACGGGCAGGAGTTGGTTGCGGCGAGTCCAGGGCAGGGAGCGGCGAAGCAGCGCGGCGCCAATCCCAGGATCGGCGGGCAGATAAGCCATGATCGGGAGCCCGAGCTCGGTCACGTAGTCCCCGCCGGAGTCGGGGTCGATGAGCAGGACCGCGCGGCGACCACCAGTGGCGGTGAGTTCGAGGATCCGACGCCGGGCGTGGGCCGGGTTGTCTCGGCCGGCGTGCACGACGAGCAGGCGAGCGTCGGCATGGTCCAGGATCGAGGCGATGGCCGAGCCCGGCTCCGGGGCCCCACAGTCCGCAATCACGATCGCACCAGCACGATTCCAGCTCGGTAGATCTCTGGTGGGCGGACCGTGGTAGTCGCCGGTGAGTAGCGCGGCGGTCCACGCGGAACGGGGGCCCCGATCAGGTCCGGGTGGCGAGGCGAGAAAAGCCACGCCACCGGGCAGCAGTTGAACGTGCTCGGTCCACTCCAGTGCCCTCGTCGGGGTGCCGGCAGCTGCAGCGCGGGCCATGCTCGCCAGCCCCCGGTACGGGTCGGCTCCGATCGCATTCGCGAGGCGCCCGCCCGCGGGGCCGGCTTCGACGATTACCGCAGGATCGGGTCCGGGCCAGGTACGTGCGAGCGCGACCGTGGTGGTTGTGACGCCTGATCCCGGTGCCACTCCCGCCACAGCGATCAACAATCCGCGACCCTCGTCATGACCGGAATGTGGTGCGCGCGAACTCATTACCACCACACACAAACAACGTCGGAGTTCGGCGCTGCGGCGGGCAGGCTCATCGCCGGGCCAGTGGTCTGCGTGGAAGTCATCCTTGCTCCTGGACGTGGCTGATCAGCAGGCCGCCGCCGGGGCCGGGAATGGTGTTGACCACCTGGAGGTAGTCGACACGGCGGCCGTCGGGGTGCAGCTCGACCAGGTGCGCGGTCGCCGTGTTCGTGGTGAGCGGTGTGATGGCGACACAGTGGGTGGTGCCCATCGGGATCGAGGCGATGCCGTCGGCCAGTCCCTGCTCGGTGATTCCGGTCTCCGAGGTGACGAGTTGTATCGCCTTGGCGGCGGACCGCTCGATGTAGTAGTCGGCTTCGAAGGTGGCGATGAGGCCCGCGATGGTGTCGGTTTTCCCGGCACGAGTGGTCACCACGGCTCCCGACAACCCCGCGCAGGGGCCGCTCGCCGCAGTGGCGGTGGAGGCCGGTGGGCCTGCTGCGGTCGCAGACACACCGCTGACGTGGGGGCGGTCCTCGTGACTGGCGTGAGTGGCGGCGAGCACGCCGGCGATCACCGCGGCGAGGGCGGCCAACGCTGCCCACCCCCGGGGCGGAAGTCTGCGCCCGCGCCGACCGATCGCCGGGTGTTCGAGGCTGGCCTCCGGTGACGGTGGGCTGAACCAGTCGGGCTGGCCCGATACAGCCGACTCCACAGAAGCAGCAGCTGACGCCGGGCCGTCGAGTTCGAGCTCGAGTTCGTCGTCCGGCGGGATCGACTTACCCCACTCCTCGCCAGAGCTACTGTCGTTGCGAAGCAACGCATTTCACCCCCTTCGTCGGTTCGGCTTCGGGGCCTGCCCGCGTCCGGTTGCAGGGGGTCGCCGGGCGCGGGCAGGTGTCCCCCCGGAGGGGTCAAGCGCGCGCAGTATCTGCGCAGGGCATGGGTTCGTGGCCGTCGCCGGTCGGGGCAGAGAGTGTCTCGCCGAGGTGGGCGAAGGCGTCGGCGTGGGCCTCGGTCGCGGTCGCGAGGTGGCCGCAGTTGTACTCGCGCCAGCTCACGTCCGCGCCGCGTTGAAGGTAGGCGATCATCGTGCGCCGTCCGGCGGTCACGGGAACGATTTGGTCCTCGACGCCGTGGTACAGCCGCATCGGCACCGTGGGGGCGGTGTGGGCGAGGGTTTCTTCGGCCAGCACCCACCGCCACACCGCGTCGTTCCACGGGTCCGGTCGGCGGCACCAGTGCGCCAACGGCTGGCGATACCAATCCAGCAAATGCTCGACGGTCAAAGAGTCTGCGTGGGCGACCAGCTCCCGTCCCTCCTCAGTGAGCACATCCAGCAACGGCAGGTGTGGGTAGGCGCGCGCCAGACCGATCACCCCGGCTACTCCGAGCGCCGAGTACGCGCCCGTGGCGACCGTGTGGGCCACCGCGGCGAGATCGGAAACTACCGCTCCCGCGCACAATCCCCGCAAGTCCAGCTCCGGGGCGTACTCGGCGTGCAATTCGCCCGCTGCTGCGACCGCGCGGCCCCCATCGGCGTATCCCCACGCCAGCAACGGAAACCGGGCCTTCTCACTGTCGCCGGCGTCGTCGCCGGCGAGGTCGGGGACCAGGCGCGCGGCGCGAGCCAGGTCGAGCACGATCTGCCCGCCGGCACGAGCGGCTAGGAAGGTGTGTGGTCCCATGCCGGTGAGGCCGAGACATTCGCCGTCGGGCACCGCGACCACCCATCCCCGCCTCAGCGCCTCGGCGAGCACCGCGATATCGGCGGTGTCCGGGTCGGCCCCGACGACCAGCGAGCGAGACGGCGCGCACGGGCCACCCAGACCCTTGAAAGCCGGGTAGTACACCAGCATCGCCTCGGGGCCGGTGTCGGTATCGGGAATGATCACGATTCCCGAGGCGGGGATCAGCGCGCCCTGGGAATCACGCGAGACGTACACGATCTGCCAGGCCGCCACCGCGCCGGGCAACTGCGCAACGAACGCCGGCCGCATCCGGACAAGTTCTCCGGGAACATGGTTCCGATCGAGAACGGGTGCAGTGTAGAAATCGGACATCAGAACCTCAATTTGTGAGTGGATTGATTTGTGGCACAGGGGTTGTCGGGAGTTATGGCGGGCACCTGCCCTGCCCGCCGGAGGTGGCACCCGATGGGGGCGGGGCATCTCAGGCTGGTTGGTGGTGAGGGCGGGAGAGGTCTTCGGTGAGGTGGTCGAGCACGTCGCCGATCGCGGCGCGGGCGGTTCGGAAGTGATCGGCGTCGTACTCGCGCCACCCGACCCTTCCGCCGCGGGAACGGAAGTCGCGAGCGAGGCGGCGGCCGAACTCGACCGGCACGATCGCGTCCCTCGCCCCGTGATACAGGTGCAGCGGTGCGGCCGGGACCATGCTCGCGCTGAGGAGTTCATGGGCGAACACGTGCTGCCAGACCGGGTCGTTCCAGACGTCGGGCCGCTCGCACCACACCCCGACCGGGTGCCGCCACGTGTCACAGAACCGCACCCGGTTCGACGCCTCCGCCTCGACCACCAGGCCCCGGCGCGAGTCCTCGGTGAAGATGTGACGCAAGGGCAGATGCCGATGCGCGTGCGACAACCCGACCAGCGCCGCGAGCCCGAGACCCGCCCACGCGCCCTGATTGACCACCCGCAGGATCTGTCCCGGATCGGTGACCACCGCCCCGGCGGCGATCCCGCGCACATCCAGCTCCGGCGCACAGCTCGGTTGCAGGCTGCCCGCCCACACAGCGGCGCGGCCCGCGTCGCCGTAGCCCCACCACACGATCGGAGCCCCCGAGGCGTCCAGCGCGGGGATACGGGTTGCAGCACGAGCCAAGTCGAGAATCACCTGCCCCGCCGCGCGGCCGGCCAGGAACGTGTGCGGGCCGTGCCCGAGCACCCCGAGCCCTTCTCCGTCGGCCACGGCGACAATGAATCCGCGTGCCAGCGCGGCCCGGATTTGAGCGCTGTCAGGTTCAGCGCCCGCGGCCAGCAGCTGAGACGGCGCGCACACTCCTCCCAAGCCGTGGAAGCTGGGCTGATACACCAACACCGCACCACCGAGATCACCGGCACTCTCGGGAGCGATCACCGTGCCAGACACCGGGATCGGCCGGTCATAGGAATCACGCGAGACGTACAAGATCTGCCACGCTTCGCCCGCACCGGTCAGCTGCGGGGCAGGACGCAAGCGCAGGATGACCCCTGGCTGCTGCTCCACCACGGCAGGCGGGGTGTAGAAATCGATATCGGTACTCGTGGCCTCGGTCACTGATGGCCTCCGGCGAGGTCGTGGGCCACCGCGACCAGCCACGCGATCCCGGAGCCGAGCTGACCGGCGACGGCGTAGCCATCGTGAGCGGCGACCGTGCCGGCCAAACGCGCCCACACTGCCGGATTCGCCAGATCGCCGTTGTCGGCCACCAGCTGCCCCCACGCACCGGCCAGCTGTCCCGCCAGCTTCACCAGTTCAGCGGGATAGGCGGCAACGGTCGCGGTGATCTCGGTCCAGCGCTGCCCCGCCTCAGCCGCCCGCTCGGGCGACGGCGCAGCAACGCGCGGATCGGACGCTTCTATCATCCTCTGCGCCAACATCTTTCGAGGCATGTAATCGACCGTGGCGGGACTGACGGCGACGTCATCGAGCACGATCGTGGTCCACGCGGAACCCAACGCCCGCGACAGCAATTGATGCAGGCTGGCGACAGCGCCGATCGGGTTGGACAGGTCGGCTTGCGCGGCGATCAGGGCACCGATCCGCAGCAAGGCCGCATGCTCGGGTGCCGAGCACGCCAGGTCGCCCTCGGCACAGATATCGAGGACCCGCCCAGACAACGCCCCATACTCGGCGTCGTCGTCGGCTATGCCGCTCCCGGACGCCGGTGGCGCGCCGAGCTGCACCGTGGACACCGCCGCGCCGCTGGTCCCCGGGGCTGGATCCGGCGTGACCTGACCGGGCCGTCCCGGCAACACCGGCCCGCCCGCACGGCGTTCCGGGTTCGCGTAGAGCGCGACCGCCGCGACCTTGTCGGCCGGGACCGTGCCGTTCCCGGCACCGATCGCTCGAGCAAGCTGCGAGACCGCTTGCGCGCCTTGTGAATAGCCAACCAATGCCAGCTCGGTCTGCGGGCACTGGTTCACGATGCGCTGCGCCTCGGTGGCGAGGTCTGCGATCACGTCCGCGACCGAGCGGGCGTAGGGCTCTGCGCCTCCCCCGGCTCCCGGTGCGCCGCCGAATCCCGCCGCGTACGGCACATATGTGTGCCCGACCAGCCCTGGGGCCGCAGCGGTCACGGGACCGATCAGAGCGCCGAGCATGCCCGTGTCGTCGGTACGGGACGCCTCCGGGGATGACTGCCCGGTGCCCTGTACCCCGAGCACCCACAACGCCGGGCACCCAGGATCCGGTTCCGGTGAGGCTAGGGCCGGCACCGGCATCGCGACCGCGATCGCGGCGAGGAAGACCAGCAGCGTTGCGGCGGCCGTGCGTGTGCGTCCGCAGGTCCGGGTCATCGTTGGTCAACTCCGACTGCGGCCCCGAATCCCATCCCGACGGCACCGCCGACCAGTGCGCCGGCGACGGCGGCGGGGGCTCCGGCGATCAGCGCACCCGCTGCCGCCCCGGCTGCCGCGCCGATCGCGGTACCGGCCACGCCGGAGGTGATGGTGCCGATCACGGGGACCGTGACGACGGTGCCGACAGCGGCTCCGGCGATCCCGCCGATCGTTCCGCCGATGAGGCCGCCGACCACCGCTCCGGCTGCTGCGGCCGGGGCGGCGGTGATCGTGGCACCGATCGCACCGCCGATTCCGGCACCGGCGAGGGTGGCCCCGCTGACCCGGTCCGAACGTCCTGGCGGGATCCCGATCGAGTCCAGCGCGGTAGCGACTTGCGCCTCGGCCCCGGCGGCCGTGTTGTTGATCGCGTCGCGGACCTCATCGGGCACCCATGGTGGCGAGGGCACGGAGAATTGGCCTACGCGGATCTCGTCGGGAGGCGGGGCGATCGGCGCGACCGCGGCAACGGGTTCGGGCAGGTGCAGATCTTCCACTTGGACCGGAGGCACGGGGTCCGGAGAGGGCGCGGGCCGGGGCGCGGGTCCGTTGCGCACCGACGGCGGTTGCTCGGGGTAGGCGGCAGCTGTGGGCGGTGGCGGTGGTGGCGCGGGGGTGGTGGTGCCCGGTTGCGCCGGGGTCGTCACGCCGGGCTGATTGACTATCGGCCCGATGGTTGCGGCGTTGGCGTCGGTGGCCCCGGCGAGGATCACCAATGCCTGCGCCGCACCAACCACGAGGACGACGTGACCGCCCCGCGCGAATTTCGGACGGCGCACGCCTCGGCGCCCGAAGCCGCCGGGTCGTACCTCGTGCTTCGAGGCCAGGGCTGGCTCGAAGGAATTGCGTCTGTTTCTGGGCATGCGAATAACCCCCTTCTGAAGGAAGGAAATACCGAATCAGGTAATGCGTTCGAACAACGCAGAATTAACGCGGGCCTCCCGGCGGCTTCGACGCGCGTCCGGGAGGCTCGCCGCGATATCCCGAGGTCAGAGGAAAAACAGGGCCAGGTTCAATGCCTGCGAGGCGATTGCCAACACATTCGACACGAGAGCGGCACCGGCATTGAGCCACGTAACTACATCGTATGGATCCATAATTTTCCCTTTCCATGGAAGTGAAGGTGCCTACCCATCACAACCCCGAGAATGGCTCCCACGCCAGACTCTCGACAGGGAAAAATATTGTTACCACAAACGCCCCCCTCATAGGATCACCACAGCGACCAGCGCCGATATCGTGAAACGGGTAGCAGTTGTGTGCATCGAAGAATTTTTCGATGCCCTTCGGTCGGCGCGCATGGCGCACGCCACACGGCACCCGGGAGCGAACGGGTCAGCTATCTTCCCGCGACACAATGTATTGCCTTTGCGGTTGCTGGCGACCTTTGGTAGAAAGAATTATCTCGGGGGAGATAAAAGGTTCAACCACCGTGAGTGGATTCTGCCGATTCTTGAGCGAAGGGGAGGACGTGGCTGGGATTACGGACGCGACGGCAGGCTCGCAGCGCCGGGGGCGGCGCGTTCGCGGCGGCAGTCAGCTCGCTGTGGAAATGCCGGACCTCGGGCGTTGGGCGCGGCAGCTGAGAGCGCATCATGGGCTTTCCCGCCCTGCGGCGGCTGCCCGCCTCCACCTCAGCGTGGACACTCTCAAATCGATCGAGCGCAACTCGGCCGCCGCCCCGTCGGCGGTGACGCTGGACCGGATCACCGCCGGTTACGACCTGGGGCCCGCGCAGCAACGCTTCACGCGCGAACTTGCCCAGCCCGCTGTACCGTTGCGGCCGGTCGGTGCGTTGCGTGAGCTGCTTGCCGTACCTGAACAGCAGGCTCGTCTGTCGCGCTTGGGGCGCGAGGGCCTGGCCTGCGCGTTCATCGATCCTTTGTGGAATGTGGTCGCCGCCAATGAATCGTTCAGCGAGGCATTCCCCGGCGTGGACGACTTCGATGGCAACCTGGCGCTGTGGCATTTCCGCCGCGACACCTCCACGGCCACCTCAGCATCGATCTTCGTCTTCGCAGACCGGGCATCCGCGTTCTTCACCGCCACGCTGCGCGGTGCGCTCGGTCGCCATCGTGACGCTCCGCAGGCCCTCGCCCTCCTGCGGCGCCTGCGCACCACTGCCACGTTCACCGCCGCCTGGACCAGCAGCCTGGCCGTCGCCTACGGCCGCAGTCCCGACGAGCACATTCATCTGCGCGACGCGGGCACCGGTGAGCCCTATTCGATGAGCGTGCAGCTCGGCGCTGTTGCCGGCTCCCGCGACATGCGGCTTTGTCTGGCCTACCGGTTGCCCTACACCGGACCGGCGCTGTCCTGATCGGGCATCGGCCGGAAGGCTCGCGCGGGGTCCGTGCTGGTCATCCGGTGAAAGGCCCGCGCGGTGGCCGGCCATGCGTTGGTGACCTCACCATCAGCGCGTTTGAACCAAGAGGGCACGCCGGTGGGCCACACGGTGCGGGCCAGCTGGGCGTCGAGCCAGGCTCGATAGGCCGACATCGCCGTCGTGGCAACTTCGATCGGTGTGCCCCACCGGTCGGCGAGGGCGATACAGGCGGCGATGTAGCGTGCTTGATCCGCCTTCAGAGACGGATTGGAGTTGGCCGGGGTGAAGCTGTGAGGTCCGGCGATGAGGAACATGTTGGGGAAGCCCGGCACCGCCAACCCGAGAAACGCCTCGGGGCGTCCGGCGATCCATCGGTCGTGCAGGTCCATGCCGCCGCGACCCCGTATGTGCACGCCTCCCAGCAAGTCCGACGCGCGGAAACCGGTGGCATAGACGATCACGTCGGCGCGCCGGTGAGTGCCGTCTGCCGTGCAAATGCCGTCGGCGGTGATCCGCTCGATCGGGTCGGTCACCACCTCGACGGTGGGGCGCATCAGCGCGGGATAGTAGCTGCTCGACAGCAGGATTCTCTTCTCCCCGATCCGGTATCGCGGTGTGAGCGCGTCGCGCAGGACCGGGTCGGGGACCTGTCGCCTCAGATGCGCCCGAGCGATCCACGTCGCGGGCCGAGCCGACCAGCCGCCGCGCATGATCGGCGCCAGGACCGCGTCGGCCCCGCGAGAAACACCCGCCCGATAGATCTGGTGGGCGCCCGGGACATGGCCGAGCAGCCACCGCGAGACTGGACCGAATCGCTGCCGGGGTTTGGGCAGAATCCACGCCGGGGTGCGCTGGTACACCGTCACCGAGGCGGCAGTGCGCGCCAGCTCCGGAACTATCTGCACCGCTGAGGATCCGTTGCCGATGACCGCGATGTGGCCGGTCAGATCGGCGTCGTGATTCCACCGCGCGGAGTGGAAGGCACGGCCGCTGAAGGTGTGCGCGCCGGGAAATACCGGGTACGCGGGGCGGTGCAGCTGCCCGACCGCCCACACCACCGTCCTCGCCCTGAGCGTCTGGCCGGCGGTGGT
This sequence comes from Nocardia nova, assembly GCF_002933465.1. GTDB lineage: Bacteria > Actinomycetota > Actinomycetes > Mycobacteriales > Mycobacteriaceae > Nocardia > Nocardia nova_B. Next base: position 22,377 of record NZ_PSZE01000010.1, read on the forward strand.
GGTCAGGGTCCATATGCCGGTCGCGGCGTCGAAGTCCGCGCCGGTGACCGGCGTGCCGTGGCGCAGATGCGCGCGCAGGCCGTGGCGCTCGACGACCTGGCGCATGTACTGAAGGATTTCGGCTTGACCTGGGAACCGGATGTCGGTGTCTCGGTAGGGCGCGAACGCGAAGGAGTACAGGTGCGAGGGCACGTCGCAGGCACAGCCCGGATAGGTGTTCTCACGCCAGACCCCTCCCACATCGGCGCCGCTCTCCAGCACGAGGAAATCATCGATGCCCACCGACAGCAGTTCCGCGGCCATGGTCAGCCCACCGAACCCGGCGCCGACGATGACGACCTCTGTAACCCGCCCAGACCCCGAGGCAACAGGCCGGCCTCGGAGGCCGGCCGTCCGACCAGATTCGTTCCCGCGCCTCGCTCCAGGCAGCGGGTTCTGCCCAGCCCCTGTAGGGGGCGCTGTGCGTCGTCGGTAATTGTCGGCTGTGGTGTCGGCCATCGGAAACCTCGAATCAAAGAGCGGCGGCCTTCAAAGCCGTCGGGGAATGACTTGCCTGTATGCGAATCCACTGCGCGCACGCAGTGATGAATGGCCGAGTTTCACCGGTCAGCAGAAATGATCAGTCCGCCGATACCACCACGACACGAAACTCTGCCTCGTGAAAACGAGGATTCAGCCCGAATACCTACCGAGTCAATAACCAGAAATTGCCCAATCTGGGCACAAGCCAGAGATTAATCGTTCACACTGGGCAATTACCGACCCTGGTGCACCCAATGACCCTACCGCTTGTGGGCCATCGACTGACCTCTTTCCGTTCTCACCCGAACCGGTCATGAGTTGTTCAGCGCGGACCGAATACACGAGAAAGTGCCCTCGCAGGGCATTTACTCGCCCCATAGATGCCCTAATTGGGCACCCGTTCCCCGTTGACACCCGACTCACCACCGGGCGAAGGTGAAAAGACAATGACAGCGAGCCGGGCGGGATTGATCGCAGGTAGCTCACGAGGATCGATCTGACTTCACAGTGCCGTGGGAGAGCCCGCCCTTATTTCACCCGAAATTCCATCGCCGTCACCGAACCGCGTTCCGACAGCGCGGATTGTGATCGACGCCAGTTACGGAGGGGCTCATGAAACACCACGGTGGCTCCGCTCCCGGGCCGCGCATGCCGGACTTCTACGACTGGCTCCAACGCGCGCGCCTGCACCTCGGGCTCTCCCGCGAAGATGCCGCCAAACGCGCCAGCATCAGCACCTCCTACGTCAACCGCATCGAGCGAGACCACGCCCACCCGGCCCGCGAGGTGGTAGAACGACTGGCACGGGCCTATCAGCTGAATCCGTGGCAGAAGCGCCACACTTTCGATCTGTGGGAGCCTTCCGCGACACTGCCGCCCACCGCGGACCTGCGCTGCCATGTCGACAGCCCCGCCGTCCAGGCCCACCTCGACCACCTCGATACCCGATACATCGCTAGCGCCTACCTCACCCCGTTGTCCACTGTGCTGCAAAACAATCGAACCTTCGGACAAGCTGTGCCCGGCTTGGATGACTGCGACCACAATCTCGCGCTCTGGTTCTTCACCCCCACCGCCCGCCGCGTCATCGACCATTGGGACCACGAGGCCCACGGCTGGGTCGCCGTCATCCGTGCGATGCTGGGCCGATACCGCGACACCCCGCAAGCACAACAGCTGTTACGAAAGCTACGAGCCTCCAACGACTTCCAGCGAGTATGGGAGAGCAACCACCTCCAGGTGTCCTACGGACGCCGCGCCGCCACACCGATCCGTCTGCATATACCCTGCGCCTCGACCCCCGTCGCGATCGGCCTGCAAGTCACCGAGTTCGGCGACCGCACCGATTTACTCGCCGTCTACGGCATGGCCGAGGCCGCGGCCATTGCATGCTGACACGTCGCGGGTTCTCCTTCGATGCGGGCTGCGCGATTCGGGTCAAGTCGACGGCTTCGGACACCATGTGCAGCGCGAGCGCGACAGGCACGGGGCCCTGCATCGTCGCCATGTGCGTGTCTATCAGCCGCTCGAACATGGCGCCGCTGAGCCGAATCGGGCCCATGATCCACACCTCGGCGGCTCGCTCCCAATCGACGCCACCGTCGATGCGCGGCACCTCCACCCCGCAATCACGTTCAATGGCCGCCGCGATCGGATCGAACCCGGCCGCTGTGATCGTTCGTCGTGTGTCGATTTCGGAGACTGCGAACAGCGCTGGCATCCACCCACCAGGTCGCGACCTCTCCGCGACTCCGCAGCGACGTCGTTCGGCCACGTAGCGGCCCAGATACCTGCCCACCATTTCCTCGGTCGGCCCATCGGACCATTTCACGACCACAGACCAGCGCCGAATTCCCGACCGACACCGCAGCCCCACAGCGAATGCGCAACCCGGCCACCGACCCGCTACGTCACGGGCCACCAACCACACCGCAATCGGAGCGAACCGACAGCCGTTAACGCGCGCGGCATGTTTCATATGGCATTTACCTCCGGTGATCGTTGGATTGGAGGACTCGCAGTCCTGAGTGGCTGTCGGTCAGATCGAACGGTCAGCGCGGGAACGGTCGCGGCTTTCCGCAATCACTTGCTGCTGTTCGTCTCGCACCGCCGCCCACACCCCGGAGAACCGCGGCCAAAGCTCTTCTGCTTGCGCCACATCCGGGTATCCGGGGCCTCGATAGGACATCAGGACCCGGCCGTCCACTTCGCGGATCGACTCGACCCGTGCGGCATGGTCGAGCACATACCATGTCACTTCGATTCCGTCGACAATGGTGTGGCGAACACTGTCCGGGTCGATGCCGTCCATGCGGCATCAACTCGCGGACTCGTTGCACAAACGATCCAGCACGTTATCCATCAACGGCTCCCAACGAGACGATCAGGCGCGCGAATCGGACATTACCGGTACGACGCGATCGCTTGGGCAACGTGGCACTGACAGTCATGACTCTCCAATCAACTTGCAAGCGAGCGGGTTCAGCGACGTCCGATGAACTCTTCGACGGGCGATCGGCGCGGGCGAGGGCGTGGTTGTCACGGTGTTCGGTTACGACGGCGAGAATCCCAGGTCGGTCTTGTCGTTCCACGTGATCGAGTTGTCGACGTTCCATGAATCCGTCACTGCCGCAATCAATTTCAAGCTGTTGATCAGAGCTTCGACTGAATCACTGCCCGACGCGGCCTCATCGAACGGATCGTCGTCTTGTATGCCCTCGATCCGCACCGGAGCGCGCCAGGTGGATGAATCAACCTTGTACGGCAGGCCGATCGAAACCAAGATCGGCGACCCAGGCCCTCGTCGCAGCTCGCGCTGCGCGATGAACAGCTGGTTCCAACCTGCCATCTCTGCTCCCCATTCATTCACTACTGACGATCTATCGAAGAGGTGCGGCGCTGCACCAGGGTCGGCTCGACACCGGGGGCGCCAGCTCCACCGCGCGTGCGTGGCCGGGTCGTGTTACACGTCATGGGTGAGCGCTCCGATCACCTCGGCGTAGGCAGGGAAATCACCGACCGTGGTGGCGGCGGTCGGCACGGGCCCGCGCCACCGGCGCCGCGATACTCCAGCGGTCGGCAACGCGAGCTCGGCTCCCGGCCCGACCGTGACGATCGACCTGGTCTTGGCACGCCTGGCCAACGCGAGCAGGTCGTCTCCGGAGGCCGGCGGGCGCGTGAGCAGCACCCACACACCGGGGCCGGACCGGTGGACCAGAGTGACGATCGGCAGATACCCGTGCAGCCGCCCCACCGCAGGCTCAGCCATTTCTTCCGGGGCCATGATCGCCCGCACCCTGTGGGTACGGATCGTCAGGGCGCGAGTACGCGGCTCGTAGAAGCAACTACCGAACAACCCCTCATACAGGCATCTCTCGTCTTCCCGCGTCGTTCGAAAACCACTGGGAGAAGGCTGCTCCGGCAGAGCGCTCGGGTCGGTGAGAACGGTGGACATGATGAGATTCCTCGATCGGAAGTAGGCAGGCACGGACTTCGACCGGCATCGGGCCGAGGCGATTATTCGTGGGTGGTGATGGCGTGCCGGATGAGCGCGTGGGCGTCTGCGCCCTGGACCGCGCGTTCGGTGAGGGTGTCGAACACCGCCAGGTAATCACCGATATCGGCAGGATCGGTGATTCGCAGGCTGCCGGTCACCGTCTCCACAACCGCCTGGTCGTGGTCGTAGATGATGAAATTTGTTGACGCGGTGTGGAAGTGGGTGTTGCGGGGCAGGATGCCCAGAGTCGAATTCGACGGCAACGGGCGCAGCAGCATCTCCAGTTGCGTGCGCGTGGTCTCCGCGGCACCGACGATCGTGTACAGCGCCTGCTCACCGAGCACGAAATGCATACGCCCCTCGGACACGCGCCAGCGTCGCTGCCGCGCCAGCCGCTGCTCCAACGCCGCCTGAACATCGCCCTGGTCACCGACACAGATGTCCAAGACCGCGCGAGCGTAGTCGCGGGTCTGCAACAACCCCGGCACCACACCCGGATCGAACCAGCGCACCACGACCGCACCGGACTCCAACCGCCCGGTCCGCTGCTGCAACTCGCTCGACGGATTCCCCCGCCACGCCACGAACTCCGGCCGCGGCGATGCCACATCGACAGCCATGCAACCTCCAATTATCTTGCCAGTAAACAGTTTTGAGTCACGATCAACAGTTAGGGCCTCCCGGCCAGGCTGAATCACAACGAACTGGCCCCAGCAACGACTCCGGTTCCAATCGTGGCCCCGGAGCGGCGCCGGGAGGACCGCGCAGCGGTGAGGTACCGTAGGCGTACCGTAGGCATTTCCCCGATCAGACGCTGAAAAAAAGGGACGCGGAGATGGTGCGAGGGCAGGAATGGACCGGATTCGAGGCCGCTGCCCTTCAGGAGGCGATGCGTAAATCGATTCGGCAGTTCGCTGCTCTGCTGGGCGTCGAAACCACCACAATCAACAACTGGCGTTCGGGCCTGAGCACGGTCAAACCGCGCCCCCAGACGCAAGAAATCCTGGATACGACATACGCGCAACGCTCAACCCCGGAGGACCGCGCACGATTCGAGCAGATCGTCACAGAAGGGGAAGCCGCATGGAGACGCCGACACTCAGTTCCTACGCGCCGCCCCCCAACGACCGCCTCCCGAGCCAACGCTGCCCTTTCGACTCACGACGTCAGCCGCAGTCAGTCCGAACGTTCCCTCGGCGGGGCACAAGGCCGACGATGGTCGGGCATCGACACAATCTCGGCCGACGGTGAGGACTTCTCCGCCCTCGCTGCTGACATCGAGACGGCATTCTGGGCGGCCGGAAATGTCGATCACACTGGGCCGCTGCGGCCCCTCTCCACCCTCATCGCCGCAAGCCGGACCGTCACTCGACTCAACATGGTCGGCGAATACTCGACCCTCGCAGTGATACTCGCACCACTGATCACCGATCTGTACCGACACACACACGAAAACGACCCCGCGGAACAACGCATCGCCTGGGACGCACTGACACAAGTAGCTTTCGACACGTCCGTGGTCATGCGCGCACGCGGACACCTCGCGCTGGCATGGACGGCCGCACAGGCAGCAGATCACGCCGCGCAGACGATCGACAGTCAATCGGGCGCTGCCGCAGCGGCATTCGTCCGCAGTCAAGTCCAATTGGCTCGCCCCGGCTCTCTGACCGCCGCCCTGGATTCGGCGGAGCGCACCGCGACGGCGGTCGGCTCGCGGGCAACGACCGCGGGTGATCTCCAAACAGTGGGGATGCTGCACCTGCAGGCAGCATTGGCGACTGCGGCAGTCGGCCACGATCCACACGATCACTTGGACCATGCCGGCGAGTACGCTGCTCGGCTTGAGGGCCGTATCGCCACCGATCGTTCATCGATCATCGGAAACACGACGTTCGACTCGTCGAATGTTGCGCTGTGGAAGATGTCGGTGGCCATGGAAAGACATGAGCCCGAAGCCGTACTCACCCACGCGCGAAACCTGCGTCCTGAGACGCTGCCGACTCCGGGCAGAGCCGCGCAGTACTTCGTCGAAGTCGGACGCGCAGCCGCCTCACGCCGCGACTACACCACTTCGCTCGACGCACTACTGCGAGCCGAAACCATTGCACCAGAGCAAGTCCGGAACATGGACACCGTGCAACAGGTGATCGGCGACCTACTGCGCAATGCCACACGTGGCGTCGTCGCTGGCGACCTGGGCAAGCTTGCCCAGCGAGCCAGGGTCGCCGTCATCTAGCTCGGACAGACATGGTCCCGACTGCCATGATGAGCTCATGACTGAGCGAACACAGGTGTTGTACGCGATCGTGACCGGTGCACCACCGGCAGCCACGATCGGCGAGCTGGTCAAGCTAGCACAGGCAGACGGCTGGGACGTGTGCGTCGTCGCCTCTCCCAACGGCGCCCGCTTTATCGACACCGAGGCAGTGGCGACACAGACCGGACACCCCGTCCGCTCGGAATTCAAGCAACCAGGAACCGACGACTTGCTCCCCGCACCGGATGCCATCATCGCCGCTCCATTGACCTCGAACTCGCTGGCCAAATGGGCGGCCGGAATCGGCGACACATTGCCACTCGCGCTGCTGGTCGAGGCGGTCGGCGCCGGGCTCCCCGTGGTCGCGATCCCACATGCCAAGCAAGAGCAGATGCACTTCCCAGCCGTACGCGAGGCACGCAACCGGCTCACAGAATGGGGGGTGCGCTTCGTCCGGATAACTGATGACGCAGACACCGGACCGATGCCGTGGGCGGCGGGGCTGAAAGCCCTCGGGTGATGGGTAGACGCAGCGCAACGACAGCGCAGCGGTCGGGCGGGCGATTGCAACTGTCTGATCCCGGTAGTGTTTCGTTCCCGCGGATGGCGCCTCGCTCCCTCGTTGATCAGAAGGGGGACTGCGCCAACGACTAGTGCGTCAGCGAACGGAAGTAGTTCCGGCAGCACGTGTCCGTCGGTCCCGCTGATCAGCCCGTGCAAAAGCCATCGACTATATGACCGCCCACACCCCGGCGACGGCATCGGCGGTCCGGTCGTGCGCGGCGGGTTCGGGCGCAGGGAGAATCTTCCCCAAGGTGCCGACCCGGAGGTCGATGACGACCAGGACCCGCGCGATGTCGTGAGGAAACGCGAATCTGGTCTCGCGGAGACGGTCGCCGATGTCCCTAACATCTCCGACGCGGCGCAGGCGGGTGTGGGACCTGCGAGCATGATGTAGCAATGCGGCGAGAAATCCAAAGGGGCGGGGAGCTTCGGGTCTACCTACACGATCGGCAGGCCAAGGCCGTCGCAGCGCTAGTGTTCTGCGCCTAAAATCCGTTGCAGATATCGTGCGAGGGAGTCGAGGATCTCCTCGGCTGTCTTGCGCCAGACGAATGGGCGTGGATTGGTGTTCCATTGGTCGACCCAGTTGCGGACGTCTTTCTCCAGTGCCGCAACGCTTTTGTGGACGCTGCGCCGCAGGAGTTGCTGGGTGAGGAAGGCGAACCAGCGCTCGACCTGGTTGAGCCACGAAGATCCGGTCGGGGTGAAGTGCACGTGGAATCGTGGATGCCCGGCCAGCCATTGCTGGACCAGCGGGGTCTTGTGGGTGGCGTAGTTGTCGCACACCACGTGCACATCCAGCTCGGCGGGCACGGCCTTGTCGATGCTGGTCAAGAACTTGCGGAACTCGGTCGCCCGGTGCCGCCGGTGCAGTTCACCGATCACGGTGCCATCGGCGATGTTGAACGCGGCGAACAGGCTGGTAGTGCCGTGGCGGGCGTAGTCGTGGGTGCGGCGTTCGGGCATGCCCGGCATCATCGGCAACACCGGCTGCGATCGGTCCAGAGTCTGCATCTGACTCTTCTCATCGACGCAGAGAACGACAGCTCGTTCTGGCGGATTGTGGTACAGGCCAACAACATCCACGACCTTCTCCACGAACAACCGATCGGTCGAGATCTTGAAACCATCACTCAGGTGCGGTTTCAGCTCGAACCGCCGCCAGATCCGCCCGATCGTCGATTTCGATAACCCGGTCCGCTCGGCCATCGACGACCGTGACCAGTGCGTGGCATCGGACGGGACCTGTTCCAGGGTCATCTCCACCACGTGCTGCACCTGGTCCAGCAGGATCGACGGCGGCCGGCCGGGTCTCGGCTCATCGGCCAGCCCCGCCAACCCGTACTCGATGAAACGGCCCCGCCACTTACGCACCGTCATCGCCGACACACCCACCTGGGCCGCCACATGGGTGTTGAACGCACCCGGCTCGGCGCAGGCCAGCACGATCCGGCACCGCAACGCATACGCCTGCGTCGAGGTCGCCGCCCGCGCACCCCGCACCAACTCCCGACGCTGAGCCTCGGTCACAACCAAATCCGGCCCCGACCTCGGCCGCCCCGTCCTTGCCACCGACGAATCCTACAATTACACAACGGATTTCAGGCGCAGAACACTAGAGGCGATGGCGGAAAAGGACTTCCTCGCCGATCCTGACCGCGCCGTTGAACAGCTCTACGCCGAGTATGTGCTCTGCGCGCTCGAGGTCGGCACCCGCGAGCAGGTGACGAGCAACGGGACTCAGGCCACGACACTCGAACGTCGCGATCCCTTCTTCGGTGACAGCCAATCGGTCCGGCGGTCCGTGATTACATCCACGTCAGCGACCTGTCCTCCGCTCACCTGCTGGCACTGGAAACCGTACAGCCCGGCCGCCACGACATCTACAACCTCGGAAACGGCAACGGCTATACCAACGCAGAAGTCCTCCGCACCGTCAAAGAGGTCACCGGCGTCGACTTCCCCGTCACCTACGCCGGACCTCGCCCAGGAGACCCGGCTATCTGTATCGCCTCGAGCGAACGAGCCCACCGCGAGTTGGGGTGGAAACCTCAGCGGCCGGAACTGACCACGATCATCTGTGATGCCTGGAGGTTCCACAAGTTCCGGCACAGCATGGCTTGAGTTCCGTTCGATAAGTGGCGCAGCCGCCGCCGGGCGGGGGCGGTCGGCTGCAGTAAATCCGTCTAGTTTTGCAGCAGATCCGTCCGTTTCCGAAGATGGACCACGTGTGGTCCCGCAGCTGTTGAGCGACCCTTTCTGCGTGCACCATAGGTTGCGACGAGGTCTGATGCGGAGTGATCTTCGACGTGACAGCCGTAAGACCGGAGAATGTCGTGGAATTCGTCGGCTATGAAACAGGACAGCCACGGCTCCCCCAGTCGCGCAGTGCTTTCCGCACGCGTCTGCAGCTGGTCGGCCGTTGCCTCGTCGGGTGGGTAGAAGTAGTCGAGAACCGCTTCGCCGCCGCTGTGGTCGGTGATGTAGCCGAGCACATCGTCGAGCGCTGGTCTGGAGAGGTACGGCGTCACGCCGAGCGCGATGTAAACAGCGGGGCGGGTCCGGTCCAAGCCTGCTTTGGCCAATTCGCCTGCCAGCGTGGCCTGTTCGAAGTCGATCGGTACGAAGGTGAAGTTGTCCGGGATGGGGATTGAGGCTTCGGTGAGTAGCTGTCGTTTCCAGTGCTGAGTATCGGGGTGGTCGACCTCGAAGAATCGTGCGTCGTCGTGTGTTTCGCGGTAGGCAGTAGTGTCGAGGCCGGCGCCGAGGATCACTACCTGATCGACTCCCTTGGCGATGGCGGCGGTGATGCGGTCGTCGGCGAATCGGGAGCGTGCGAGCACGTACAGGCCACGGCGCTCGGCTACGTCGGTGGCAAGCCCGCGGTCGAGCACGGTTTCGTCGAGGACAGGGGCGCAGAGTATCCGCTCGGCGAGTGGGTCGGTCAGGATCTCTGGGTGCAGTTTCGAGTACTTGGCTCTGATGTGCGCCATGGCTGCGGCGGTTTCGCTGGGTCGTCCGGTCCGCATGATCACCCTCTCGTCCATGGGAAAGTCGGGAATTCAGCTCTCTGCGGTGGCGGCGGGGCGTATCGGTTGTCGGGTGGAAACACGACTGGTAGCGCGGCAAGGGATCGGTGGAACGGGCCCGGCCGGTACTGCAGCTCCTCAGTGGGCACCGCCAACTGGATATCTGGTATGAGATCGAGCAGGTAGTCGATTGCGTCCTGCGCGATCAGGTATGCCGCATTTCTGGCCGGGCAGGCGTGTGGGCCGGTGCCGAAAGCCAGGTGCGAACGATTACCCGAGAGGTCGACATCGTCGGTGCTGATGGCGGGGTCGTTGTTGCAGGCGGCGATGCTGATGACGACCGGCTGGTGTGCGGGCAACCATGTGGAGTCGACGAAGACCGGCTGCCGGGGGTAGGTGATGGAGAAGTTGGCCATCGGCGGGTCCTTGAACAGGACCTCGTCGAGAGCGTCGCGGGTTTGCAGGCTGCCACCGAGCAAGCTGCCACCGAATCGGTCGTCGGTACACATCAGCCGCAGGGCGTTGCATATGAGATCCGGCACCGCTTCCAGGCCAGCGCCGTAGAAACTCATCAGCTGGGCGATCACCTCGTGGTCGTCGAGCCGGGCCGGATGCTGTATCAGCCACGAGGTGATGTCGTCGCCGAGTTGGTCACGCTTGAGTGAGACAAGCTCGGCCAGCGCTTCGGTGAGCGTGTTCACACCGATCTGCGCAGTGGCGTCACTGTCGAACCGCGCTGCCGTGCCCGCGGCGACCTGATGGTCGATTTTCCCCGAGTGGCTCTCGTCTGCGCCCGCAATGAGTTCAGTCAGCACGGAGAAAACCAGGGGGTAGGCGTACTGAGACACCAAGTCGGCATTGCCAACTGGCCGGAAAGTCGCGATCAGTGGGCCGGCGAGGCGCTCGATTCGTGCGTGCATGGCATGCAGATCGACACGTTCGATCGCCGCGACGGATGGTTGGCGATAACGAGTGTGCTCGGGCCCGGTGGTGTATCGCGCGGCTGGATGCCACTCCATCATCGGCCGCAGGGAACAGTCCCCGGGAATGGCCTGCTGCCAGTATCTTGGGTCGGCCGGAAAGTGCTCGGGATCGTGGAGGATCCGCACGGCCGTGTGGTAGCCGAGAACTAGGGTCGCCGGGACACCCGGCGCCAGCTCCACCGGCGCAAGCGTGCCGTACTGCTGCCGCAGTGCTCGGTAGACCGCGTGCGGATCTCGGCGAAACTGTTCGTCGTGGATCGGGACGCGGCGGTCATCGCTGGTATCGACGGGCGAACCATGGACAATAGGGCATGTCAATGTAACGTCACTCCATTTATCGGAGCCCCAAAACGCACAACTGGGGGCCTGGCATTCGTAGCGTCGTCTGCGCAAAAGTGGAATTACCTGGAATTCAATCAAAAGAGTGCCAGATTCGACGGCGTCACCGGAACCGGTTGCACATACCCAAAAACCCACCTACCCACGGCGGAAATCAATGCCGCGGATACGCCATAGAGGCGCGTCGACAAGGGGCGGTCGAACCGGGAGGAGACGCTGAAGTTGCAGCGTGTCAAGCATTTTCGAGCCGTCCGCATCAAAACCACGAGAGGCGGAATGGAGCGTCGGGAGTGGACGACTTTTCGCTATACCCATTAGAGCTTGCGGCGCAATGGGTATATACCCAAAAACCTACCTACCCACGGCGGGTGGAGCCTGGCGTAAAGACCGTGCGCCCCTTTTCGCGATATAGTTGCCGACATGATCAAACCTGGGGGGAAAGCACTCGGTTCGGTACCGGCACCGACGCACGGCTTCGTCGGCCGCGAAGATGAACTCGAGCTCGTCAGCACTTTGCTGACCTCAGGACCGCATCGGCTGATCACCTTGGCGGGGCCAGGGGGAATCGGGAAGACGCGACTCGCCGACGAGGCGGCTCGTCGAGTCAAGGCTCAGGGGCTTCGGGTGCACTGGGTACCGCTCGCACGACTCCCAGTGGACGCAGAGTACGTCCAGGTGGAACGGGCCACTGCCTCTGCGGTGATCTCGGCCGATTTCTCCAATCGCTCGACCTTCGACGCGCTGGAAGCATCGCTGCGCGGAGTCGACGGAGCCGTGCACAATGGCCGCGTGCTGCTCGTGCTCGACAACGGCGAGCACCTCCTCGATGCTCTCCGCACTCTGATCGAGCGGCTACTCGACCGGCTGCCGAACCTGGTCATCATGGCCACCAGTCGCAGCCCGGTGGCCTGGCGCGACGAATATCTGCACGTGGTTCGGCAGTTGTCGGCCTCCGAGGCTCTGATGATGTTTCGCCAACGCACCGAACTGATCGGCCGGGCTGTGGAGTGGAGCGCGAAAAATACCGCGACTGCGGCCGAGATCTGCAAACACATCCAATACCACCCCTTGTACATCCGACTGGCGGTCGGCCGGCTGCGGTATCAGGCTTTGACCGATCTCTGCAATGAGCTCACCGGACGCGCGGACGACAAGCGGCTGGAGTGGACGACCGGAGCCCGCGCTGGCGCCGATGCCCGGCACCTCGGAATCACCAACGTCATCGCCTGGAGCTACCAGCTGTGCAGCGAGAAGGAAAAACTGCTGTTCACGCGGCTGTCAGCGTTCGCGCCAGCAGGTGACATCAACCCCGACGACACCGATGACGCCGCGGATGCGGGCGCCGGCCTCGACGCGATCATCGCCGTGTGCAGCGACGACGAGCACCAGACCGAGGACAGCGGTGACGAGGAACAGGTGAGGCTGTCCACACGGGAGATCGCGGGATTGCTGGAAAGCCTCGCCGACAAGTCGCTCGTCACAATCCATATCACCGCGAGCGGACAGCGGTACTCGATGCCCGAAACGTTGCGGGTGTACGCGTGGGACCGGCTGCGCGACGACGGTCCTGGCGAGCCGACGCGGTTGGCTCGACGACACCTCGCCTACTACCGAGACCAGGTGGCCTCGGCCGCAGATAACTGGTTCAGCCCGCGCGAACGCGAACTGGTCCGTTGGGCACGGTCGGCGTGGGGGAATATCGTTGCGGCGATCGAGACCAGTATCACCGTGCAGGGTGAGGCCGCCGCGGGTCTGGAGATATGCCGTGGCCTGATCACCCTGCGCATTCCTTTCGTGCGAGGGTCGATCCGCGACATCCGTGGCCTGGCCGAAGGGTGTCTGGAAGCCAGTCGAGCACTGACCCCGCAACCTACCGACCTACAGATCGAGCTGAAAGCCGCGCTGGCATGGCTGGCTATACGGTCAGGCCAGGGGCCCGAGGCTGCGCGCCTGCTCAATGAGGTGATCCCGCACCATCTCTCGGACCCGGACGGCACCGACTGGTTGAACCACCCCGAACAGGATCGCGGCCTGCCGCCCGTCATCGAACTCGTAGAAGGCACCAGGCTCTTTCTCTCCGATGAAGACGAACGAGCGATCCCCGTCACACGACGGGCGCGTGCGAAGTTCCACGACATCGGCGACCCGGTCGAGGTGTTCGCAGGGATGTTCGGCGCCATGGCCGCCGCGCTGCTCGGATCGGCCGCCGAGGCTCACCAGATCGCCCGCTGCGCCGTCGACCACGCGGAAGCGTCAGGAGCGACCTGGGCGGCCTCGTGGGTGAAGCTGGCCTGGGCCGTCACGTTGACCAAACACGGCGACCCCCACGAGGCAGCCGCCGTGTTGCGCGACACGCTGTCCTATCAGCTGTCGTTCGGTGACCAGTGGGGTGCGATGTGGAGCGCCGTGCTGCGCACCTGGGCGCTGGAACGCATGATCGTCGGCGAGGATCCCGATCGAGATTGGAAGCTAGCCAACGAGATCGCGCACATCTTGGGCGGCACCGAAACGCTGCGCCGCTACCTCGGCGTCGACATCACAAGCATGGGATGCTTCGCCAAGATGTGCCTCCAGGCCGAGACATCAGCTCGCGAAGTACTCGGCGCCGAGAAGTTCGCGGCCGAGATGGCCCGCGGTGCGGAACTCAACCCCCACACCAACGACGTGCACCGGCTTGCGCTCGGCGAACCTGTCCTCACCGTCGACCCGTCCCCCCGCGAGGTCGCCCGCCACGGCGGACGAACCACACAGAACAGCCCGCTCAAATACGTGGCAACGCCCTGGGAGAAGCTCAGCGCCACCGAGCAAGAGGTCGCAGTTCTTGCAGCGGCAGGAAATTCGAATGCCAAGATAGCCAGGCACCGCCAAACGTCTGTCAAGACCGTCGACCGACAAATATCCTCAGTACTGGACAAACTCGACATTCCGAACCGGCACCACATCGCCGAATTCGTGCCGGATCATCTCCGGGCACAACAACGCAGACTCCGGTAACAGCCGGGCCTCGTTCGATTTGCACAGGGCGCACTGCCATATGCAGGTGACCCCTTGTCGTAGTTATGCGGATGACTTTCATGTCTACCCACACGTGTGTACCCACGCGCGAACCAATTCACACGGACTAGCGGCCGACAGAATGCCTGAGCGCCTTTTTTACATGGAAGGAAACAAGCACGGCGGTAGAACAACTGCCAGGTGAGGACCTATTTTATCCCGCTCGGAAAGGCTCGTGGGTAAGTACTGTTCAGGTCAGCGTATGGGTATGCACCGATTCGGATGCAGCGCGAATATGTGACAGTCGTCTTGTCCAGTTCCAAGGCTTTCTCCGCCGGAGAAAGCCGTGCGAGCACCGCTGTATGTAGATGTTCGGATCGCCACCGCGCGGTGTCCGGTCCCTGCCTATTCGCCATGCTGCCGGATTTCTGGCACTGCACGAAGGGTTTCTCATGTCCAAACCTGTTTCGCGTGATCCGATCGCCATTGTGGGCGCCGGTCCCACCGGTCTGACAGTCGGGATCGAATTGTTGTCTCGAGGGGTCGAGTGCAAGCTTTTCGAGAAGCGGCCCCGATCCTCCGATACCTCCCGAGCGTTCACCCTTCATGCGAGGACGTTGGAAGGCTTCGGGCGGGCGCGATGCGTCGAGCGTTTCCTCGAGCGCGGCGTCCGCCACCGAGGGATGACTTTCCACTTTCGCGGCGTGCCCGATGTCGAGCGCCTGGACTTCACGGCGCTGGATACCCCGTACCCGATGATCCTCATCATCGAGCAGCAGGACACCGAGGCGGCGCTGCGGGAAGAATTCCTAGCGCTGGGCGGCACAATCGAGTGGAACACCAAGCTGGAATCTGTCACGACCAACGGGGATGGCCGGATCACCGCTGTCTTCGACCGTGTCGGCGGCGGTCGTTGCCGGATGGAGATGCATCCGGACTGGTTGGTCGGATGCGACGGGCTGCGCAGCACCGTCCGATCTCTCATGGGAATCGAGTTCGAGGGCGATGAGTACGTCGGCTTGCAGTTCCGGATGATGGACGTGCAGATCGATCGCTACCCGGTCAGCGACGACGAGATCCACTACTTCGTCGACGCGGACCACATGCTGCTCACCACGAAGCTCCCCACCGGCTACCGCGCGTTGATCAGCGACATGCGCGCCACCCCGGTAGCCAACCCGGCACCCGACCCTGTTGCCGCGCAAGTCGGGTTTCAGCCCGTCGTCGACGACTGGCTCCCCGGCGCACATCTCGGCATTCCGACATGGAACACCGAATATCCCATCTGGCGACGCCAAGCACGGGAGTACCGGCGCGGACGTCTCATCCTCGCCGGCGACGCTGTACACATCGGCTCACCCGCCGCCGGACTGGGAATGAACAACTGCATTCAAGATGCACAGAACCTCGGCTGGAAACTGGCGGCAGTCGCCAGCGGACGCGCACCGGAAACGCTGCTCGACACCTACCAAGCCGAGCGGCTCCCGATCGCCGAGCAGGTGGGAGAAGCCAGCAGCATGCTGCATCAAATCATGATGGCGCACGGCAATTCGATCGCCGAACGCCTCGAAGTCATCCGGCAGCAGCCCGGCTTCCACCACCGAGCTGCTCAACGAATCGCAGGGTTGACCCACCACTACCGCGACGTGATCACCCCGCCGCCGGGGCTGCCGCGACTCGACGGTCTCACCGCTGGCGACCGCGCCCCGGACATTCCCGTGACGCCGACGACCGGCGTGCACGAGCTGCTGTCTCATCCCGACTACACCCTCCTGGTGCTCCATCGACGCCGCAACTCAACGGTCGCCACCGATGTCGCCGAGGCCACCGCCCCCTATCGCCATCTGCTGCGAACCACAGTGATCACCGCACCCGAACTACGGCCTGACGCCGCCGGCGCCCTCGTCGCGCACGACCCCCGAGTACACGACCAATACGGCCACCCCACCGACGACACGCTGTGCCTGATCCGACCGGACGGCCATATCGCGCTGCGATTCCCCGCTCGCCAGGACCTACTCGCCACCGCCCTCAAAGAGGCGATGCTGACATGATCACACATGTCGAGCCTTACACCCCCGCGCCCGGAGGCTCGCGCAACATCGATGCAACCGACGCACCTGCCACGCCAATCGAACACGGTTACTCCGATGCACAAACGGCCGACCTGATCCGGTCGTGCGCCCCGCCGCACCCGCAGCCGCTGCGGGCCCTCAGAGCCCGACGGCCGCACCCAGTCGTGATCGGGCTGATTCGGCCGGATCTGCATGCATGCAGGAACCAGGCGATCGCGAGCGCGGTCACCTCGGCCGACCTTCACGCCATCCAAGCGACCGCGGACCAGTACCAGTGGCGGGTAGCCGACATGCTGCGTCTCCAACCGGGAGGCGACACCGACAGCACCGATCCCGTCGAGTGCCTGCTGGGCCAGGTACGCAGCCGGGGCGCCGATGCGGTGATCGTTCCATGCCGTCTCCACCTCCAAATCGGTGATCTTCGGGAGCGCGACGGCTTGGAGGCGGTGCGCCGCGAGTGTGCAGTCGTCACCTTGTCCCCGGCGCAAGTGTGGCCCTGCACCACCGGTTTCGTCCCCGTCTTCGGCACGGCCGATGCCACCGGGACGGCATCCAGTTCTTCAGCTCCACGGCACAGAGCCTGCACCTGGTCAGTGGAACGGTGGTGATCGCGATGTCGGGATGGCAGGTGGTGTCGGTGGTCGCCGCGATTCTCGCGACGATCAGCCCGGTGTTCCTCGGCCTCGCTTGGTCATCGACCACGGAAATCGAAACATCGTACCGAGCACCTATCAAGCCGAAAGCGACTGCATACCACTCCGTTTTGCCGCACATTCTGAGCCATGCCGCCCCGAAGCACAGACTCACGACGGCACAGGCACGGTCCGCCTTCCGCCTGCACCGATCCTGCAGCTGCGACGACTGCTTCTGCAAAGCAGCCGCCTACCAGGTACTGGTAGCGGCCGGCAAGGTCCGGCCCGCCCGCAAGGCGTTGCTGTGAGACTCGCACCGTGGGTGCCCTGGAACTACTGCGGGCCAACGAGATTCACAGCGAGATCAGACAGGTACGAAGAAGGGCTCCCACCGTTGTCACGGAGGGGAACCCCGGGGTGTGCTCCAGCTCACCACCGTCATTCACCGCCGTTGGAGCCGATTCAGGAACAAGAGGAGAGCCTGGCACATGTCCAGAGCAATGGCAGAGGCGATCGGTCCAGGCGGGGACAGGAAGGCTTGCAGCGAACCGCTCCGGGCAGGCCATGACGTGCGTCGGGTTGGAACGGGAGATCAGAACCAGGCACCGTGGGCGGAGGATGGGCCATGGCGAGGCAGAGGCCAGCCACCGACACGGGAGGGCATAACGCCATATCTCACCAGCAGCGGCCTGCAGTTGTCACCGGAGAACCCAGGACTCGAGCCCTCCGCACCCCGTCGCCCGGTAATGCAGGACGACCGGCTCGACGTTGCGAGCGGCCGGCTCGGCGAGGCCGCGTTGGATCGGGTCGTCGCCGCGGAGCTCGAGGAACACAGGGTCTATCAAGGCTTCGCGACATTGGGACGCCAGATCACACAATCGGAACTGGCAGAACACACGTCAATGTCCAAAGACCACATCGGCAAAATGCTGCGCGCGCAGCGGCCCGTGTACGTGCGAACGCTGGGGGCCCTCGCCGCGCCACTCGGGCTGCCCACCGAGGTGTACGACCATCTCCGTGAGCTGATCCTACGCAACGAGGATCCAGCACGACCCGCGCCCGACGCAAGCCCGCCGCCTGCCCATATGCGGGATGCCGTGACTGCCATCCAGTACCCTGCGATATTGCTGGCGCCCGGACTATTCGACGTCCACGTGCTCAACGAGGCTGCGACACAAATGCTTCCGCGACTCGATGAAGCCGGCAACCTGCTCCGGTGGCTCTTCTGCGATCCGATAGCGCGGACGGTGTTCGCGGAAGACACTTGGCACCTCGTGGCGACAGTATGCAGCTACGCGCTGCACTACCTTTCACGCGGCATCGTGTCTGAGCAGACGCGAGCAAGGCTGATTGCAGAAGTGTCCAAAGCACCAGAGTTTCCGCGAATGTGGGCCGCGCGCATGGAAGGCCAGCTATTCCCGGTGCGCGTTACTATCGCCGTTCCGAACCAGCCGACGCAGACCATACCGATGACCCTCACTGTCTCGACCCCGTGGCGTACGCCAGCGAACCACTTACAGATGTCGCTGGTCCCGTGCACGTGAGACCTGATGGACTGGAGCTGCCTCCATTCAACAAGCTTCGAGAACAATCTGCTTCCGCTGGCGTCTCGCTCCTCATGAGAGCGCAATGGAGTGAGAACAGGGCCAAGAAGGACGCGCACGATGAAGCGATCTAGTACATCCACGCTCGGAGTCGGTGATCGATCAGAGCCGGTGGCCTGAATAAACGCCGCAGCTCTGTAGTGCCCCCGGTCGCCCTCGAATTCAAACGTTGGGTCGGGATCCACAAGATCAGACGGACTACGGGAAAATTCTATGCTGGGCAGCGTGATTCGGCGTCGTTTCCCGTCTCTTGATACTGCGACGGAGGCGGGTATAGCGAGCGCGAGCTCTTGTTAGCGTGACAACTGCTCGGTGGTACAGCACATCGTCGAATCGGGAGTCTCCGCGGTAGCGGGCACAACGGCGGTATTCGAACCATGCGCGGGCAACAGCATCGACAGCGGCGCCGATCTCCCGGGATGAGACGGCGTGGTTGATGTCATCGATCAGCCGTGCTCGCACGAGTGCGCTGACATCGTCAATGCCCATCTCCCACAACAGCACTGTCCCGGTTTCGCAGGTGCTCGTAGCGGCAGTGTCGGGATCGATCCAGTAATCCACCGTCGCCAACAGAAACGCTGCTCGCAGGATCACGACTGCAGGGTGCTCGAAGGGCACATCCCCCTCCATCGCGGCTATCAACCGACAGCTGGTCGGTAGTACCGTGCCAGTCATCGGTGCGGGCCTCTGGGAGGTTGCTGCGACTCGCTGCGTAGGGATGCCGCAGGGTGTAGACGACGTATCGAGCTGCTGAAGAATCTCAGGCCCTGGTGTTGCCGAGGGGAGGGAGCAGACGATGGTCGGCGGGTGGGCATCTCCGGCCGGGGAAATGTGCGGGTCCAATGGTTCAGTCATTGCGGTAACCGCCCGTGTTGTGGTCTTGATGGGATGCTGGAGTTGGTTGATGCACGATGCGAACGTTGACCGCTTTCCGGCCGTTGCGACTGGGGACGACGTCGTAGGTGACGGTGTCACCGGCAGCAGGAGGGTCGGCGCCTTTGTCGTACAGACCGGAGAAATGCACAAAGATATTCCCCTCTCGTGAACCACCGGCGATGAACCCATATCCACGATTCCTGCCGTAGCACTCCATAATTCCTTTCTTCACCGACCAGGCTCCTTTCATATCTCGGCGCGCCATGAAGAGGCACCGTCCTATGGGTTCAAGCTGGCGTCCCGGGAGGCGGCTGCGGTGATAGCCTCGCCGATCGCGGCCAGCGCGGGCCGGGCCCGACCGCGTGGCGGGTGCAGCCAGACTCGATGCGGGTTGCCGGGGGTAGGGAGCACGACCGTGGCGTTCCAAAGCACCGGTATCGCAACTACTTTGAACAACAGACGCGTCGCGCGTTCGGCATCGTCTGGCGAGACAGGCGCATCGCCCAGCAGCGTCCACAAACGATGTCCGCGCCGATCGAGAATGCTGGAACCGTGTCGACAAGTGCGACCACTGCACGGCCCAGCGCAGGGTAAATCAACACTGCTGACACGGATATCGCCGAGAGATTAATGGCACCTGTTCGGGAGCAATGTGCGCATCGAGCCCGAATTCTGAGCGGTAGACTCGGCATCTATCCTCGCTTTCGCACTTAGTTTGACATCCAACTTCTAGAACGGCTACAACGGTCACTTTTTGTTTCTTTCAAAGTCGTGGAATTTCGACAGGACGCGTGGCTGTCGTTTCCGCGCGGTGCGTCGGCGCTCTCGCGCCAGGCTCGCGTGCGTCACACGGGACTCGACGACGGATCGGCCAATACGCCGTGTCGCCGGAATCCGCTGGTGTCGGGCCTCTGCGAGAGACCGTCGGGGGGTGTCCAGCGTTGGAGCCGGTCGCGCAGCGGGTCTGGTACCGTCCCGCCGCCGCCTCAGCGAGCCGGGCTCGGCGTCGTGTCCGAGAGTGGGATTTCGGCGTGGGTGATCGTGCCGCCGGTGGGCGCGGTGCAACGTGAAACACGTGTGCATCGTTGACGGACCAGATCAGGGATAGGCTCGTGGGAGTGGTTCTCGGATTCGTGCACCTCGATAAGGAGGGCATGCGTTGTTCGATGGAGCCGTACTCTGATCTCGTCCAGTACCTCGACCGGTTCGGTCGGCATCCGAGCTTCGATGAGTGCGCACAGTACGGCCTCGACGTCGGTGCGGAGGTAGCTCAATCCGGCCTGCGACAAATGCCACCACGCCTTCAGGGATGTAACTTCCAGCGCCGCCGCGAACGCTTTCACCGGGAATTGCCCGACCAGGACTGGAGCGGCATCGGTCTGCGAAATCCTGGCCACCGGTTCGGGCAGATACAGCAGGCGCGTCTGCGCGTGTATCCGTGAAAGTTGTTTCAACGCAGTAGTTCTGGACGTGGCGAGCCCGTCCAGATGCTCGGGTCCCGGGATGATGACGGTGCCGCCCTGGGGGCGTAGTTCGGACAGCAGTGCCTGCCATGCCACTGCGCGCGTGCGGCGCCGCCCGGACTCGAGCAGACGGCCCACATCCATTCCCCGCCGCTCGGCGGTGGCGGAGACCGCGGGTATCAGCTGTCCGCTCATTGAGCGGTCTGCGTCGATGATCAACGACCACAACGCATCAGCCGGGGGAATCGGTTCCGCGAACACCCGCCGGAGACGACCGCCGGATTCCGCTGCTACCCGGCCGATTCGCTCCTCGACTTCGCTCGACGGGCGCAGAAGCAATGCCAGCTGCATGTATCCATATGTCGGTACAGCCGTCATCAGGTTCGGCCTCCCGATCCGAAACGGAATGCGTAGAGATTCCCGGCGTGAAATCCGCTGCGCAGGTGGACAATTCCTCGATGGGTTTGTCGGCTGGGTCGACGCCGCCGTCTTGTGAGCTGTATGCGTGTCATAGCGTCACCTCGCGGACATGCGCGCGGGCTCGTGTCGCCAGCATGTCGAGCAGCACGGTCTGCGGGACGGTCATACCGGACAGGTGGCCCGGGGCGGCGATCACCGTGTGCGCGTCCGCGCGGCAACACTCGCACACCAAGTCCAGATAGGCGGTCGGCACGATCGTTTCGGGTGAATGCTCTCGGAAGACGGCAGCCATCTGGAAACCCAAATGCTGAGCCGCCTGGGTGATCTGCTGCTCGGCGCGATCACCGTCATCAACGAGATCCATCCGCAAATACCCGTATGCCAGGGGCAACAGTTTGGTCATCAACGACCTCCCGGCACGGCATCGACGGTCGTTTCGACCGCTGCTTGTGCGACGCGAAGGCGCATATCGCGGCAACGGGGCGTTATCAGCGGCTGGTGTGACGTTGGGGAACTTATTCGCTCAGCAAACATCGGTCCCACCTCCATGTCTCGCTTGCTTCATCAGGCCGGCACGCCGGTTGCGTGCTGTGACCGCCTGACATCCCGCCGGTCACAGGCATGGCACTCGTGGCCGGAGTCAGTGACCTACGCGTTGTGAGCGGGCCCGGCGGCTGCCGTTTCCTGCGCGGCGTGGTGATCCCTGACACATCGAATAGTCACATGAAAATTCACGTGAATCAATACCGCAATTTTCACGTGTCGTACCATGTTCAGAATCACCTGGTCGTCGTCCCCGAATCCGCGATCGGGCAGGCTGAGCAGGCTGGCGACGACCAAAAACTAGGAGGGCACATGGCGATTCGGGGCGACTCCGCGGCTGTGGCGTACTTGGTCGGCGCCGAACTCTCGGCCAGGCGGGCCCAGGCCCACAAAACGATCGCCGACGCGGCGAAAGCTCTCGGCTGCTCGAACGCCAAGATCCACAACATGGAGTCCGGACGCAATCAACAGCGACCCGACGAGGTCGAGACGTTGGTGCGGTTCTACGGGTCGAGCCAGGTGGATATCGACAGGTTGTGCGCCCTTGCAGCCTCGGCTGACGACCGCGCGGCGTGGTGGGCGCCCTGGTCGGACGTCGTACCCGATTGGCTGAAGACCTTCGTCGGATTGGAAGGGCTGGCAACGCACGCCCACATCTACGCACCCCAAGTACTCCCAGCTCTGGTGCAAACCTCGGGCTACAGCCTGGCAGCGACCGAGGGCGACATGCGGGTGCGCGCCGATCACAACGACCGCGTCGTCGCGTTACGTCAGGAGCGACAGCGAAGAGTTACCGAAAACGAGGACCCGCTCGAACTCGAAGTCTTCATCGAGGAAGCCGCACTCGACCGCCCCATGGGGCCGCCCGAGGTGATGACCGAGCAGTACCAACACTTGCTCGAGCTCGGGGATCTGCCGAATGTCTCACTCTGTCTGCTGCCGATCAGCATCGGGCGCCATGACGCCATCGCTGGGCGTTTCGTCCTGCTGGACTTCGCCGAAGCGAGCTCGATCGCGTACGTCGAGATGCGCCATGGTGCCGTCTACCTGCAAGAGTCGCGGGTCGTCGACGGGTACGCTAAAACTGTCGAACAACTGCGCGACGTTGCACTCTCCGCTACGGCAACAGCGGAAGCAATCAGAGAGCGCATCAACGCGTAACGCACCACCGGGAGAGATGATGTTTACCGGCCCACGACGTGCAGGCCGCAGGACCAGTACCTACAGCGACCACGGCAACGGATGCGTGGCAGTCGACTTCCTCAGCGACTCGACCGGCTCCCACACGGCGCTGATCGAAGTCACGGACACCAAACTCACCGACAGCCCAGCCATCCTGTTTACACCAGCGCAGTGGTCAGCATGGCAAGACGAAGTTGCATCGAACGAGCTCACCAATACCAACGGATGCGTCAACGTCACCGCAGCGGAAGGGACATGGCGGGTAGATGCGGTTGACGGTACCGCCACCTTCCTGTTCAACGAGACAGAGTGGAGAGCCTTCCGCAAAGGCGTGCTCGACAACGAGTTCGCCGCTAACGTCGCTTTTGCCACTAGCTAACCCGATACAGTGCGGTCCGGTTCGGTGAGGGGGTTGGACGAGCCTGCGCAGTGCAAATCGATCGACCTAATCTGCGAGTCCGAGTAAATGCACCCGCCCGGCTCTATGGATGGCGGTTTCGATCTCGCGCGGCAAGCTGTGGGTTCAGGGCGGTAAACCACCTTGTTCTGAAAGCCCTCTGCACCTGGGGATGATTCGGACTCGCTTGCATCTACCACGCAGGCGCCTCGCCTGAGCGTCCATCGTGATCCAGCAGTCGGTCGAGCGACAACATGGCACCTCCGTTGCCGACCCTGGCCGCTCGGCGCAGAAGGCGTTCCGCGCCCGCCGAGTCACCGCGCTGATGTAGGCACGAGGCGAGCCCGTCCATCGCATCGGAGTCGTCAAGATCGAACGCGCGCCGGTCTTACTGTTCGGGGTTAGCTCGAGTGACACCAACGGATCATCACGTGTAGCAGCTGCAGTAAGTAGCCGCCCCGCAGCCCCGATAGGCGCACAAGTTGCCTGAACGCGGAAAGAGCTTGCGCTGCACCCGCACTGGCACCGCCAGCCCCAGCCGCGCCTCCCCCGACCTTCGAAGTTGCTGTGCTGATTACAACTACCGTAGGACTCCAGTGTGCCAGGCGAAACTCACCTCGAGCGGTGGGTCGCACCCATCGTCGGCTTAAGCTTGCCGCTCGAACGCTTCGACAATCTTGGAGGGAATCCGATGGCAAGGAAGGTCATCGTCGAACTGATCGACGACTACGACGGCAAGTCCAAGGCCGAGGAGACAGTGCGATTCAGCCTCGACGGCGTCGAGTACGAGATCGACTTGTCTGCTAAGAATGCACGCAAGTTGCGCGTGGTCTTCGAGCAATGGACCGCCTCTGGTCGCAGGATGGGCCGCGGCGCCCGGAGCAAGAGCAGGGCCACTGGCCGCACAGTGGCCAACAGGGAGAAGACTGGAGCGATTCGCAAATGGGCCAGGGACAACGGCTACACCGTGTCCAGCCGCGGACGAATTCAAGCGGACATTGTCGAGGCGTACAACAAGGCGAGTTAGGCGCACTGATCGACTCCCCCTGCGGCAGGCATCTTGGAACGGGGAGTCCATCTGCCCGGCAACACAACTGCGTCTCACTCACAGGACGAGAGCCGTACGGAGCTGAACAATCGTCCGATACGAAGCCGATTCACGAATTCTCGCCGACAAGCAGAGAATTAGGCCGATTGGCTGCATCGTCCCGTCAAAACCGGCATTCGCGCAACAGTTTTCGGTAACGGGCTCCATGCCTGTCGGTGTTGCGCAGTATGGTCAGCGCCATGGGAACCGAGGAGCGTCACGAAGCGAGAAAGCAGCATCAGACGGACGCTCCAAGACTTCGATCCCTGAGTCCGTCCTACGTTCCCGACCAGCACAAGGACTATGTCGAGATCCTGAAGGCTGAACTTACCAAGTCTGGTCTAGATGCGCCGCGCAATGTTGCACTCACCGGTCACTACGGCAGCGGCAAGAGCAGTGTGCTCGTGGAGACGCAACGGGCGCTTGAAAAGGACAACCTCAAGGTCATCAACCTGTCGCTTCCGAGTCTAGGCATCGGTGACGGCCGGATCCGCAAGGACGGCGACAAGGCGCTGGACAAGACCAATCTGATCCAGAAGGAGATCGTCAAGCAGCTGCTGTATCGGCGAAAGCCGTCGGACATGCCGGCCTCGCGCTACAGCCGCCTGGACACGTTCCAGGTGGGCCGAGCCCTCGGAGTCGCCGCCGGGGCCGGTCTGGCCGCGGCCGGATTCGCGCTACTTGCAAAGGTGCCGAACAAGGTGCAGGATGCCTTGCCACCCAAAGCCTGGGCCTGGGTCAACGGTCATTGGTGGAGCCACCTCGCGGGGTTACTCCAGTGGCTGAGCCTGCTTGCCGTCTTCGTGCTCACTGCGTCGGTCGCGATGTGGGCCCAGCGCCTACTGCAGCAACGCATCCGAGTCACCGAATTGGCAGCCGGACCGACCAAGGTAACGCTCTCCGATAAGTCCTCCTCGTATTTCGACGAGTACCTCGATGAGATCGTCTACTTCTTCCAGACGTCCCATACAGCGGTGGTGATCTTCGAGGACCTCGACCGGTTCAAAGATCCGCACATCTTCGAGACTCTTCGCGAGCTCAACCTGCTGCTCAACAACGCGGAGCAGACCGGCACGACGCCCATCCGGTTTGTCTATGCGATCCGGGACAGCATCTTCGAACAGCTCGACATCGAAGCCGCCCGAGATGACGAGACCGAAGAATCCAATGGCACCGGCCAGGGCGAAACGCGACGACTGATGTCCACCAACCGCACCAAGTTCTTTGACCTGGTCGTCCCAATGGTGCCGTTCATCTCCCATCGCACGTCGCGTGATCTGATCCGGCAAGAGCTGGAAATGATCGTGCCGGAGCAGCGCCCAGGCACCATGGTCGTGGATATTGTGGGTGCTCATCTCACCGACATGCGCCTGATCAAAAACATCTGCAACGAGTACGAGGTATTCCGCCGCCGGATCTTGACCGATGGCGGTCTGAAAGAGCTGACTGCCGATCGACTGTTCGCTTCGATCGTTTACAAGAACCTCTATCTCGCCGATTACGAGAAAATCCGCGACGGCACAAGCCTTCTGGACACGCTCTACCGTGCATACCGTGACTGGGTCACGCAGCTAACGGCTACCGCCCGAAGCACCGAACGCGACGCAAGAGGCCGTTTGAGCCGGATCGATGCCATCGGCTCACGCAGTGCGGATCTCGGTAAAAGACTCCAGGATGTCCTGCTGGCCCGATATGCACAAGACGTAGACACCAGCAACGCCCAAATCGTTGCCGGCCAGACTACCTACCAGTGGAGCGACATTGCGACCGGTGGTTTCTGGCACACGTACCTCCAAAATAGAGGGGGCCTGACGATCTACTACAGGAACTACCAACAACCGGAAACGTTGTCGTTCGACAAAGTACAGACCCTCATGGGGTATCCGCTGTTACCGGAGGACTGGACTGACGAGGCGAAGGCAGAGGCCGACAGGCAGATCACCAAAGCGGTCGCGGATCAGCGGGTCCTCCAGCATGCTTCGATGACCGACGCGCTCAGGGAGACTGACCGGCTCTTCTTCTACCGCGAGGCGGATCGCTCGATCGCCGATGTGGCGAAGGAACTGTTTGACGGCGCTGATCTCGTGCTGGAGTTGCTGCGGACGGGCCTGATCGACGAAAATTTCACTCTCTACATCACCCAGTTCCCGGGGCAGGCGATTAGCGCTTCTGCGATGAACTTCATCATCAAGGCAGTGCAACCGAACGACATGGACATCGAGTATCACTTCGGCGCCGGCGAAGATGTGGACACCGAAGACATCAAGGCGGTGCTCGACGCCGAAGCGTCGCGCCTGCTCGGCGGGCAAAGCATCTACAACATCGAAATTTTCGACTACCTCCTCGCGGAGGACCCAAGCAAACTCGACGAACCGATCCGGCGGCTCGCCGCCAATGCCGCTGACGACCGCAATTTCATCGATGCGTACCTGACATCTGGCAAGGCCGCTCCCGCGCTGGTTCAGCGCCTCAGCGGCATGTGGTCAGGCATCTTCGACTATCTTATCGGGCAGAGTCCGGAGGTGCGCAGTCACGCATTACTCGACGCCGCGTTGGCTGGCGTGCGCCCAGAGCTGACCTACACGACGAGCGCAGGGCAGTGCAGCGCGATCGCCACGGCCCTCCCCCAGCTTCCGATAATCACAGCGCCGCAGAGCGCTGAGCGAGCAGTTGCCATTGCCGAGACCATCCTGCAGATGGGTATTCGGGTCGACGACCTCAGCGTGGTTGCCGAGCCGCTACGCACAGAGTTCTCGAAGGGGAGCAGCTATCCGGTCACACTGGCGAACCTGCTCGCGATCCTCGGTGACCGAGCCGAGCTCTCGCTGGACAGCATCAAAATGGCCCGGGAGTCGGACGTCTATGCACATGTACTCGCTCACCTGCGCGACTACCTCGGTGCGCTCGACCAAGCCGCGGGCATACCCACGGTTACTGACCGCGATCAGTTTGCAGCAGTGCTCTCGGACGTCGGCGAAGCACACGCTGGCGCGCTGGAAGAGGTAGCACGTGGAGCGAGTGCCAATTGCATACTGAGCGATCTCGACCAGATCGACGAGTCCTTCTGGCCAGCCATCGCGCGCGCGCATCGCCTCGCTCTTACTGCACGAAATGTCGCGGCCTACATCGCTCAACACGATGTCGACTCAGACTTGGCGAACTGGCTCAAAAAGGCTGGAGCTATCACGGTCACCGCGGACGATACGACGCCACTCGAACCGCTGGCACTCAACCTTCTGAACGCCGGCGCGCTCGATGACGACGCCACGCTCGAAGTCGTTGACGGACTGGGACTAGAGCCGGGATCAATCGCTGCAACAAGCCTCCAGAAAGAGGCACACACCGTCTTGCCCGCCCTGGTACAAAAGCGATTGGTCCTCGACAATTCTGACGCTTACACGATTTTGGGGGACGACGAATGGGCGATAAAACAGAAGTTGATTTCGGTCTCCAAAGACTTCCCGACCTATATGACCGCGTTGCCGCTGAGCACGAACGAACTGTTCTGGATCGCTTCGGAAGCGGTGCCCGACGCCGTCAAGGATGTCCTACTCACTGAGCTCGAGGCGTTCACTCCTAAACTCGGCCCGAGAGCTGCAACCGCGCTCGCCCGTTGGGCCGCCGCTCAAGGTCGCACGCCGACCGCCGACGCAATCGTCACGTTGGCGACCAAGGGAGGCTCGGAAAGCGCTCGACCGATCCTTGAGCTGCTCGGCGCCCAGGGCAACGCGATCGACCTCGAATCGCTGAATGCTGCGCTCAATGCACTCGGGAGGCCATACAGCCAGCTAACGACGCCCGGACGGGAGCGTCCCAGGATTCCCGTGGGCGATGGTGTAGCGCCTGTCCTGGCTCGCCTAAAGGGGGAGGGCATCGTCAGCAAGTTCGAGGAGAATACGAAGAAGCATGTCTTCGAGGTCAGCAAGCGGTACTCATAAGGTCCGCAGAGCCGTCCCCGATCAACGAGCGATCCCTGCCCGTTGTCGATCAAGGGTCAATTTCGCGAGCACACGAGGCGGTAGGAGGCCGCAACCGGCGTCCATCACGACGGCTAACCGCTTCCCGAGCAGCACGAGCCGACGTTTCGGCGGGCATCCGGAAGAAGTTCTGACCGCGAGTGGCGCGACCCAATGGCCGATGCCGATGCCATCCAGAATCCAGAGCGAGGTGTATCCCATTGTTGCGCTACCAGAGTCGGCCGTCCGGGCCGTGCGGGCTCCAGCCTTGGAGATACGGTTTGAGGTCCTCAGGCTTCGGCTCCGGGACGTCGGGCACAACGCGTGACAGCTGCAGAATCGGGTTCATCGCGTCGAGGCTTCGTTCGACCTCGTCGAGATGTCGCAGGATGGCGTCGCGGTCGTCCCCGCTGTAATGTTCAGCCGCGTCTTTGGCCGCCGCAACGAAGCTGCGGTGCCGGCCGACGGCCTGCCATTCGCGCGAGCATTTTTTGAAATGCTCCCACCGAGCGTTCTCGAAGTATTGCTCTTTCGCGACCGCCATCGCTGCTTCCCATCGACGTCGGCGTTCGATCTTCTCGCGGTCGCGCTTCTGTTCCTCCCAGTCGGCGCGAAGCTTGTGGATCTCGAAAGAACGGAAGACCTCGGGAAGCTTGTCCTCCACCGTCACAGCCTTCGCGTCACGGTAGTGGTCACCGTTGTAGCTTGATCCTCGACTATGAACGACGAGTTCGAGCTTTCCGGTGCTGATGAACTCCCAGCCGCGGTTTCTGAGCCATGCGGGCAACTTCTGGCGTTGCCGCCACTGCCCCGGATCGATCTTCGGCGCGCCTCGGGCAGGGATCTCCTTGATCTGTAGCCCGTAGAGTCCGGCGGGTGTCCGTACCGCAAGGTGACAGCCTTTCAGGTCGCGTTTCTCATATGCGTCCGCGCCCTTCACGGCCGCAACTGTGGTGACGTCAATGCCGCGGACGGTGGCCTCGGTAGCGATAGCCTGCAAGATCCGTGCAGCACGCGAAACCTGATCGCTGCTGACAAAGTGCCAATCCTTGTCTGCCACATACGCCTTCACCGCTGGGTGGTACTTCGGAACGTGTTCGGGAATAGGAACTGGACGCGCGTCGACCAGATCATCGAAGTGTTCGGTGAACACAATGGCTTTCGGCTCGGAGCCCCACTTCCCGATGGAGATCATGTCCAGCTTCTTACCTTTGGGCCGCGCTGGAGATTTCAAACTCAATGCGACAAGGCGCCGATAGAATTCCTCGATCGCGTGATCCGGCTCCAGAACAAGTCGGCCGCCTGCCTTCTGCACCTGAGCGATCAATCGGTCGGCGTCCGACTCGCCGGCAGGTTCCTCAGTCGGCGACGCTTCGTGCCACTTTCGGCCGGCATCGGTGATAGTTGCTGCCCAGGTGCTGCCTTTCCCACTGATGCTGATGAGACCACGACGTTCCAAGGCTCGCGCAGTTGCTCGATACTCATAACCGGTGAAGACGCCGTCCTGGCATCCGTTGAGGATCCATTCGAGGACGTCGACCTGCTTCCGGGTCAGCCGTACGGGGTTGTTACCCATCTACCCATCATGAACGGCATCACCCTGCCGGGCTGATGATTTCGACCAATCACTCAGCCATAGCGCCCCCCGCCGGTCCGTTCGACGATGCATGCCGCAGGTCGCACTGCTGGCGCGGCCTCGCGAAGGTTCGCTACCGCAGTCGATGCTGCGTTGTTACTGCGACTTGCACTCCGCGCCACAGGGTTTCAGCTTCGAACCTCCGCCTTGCGACGCCTCCGGGTCGGTTTCGGCTCCGTCGTGCTCATGTCGGTGATCATTTCCAGGGAAGCGACAGCCGCGTTGAGCTGCGCGATCACTTTCGCGATCTTGGTGTCGTCAGGGACGAGTTCGGAATGTGGAACAACGGTCGCTTTCAGCAGGCGAATAACGCGTGTGAGGATGCTGTGCACGACCGACAGTTCGAACTCGCGCCAAACCTCCGGATGCTCGGATAGCTGATGGCCAGTTCTTCGAGACCACGTCAAAGGAGTCCGTTCAGCTTGCGCCCGCTCTTCCCGGATCTCGGTCAATCCGGCTCGGACCTGGCTTTGGCTCAAGTCGCAAACCGTGGCCAGCTCCGAAGTCGACAACCCGCCGGGTCGTGCCTGCATCAGCGCGTTCCATACCCGCTCACCTTTGATGTGCCGCGGTATCGAGATGGTTGCCATGGTCATTCGCCCCGGAGCAACCGTTCCAATGCTTCATCGACGCCGACATTGCCGGTATCGACCGCCGTCTCAATCCAGTCCGCGGTAGCACGAACCTTCGCGAGGTTTGTGTGCACGCGTTCCCTTTCCTCTGCGGTGAAGTCGTGTCCACGCAGATCCGGAACGATGCGTCCAGCGTTGGTGACGAACTGGGTGCACGCCGTGATCAGGTCGATGTACTCGATAGAATGCTCCACCCGTTTTGCCAGCTTCTGCTGTTTATTTCCGCGACCCACATTCAACCGTGCGTGGTCGAATTGCGCCTCGTTCACGGCGTGGCGAGCTGTTTTGTCTGCCATGGCATCGAATGCGACTGTTGGGCGACGGAGGAAGTCGGTGATCACCCGGCTAGCCACCGAGTCGTCTTTGGCAAGGTCGTGGATCCGATCGATTCGCTCCTGATCCGAGGTGGGTGTTTTCGGTCGCCACCCCGCTTCCCGCGCCGCACTGTCGGTATCCCACCGGTATTCGTTGGTGCGCTTATTCTTCGGCGGATGTGTCAGCAGTTCATAACGCTCGTCCAATCCGTCCTCCCCGCCACGGCCCGCGAAAATCTTGTAAATATAGAATGAGACGCCCTCCACTCGGTGGTCCTCCGGCCAGCGGGAAGCAACCCATCGATAATTTTCGAGTGTGGATGTCGGAATGCCGATATCCTCGGCGTAACTCTGGATCCCCCACGCAACGGTATACACACCTTCCGCGGGATCGACCGGCCCCCCATGGCGAACGTGCATGGGCTCGATCTCCAGCGCATTGTCACCGAGCTCGAACTGGCAGCGTGTTTGTTGCGCGACCAGATCACGACCACGTCGAACGAGTTGGTTGTACCGAGTTTTCGTAACGTTACCGATTTTCGTTGTCATCAGAAGCTCCTCGAACGGTTCACCATGGGCACCGCCGGAGATCCGAAGGTCGACGGCTGAACGCAGGGGCTTTCGTCTGTCTCGAGCGTCCGTCTGTGTCGGCTAACGAACGGATCTGCGGACCCATGGCCGCGATTCTCCGCCGTTCGAACACCGAAGACAAGGCCGCTTTCCATTGCATTTTCCCAGATCAATGGACATTTCCGCGCCATGCCTGAGGCGTTGCAGGAAGCCGTCACCCGTGACAGTTACTTCGAACGGCTACGGCAGCGCCAAGCTCGGGTGCGGCACCGATGGGAGCAGTACTTCGCGTCGGCACGATGGTCCGCCCCCGCGACCCATTTCTTCCCGCACACCGCACAGGTGCGTTGCGACTCGGCGCTTCGAAGCGCCGTGATCTTCGACCGGCTCTTGCGAAGCCATCGCCAGTGGCGACTCCGGCATGCAGCCGAACAGTACTGTGCGTCTGCACGGACTTCGTCTCCCAACGGTTTCGCGCAGCCGCGGCAATAGCTACCCATCGGACGCCGCCTCTTCCCTCGTCGAGCTTGTTCGCCTGGTCGTCCAAACACCCACTAACTGCACGGCCTTCACCATGCCTTCCCCCATTGTCGACCGAATGATGCGCGCGAACGTCGGCTGGCGCGCCCACCAACTGCAACCCATCCCACAGAGGACGTCAGCTACGTCACGCCTGACGCGGACTGCGGCAACTATCGGTCTGGTCGTGGTCTGTCCTGGGTCCGGCCCGAATTCCCGCCCTCGGCAGGTTCCGCTGCCGGTTCAGCGCAGACCGGTGAGGCCGCGGATCTCCTCATCACCGCCGGTGCAGGTGGCGGAGCAGTTCCTCGCTGACGACGTCTACCAAGACGTCGTGCACACCATTGAACCGATGACCCGGGCAATGGAACGGAAGCCGACAGCTGCCCGCTTAGGCGAGGAAGAAATACGTGACCTCATTCTGTTCGTGCTCAACGGCCAATTACGAAGGCAACGTGCACGGAGAGGTCTTCAACGAGAACGGAAAGACCGATTTTTTGTTGACATGGGAAGGTGACAACGCCTTCATCGGTGAGTGCAAGATCTGGAACGGGCCAAGAATTTCAGCGAAGCGATCGATCGACTGCTCCCGCTACGTCACCTGGCGCGATATCAAAGCCCCGCTGGTGTTGTTCGTCAAGTCGGGCGTGCCCACAAATATCCCCGCCAAGGCCGAGGCGGAGATCACCCAGCACACGTGCTACGTCATGTCCAAGCCGGCAGGCAGCGGTAGCCGGCGCGACTACGTCCGTCGGACACCGACCGACACATCACGTCAGATCGACCTCGCGTTGGTGTTGGTAGTCATCTCCTCCGGCAACGGCCCTGCATCTCGATAGCCGCGGATCCGGACTCACGGGCTTCGACCCGATCACTACGAGGTCACAACCGAGCCCTGCCCTCCAAAGGACGCGCGGCTATCAAGGCACGCGACCTATTCCTGAAGCCCACACCAGCGCAGACAGAACCCGACTATCCAACGGAACTCCCCTCACGCCCTTCGATCGCGAGGACGCGCACTCGCTCGGATGGCGAGTAATCACGCAGACTGTAGATCCACTCACGACCGACCTCCGACTCTGTCAGCATGGCACGAAGTCCGTTGTTGGACGACGGATCGTAATAGCCGAAGCGCTGCACACCTGTCGCCATGAGGTCGCCAGATCGGCCAATCGACGACATTGTCCGTGCTGCTGTAATGAGTACCTACACTATGCGGGGGACGTTTGGTGCGCATTACGCTTCGTTGTCCATTTCGGCCAGCTGTCTACGCAAGTTGCTGGCAGCCGCCTCGGCTTCCTTCAGCTTCTTCTTCAGTGCTGCGCGCGAGGGCGCCTTCGCCTTCGGCTTCTTGATGGGCCTGCCCGGCACCAACCAGCCGTTCGGTTCGCACGACACGATCCGGTGGGCGTATCGGCAAATACCACAACGCTGTTCCGGAGCGGGTTTCGGTAGGCCGGCGGCAACCATCCGCCTGACGTGCTCATGACGGGCGCGCAGGTCTTC
The DNA here is from genome assembly GCF_002933465.1 of Nocardia nova. Classification (GTDB taxonomy): domain Bacteria; phylum Actinomycetota; class Actinomycetes; order Mycobacteriales; family Mycobacteriaceae; genus Nocardia; species Nocardia nova_B. Next base: position 55,973 of record NZ_PSZE01000010.1, read on the forward strand.
GTCGGACTCCTCGGTTGCCGCCCGATCAAGTTCAGCCAGTCGAGATTTCCGCTGCTCGTCTGTGAGTGTTACGACCGATCCGTTGCTCGGCCGCCAATCGAGATCCTCCACCGTGACCTCCTTGTAGTGCCCGCATGCCAGAGTTGTGCTCCAGTGCGCGAGAGTTCGAGGTTCAGGGTGACGGATCTTCTCCCAGAGATCGGGTTCGTCGGACAAATAGTCGGGTGGCTCTACTGGGTCGGCGGGCTGGTCCACGATGCGGCGCTCGCCCCATTCGACAATCTCCCGGTAGCTATCAGACATGCCCGTACACACGTGCTCGACTTCGCCAGGTAGAAGGTCGCCATCGATCAAGCCACTGCTCGGCCACACCCGATCCACCGGCGAATCCATGTCGCCGTGGATCAGCAGCTCCTTGACGCAGCCGCAGTCCAGACGAACGCGCCACCGAAACAGATCGTCAGCTGTGGGCGTCCTCAGCTCCCAGAGCTCCAGTAGCTCGGACGGAACACGCTTCCGCTCCTGTTGCCGACTGTCGTTGAATTCCTTCAACGCTTTGGTCGCCGACTGGGCGGCGCCGGGAATCTTTGGTCCGGTCGCGCACCATGCTGAAGCCAGACCCACGTTTCGGCTCGATATAACACCCCGTGGGACACGGCAGATCGGGCAGGGCTGAACCTTATCCGACCATTCCTGGTCCTGGTACCACCGTCGCCGGATCGCATGACCGCAGGTGAGACCGAGTTCCCATTCGTCGTACTGGCGTGACTGTTCTGATGTCTTGTTCCCATACAGGAGGCGTGCAATCGTGGTCCGCTGTTCTTGGCTCATCGGTGGCGGTGGACAGCACCACGAGCAGTGCAGGACCTCGGACCCTGCCACGCTCCAAGAGCCTTCGCCGCACTCACGGTGTCGCTCGAGGAACGCTTTCCTCTGCTCGTCGTGGGCCGCGGCCGGTTCGTTGCCGCTACCACGCAGCGGGTGACCGCATCCGCGACATGGCACTCCCTCTTCGAATTCAGCTCGCGAAAGTCGCGTTCCGGCCTTCTCCCACAGGCGGTCCCGGGCAGCGCGCCGCCCGGCTCGGCGTTCGGCGTCCTGCGCCGCCGCGCAAATTTTGGCCTGTGCGCGCTGCTGCCGTTGTTCCTCGGTCAGTTTGGCCACGCCTGCTGTCCCTTCGGTTTGTGACCGACGGAGACCCTCGGCCGCCTCACCTCACCATGCGCACCGACACGCTACGCCAAAACGTTGCCCGCGGGTTGGGAACGTCGAGACGGCTCGACGACGATGCGGCGCAACGGTTGTCAGGCCCTACGAATACGTGGGCCCTCTGGTCGAGCAGAGTGAGGTTGCGCCGGCTCCTGGGCAGCTGCGCCCGCTGCCGTCCCACCGCCGTCGTGGTGTACCGCTGGAGACGTATGAGCTGACGCGAACCGACCACCGCAGCCAGAGGACGGCTGAGGCCATCCACAGCGGTGTCCGCGACAGATGAAGCAATTCAGAGCGGAACAAGCCGCGGATCCCGAGCTCCGGGAACAACGAACAGCGACTTCCCTGAGCGTCTGGAAGACGCTCATGAGCTTCAAAACCCGCGATTGCGAGATCATGCAGTGGCGAGTCCGCCTGTATTGCGGTCATATCGTGATGACGAGCCGGAATGGCACAGTCGAGGATCCGACGATGCACGGCTTGTCATCGATGCGGTGCCCGGAATGCGGAAAGGAACCCGCGCGCATCGTTGCGTACGAGCCGGTCGGACTCTCTGTCCCACGTCCGAACCAACCTCCCACGAGTGAGTCTTGCCCGCCCGAAAAGCGGCCCACCCGTAAACATCTTGAGGCTCGAATCATCGAGTTGGAGGCGGAGTTGAATGCGCTACGCCGGAACTCCGACGATTGATGGGGTGCGCTACAACCCGAAGGCCCTGACGGTCAAAGGCCCAGCGGTCCGGATCACACCGGTGGGTACCCGGCGGGTGTGATGATTCAGTCGCAGGCAGGTATAGTTGTGCTTTTCCTGTTGTCGGCTCTGCGCGCATGCCCGTCTGCGACAGGCGGGAGTCGATACACCCGGTGGCCGATGTCGCCCCGGGAAGCGTTGACCAACACCGGCGCGATTCGGACTCGACGGACAAGTGAGCGGCTCGGCCCATAGCGCTGGCGTCGCCAATGCCCGCGTCGGATGTGTGGGGCGACCTGTGCGCCCGAGTAGGCACCGTCGCCGGAATCGGAGCGGGCAGTGGTTTTGACATTCAGAACGCGGACCGTCGCGGCTGCGTTGGTCAGCCGCCGTCGATCGGCATCCAGCTGTATGGTGGCGTGCAGATCCCCGCCGGCGGAATCGTCCTCCGGTCGATGCCAGTCGCCCCAGGCAGTAACGGCCGCCAGGTTGATCACCTGGTCACGAAATGCGGTGCGTTCTAATGAAGCTGGAAGAGTCCATCGACCGAGTACGCCACCCGACTTCGCGGGAATGGTGAGGCACCAAGCGAACTCGTCGTCCAGTCGGCCTAAGGCATCGGCGAGAAAGACGATTCCCTCTACCCGAGCACCCAAGTGTGCAGTGTAGTCAAGCATGCTGAGCCGTTCGCCTGTAAACCCCCGGGTCCCCGCCGAGAGTACTTCTGTAATCGTCTGACGCCGAGACCGTTCCTTGGCGGCAATATCTGCCACGATGTGGGCAAGCCATGCGTACGCCTCATCGAATCCAGGAATATCTAACTCCAGGATCGGAGCCAACTGCAATGGGTCAGCAAATGCAAGAAAGACTTGCGGGTAGGGCAGCCGAAGGTCGCCGAGGTCGTCGGACGAGAGTGGCTCGGAGTCAACATAGGTGACTGTGTGTCCCGGAGGTAACCAGAACGGCACTGCCGCTTGGGTAGCAACCGCGATGCGTGAGTGTGCTGTCGAGGTGCCGCAGTCGGCGGGTGACCGAAACGCGCGACCCCAAGCGGCAGCGGCGTACCAATGGCGAAGCGTGGCGGCATCGGCGGGAACGGGATGCCGAGGCGTAGCGTCGACGGGCGTAGGGATTCGAGAGCGTATGCAGTGTTCCGTTTCTGCTGCGAATGTGCGATGCCATGCGTCGAACACTTGGCGTGGGGGACGTGCAGCGAGCGCGTTTCGAGACGCGGCGCTCATCGTGGCGGCGGGTTGATCCGGCACCTCGGGAAGACCGACGAAATCGGTACGGATTGAGGTGAATGCAAGACCTAATCCAAGGTCGGGCGATATCGACTCTCCGGACGGTTCCACGATCCAGGGCATGGGGTGCCACGCGCTCACAGCCCGCACCGAAGCATCGAGTACGGTACCCGCCCTCCGGACCAGGGTTGCGGGTTCGGTGTCAGTGGCGCTGGCGAGGTGGTCGGTTGAAACTTCGTCAGCGGGAATCCTACTGATCAACAGATCTTTGAAGAGCTTCTTTTGCTTGTCGCTGTGATGGTGTATTGGGTCGCGGGAACGTTCCCCGCGGGCTCGTTGAATCCTCACAGCTGCTTCGGATGTTAATTGCGCCACAGGCGTGGTGCCGATATCCAGCAGGGCCTGGTCAACACCGGAGACGATTGCCAGGAGGTTCTCCGTGCCTTCGCTGAAGGTATCGCCTAGTTCGTCGATGTACTCACTGGCTTTGCCCCATCTGACCTGTATCAGTCGCATCTGCTCCTGCACCTTCGACCGCCACGGCTGTAGAGCGGCGATCTCGTTGATCAGGCGGTCTGCTTCGGGTTGGCACGCTCGATCTCGGTCATCGCATGCCTGGCGCAGTTTGGCTTTGAGCGCGTCGACCTCGGCGCGCGTCGACAAAGCGTCTTGCAGCAGGTGTTCCTCCGCGGCAAGATCGGCCTGGACCTGCGCGATCGCCGTCTCGGTTTCGCGGAGATCCCGAGAGTACTTGGCCTTTTTGTGTCTACCGCGTGCCACCGATATCACTCTCCGCCGACTGACTTGTGGACGTGCAGGGGCGCGGGGACAGTGAAGCCCACGACATCTCGCCTGCTCAGGTCCTCGCTGATCTCTGCTCTGAGGGCAGCTTCGCGGTCCAGTTCTTCTTGAACGAGCGCGAGGTTGCTGCGAACGGCGGCCGATAGGGTTTGGGCCACCCCGGTTTCGCGTAGGCGGAACAGGATCCAACGGATGTTGTCGGCGGATGCCCACGATTTGGCGAGCTCGGTCGCCAGCGCGTCGGCTCGACCTCTCAACTCCTCCAAAGTCGGACTGACTACGGCGTCGCGGTCGCGGTAAGCCTGCTGTGCCGCTGCAACCAGGGGTGCTGGGCTCGGGGTTGTCTTCTCGACATCCATTCTCTTACGGCGGATTTGACCGAGGTGGGTTCGGAGAGCACTCAGCTGCTGCGTCAGCTCGTCCAGACGAGGATCAACCTCCGCCGTCATCGAATCCCCCTTGGTACGCTTGCCATTCCACCTGAGTAGATCACTAGATATGGGACATGATGCAACAGAGCGAACGCCTGTGAGCGCGGTATGCCCGAGATGGCTGCCGAATGTTCGCTCTCCGGAATCGGAGCGCTCATGGCCGACTGACGGCCCTGGGTTTCTCGCCGGCCGGCAGTGACCGCAGCGCAGGGCAGGGCTGCGACTTGCATGGAACGTGTTATCTTCGGACGCGCACACCACCATATGGGGCATCGCGAGCAGACCATCCCTGTCAGCGACCGAGAAGAACTCGACCTTGTCAATTCTTGCCACAGGTACGCATATCGGCGATCTTGCCGCCTGGCACGAGCTGGCGTTGTGCAGCCTGAGACGAGGATGGAGCCTCTTCGACCAGCGATGCGAAGCGGGCCACCCCGCTCGCAAGTAGTGCACGGCCCGATTCCACCCAGCAGTTCTGGTTGTTTACGAGAGAAGATCAGGCAGGATGCCTGTCGGAGAGATCACCCGATCTCAATCAGCACAGAGAATATCATTGCGCCTTCCTACAATTATTGGACTTCAACCTCTTGCAGGCACAACACGCGACCAGCATTGAAACGGAAACGGGAATTATCTATATTAGATGTCATCGAACACATGGTTTAGGTAAATCTGCCGCATCGAGGGATACGAGTCCCCCCTCGCGCACAGATTCCCGGCAAATATGCCTGATTTGCGTGCCGTGTGTTCGAGCGGACTCGAACACACGGAGGTGACCTGGGAAAATGCGTTCCGACCTGCGACACGTTCCGGCAGATATGCCGAAATTCGCTGCCGACCACGGCATTCCCCGAATGCCTTCGGGTACGGCGGTGATTCCGCCCCGCATCCCACCACAGGGGCCGCTCGAGCAATTGATCCGCGGGCCACTGGCCCCCTCACCCGACCAGGCCCCCGTCGCCGATGGCGACATCTTGTGCGGCGTCTCAACACTCGGCGAATCCGGAAGGGCGCTGGACAGATACATATTCAAGGCCATCAACTGGCGCGCGGGTACCTGTCTGCGGATCGACCCAATCGACCACGTTCTGATCGTCGGAGCGGCTCCCGACGGGCCCGTCCGCATGACAGCCGACGGCTACTTTCGAGTCCCGTTCCGGCAGCGGCGCCGCGTCGGCCTGTCGATCGGTGACCGAGTATTGGTCACCGGCCGGCGCAGCCCCGGCCGACTCCTACTCCTTCCACCGGCCGCCCTCTCCACACTCCTCGCGGCCCGCCTCGCATTGCTGGACCGGTGACCCTATGACTGCCACAACACGAGCGACACCGTTGCCGCCGCGCGGCTGCTACTGAATCAGATGGGTTTGTCGCCAGCCGATCTCGTCGCACCCACCTCGCCAGTGCCCACATTCGCCGAGGCCCTCCAGTCCGGGCAACCCTCGGAGCCGGCACCCGACGCACCTATGGCACTCATCTTGATCACCTCGAAAACAAGTGGAGCGGTAAACGACTGGACGAGGTGACCAGGCCCGACCTCGACGAACTGGCAGACGCAATTCGATCGTCCGCGCGGATCAACCGAGCCTCCCGCGGCGGGACCAGCGCGGTTGAACATTTCGTCTCCTACGTCCGCTGCGTCTATCGCTACGCGGAGGATCACGGATGGATCAGGCCCGCCGACAACCCCGCCCGCCAACTCCCGTTCCCTGCACGCCGCAAGTCACACCGCTACGCCATTCCCTAGGACCGAGTCGCCGAGATCTGCGCAGTCGCCACCACCACCGGCGACGACCCCGGGCTGGACGCCTTGCTCCTCCGACTACACCTCGAAACCGCATGTCGCCGTAGCGGAGCTCTCAGCTTGCGCCCCCATGACCTCGACGTGGCCCAGTGCCTGATCTACCTCCGCGAGAAGGACGGAACCGACCGCTGGCAACCGGTCTCACCGACGCTGATGAACCACCTCGTCGCCCACGGCCTCGAACGCGGCAGTCCGCAATCCGGGCAGCTACTGCGCTACCGAAACGGAAAACCGATCACCCACCGCAGATACGACCACCTCTGGAACCGCATCGGCCAGGAGCTCTTCTGGGTCGCCACGCAAGGCGTGACCATCCATTGGCTACGCCACACTACCCCGACCTGGGTAGAACGCACTTTTAGCTATGCCGTTGCTCGCGAATACGCCGGGCACTCCGGCAAGAACGGCGGTACCACCGCAACGTACGTGAAGGCCAACCTCCACGAAGTCGCGGCAGCGCTGTCTGTCCTGACCGGCGAACCCCACCCGTTGGCTGCGCAAAAAGCAGATTAGAGGTCTCAAAGCACTCCGCCAGGAAGCGTCCGCTGCCCGGCTTGGCAGACCGTTCGGTCGGGTCTCGTATTGTTGACGTCAAGCTTCTGGCGTGGTTGCGGACACGCGACCGGAGCCTGCGGTCGTGCACCCAGAACGACATCGATGTGTGGTGCACGCAGAGCGGCCATATGCCTCGCCGTGCGCGCCACTTCCTCACGTGGTGTAGCAACGGCGGTCATACCGCCCGTTTGGTCGTCGCGGCGCTGGCCAAACCTGACCATCGGGTCGTTTTCGGTGACGACGAGCACCGCTAGAAGCTGGCGCAGCGACTGCTGCACGACCACAGCCTCCCAACCGTCGACCGCGTTGCAGGCCTGCCCATTCGTGCTCTAGGGGCAGACCGCCGCCCGGATCGTGTGTCTTCCCATCGGCAACGTCACTCACCCCGCCGGCCGAGTAGGGCTGCGACTCGGCCGCCAATCCCTGATCACCCCGGACTCGCTCGATGGGCTGCTGATCGAGTTGGTTGCCACCCGCCGGGGCAAGGCCTCACTTGACCTCGACGGCGACCGCAACCGCTGGCTGTTTCCTGGCGGGCTGCCCGGCACTGCGATCCACCCGACTACGCTGGCGGCCCGGCTTCGTCGCCTGGGCGTTCCTAGCCGCACCGGACGCAACACCGCACTGGCCGATCACGCCGCCGTCCTGCCCGCCAAGGTGCTCAGCGACCTGCTCGGACTGTCGGTCACCGCCGCGATCCGGTGGGGCAAACTTGCCGACATCAGCGGCGACACCTGCGCCGCCGGACTCACCCGCCGTCGCGCCGCCAAGCCGACCTCCCAGCAGCCCCAGATGGTTCAGGATTAGATGAATACACCGAAATCTGTATTATCTGGTTGTGGAAGCCGTTTTGCAGCGTGACGCGTTGGCCCGGTTCGGGCATGCGTTGTCGGACGCGACTCGTACCCAGATCCTGCTGAGCCTGCGCACCGGCCCGGCCTATCCCTCCGATATGGCGGAGCGGATCGGGGTGACGCGGCAGATCCTGTCCAACCATCTGGCCTGCCTGCGTGGGTGCGGTCTGGTCGTCGCTGTTCCGGAAGGGCGACGCAGCCGCTACGAACTCGCTGATCCACGGATCGCTGCTGCGCTGACCGATCTGCTCGGACTGGTGCTGGCCGTCGACCCGGCCTGCTGCCCGGACGCTGCGACCGAGGGGTGCTGCTGATGTCGGTGCCGCTGGGTATGCCCTCGCCCGCACCCGCCGTGCCGAGTGCCGAGCGGCGGGCGTTGCTGGCGCGGCGGATCCGCTGGTTCGTGGCGGCGACGATCTCTTACAACGTCGTCGAGGCGGTCATCGCGCTGACCGAGGGCAATCGGGCGTCGTCGACTGCGTTGATCGGGTTCGGGCTGGACTCGGTGATCGAGGTGTCCTCGGCGGCTGCGGTCGCCTGGCAGTTCGCCGGCCACGACCCCGAGGCGCGGGAAAAGATCGCGCTGCGGATCATCGCGTTCTCCTTCTTCGCGCTCGCGATTTACGTCGCCATCGATTCCGTTCGTGGTCTGCTCGGGATCGGTGAAGCTCAGCACTCGCCGATCGGGATCGGTTTGGCCGCAGCCAGTCTGGTCGTCATGCCGGTGCTGTCGTATGCCCAGCGCCGTACCGGACGCGAGCTCGGCTCCGCGTCCGCTGTCGCCGATTCCAAACAAACCCTGCTATGCACCTACCTGTCCGCGGTGCTGCTGGCCGGGCTGCTGCTCAACGCCCTGTTGGGGTGGTCGTGGGCCGACCCGATCGCAGCCCTGGTCATCGCCGCCATCGCCGTGCGCGAAGGCGTCAACGCCTGGCACGGCGAGACCTGCTGCCCGACACCGACCACACTCGGCCCCGACACCCGACAGAGCGGGCACGACTGCGACTGCTGCGAGGACTGACCCCCGCACGCCTACCGAAAGGCCGACCTGTCATGTCTGCCGGCACCGGCATCAAAAACCTCTACCAACGCGAAATGTCGGCAGCCCGTACTGCTGTCGACCTCCAGCAGCGTTGGGCGCATCTGGAACGCGCGCACATCGTCTCCCAGCCCTGCCCTTGGCTGCACACCCACAACCACATCGCGATGTTCGCCCAAGCGGTAGCCCAACGTGACCGCCGTGAAGCGCTGGGCCAGATCGTGCGCATCATCGTCGCCTCCCCCGGGTCGCTGGCCGGGAAAGCCCCGCAGGGCAACACCGGTCGCGCCGCAGTCGGCCTGCGCACACCTATGCCCGTGCCCGCCGACCTGGCCTCCGACATCGCCCACGCCGTGTGAGAGACCGGATCCGATGATCAAGGTGTGGTGGGGTTTCCGGTTTGCGTGCCGCAACCCGGAAGGTCAGTCCACCACGTCCGGTGCGGGCGAGTGATTCGATAACGAAACCCGCGTCGCGCAGTAGGGCCGCGGGTCGCGGGTCAGGTGGTCGGCCGCAAGTCGCACCATGATCGGTTCGACCACCCGCATCGCCGTGGCCGCGAACCGGTTAGTTCGAGGATTCGCCGATGCGTCACAGGGTTTGGGCGGCATAGACAACAGCCGTCGCCATGGCCAGGCCGCCGAGGGTCACGCGCAGCCCGCGGTCCGAAAGCAGTGGTTGCAGGTGTGCCCCGAGGTATCCGCCGACAAGCCCGCCCGCACCGCAACTCAGGCCGCCGACGACCCAGTCCGGTGCGATGCCCGCATCGCCTGTCGCCAGGGCGATGACCAGGTAGGTGGCCGCACCCGCGACCGAGGTCACCAGCGTCGAGGTCAGCGCCGCCGGCGCGATCTCGGCGAGTGGGGCACCGCGAGCGACCAGGACTGGGCTCAGCAGCGAACCACCGCCGATCCCGTAGATCCCACCCACCACTCCGACCACCAGCGCGATCGCGGCTGTGAACAGGGTCGATGGGCGTGGTCTGCGGGCGCGGTCTCGCGAGGCTGTGCGCAGGCACAACCACGCTCCCAACGGGAACAGCAGGGTCGCAGCGATGACCTTGAACACGCCGGCGCTGGGGAGCAGGAACACGCGGATGATCGCGCCTGCGACAACTCCGGGCAGGGTGCCGATCAGCAAGAGACGAGTCAGTGGACTGCGCAACGAGCCCCGGCGGCGGAAGCGAACGAGTGCCCCCGGGATGGACACCACGTTGAACAACAGGTTCGTCGGTGTCACAGCAGGACTCGGCACACCGAGCACGCTGATCTGGACCGGCAGCAGGAACACCGCGCCGGAAACACCGACCGGGGTGGTCAATACCGCGACCGTCAACCCGACCGCGACCCCACCACCACACCCGGTCCCGTCAGCGGAACCATCCCGGCAGCCTCCCCAGATCGCACACCGGGCCTCGCGAATGTGCGGCATTCGGCATGCCGGTGCTTTCCGAACGCGCTGCAACCCGACCAGCTACCGGCTCACCTCGAGAGGCGGATCCGGACTCGGCGCGCGAGCGGAATGGGGGCGACGGACATCGGACACCGCGCCCGTGGGTGGCGTCCGGCCGCCCTGCCCCTTTCGAGTTCGGTTGCGCTCGCACGACAGTGGGCATGACCCGCAGCGTGTGACCGTGCTGTCAGCGGAGGTAGTCGGTGAATCGTTTGCGTACTTTGAGGACTTTCGGCTGGGTTACTGCGAGGCAGTAGCCCTCTTCGGGGTTGCGGGCGAAGAAGTTCTGGTGTTCGTCCTCGGCGCGGTGGAAGGTGCCCATCGGGGTGATCTCGGTGACGATGCGTGCGTCCCACCAGTGGGCGGCTCGGTCGGCGGCGGCCTGGAACAGTGCGCGTTGCGCTGGGTCGCGGTGGAACATCGCGGATCGGTACTGGGTTCCGATGTCGTCGCCTTGGCGGTTGAGTTGTGTCGGGTCGTGCAGGGTGAAGTAGGCGTCGAGGATGATCTCGGGCGGGATGATCGTCTCGTCGAAGGTGACCGCGACGGCCTGGGCGTGTCCGGTGTCGCCGGTGCTCACCCGTTCGTAGGTCGGGTCGGGATCGGTGCCGCCGGTGTATCCGGACACCACGTCGGTCACCCCGCGCAGGCTCCGATACACCGCGTCCAGACACCAGAAACATCCCCCGGCCAACACGAAAGTCTCCACGACCGTCGATGCTAGGAACCAGCCGCAGGGCTGGGGAGGGCTACGATCACCTCGATTCCAACCCTCGCCCCTGCCTCATCCCAGGTGACCGTCGACACGATTACGTGTCCCCGGGGCGGTGGGTGACCGGTGCGCGTTTCGCACTGTCAGGCGGGTTGGGTGGTGACCGGTAGTCCGGCGAGTGCCCATTCGAGCATGCCCTGGTCGAGTCGTTTGATGTCGTGGCCTGCGTTGTGGGCGATGCGGACCGCGTCGGGGGCCATGACGCAGAACTGTCCGCGGCAGTAGGCGACGATGTCGCGGCCGGTGGGGAGTTCGGCGAGGCGGTCGGCGAGTTCGCCGACGGGGATGTTGATGGCGCCGGGGATGTGCCCGGCTTCGTATTCCTCGTGGGGTCGCACGTCGATGAGGGTGACCTCGCCGCTGTCGCGGCGGCGCAGCAGTTCCTCGCGAGTGATGGCGTCGTCGGGTGAGCCGAGGACGTCGGCGGCGGCGCGGGCGACATCGGCGAGGTGGGCGTCGGCGACGGTTTGCACCAGAGCGAACAGTTGCGCGACATCGGCCCCGGCGAGGCGGTAGTACTGGCGGGTGCCCTCGCGGCGCGCTTCGACCAGCCCGCCGGTTTTCAGTGTTTGCAGGTTCGCCGAGGCGGTGGTCAGGTTCATCCCGGTCGCGGTCGCGATCGCCTCGACGGTGCGCTCACCCTGGGCGAGCAGGTCGAGGATCTGCAGGCGGCGCCCGTTGCCGAGCGCTTTGCCGACGCGGGCGATCTCGTCGAAGAGGGCGGCTTTACGGCCGGACAGCTCACTCACGGTTGCTTCTCCACTATTCCTTGGAATACCGTATTCCATAATTCTATGGAACAACGTTTCAGCTGTCGATTGTATTCGCCACCCCTCGAGCTGACCGGTGGTGGCGCGACCGGGAGGTCACCGTGAACTATCTGTTCGTTCTGCACGATCCGCCCTACGGCACCGAACGCACCTACAACGGCATCCGCTGGGCCCGGCAGCTGCTCGATGCCGGGCACGCGGTGCGGGTGTTCAACTTCGCCGACGCCGTCATTTCCGTCACCGCCGGTCAGAAGGTGCCCAATGGGTTCTACAACCTGGCCAAGATGACCACCGCGTTGACCGGCAAGGGTGGGGAGATCGGCAACTGCGGGGCGTGTATGGACGCCCGCGGGATGAGCGAGGACCAGCTGATCGACGGAGCGCACCGTTCGTCGATGGCGGAGCTGGCCGAATGGACCGCCTGGGCCGACCAGGTCATCAACGTCTGAACACGAAAGGCACGAAGTGATGAGTAGAACCACTGTGGTGCTCGGCGCGGGAGTGGGCGGGCTGACCGCCGCCGCCGAACTACGCGAAATCCTTCCCGGCACAGATCGAGTCGTGCTGATCGACCGCACATTCCAGAGCAGCCTGGGGTTGTCGATGCTGTGGGTGCTGCGCGGCTGGCGCACCCCGCAACAAGCCACCATGCAGCCGGAGACGAAAGCGCTGACCGGGGTCGAGTTGATCACCGGCGAGGTCGAGGCCATCGACACCACCGCCCGCACCGTGAACTACGGCCACGGTGGATCGATCGGTTACGACGCGCTGGTGATCGCGCTCGGCGCGCAGCTGGATCCGGCCCAGCTGCCGGGCTTGCCACAGGCCCTCGATGCCGGAGTCGCGGGCCAGTTCTACAGCGTCGACACCGCCGCCGATCTGCATCACCGCATCGAGGAGATGGAGTCGGGGCGGGTGCTGGTGCTGGTGGCGGCGGTACCGTTCAAATGCCCAGCCGCTCCGTTCGAGGCCGCGTTCCTGATCGCCGACCAGCTCGGCGACCGCCACGCCACCGGCGCGGTATCGGTGGACGTGTTCACTCCGGACCCGCTGCCGATGCCGGTCGCGGGGCCTGCGGTCGGTAACGCCCTGGTGGAGATGATGGGAGCCAAGAACATCGGGTTCCACGGGCAGATGCCGGCCACCGCCGTGGATCCCGATGCGCGGGCGGTGGAATTCGCCGACGGCACACGCGAGTCGTTCGACCTGCTCGCGGTCGTGCCCCCGCACGCGCCGGGTGCGGCGCTGGCCTCGACCGGTCTGGGGCCTGCGGGCTGGATTCCGGTGGATCCGGCGACCCTGGCCACGGCGGCCGAGGGGGTGTTCGCGGTCGGTGATGCCACCGCGTTGATGCTGGCCAACGGCAAACCGCTGCCCAAGGCCGCGATCTTCGCCGAAGAGGAAGGCCGCGTCGCCGCCCACCAGGCGGCCCGCTTCCTGGGATACGACGCCCCCGATACCCGATTCACCGGCCACGGCGCCTGCTACGTCGAACTCGGCGACGGCCTGGCCGCCAAGGGCGAAGGCGACTTCCTGGCCACCCCCGCACCCCAGGTCACCCTCCACGCCCCGTCGGCCGCCTACCACCAGGAAAAAGAGCAGCAGGAACGCGACTGGCTCGACCGCTGGACCACCCCAGCCTGACCTCCCACCTCACCCGCGCGCATCCTCACCGGGACGCGCGGGACGGCACTGCTGGAGAACACCTTCCGATGTCTGTCGACGCCACCGCCCTGCACCACCCCGACCCGCCCGACACCCACCGAATCCAACGCCGCGCCCTCACCGTGCTGGTGTCCGCGCAGATCCTCAGCGGCGCCGGGCTCGCGGCCGGGGTCACCGTCGGCGCGCTGCTGGCCCAGGACATGCTCGGCTCCACCAGCCTGGCCGGACTGCCCAGCGCCCTGGTCACCGCGGGCTCCGCGCTCGCCGCCGTGGCGGTCGGGCGCATCTGCCAGGCCCGCGGGCGACGCCCCGGCCTGGCCACCGGATACCTGATCGGCGCGCTCGGCAGCCTCGGCGTCATCGCCGCCGCCGTTCTCGACAACCCGGTCCTGCTGTTCATCGCCCTGTTCGTCTACGGCGCGGGCACCGCGACCAACCTGCAAGCCCGCTACGCCGGAGCCGACCTCGTCGAGGTCTCCCACCGCGGCCGGGCCGTGTCCACCGTGCTGGTGGCCACCACCCTCGGCGGAGTCGTGGGCCCCAACCTCGCCGCCCCCACCGGCAGCCTCGCCCGCACCCTCGCCATCCCCGTGCTGGCCGGACCGTTCATCCTCGCCGCGCTCGCCTACGCCCTGGCCGCACTCGTGCTCACCGTCTGGCTACGCCCTGACCCGCTGCTGCTCGCACGGCAACTCGACACCGCCGACATCGGCTCGGGCGACGCCACACCTGAGGCGCCGACCACCTCTGCCGGGAAGGGTGTGGCCGCAGGTGGATTCGTGATGGCGCTGACTCAGCTGGTGATGGTGGCGATCATGACCATGACCCCGGTCCACATGCTCGCCCACGGCCACGACACCGCCGCAGCCGGCCTGGTGATCGCCGTGCACATCGGCGCCATGTACCTGCCCTCACCGATCACCGGGTGGCTCGTCGACCGCTACGGACGCCTCCCCATCGCCGCCGCCTCCGGAGTGACCCTGCTCGCCGCCGGCACTCTCGCCGCTCTGGCTCCTGGCGACTCCATCGCCGTCCTCGCCGTCGCCCTGGCACTGCTCGGGCTGGGCTGGAACCTCGGCCTCCTCGCCGGCACCGCCATCATCACCGACACCGTGCCGCTCGCGACACGCGCCAAAACCCAAGGCGCAGTCGATGTTTCCGTCGCCCTCGCCGGAGCTACCGGCGGCATGAGCTCCGGACTCATCGTCGCCGCCACCAGCTACCCCACCATGGCCCTCGCCGTCGTCCCCGTCGCCGCACTCACCGCACGACCACACACCCGCCACCCCTCTCCGGCTCCCGCGCTGTGACTGACAACCGCACGAGCCCTTGGGAATCCGACCCGACAGCCGCCGGGCTCGCATCAGCGTCGGCTGGCGGTGTGGCGGCGCAATCGGAACGCGGTGGTCGGCAGCCAGTTGACGCCGCCGTCTTCGCCGAGCAACTCCCACCCCGAAAACCGTTGGCGCAGTTCATCGCCGGTAACGGTGTGCTCGGGCTTGCGATCGGTCAGGAACCCGTAGAGCAGCAGCATCGCCCCTGGCGCGGCGGCCTCGGTGACCGCGTGGGCGTAATCATCACGCAGCGCGACCGGGAACAGGCTGTGGTAGCAACCGATATCCAGCAGCAGATCGAACGGCCCACCCAGACCCAGCTCCGGTAGCCGGGTCACATCCCCCTCGATCAGCCTTGCCTCCACACCCGCCGACCGCGCCTTGCCTCGCGCGGCCGCCACCGCACGGCCGACCAGATCGATGCCCGTGGTGTCCCCGTTACCTTGTTCGTGGGCTCAAGACCGGGCCCACGGTCACCGGGCCTGGTATGACTTCTTCCCCCAGTCGAACGCATGATCCGGGGGGTGGTGTCGCCGGGTACCGGTGGCGTCGACGGACCGCTGATGGGGACAGGGCCGCTACTCAGGTCTCTTCGTAACGTGGGTGCCGGGCGTCGACGCTTCGATCGGTGACCGTTTCCGCCAGCGGTTTCTCACCTGACGAGGAAACACGAAGTGACACAGGCATATGCCGTGTTCTGCGGCATCGATGTCGGCAAGGGCGAACACCACGCCGTGGGCCTGGACCCGGACGGCAAACGACTCTTCGACAAAGCCCTGCCCAACGACGAAGCCCGCCTGCGGGCAGTGTTCGACCAGCGCGCTGCTCGAGGCCGGCTGTTGATCGTGGTCGATCAACCCAACACCATCGGCGCGCTGCCGGTCACCGTCGCCCGCGCCTGCGGTCACGACATCGCCTATCTGCCCGGGTTGTCGATGCGCCGCATCGCCGACCTCTACCCGGGCCAGTCCAAGACCGACGCCCGCGACGCCCACATCATCGCCGACGCCGCTCGCACCATGCCCCATACCTTGCGCCGGGTCGACACCGGCGATGAAACCCTGACCGAGCTCGGTGTCCTCGTCGGATTCGACGACGACCTCGCCGGCGAAGCGACCCGCACCAGCGACGCCCGGCAACGAGCCACTGTGCCCGGAGGTATCGAAATCATGAGTGTGTCACCGAAATCGGTGAACTGCCATGTCTGCTCGCGTGGGCTGGGATGCGGGCGGGCAGTCGATCTCGGTCTCACCTGGGGTTCCCCTTCTGTTCCAGGGGTTTCGGTGTCGAGTCCGAAGGCGGTCGGGCGAGGTTGAGGGCGCCGAGGCTGCGGCTCGGGCAGCCATGGCGCCACCCAACCTTTTTACCGAATGGCGGAGGTGTCGGATCCACCCGAATGTATTTCGGCACGGGCGTGGTGTACGCCGATTAGCCACCCGCGCTCGAAAAAATGGGTATCTCGAAATGCCACCTCGGCCAGCAACTGAATTATTCACCGGCGATAAGGATTGCCGGTAGATAAGTTCGGTTGCATCGAGAAGGAATGCAGTGCTGATAAACCGCCGGATTCGATCAGTGCACTGCGTTCCGGTGTGCGGATCACGCGTGACTCAGGGGTGTGGATGGCCCCTGGTCTGGTTTGCCACCACGCTGCGCCTACCAGCAGAATAGGAACTGAACAGCGCTTATGGCGATCGGGGAGAGGACCGGCCGTGGCCCCGGCGTGGGGAGCCGACCGGTTTCGCAATCACAGTCCGACGATGCCGAGCAGCGAGTGCAGCAGGTTCACAACGAAAGTGAGAATCACGGGTAATCACCCCCTCCGAGGACTTTGATGGTTTTTCCGAGTGGAGCTCCTGCCTGAGCCCGAGCCGGAACATTACACACAGCTTCCGGAAATCAAAAATCGCCCAGAAAGCCAAAACAATGACTCGCGAACACGTATTCCACGCGACTTCCGCACCGGCCTCACGCTTCGAGAAGGCTGCGATGAACTTTCGTTCCTGTGGAGATCGCCACTATTAGTATCCGGTGCCGAAAAAACACAGGAAAATTGTGTGCGAAGTCTTTTGTTTCCCACCTCACCCGGCTGAGATCGGGGGCGTGGGGGGTGTTTGCGGGCCTGCGGTCGGTTCCGGCCCCCCTGCGGTGACCGGCCGGCCGGTGGGCGTCGCGCGAAGCAAACCGCAGGTGCTGGCTGGCGCGACCGGTCGGCATCCGGCACCGATCCATGCGCTGAGCAGCTGCGAATGACTGTGGCGCCGTGGCACTTCGGGCTTCGGCGACACGGTTGGACGGGCACGACGGTGGGGACCTGTGTCACCACGATGGTGCCGGGCGCTCGGGGGCGGCGCCGAAACGCGTGGCCGCCCAACCAGTGCGTGTCGTTTCCCTGTACCCATACAGATCAGGAGCTGTTGTGCCCCTGCCAGATTCCATGCCGGTGCTGTCGGTGGCCGTGCCCGCGTTCAACGAACAACAGTCCATCGCCGCGGTGCTCGATCACCTGCTGGCGCAACAGGAGATCGACGAAATCGTGGTCGTCGACAACGCGAGCACCGACGCCACCGCCTCGATCGTCGCCGACTACAGCCGCGTTCATGACCGGATCGTTGTGCTCGACGAACCCCGCCCGGGAATCGCGTGGGCGCGCAATACCGGCTTCGACCACGCGCGCGGACAGATCATCGCGCGCACCGATGCCGACACCTTCGTCGCGCCGGGCTGGGCCCGCGCCATCCGCCAGCACCTCACCTCCCACCCCGGCACCGCCGCACTCACCGGCCCGCTCACCTTCCACGACTCACCCCTCGGCTTCTTCCTGAAAACCGCTGTGCGACTCCAGCAACGACGCGGCCGGCCCAGCCGCACCGTCGCCAACATGTTCGGCGCGAACATGGCCATCCGCGCCAGCGCCTGGCAGCAAGTGCGCGCGGACGTCTGCATGCGAGCCGACATCGTCGAAGACCTCGACCTCGCGCTGTGTGTGAGCAAACAAGGCCTGCGCATCGACCGCCCCGTGCACATGCACGCCCGCACCTCCGCGCGCCGATACCGCACACCTCCGCGCCAGTGGTGGCGATACCAGCAGTGCGGACTACGCACCATCGCCAACCAGGGCTATCTCATCCAGCCCTCTCACCACGTGCTCATCGTGCGAGCGTGGCTGGCCTACACCATCCAATGGCCGATCTACCGGTTCTGGAACTTCGAACGCCGCCGCTTCACCCCGCACGCATCGCCGCCCCGCACCTCCACCGTGCACCACCTTCGCGGAAACAGCTGTCCCCACTGCACTGCCCGCCACGACGGGCACAACCCGGCAACACCGCGAGAACAGAGCAACAACGGATCCGATCTCGGCCTGACCGTGTGAGAATGCCTATCCCACACGCTGCAGTGGCCGAGCTACCGGTTTGGGGACTTCGAACGCCGTCTCGCCCGCTACCCCCAGCTCCACAACCGTGTCGGGTTCCTCCACCACACCAACCCATGTCCAGCGACGAACAAACCCGCGCCGCCATCATCCGCATCACCAGCGCAACTTCCGGCCCGGCCTTACCGGCGTATTCCGGTCACATCGCGAACTACGTTGCGTCTGGGACCATGTCCATCGTGACCAATCCGACGCCGAACACCAGCCCCGAAGTATCAGTCGGTTCCGTGCGTGTGGCAACCTTCAATGTCCTGTCGCCGCTGCTCGCCGACTGGCACGACCGGAGAAAGGTTGTGGCAGAGCAGTTACGGGCAGCTGACCCCGACATCGTCGCCCTGCAAGAAGTCGACGCCGGCGAGGACCGAGAACAGGGCATCGCGGATCTGCTCGGCCCGGGCTGGCACGTCGCGTGGCACTCGCGGACAACACCCGATGGTGTCGGCTTGGCGCTGGCCAGCCGCTGGCCGTTCAACGAGATTCACGAGCACAGCCTGGGTGTCACCGACCGCGCGGCGGTGTTCCCGTGGTCGGCGGTGGTCGTCGCCGAGGTCCGCGCTCCGCAACCACTGGGGACACTGCACATCGCCCACCACAAACCGGTCTTCCAGTTCGACTACGAACATGAACGCGAGTTGCAGGCGGTCGAGGCGGCCCGGTTCATCGAGGACGTACTCGACGACCGTGACGACCACGTTGTCGTGGTCGGCGACTTCGACGCCACCCCGGACTCGTCGAGCGTACGGTTCTGGACCGGCCGCCAGTCACTGGAAGGCGTGAGCGTCAGTTATCACGATCCGTGGGAAATGCTGCGACCCAACGATCCCGGGCATACCTTCACCCCGGACAACCCGCTGGTCGCCCGCGGCGACATGTTCTCCGCCGCCGGACGGCGCATCGACTACGTGATGGTGCGCGGCGGGAGTTTCGGGCCGACGCTCGCGGTGCGGTCTGTCGAACTGATCGGTGTCCAGCCACACGGCGGGGTTCAAGCGAGCGACCACTACGGCGTAGTCGCCGAACTGACCGTTCCTGCCCGCCCTCCTGGAACCTGGAGCTGACAGCAACAACAACCGATTGGATAACCGCGCCACCCATCGCTAAAGGTCACAGCGCCACCCGTGGCGGGCCACACGGCGTCGGTCGCCGCGGGCAGGCTCGCGACCATTCGCAAATCGCTCTGCACACATCGGCCACTCCACGGTTGTCGATCTCGGTCAACACCGTCTACCGGGCCAGCCGCGACGGCTACGAGAACTCCATCCTGCCCAACGGCTGGCACTCGTCCGGTGATCGCCAACCCAGCTTCTTCTGGATGCGCTGGGAGTTGTACCAGCCATAATGTAGGCGAAGAGGGGTCAGCGCATCATCAGGGTTCCGCCGTCGACGGGCAGGATCTGACCGGTGATGAAACGAGACCCCTCTCCGGCGAGGAACGCCAGCACGGGGACGAAGTCGCGCTCGATATCGCCGAGACGGCCACCCAGCGGCACAGACTTCGCCATCATCGCATCATGCTCACGGAGTTGTTCCGGGGACATCGCGGCGCGCGTTTTGTCGTACATGGGCGTCCAGATGGCAGGAGCGATGGCATTGACCGTTATTCCGTACTTGCCCCACTCCACCGCGATCGACCGCACCCACGCTACGACCGCCCCCTTGCTCGCGGCGTAGGCCGCCTTGTTCGGATACCCCTGTACGCCCGCTGCGGAGGCGAAGTCGATGATCCGGCCACCCCGCTCCTTCAAATACGGGAACACAGCCTGGTTCGTCAAGAAAGTGCCGGTCGCATTGACCGCCATCACCTTCTCCCACACCCCGGTCTCGATCTCTTCCGCCGCGCCGCCCGGGGCGATCCCCGCCGCGTGAATCAGGACATCGAGCCCGCCGAGCAGCGCTGCCGCCTGCGCGATCGCACTGTCCACAGACTCCTTACGAGACACATCGCAGGCGACAAAGGCGGCGCCCGCGTCGGCAGCGATCTTCTCGCCCGCATCGGCCGTCAGATCCAGCGACACCACCTCGGCGCCCAACGCCGGGAATGCCCGCACCAGCCCCTCACCCATACCGCTGGCCCCGCCGGTGATGATCACTTTCCGGCCGGTCAATTCCGTTCCTGCCATGTCATACCCTTTCCGGGGCTTTACTCAGCCGTGAAGCGGCGGCGCAGCGGTTGTTTGCCCAACTCCCCAGCCTGGTCTTGGGCAGCCCCGGCCTGACCTCGAGCCGTTCAGGCAGCTTCTGCGTCATCAACCCGGCCTCCCCCGACTGCGCGACAACATCGTGAGGATGGGCGTCCGCGGTCGGCTGCGCCGGCTGATCAGGGAGTTCCTTCACTCTAGTACAATAGGTGTACTCATTAGGTGATAATGCATCCAACCGCCGCAGCCGGAACCCGCCGCCGTCCCAGCTACCCGACCAAGCTGGCCGAAACACCTGGGACGCAACGAATGTGAGGACCACCTCGCCCCATCGACTTCCTAGCGACATAGCGATGCTGTCGCGGAAATGCTCTACATCGATCCGCAGACCTGTATCGACCGCAGAGCGTGCGCCGATGCGAGTCCGGCCGAGACTATCTACGCCGACGACGAGTTGCCCGGCGGCCGCGAGCGCTTCACGGGTATCAATGCCGTCTCGAACGCCATCCCCTCGACCCGAAGGCCTTTCGACGACAGGGCGTCGAAAAGGCCGGGTACCGCCCCCGCGGCGCCGGGAACGTCGCGCCGGCGCCACACCGGGCTCAGCGAGTGACCATGAGTTTGCGAACGCCGTAGTTGGTGCCGGTGAAGTCCATCGGGACCTCTTCGAGTGGGGTGGCCAGGCGCAGATTCGGGAAACGCTGGAAGAGCTTCGGCAGGACCGTCCTCAATTCGGCGCGGGCGACGTTCTGGCCGAGGCAGGCGTGGACGCCGTAGCCGAAGCCCATGTGGCGGGCCATCTTGCGGTCGATGTCGAAGGTGTCGGGATCCTGGAAGGCCCGCGGGTCACGGTTGGCGGCATTCATGGCAACCACGACCAGGTCGCCCTTCTTGATCTGAGCGCCACCGATCTCGAGATCTTCCTTGGCCACCCGGCCGAGACCGAACTGGACGATGGTCAGGTAGCGCATCAGCTCCTCGACCGTGTTGCCGATCTTCTCCGGATGCTCGATCAGATCCTTGCGCTGCTGATCGTGGGTGAGCAAAGTGAGCGTGGACAGGCCCATCATGGCGGCCGTGGTGTCATGCCCGGCGAACAGCAGCAGCACACCCAAGCCGATCAGCTGGCGTTCGGTCAGCACCGCGTCCTCGCCCTCGGCCTTGTCGATCAGCTCCGCGAGAATGCCGTCGGTGGCACCGGTGCGGCGCTTGTCGGCGACCAGCGCGGTGATGTAGTCGATCAGCCAGTGAGCACCCTTGTCGCGCACCTCACGAGGCTTGCCCATATCCATCAGATCCATGGTCGCATCGTGGAAGCCGTCGCGGTCCGCATAGGGAACTCCGAGCAACTCGCAGATCACCAGGCACGGAATGGGCAACGACATGGCCTCGACGAAGTCGAACGTCTCGGGGCCCGCGGCGATCGCGTCGAGGTGCTCGTCGACGATCTTGTCGATATAAGGCTGGAGCTTGGCCTGGACTGCCTTGGGGGTGAAGCGTGCGGTGAGCAACCGCCGATAGACGCCGTGGTCGGGCTCGTCCATGTGGACGAATCCGGCGTCGAACGGCGAGTCCTCGCCGGCCTCGGCGACCTCGCCTTCGGGGGTGTCGTGCCGGGGGCGCAGCGCGGACAGGCGGGGATCGGTGAAGACCTGGCTGCCTTCCTCGAACCGGGTGACCATCCAGCCGGTCAGGCCGTTGGGAAAGCGCACCTTGACGATCGGCTGGTCCTCGCGCAGCTGGGTGTACTCCGCGGGCGGGTCCAGGGGATTGCTGGGGTCACGGGTGACGGGTTGGTCGATGAGGGTCTCGGTCACTTCTGCTCCTTCGCGGTGTGGGAATCGATGGCGGCGGTGATGCCCGCATGTGTCGCGGTGGCTTTGCACCAGCCTGTGTAGGCGGCCAGGTGGAGCGCGGCCTCACGCAGCTGGTCGGGGGTCAGCTCACTGTTGATCAGGCCGCCGCCAGCGATTATCTGGATGAGTTCGGGGCGGCCGACGGTGGCGGCGACGCCGAGAGTAAGCAGCCTGCGGTCCCGGACCGACAAGCCGGGCCGGGACCAGACCTGAGCGAAAAGGTAGTCGACGGTCTGGTCCACGAACGGGTCGCTGCTCCCCTGAACGCCCTCGCTGAACCCGGGACCGTAGACCTGGTCCATCATCTGAAGGCCGAATTCGTGCAGGTCCTCCGGCTCGGCCGGGGCCGTCTCCTGGTCCAGCTGCAGAGTCTGCCGGGCCCGGGTGTGGGCAACCTCGACCAACGGAACTTCGACACCGAGGCTGGCGGCCAGATCGCGGGCCGCTGCCAGATCCTTGGTCATCAACGGCTCGATCTTGCGGCCTACCGCTTCGGGCAGGGTCCCGTCGGGAGCCTGCGAGCGCAGCAGTTGAAGCAGAGTGCGCCCCTCGGGGTCGGCGGTGTCGATGACCTCGGCGAGGCGCGCGGTGTCCACACCCGCCGCGCGGGCCAGGGCAGCCGCCTCGGCAACGGTGCGCCAACTGCCGTAGGTGATGACATTGCGGGCGATCTTCGTGGCCATGCCGGCACCGACCGGGCCGCAATGCACGACCTTCTTGGCCCAATCGTCCAGCACCGGTCGCGCCGCATCCACGGTGGCCCGGTCGCCGCCGATTATGGCGACCATACCGTTCTCGGCCGCCTTGTCGCCGGGAGTCACCCCGCAGTCCAGGAAGCCGACGCCGCTGGCGGCGCACAAGGCGGCCAGCTCGTGCACGACCGGCAGCGCGACGGTGGCTTGCAGAACGATCGTCAGCCCCGGGTGGGCGGCGGACAGCAACCCGTTCTCGCCGCCGATGACCTCGCGAGCCTGGTCCGCGTTGACGACCGCGACCATCACCACGTCGCTTTCCTTGGCCACCTCCGCGGGTGAGCCCAGGGGGTCGGGGACGGCGGCCAGATCCGCCGAGGCGTCCGGGCGGACGTCGTACACCGCCGGGACGCGACCGCGGCGGGCCAGGCTGACGGCTACCCCGCCGCCGATCATGCCCAGACCGACCACACCGGCCCGGAGATTCATGTGGTTCGTCATGCTGCACTCGCTTCTTCGAAAGGGATTGCTTCCGCGACCGCATTCCGGTAAGCGCGGGTCGCGCGGGGAAGGTTCACGCCGACGACGCCGCATACTCGGCCGTCCTTGCCATAGAGCGCGACGAGCTTGCGATCGTCGAGACTGCCCTCGACGATCCGCATCTGGTCGGCGCCCCGAGTCCGGCCGTATATCTGAACCTTCAGGTCGTACTGGTCGGACCAGACATACGGCACCGAGTCGAAGGGGGTCGCGCGGTCGGGCCCGGCGAGGATGTTGCGGGCGACAGCCAGGCCCTGCTCGGCGGCATTGGTTCGGT
Source organism: Nocardia nova (assembly GCF_002933465.1). Lineage (GTDB taxonomy): Bacteria > Actinomycetota > Actinomycetes > Mycobacteriales > Mycobacteriaceae > Nocardia > Nocardia nova_B. The sequence goes on from NZ_PSZE01000010.1 coordinate 79,529, forward strand.
GCTCGATCCGCCTCCGCTCACCCGTGTGCGGGTGCAGCCAGGAGGCGACATCGCCGGCGGCCCACACCCCCGAACCGGCGTACAGGGTGGCGTCACACTCCACCCCATTGCCGACCGGGACGCTACTGTCGGCGAGCCACTCCACATTCGGCTGAGCGCCGATGCCGACCAGCACCGCGTCCGCGTCGATGATGCGGCCGTCGGCGAGACGGACTCCGTTGGCCCGCCGGTCGGCCGTAAGAACCTGGTCGACGAGGACACCGGTCTCGATGCGTACGCCGTGTTCCCCGTGCACAGCGCCGAGCATGGCCCCCAACTCCTCCCCGAGGGCGTCGCTCATGGGCTGGACCGTGTCGGTGACGAGAGTGACCTCGCAGCCCATGCCGCGGGCCACCGCGGCGGCCTCGGCCCCGACGAACCCACCACCGACCACCAGCAGGTGCGGTTTCGCGGCCAGGTCCTCGCGCAGGGCGAGGGTGTCCTCCAGGGTGCGCAAGACATGCACTCCGGCGACCCCCTCGGTACCGCGCAGACGGCGGGCCCGGGTGCCGGTGGCCACCACCAGGGCGTCATAGCCGACCCGGCTGCCGTCGGCCAGGCTGATCTGACCGGCGTCGGTATCCACGGCGACGGCCGCGCTGCCGAGTCGCAGATCCAGGTCGAGTGCCGTGATGGCCTCGGGGGCGCGCAGTAATAGGCGCTCGGTGTCCCACTCGCCGGCCAGCAGCTGCTTGGACAGCGGCGGCCGGTCGTAAGGGAGATGCTGTTCCTCGCCGATGAGGGTCAGCCGCCCGGTGTAGCCCGCGCGCCGCAATCCCTCCACGACGCTCAGGCCGGCTGCCGACGCGCCCACGACGGCGATCCGCGACGGGGCGCTCATTCGTGGACCATGATCGCGGCCGCTGGGCAGACCGCGGCGGCTTGGCGTACGTTCTCGTACTGTTCCGCGGGCGGATTCTCCTGCAGCAGGACGACGATGCCGTCCTCATCGCGCTGATCGAAGACCTCGGGAGCGACCAGCACGCACTGGCCCGCACCGCAGCACCTGTCGAAATCGATATCAATCTTCACAGCAATACCTCCTGTCATGCCACTTCTAGGGCAGGTTGGACCGGCGACATGGGCGCCGAAGCTGGGCGTCCACATCGCCGCAATTAATTAACGGCGTTCACCTGGGGGAGGCTCACTGAACCGCGCCACCCAGTAGCGCCGCGTCAGGGGTGCACGAGGATCTTGACGTGTGCGTCGCCGTGGTTGAGCAGTTCCTCGTACCCGCGCTGCTGCGCATCCTCGAGGGAGACGCGGCTGGTGACCAAGGCATCGGGCCGGATGCGGCCGTCACGAATGGCCTCGATGACGCCGGGGAAGTCCGGGCCGTTGTACCCGAAACTGCCGGTGTAGTTGATCTCGGTGGTCATCAAGGCGTCCGGGTCGAACTCGAGCGGATGCCCGGATGCCACGGTGATCGCGGTTCCCCCCTTGGCCAGGACACCCAGCAGCGCCTGGACCGCCGGCTTACCTGCGCCGGATGCCTCGAAAGAGGCGCGAACGCCGCCGGGGACCGCCTCGCGCACCTGGGCCACCACATCGTCGCGGGTCGGGTCGAAGACCGCGTCCGCCCCGAATTCCGCCGCGAGGCGCTTTCGAGCGGCACTGACCTCACTGACGGCGACGAAGCCCGCGCCCTGCGCTTTGGCAGCCATCAACAGGCCGAGGCCGATCGGGCCGGCGCCGATGACAACAGCAGTGTCGCCGGGCCGCAGGCCCGAGCGGCGCACAGCATGCCAGGAGACGGACAGCGGCTCGATGAGCGCGGCAGCCTCGGCAGAGATCCCCTCAGGCACCAGATGGACTCGATGACCGGGAACGACAACGTATTCGGACATCCCGCCGCCACCACCCATGATGCCGACGAATCCGTAATTCTCGCAGAGGTTGTACTCGCCGCGCAGACAGGCGGGACAGGTCCCGTCGGACATCAACGGCTCCACCGCGACCAGCGCGCCCACCGGCAGATCGCGGACGTCGTCCGCGACAGCGGTGATTCGGCCGGAGAATTCATGGCCCTGCACATGCGGGCCGTGCTCGCCGAACAGCGGGTGGATGTAGTCGTCCGGGATAAACGGCTGGGTGTAGTTATGCAGGTCGGTGCCACAGATTCCGGCCCACTCGACCTTGATCTCGACGGCGCCCGGGCGCAGTTCGGGCTTGGCAACCTCCTCCAGGCGCAGATCCTTGGCGCCATGAAGCCGGAGTGCACGCATGTCAACTCCTTCCGTGCAATGGGGCGGTCTGCCCCGACGGAGAGAACGCTACCATTTATGGCGCTCAGTGACAATAATGTCCTACAGGGACACAAAAGGTAAACTGGAGATGTCGACGACAGCGAGGCACCAGACATGGACGATGGGTATGTGGCGACAGCTGAGCACGCAGACATGAACGATGGCGACACCACGCCCGCGACATCCGATCGCGGACACCGCCAGGGGCCCGGTCGCCCACGGCTCAGCGAACGCCGCCGACGGGCGACCCAGTTGGAGATCGCCTACGAGGCGGTGCGCCTGTTCTCGCGCAAGGGCGTCGCGGCGACTTCCGCCGACGAGATCGCCGACGCTGCCGGCATGTCCACCCGGACCCTGTGGCGCTACTTCCCGACCAAAGAACAGTGCGTCCAGCCACTACTCACCGCCGGCATCGAGGAACTGGTCACACGCCTGCGCGAGTGGCCCAACGACCGACCATTACTGGAGGCTCTGCACACGGGCGCGACCCCCAACTTCTCCGTCTCCGATGGACAAGAATCGCTGCGGGGGCTGATCCGTCTGACGCGGACCGAGCCGGGACTGCGCGCGGTCTGGCTGCGGGGAAACGACGAGGCGACGCGAGAACTCATTCAGATCCTCGCCGCCCGTACCGGTCAGGACCCCGAAAGCCTGCCGATGATGGTCCAGGGATCGGTGCTCAACGCCGCGCTGACCGCCGGGGTGGAGTACTGGGCCTGGAACGAATCCGAGATGGACGGCCAGCCTGCCGACGGGGCTCTCCGCGAGGCCCTGCGCATCGTCGCCGGGGCGCTGCCTGAGAATGTGGCCTGACCACCCGCGAACGAGGCGATTCGCTCAGGGGCGAACCAAGACTTTACAGTGACCAGAGTTGGCTGACAGCGCGGCGAAGGTTTCGCCGATCCCGTCGAGCGTGACCCGGTCGGTGATGAACGGCGCCGGATCGATCTGCCGCGCGCCAGCGCATCCAGAGCACACGCCGGTGACGACTACCGTGCCGTGGGTTCGGGCGGCAGCCACGGCACATTCGACGCCGAGGCTGCCTGCGCGCGATCGAGGTCGAATCGCAGATGATCGGTCGGGCGCGAACCCATCCGGTCGCACACCCCGCAGCTGTGGGTGTGCGACCGGAGCCGGACCGGATCAGTGCGCGGCTTTGCCCGAATCGGCCGTGGAAAGCCGACCGGGACCGGACTCGGTTTCGTGAACGGTGATCGTACGCAGCAGACGGACGACGGGTGCCGGATCGGTACACAGGGCATCGGACATGTGCAGGGCACCTCCCGCCGCGGCGGCGAACAGCCGATCGGCCACCTCCTGCAGATCGTCTGCCTCGATCTCGTACAGTGCGACGAAGGGGCCGTCATCGGCGATCGGCTCGAGCCGGCGGGCCGAGACGAACCCGTCCATCGCCACCACCTCGCGCAGATGAGTCTCGTCATACCAGGTGTGGTATTCCGCCGTGCGCTGCGGAGCACTGGGCCGCGTCTCGACGTACAGGATTCCTCGGGCCACGGCAGTTTCCTTCCGATTCATTGATTATGTCCGAACTCGTTGTTGCACAAGATATTTCAAGCATGATTACCCAGGAGCACCCCTGGGCGACGCCGGTCCCGCCCGGCAGTGGGATCACCCTGCCACGCGGGACCGAGGCGCCTGGCGGCAACGAGATCACCGTGCCGCGCGAGCCGAGATGCCTATTCGATCCGGCCGACGACCGTTCCGACCGGGTACTCCACCTCGACCTCGCCGACGATGATCAGCGTTCCAGCGGCGGGCGACTCGATATCGGTCTCGGTCTTATCGGTGGCCAGGGTGTACAGGACGTCTCCCTCCTGTACGGCTTCGCCGTCCTCGACCAACCACTGCGTGATCGTTCCCGCGGTCATCGTCACACCGAGCTGGGGTATCAATAGTTCGTGCGCCACGGAGGCGTCTCCTCTCGAGATGAATCGGATGATCGGGGCTCACAGCAGTCCGCGTACTGCCGCCTCGATCTGCGGCGGGCCCGGAATGTAGGCCTGTTCCAGCGATTTGGCGTACGGCACCGGCGTGTTCGGCGCTGTCACGCGTGCCACCGGACCGGCCAGCTCACCGAACAACTCCGCGTGAATGGTCGCGGCGAGTTCCGCGCCGAATCCATTGCGCCGCACCGCTTCGTGCACGACGACCGCGCGCTTGGTCTTGGCCACCGAGGCGAGTACGGTCTCGGTGTCCAATGGCTGCAACGTCCGCAGATCGACCACCTCGACATCGATCCCCTCCCCGGCCAGCTGTTCGGCGACGGCCAGACAATCCACCACCTGGCGACCGTAGGTCAGAATGGTGACGTCCGATCCGGCACGCGCAATATTGGCCTTACCCAAGGGAACTCGATAGTCTCCCACCGGAACCTCACCGCGCGAGGCGAAGTAGAGCCCGAACATCTCCACGAAGACCACCGGGTCGTCGTCGAAAATCGACGACAGCAACAGGCCTTTCGCATCGGCCGGATTACTCGGCACCACGACCTTCAGCCCGGCGGCATGCACCAACTGAGCCTCGAGCATGTCCGAATGCTGTGCCCCGAATCCACCGCCGGCCCCGGTGGCGGTGCGTACGGTGATCGGCACCGGGGTACGGCCGCCGGACATGTAGCGCAACTTGGCGGCATGGTTGACCAGCTGATCCATGCAGACGTGGGTGAAGTTCATCAGCATGATCTCCGGGACGGGCCGCAGTCCGGAGATGGCCGCGCCGATCGCGGCCCCCATGATCGCCTGCTCGGAGATCGGTGTATGCCTGATCCGTTGTGTCCCATACTTTTTGCCCAGGCCTTTGAACACACCGAAACCGCCGCCGCCGGGCTCCTGGATATCCTCGCCGAGGGCGAAGACCCGCTCGTCGGTCTCCAGCGCGATATCCAGTGCCTCGTTGATCGCCTGGACGAAGCCCAGGGTCCGGGTCTGCACTGGCTGTTCTGCGATGGTCATGCCGCCGCTCCTTCCGCATACACATCGGTGGTGAGTTCAGCCGGATCCGGCAGTGGAGCGTCGAACGCGAACTCGGCCGCATCGGCGACCTCGGCGGCCGCCGCCGCCTCGACGGCCTCGATCTGCTCGACCGTGGCCACGCCCGACTCGATCAGTTGGGCCCGGAAGCGCGGCAGCGGATCGTTCGCCATCGCCGCCGCGAGTTCCTCCTTGGGCATGTACACCTGCTGATCGCCCATGACATGGCCGTGGAAGCGAAAGGTCATGGCCTCCAGCAACGTCGGCCCCGCGCCGCGGCGAGCCCGGTCGATCGCGTCGCCCGCGACCTGGTACATCGCAATGGGATCGTTGCCGTCCACAGTGACACCGGGCATCGAATAACTGGCCGCCCTGGTGGCGATGCTCTCCACCGAGGTGCCCTCGCGCAGTGGCGTGTACTCGGCGTATTTGTTGTTCTGACAGACGAATACGACCGGCAGCCGCCACACCGACGCCAGGTTGAGCGCCTCGTGGAAGGCGCCGATATTGGACGCGCCGTCACCGAAGTTCACCACGGTCACCTGATCGGTGCCGCGCATCTGCGCGGACAGGCCCAGTCCGTTCGCGATCGGCAGGCCGGCGCCGACGACACCGGTGGTGACCATCAGCCCGTACTCCGGCGCGGTCACATGCATCGGCCCGCCCTTGCCGCCGCAGGTTCCGGCGGCCTTTCCGAGGTATTCGGCCCATAGATCTCGCAGCGGCACCCCCTTGGCGACCTGGTCGTGTAGTCCGCGATACGTGGTCACCACGTAGTCGTCGCGCCGTAGATGCGCCGCTACCGAAGCCGCGACGAACTCCTGTCCGCGCGGCGAGTAGTACATGCCGCCGATCTTGCCGCTCAACATGTACGCCCGATATTTCTCGTCCGACAACGCGATTCGCGTTGCCGTCGCGAAAATGTCCAGTTGCACCTCGGGGCTCGGCGCGGGGGTCGATGAACTCACCTGATCTCCTGATTCTTCGATTCGAGGATTTCGACGTCGCGGCCGGACGCGGCCGCATGCTCACCCGCACGGCGGCCGGAGAACACGGCATCGGCCAGCGACAGCCCGGAAACGTAACTGTTGCTGCAGATTCCGACCGCCGCGCGTCCGGCGGCATAGAGGCCGGGCACGATACCGCCGCTCGCCCGGCGCACCGCCCCGGTGTCCTCATCCACCGCCAAACCGCCGAGGGTGATGAACGGGAACGGGTAGGCGGGGCTGACCTGCGGCGCCAGATTCACAGCGAAGTACGGCCCGCGGTCCAACACCCGGCGATATTCGTCCGCCTTACCGAACTGGTCAGGCTGACCCGCGGTGATGTCCTGGTTGTACTGCGCGATGGTCGCCTCGAGACCGGCCGGATCAACACCACACGCCGAGGCCAGCCCCGCCACGGTGGCGGCCCGGCGATGACCGAACGGGCTGAAGATGTACATGCTCTGCGGGACCTGGAAGAACGCGCACTGCGAACGCGCTTGCCGCCGGGCCTTGCGCCACCCTGCCGCATCCAGAATCAGGAATCCCCGCCCACCCTGCCGCTCGACCAGCGGCTCGGACATGGTCGCGCCGTAGAGCTGTTCGTTGGCGAAACGATCGCCCGACAGACCGACCGCGACCCCTTCGAGAAATCCCGACGGAGGCGAGATGAACTTCCAGCCCGACATCTTGTGCAGGTGGCTGGTGGCGGCGTGCACCTGCGCACCCAGCCGCAGAGCCGCGCCGTCGTCCCCACCGGCGGCCAGCGGCGACAGTTCGGTCCAGGCGGGCGCGTAGCGTCGTACCAACTCCTTGTTCTGCCCGAAGCCGCCGGTGCACAGCACCACCCCGCCGCGGGCCAGGACCCTGTGCCGAGTGCTTCGCTTGCGTTGGGCCGAAACGACTTTCGCCATCAGGCGGTCGCCCAGCGGCGGATGCCACACCTCTGCCTTGGCGGCGATCTCGGTGCGGATCTTGTGCCAGCGCCCGAAGACACCGGGGTCCGGGGCGTCGAATTCGACGCCCACCACCGCACCGTCGGCCACGATCAGCTCGCGCACCTCGGCCAGCGGCCGGAACTCGACGCCCTTGCCCAGCGCGGCATCTCGCAGCGCGGCGTAGAACGCGGCCCCACTGAAGTTCTTCATCCGGACCCGGTGCCCGCGCGGGGCCGGGGCGGCATTCTCCGCGTTCTTCGGAACCTGTTCGTTGCCCGAGTAGTACAGAAAGTGACGATTGGTCGGGTAGGAGGTCTTGTACGGGCACAGACTGCCCTCGAACGTCATGCCCTGCGCGGTGAGCCACTCGATCATCGCGGGACTGCCGTCCACGAACCGGCGCAGCGTCTCGGTGCCGACCGCGTCACCGACCTCCTGGGCGAGATAGCCGAACATGTCCTCGCCGGAGTCGGTGACTCCCGCTTCCCGCTGGGCGGAGGTCCCACCTCCGGCGTAGACGACGCCGCCGGAATGCGTCGTCGATCCGCCGCCGTAGAACCTGTCCAATACCAGCACCGAGGCGCCGGCATCCGCGGCCGCGATCGCCGCACACGCACCGGCGCCACCGAATCCCACGATGACGACGTCGTAGACCTGTTCCGGCCGGGTCTGCGCTTCCCGCTCGCTCACCGCACTTGCTCCTCACTGTCGGGTATCTCTGCCGACTCCGCCGGCGGCCGCGCCGCCCGCTTTTCCACCGTGATGTCACCGGTCACCGTCAGCCGGCACGCGAGCCGGGTATCCCGCATCGACCAACCCCTGCGGCGATTTGTGAGCTGCCGCAATATATTTCGCTCCTCGTCCTGGATCGGGCCGAGGTTCTCGTGCCCGTCGAGCACGCGCACCGCACACGCGGTGCAGCGGGCCTGACCGAAGCAGATCGTCGGCCAGCGGGCCTGGACCCGCAGCGCCGCCTCGAAGACGGTCTCACCGTCACGGACGGTCAGGTCGAACCCGGCGGGATCCACCCGCACGACTGCCACCTCGGATCACCGCGCCAGATACCGGTCGATGGTCCGGTGGCTGTTGATGATCATGGCCTCGTACCGTTCGGACAGCACCAAATCGTCGAGGCCCTTGGTCTTGAGCCCTTTCTGCTGAGCGGTGATGTTGGCGAAATCCTCTTGGAAGATCTGGGGCCAGTCCTCGACCGGAATCGGCCCCTCGAGTTCCGGCCGATCCTCGCTTTCTTCACCGGCCGCCGGAATCTGCAGCGCCCACACCTCGAAGATGCACGATTCGGGATCGTCACCGTTGGGGCGTACCCGGTACATGATCGAGTTCCCGTAGGCCGGCAACACGGTGATGTTCGGGAAGATGTGGCCGTAGCCGCTGGTGTTGGTCGGCGGCGGCGGCAAGGGGATGCCGGCGCCCTGCGCGTATTCGTAGAGCGCGCCGAAGAAGGCCAGCGGGAACTGCTCGGGATCGATGTCACGTTCCATCAGACCCTGCTGGATGAACATTTCCCGATCGGTGGCGTAGGCGTCGGTGCCGAAGTACAGCGCGTTGTTGAACTGGATGAAGTAATCGGCCACGGTCATCCCCTCGACCGGAACCTCGCCGGACAGCGGCAGCATATGCGCGTGGCCACCCTTGAAACACTCGAACGTGCCACCGAAGGCATCGAGGTTGAAGTCGTCGTCGGCAGCGCCCATGGCCAGCGACGGATGCGCCTGCATCACGTGGTATGCCTCCAGGAACGCCTCCTGGGCGACCTTCCAATTCCCCGGCAGGATCAGATGCCGCCACCACCGCACCTGCATCCGCTCGAAGCCGATCGGGCCCATCGCCTCGGCGATCTCACCCATCGCCTCCGATAGCGGCGGGGCCTCGGGATCCATGTTGATCCACACCATCCCGAACAGCTCGCCGACCTGACATTCCCTCAGCCGCAACGAGTCTCGCTCGACACAGTGGGGGGCGAAACCGCGTTCGGCGAAGACGTAGGAGTTGGAACCGTCCAGGTTCCAGCGCCAGCCGTGGTAGGGACAGACGATCTGGCCACCGTGGAAGGTTCCGGTGTCGGTGGCCAGGGCGGTGGCACGATGGCGGCACGCATTGAAATATGCCTTGACCGTATTGTCGGCCTGGCGCACCACCATGATCGACTGATCGTTGATCTTGTACTCGGTGAAGTCTCCCGGGCGCGGAATCTCGTCCAGACGGCACGCCATCTGCCAGACGTGCGGCCAGAGCTTCTCCTTCTCGAGCTGTGCGAACTCCGGCGAAAAATACCTTTCCGCAGGAACTTTGGAGGAATCGGTGATCGCGAACGGGACTCCGGTGCTCGGCTGCTCGATCCGGCGTTCGGTGTGGATGGTCATGGCCGGCCACCTCCTTGTGACTGGGCTGCGACATAAGTAACTAATTGATGAGTTACTTTAAGGATGTGGCCCCGGTCACGTCAACGATTCCGGCGAAATTGCCTAACTTCGTTTAATCATTGCGTTCGATCAGCAGGACTCCGGCCAGCAGCGCTTCGGTCGCGCGCACCGCCCCTCGATGCCGTTCGGCGGTGGCGGTCGCCGAGAGGTGAGCCAACCCCCAGGTCAGCGACGTCAGCATGTCCACCACGGACCGCGGATCAGTACCGGGCACCAACTCGTCGGCCCGCACCGCCTCAGCGACCAGCTGCGAGTACAGCTCGTTCTCCGCACGCTCCCGGCGCGCCACCGCAGCCCCCAGATCCGGATAGCGCGCGGACTCCAGGTAGACGGTGGCGTCGAACCTGGCCACCGACGGATAGTCACGCACGCAGGCGATCGCCTCGTCCAGCAGTGCGACGAAACGCTCGCGCAGCGTCCCGGGAAACTCGACCGCCCGCGCCAAGCGGCCCATCACCTCATCGAGGCGCGCGTTCAGCGTCGCGGTGACCAGGTCCACCTTGGACGGGAAGTAGTGATAGATCGCCGCACTGGTCAGCCCCGCCTGCTCGGCGATCGATTTCATGGTCGCCTTGGCATAGCCGACCTCCGCGATGTGATCCATTGCCGCGGCCATGATCCGGAGGCGTGTCTGCTCCCCGTCCGCGTTCACCGGACGACCCATCCTAGCCGGCGCCGACATCGCATCTCCTCCCTACGAGGACAGTATCGAGCTACCATTCTTCCATCTCGGACATATGCCATCGTCTCCCCACGGCTCGCACTCCCTGCCACCGCAGTCCATTCACGCACCGGAAGCCGACCTCGTGGTCGGATCGGTCACGGTCGGGGAAGCCGGGCGGGCTCCGAACGGCAATGGCGCCCTCGGCATTGACCGGCGTTCGAAAGCTGGAAGCCATACGAGCGCGACTGAGCGTGGCATTCGACTGCCGTGTCCAAGGCTGAGTTGCGGAGGGCGCCGGCCGCGATAGACGAGCTTGTGCCGCAAGCGGATCCGGAATTCGATGAGCAGCGCTCGAGGAGTTGGCAGGCCGGTTCTCCACGGTCCGCTCGTTCCTGCCCGCGATGATGCGCACCATCGACTTCGGGGCCACCGGCGACGGCAAACGGGTCCTGGCCGCGCTGGACAACCTAGCCGACATGATCTCGCCGCAGCGTACTCGTGGGCTGCCCGCCCGCCGGCTCGATGCCCGCCAGGTCGACCACGACCCGGTCGGCGGCGGCCGGCAGCGCCGCGTTTATCCACCAGAATGTCCGGAACAGACCGTTGATCGCGCGGCTTACACGCTGTGCCCGCTCGAACAGTTCCATCGACACCTTAAGCGCAACTTTTCGCGAGATTGGGCCGTCGATATCGGCGAGGACCGGGGAGAGGTTGCCGGACAACGTATTTCGGAATCGAAACCTCGCACGGCGGCCGCTAGCGTGACTTCTCTCGTCACTGGCCCGCACAGGCCGAGACGGCGTTGACCGGATCGGCGCCAATTCCAGTGCGAGCGCCCGCACCAAATCCTCACCGCCCGAGCTCACCGCCCGAGCACGTATCCCCGCCATGTGTGGCTGGCCGATGCCTACCCAAGGGGCCGACAGGCACCAGCCCGGGCGATCGAGACTCCTAGCTCAATGTGTTCAGCGCCGCCGCGTCGTAGGCCTTCAGTTCATCGATCCGGCCACCCAGAACCTTGGCTGCCCATTCCGGGTCCTGCAGGAGGGCGCGGCCGACGGCAACAAGGTCGAACTCGTCGCGTTCCAGGCGGTCGAGGAGGTTGTCGAGGCTGCCGAGTTCGGCGCCGCTGCCCGTGAAGGCGTGCAGAAAGTCGCCGTCGAGGCCGACCGAGCCGACGGTGATGGCGGGTTTGCCGGTGAGCTTCTTGGCCCAACCGGCCAGGTTCAGATCCGAGCCCTCGAACTCCGGCAGCCAGTACCGGCGGGTGGAGGCGTGGAAGGCATCGACACCGGCAGCGGCCAGCGGCGCCAGGATCGCTTCGAGCTCCTGCGGGGTCTCGGCGAGCCGCGCGTCGTAGGCATCCTGCTTCCACTGCGAGAAGCGGAAGATCACCGGGAAGCCGGGCGACACGGCGGCGCGGACCGCGGCGATGATTTCGGTCGCGAACCTGGTGCGCGCCAGGGGATCTCCACCGTAGGCATCGGTGCGGCGGTTCGTGCGCGCCCACAGAAACTGGTCGATGAGGTAGCCATGGGCGCCGTGCAGTTCGACCCCGTCGAAACCGATGCGCTCGGCGGCCGCGGCAGCCTCGGCGAAGGCGGCGACGACATCGTCCAGGTCGCGCCGCGTCATCGCCTCACCGGTCCCCTCGGTGCCGTCCACGCGGATGCCGGAGGGGCCCATGGCCGGGGCATCGGGGTAGGGCTGTTCGCCGTGGTTGCGGACCATGCCGATGTGCCACAGTTGCGGCACGATCGTGCCGCCCACCGCGTGCACGTCCGCGGCGACCTTCGCCCAGCCCGCCAGCTGCTCGGCACCGTGGAATCGCGGTACTCGATCGCTCTGACCGGCCGACGCGTGGCCGACGTAGGTCCCCTCGGTAACGATCAGACCGACACCGGCGGCGGCCCGGCGCGCATAGTAGGACCGCACCTCCTCACCCGGGATGCCGCCCGGGGAGAACATACGCGTCATCGGCGCCATCACGATCCGGTTGGGGATGGTCAGGCTGTTCAGCGAAACGGGCCGGGACAGGATCTCCGCTGCGCGGGAGACGTCGGACGCGGTGATGGACACGGGATGCTCCTCGTAGAAACTTGACAACATTTATGGTTGATAACCTCAAGCATTTACCACGGTAGGGGCGAATAGTTGAGATGGTCAAGTTTCGGGACGTAGGATGAATTGCATGGCAGAGGTTCCGCACATCGATATCGCCCAGCTCATGGAGCTGCTCTCGGTGTCGCTGGGCGTCTACTACAGCGACTTCACGGTCGCGGCGGCGAGCGAGAACCTCACGGCGAGCCAGGGGAAGACATTGACGGTGCTGCGCCGGGGCCCCGCCGCGATGCGCACCCTGGCCGAGATACTGGCTTGCGATGCGTCCAACGTCACAGGGATCATCGACCGGCTGGAAAAGCGGGGTCTCGTGCGACGGGAGGCCAGCGCATCCGACCGCCGCGTGACCAATCTGGTCATCACATCCGAGGGCGAGCGTGCCGTCGACGCGATCCGCGCGAAAATGCACCGCACCCGAGAATGCCTGAGCAGGCTCGGCGACGAGGACCGAGCCCGGCTGTATACGGTCCTGGAACGGGCCTTCGTTCAGCCCTGACGCCCGGCAGGACCGGGGCTCGGCCGCCGCAGCACCGGTGGCGGGCACACACGGCAGACCTTCGCCAGAATGCGGCATGAACCGTGCGGATCGCCGATCGCCGGTGCGGCAGATCGGTGAGCTTCACGCCGGTCACGGAGACCGGACCGCAGTGGATTGCGGTTCCGCGAAGCCTTCCGGCGCCGGCACGGCCGGAGCCCGGAGCAGATGCGCGCCGAACTATACGGGCCGTCGCGGAATCCCGCCGTCGCAAGCCCGGGTCGTCGTCCGAAGTCCTTGACCTGCAGCGGGGTTGAGGTATCACACTGGGGCGGTGACCGACTATCTGCTGCGCCCGATCGGATCCGTCGAATCCGAACTCACGAACTTCGCTACCGAGATGAGACCGGTGAGATGAGACCGGTGAGATGAGACCGGTGAGATGAGATACGCCCTGTGGTCAGTTGTTGTCGCAGAGCGCTTTCAAGGTCCGCGGGACTTCCTCGGCCGGCAGATAGCATCCGGTCTGCTCGAAACCGCCGATGGTGTGGATGTTGTAGTCGCCGTAGCCGATACGCAGGAAGTCGTCGCCGCTGAGGCCGTGCACGGTCCAGTCGAAGGCCACCCGGGCCCGGGCGACGAGGGTTCGCAGGGCCATGAGGTGATAGCCGCGCGTGACGAATTGTGCTGGGATGCCGCGCAATCCGATCTTCAGCGGGCGCGCCACCGCATCGGCGCCGCCGAGGTCTACCACCATCCCGAGGTCCTGGTGCCGGTACGGCGTCGGCCGTCCGCCACGAAGCGCGGCCACGAGATTCTTGCCGAGGTGGCGTCCCTGCCGCATGGCATGCTGCGCGGTGGGAGCGCACAGCGCGCCCGCACCTGCGGTCAGGTCGGGTACCGCGGCCGCATCGCCGCAGGCCCACACACCGGTGAGCCCTGGCACGGTGAAATCGGCTTCCGCGACGACGCGGCCCTTCTCCGTCGCCGCACCGAGGTGTCCGGCGAGAGGGCTGGGGACCACACCGGCGGTCCACAGCACCGTCCGGGTCGGGATGAACCGGCCGTTGGTGAGCTGAACCCCGTGGGCGGTAACCTCTTTCGCCGATGTGCCGGTGATCAGTTCGATGCCGTGCTCGGCCAGATTCCGTGTGGCCTGTTCCCCCAGTCGCTGCCCGAGCTCGGGCATGATCCGGTCCCCGTGTGTGACCAGATGCCAGCGCACCATGCCGGATTCCAGCTTCGGGAAGTATCGGCGCGCGGCGGCCCGGGTGACCTTGTTGAGGACCGCGGCGGTCTCGGTACCGGCGTATCCGGCACCGATGGTGACGAAGTTCAGCCGCTCTCGGTCCTCCTCCTCGCCGCCGCGCACGGCGGCGATGTCCAACTGCTGCAGGACGTGGTCACGCAGGAACATGGCCTCGGCGAGCGTCTTCATCCCGAATCCGTACTCGTCCAGTCCGGGCACATCGAGGACGCGGGTGATGCTGCCCGGAACCAGCACCAGATGGTCGTAGTCGAGAGCACTTTCGGCGCCCGCGGATCCGCGCACCACGACCTGCCGGGTATCCGGATCCACCCCGATCGCCATCCCCGGAACCACCTCGGTGCGGCGCAACACCCGCCGCAGCGACACCGTTATCGATCGCGGATTCAGCACACCCGAGGCGACCTGCGGCAGCAGCGGCAGATAGAGCAGCCCCGCATCCGGTGTCACGAGTTGGATGAACGCTTCGTCGGAGCTGAGATGACGTTCCAGGTAACGGGCACATTCGACGCCGGAGAAACCACCGCCGATGATCACGATCTTCGCGGGACTCACGAGTTCACTCTACTGATAGCGACCCAAGACGCAGGTCGAGTTCGACGGGCGGGCCGATGCGGTGGCAGCGGCGAAAGTCGAATCGGCGCAAGGCATCAACGGCACCGCACAGTTGCCGGGCGGTTCGCCCGCTATGCCGTGGCGTCCGGGACCGGGAACTGGCCGGCGCCGCGTGCCGAATGCTTCGGCGCCAGTTGCACGCCGGCGAGTCCGGCCCAGCACAGACTGGCAGTCGTGGCGATGGCATCGTGTTTGGGCAGGGGTTTGCCGGTGGCCACCCAGTCCCGCGCACACGACTGGGCGATGGCGACCAGCTCGGCCGTGATCAGCCAGCCATGCTCGGCACGCGGTAGCGGGTGCGGTGCCAGCGCCTGCGCGAGCGTCTCGATACAGATGGTGGCGGCCTGATGGGCGATGCGCTGCGCCGATGGTTCGTCGGCCACGGCCGCCCCGGCCAGCAGGGCGACACTGCGTTGCCGGGTGTCGGCGAAGTCGAACACCGCTGCTACCGACGCCTCCACGATCGATCGCATGCCCTCGGCGGATTCGAGTGCGGCGGTGAGCGTCTCCTCCAATTCCCGCATCGCCTCGTGCAGAACGGCCAGATACAGTTCCAGCTTGCTCGAGAACGACTTGTACAGGACGGGCTTGCTGATCCCGGCCCGGCAGGCGATCTCCTCCATGCCCGCGGCCCGATACCCACACGCGGCAAACAAACCCGCCGCCGCGGCCAGGATCACCCGCCGACGCTGCTGCCTGGCCTCCGTCATCTGTCTGTCCACCTGGCACCTCCTCTGCCCACGGTACCTACGCCCGGGTCCGTCACAACCGCCGCCCGCGTGATCGGCGGATTACCGTGGGTTGCGTTCCGGTCGCTCACCGGCCGATTGCCGGGTGAGCGGCGGACGCATGTAACCTTTCCTCCCAGGAACTCGCACCTGAGGCGGGTTCACCCCAGCCTGGTGTGGTCAGAAGGGAGATACCGATGGGTAAGCGTGGGCGTAAGAAGCGCAGCCGCCGTAAGAACGCGGCCAACCACGGCAAGCGGCCCAACTCCTGAGCCGTTTCGCCGTGCGCCCCGGGACCGCCCAGCGGACTCGGTGCACTGCTGAAGACGACAATGCGGCACGCCATCGCGGATGGCGTGCCGCATTCGCGTTTCCGGTCAGGACTCGCGGTCGACGCGGGTTTCGGTGACGGTGATCGACCGCCGGATGTCGAGAGTGAGCCGCTCGCGCAGCGATTCGGGGGCCCGGTCCCCACCGCATTTGCGGCTCAGCAGACGCTTGAGCTTCTCCTCCAGACCGTATGCCTCGATACACGGCGAGCAATGGTCCATGTGGTGCTGCAATCGCGCCCGCGTGGCCTCGTCGCATTCACCGTCGAGAATCAGCCAGACGTCGGTGAGAACCGCCGAACAGTCCAGTTCCATCTCGTCCCCGGCGCCCCGATCCTCGTGCTCGTGCCCACTGGTGCTCACTGGGTTACCTCCTGACGCGCCCCGTTGCCCGTTCGGTTCCGGTCGAACCCCCGCTCGCGCGCGACATCGGCCAGCAGCCCCTTGAGCTGTTTGCGCCCGCGATGCAGCCGGGACATGACGGTGCCGATCGGAGTCCCCATGATGTCGGCAATCTCCTTGTAGGGGAAGCCCTCCACGTCGGCGTAGTACACCGCCATGCGGAATTCCTCCGGCAGCGACTGCAGTGCCGCCTTGATGTCGTCGTCGGGCAGCGCCTCCAGCGCCTCCATCTCCGCCGAGCGCAGACCGGTGGAGGTGTGCTCGGCCGTGGCGGCGAGCTGCCAGTCGGTGATCTCGTCGGTGGGGTACTGCGCGGGCTGGCGCTGCTTCTTGCGATAGGAGTTGATGTAGGTGTTGGTCAGGATCCGATACAGCCACGCCCGCAGGTTGGTGCCCTCCCGGAAGGACCGGAAGCCCTGATAGGCCTTGGCGAAGGTCTCCTGCACCAGATCCTCGGCGTCGGCCGGGTTGCGGGTCATCCGCAGGGCCGCACCGTAGAGCTGATCCAGCAGCGGCAGCGCGTCCCGCTCGAAGCGCCGCGCGAGTTCGGCCTCGTCGGCCGTGGAGCGCACGGTCGAATCGCCGTCGCTGTCCTCGTCCTGGGCGTCGCGAGCGTCGGAATCCTCGGACGTGAGGTCGTCGTCCACCGGGTCGTCGGGGATCTCGATATCCTCCGGTCGGGAACCGCCCGCGGTATCCCCGCGGGGGCGATCGGCCGCCAGTTCGTCGTCGCTCGTCACGGAAGTCCCTTCGGTCGCCGTAGCATCTGAATCTACCGCGCGCGAGGGTCGCCGATCGAACCCGGTGTCCGGGATCATGATGTCGATCAGCGGGTACGACAGCGAGTCGCCGGGCGTTACCGGGCGTTCGTCGACGAGGACGGTCACCGGCATCTCCTTCGAACTTTTCCGATCTCGAGCGGCTGCGAAGGCAGCTGCGCTGTGCTGGCGAACCGTGCAACATGCGGGGCCTCCACTGTGTTCCCACGCCGCGTCACACCCGGGCGAAACGCGATTGCCGGGGTGAACCGTCGCCGCTAGGGTGGCCGGCATGGCCGCATCGACACCCGCGATCCGGGCACTGACCCAGGCGAAGGTGCCGCATGCGGTGCATTCCTATCCCCACGATCCGCGCAACGATTCCTACGGGGACGAGGCCGTCACCGCCCTGTCGGAGCGGGTCGGCGTGACGGCCGCTCAGTTCTTCAAGACGTTGATCATCGAATTGTCGACCGGCACGCCCGCGGTCGCGGTGCTCCCGGTTCCGCACTCGCTGTCGTTGAAGGCCGCGGCCGCGGCTCTGGGCGCACCCAAGGCGGCCATGGCCGATAAGGCGAAGGCTCAGCGCATCACTGGTTATGTCCTGGGTGGGGTGTCGCCACTGGGGCAGAAGCGCGCACTCCCCACCGTGGTGGACGAATCCGCACTGACCTGGGATCGCGTCCTCGTCAGCGCCGGCAAGCGCGGCCTCGAGATCGAACTCGCGCCCGCGGAGCTGATCCGATTGACCGGCGCGGTCACAGCGCCCGTCATCGCCTGATTTCTCCCAATCGGGGCTCCGACCGCCCCGGATCGGAAATATTTGCATGTAACAACTAGTTGGTGTATACAAATAGTTGATTGATGCAAGTAGTATGCGGCCGATCGGGCGGAAGTGGGAGGTCCGATATGGACAGCGAGCAGGTGATCGATCGGATCGCACAGCAGCTGATTCGCCTGGGGCGGATCCGGGAGCGGACGAACGCGCAGGCGGCAGCGGCATCACACGGCGACATCGACCTCTCGGCCTACCGCATCATTTTCCGCCTGCTCTGCGACGGCCCGATGCGCTCGGGCGCGCTGGCCGAGGCGATGTACTCCGATGCGTCCACGATCAGCCGCCAGGTGGCGGCTCTGGTCAAGCGCGGCCTCTTGCGCCGCGAGGCCGATCCCAGCGATGGCCGTGCCAGCGTCCTGATCGTCACCGACGCCGGCACGGAGATGGCCGCCCAGCTGCGCGCGCGGCGCAACGAGATGCTCGAGCGCATCCTGACCGACTGGAACGACCCCGACCGCGAGCAGTTCGCGGTCCTGCTGCACCGCTTCGTCGGCGACTACGAAGCCGCGCGCCCGGCGATACTCACCCTCCCCTCGCCCACGAAAGGCGCTGCGACGGATAAAAATTCGTGACCACAACCACCACCCCGGCCGAGGGTCGGCGATAACGCCGAACAGACCGCCGCGGCGGAGCGAGCCGACCGGAATCCGGCGGTGACTCCACGGACTTGATCCGACCGGTAGGACCTTCGCGACCTGGCCCGCGACCGACTCCGGCGCGCCGACGGGTTTGCGCCGCGGATCACGGACGGCTCACCGGGAAGTGAGCCGCCCGTGTCGTGGCGCGTGACAGGCCGCAGCGGCAACACTGGCGACGGGACACACGACATTCACATAAATCACTCGAAGCACACCGGTATCTGTGCGTTACTTGTCGAGCAGTTCGTTCTCCCCCGATTCGTCTCGAACCGAGGATGTGATGCGAAATGACCCACCGTCCGCACGTACGAAGCCTGCTCGTCGCGACCGCCGGCGCCGCACTGCTCGCCCTGGGATGCGGTCCAGCGGCCGCCGCACCCGCGAGTGCCACTCCGAGCGTGGTGACGCCGGCCCACAACCCGAACTATCCGCTGGGCGGCGAAGCCGAACATCCCGGCTCACCGGAGAAGGATCCGAGGTCTCCGGAGAAGGATCCGAGGGCGGAGAAAGCCGAGAAGCTGGGCGGCGATACGACGACCAAGATCATCGAACTGGGCGCCGACACCACCACCAAGATCGTCCAACTGGGCGCCGACATCGTGAAATGTGGACTGAATATCGCGGTGCCGTCCGTGAAATGTGAATAGCGGCAGATGCGCAGCGAGGGCCGGGTTCAGATCAGGCTGGTCTGCCCGGCCTGTTCACCGCCCGCGCCCGCCACCGGTTCGAGCAGTTGCGGGCCGTTGTTGCGTACCGAATTCACCAGCGGTGACACCGGCCGGGCGACGATCGACGAAATCACCTGCGGCTCAGGAGGTTCCAGCAGTTCGCGCGGCGCCGGACGGTCGGGGTCGAGCCAGGCGTCCCAATGTTCGCGCGGCATCATCAGCGGCATCCGATCGTGGATGCGAGTCAGATCGCCCACCGCATCGGTGGTGAGGATCGTGCAGGACAGCAGCGGGGCCATATCCCGCTGCGCCGGATCCCGCCACACCGACCACAGGCCGGCCATGTACAACCGGCGCCCCTGGGCATCCGACATGTAGTACGGCTGCTTCACGGCCTTCCCGGAGCCGGTGGGGTGCGGTTCGGTGAGCCATTCGTACCAGCCGTCCATCGGAACCAGACAGCGACGCTTCTTCACCGAATCCCGGAACGAGGGTGCGGTGGCGGCACGGTCGGCGCGGGCGTTGAACAGTGGCTTGCCCTTGGCCGGAACCCCCGGTTCGGCGGCCTTCGTCCAGACCGGGATCAACCCCCAGCGCATGCGGCGAATCCGCAGCGCCGGGTCGTCGTCGGGGTGGTCGTGGTCGTGGCGGCGAACGACGGTGAGAATCCGATTCGTCGGGGCGACGTTGTAGTTGGCGCCGTTTCCGGATTTGTCGCCGGCACTCGCGCCACCCGCACCGGGCGCCGATTTCCCTGCCGCGGCGTTGTCACTCGGCGCACCGTTCGCGGTCTCGTCGACGGCATCGAGTTCGACCGCCAGGCTGGCGGGATTCGCCGTGGTCGCATATCTGCCGCACATACCTCCATGCTGCCATCCGGGACCGACGGAATCCGTAGGCTCGGCCATACCCGCACAACGAGACGAAACCAACTGAAGGCGATTGACATCACATCGCGAGTATGAGAGCTTTTTGCTACAACTCTCTCATTAGGGGTCGCCGAATCATGTCCACCACCGAGTCCACCGCCGCCACCGCGTCGGTACAGGCAGCCGAATCCGATCGGCCCACCGAGTTCTCCTCACTCAATCCGGCCACGGGCGAGGTCATCGCCACCCACCCCATCGCCGACGACGATGCGGTGCGGGCGGCCGTCGCCAAGGCCCGCGCGGCCGCCGCGACCTGGGGCGGCCTCAGCTTCGCCGATCGCAAGCGGGCGCTGCTGCGCTGGTCCAGCCGCCTCGTCACCCGTGCCGACGAATTCTGCGATCTGATCCACGCCGAGAACGGTAAACCGCGCGACGACGCGTACCTGGAATTGATGCTGGCTCTCGAACACATTGCCTGGGCCGCCAAGAACGCCGAGAAGGTTCTCGAGCCGAAGAAGGTATCGCCCGGCGCGCTGATGTCGAATTTCGCGGCGTCGATCGAACAGTGCCCGCTGGGCGTGGTCGGCGTGATCGGGCCGTGGAACTACCCCGTCTACACCCCCAACGGCTCGCTGGCCTACGCACTGGCCGCCGGCAACACCGTGGTGTTCAAGCCGAGTGAATACTCCACCGCCATCGGCAATTTCGTCGGCCAGGCGTTCGTGGACGCCAACCCCGGCCTGCCCGAGGGCGTTTTCGTCACGATCAACGGATTCGGCGCGACCGGCGCCGCGCTGGTACGCGCGGGAGTCGACAAGATCGCCTTCACCGGCTCCACCGCGACCGGTAAGAAGATCATGGTCGCCGCAGCCGAGACACTGACTCCGGTGCTGCTGGAATGCGGCGGTAAGGATGCGGTGATCGTCGCCGCGGACGCCGATATCGCCGCGGCGGCCGACGCCGTCGCCTACGGCGCGACCATGAACAGCGGCCAGACCTGCGCCGGCGTGGAACGCGTCTACGTCGACAAGTCGATTCGCGAGCCGTTCGTGGCCGAGGTCAAGAAGATCCTGTCGGACGTGCACGCCGGCTCCGACGAGAAGGCTTCCTACGGGCCGATGACCATGCCGTCGCAGGTCGACATCGTGCGCCGGCACATCGAAGCGGCACTGGCCAACGGCGGCACCGCGGTATTGGGCGGCCCGGAATCGGTGCACGCGCCGTACATCGAGCCGGTGGTCCTGCTCGATGTCGACGAGAGTTCGGACGCCGTCTGTGAGGAGACCTTCGGCCCGACCGTCACCATCCGCACCGTCGACACCATCGACGAGGCGGTCGAGCTGGCGAACAACTCGAAGTACGGCCTGGGGTCGGCGGTCTACTCACGCAAGCACGGCCTCGAGATCGCCCGCCGCCTGCGCGCCGGTGCGACCTCGGTCAACTCGGTGCTCGGCTTCGCCGCCATCGCGTCGCTGCCCTTCGGCGGCGTCGGCGACTCCGGTATCGGCCGCATCCACGGTGCGCCCGGTCTGCTGGAGTTCACCAGCCCGCATTCGATCGCGGTGCAGCGCTTCGCGATTCCGGGTATGGCGCTGATGAGCTACAAGCGCACCAAGAGCACCATGAAGCTGCTGCGCAAGGTGGTTCCGCTGCTGCACGGCCGCCACAAGTAGTCCGAGTACTCGTCCAAGTACTCACTGCCGCTCGATCGGGCCCGCACCCAACGGTGCGGGCCCGATCGTGGGGTGACATCGGCCGCGGAAACCGGCGCGTTCCCGCATGAGGCGGCAATTGTCCGAGTTCAGCAATTAAACGAGCATACGTCGGAGATCACAAAACCGCGCTCCCTGCACACGGGTTCAGCTCTCATGCGCGAAGATGGTCCGGTGAGTTTCTGGCCCGCGCCCCACATCGACCATGCCGTCCACGCGACCGTCACCCTGCCCGGGTCCAAATCGATCACCAACCGGGCATTGATTCTGGCCGCGCTCGCCGACCGCCCCTCGACGATCTCCGGCGCCCTGCGCAGCCGGGACACCGAGCTGATGATCGCCGGCTTGCGCGCGATGGGCGCCGAAATCACCGGTGACGGCGACACCCTCGCCGTCACCCCGCCGGCGCAACTGCACAACGCCACCGTCGATTGCGGACTGGCCGGCACCGTGATGCGGTTCCTGCCGCCGGTGGCCGCGCTGGCGCATGGCGATGTCGCGTTCTTCGGCGACGAGCAGGCGCGGCTGCGTCCGCTGCACACGATCCTCGACGCGCTACGCAGCCTCGGCGTCGACATCGACGGCAACACCCTGCCGTTCGTCGTGCACGGCGCCGGGGCGCTGCGCGGCGGGCCGGTCACCATCGACGCGTCCGGTTCCTCGCAGTTCGTCTCCGGGCTGCTGTTGTCGGCGGCGCATTTCGAGACCGGGATCATCGTGCACCACGAGGGCGCACCGCTGCCCTCCATGCCGCATATCGAGATGACGGTGCACATGCTGCGGCAGGCCGGGGTCCGGGTGGAGGCGCCGGCCGATCCGCGCAAGGAACAGGTCTGGACCGTCGAACCCGGGCCGATCCACGCCGTCGACTGGGAGGTCGAGCCGGATCTGTCCAACGCCACGCCGTTCCTGGCCGCGGCGGCGGTGACCGGCGGCGAGGTGACGATTCCGCATTGGCCGCAGCTGACCACCCAGGCCGGAGACGTGATCCGCGAAATCCTGGTCCGGATGGGTGCCGAGGCGCGGCGCTACGACGGCAAGCTCACCGTGCGTGGCCCGCAGTCCCTCGCCGGCATCGATATCGACCTGCACGATGTGGGCGAGCTGACGCCGACCGTGGCCGCACTCGCCGCACTGGCCGACTCTCCGTCGCGGCTGCGCGGCATCGCCCATCTACGCGGGCACGAAACCGATCGGCTGGCCGCGCTGACCACCGAGATCAACCGCCTCGGCGGCAATGTCACCGAAACCGAGGACGGGCTGAGCATCGAGCCGACCCCGCTGAAGGGCGGCCGGTGGCATTCCTACGCCGATCACCGAATGGCCACGGCGGGAGCGATTCTCGGCCTGCGCGTGCCCGGGGTGAGCATCGAGGACATCGGCACCACCGCCAAGACGCTGCCCGAATTCGTCACCCTGTGGGACTCGATGCTGGCGGGCGCCGGCGCCTTATCGGGTGAGGGAGCGGCCCACTGAGGCGCCGGGAGTACGACGAATCCGATGTCCGGGTCCGCCCGGGCAGGGGTTCGCGTCCCCGTACCAAGACCCGGCCGGAACATCGAGATGCGGTGTCGGCCATGGTTGTTTCGGTGGATCGGGGACGGTGGGGGTGCGTGCTCGGCGACGATCCGGATCGCCGCGTGGTCGCGATGCGGGCGCGGGAACTGGGCCGCACGCCGATCGTGGTCGGCGATCGGGTGGACGTGGTCGGCGACCTGTCCGGCCGGCCCGACACGCTGGCGCGGATCGTGCGCGTCGCCGATCGCCGAACGGTGTTGCGCCGCACCGCCGATGACACCGATCCCTTCGAACGGATCGTGGTGTCCAACGCCGAACAGTTGTTCATCGTCGTGGCGCTGGCCGATCCGCCGCCCCGCACCGGCTTCGTCGAACGCGCCATGGTGGCCGCGTATGCCGGTGGGCTGCAACCGATTCTATGCCTGACCAAACACGATCTGGCCGCCGATTCCGAATTCGCCGCCGAATTCGCCGATCTGGATCTGACCATCGTCTACGGCGGGCGTGACGATCCACTGGAACCCGTTCGAGAACTCCTTCGGAATTCGCTGACCTGCCTGCTCGGCCACTCCGGCGTCGGCAAGTCGACGCTGGTGAATCGCCTTGTCCCCGAAGCGGAACGAGCCGTGGGCACCGTCTCCGGCGTCGGCAAGGGTCGCCACACCTCCACTCAGTCGGTGGCCCTGCCGCTGGACGGCGGCGGCTGGGTCATCGACACCCCCGGCATCCGTTCCTTCGGCCTCGCCCACATCTCCCCCGACGACGTGATCGCCGCCTTCCCCGACCTGTCCGAGGCCATCGAGGACTGCCCCCGCGGCTGCACCCACCTCGGTCCGCCCGCCGACCCGGAATGCGCGCTGGACGAAATGCCGGGCAAGGAGCGGCGGGTGGCGGCGATCCGGCTGTTGCTGACCGCGCTGAATTCCAACGATCCCTGGGCAGTCGGCGGCAGCTGAACCCTCTTGTTCTGCGCGCGGGCATGTGGCGGCGGAATGCGATACTTGACATTGCACGAGACGTCCCGACAAGGAGGGAGGGCTGATGAGCGCGGAGCCGCTGCCTGCCTGGGTCGTCCCGCCGCCCGGCGGTTATACCGCCGATGACCTGGACAAGCTGCCCGACCTGCCCCCGCACACCGAGCTGATCGATGGGAGTCTCGTCTTCGTGAGCCCGCAGATGAGATTCCATGCACTGGTAATCGATCTGCTCGTATCCGCGCTGCGATCCTCAGCGCCCTCCGCCCTTCGGGTTCGCCGGGAAATGACGGTGACACTGGGCCCTCGGCAACGCCCGGAGCCGGACCTTATCGTCGTCCACGAATCGGCGGATCGTGGGGCCGATCAGACCACCTATCTGCCCGAGGATGTCGTCCTGGCGGTCGAAGTCGTTTCGCCGGATTCGATTGTGCGCGACCGCGAACGCAAACCGCAGTTGTATGCGCGCGCCGGAATCCCCCATTTCTGGCGTGTGGAAAATGACGACGGTCGCGCGGTGGTCTATAGCTACGAACTGGACCCGGCCACCGGCCAATACACTCCCACCGGCATCCACCACGATCGCCTCGCACTGTCGGTGCCGTTCGAGCTGGACATCGACCTTACCGAGTATCAGCGGATGTGATCAGTCCGCGCGTTCCGGGCGCGGAGTCGCCGCCAGGGTCGCCTGCCCGAGCCATTGCGGTACCTGCCGCCGAATCGACGCCGGGCCTACGATCTCGGTCGTTTCGTCCCGGAGCGCCGCTGCCCAGGTCCGGTCGCCGCGCCAGATCTCGGTGAGCTGCCGCAGCGTGCTACGCACGGTGGCCGCGACCTCGAAACCAGGGTCGTAGTCGCAGATCGCCGCCGTACCCCGCTCGACCAACAGCCACCAGTGCGCCTCCTTGCCGGGTACGTCGGTGAACTCGACCGCCAGGACCGTCCGTTCATCGGGCCACGCCCGGACCGGTATCGTGCGGCGGATATCCCACAGCAACAGGTGCGGATCCAGATCCCGGTCGCCGAGATCGCCGATCCAGCGCACCCCCCACGTTCCGAGCGCCTGTACGACGGTCGACAGTTCCCGTCCGGCCTCGGTCAGGATGTAGGCGGCGCGTCCATCCGCACCGATCTCGCGACGCAGCACCCCCGACCGCTCCAGCGAGCGTAGACGCCGCGACAGTAGCGCGGGCGACATCTTCGGATTGCCCCGCCGCAACTCGTTGAAATGCGTACTGCCCAAGAGTAATTCGCGCACGACCAGCAACGTCCACCGCTCGTCGAGGACGTCCATTGCCTTGGCGATCGGGCAGAACTCCCCGTAGCCGGACACACCACCAGTAGACCACTCGGCGCGCCCCGGGTACAGATGTTGAACTGGCCGGTCCTACCGCGGCCGCCGGATGCTTGTGATATGACAGCTATCCACCACACCCAGCAATCACCCATCGACCTCACCGAACGCACACACGCACTCTGGGCCCTCGGCGACTATCCCCGGGTCGCGGAGACCGTTATCCCCGGCCTGGGCCGGCGCCTGGTTCGAGCCTGCGATATCGGTCCCGGCCGGCGAGTGCTCGACATCGCCGCCGGAGCGGGGAATGCGGCCATTCCGGCGGCCGAAACCGGCGCGGACGTCATCGCCAGTGACCTGACGCCGGAAATGTTCGAGGCGGGCCGGGCCGCCGCGGCCGCCCGCGGTGTCCGCCTCACCTGGCAGACCGCCGACGCCCAGGCACTGCCGTACGACGACGGCCGATTCGACGTCGCCATGTCCTGCGTCGGCATCATGTTCGCCCCGTCGCATCGGGCAGCCGCCGACGAACTGCTCCGAGTGACCGCACCGAACGCGACGATCGGGCTGATCAACTGGACGCCGGAGGGATTCATCGGCGAAATGTTCGCCATCACGAAACGGTTCGCGCCGCCACCGCCGCCCGGCGCACAATCGCCGCTGCTCTGGGGCACCGCCGACCACGTGCGGGAACTGTTCGCCGACCGCGTCACCGACCTGCACATGCAGCGCGAATTCGCGACGGTGGAGTGTTTCGCCGATGGGGACCGGTTCCGTGACTTCTTCAAAACGAACTACGGTCCCACGGTCGCCGTGTACAAAGCCCTGGCCGGCGACCCGGACCGCACTGCCGAACTGGACCGCGCCCTCGCCGACCTGGCCGCTCGCCACGATCTCGGCGGCGGGCGGATGCGCTGGGAGTATCTCCTGGTCACCGGCAGGCGGGCGTGATCACCGTTCCGTTTCGCCGCGCGGGCGGCCGGATATTCGACGGAGCCACCCGGCTGTGTGCGAACCGGCCTTCGACGAAGCCGACCGTATGCGCCGGATTAGCCGTTCGCCCACCTGCTCATTCCCGTTGTTGAGAAGTCACAGCCCGTGATGCGTGCCGTCAAGGACTGGGCGGAGGACAACATGGATCAGGTCCACGCGGCCCGCGAGCGCTACGAACAGCACTCCGAAGCCGCCCTGTAGACGCTCACGCACTCCCTCGGAGGCGCGTTGCGGTGTCGGCCAGGCCACTTGGGTTCACCCATGGCGTCGCCGAGGACGCATCCGCCCCTTCACGAAAGCGGCCGGCCCACCTGATCGGTGAACCGGCCGCCTCATTCGCCGAAATTACCGGCGGCGCTTGGACTTCGGAGGCTTGGACTGCCTGGCCCGGTCACGTTCCGCTTCACGGCGCTCCCGGCGGGTCATGCCGGTCGAGGGGGTGTCGCCGTATTCCTGAGCGGCACTGCGGACTTCGGCGTGGCCGCCCTCGTCCGGACCGGAGAAGCTGAGGCCGCGCGGGCCGGATTCGTCGATTCCCTTGGCGCGCAGGGCCGCCGGGGCGTTGTCGGCGGCGCCGTTGCCCTGGGGTACGGCGGGGGCCGGATGCATCGCACCGACCGGGGACCGCAGGCCGGGGTCTACCGCAGGCTGCGGTTCGGGAGCCTGCTGAACCTCCACCTGGAGGTTGAACAGGAAGCCGACCGACTCCTCCTTCAGGCCCTCGAGCATGGCGGAGAACATGTCGAAACCCTCGCGCTGGTATTCGACGAGCGGATCGCGCTGCGCCATCGCGCGCAGGCCGATGCCCTCCTTGAGGTAGTCCATCTCGTAGAGATGTTCGCGCCACTTGCGGTCCAGGACCGACAGCAGCACCTGGCGCTCCAGGTTGCGCATACTGCCCGGGCCGGCCAGATCGTCGATCTCCTTCTCACGCCGCGCGTAGGCATCGTGGGCGTCCTCGAGAATGGCGTCGAGCAGTTCCTCGCGGGTCAGCTCGCCGATCTCACCGTCTACGGTTTCACCGGTCAGATCCTGGTATTCGATGCCCACCGGGTACAGCGTCTTGAGCGCCGTCCACAGCTTGGCCAGATCCCAGTCCTCGACGTAGCCCTCGGCGGTGGCACCGTTGACGTAGGCGGTGATCACGTCGGTGATCATCGACTGAACCTGGCCCTCCATATCCTCGCCGGCCAGGATGCGCTGGCGCTCGGCGTAGATGACGGTGCGCTGCTGGTTCATCACCTCGTCGTACTTCAGAACGTTCTTGCGGATTTCGAAGTTCTGCTGTTCGACCTGGGTCTGGGCGCTCTTGATCGCACGCGAGACCATCTTGGCCTCGATCGGCACGTCGTCGGGCAGGTTGAGCCGGGTCATGATCGACTCCAGGGCCGCACCGTTGAAGCGGCGCATCAACTCGTCGCCGAGCGAGAGGTAGAAGCGCGATTCACCCGGGTCGCCCTGGCGGCCGGCACGACCGCGCAACTGGTTGTCGATACGCCGCGACTCGTGCCGCTCGGTGCCCAGCACATAGAGGCCGCCGGCGTCGCGCACCAGATCGGCGTCGTCTTCGACCTGCCGCTTGACCTGCTCCAGCGCGGGCAGCCAGTTGGCCTCGTACTCGTCCGGCGTCTCGACCGGATCCAGGCCCTGCCGGCGCAGCAGCGTATCGGTGATGATGTCGGGGTTACCGCCGAGCACGATGTCGGTACCACGACCGGCCATATTCGTCGCCACGGTGACCGCGCCCGGGCGGCCGGCCTCGGCGATGATCTGCGCTTCCTGTTCGTGGAACTTCGCGTTCAGCACGTTGTGCGGAATTCCGCGCTTGGTGAGCAACTTCGACAGGTACTCCGACCGCTCCACCGAGGTGGTACCGATCAGCACCGGCTGGTTCTTCTCGTGCCGCTCGGCGATGTCGTCGGCGACCGCGGCGAATTTCGATTCCTCGGTCTTGTAGATCAGGTCCGCCTGATCCATGCGGATCATCGGCTTGTTGGTGGGGATCGGCACCACACCGAGACCGTAGGTCTGGTGGAGCTCGGCCGCCTCGGTTTCGGCGGTACCGGTCATACCGGACAATTTGCCGTACAGGCGGAAATAGTTCTGCAGCGTGATGGTGGCCAGCGTCTGATTTTCCGGCTGGATCTCCACGCCCTCTTTGGCCTCGATGGCCTGGTGCATGCCCTCGTTGTAGCGACGGCCGACCAGAATGCGGCCGGTGAATTCGTCGACGATGATGACCTCGCCGTTGCGGACGATGTAATCCTTGTCGCGAACGTAGAGTTCCTTGGCCTTGATCGCGTTGTTCAGATAGCTGACCAGCGGCGAGTTGGCGGCCTCGTACAGATTGTCGATACCGAGCTGGTCCTCGACGAATTCGACACCGGCCTCGTGCACGCCGATAGTGCGCTTTTTGATGTCGACCTCGTAGTGCACATCCTTCTTGAGAAGCGGTGCAATACGGGCGAATTCGGCATACCACTTACTCGACGCATCGGCCGGGCCGGAAATGATCAGCGGCGTCCGGGCCTCGTCGATCAGAATCGAGTCGACCTCGTCGACCACGGCGAAGTTGTGCCCGCGCTGGACCAGATCGTCCAGCGAATGGGTCATGTTGTCGCGCAGATAATCGAAGCCGAATTCGTTGTTCGTGCCGTAGGTGATGTCGGCGTTGTAGGCCGCTCGCCGCTCGGCGGGGCTCATCCCGGACAGGATCGCGCCGACCTGCAGGCCGAGGAAACGGTGCACGCGGCCCATCCATTCGGAGTCACGACGGGCCAGGTAGTCGTTGGTGGTGACGATGTGGACACCGTCGCCGCTGATCGCGTTGAGATAGGCGGGCAGCACCGAGGTGAGCGTCTTACCTTCACCGGTTTTCATCTCGGCGACATTGCCGATGTGCAGGGCCGCGCCACCCATCACCTGCACCTTGTAATGCTTCTGATTCAGCACGCGCCAGGAGGCCTCGCGAGCGGCGGCGAAAGCCTCGAGCAGCAACTCGTCCAGGGATTCGCCGTCGACGTAACGCTGTTTGAATTCGTCGGTTTTGGCTCGCAGTTCGGCGTCGGTGAGATCGGCGTACTCGTCGTCCAGACTGAGAACTTCGTCGGCCAGATGCGCGAGCCGCTTGACGGTGCGACCCTCACCAAAACGTAGCAACCTCGTCAGTGTCAGCGCAGGCACGGGTCTCGTCAGTCCTCTGGTCGATGTTGTCGTCTTGCAGTGCTACATCCTCGGCACACCGCACTACTCGCGGCATACCGAAGCCCCCGCCACATCGTATGGGCGAAATTCCCGGCGCGCGGATAAGCGGCATCGTCCATGGTAATGCGGCCTCCATCGTAGGCGCCGCCGTGTCAGAACATCCACGGACAGCGGTGGCCCAGCGGCGCCCGGCAGTGATCGATCACACTTCGGCACGACACGCGGCCGCGATCACCGCATGCGCAGGGCACTCACTCGCCACCGTCCGCGGCGCAGAACCAAACGCGCGGCGACGGCGAAACGGCGCTGCCCCCGCTCGTATCCGCCGCACACCTCCGCAGCGCTCGCGGTGACCTCGGCGAGCTTCACGGTCACGAGCACCGCCGTACCGAGACGGCGCTCCGCGGCGGCGGTGCGGGCGAGCGTTTCGACGGCGGCCAGCACGGTCGGCTCCACCACCGGACGCAACTGCCCCAGCGGACGCCGCCCGTCGACGACCTCGAGTACCAGCCGCAGCGACCGCTCCGCAAAATACGCTGCGGCCGAACCACTGTCGTTGCCGCCGGAGATTTCGGACGACACCGGCACACCGGCGCCGGAGCCCGGCGAGCGGCCGTCGTGCGCGGACCGGCGCGGCGTCCGCAGTCGCGGCACAGCGTGCTCGGCCGTCCCCCGATCGAGCGGCTTACCAGCAGTTAGATCACCGGAACTCCTCGGATTACCGGAACTCCTCGGATCCAACGGCGGTTCGAATACCGGCGCGCGGCGGGCGCGGCGGGTGTATACCGGGCTTGCAGAAGACTCGAGCATTCGACACTCCCCCTGGGTCGGCATGCTTGGGCACGGATCGAACCAGCATGCCATGCCCGGCGTCGGCGACGGCGGAATTCCGACGCCGACGCGACAAGTCCCACACAGTCACGCGCAGATGGTTTGTGTCACTCCACAATGGAGAGCGGCAACGGAGAGGAGCTCGGACAGCGTGATCACGAGACTGACGCCGCAGGACGCGTCGTTCTTCCGGCTCGAGTCGAGTAGCAATCCCATGCACATCGGCTCTCTCGCGATCGTGCGCGTCGCCCCCGAGGACCCCGGCGACGGTTCGGCGTGCGTGGACTACCAGACGCTGCTGGACCTGGTCGACAGCCGGTTGTCGATGGTGCCGCGCTACCGCCGCAAGGTCCGCGAGGTCCCGTTCAAAGTAGGGCGCCCGGTCTGGGTCGAGGACAGCCGCTTCGACCTCACCTATCACGTGCGGCGATCGGCGCTGCCGGCTCCGGGCTCCGACGAGCAGCTCTACGAACTGGTCGGGCGGCTGTCGTCGCGACCGCTCGACCCGAGCCGGCCGCTGTGGGAGATGTACCTGATCGAAGGCCTGTCCGAGGACCGCTGCGCGATCTTCACCAAAACCCATTCGGCGCTGGTAGACGGTGAGACCGCGCTCGAGATCGGCCACGTCATCCTGGACTCGGGGCCCTCGCCGCGGGTGGTCGCACCCGATACCTGGGTGGCCCACCGCGAACCCAGCGACATGGAACTGCTGGGTATGTCGCTGGCCGAAATGGCGACCCAGCCCGCGACGGCGTGGGAAGTCGTCCGCGATGCCGGCGCCAACGCGTCGGCGGTGCTGGCGGCCGCGGGCAAGGCGGTCGACGCTGCGGTCAATCGGGTGCGCGCGGCCGGGCGGACGGCGCCCGACAGCCCCTTCAACACCTCGATCTCGCGGTGCCGCCGGTTCGATATCGCACGGACCGACCTCGAGGACTATCGCCTCATTCGACGACACTTCGGCTGTTCCATCAACGACGCCATCCTGGCCGTGGTGACCGGCGCGCTGCGGATATTCCTGCAATCACGCGGTGAGGTGCTGGTCGGATCGGCGGTGCTGCGAGCGGTGGTGCCGATGTCGGTCTACGTCGACGGGCCGCCCGACGACACCGTGCGCCCGTCCAGCGAGGTCTCCTCGTTCCTGATCGATCTGCCGGTGGGAGAGCAGAATCCGGTGATGCGGCTGTCGCACATCTCGCATGCCACGGCCGAGAATTCCCGGCATCGGCGTGGCGTGCGGGCGCGCACCCTGGTTCACTTGGCCGGCTTCGCCCCGGCCAGCCTGCACGCGATGAGTGTGCGGGCGGCGAGTACGTTCGCAGAACACACATTCAACTTGGTGATCACCAACGCCCCGGGTCCGCAGCGGCCGATGTACATCGGCGGCGCACGGATGCTGGAGATGTATCCGGTATCGCCGTTGCTGCGCAATCAGGCGTCGAGCATCGGAATCACGTCCTACGACGGACGTGTGTTCTACGGTCTCAATGCCGACCGCGAGGCGATGGCCGATATCGCCGTACTGGCGGCGGCGGTGCGCGAATCCATGGAGGAGATGCTCGGTGCCTGCGTCTGATCAGGGCAAGCTACGCGTCTATGTCCCGGCCACCATCGCCATGCTCCGAGAGTTGGTGGCGCAGCGCGAAATTCGCGCGGTGAACGACACCGCCTTCGCGGTCACCCCCGCGTTGCGCGAGGCCTACGCCTCCGGCGACGACGAGGAACTGTCCGAGGTGGCGATGGGCGAGGCGGCGCGCGCATCGCTGCGGCTGCTCGCCGAGGAACGCGAATCCGCCCTGCTGCATGCCGAAGACGGCGATGCCGAATCGGCGGCCGATGCCGATCCGGACGCCGCCGAAGACGCCGGATCGTCGTATTCGGCGCCCGTCTACCGCCGTGCCGTCATCGCCGCCGATGTGACGGGCACGACCCTGCGCTCCGATCTCGACGATGCGGTGGTCCGGCTGTCCGGACCGATCACCTACAAGCGCATCGCCTCGGTGCACGTCGACCTGGCCGAGGCCGAACCGCAGGTCGCGAAGGCCGTCGACGTCATCGACGCGGCCGATCTGGGCGATCCGGACGCGGAATTCGTGCTGGGCGACGCGGAGGATCACCAACTGGCTTGGTACGCGGCACAGGAGTTGCCGTTCCTGCTCGACCTCCTCTGATCCGCCCGCTAACCTACGATGCCGTAACCTTGGCTCGAAGGGTGCGCCGCAGGCGCGTGATCACAGGAAATGAGCATTCGCACGATGGTGTCGAAATCGGTACAAGGCCTGCGGGCATGGCTCGAGGCCCCGGTCGCCGACGCGAAGATGGCCGGGCGGACCCGCCTGGACGCGCTGCGCGGCGCGGCCGCCCGCATCACTACCCCGCTGCTGCCCGACGATTATCTGCATCTGGTGAATCCGCTGTGGTCGGCGCGGGAACTGCGCGGACGGATCGTCGAGGTCCGCAAGGAGACCGCCGATTCGGTGACCCTGGTGATCAAGCCGGGCTGGGGTTTCGATTTCACCTTCACCCCCGGTCAGTACATCGGCATCGGAGTCCTGGTCGACGGACGCTGGCACTGGCGGTCGTATTCGCTGACCTGCCCGCCGGACTGGACCCATCCGGACAACCGCGCCGAACGGGTGATCTCGATCGCGGTGAAGGCGATGCCGGAGGGCTTCCTGTCCAGCCACCTGGTCAACGGCGTGCCGCAGGGCACGGTGGTGCGCCTGGCCGCGCCACAGGGCGGGTTCGTCCTGCCGGAGCCGCCGCCGGCGAAGGTGTTGTTCATCACCGCGGGCAGCGGCATCACCCCGGTGATGGCCATGCTGCGGACCATGGACCGCCGCGCGGCCGACCGCACCGACGGCGACGCGATGGACGACATCGTGCACATCCATTCCGCCCGGACCGCCGAGGACGTCATGTTCGGCGCGGAACTGCGGGCGCTGCACGCCAAGCATCCTGGCTTTACCGCCCATGTCCACCTCACCGGTGAGCAGGGCAAATTCGATCTGGCCGATCTCGACAGCCGGTTCCCGGACTGGCGTGAGCGCGAAACCTGGGCCTGCGGTCCGGCCGGCCTGCTCAACGATGTCGAGAAGCATTGGGCCGCAGCGGGTATCAGCGACAAGCTGCATGTCGAGCGGTTCGAGGTGGAGCGTTCGGCGGTCGGCGAGGGCGGCACGGTGACCTTCGCCCGCACCGATCGAAGCACCGAGGTCGACGGCGCCACCAGCCTGCTCGAGGCCGGTGAGGCCGCGGGCGTGCAGATGCCGTTCGGCTGCCGGATGGGTATCTGCCAGACCTGCGTGGTCACCCTGACCGACGGGCACGTGCGCGACCTGCGCAACGGCGCCGAACACCAGGCCGGGGAGAAGGTGCAGACCTGCATCTCGGCCGCGGCCGGCGACTGCACCCTGGACGTGTGAGTCGCGTTCCGGTGGTGTTCACCCGTTCGCCCCGCAGCGGCGCGAGCGATCACCATCGGTTACCGATACTCTGAAGAGGACAAGACCGAGACCTCCCACCGAAGCGCGGCGGAGCGATTTCACCGAAGCGCGGCGGAGGCATTCCATCGAAGCGCAGCGGAGGCAATCCGATACCGGCCCGCCGACGCGATGCGGAGGCATTCATTCGAAACCGCCGGAGCGAAGCGGAGGCATTGCAGGACCGTGGCCATCACCGACATCAAGGCGTATTCGCATCTGACGGCTGCCGATATCGACACACTGGGGCAGGAACTCGACACCATCCGCCGTACGGTCGAGCAATCGCTGGGTGAGCGCGACGCCGCCTACATCCGGCGCACCATCCGGACCCAGCGCACACTCGAGGCCGCGGGCCGGGCGGTCCTGCTCGCCGGCCGCAACAAATGGGCCTGGGTCGCCGGCACCGCGATGTTGTCGGTGGCCAAGATCATCGAGAACATGGAACTCGGGCACAACATCAGCCACGGGCAATGGGACTGGATGAACGACCCGGAGATCCACTCCACCAGCTGGGAGTGGGACATGACCGGCACCTCCGGGCAGTGGAAACGGGCGCACAACTTCTCGCACCACACCTACACCAACATCGTCGGCATGGACGACGACGTGGGCTTCGGCATCCTGCGCATGACCCGCGACGAAGAGTGGAAGCCGATCAATCTCGCCCAGCCGGTGGCGAATCTGATCCTGGCCGCGCTCTTCGAATGGGGTATCGCCCTGCACGATCTGAAAATCGAGAAACTGCAGACCGGAGTTCCCCGCAGCGAACTGCTGTCCGAACCCAACCGGCAGTTCCTGCGGAAGGCCGGCCGCCAGGTCGCCAAGGACTTCGTGGTCTTTCCGCTGCTGAGTGGTCCGGGCTGGAAGGCGACACTGAAGGCCAACGCGACGGCCAACCTGATCCGCAATCTGTGGGCGTACGCGGTGATCTTCTGTGGGCATTTCCCGGACGGCGCCGAGAAATTCACCCAGGAGCAGTTCGCGGACGAATCCCGGGCGGAATGGTATCTGCGGCAGATGCTGGGCAGCGCCAACTTCCGGGCCGGGCCGGCGATGGCGTTCATGAGCGGCAATCTGTGCTACCAGATCGAGCACCATCTCTTTCCGGACATTCCGAGCAATCGGTATCCGCAGATCGCCGAGCAGGTCCGTCAGCTCTGCGACAAATACGACCTGCCGTACACCACGGGATCGCTGGGCAGACAATACGCGTTGGCGTTCCGCACGATTCACAAACTGGCGCTGCCCGATCGATTCCTCCGCCGTACCGCCGACGACGCCCCGGAGACGTCGTCGGAACGCAAATTCTCGCTGCTGACCCGTTCGTTGACGGCCGGTGCCGAGGAGCCACTGTTCGGTGTCGACCCGCTCACCGGGCGGCGGCAGGGATTGCGGTCGGCACTGGTCGAAGCCAAGGCCGCACTGCGCGAGAAGGCGCGGCAGGAAAAGGCGGCGCTGCGCGAAGCCAAGCTCGCTCTGCAGCAAAAAGCTCGGGCCGAGAAGCAGATACTCCGGCGCCGCGGACTGCGAGGACGCGCGACCGTTCGCGTCCGGTTGCGGCAAAAACGGAGGCGACTAACCTAAGCCATGTCGGCTACGATCACAATGCGGTATACGCCACAGCTGTGATCGATCCAGAGACAACCTACGGGACCGTAACCTACGGTAGTGTAACCAGCATGGCGATCTCGGATGTCAAGGAATACGCCCACCTCACTCCAGAGGATGTGGAAGCGATCGGCGCGGAGCTGGATGCGATCCGTCGCGAAATCGAGGCCTCCCGAGGCGAGAACGACGCCCGCTACATCCGTAACGTGATCCGTTTGCAGCGCGCCCTGGAAATCGGGGGTCGCGCCACGCTGTTCGCCAGTTTCCTACCGCCGGCCTGGCTGGCCGGCACGGCGATGTTGTCGGCCGCCAAGATCATCGAGAACATGGAGATCGGCCACAACGTCATGCACGGCCAGTGGGACTGGATGAACGATCCGGAAATCCACTCCTCCAACTGGGAGTGGGACAACGCCGGGCCGTCGGAACACTGGAAGATCACGCACAACTACCTGCACCACAAGTACACCAACGTGCTGGGTATGGATGACGACATCGGCTACGGCCTGCTGCGCGTGACGCGCGATCAGCGGTGGACGCCGTTCTATCTCGGACAGCCGATCTACAACCTGCTGCTGCAGATGTTCTTCGAATACGGTGTGGCCATCCAGCATTTGGAGCTGGGCAAGGTCGCGAAGAAGAAGTGGCCGGCCGATTCGCCGGAACGCCGGCAATTCGAGCAGGACCGCAAGGTCGTGCTGAAGAAGGTCGGCAAGCAGGCGGCCAAGGATTATCTGATCTTCCCGCTGCTGACCGGACCGGCCTTCCTGTCCACGCTGACGGCCAATATCACCGCCAATATCGTCCGCAATGTGTGGACCAACGCGGTGATCTTCTGCGGCCACTTCCCCGACGGCGCGGAGAAGTTCACCAAGGGCGATGTGGACAACGAAACGCAGGGCGAGTGGTACCTGCGCCAGATGCTGGGCAGCGCCAATATCACCGGCGGCGCGGTCATGCATTTCATGACCGGCAACCTCTCCCATCAGATCGAGCACCACCTGTTCCCGGACCTGCCGAGCAACCGGCTGCGGGCCATCTCGGTGCGCGTGCGGGAATTGTGCGACAAATACGATCTGCCCTACACCAGCGGCTCGCTGCCGGTGCAGTATGCGAAATCGTGGCGCACCATCATCAAGCTGTCGGTGCCCAACAAATATTTGCGCCGTGGTACCGACGACGCTCCGGAGACCAAGTCCGAGCGCGCATTCGGCGGCATCGGCACGGTCGACCCGGTAACCGGGCGCCGGCGCGGATTGCGCACCGCGCTGAGGGAAGGCAAGCGCCGGGTGGCGGAACGTCGGCAGACGGTCGGCTCGGCCGCCTGAGCAATCACCGAACAGAAGGGGCTCTCCGGATTCGATCTCCGGGGAGCCCCTTTCGTCTGCCGGCGTCCGGGCCTGATTGACTGAACCGGTGTCAACGCAAGAATCCAGCATCTACGACGTGATCCGGCGGCGCCGCGATGTTCGTGCCGAATTCACCGGCGATCTCGTCGACGATGCGACCCTGCTCCGAATCCTCGACGCGGCCCATCGCGCACCCAGCGTCGGCAATTCGCAGCCGTGGGATTTCGTCGTCGTGCGTGACCCGGCGACATTGGCGCGCTTCGCCGCACACGTCGCCGAGAAGCGCATCGAATTCCGCGATTGCCTGCCACCGGAGCGGGCCCGCACTTTCGAGCCGATCAAGATCGAGGGCATCACCGAGAGCGGCACCGGGATAGTCGTCACCCACGACGACAGTCGCGGCGGACCGCAGATCCTCGGTCGCGCGACGGTTCCCGAAACCGGTTTGTACTCTACGGTTCTCGCGATCCAGAACCTATGGCTGGCCGCGACCGCCGAAGGGGTGGGCGTCGGCTGGGTGAGCTTCTACGACGCACCGTTGCTCACCGAATTGATCGAGCTGCCCGCCGGCATTCGTCCCGTCGCGTGGCTGTGCATCGGCCCCGTGCACGAATTCCAGCACACGCCGGATCTGGAACGGTTCGGCTGGCGCGACCGGCGTCCCCTCGACGACGCGATCCACTGGGAGCGGTACTAGCGCCCCGCCTACACCCGTTCGAGGACGGCATCTGCGCCGTGGCCCTCCCGCGGCGCAGATGCCCAGCAGCGCAGCGCTCTTCCCGCTGAGCGCCAGCTCGTTGGCCATGGTCGTCACCATGCCGGCACCGGTGGCGCCGAAGGGATTACTGGTGGAATCGCTGCCGCCGGCGACCATGATGTCGTATTCCCCGCGTTCGATGGCGGCCGCCGCCGCGGTCACGGCCTGCAGTCCGGAGGCGCACGCCCGGGGTCACCGTGTAGCCCTCGCAACTGTGGTCGAGGCCTCGATCCAGAGCGATCTCCCGCGCGACGTTGGGCGCCGCACTCGGCAGGATCACCCCGCCCCACACCATCGCCCGCACCTGACGAACGGCCGGGGCGTCTCGGCCCCGGCCGTCCAGCTCCCGAAAACTCGTTAGGTCAGCCTGATCAGCCCGTAGTCGAAGGCGTGGCGCCGATAGACCACCGACGGTCGGTCGGTCTCGCGGTCGTGGAAGAGGAAGAAATCGTGGCCGACGAGTTCCATCTGATACAGCGCGTCGTCCACCGACATCGGAGTGGCGGAATGGACCTTGGTGCGCACGATATGCCCCGGCCCGGCGTACTCGCTCGATTCGGTGTCGGCGCGGTCGGCCGACTCGAATCCGTCGGCGCCGGCGGGAAGGGTGTCCTCGGCCAGCGCGGCTGTCGCCTCGGCGACCGATACCGGTGTCTTCTCGCCGTAGTGCACCCGGCGGCGATCCTTGCTGCGCCGCAATCGGGCCTCGAGTTTGACCACCGCGGATTCCAGTGCGCCGTAGAAACTGTCGGCACAGGCTTCGGCCCGGACCACCGGGCCCTTGCCGCGCACGGTGATCTCGACACGTTGACAGTTCTTGCGCTGGCGGCGGTTTCGTTCATGGAACAGCTCGACATCGAAGAGGTATATCGACGGGTCGAACCGTTCGAGACGGGAGAGTCGGTCCGCGACGTGAATGCGGAAATGATCGGGTACCTCGACGTTACGTCCCTTGACCACGACGTCCGCATCGGGCGTCCGGGGCACATCCGAAATAGTCTGTTCGGCTCCGTTCAGTTCACCGGAACCCAACTGGGTGCCCGTACCGGTCGAGGGATCTGCTTCTTTCACTGAAGGTCGTGAAGTCGTCACGCGTACCTCCCGGATCTGGCCGCACAACCGATTCATGTGCGGCGGGTTAGCAACCGCACCGAGCCGACCGGAGAGAGGTTGCGCGGGATTCGGAAAGGGCTTGCAACCTGCCACCCGTGGCCCGCCACTCATGCCGGAATGCTCGGTACGAAGTCGTCCGAGTAGCCACCTCCAAACTCTGGGTTCGGGTGTCAGATCGCTCTGTCAGCAACGCTATTACGCCAACGATCCGTCCGCCACTGTTCACGCAAATTTCTCCCACTCACGCGGCGCATGTCACCATCACGGCACGCACGTTCAGCCCGGCCAGCGCCAGAACCCGCACCGATTCGGCCGCGGTCGCGCCCGTGGTGAGAACATCGTCTACCAGCACGATGTCGGCAGCCGCGAGTGTCCGCAGGACCGACGTCGCGCCGATGCGGCCGACGATCCGGCCCGCCAGATTGTCCCGGCGCGCTCGCGCGCTCAGTCCGACGGAGTCCCGTACCTCACCGCGTGTCCACAGCACGGGTGCGAGATGGCAATCGGACAGCCAACCGGTCGCGACGCGCGCCGTCCGCAGGACCGGATCGCCTCCACGGCGCCGGGCCGCGACCCGGCGGCTGGGCGCCGGAACCAGAATCAGCGGGCGGCCGGGAGCACGCAGCAGGCCGATACCGCGGGCCAGAGCCCGGCCCAGCGGTGCGATCAGATCCCGGCGGCCCGATTCCTTGGCCGCCACCACGGCGCGCCGCGCCGGACCCGCGTATCCACTCAACGCCCAGCACGGCACCCCCGGGTCGGTGCGCGGCCATACCCGCATCGGCTGCGCGCTCAGTGTCGCGGCACATTCCCCGCACCATCCGATTCCGGCCGATCCACATCCCCCGCAGTACTGCGGCAGGACCAAATCCAGCAGCGTCCGCATCGGCCCAGTCTGGCCGAGGCCACCGACAGGTAGCGCTCGCGCGGACCAACTGTGATGTTCAGGGAGGTTGGTCAGTCGGGCGACTGGTGGCCGTCCTCCGATTGCGGAGCGGGCTCGGTGGTGATTGTAGAAGTTAGTTTCGCCTGTTCAGTCCGGCAGAACCGGCACCGTGTTCGCACCGAGCCCCGGCGTCTCACGCCAAAACCGGTCCGCCGACGGTCCTGTCGACTGCAGTTGCATTACCGCACGTGAATCGGCGGCGTACAGAATGCCGGGAGCGGCACTTACCACGCGGACAGGTGGAGTCAGGTTCTGACTGGACAGTGGCGTCAGCTCCGAACCATCGATAAAGACCGACTCCACCGGGTTCACGTCTCCTTCTCGTGCCAGAACGAGGGAATCAGGAGTGGACCAGTCGATGGATACGGCCGTTGTGCTGAGATCGACCGCCACCGGCCTGGGCGAAACCAGTGCGTACTTGCCGTCCGGATGCTGAATCACGACCGCGAGGTAAACCTTGCCTCCGGCGATGATCGCCGCACGCGTTCCATCGCGGGAGATACTGAGGTCGGTGATCGGGAAACGGGGCACTGGGTCGGTGCTGTTCGCCTCTCCCGACGTCAGCGTCGACGTATCGATGTCCTGCATCGATACGTTGCCGGTGCCGCGATCGTGCGCTACTCGGATTACCCGAGTTCCATCGACCACCGTCCACGCAGCCTCGCCATTGGAGGTCCATGACGGCCGCGTGATGGTCTCACCCTGGACCACCGGGAATGTGGAAGCGCCGTCATAGCTGCCGATGATGAGGGTGCGCTTCGGGGAGGGTGCGGGCTCGCCGCTCTCGGCGACCGCGGCGATCAACTTTCCGTCCTCCGACAATCCGACCGACTGGAGATTTCGGGCGGCACCGAAGTATCCGGGCATACGGACGATTTGTCCCTTGGAGACATCCACGGCAACCAGCGAGCCGTCCCGCAACGCATGGAGGTTGGACCGATCTCCTGTGAGAGTTGTCGGGTTCATCGCACTTACGTCGTCCAATGACCAGCCCACGCCGGCGTACCGGTCGTCCAGCGGCTTGCCGTCGGCGAGTAACACGTAGGGGCCAGGGATATCCGCCCCTGCCAAGGTCAGTACCACCTGGGCTGCCAGCATTTCCTTATCGTGCGCATCAAGAGCCGAGGCACCAGCGAAATCTATGCGTACCCCACCCAGGCCGACGCCGACGTTATCCGGTTCGCCGTTGGCTTTGGTGATACTTTCGCGCAGACTGACGGGAGGGGCGAGCATATTGCGCACGGCCGGCGACAGGGCCGACTGCGGGCCCGCGGCCAGCAGTCCCACCAGCCGCCGCGTCAGTTGATCCTTCGGGCTCGAGATCCAACGCAACTCGGGAACCATGGTGGTCCCGGCGCTGTTGGCGAAATAGAGCGGATACCGACGGTAGGACTTGTGGAACGCGGAGCTGTCCACTACCACGCCCGGTTCCACCTGGCTGATGCGCCACTCGTCGCCGACCTTGCTCATCTCGATTCTGGTCTCGTACGTATTGTCCTGGGCGCGGAAAGACCCGTCTGCGGCAAGCTCACCTAGTTTTCGCGCTCGAATGCGGTACGTCGCGGAGTCCTCCGACCTCGACTCCCGAAGGGTGTCGGGTTTATCGACGATGACGGTGCGGGCACTGTCGTCCCACCCCTCCGCGGCCCCCGGCGTCAGGTACTGCCGCGCCGTTCGATGGTGGTCGGCCGGATCGGCAGTAGCGTCGAGGAAATCGTGCAGTAGCAGATCCGGGTCCCGCCCGGAGGTGGGCGGATGTGGGCCGGTCGACGTCGGCTGACGGTTGAGCGTTCCCAATGCCTGCGGCGCCGAGGAATCCGGCAGATTGGCGCAGCCGGCGAGAACCAGCACGCAGCTGAACAGCGCGGCGAACAGCGTTGCCAGACGAGTGCGGTTCATGGGTTGATGTCCTCTTTGTCGGCAAGTGCGGTGTCGTCCGAGCAGCCCGCGTTCTCACCCGCCGGCTTCGACGATGTCCGCTCGGCCGCCGGTTCACCGTGCGGCGATTCCGGAGCTTCCGGCGAGTCCGGAGCTTCCGGCGATCCCGAGGCGTCCCCGCCCGGCGGCGTCGTCCGCGCCGACGGCTCGGCATCGGCATCCGCTTCGACGGTACCGGCAACGCCCGCGTGACCGTCGGGCCCGTCCGCCTGTGCCTGGCTCGCGGCCGGGTCCGCCGAATCGGCGAGCGCATCGCCCGCGGGTTCCGCGAGATCGTCCGCCTCCTCCGACCCGGCCGGCGGATCGGCCAGCCGCCGCTTGGGCGGTTCCAGCGACAGGGGGCTCGGTCCGAGTTTTCGTCCGCGCACCAGCGGCAGGGTGAGACGGAAGCTCGCGCCCACCCCGGGCTCGCCCCAGGCCTCGAGGCGACCGTCGTGCAGATTCGCGTCCTCGACGCTGATCGACAGACCGAGGCCGGTACCGCCGGAACGCCGCATCCGCGAGGGATCCGACCGCCAGAAGCGATTGAAGACCAGCTTCTCCTCACCGGGCCGGAGTCCGACACCCTGATCGCGCACCACCATCGCGACGGCGTTGGCGTCGACGTCACCGCGCATGCGGATCAGGACCGGTTTGCCCTCACTGTGGTCGATGGCGTTGGCCAGCAGATTGCGCAGCACGCGTTCGACGCGGCGCGGATCGACCTCCGCGACCAGCGGTTCCTCGGGCAGGTCTACCACCAGTTCGCAGCCGGATTCCTTGGCCAGATGCCGGACCGTGGAAACCGCCGCCCGCGCGCACATCCGCACATCCAGCGATTCGATCTGCAATTCGGCCACACCCGCGTCGTGGCGGCTGATCTCGAGCAGATCGTTGAGCAGGCCCTCGAACCGGTCCAGCTCGGTCACCAGCAGTTCGGCACTGCGCGCCAGCGCCGGATCGAGTTCGTCGCTGGATCCATGGATGAGGTCGGCGGCCATGCGCACTGTGGTGAGCGGGGTTCGCAGTTCGTGGCTGACATCGGAGGTGAAGCGGCGTTGCAGATTGCCGAATTCCTCGAGCTGAGTGATCTGATTGGACAGACTTTCGGCCATCTCGTTGAACGACATGGCGAGTCTGGCCATATCGTCCTCACCCCGGACCAGCATCCGCTCCTTGAGGCGGCCGTCGGCGAAACGTCCGGCGATCCGGGCGGCAGAGCGGATCGGCAACACCACCTGCCGGGCCACCAGCGCGGCGATCGCGGCCAGCAACAGCAGCAGCACGATGCCGCCGATCAGCATGGTGCCGCGCATCAGGCTCAGGCTGCGCTGCTCGTTGTTGAGCGGGAAGATCAGATAGACCTCGAGGGTCGGTATCTCCGAACTCGGGCTGCCGATGATCAGCGCCGGGCCGCGATATCCGTCCGGATCCGAGATCGTCGCGAACTGGTAGCTCACCTGGTTCTGCTGGACGAACCGGCGCAGCTCGGCCGGCACCTCCGTGATGGGCCCGGCGGTCACCTCCTGCTGGCCGTCGCCCACCATCGCCAGCGCGACATTGTAGGTTCCGGCGCCGCCGGTGGACGAACTGCTGCCCGTCGACAGTGCGCGCACGGCGTCCTGCAGCCGGACCGCCTGGGTGCTCGAATCGGAAACGCCCGTCAGCTGCGCCTCGACGGTATTGCGGGCACGACTCATCTCCTCAACGGCCGCATTGACTTTCGCGTCCAGGAGGCGGTCGGTGATCTGACTGGTCAGCACCACACCGAGGATCGTGATGACGATCAGCGACAGGGTGAGCGTGGAGACCACCACGCGCAACTGCAGCGATCGCCGCCACGTGTGGCCCAGCGATTCTCCGACGGATTTGAACCAGGCCACCACAGCTGCCAGCAGCCGCTCGACGCGGCTTCTGGAGCCTGCGATCACGGCGGTCCGGCCTTGTAGCCCACGCCACGAACGGTCAGCACGATCTCAGGGTTCTCGGGATCCTTCTCGACCTTGGCCCGCAGTCGCTGCACATGCACGTTCACCAGGCGGGTGTCGGCCGCGTGCCGGTAACCCCACACCTGCTCGAGCAGTACCTCACGG
Source organism: Nocardia nova (assembly GCF_002933465.1). Taxonomy (GTDB): domain Bacteria; phylum Actinomycetota; class Actinomycetes; order Mycobacteriales; family Mycobacteriaceae; genus Nocardia; species Nocardia nova_B. The sequence continues at coordinate 123,332 of NZ_PSZE01000010.1, forward strand.
GTGAACACCTGCCGCGGTTTGCGTGCCAGTGCCACCAGCAGATCGAATTCGAGCGGAGTCAGCGATATCTGCTGCCCGCTGCGGGTCACCTTGTGGGCCGGTACGTCGATGACGATGTCCGCGATCGACAGGAGTTCGGCCGGCTCGTCGTCGGTACGGCGCAACCGTGCCCGCACCCGCGCGACCAGTTCCTTCGGCTTGAAGGGTTTGACGATGTAGTCGTCGGCACCCGATTCCAAGCCCAGGACGACGTCGACCGTGTCGGTCTTGGCCGTCAACATCACGATCGGCACACCGGAATCGGCGCGCAGCACCCGGCACACGTCGATACCGTTCATGCCCGGAAGCATGAGGTCGAGCAACACCAGATCCGGGCGTAGCTCCCGGACCGCGGTGAGCGCCTGCGTGCCGTCGCCGACCACATGGGGGTCGAAACCCTCGCCGCGCAAGACGATCGTGAGCATCTCGGCGAGCGCCATATCGTCGTCGACGACCAGAATCTTCGGCTTCATAATTACTATGTTGTCATCTCTCCGGCTCGGAACGGGCAACCACGCCAACACTGGTTACATTACCGACGCACATGCCACCCTATCGGCCAATCATTTCCGCCAGTCGTTCGGTGAGTCGGACCGGATCGTCCTGCGGCGCATGGACCCACCAGGCCCCGTGCCACCGCGATTCGGCCAACACACGATAGACCGCCGCCGTACGTTCCTGCAGCGATATATCTCGTTCATAGGCGTCGAGCGCGCGTGCCGTGTCGAGTTCACCTCGGCGCCGGGCGCGTTCGACCGCCAGCTCGGTCGGCACGTCGAGCAGTATCTGGATATCGGGGACCGGCAGTTCGAACCGGCCGAACTCCAATTCCGCTACCCACGAACTTGTTTCGCCGTCCGCCTGCTCGCCGGCCCGCGCGGCGCTGTAGGCGGCATTGGAGGCGACATACCGATCGAGCAGCACAATATCGTTGTCCACCAACAGTTTCGACAACTCGTCGCGGGCCTCGGCGCGATCCAGCGCGAACAGCAGCGCCATCGCGCTCACGGATGCGGCCACATCGCCGTGCCGGCCGCGCAGGGCCTCGGCCGCGAGATCCGCGTGGATCGACCGGCCGTAGCGCGGGAAGGCCAGCGTGTCCACGCGCAGACCGCGGTCGCGCAGACCCGCGACGACGGCGTCGATCAACGTCCGCTTGCCCGCGCCGTCGAGGCCCTCTACCGCGATGAGTGCACCCATAACGTGCAGGTTACAGCTTTCGCGGCCGCCCTGTTCCACGCACCCGCGGCGCGTTATCGGAAACACTAACGTTTCAGAAGACGCGACTTTCGGGGGCAGCGCACCGGATAACGACCGCGACGCCGCGCGGGATCAAGGAAGCGTCCCGAAAACAGGAAGGCGCCCATGCTCATCTCTCGTGTATTACGTACCGCCGCAGCGACTCTCGCCATCACGGCGGGCCTCGCCGCCGGTGTCGCGGCGGCCGCACCGCTCCCGCTCGAGCCGGCCGCCCCGGTCGCGGGCACCTCCGGAAGTGCGAATTCGGCCACCGACGGCGGTGCCGGCAGCAGCGTCATCGACCTATTGAAACTGCTCGGCGACATCAGCCACGGATGCACCCCGGGCACCGTCTGTGCCGCCACGGCGGCAGCCCGGACACCGCAGGCGAACACCGCGATCGCCGACACGCCGCTCGGATCCGGCTCGGCGAGCGGTTCGAACGAGCCGGGCTCGGTGCTGTGCTGGTTGCTGCACCCCAGCCCCACCTGCCGGATCTGAGTGTCGCGGCGCACGAGACGGTTGTCCCACCGAAGCCGAAAGCCCCTGCGGGACAACCCGTTTCCGAACTCCCGTTTCCGAACTCCCGTTTCCGAACTCAGTACCGGTAGTGCTCCGGCTTGAACGGGCCCTCGACGTCCACGCCGATGTACTCGGCCTGGTCCTTGGTCAGCTTGGTGAGGGTGCCGCCCAGCGCCTCGACGTGGATGCGAGCGACCTTCTCGTCGAGCACCTTGGGCAGGCGGTAGACCTCGTTGTCGTACTGCTCCGGCTTGGTCCACAGCTCGATCTGCGCGATGACCTGGTTGGAGAAGCTGTTGCTCATCACGAACGAGGGGTGGCCGGTGGCGTTGCCCAGGTTCAGCAACCGGCCCTCGGACAGCACGATGATCGACTTGCCGGAATCACCGAAGGTCCACAGGTCGACCTGCGGCTTGATGTTCAGCTTGGTGGCCCCAGAGTTCTCCAGCGCGGCCATATCGATCTCGTTGTCGAAGTGACCGATATTGCCCAGGATGGCCTGATTCTTCATCGCCTTCATGTGGTCCAGGCCGATGATGTCCTTGTTGCCGGTCGAGGTGATCACGATGTCGGCATCGGCGATCGCCTGCTCGACGGTGACGACGTCGAAGCCGTCCATCAGCGCCTGCAGCGCGTTGATCGGGTCGATCTCGGTGACCTGCACGCGCGCGCCCTGGCCGGCCATCGACTCCGCGCAGCCCTTGCCCACATCGCCGTAACCGCAGATCAGCACCTTCTTACCGCCGATCAGCACATCGGTGCCGCGGTTGATGCCGTCGATCAGCGAATGCCGGGTGCCGTACTTGTTGTCGAACTTGGACTTGGTGACCGAGTCGTTGACGTTGATCGCCGGGAAGGTCAGCTCACCGGCGGCGGCGAACTGGTACAGCCGCAGCACGCCGGTGGTGGTCTCCTCGGTGACACCCCGCACCGATTCGGCGATCGCGCTCCACTTGCCCGGGTCCGCGGCCAGGCTCGCGCGCAGCAAGTTGAGGAACACCTTGTATTCGGTGGAATGCGACTCGTCCTCGGGCGGAACGACCCCCGCCTTCTCGAACTGGGCGCCGCGCAGCACCAGCATGGTGGCGTCGCCACCGTCGTCGAGGATCATGTTGGCGGGCTCGCCCGGCCAGGTGAGCATCTGCTCGGCCGCCCACCAGTACTCCTCCAGGGTCTCCCCCTTCCAGGCGAAGACCGGGGTGCCCTTGGGCTCGTCGACGGTGCCGTGCGGGCCCACCACGACCGCGGCGGCCGCGTGATCCTGGGTGGAGAAGATGTTGCACGAGGCCCAGCGCACCTGCGCGCCCAGTTCGACCAGGGTCTCGATCAGCACCGCGGTCTGGACCGTCATGTGCAGCGAACCGGAGATGCGCGCACCCTTCAGCGGCTGCACCTCCGCGTACTCACGGCGCAGCGCCATCAGACCGGGCATCTCGTGTTCGGCCAGTCGAATCTCCTTGCGGCCGAACTCGGCCAGCGACAGATCCGCCACCTTGTAGTCGATGCCGTTGCGAACATCGGGAGTCAGGTTCGTCTGAGCGGAAAGTTGTGAGGTCGTCATGCGCCTGGATCAGCCTCTCGGTGGATGTCGGTTCGACAACTCAGGCTAGTCGCTCGCACGCGTTCGGTGTACGCCGACGGGGTGCGGCTGCCGAGCCCGATCGAATTCGGTCCCGACCGCGCCGGTGCCCGCCCGCACAGCCGGCCGCGCATCACCGGCGCCAGATGTATCGGACCTGGGGCCGTCCGGCGCGGCCGTAGTCCGATCGGCGCTCCACCACACCGTCGGCCGCCAGCTGCTCCAGATAGCGCCATGCCGTGACCCGCGAAACCCCCACGGCGCGGCCGGTTTCGGTCGCCGACAGTCCGTCCGGCGTTTCGCGTACCGCCCGCGAGATCTCCTGGAGTGTCTGCGGCGCAATACCTTTCGGCGCGGACGCCTTCGGATCGGTGGTGCGCAGCGCGCTCAATGCCCGATCGATATCGTGCTGCGTGAGCGTCGAATCACCGGCCGGCAGCGCGGCCCGGAATTCCAGATAGCGCTCGAGTTTGTCCCGGAAAGCCGCGAATGTGAAGGGTTTCAGCAGATACAGCGCTATCCCGTGAGCGACCGCGGCGCGCACCATCTCGAGGTCGCGCGCCGAGGTGATAGCGATGACATCGGGTCGCGGGCGCAACCGGGCCAGGGCGGCGGTCACCTCGAGCCCGCCGATATCGGGCAGTCCCAGATCCATCAAGACCAGATCTACCGGGGTTCCCGCGGCGGCAGCGTGCGTTGCCGTCCGGAGGGCGTCGCGGCCGGTGGCGGCCACCCCCACCGGCTCGAATCCCGCCACCCGCGCGACATACGAGCGATGCGCCTCGGCGATGCGCGGTTCGTCCTCCACGATCAGCACCCGAATCGGCTGGCCCGTCATCGCACCGGAATCCTTACCACGACAGCGGATTCGGGGCTTCGCTCGGCGCGCAGCGAGCCACCGTATCGGGTCACCAGCCGCCAGACCAGCGCCAGGCCGAGTCCGTGGTGTTCGGCCTTGGTCGTATATCCCCGCTCCATCGCCCGGGCGAAGGTCTCCTCCGACATTCCCGGGCCGCTGTCGGCGACCCTGACCACCAGCGCCGATGCCTCCGAGCGGACTGACACCTCGACCCACGCGTCGGGTGTCTGCGCCACCGCGTCCACCGCGTTGTCGACCAGATTCCCGACCAGGGTGACCATTTCCTGCGGGGTCAGCGGGGCGACGGATTCGAGCGCGGTGTCGTCGGCGACGGTCAGCTCCACTCCGCGCTCGATAGCCCGGTCGACCTCGCCCAGCAGCAGTGCCACCAGTACCGGCTCGTGGACCGCATCGGTCAGGCGATCGATCAGCGCCTGGGACAGCCGCAGTTCGGCCGTCGCGAAATCGACAGCTTCGGCGACATTGCCGAGCTCGACCATGGTGATCACCGCATGCAACCGGTTGGCCGCCTCGTGCGCCTGTGCCCGCAGCGATTCCGCCAGACCCCGCGCGGAATCCAATTCACCCATGATGTCGCGCAATTCGGTGTGGTCACGGATGGTGAGGACGGTGCCGAGGCGCCGCCCCGCCCAGGAGACGACGTCCTGATTGACCACCAGCACGCGTGCGGCTGTCACGTGCATCTCGTCACGGATCAGGGGCGCGTCGAGGCGCCGCAGCGAGACCGGCAGATCGGCGCGGCGCACCGGGCCGTCCGGCAGTTCGAGCAAGCGTCTGGCCTCGTCGTTGACCACCGCCGCCGCCTCGTCGTCGCGGTCGAACACGATCAGCCCCTCGTGCACGGAGTGCAGCACGGCATCGTGATGCTCGTAGAGCGTCCGCAGTTCGGCCGGGCCCAGTCCCTGCGTCTGGCGCAACAGCCGGCCGCGCAGCAGTAGTGCGCTCAGGACGGCCAGCAGCAGACCGGCGGCGGCCGCCCCGAGGATCAGCGGCAGCTGCGCACCCACCTGAGCGCCGATGCGGGCCCTGGTCACGCCCGCCGAGACGAGCGCGACGACCCGGCCGGTGTCGTCGACGACGGGTGTGACCGCCCGGATCGACGGGCCCAGCGTCCCGGTGTAGGTCTCGGTGAACGTCTCACCGGACAGCGCCCGATCGATGTTGCCACTGAACGGCTGACCGATCCGGCCGACATCGGTATGGGTGTAGCGGGTGCGGTCGGGGGCCATCACGACGATGAAATCGACCCCGGTGCGCTGCCGGATCCGTTCGGTCACCGGCTGCAGCACGGCCGTGGGATCCGGCGTCCGCACCGCAGCAGCCGTGGAGGGCGCTTGCGCGAGGGAGACCGCGACGCCGGTCACCCGCCGAGCCGTCGCATCGTCTTGTTCGCGCCGCACCTCCCACACCGCCAGCGCCGATCCGACCGCGATCACCACCACCAGGACCGCCAGCTGCACCACGAAGACCTGGCCGGCCAGTGTCATGCCCCCGCGCGCTGCACGACGCGAACGACGGGTCCGGCCTTTCGCCCGCAACGGTCCTCCCGTGAACGAAACGTACGTAATGGTGACCGAGGTCACGGCCACCCCCATCATCACAGTACGAACCCGAAGGACAGATCGGGCAGTACCGGAGGCACATCTCATGAGCGACTCGACACGGACGCACCGTCGCGACCGTACCCATTGGCTCTATCTCGCCGTCATCGTGGCGGTCGTGGCCGGCGTACTCGTCGGCTGGCTGGCGCCCGGATTCGGAACGTCCGTGGGCGAGCTGGGCGCTATGTTCGTCAACCTGATCAAGATGATGATCTCCCCGGTCATCTTCTGCACGATCGTGCTGGGTATCGGCTCGGTTCGGGCGGCAGCGCGGGTCGGCAAGATCGGCGGCCTGTCGATCGGCTACTTCCTGATCATGTCGACGGTGGCTCTGACGATCGGTCTCGTCGTCGGCAACCTGCTGCAGCCGGGCAGCGGCCTGAACGTCCACGAACACATCGGCGCTGCCGCCGGCTACGTGAAACAGGCCGAAGGCAGCGGGGGTACCTGGCACTTCCTGGAGAGCATCATCCCGACCTCGCTGCTCTCGTCGCTGACCGCGGGCAGCGTGCTGCAAACCCTGTTCGTGGCGCTGCTGGTCGGCTTCGCCGTGCAGGCGATGGGCAAGCAGGGCGAACCGATCCTGCGCGCGGTGGGGCTGGTTCAGAAGCTGGTGTTCAAGATCTTGACCATGATCCTGTGGCTGGCACCGCTCGGTGCCTTCGGCGCGATCGCGAACGTGGTGGCGGCCACCGGGCTGGATGCGGTGAAACAGCTTGCGGCGCTGATGCTGGCGTTCTATCTGACCTGCCTGGTCTTCGTCTTCGGCGTACTGGGCGTGCTGCTGCGGGTGAGTTCGGGCGTATCGATCTTCAAGCTGGTTCGCTACCTGGCCCGCGAATATCTCCTGATCTTCTCCACCTCGTCCTCGGAGTCGGCGTTACCGCGGTTGATCGCGAAGATGGAACACCTGGGGGTCGAACGCTCGACCGTGGGCATCGTGGTGCCGACGGGATACTCGTTCAACCTGGACGGCACCGCGATCTACCTCACGATGTCCTCGCTGTTCATCGCCGATGCGATGGGTAAGCCACTGTCGCTCGGGCAGCAGATCGGCCTGCTGGTGTTCATGATCGTCGCCTCCAAGGGGGCGGCCGGGGTTACCGGCGCGGGGCTGGCCACCCTGGCCGGCGGGTTACAGAGCCATCGCCCCGATCTGATCGACGGTGTGGGCCTGATCGTCGGGATCGACCGGTTCATGTCCGAAGCCCGCGCCATCACCAACTTCTCCGGCAACGCCGTCGCCACCGTCCTGGTGGGAACCTGGACCGGGACAATCGACGACGTGCGCTTGCACGCCGTGCTCGACCGCGAACTCCCCTTCGACGAGACGACGATGGTCGACAGCGAACCTGCCGAAGCACCCGCCACTCCCGCCGAACGGACCGAGTTGGTCCCCGCCTGAAACCTGGTCCCGCCCGATACCGCTATCCGGCGAGCCGGTAGACGGCGAGGGTGCGCTCCCGCTTGCGCGGCGCGATATTGGCTCTGCCGAGATCGCCCGCGTAGTGGGCGGTGACCCTCGGATCCATCACCCGTCGCCACAGCGGCGGAACGGTGGCCAGCAGAATCATCGTCGCGTAACCCGCCGGAAGCTGCGGAGCCTCCTGGGTGCTGCGCAGGGTTTGATAGCGGCGGCCCGGATTGGCGTGGTGGTCGCTGTGGCGCTGCAGATGGAACAGGAAGATATTGGTGACCAGCCGATCGGAGTTCCAGCTGTCGGCCGGCGAGCAGCGCGCCCAGCGGCCACCGGGCAGGCGGCGGCGCAACAACCCGTAGTGCTCGACGTAGTTCACGGTTTCCAGCAGCCCGAATCCGATCACGGCCTGCAGCAGCAGATACGGGAGCATGGCGAAGCCGAACGCCGCCAGCAGCGCACCGTAGAGCACCACCGTCATCGACCACGCCTGCAGGATGTTGTTGCGCACGTTCCACCAGCCGAGGCCCTTGCGGTGCAGCCGGTCGCGTTCCAGCCGGATCGCCGAGCGCAGTCCGCCGAAGACGCTGCGGGGCAGGAACATCCACAGCGATTCACCGAGCCGGGCACTGGCCGGATCGTCCGGGGTGGCCACCCGTGCGTGGTGACCCTTGTTGTGTTCGACGAAGAAGTGCCCGTATCCGGACTGCGCCAGCGCGAGTTTGGCCAGCCACCGCTCCAGCCGTTCCACCCGATGCCCCAGCTCGTGCGCGGCGTTGATGCCGATACCGCTGACGAAACCGAGCGTCGCCGCCAGCCCGAGCTTGTCCACGACGTCGAGTTCGTCACCCGACCACATGTAGGCCGCGATCACCAGTCCGGCCAGCTCGATGGGCAGGAACAGATACGTGCACCACCGGTAGTAGCGGTCGTGGGAGAGCCGCTCGTAGTCCTCGTCGCGCGGGTTCGTGCCGTCCTCGCCGACGAACCAGTCCAGCACCGGTATCGCGATCAGCACGATGATCGGCCCGATCCACCAGAACGCTTCGATGCCGGTCCTCGCGACCAGCTGGGAAGGGAGCAATGCGCAGCCCGGAGCGATCAATCCCAACATCCACAGATGCTTCTTGGGATCAGCCGAACCCGAACGTTTGCCGACCATTTGCACTCATTGCCCCACTAGAACGAACCTGGACTCCTGCCAGGTAAATATGTAGCCGCTCCCAGGCCGTTACGCCGGGTTCAAACCCGCAAAGCGGTAACCGTTACACAGGTGGACCCGAAGTCACAGACAGCGAAGGCCGGAACCGGGTACGCGGCACCGCATGAGCAACCACCGTTTCCGCAGCGAACACACAGGTCAGCACCCATTCATCCCACTCCATCCGGCCGGAGAGCGCCCGTGCGGTTGTTGTCCAGCACCCCAACCAGCCCGCGGAGAAATCGTTATCCTTCCCAGGGCGATTTCGGGCTAGTGGCCGCCGGTCCGGTCTCGCGCGGCGAGAATCGCCTCCACGTACGGCGACAGCAACCTGCTCAGTTCCTCCGGCGCGTCGCGGTGCAGTCCGGCGGGGGTCGGAATGTAGCTGATGGCGATGCGCACCAGGGCGTGCGCCAGTACATCCGCCTCCGCCGACGACGCCCCCACCCAGCTGTTTTCGAATACCGCACCCAAGCGCCGGGCGGCATGTTCGATGAGCGGCCCGGCGTCGAGAGTGATCAACCGCAGCAGGTCGAGCTTGGCCTCACCGACTACCAGTGACTGCACCAACGGATCGGCCGCACTGTCGAGGATGAAATTTGCCAGGCCTTCGCGGAATGCCGCCCGCGCATCCCCCACGTTGTCCTCGACGGCCGTTCCGACATGATCCACCAGCTGGTCGGCCAGCCGCAGCGCATACGCCTGCGCCAGCCCCGTCCGGGAGCCGAATTCGTTGTACAGGGTCTGGCGGCTCACCCCCGCCCGCGTCGCGACGTCGCCGAGCGTGATCTTGGCCCAGTCCCGCTCGATCAGCAGTTCCCGCATCGCGTCGAGGACCGACGTACGCAGCAGGGTGCGCGCCGCCTCCTGATACGGGACCCGGGATCCGTTACGCGGCATACCCGCGACGGTGTCACGGGTCGATTCCGCAGTCAAAACGACTCACGAACGTTCGATCTCGACCATGAAGAAGTCGGCCTTGGCCGCGCCGCAGTCCGGACATGTCCAGTCGTCCGGAATGTCCTCCCAGCGCGTGCCCGGCGCAATCCCCTCGTCCGGCCAGCCCTGCTCCTCGTCGTATTCGAAGCCGCACTGGACGCACTGAAAAATCCGATAGGGCCGGCTCACTGTGCCTCCTGCATCGTGCCGGACACCCGCACCCGGTCGCCGCGGCGAGCCGCTGCGCGATTGTCGCTCACCCTGCCTCCTCGAAGTCGATCTTCTCTCGCACTCCGCAGTCCGGGCAGCACCAGTCGTCCGGTACCGCCTCCCACGGCGTGCCCGCCGGAAACCCTTCCCGCGGAGCACCTTTCGCCTCGTCGTACACGTAATCGCAGACAGGGCAACGAAAAACCCCCATCATGTCTCCTGTAATTTGCGGGACACCCGCACCCGGTCGGCACGGCAAGCCGCTGCGCGATTGTCGCTCACCGCGCCTCGTGTCATGCGGGACACCCGCACCCGGTCGGCACGGCAAGCCGCTGCGCGATTGTCGCTCACCGCGCCTCGTGTCATGCGGGACACCCGCACCCGGTCGGCACGGCAAGCCGCTGCGCGATTGTCGCTCACCGCGCCTCCTGGTAACGCGCGAGGATCTTGTCCCGTTTGCTCGGCTGGACGTTCGCCAGCGTGAGATCGCCGTCGTAGTGGGCCAGAACGCGCTTGTCCATCACGCGCCGCCACAGCGGCGGGAAGTAGGCGAGCAGGATCATGCTGGCGTAGCCGCTCGGCAGATTCGGCGCTCCGTCCCAGCTGCGCAGGGTCTGGTAGCGGCGGGTCGGATAGGCGTGGTGATCGCTGTGCCGCTGCAGGTGGTAGAGGAAGATGTTGGTGACGAGGTGGTCGCTGTTCCAGCTGTGCCGCGGTGTCGGCCGCTCGTACCGGCCGCGGGCCGTGCGCTGCCGCAGCAGACCGTAGTGCTCCAGATAATTGACCGCCTCCAGCAGACTGAACCCGACCACCGCCTGCAGCACCAGATACGGCAGAACCTCGATACCGAAACCGGCCACCAGCGCCGCGTACAGCACCAGCGACATCGCCCACGCGCTGAGCACATCGTTGTGCAGGCTCCACGGCCGCTTCCCGAGCCGTTGCAGCCGGGTCCGCTCGAGGCCCCACGCGGAGCGCAGACTGCCCCGGACCGTGCGCGGCCAGAACGCCCAGAACGTCTCGCCGACACGGGAACTCGCGGGATCCTCCGGCGTGGCCACCCGCACATGATGACCACGATTGTGCTCGATGTAGAAGTGGCCGTAGAACGTCTGGGCCAGCGCGATCCGCGACAGCCAGCGTTCCAGACGCACCTTCTTGTGCCCGAGTTCGTGGGCGGTGTTGATCCCGATGCCGCCGACCATCCCGACCGTCAGTGCCAGGCCGATCTTGTCCACGACGGTCAGCCCGCCGTCGATGCCGAGCCAGCTCAGGTTGTCCGCGGTGATCAGGTAGCACGCCATGACCAGCGACGCGTACTGGAACGGCAGGTAGATGTAAGTGAGGTAGCGGTAGTACCGGTCGTTCTCCAGATACTCCATGACCTCGTCCGGCGGATTCTCACCATCGGCCCCGAAGAACAGGTCGGCGGCGGGAATGACCAGATAGATCAGGATCGGGCCGAGCCAGAACGGCACCTTCGCGAGGGTATGCCAGCCCAGTTCGTTGAGTCCCCAGATCAGCGGTAGTCCGATGATGAACAGCCCGGTCGGGGCGAACAAGCCCCACAACCACATATAGCGCTTGCGGTCACGCCATCCCGAGTCGAGCAGGCCGTCGGTGGTTCCGGCTTCGGTCGACATCGTCGTCTCCATTCGATACAGCTGCCACATCTACTGTGATGCGGGTAACCATTACCGTGGACAATATTCCGACGCCTGTCGGTTGTCTATACATTTTTGCCGATTTGTAAACGCCTTGTGACCGCGCAACGGCCGGACGGGACGGGTTCCGCTCGGCGACCCGTCCCGCCGCGAGAGATCGATCAGCGCAACAGCACGTCCGAATCGGCGGGCAGCGCGTCCACCGGCCACCACCGCAGATCCGTCGACTCGGCGCTTCGCACCGGCACCGCGCCGCGCGGAGCGCGGATCTTGAACAGCAGATCCAGATGGCGGGTCGGCACCCCCAGCGAGCAGGTGATCGGATGGGCCTGCGCGCCGTACAGGCCGGGTTCGACCTCCAGCCCGGCGATCCCGGACTCCTCGATCGCCTCCCGCAACGCGGCGTCGACGACGGTCTCGTCGCCCGGCTCACAGTGACCGCCCAACTGGATCCACCGGCCGACCCGCGGGTGCAGCGTCAGCAGCACCTCACGCTCGTCATGGGAGAACACCACCGCCGAAGCGGTGATGTGGCCAGGTGCGTGTTCGCGCAGACACCCGCGCGGCGCCGACCCCAGGAACGCCAGCATCGCCTCCCGCACGGACTGTTCCGGATGCGTTGCGGGCTCCCAGCTTTCGAGCAGCTCGGTGGCCGAGGCGTGCAGCGACTCGATACTCACAACTCGACCAGACCCGTTCCCGCCTCGCGCGGCGGCCGCGGCGAAAGCTCCTCCTCGGGATAGCCGATGGCTATGGCTCCCAACGGATTCCAGTCCGGCGCCAGCCCCAGCACCTCGCGGGTCACCTCGGGCGCGAAGATGGTCGAGCCGATCCAGCAGCTACCGACGCCCCGCGTGGCCAGACCGACCAGCAGTCCCTGCACAGCCGCGCCCACCGCGACGGTGAACATCGTCGACTCGGCGGCACGGCGACGCTCGTCCGGATAGTCGTGCGCGCCGTCGGGGACACAGAACGGGATGATCACCTCGGGCGCGTCGAACAGGATCCGGCCGCGTGCGACCCGGCGCTCCACCCGCTCGGGATCGAGGCCGTCGCCACCGAGGTCGTTGCGCCATTGCGCCGCCATCGAATTCAGCAGTCGCGCGCGCAGCTCCGGCTGCCGTACCCACACGAATCGAACCGGCCGGGTGTGATGCGGCGCGGGCGCGGTGAGCGCGTCGCCGACCGCGGCCCGGATCACCTCGGGATCCACCGGGGTATCGGCGAAGGTCCGCACCGAGCGGCGCAGCAGCAGCGCTTCCCGGCGGCCACGCTCGATCGCCTCGGCGGTGCCGAGCCAGAACAGATCCTCCTCGCCACCGCGCAGCAGATCCTTGGCGGTGGATCCGTCATCGTACGGAGTCAGCCCGCGCACGACCGCGACCGGCACCCCGCCCAGTTTGCCCTTCGCGAGATCCGCTGCGGCAGCGAGTTCGTCGGCCACCGCCACCTGGGTGACCTGCAGCTCGTTCCCCTGCCCGTCGACCGCACCGGCGTAGTCGTGCACGACGCGCAGGCCGGCGGCGCCGATCGCGGCGTCGGTCTGCCCGATGCGCCAGGCACGGCCCATGGTGTCGGTGATCACCACCGCGACGTCGACGCCGAGGCGTTGCGCCAATGCCGCCCGCAACGCCTTCGCGCTGGCGTCGGGATCGGCTGGAAGCAGGACCAATTCGCCCCGTTCCACATTCGAGCCGTCCACGCCGGAAGCGGCCTGCACGATGCCGATGTGATTCTCGGTGATAAGGGTGCGGCCCTTGCGCGCCAGCACCCGCACCGCCTCGGCATCGACCAGTTTCCGCCGCACCGCATCGCGCTCGTCCGGATCCCGCGGCGCCTCGACGATGCGCCCCTCCGCCTTGGCGACGATCTTGCTCGTCACGACCAGGACATCCCCGTCGACGAGCCACGGGGCCTGAGCCGCAATATGTTCCGCGACATCGTCGCCCGGCCGGAATTCCGGCAGCCCCGGCACCGGGATGATCCTGATCTCCCCGCCGGGCGCGTGATCGGTGTGTCGCTGCCGATCGCTCATGCCGGCACCCCCGCGATATCGAGCGCCTCCCGCACCATCGCGGCGGTGGCGGCGGGGTCGGTCATCAGCAGCGGCACGCTGCGCACCTGCACACCCGGTACGTCGGCCTCGTCGGTCGAGTGGATCAGCCAACCGTCGAGGATGCCGGTATCCGACCGGGCGCCGAAGTGCCGCCCGATGGCCTCGGCCGAGGTTTGCACGCCGATCACCTCGAGGCATTCATCGGCCATGCCGCGCAAGGGTTTTCCCCCGATGACGGGCGATAAACCGACGACTTTTGCGGACGTGGTCCGCAAAGCGCCCCGGATACCCGGCACGGCGAGGATCGCACCGATGCTCACCACGGGGTTCGAGGGTGCCAGCAGCACCACATCAGCAGCCTCTATGATTTCCGTCACACCAGGGGCAGGTTTGGCTTGATCCGCCCCGATTGTGACGAATCCATGGGTCTCGACGTTTGCCCGGTACCGTACCCACCACTCCTGGAAATGAATCGCGCGGCGTTCGCCAGGGTTGTCTGGGTCACTGATCACAACATGCGTTTCACACCGATCGTCGGTCGCCGGCAGAAGTTTCACACCGGGCTGCCAGCGATTGCACAGCGCTTCGGTAACCGCCGAGAGCGGGTATCCCGCGCGCAGCATTTCACTGCGCACCAGATGCGTCGCGATATCGCGATCTCCGAGTCCGAACCAATCCGGTTGCGCGTGGTATTTCGCCAGTTCCTCCTTGGCGTGCCAGGTTTCCCCGACGCGACCCCAGCCGCGCTCGGTATCGATACCCCCACCCAGCGTGTACATGCAGGTGTCCAGGTCGGGACAGATACGTAAACCGTGCATCCAGACGTCGTCGCCGACGTTCACCAGCGCCGTTACATCCGCCTCCGGCAGCAGTTCCCGCACACCTTGTAAGAAGCGCGCGCCGCCGACTCCACCGACCAACACCGCAATGCGCGGTTTACGATCAATCCGCTCGATCTCGGCCGCGATGTCCGCTTGTTCTCCAGTCACATCCGCACAGCCTATGCGGTGCCCGGAAGCGGGTGTTCGAGTGCGTATTTGCTGGTCATTTGCTACTTCGGGGTTACCGAACCGTGCCGAAGGCGGCCTCGGATAGTAACGGAATTGTGTCGGCAGCTTGACCATCGGCGCGTCCGGCGTGTCTAATCACAGACATGTCATTCCGGGTCCGCGCGAGAGCCTTTGGCGCAGACCGCGTTTCGAACGCATGTTCGCATCGGAAAGGCAAGCTCGGGGATGTCCGCGGGACTACGTCGCGGTGTGGGACCGTCGGTGGGCACGTCCGGTCCGACGGAAAAATCATTCTGCGCTAACACACAGTGAGGAGGCGGAGCGATGGCCGAGGAGCTGGCCCCGTCGGGCATTCCAGGCGGTGTATCGCAAACCGATTCCACAGCATGCGCAGCACCAAGCGACTGCGCTGACAGCCGGAACGACGAACGAGAGGGGGGCAGCACGGTGAACAACGAATCGGGATCGCTCAACAGAACTCCCCAGGGAGGACAGTGGGCGCGCACTCAGCGCAAACCCGAACCACCGCAGCTGAGTCTCATCGTCACCGACTTCGATGCGATGTTCGACACCATCGAAGAACAGTGGCAGGAACGGGCGCTGTGCGCCCAAACCGATCCGGAAGCCTTCTTCCCCGAAAAAGGCGGCTCTACAAGGGAAGCCAAACGGATCTGCATGGGCTGCGAGGTCCGCGACGAGTGCCTGGAGTACGCACTCGCGCACGATGAGCGGTTCGGGATCTGGGGCGGCCTGTCCGAACGCGAACGCCGCCGCCTCAAGCGCGGCATCTCGTAGCCGCCTCTCCGGATCTTTTGCGTGCCGTGAGAGCCGAGCCGGGTGAGGTTCGCTCCGGGCCGGCGATAGTGGGCCTGGTCGGGTTCTGGGGCGTACCCGGTGAGCTACCCGTGTGCTCACGAAATCTGTTGTCTCGGTTCCGGTTCGCCTCGCTTCGCTTTGGCGAAGCGAGGCGGGTACCGGGCTCACTCCCCTGTCGGGTCGATGATCTCCGGGTCGACGCCCAGATAGGTGGCTATCTGCTGGACCAGGACTTCGCGAAGTAGGTCCAGGAGGTCTTCCGGGTCGTGGGCGCGGAGTTCGAGGGGTTTGCGGAACAGGACCACTCGGGCTCGGGTGGCGACATTGTGACGGTCCACTCCGGCCGGGATCAGGCGGGAGAGCGGGACCGGGCCGTCGGCGACCACCTCATCGGGCCAGGTGACCGAATCCGGGTGCAGCGGACGGATCTTGGGCACGTCGTCGACCGCGATGTCGAGCTTGGTCAGGCGATCGTGCCAGCGGGCGTCCAGCGGGGCGAACGCCTCCAGTACCAGCCGGTCGAACTGCTGGCCGCGGGTGCGGCGCGCGGGCGCCGAGGGCGGCAGCATCGGTCCGCGCACACCACGCCCGCGGCGAACCACCGAACGGGTCGTCACCGGCCGCCTCTTCGATCGGGTCATACCTTGCGACAGTAGTCACCGCGCCGACGGCGCGGCCACGTGCTCTCCCCGGGCCGGAGCCCCCGCGCGCCCCGAAGTGGCGGTGCGCCGACCCGCGTGTCTGTCTGCGACACACGGCGTGGGGGGTTAGTCTGCTGGATGTGATTCCCATGCGTCGTTGCTGCCGCCCAGGCTGCAAGAATCCGGCCGTCGCGACGCTCACGTATGTCTACTCGGACTCCACCGCAGTCGTCGGCCCCCTTGCCACCGTCGCCGAACCGCACTCATGGGATCTGTGCGAAACCCACGGCTCCCGCATCACCGCCCCCAAGGGCTGGGAACTGGTCCGGCACGAGGGTGGATTCTCCTCCAGCACACCGGACGACGACGACCTGACGGCATTGGCCGAGGCCGTCCGCGAAGCCGGCATGCGGCGGCGCGCGCCGGAACCCGAACAGCGCGGCTACAGCGATTACTCCCCGCCGCCGGCGCGACCCCAGCGGTCCGGCCGCACCGGCCGCCGCGGCCATCTACGGGTGCTGCCCGATCCCCCGAACTGAGCCCGCACCACACGCGCCACACGCGCGACCGGCCTGAAGCCCGGCCGAGCCCGCGGCACTATTAGGGTGTTGGTCATGACAGTCGCCCGGTCTGCCGAGTCCGTTCACGCAGTTGTCAAGGCATACGACGTTCGCGGGGTTGTCGGAGAGCAGATCGACGCGGAATTCGTCCGCGACGTCGGTGCGGCCTTCGCCCGGCTGATGCGCACCGACGCCACCCCAGCCACGCGCATCGTCATCGGTCACGATATGCGCGACTCCTCCCCGGAACTGGCCGCCGCCTTCGCCGACGGCGTCCTCGATCGGGGGCTCGACGTGGTCCACATCGGGCTCGCCTCCACCGACGAGCTCTACTTCGCCTCCGGCCATCTGCAGTGCCCCGGGGCGATGTTCACCGCCAGCCACAACCCCGCCCGCTACAACGGCATCAAGCTGTGCCGGGCCAACGCGCGGCCGGTCGGCCAGGAGACCGGGCTCGCGACCATCGCCGCGGAACTCGTCGACGGCGTGCCCGCCGGACCGGGCACCCGCGGCACCGCCACCGAGCAGAACTTGCTCGAGGCCTATGCCGAATTCCTGCGCGGCCTGGTCGATCTCGGCGCGATCCGGCCGCTGAAGGTCGCCGTGGACGCCGGTAACGGCATGGGCGGCTACACGGTCCCCGCCGTGCTCGGCGCGGTGCCGCAACTGACCATCGCCCCGCTCTACTTCGAACTCGACGGATCGTTCCCCAACCACGAGGCGAATCCGCTGGATCCGAAGAACCTGGTCGACCTGCAGAAGTACGTCCGCGAGACCGGCGCCGACATCGGTCTGGCGTTCGACGGTGACGCCGACCGCTGCTTCGTCGTCGACGAGCGCGGCGCACCGGTCTCCCCCTCCGCGATCACCGCGCTGGTCGCGGAGCGCGAGCTGGCGAAAGAGCCGGGCGCCACGATCATTCACAATCTGATCACCTCACAGGCCGTACCCGAACTGGTCACCGAACTCGGCGGCACGCCGGTCCGCACCCGCGTCGGCCATTCCTTCATCAAGCAGCAGATGGCCTCGACCGGCGCGATCTTCGGCGGCGAGCATTCGGCGCACTACTACTTCCGCGACTTCTGGGGTGCCGACTCCGGTATGCTGGCCGCTCTGCACGTGCTGGCTGCCCTGGGCGAGAAGGACCGGCCGATGTCGGAGCTCGCGTCCTCGTACGCGACGTACGCGGCCTCCGGGGAGATCAACTCCACAGTGGCGGATGCGCAGGACCGAACCCTGGCGGTGGTCACCGCATTCGAAGGGCGCGCGCAATCGGTGGACCGGCTCGACGGCGTGACCGTGCGGCTGCCCGGACAGGCATGGTTCAATCTGCGCGCATCCAACACCGAGCCGTTGTTGCGACTCAACGTCGAGGCCCGTTCGCAGGAGGAAGTAGACGCACTCGTAACCGAGATTCTGAGCATCGTGCGCGGCTGACTGGAATAGTGGAATCACAGGGCTTGGATTCGCCCGGGGACAACGACATCCCCCGGCGTGGTGACCCGATTGAGGGGAGGTGGCAACGCCCGATGATCGCAGGGACACCCGTACTCGACCTCGATGACGTCGCCTCGTTGGAGGCTGCGGATTCCGGGGGAATTTTGCGTTCGGCCGCCTCCGGGGGCGCTCAGGTGCGTGCCACCGCGGCCGCCGTCGCCGAAAACGCGCTCAGCCGGCTCGACGGGCTGCGGCCGCGAAGTCTGGTGCTGGTTTCCGGCACCGGGCGCGCGGCCCGCGCGGCCACTCTGCTGCAGGCCGCCTTCGGCGACCGCGCGGGGCTGCCCATCATCAGCGCCACCACGATTCCACAGTGGGTCGGTTCGCTGGATGTGGTGGTCGTCGCGGGCGACGACTCGGCCGATCCGCGACTGACCGGCGCCGTCGACCGGGCGCTGCGCCGCGGCGCCGAAGTCGTGGTCGCCGCGCCGGACGAAGGCCCGATGCGAGCCGCGGCCGCCGGACGCGCGGCCATGCTGCCGCCCCGGGTCCGGGTGCTGGACCACAACCGGATTCTGCGCTTCGTCGCCGTCGGAATCGCGGTGCTGCAGGCGGTCGATCCGACGCATATCGGACCGCTGGTGCCGAACCTCGACGAACTCGCCGATGTGCTCGACGCCGAGGCCCTGCGCGACGGACCGCACCACGAGGTCTTCCACAACCCCGCCAAAACCCTCGCCGCGCGGATGCGGGAACGGCGACTGGTGCTGACCGGTGATTCACCCGCCGCCGCGGTGGTGGCCGAGCACGGCGCCGAAGTGTTGTTGCAGACCGCGGGACAGATCGCGGCCGCCGTCGACCTCACCGAGGCCGTGGCCGCGAACGCACGGCTGATCGAATCCGCCGAGGCGCCCGCACCCGGTTACGATCCGCTGTTCCACGACGAGCAGTTGGACGGGCCGGCACCCGTCGATCGAGCCCGGGTGTTCGTGGTGAGCGCCGACGGCGACCAGGTCGCGGCCCGGCGCCGGCTGGCCGTCTTCGGCGCGGGCGCGGGCATCGTCGACGCCGATCTGGTGAATGTCGACATCGAACTGATGCGCACCGAGGCGAGTGTCCCGCGCGACACCGGTGCGAGCGAACCCCAGGCGCCGGTTGCCGGGCGCGGCAGCGAACTCGAACAACTGGCGGTGCTGGTGCTGCGGCTGGAAATGGCCGCCGCCTATCTGCGTCTGCTCGGTGGCCCCCCAGCCACGAGCCGTCCCGCCCACTACGACGGGGGCCACTACTAGTGCACGAACTCGTTGGTGCGTTGCGTTCCTATGCCTGGGGATCTCGCACCGCCCTCGCTCAGCTGTGCGGTCGAGAGGTTCCCTCCCCCCATCCCGAGGCCGAATTGTGGTTCGGCGCCCACCCCGCCGATCCCGCGAAGATCCTCGCCGACGGCGCCAGCCGCTCGCTGCTCGAACTGCTCGAGGCCGAGCCGAACCGGGAGTTGGGTGCCGTCGCACCGGCATTCGGCGGGCGCCTGCCGTTCCTGCTGAAGATCCTGGCCGCCGAGGAACCGCTGTCACTGCAGGCACATCCCAGCGCCGATCAGGCCCGCTACGGATTCGAACGGGAGAATCACACGCGGGTGCCGCTGGATTCCCCCATGCGCAACTACCGCGACGACTCCCACAAACCCGAACTGGTGGTGGCACTCGACCGTTTCGAGGCGCTGGCCGGATTCCGCGACCCGCTGCGCACCGTCGACCTGCTGAACTCGCTGGCCGTGCCGGAACTGGTGCAGTACACCGAACTGCTTGCCGCCCAGCCGGACTCCGGCGGCCTGCGCACCCTGTTCACCACCTGGATCACCCTGCCGCAGGCCATGCTGGCCACATTGCTACCGAAGGTCCTCGACGGGTGTGTGCGCTACCTCAAACAGGTCGACCCGCTCGAACCTCCCGGCCGGGCCAAGGAATTCGCGACCGAGGCGCGCACCACACTGGAACTGGCGGAGGCGTATCCCGATGATGCCGGGGTGCTGGCAGCCCTGCTGCTGAACCGGTTGACCCTCGAACCCGGACAGGGCCTGTTCCTGGCCGCCGGTAGTCTGCACGCCTACCTGCGCGGCATCGGCGTCGAAATCATGGCCAATTCGGACAATGTGCTGCGCGGTGGGCTCACTCCCAAGCACGTCGACGTGCCCGAACTGCTGCGAGTGCTGGATTTCGAACCACTGCGGGCGCCGATCATCGAACCCGAACCGGTCGATGTGCATTCGTTCCGGTATCCCACGCCCGCACCGGAATTCGCCTTGTGCCGCTACGAATTGGCCGAGGACGCCGCGGCGGCCGACATCCCGCGCGTCGGACCGGGCATCCTGCTGGTGACCGCCGGCACCGTACTGCTGTCACAGGCCGGGAGCGAATTGCCGATCGCGGCCGGCAGCGCCGCGTGGATCTCGGCCACCGACGCCGACATCCAGGCACGGGCCCTCGGCGGCCCGGCGCAATTGTTCTGCGCGTGTGTGGGCGAGTGACCGCGCGGCCGGTTCGGCCGCTTTAGTAGATTGATCGAACAAATCGGACATCTACCGGCGAGCGCCGGGGACGGAAGGACCGGGGCTGCATCATGTCTGCTGGTGGCGGAAAGAAAGCGATCTTCGCGGCGTTGAGCGCGAATGCCGGTATCGCGGTGGCGAAATTCATCGGCGCCGCGATCACCGGCTCCGGCTCGATGCTGGCCGAGGCCGTGCACTCGGTGGCCGATACCGGTAACCAGGGGCTGCTGCTGCTCGGGCAGAAACGTGCCGAGCAGGAAGCCGACGACCTGCATCCGTTCGGCTACGGGCGCAACCGCTATTTCTACTCGTTCGTCGTGGCGCTGGTGCTGTTCTCGCTCGGCTCGATGTACGCCATCTACGAAGGGGTGCACAAGATCCAGCATCCGGAGGTACTGACCTCTCCGGTGGTGGCGATCGTGATCCTGGGTCTCGCGGCCGCACTGGAGGGCTTCAGCTTCATGACCGCGATGCGGGAGTCCTCACCGCTGCGCGAAGGGGCGAGCTGGTGGCGGTTCATCCGCAATTCGCGCAGCCCGGAACTCCCGGTGGTGCTGCTCGAGGACACGGGTGCGCTGATCGGCCTGCTGATCGCGCTGATCGCCGTGGTGCTGACCGTGGTGACCGACAACGCGATCTGGGACGGTATCGGCACCCTCGGCATCGGCGTGCTGCTCGGTGTCATCGCGGTCGTGCTGATCGTGGAGATGAAGAGTCTGCTGATCGGTGAGGGTGCGACGCCCGCGCAGGACGCGGCGATCCGCGCGAATCTGGTCGACGGCGAGCGCATCGACCGGGTCATCCACCTGCGCACCGAATACCTCGGGCCGGAGGAGATGCTCGTCGCGGCGAAGGTGTCGATCGTGCCCGGACTCGAGATCGGCGATATCGCCACCGCGATCGACGACGCCGAAGCCCGAGTGCGGGCCGCCGTCCCCGCCGCCCGGGTCATGTACATCGAGCCCGATCTGTACCGCACCCAGCCGGTGTAGGTCTCGGCCGCGGCGGTTCCGGTTCACGACGTCGCGCCGAGCAGGTCGGCCGGATCGGTGCGGATGCCGAACTGCTCGCGCAGCGCACGAGTCGCGGCGTGCATGCCGCACATGCCGTGCACGCCGGGCCCGGGCGGGGTCGCCGCGGAGCACAGGTATACCCCGGGAAGCGGTGTGGCGTAAGGGTTCCAGCGCGGGGTCGGGCGGAAGATCGTCTGCGCCAGGGTCATCGCGCCGGCCGCGATATCGCCGCCGACGTAGTTGGCGTTGTGCGCGGGCATGTGCGCGGCCGGGCGCACATGGGTGGCCCGGATCAGATCCCGGAAGCCGGGGGCGAAGCGTTCGAGTTGCGCGACGACTTCGGGACTCATGTCACGGCCGGATCCGTTGGGTACATGGGCATAGGCGTAGAGCGTGTGGTTGTCGCCGGGAGCCCGGGACGAATCGACCACGCCCGGCTGGATCACCAGGACGTACGGCCGCTCGGCGTGGCGCCCCGACGCGACGAGACGTTCGACGGCCATCGCCTCGGCTCGCGTGCCGACGACGTGCACGGTGCCCGCGGCCCTCAGCTCCGACGCCTGCCACGGCACCGGCCCCGACAGGGCGAAATCCACCTTGCAGGCCGCGCCGCCGAATCGATAGCGCCGCAGCCGGTTTCGATAGGTCGTGGGGACTCGCGCGATCCGCAGCAGTTCCGTCGGCGCGGTATCGAGCAGAACCGTTCGCACACCGGCGAATTCGTCCAGTGAATCGACGCGGTGCCCGGTGTGAATGCGCCCGCCGTGCCGCTCCAGATCGGCGATCAGAGCATCCACGATGGCCTGCGAGCCGCCGCGGGGAATCGGCCAGCCACCCACATGGCCGAGGGTGCCCAGCAGCAACGCCACGCCGGCCGCCGAGAACTGCCGCGGCGGCATGATGGCGTGCGCACTCACCCCGGTGAACAGTGCCGCCGCGCGCTCCTCGCGAAAACGCAGGTCCCACATCGGCGAAGCCTGCTCGAGCAGCCGGCGGCCGAAGCGCACGGCCGACAGCGGGTCACGAGGAATGTGGCGCAGGTCCGACATCCCCAGCTCCACCACTGCCTCCCACTCTCGCACGAGCGGGGCGAACAGGCGCCGCCATGTCGCACCGTCGCGGCCCAGACCCTCGACCGTCCGATCCAGATCCCGCCAGGCCGACGCGGCCACCCCGCCGTCGAGCGGATGCCCGTAGGAGATCTCGGGAGTCCGCAATTCGACGCCGTGTGCGCCGAGATCGAATGCGCGGAAGAACGGGGATGCCGTCGCCATCGGATGCGCGCCCGCGCACACGTCGTGGTGATATCCGGGCAGGGTGAGTTCGGCGGTACGGCAGCCGCCACCGGCATGATCCGCGGCTTCGAATACCTCCACCTCGAGCCCCGCGCGGGCCAGCAGCACCGCCGCGGCCAGACCGTTGGGCCCGGAGCCGACCACCACCGCATCCGCCATGACCACCACCTTAGGGCGAAAACCAAGGGCTACCTGACATCCCGACGCCCTGACCGCCTACGGCAGGTGGCACGGTCGAGCGGCCGCGGTGCCACGCCACGTCGGAGCTCGTCAACTGCGAGTGCCCCAGCGCATGAGCACGTGCATGCGTTGTTCCCACAGGTCGGGGCGCAGACGAGCGCTTCGGTCCAATGCCGCCATCCCGTGCAGCGCACTCCAGAACACTTCGGTGTACGCCCCGGATTCGTCTTCGGGGACGCGCGGGCGAAAGAGACGCTCGAGTTCCTCGAAGCAGTCGCGCAGCGTCTGCGGGGCGTCGGGCCCGAAGGGCAGTTCGGTGTCCTGAACGAACATGGCGTCGTAGAGGGCGGGGTTGTCGGCGGCGAAGTGCAGATAGGCCCGGGCGACGGCCTCCATCGCGGCGTCGGGGCCGTCGGCCTGTTCTCGCGCGTCCCGCAGGACATCTCTGAGGAGGGCGATCCCCTCCTCGGCAACAGCCGAGACGATCGCTCGCTTTCCCGAGAAGTGGCTGTAGAGCACGGGCTGGCTGTATTCGATGCGTTCGGCGAGCCGGCGCACGGTCACCGCATCCCAGCCGTCGGATTCGGCCAGTTCACGCGCACTGTCGATGATCGCCTGCCGGCGCTGGGCACGTTCGCGTTCCTTGCGTTCCTGAACCGTCATACCGAAACTCTAGCAACGCTAGACAAGTTAGCGACCTCCGCATACGCCCTGGCCGACCAGCATCGGGGTATTCGGCATGACTCGAACGACCGGAAATCCGGCAGGCAATATCAGCTTCGGCGTGGTGCTGCTCACGCGGCAGCGTTTCGCCCCCGGCATCGCAATCGCGGTGACCCCGGTCGGCGACCCGGCGACCGCTGGCGCTAGACGTCGGTGGAGAAGCGGATCCCGCCGTCGGGCAGATCCACGCCCGGCCAGATGCGGGCACCGCGCAGCAGCTCACAGCGGGCGCCGACGCTGGCGCCGTCACCGATCACGGCGTCACGGACCAACGCTCGCGGACCGATGCGCGCGCCGAATCCGATGATCGAGCGCTCCACGGTGGCGCCGGCCTCGACCCGGGCACCGTCGAACAGCACCGCACCGTCGAGTCGCGCACCGGCGCCCACTTCGGCGCCGCGGCCCACGACCGTGCCGCCGATCAGCAGCGCACCCGGCGCGACGCCGGCACCGGGATGGACCAGCGATTCCCCGCGCTGCCCCGGCAGCGCCGGAGAGGGCGCGATCCCCCGCACCAGATCCGCGGACCCGCGCACGAAATCCTCGGGCGTACCCATATCGCGCCAATACGAGGCATCGACATGGCCCTGAATGTGGGCGCCCTCGGCCAGCAGCGACGGAAACACCTCGCGCTCGACCGACACCGGACGGCCACTCGGTATTTTCTCGATGTACTCGCGGCGGAAGACGTAGCAGCCGGCGTTGATCTGGTCGGTCGGCGGATCCTGGGTCTTCTCCAGGAAGGCGGTGACCCGGCCGGTCTCGTCGGTGGGTACGCAACCGAAGGCGCGCGGATCACCGACACGGACCAGATGCAGGGTCACATCGGCACGGGTCGAGGCGTGCGTGTCGAGCACGGCCCCCAGATCGGCGCCGCCGAGGACGTCACCGTTGAAGACCATCACGTTGTCGGCGCGCAGCTTCGGCAGCACATTGCGGATGCCGCCGCCGGTCCCGAGCGGTTCGGTCTCGGTGACGTATTCGATGTCGAGGCCGAGCTCGGCTCCGTCGCCGAAATGCTCCTCGAAGACCTCGGCCTGGAACGATGTGCCCAGCACCACATGAGTGATGCCGGCATCGGCGATCCGGGCCAGCAGATGATGCAGGAACGGCAGACCGGCGACCGGCAGCATCGGTTTCGGCGCCGACAGCGTCAGCGGGCGCAGCCGGGTGCCCTGGCCACCGACCAGGATCACGGCGTCAGTTGCGGTATCCACGCCCGCTCCCTCCCGAATTGTCCGGCATCAATCTTCCCCTGTTCAGGTTCGGTCCACGCGTTATCGCTGCGCTTCGCGGTCGCGCTCGCGCAGCGCAGATCGAACCGCAAGTTTGCAGCGAATCGCAAGTCCGGCCCGCAACGCCCAGCGCAGCGGCGCCTGCCACCAGTGCGGATGGCGGTCGGCCTGGAAACGATAGGCGGAGGCGTGGTGGGCGGGCAACATGGTCTCCGGATGCCGCCCGGCCGCGTGCCCCTTGGCGTGGGTGACCTCGGCGGTCGGCACGAAGACGTTGTGCCAGCCGGCCTTGCCCATCCGGTCGCCGAAGTCGACATCCTCCATGTACATGAAGTAGCGGGAGTCGAAGCCCTCGATGCTGTCGAACGCGTCACGCCGGACCAGCAGGCACGAACCCGACAGCCAGCCGACCGTGCGCTCGGCGATCTCCTCGTTCTCCTGCCGGTACCGGCGCGTCCACGGGTTACCCGGCCACACCGTGCCGAGGATCGCGTGGCCGGCGCCGTCGAGCAGGCCGGGCACCCGCCGGGCGGAGGGATAGATACTGCCGTCCGGCTCATGGATCAGCGGCCCGAGCGCCCCCGCGCGCGGCCAGCGTCGCGCGGCGGCCAGTAGCTGATCGATGGAATCGGTACCCCAGCGCACATCGGGGTTCGCGATGATCACGTATTCGATATCCGGATCGAGGGCGGCGACCGCTCGGTTCACCGCCCCGCCGTAACCGATGTTGCCGCCGGTGCGCAGCAGCGTGACGTGTTCGTTGGACTCCGCGGCCAGCTCGGGAGCGCCGTCGGTCGAGCCGTTGTCGGCGAGGATCACCCGCGGTTTCTCCGCGGTGGCGGTCGCGAGTGTGCTGATGAAATGGTCGAGATGCTCGCCCGGCGAATACGTTACGGTGACCACCGCCAGCTGAGGGGTACGGTCCGCGGAAGGGGCTGAATCCGAAGCGCTCACGGAAGGCCAGCCTAATGGGTGAGAGGCCGGAGTAGGCACCCGAGCGCAGCCACCCACAGGGCCTTATCAGGCTGACGGCCGGCACCGCCGCGCACGCTCGCCACCGCGCGCGGCGGCGAGCAGGAAGAATCACTGTTTCGCCCGATCCGACAGGCGTGCCAGCGCATCGGCGAGCGCCGCCCGCCACTCACGCAGCGGGGTGAGCCCGGCCTCGGCCCACGCCCGATTCGACAGCACCGAATATGCCGGGCGCCGTGCGGGACTCGGGAAATCGGCGGTGCCGCAGGGCCGCACCCGCTCGGGATCGGCCCCGAGTTCGGCGAACACCGCACGCGCCAGCCCGAAGCGGCTGACCGCACCCGCGTTGCTCGCGTGCAGCACCCCCGGAATCGGCTGCCGCGCAACGAGTTCCAGCAGACCCAGCGCCAGATCGGGCGCGTAGGTGGGCGATCCGATCTGATCGTCGACCACCGCGATCGTCTCGCGTTCGGCCTCGAGCCGGCGCATCGTCGCCACGAAGTCGCCGCGGTCGCCGGTGTAGACCCACGCCGTGCGCACGATCGTGGCCTGCGGATACTCTCCGAGCACGGCCTGCTCACCGGCCAGTTTGGTACGGCCGTACACACTTGCCGGGCCGGTCGGATCGCCCGGCTCGTACGGGTCCGAAGCGGCGCCGTCGAAGACGTAATCGGTGGAGATGTGGATCAGGCGCGCATCGGCCACGCGGCAGGCGGCGGCGAGCACCGCCGGCCCGGCGACATTGCCCGCATACGCCGCGTCGTGGTCGGACTCGGCGGCGTCGACGGCGGTGTAGGCGGCACAGTTGAGCACCACGTCGCCCGGACGAACGACAGCGCGCACCGCTTCGGCGTCGGTGATGTCGAGATCGGCACGCCCCAGGGCGAGGGCCGCGGGCGCCGCCGCGCGTAACGCGCGGCCGAGCTGTCCGCCGGCGCCGGTGATCACGAGCCGGGAGGGGGAATCGGGACTCACCCGGCAAGTCTGGCACGCCACGCCAACAGCGGTTCAATGGTGCGGGCGCGCTGGTTGGATAGCCTCGAATCCGGGAACTCCCCGGTACACCACCGGTATCGGAGGCGGTGGGCTACGCGGACGGATTCTCGAACGGGGGTCGATCGAGCGTGGAAAAGGATTACGGAGTGCCGCAGAACAGAAGTGCGTCGTCGCCGCCCCGCGGCGCCGGAGCACCACTGCCCGGCGGCCGCATCCCGCGAGCTCGCGGGGTTCGCCCGAGTCCGGATCCCGGGGTGAATCGTCCCGGACGGCTGCTCGCCGCGGCCGCCGCGGCCGTGGTGTTCATCGTCACCGGCTTCGGCTGGCACAGCGTGGATTCCTTGATCTCCGGTATCGAGCGGATCGGCAATCTGGGCCTGGGCGGCGGCCACGACGGTGCGGTCGACATCCTGATGGTCGGCATCGACAGTCGCACCGACGCGCACGGCAATCCGCTCAGCGACCAGGAGCGGGCGATGCTGCACGCGGGCGACGAGGTCGGGACCAACACCGACACCATCGTGCTGGTCCGGGTGCCCAACGACGGCCGTTCGGCGACCGCGATCTCGATTCCGCGCGACTCCTACGTCGACATCCCCGGGATCGGCAAGGGCAAGATCAACTCCGCCTACGGCGCGACCAAAGAGAACGCGCGGCAGAAATACGCGGCGCAGGGACTGTCGGACTCCCAGATCGAGCAGAAGTCCACCCAGGCCGGCCGGCAGGCGCTGATCAAGTCGGTCGCCAATCTCACCGGGATCACCGTCGACCACTACGCCGAGGTGGGGCTGCTCGGATTCGTGCTGCTCACCAATGCCGTCGGCGGGGTGGACGTATGCCTGAACAATGCGGTGGACGAACCGCTCTCGGGCGCGGATTTCCCTGCCGGACGGCAACGGCTCGACGGGGCGCAGGCACTGAGTTTCGTGCGTCAGCGCCACGATCTGCCACGCGGTGACCTGGATCGGATCGTGCGTCAGCAGGTGTTCATGGCCTCGCTGGTGAACAAGGCGCTCAACGCGCGCATCCTCGCCAATCCCGCGAAGTTGCGCGAACTCAGCGATGCCGTCGGCCGCACGATCGTGCTCGACGAGGACTGGGACGTGGTGGCGTTCATGCATCAACTGCAGGATCTGTCCGGCGGGAAGGTGAATTTCGAGACGATTCCGGTGCAGGATCTCGACGGGACGACCGCCGACGGCGAATCCGTGGTGAAGGTCGATCCGAAATCGGTGAAATCCTTCGTCGCGGCGGCGGTCGGCGGCACCACCGACGATCACGACGACCGGGCGGTGGCGCCGAGTTCGGTCACCACCGACGTCTACAACGCCGGCAGTACCGGTGGTTTGGCCGGCCAGGTCGCGCAGGCCTTGACCGGCAAGGGTTTCCACACCGGAACCGTCGAGAACTGGCCGGGTTCGCCGGTGCGCAGCAGCCGGGTGCTCGCCGCCTCCAGCTCCGATCCGAAGGCGAAGGCGGTTGCCGAGGCGCTCGGCGGCCTGACCGTGGTCGCCGAACCGGATGTGCCGGAGGGCGCGGTGCGCGTGGTGCTCGCCGATGACTACTCTGGTCCAGGCTCGGCGGCCGGCAGTCTGTTCGACATGTCCGGAGCCTCGCCGGCCTCGGGCACCGCGACACCGGTGCCGCCCGCGCCTCCCATCGACGCCGGCCAGAACGGACCGAAATGCGTGAACTGAACGACACTCTCACCGATGCCCTGCTCGGCCCGATCCTCGCCCGCGAGCCCGCGGCGCCCCGGATCACCCACTACGACGACAGCACCGGTGCCCGTATCGAACTGTCCGGGCTGACGCTGGCGAACTGGGCGGCCAAGACCGCCAACATGATTCGCGACGAATTCGGCCTCGCCCCGGGCGCACGGGTGTCGGTGCTGCTGCCCGCGCACTGGCAGACCGCCGCGGTCCTGCTCGGCTGCTGGTGGGCGGGCACGGAGGTGGTGCTGCGGCCGGACGCCGATGCCGAACTCGCGCTGGTTTCGGCCGCGCGCGTCGACGAGGCTGGTGATATCGCCGAGGTGGCCGCGCTGTCGCTGGATCCGATGGGCATGCCGGTCGCCGATCTGCCGGTCGGCATCACCGACTACGCCACGTCGGTGCGGGCGCACGGCGACCAATTCCACCCGGCCGGCGCAGGCGCCGCCCTCGACGGTGCCACGGTCGCCGAGGCCGTGGCCGCGGCCCGGGCCTCGGCCGAACAGCAGGGGTTCACCGCGAGCGACCGGGTGCTGTCCACCACCGACTGGGATACCACCGCCCACCTGATCGACGGACTGCTCGCGGTGTACGCGGCCGGGGCCTCGCTGGTGCAGGTGACCGCCCCGGATCCGGCTCGGCTCGAGCACCGGATCGAGACGGAGCGCGTCACCACTCGCCGGTCCTGATCTCCTACCCGGGTAGGGCACGACGATCCACCCGCAGTCCGTTTTCGGCTCGCCCACTACTCCGTAGTGTGGGTGTCGGGGAACCGGACGACGAACGGGGATGGCGATGAAGCCGCAGTACTGGTTTCGGTGGTTGGTGGTGCAGGGCACGCCGCGGCTGGTCTTGAAGACCTACGCCCGGCGCGGCGAAACCGTGGCACAACTGATGTCCAGCCCCGAGGCGGTCGAGGATCCGATTCCGCTGCTGGAATCGCTGCGTGCGCAGGGACGGCTGGTGCACTCCCCCCTCGGCTGGGCGATCACCGATTACGAGCTGGTGCGTACCGTGCTGCGCGACACCACGTTCAAGGTCGCGGCGGCCGAGGGTTTCGTGCCCAGACCGCTGCGTCCGCTGATGGCTCTGGCGCCGCTGCCGCCCAATCCGGTGCAGCCGCCGTCGATGCTGGTGATCGATCCGCCCGACCACACCCGGATGCGTAAACCGGTGGCCTCGGCATTCACACCACGCGCGATCGCCCGGCTGCGCGACCGCGTGGAATCGGTGACCACGGAACTGCTCGATGCCCTGCCCTCCGGCGGTTCGGCGGATCTGGTGGCCGATTTCGCCTCCCAGGTGCCAATCGCGATCATCTCCGAAATGCTGGGCTTCCCCGACGCCGACCGCGACCGCTTCCTGGCCTGGGGCGACGCTGTCTCGCCGATGCTCGATATCGGCATCAGCTGGCGCACCACCCGCGACGCCTCGGCGGCCATCCTGGAGATGGACCACTATCTCGACGAGCACATCGCACGGCTGCGCCGGGAACCGGGCGAGGACATCCTGTCCGGCCTGGTGAGTTCCGGCACGCTGGACGACACCGAGTTGAAGGCCTCCGCGACGCTGCTGATGGGCGCCGGATTCGAGACCACGGTCAATTTGATCAGCAACGGCGTCGTACAGCTGGTGAACCATCGCGATCAGCTGGACCGGCTGCGCGAGGATCCGCAGCTGTGGCCCAACGCGATCGAGGAGATTCTGCGCTTCGACGCACCGGTGCAGAACACCGGCCGCATCGCCGGGCGCGATGTGGAGCTGGGCGGTATCACCGTGCACCGGGGCAGCACGGTGGTGCTGTCGCTGTCGGGCGCCAACCGCGACCCGAGGGTGTTCGACGAACCACACCGCTTCGACGTCACCCGCGCCAACGCCAAGGATCACCTGACGTTCTCCAGCGGCATCCACGCCTGCCTGGGCGCCAGCCTGGCCCGGATGGAGGGCACGTACGCGCTGCGGTCGCTGTTCGAGCGTTTCCCGAATCTGGTGCTGGCCGGTCGCCCGCAGCGCCGGCCGCTGTTCACCCTGCACGGCTACAGCCGGTTGCCGGTGCTGCTCGGCACGCGCGCCGAACAGCCCAGCAGCGTCTGAGCAGGCTCAGCTGAAGCCGACCGCCTGGGCGCCCCAGGCGGTGTGCAGATCGTGATCGGGATCGTCGACGACTCGATCCACGGCGTCGACGACCAGTGTCGTGCGGGTGGACTCGCGATAGGGCGGCCAATGCTTCGAGCCGTCCAGTGCCGCGGGCACGCCGTGCTCGGCGAAGGCCAGCCAGCGCCGCATCATCCGGCCCGAGACCTCGCTCGCGACCTTGCGACCACCCAGCCAGAAGGTCGGATCGTGATCGAAGGAGCCGAAATTGCCGAAGATGTACGGCAATTCGGTGGCGTGGCCGGCGCCGACGCGCGCCGCTTTCAGCATCGGCGTGGCCTGATCGAAGCGATACATCCAGGTGCGACTGTGCCGGGAATGCGCATCGGCGACCCAGTGCGCCGGCATCCGGAACGCCGCATCGGTCGACATCGCCAGCGCGCCGCGAGTCGTGGCCAGATCCGGGTAGGCGGAGGTGATTTCGGCGATACGCTCGTGCGACAGCCCGGGATGTTCCCCTGCGACGGCATTGAGCATCGCGTTCACCGCATCCGGTGTCACCGGCATGATCGGCGAGCGGAACAGCCGGAACAGCGACGCCTCGTCCTTGTTGGTGCCGATGATCAGCGGTACGCGATGCGAGCGGCCCTGCTGAAAGCGGTCGGTCGGATAGGTGGGCAGCAGATCACCGTCCACCACCGGCGCCGCGGCCAGGCGCCCCGGCGACTGCAGCGGCACCTCGTCCAGCAGGATGCCGGCCGCGTCCACGATCCGTTCGATCGGGCATTCCAGCAGTTCCCCGGCACGTTCGGGGGGCAGATCCAGCAATTCCAGGAAACGGCTCGCCACCCCGGCGGCCCGGTCGGGGCCGAAGACGGTGGTGGCCGGCGGGCTCTGCGCGATGGCGCGGTGAAACAGGCCCGCGGCCCGCGGCGAGGTCAGCAGCGCGGTGACGCATCCGGCGCCGGAGGATTCGCCGAAAACAGTCACGTTGCCCGGATCTCCGCCGAAGGCGGCGGCATTGTCGCGCACCCATTCCAGCGCCGCTATCTGGTCGTGCAGGCCGAGGTTGGCGACGAACCCATCGCCCAGCGAGGACAGATCGAGGAAGCCGAGTGCGCCGAGCCGATAGTTCACCGCGACGATCACCACGTCGCCCATCTCGACCATCCGGCGGCCGTCGTAGATCGCCTGGGCCGCCGTGCCCAGACAGTAGGCGCCGCCGTGCAGCCAGACCATCACCGGACGCGGCTGCACCGGTTCGGCCGCCGGTGCCCATACGTTGACCCAGAGGCAGTCCTCGCCCATACGCAGCCCCGAGTCCACGGGCACCATATCGCCCATGGTCTGCGGCGCGATCTCGCCGAATTCGGTGCAGTCACGCACTCCCGACCAGGGTTCGGGCGGTTCCGGCCGCGCGAACCGCTTCGGGCCCGCCGGTGCCGCGGCGTAGGGGATGCTGCGCCATACGTGGACCGATCCCGTACGGAATCCGCGTACCGCACCGCTGGTCGTGTGGGCGACGGGTCCAGTAGTGTCCTCGACCGGGGTCGCCTCGAAGAATTGAGTGCTCATCTCGCACCTCCTCGTACTCCCTGTAACCGAGAGTACGTCCGAGATCATTCGTACCGCGTCAGCCTCGATCGATGTGGCCGAGGTCGCGGTCGGGATCGATCCGGTCGCGCACGCGCTGTTTCAGCCCGGCGACATCCGGGAAGCCGCCGTCGGCCTTGCGTTCCCAGATCTGCTCACCGTCGACGGTGATCCGGAACACTCCGCCGGTTCCGGGAATCAGTGCCACCTCGTCGAGGTCGGTGCCGAAGGTGTTCAGCAGCTCCTGGGCCATCCATCCGGCCCGCAGTAACCACCGGCATTGCGTGCAGTATTCGATCGCGATTCGTGCCATGCGGTGACCCTAGTGAGAGACCGGATTCCCGGTGGCCACCGCGCGGCCCTCCACGTTCAGGGCAACTCCTTCGCTATCTGTTCTAATCGGTAATGTATTGCCGTTATGGTAGTGGGAGAGCAGCGGTAACTCTTTACGAGCCGGTTACGATTCGATATCTCCATCGACGTAGACCCACCGGCCGTCGACACGGGCAAACCTGCTGCACTCGGAGAGCACGCCCCGCCGGCCGTCGTATCGGTAGGTGGCGCGGAATTCGACCACCCCGGTGTCGTCGAACAGGCCGCCCGCCTCGGTGCCGAAGACCTGCAGTGATATCCAGCGCTGCGCCGGATCCAGTGCCAGCCGCCGCGGCCGGGTCCGTGGATGCCAGGTCCGCAGCAGGTAGTCGCGATCGCCGACGGCGAAGGCGGTATAGCGCGAACGCATCAGCGCCTCGGCGGTCGGCGCCGGGCGGGTGTCGTCCAGGCGCGGGCCGCAGCATTGCCCGAACTGTTCACCGCTACCGCACGGACAGCGGGTGTCGTCCGGACGCTCGCGAAAGGTGTCGGCCATCGGACGATTATCGCCGCCCGGGATTCACCTGTTCCGGCGGCGGCCGAAGACGGCGGGTACATCCGTTCCGCCGATGCGGTCGAGTTCCTCGGCCAGCCGAGTGGTTTCGTCGTACCAGTCACGCAGTTCGTGCAGGGTCGGCGCGGGTTCGGAGTCGAGGTGATGCCCGGCCCGCGACAGCGTCGCCCACAATCCGGCGACCCGGCCCGCGAGTTCGGGGCCGGCGCAGCTGTCCAGCGCCAGCAGCTGGGCGCGCATACTGCACCGGGCCAGCGATGGCGACACCCGTGCCCACAGCCGGTCCACCGACTGTTCGAGCGCGATCCGCAGGATCCACACCGTCGCCCGCGACCACAGGCCGCCCGCATCGGTGACCGTGCCGTCGAGCAGTTCCGCGGCCGCCGCCAGTCGCTGTGCCACGGTCGGTCTCACGGATTCAGCCATGTCACGAATCTCTTCGTCCCCGAGATCAGATCGCCCGATCGGCGCTGGATGCGGATGTGCGCTCCGGCCGTGGCATCGCGCACCACCGCGCGCGCCCACGGCGCCTCCCGGTCGAGATAGTCGTTGAGATCGTCGACCCGGTCAGGCACACCGAAGACCGCCAGGGCGACCGTCTCCCAGGTGGTCCGTGCCCGATCGACGCGGCGCTGCACCTCGCGGTGGTCGATGCCGGCGGCCAGCAGTTCCCGCCGCGCACGGGCCAAAGCGGCCGCCTCGATCGCCGATCGGCAGCAGGTGATGACCAGTTCGGTCGCGATGGGCTTGGGCAACTGCCTGGTGCGCAGCAGGGCCCGCGCGTCGCCGAGATAGCGCTGCACCGGGTCCTCGACCGCGCGCACCTCCACCCGCGAATGCTCACGCCGCTGCACATCGAGAACCGTTGCGTCCAAACGCAATCGGCGCACCGCCTCGGCCAGCCGCTCGTCGTGGGTGAACACGATCACCTGGCGTCCGCTGCGCGCCACCGCGGCCAGCACGCGGGCGAGTCCGTCGACCTTCGCCGGATCCATCGCCTGCACCGGGTCGTCGATCATGACGAATCCGAACGGACTTTCGGCCACCGTGGCCCGCGGCAGGAACAGGGCCAGGCCCAGCGCATGCAATTCGCCCTGGCTCATCACCCCGAGAGCGGCGGCTCCCGAGTCGTCCACGGTGACGTCGAGCAGCACCTTGCGACTGGCTCCGGCGTTGCCCTGCAGGCGAATCGCGCCGAGATCCACGTTGCTGCGCTGGCGCAGCCCGCCCCAGATGCGCCGGGCGTGCTCGGCGAGCGGGGCGAGCCGTTCGTCGCGCAGACCGGCGGCGGCCGACTTCAACCAGTCCTCGGCGCGGCGGACGGTCCGCAGCTCGGTATCGGCCGCGGCCACCAGCCGCGCCTCGTGCAGCCAGGTGGCGATACGCGGGACCAGCGGGGTCCAGACCGCGTCGATGCGATCGAGTTCTTTGTGCACGGCCCGCTGCAACACCTCCAGCCGCACCGCGAGTTCGGCGTGCGCGCCGCGCATCCGGGCCGCCAGCGTGGCGCCCGCTTCGACCTCCAGCAGTGCGGACCAGGACGTCCAGGCGCGATGGGCGTCCACGGGATCGATATTCGGCGCGTCGATGGTCGATTCCAGTTCCGGCGGAACGGGTTCGATCAGTGCGCGGGCCGCGGCGATCGCCTCGCTCAGCGCCCCCCGGGCGGCGGTCAGCACGGCGGCGCGCCGCTCGACGGCCTCGATCCGGGCTGTCACCTCGCGCCGCCACCGCGAGTCGAGCCGGCCGTGGCCGCAGACCGGGCAGAGACATTCGCCGGCCTCAGCGTGTTCGCGGGCACCCCGCAGTAGGTCGACCATGCGGAGTTCGGCTTCCAGATCGCCGGTCGCCAGGTCCAGCAGTTCGGCGGTGGCCCGCTCGACCGCCTCGGCGGCCGCCTCGACCTGGGCGGGAGCCGGAATACGCAGCCGTGCGACGGCCTGCAGTGCCGCGACACCGCCGGGGTCGTGACGGGCGCCGGCGAGTTCGTGGGCGATCGCGGACAGGTCCGGCGCGGGCGCGCGCAACATCTCGGCGACGCGCTCGGCGCGCTCGTCGGCGACGGTGATCAGTTCGTCCAGCAAAGCCTGCCGGCCGTCCCGCGACTGCTTCGCGGCGCGTTCCAATTCGATTCGGCGCGTGCGGGTCCGGTCCAGCGCCGCACTGATGTCGTCGAGCCCGAGCAACCGATGGAGGGCGTCGAACAGGTCGCTGGGGCGGCCGTCGACCACCGCGCCGAGTTCGCTGTAGGACAGGAACGGCCGATACAGCTCCAAGGCGCGCGCCCAGTCCTGCGGGCGAAATGGGGCGCTGTCGCTGCCGTTTTCGCGCTGGGTCCAGCTGCCTTCGGACAGTTCGTCGCCGTCCGCCCACGTGCGCTCGATCGTGAACGGGCCTCGTTCCTGCGCGATCAGGTCGATCGCGATCCGGGGATGCTTCTCGCAGTGCAGATTCCGCCAGCCGTCGCGCCAGACCGCGGATCTGCCCTCCCAGCGCCGATTGACCCCGGTGAGTGCCAGTTCCGCGGCCTCGGCGAAACTCGACTTACCCGACCCGTTGCGGCCGACCACCAGCGTCAGACCGGGGCCGGGCGCGATGCGCAGTACCGCCTCGCGACCGATTCCGCGGAAGCCACGGACGCGGATGGCGCGCAGGAATACTCCGGACCGCGGCCCGGCGCCGGCCGCCTCGGCGGACTCCCCCAGCGCCGCCAGCACCGTCTGCGCTACTTCCGGGCTCACCGACGAATCCGTCTGCAGCCGAGCCGAAACCAGGTCGCGCAGCCGCGGCGCGACCTCCCCCTGCTCTTGCCCCACAGCCCCTCCCGGCCCTCGCACACGACTCGTCGTGGCGAACGCTACCGGAGAACCGGCCCGGGCGGGACGCATGGCCATCGAGCGGTCGAACCGCCCGATGTCCACCCCTCGGCCGTCCCGGCCGGGCAGTTCCACGGGTTACACCCCTGACGGGTGGCTCGGTTCAACCGAACAGATCAGAATGCCAGAGATCACAATCATTCACAACAGTGCTTGATCCTGCAATCACATTCCGCGCCAGGGTAATTCGTCTCGCAATCGATGAGCGAACCCGGTGACGACGGTCTGGCCGGTGGCCCCGACGGCCGCCCGCGCGATGTTGTCGGTGGGCTCGGGTACAAATCCGGGGTACCGAACGAACGGGGGAACACGTGACGACCTCTCCGGCCGCGACCTACGCCGTCACCGCCGACAATGTGCTGGCCCTGGCGCCCGACGCCGCATCGGTGAGCGCGGCCCGCAAGCTCACCGCCGCATGGCTGGGCACCGGTGTCCACGGCAGCGCGCTGTGGGGGCAGTGCAAAGGCAGTGGCGCCAAGCCGTATCAGACGATCGTCGACCTGTCGGGGCCCGCCTATCGCTGCTCGTGCCCCAGCCGGAAATTTCCCTGCAAACACGCGCTGTCGCTGTTGCTGCTCTGGTCGCAGGGCACGGTCGCGACGTCCGACGCACCCGCCGATTTCGCGGCCGAGTGGGTGGCGGGCCGGGCCGCACGGGCCGCGAAACCGGCCGAGCCGGCGACGCGCGGCACCAGACAGTCGGCACTCGACCAGCGGCGGGCGCGAGTGACCACCGGACTCGACGATCTCGACGTCTGGCTCGGCGACCAGATCCGCACCGGCCTGGCCCAGGCCGACCATTCCGCGGCGGCCCTGGAGACGGTGGCCGCCCGGATGGTGGATTCGCAGGCGCCGGGGGTGGCGGCAGCATTGCGGCAACTGCCGCGCCGCACCCTCGGCGTCGAACAGAGGCCGGCGATTCTGCTCAGCGAATATGCCCGGTTGTATCTGCTGATCGGCGCGCACCGGCGGCTCGACGAACTACCGCCCCCGCTGGCTGCCGGAGTGCGCGCGCATATCGGATATCCGGCCAAGGCCGAGGAGGTCCGCGGCGGCGAGCCCGCGATCCGCGACCGATGGATGGTGCTCGGGGTGCGGATCACCGAGGAGGAACGGGTCTTCACCCGCCGCACTCTGCTGCTCGGCCGGGACACACAGCGCTGGGCACATGTCCTCGACCACAGCTTCGGCAGTGCGAGTTTCCCAGGCGAGCTGCCGATTCCCGGCACCATGGTCGAGGCGGACCTGCACTACTACCCGGCAGCGATGCCGCTGCGCGCGGTCTGGGGCCTACGCCACGGCGAGCCGGAACCGTTCACCACCATCGTGTCGAAGTCCGCGTCCATCGCCGGACAGCTCGAAGCTCATGCGCGGGCCTTGGGCGCCGATCCGTGGTTGCGCGGGTGGCCGATGTTACTGGCGGATGTGGTCCCCAGCCTGGGAACCGCCGGCTGGTACCTCGCCGAGCCGGACGGCACGGCGGTGCCCATCGCCGCGACCGCCGAGGTGCCGTGGCAGTTGATCGGACTGTCGGGCGGTCATCCGCTGACGGTGATCGGTGAATGGACCGCGGCCGGAGTGATCCCGGTCTCCGCTCTGGTGGCCGGCGAACTCGTCGGGGTCGAGACCGAATCGCTTCTGGGGGTACCGACCCCCGGCACCGCGGTCCCGGCCTCGTCGGAGCCGATCGTGCCGGTTGCGCTGCTGGGTACCGCCCGGCGCAGCCTCGATCCCGGCGGACTGTCCGATGCGGTGACCTCGGCCGCGCGCGCCGACACTCCGGAACACGCCGTGCTGGCGGCGGTAGCGCTCCAGGAGCTGTATCACCGGGGCGGGGTGCCACCGGCCCGGGCCGAGTTGCCGGCTCCGGCGGCCGCCGACGATCGCGCCCAGTTGCCGCGGGCAGCGGCACAGCGGCTGCAACACCTGCTGGCGGACGGCTCACCGATGCTCGCCGAATGGTTCGAGGCCGCGCTGCCCGGCGATCGGCGCGCACCCGACGCACTCTGCGCCACGCTCCTCGAGGCCGCGAGAAGTCAAGCCGCCCTGCGGGTTCCGCTGATGCGCCTGGCGGGCAGCCGCGGGCGGTGGCTGGCAGCGCTGCATCCACGCTGGCGACCGCTGCTGCGGACCGGGGACGACGATCCCCAGGTGTGGACGCACGGCCGTCCTGCCGAACGCCGAAGTTGGCTGGCCGCCCTGCGCGCCCGCGACGCCGCGGCCGCCCGGCAGGCCCTCACCGAAACCTGGAGCCGGGAACCGGCGCGCGGCCGGGCCGAACTGCTGGCGGTGCTGGCCACCGGCGTCGGGCCCGAGGACGAGCCGCTGCTCGAATCGGCCCTCGACGACGCGCGGCCCGAAGTTCGCCGCACGGCCGCCGATCTCCTTGCTCACCTGCCGGATTCGGCCTTCGCGAAACGGATGCGCGAGCGCGCGAGCCAGTGGCTGATCATCCGGTCCAGCACGCTCGAGGCACACCTGCCGCGAAACCTCGACGACGCGGCCCGCCGCGACGGACTCGCCGACCGGCTCGACCCGGTGGCCTACCGCCGCGACGGCGGGGCCGATGTGGATGCCGAACGCTTGCGCCGCCTGATGGCGGCCACCCCGCTACGGCATTGGGAACAACTGTGCGGCTCTCCGGAGGCGGCCACCGCGCTGCGGCTTCCCGACGACATCCTCGGGCCGGTCGCCGCGGGGTGGTCGGAAGCGACACTCGCACAAGGTGATTCCCGCTGGGCAACGCCGCTGTTCGAGGTGCTGTCCACCACGCCCACCCTGGGTGCGGATCCGCGGCTGCGACAGCAGTTGTTCGCGCTGCTGCCGATCGACCGGCGGGTGCGGTACCTGTGCGGCCTGGACAGCAGTTGGCTGGCCGAACTCGAACTGCTCGCCTCGGCGCTACCGCGACCGTGGCCGCAGCCGCTGGCCGAACACCTGGTCCGGCTGCTGCTCGATCGCGCCCATCTGGCCGCCGCCCGCCCCGGCGCGGCCGGGCTGTCCCCCGTCTCCTATCGCACGCTGCTGCGCAGTGCCGCGATCAACTTCCCGGTTCGCGCGGTCGCGGCGGTAACCGTCGCCGCCCGTCGCTGCGCGGACCCCTACTGGCAGAGCGCCTTCGACCGCCTCGCCGACGATCTGACCCAACGCACCCTGATGCTCGAGGAGCTGGCATGACCACCACTCAGAACCCACCCGCCGATCCGCTGCGCCCCCATGCCGAACAGGCCTACTCCGACGAACTCCGAGCCCTCGCCGCCGTCGACGACCGACCGCGGCCACCGTCGTGGCGGCTGTCGCCTTGGGCCGTGGTCACCTACCTGCTCGGCGACACACTGCCCGACGGCACGGTGATCACCCCGAAGTACGTGGGACCGCGTCGCCTGATGGAGGTGGCGGTCGCGACGCTGGCGACCGATCGCGCGCTGCTGCTGCTCGGCGTTCCGGGAACCGCGAAAACCTGGGTTTCCGAACACCTTTCGGCCGCCATCAGCGGCGCCTCCACCCTGCTGGTGCAGGGGACGTCCGGAACCGCCGAGGAGGCGATCCGGTACGGCTGGAACTATGCGCGCCTGCTCGCGGAGGGGCCCAGCGACGGTGCGCTGGTGCCCTCGCCGGTCATGACCGCGATGCGTACCGGTGCGATCGCCCGGGTCGAGGAGCTCACCCGCATTCCCTCCGACGTGCAGGACGCACTGATCACGGTGCTGTCGGAGAAGACGCTGCCGGTGCCCGAACTCGGTATCGAGGTACAGGCGGCCAAGGGCTTCAACGTCATCGCCACTGCCAACGACCGCGACCGCGGCGTCAACGACCTCTCCTCCGCGCTGCGCCGCCGGTTCAACACCGTGGTGCTGCCGCTGCCCGCGGGTGAAGACGACGAGGTCGCGATCGTCACCCGGCGGGTCGAACAGCTCGGCGCCGCACTGCAATTGCCGCCGATTCCGGCTGCCGCCGAGGAAGTGCGGCGGGTGGTGCGGGTGTTTCGTGAACTGCGTTCCGGCATCACCGAAGACGGCCGGACCACGTTGAAGTCACCCTCGGGCACGTTGTCGACCGCGGAGGCGATTTCGGTGCTCACCAACGGCATCGCGCTCGCCGCGCACTTCGGTGACGGGGTGTTGCGTGCGAGCGATGTCGCCGGTGCGGTACTCGGCGCGGTGATCAAGGATCCGGTCGCCGATGCCGTGGTGTGGACCGAGTACCTCGAGGCCGTCGTCCGCGAACGCCCCGACTGGTCCGATTTCTACCGCGCCTGCCGTGAGGTGCACGGATGAGCGGCGCCGCCGTCGCGCTCGGCGAGCCGCGGACCCGAATCTTCGGCATCCGCCACCACGGTCCGGGGTCGGCGCGCTCGCTGTCCTGGGCACTGGAGTGTTTCCGCCCGGATGCGATCCTCATCGAAGGCCCGGCCGACGCCGACCCGCTGGTCGCCTACGTCGCCGCCGACGGTATGGAACCGCCGGTGGCACTGCTGGCCTATGCGCCGAACGAACCCGCGCGGGCCGCCTTCTGGCCGTTCGCGATGTTCTCCCCGGAATGGCAGGCACTGCGGTATGCGGCCGAACACGCTGTGCCCGTGAGCTTCTGCGATCTTCCGGCCGCCCACACCCTCGCCCTCGACACCGAGCCGGGTGACAACGGCGACCCGCTGGCCGCGCTGGCCGCCGCGGGCGGGTACGACGATCCGGAGCGGTGGTGGGACGCCGTCATCGAATCGTCGTCGAACCACACCGGGGACGGCACCGAGATCTTCGAGGCCATCACCGAGGCCATGGGCGCACTGCGCGCCGCGGCCGGAGACGGTCCTGCCCGCGCGGCCTCGGATACGAATCTCGTAGCCGCCGCGCCGGCACCGTCCGACCCGGATCGGCTTGCCGCAAGCGCGATCGGCGACGCGGAAGAGGCCGTGCCACAGCCGGATCCATCCGCATCGGCGGGCTTCCTGCCCGGCGGCATCGACCTGCGCACACTGCAGCGCGAGGCGTATATGCGGCAGGTCATCCGCCGGACGCTCAAAAGCGGTGCGCGGCGGATCGCGGTGGTCTGCGGGGCGTGGCACGCCCCGGCGCTGGCGGGCAAACTCGGTCCAGCGGTGGCAGATTCCCGCCTGCTCAAGGGTTTGCCGAAGGTGAAGGCCACGCTGACCTGGGTGCCGTGGACCCACTCCCGGCTGGCCGGCTCGTCCGGATACGGCGCGGGCATCACCTCGCCCGGCTGGTACCACCACCTGTTCACTCGGACCGACGACCCGATCGCCCGCTGGTTCACCCGGGTGGCCGGCGCGCTGCGCGCCCGTGATCTGCCGGTTTCCAGTGCGCACATCATCGAGTCGGTGCGACTGGCCGATACCCTGGCCGCGCTGCGCGGTCGTCCCGCGCCGGGATTGTCCGAGGTCACCGATGCCACGCGGTCGGTGCTCTGCGACGGCGACGAGTCGATGCTGCGGTTCGTCAGCGACGAACTGGTCGTCGGCGAGGCGCTCGGTTCGGTGCCCGAGAGCACGCCGACCGTCCCGCTGGATGCCGACCTGCGCGCGCAGGCGCGCACCCTGCGGCTCAAACAGCAGGCTCTGGCCCAGCAGTTGGACCTGGATCTGCGCAAGGACCGCGATGTGGCCAGATCGCATCTGCTGCATCGGCTGCGGCTGCTCGGAATCGACTGGGGAACAACCATTACCGGCGCGGTGCGCAATACCGGCACCTTCCGCGAGTCGTGGGCACTGCGGTGGGAACCCGGCCTGTCGGTCGCGGTCATCGAGGCGTCGCGCTGGGGCACGACCATCCGCACCGCGGCCGAGGCGAAGATCCGCGACCGCGCCGACGCCTCCGACGCCACGGTCGCCGATATCAGCGCGGCCCTGGAAACCGCGCTCCTGGCCGATCTCGGCGGCGCGGTGGACGGTCTGGTCGCTCGCCTGGAGGCGGTGGCCGCGGTGGATCACGACGTCACCCATCTGCTCGCCGCACTGCCCGGCCTGATCCGCACACTGCGCTACGGCGACGTTCGTAGCACCGACCTCGGCGCATTGGCGCGGGTCGCCGACGGCTTGCTCCTGCGCATCTGCGCCGGATTACCCGGCGCCGTCACCGGTCTCGATACCGATGCCGCCGCCCAACTGCGCGGCCTGATCGACGCCACCCACGTCGCCATCGCGACCCGCGACGATGCGCACGCCACCCGGACCTGGCTGGCGGCACTGGGCCTGGTGGCCGACCGCGACGATGTGCATGGGGCTCTGGTGGGCCG
Organism: Nocardia nova; assembly: GCF_002933465.1. Lineage (GTDB taxonomy): Bacteria > Actinomycetota > Actinomycetes > Mycobacteriales > Mycobacteriaceae > Nocardia > Nocardia nova_B. The sequence goes on from NZ_PSZE01000010.1 coordinate 165,514, forward strand.
CGCGGTTCGACTGCTCTGCGATGCGGAAATCATCGCCGACGCCGAGGCTGCGCGCCGGCTGTCGGCGGCCCTCTCGATCGGCCACAGTCCGGCGGAGAAGGCGGCGTGGATCGACGGCTTCCTGGGTGGGCGCGGTTTGCTGCTCGTCCACGATCGAGACCTGTTGCGGCGCATCGACTCCTGGCTGCGCGAGCTGGACGAGGAGCAATTCGTCGCGACCCTGCCGCTGCTGCGGCGTACCTTCGGCGCTTTCGAGGCGGGAGAACGGCAGGCCATCGCCCGGGCTGTCCGGGAGGGGACGCCCGCGACCGCGCCGCAGCGCGACCACTCCGGGCCGGACGCCGCCCGCGGCGCGCTGGCCTTGCACGCGGCGACCGAAATTCTGGCGGGCGCACGATGATTCGAGCCGAGAGGAGCCGACGATGACTCACACCGAATCGGACGAGGTGCAGGCCCGGCGCTGGCGGCTGGTCCTCGGCGCCCCCGCCGAGGCCGGTCTCGGCGGGCTCGGTACGGCCGAGGACGCGGCGATGGACCGGGCGCTGTCGGCGCTCTACAACGGCGACGAGCACACCCCATCGGACAAGCGCGCCGCAGGCCTGGGCGGTTCGGCGCCGAAGGTCGCCCGATGGCTGGGCGATATTCGCACCTACTTTCCGTCGACGGTGGTCGAGGTCATGCAGCGCGACGCCATCGACCGGCTGCAGCTCACGCAACTGCTGCTCGAGCCCGAACTGCTCGAGGCGGTCGAACCCGACGTCCACCTCGTCGGCACCCTGCTCAGCCTGAACCGCATGATGCCCGAAACCACCCGCGCCACAGCACGAGTCGTGGTGGAGAAAGTGGTGCGCGACATCGAACGCCGGCTCGCCGCACGCACCGTGGCCGCGGTGTCCGGTGCACTGAACCGCGCGGCGCGGGTGTCGCGGCCACGGTTGCGCGATATCGACTGGGATCGGACGATTCGCCGCAATCTCGCCCACTATCTGCCCGAATACCGCACGGTGGTGCCGCAGCACCTGGTCGGATACGGGCGCAAGGCGCAGGCGGTGCGGCGGGAGGTGGTGCTCGCGATCGACCAATCGGGGTCCATGGCGGCCAGCGTCGTGTATGCCTCCGTCTTCGGTGCGGTACTCGCGTCCATGCGCTCGCTGAAGACCTCGCTGGTGGTCTTCGACACGGCGGTGGTGGATCTCACCGAGCAACTGTCGGATCCGGTAGATGTGCTGTTCGGCACACAGCTCGGTGGCGGGACCGATATCAACCGGGCCATCGCCTACTGCGGGCAACTGATCACCCGGCCGGCCGACACGCTGTTCGTCCTGATCTCCGACCTGTACGAGGGCGGAATCCGCGACGAGATGTTGCGGCGGGTCTCGGTGATGAAGGAGGCGGGCGTCCAGGTCCTGGTGCTGCTCGCGCTCTCCGACGAGGGCGCCCCGGCCTACGACCACGACAACGCCACCGCTCTAGCCGCGCTCGGAGTGCCCGCCTTCGCGTGCACTCCCGACCGCTTTCCCGAACTGCTGTCGGTCGCCCTCGACCGCGGCGATGTCGCGACCTGGGCCCGATCCACCGCGAGCCGCCGATGATCACCTGACCGATACCCGTGGTCGGTGGCCACCGAAAGGTCTTGCCGGACCGCAACTCTCACCGGCAGCGCAGTAGCGCGGCGACTACCTGCTGTTCTCGGCGAGGTACGGCCGATTTCCTCCGTACGGGCCGCGCAGTTCGGCGGGCCGCGCGTCGGCGCGGAAATCGACGCGATAACTTGGACCGGTGTTGAAGAATTCCGTGGCCACGACGGCAGGAGCATGGCGGGTAGGTGACGGCACTGCGGTGTCATTTCGCGAGGCGGCGGTGGCCTGGGCATTGGCCGCACATGCCGAACTGGCCGAAACCGCGACCGGATACGGGCATTTCATCACTGTGAACGAGTTGGCCGAACGGATTCAGGACGTGTCCGGGGTGCATACCGAGGCGCCGACGCGCACCTGGATGGCGGCGATTCTGCGGAAGGTCGCGCGGCGCTGCCACGGTGCCGGCGAGCCGCCGCTGACCGCGCTGTGCGTACGCCAGAACCACACCGTCGGCGACGACTACAAGTACGTGCTCGAACTCGCCGGCCTGCCGATTCCCGACGATCTCGAACTGCACGCGGCCTACGCCCGCTGGCAGTGCTATCAGCACTACGGTGCGGAGATGCCCGCCGAGGTCGGCGTTCCGCCGCTGACGCCGAAGGTGGACGCACGCCGCCGCGGTCGCAGCGCGACCAAAACCGTGGTGGCACAGGAGGAAAAGATCTCCGAGCCGCGGCCGGCGGTCTGCTCGCAGTGCTTCATCCAGCTGCCCGCGGGCGGCGTCTGCCAATACTGCGTCTGAGCGCGATTCGGGTCGGCCGCTGAACGCATGCGCTCAGCGGCCGTACCCCTCGCTGTCACAGATCGGCGATCGCCGCCAGCGGTGGTGTGCGCGCGGCGCGCACAGCCGGCCACAGCGCCGCCAGCACGCCGACGACGGCCGAGCCGATCAACATGCCCACGATCTGGCCCCACGGCACGGTAATCGTGCTCAATCCCAGATCCGACAGTGTGCGCAGGAAACCGACGCCGAGCCCGAGCCCGAGGACCACTCCGACCACGGCCCCGAAGACCGCGATCAGCATGGATTCGAGATAGATCGTGCGCCGGACCTGTGGTCGCTGCATGCCGACCGCGCGCAACATGCCGATCTCGCGCCGCCGCTCGACGACCGAGAGGGCGAGCGTGTTCACGATGCCCAGGATCGCGATCACCACCGCCAATGCGAGCAGCCCGTAGAGGATGGCGAGCATGGTGTTGATCTGTTTGCCCTGCGCCCCTTTGAATTCCTCGCGGTCTTGCACCTGCACCACCACATAGGACGCGGTCGCCTTCTCCAGATTGCCCCGCATCGCGGCGACGTCGGCGTCCGGCGCGGCCTTGACCAGCACGACCAGGTCGGTGCGGAACGCCACCGGCATCACCTGGTTGTACAGGTCCGGCGCCACCACCAGGGGGCCGAGCAACTGGCTGTCGGCATAGATTCCGGCAATGGTCACCGAGAACTTCTTGTTGTCCACACTGGTGACCTCGACCCGGTCGCCCGCATGCCAATTGCGTTCGCCCGCCTCGGTTTCCGACACCAGCAGGGAGTCGCCGGTGAGGTTGTCGGTGCCGTGGCGGATGTCGTAGCGCAGGACCTGCCCCATCGGCGCGTCCGGCGAGGTGCCGGTGACCTGATCGTCGCCCACCCGCAGCGCGACCCCGCGGAAGGCCACCACGTCGGAAACGCCGGGGACCGAGCGCGCCGCCTCCGCGGCGCCCAGCGGCACCCCGATTATCTGCGGCCCGGCCAGGACGTAGTCGGCGTTCACACCCTTGTCGACGAGTTCGCCGACACTGGCCTTCGCCGAGGCGCCGAGCATGCCGATCGCCGAGACCAGCATCAGCCCCAAGGTGAGCGCGAACGCCGTGGCGGCGGTGCGGCGCGGATTGCGCTCCGCGTTGTTGCGCGCCATCGCGCCGATCGCGCCGAACGGACGCACCAGCAGGCCCAGCGCCCCAACTATCGGCCGCGACAGCGCCGGTGAGGCGAAAAGCACCGCGAAGATCAACGCGGCCGCGCCGACTCCGACCGTGGCCGCGGCGTTGCCGCCGGTGTTGCGCGCCCCGAGCACCACCAGTACCACACCGATCACCGCCAGTACCGCACCGATCGCCGTGCGCACGCGCAGCGATTCACCGACCGAGGCGAACTCCTCGCGCATCGCCTCCACCGGCGGAATCTTCGCGGCTCGCCGAGCGGGCGCGTACGCGCTGGCCACCGTCACCACCAGGCCGATGCCGATCGCCGCCAGCACGGTCCGCGGCAAGACCTGCATGGTGCCGGTGGGCAATCCGAGGTCGAAGGCGTTGAGCAGCGCGGACAGCCCGAACGCCAGCCCGATGCCGCCCGCCAGTCCGAGTAGGCTGCCGATCAGGCCGATGACGAAGGCCTCCGCCACCACCGACAAGCCGACCTGGCGCCGCCCGGCCCCGACCGCCCGCAACAGCGCCAGCTCCCGCAATCGCTGCGCCACGATCATCGAGAACGTGTTGTAGATGATGAAGGTGCCGACCAGCAGCGCGATCGCACCGAAGGCGAGCAGGAAGTAGTTGACGAATTTCAGCGCGTTGCCGACCTGGGCCCTCAGATCCGCACGCACCTGATCGCCGTCCATGACCTTGTAGTCCGGCGCCACCTTCGCGATCCGGTCGCGCAACGTATCCGGGGAAACCCCGGGCACGGCGGCCACATCCACGTAGGCGACATGCGCACCGTCGGTGAACAGCTCCCGAGCCTGCGCGTCGTCGAACAGCAGCCCGATGAATCCGCCGGTGTCCGAGGACACGGTGTAGATGCCGCTCACGGTCATATCGATGGTGCCGCGGGCGGGGATCAGCACCTTGGCCTTATCGCCGACGTGCAGTCCGGCACGGTCCGCGCCACCGGAATTGATCGCGATCTGCCCCGCCGTCGCCGGCGCGACCCCGTCGACGAAATGCTCCGGGTCGGCGATCGCCTTGTCGGGCGGCAGATACGACCGACCCCAGCTCGGCGCGCCGCCCGTCTGCACCGCATGCCCGTCCTTCAGCAGGACGATGGGGCCCTGCACGGCCGGCGCCACCGCGCGCACCCCGTCGGTCGCGGCGACCTTGGCGACGAGGTCGTTCGGAACACCCAGCGACTGGCTGTGTTTCGGCTCCACCCGCACATCGACGCCCTTCGCCTGGTCGGCGAAGATACCGTCGAAGGTGCGCTGCAGGGTGTCGGTGAAGACGAAAGAGCCTGCGACGAAAGCGGTTCCGAGCACGACCGAGAGCAACGTCAGCGCCAGCCGCACCTTGTGCGCGGCCAGATTACGCAAGGCCACCTTGCGCATCGGCGATCCAGCCATGGCCCTACGCCTCCTGTGTCCTGCGGGACACCCGCACCCGGTCGGCGAGACGAGCCGCTGCGCGATTGTCGCTCATCACGCCTCCAGTGTCCTGCGGGACACCCGCACCCGGTCGGCGAGACGAGCCGCTGCGCGATTGTCGCTCATCACTCTCATCACGCCTCCAGGGACTTCATGCGGTCCAGCACCGATTCCGCTGTCGGATCCCGCAATTCGTCGACGATGCGCCCGTCGGCGAGGAAGATCACGCGGTCGGCATAGGAGGCGGCATGCGGTTCGTGCGTCACGATCACGACCGTCTGCCCGAATTCGTCGACCGCCGCCCGCAGAATCGACAGCACCTCACCGGAGGATCGCGAATCGAGGTTGCCGGTCGGCTCGTCGCCGAAGATGATGTCGGGTCTGCCGACCAGCGCCCGCGCACACGCGACGCGCTGCTGCTGCCCGCCCGACAGCTCACTCGGCCGGTGGTCGAGGCGGTCCCCCAGACCGAGACGCCCGATCACGGTGTCCAGCCACTCCTGATCGGGTTTGCGACCCGCGATATCCAGCGGCAGGGTGATGTTCTCGAGCGCGGTCAGCGTCGGGACCAGGTTGAACGCCTGAAAGACGAAGCCGATGCGATCGCGGCGCAGGCGCGTCATCTGTTTGTCCGACAGACCGGTCAGCGCGGTATCGCCGATGTGCACCGTGCCGGAGGTGGCGCTGTCCAGCCCGGCCAGGCAATGCATCAACGTCGATTTTCCGGAGCCGGACGGGCCCATGATCGCGGTGAACTCCCGCTGGGCGAAATCGGCCGAGACCCCGTCGAGGGCGCGGACCTGGGTGTCTCCGGATCCGTACAGTTTCGTCAGGTCGGTGGCGCGGGCCGCGAGCATGGTCGCCGCAGCGGGTTCGGTGCCCAGGGCATCGGCAGTCATGGTCTCCAGTCTGGCCAAACCGGCGTGCGGGCGCCATCGGGATTTCCCCCCAATACCTGGGGCCCATTTCCCGGGACCCGCCGACGATCCCGCAGTGCCGAGCGTCCACGCGCATATCCTCGTGCGCATGGCTGCGCTCACTCCGGTCCTGCTCATGCTCGTGGGTGGGATCGCGCTGGCGCAGCACGGCATTCTGCGCGGGATTTCGGCCGCCCGATTGCTTGTGCCGGCCACGGTCCTCGGCCTCGCCGCGCAACTCACCCATGACGCTACCGACGGCGGCGGCCTCACCCGCGTCGACGAACCCGTCACCGACTGGGTGGTCGACCATCGCCTCGGTTGGCTGAACCCGGCGATTCGGACCCTCACCGATTTCGGCGGCGTCGCCGCGATGACGGCCCTGACCATCGTGGCCTGCGCCTGGTTCGGCGTGCGGCGGCAGTGGACGCGGCTGCTGACCACGGCCGCGGTGGGTGCCGGGACAGCGGTGATCGGCTCGGTACTGAAGTCGGCGATCGGGCGGCACCGGCCGCCCGCGATCGACCAGCTGGTCACCGAGACCAGTCCCTCGTTCCCGTCCGGGCACACCCTGGGCAGTACCGCGGTGACCGGGGTGCTCGCCGCCATGATCGTGCTCTCGCCGTGCGGCCGGGTGGCCCGCGTAACCGCAGTCGCGGCCGCGGCGCTGTTCGCGGTGGTGATCGGCCTGACCAGGATCTATCTCGGCGTGCACTGGACCACCGATGTGCTGGCCGGTTGGTCGATCGGTCTCGTCTGGCTCGCGCTGTGCCTCGGTCCCTATCTGTGGTGGCGGGCGCGGGTCAGCTCGAGAGCGCGGCCAGCAGAACCAGAACCACCAGCAGCAGCACCACCGCGCCGACGATGATGCCGATGATGAGCCCGGTATTCGATGTGTTCCGCGCCGGCACCGGTCGCATCGGCGTCATCGGCGGACGCTGGCCGTAGGGCTGGTTGTACTGGTTGTACTGGCCGGAGGCTCCGTACGGCTGCGGCTGATTCGCCGGACGCGCGGCGGTGGCGGGATACTGCTGCGGCACGGGCCCGTGGTGCGGCATCGGTTGGGGCCGGGCCGCGTGCGGCGCCGACGGACCGGTCGCCGGCCGATGCACGACCGGCTGTCCCGGCCCGGTGCCCGGCCGGCCCGTCGTCGGCATCGGCGGACCGGTGTAGGGGCGGCCGACCGTCGGCATCCGAGGCGCGCTGGCCGGCGACAATGCCTGGCGGGCGGCGGCGGCGAATTCCGCACAGCTGCCGAATCGGTCGCCCGCACGCTTCTGCATCGCCTTCAGCAGGACCGCGTCCAGGCTCGCGGGCAGGCCCGGTCGCACACTGCTCAGCGCGGGTGGCGGCCCCTGCAGATGGCCGCGGATCACCGCCGCCGGATTCGGCGCGTTGAACGGTCCCCGGCCGGTGAACAGCCAGAACAGACTGCACGCCAGGGAGTACTGGTCCGAACTGCCGTCCAGCGGCGCGCCGGTGAGCTGTTCGGGTGAGGCATAGGCCAGGGTCGCGGTGAATGTTCCGGTCTGGGTGAGGTGACCGCCGTCGTCGCGCAGGCGGGCGATGCCGAAGTCGGTGAGGTACACCCGCTCGCCCTTGCCGCCGGTGGAGCGCGCGAGCAGCATGTTGCCCGGCTTCACATCCCGGTGCATGACCCCGTTACCGTGCGCGTAGTCCAGCGCCTCGGCCACCTCGGCGATGATCTGCACGGCCCGCTCGGGCGGCAGCTTCTTCGGATCCACACTGGCGGCATCGATACCGTCGATGTACTGCATCGAGATCCAGAGCTGACCGTCCTCGAGGCCGCGATCATAGACCGTGACGACCTTGGGATGATCGAGTTGCGCGACCAGATCGGCCTCGCGCTCGAAGCGGGCGCGGATCTCCGGATCGGCGACCATCTCCCGGTTGAGCAACTTCAGCGCGGTCATCCGCGGCAACCGCGGGTGTTTGGCCAGATAAACCTGCCCCATACCGCCGCGGCCCAACAGTCGTTCGATGACGTAGCCCGCGAACACATCACCGTTGGCCAGCATGCCCCGCTCCCACTTCCCGTGCCGGAATCACCGAAACCATAGCAGTCCGCCGGAACCGGCATTCTCGATCGACGGGGCCGCCGGTCCGCGCGAATGCCGCGTCCCCACCTGTCGCTGCGGGCTGTCGGCGCCTACCGATACGCTCTCTGCCATGCGTATTGGAGCACACGTCCGTCAAGACAGTGATCCGATCGGCTTCGGCGAGCGATTGGGTGCCGACGTCATCCAGATGTTCGTGGTGGATCCGCAGGGCTGGGACAAACCGCAGCCGCATCCGCGCACGGAGGAGATCAAATCCAGCCCCATCGACGTGGTGGTGCATTCCTCCTATCAGATCAACGTGGCCAGTACGAACAACAGATTGCGCATGCCCTCGCGCAACGCGGTCGCGCAGCAGGCGCAGGCCGCCGCCGATCTGGGCGCGTTCGGCCTGGTCGTACACGGCGGGCACGTGCGTTCGGATGCCGAGATCGAGGCCGGAATCGTCAACTGGCGCAAGCTGTTCGAGCGCCAGCAGGACAAAGGCGGCTTCGCGGTGCCGATTCTCATCGAGAACACCGCCGGCGGCAATCACGCCATGGCACGTCATTTCGATTCGATCGCCCGGCTGTGGGATGCGGTCGGCGACTTCGGCGCGGGCTTCTGCCTCGACACCTGCCACGCCTGGGCGGGTGGCGAGGAGCTGATCGGCATCGTCGACCGGATCCGCGCGATCACCGGCCGCATCGATCTGGTGCATCTGAACTCCTCGCGCGACGACTTCAACTCCGGCGCCGACCGGCACGCCAACTTCGCCGACGGCACCATCGATCCGCAGTTGCTCGCCGAGGTGTGCCGGACCGCCGACGCACCCGTGGTGCTGGAGACACCGGCCGAGGGAGTCGCCGAGGACCTCGCCTACCTGCGCGAACACGTCGGATGAGCCGAGCGCCGGCACCGTCTTTGTGATCGCGCTGACCGTAAACCTCGTCGCGCGGGGGCCTCGATGGTGTGCTCGGTACGCAGCACGTTCCGAGCGAAAGGCCCTCCATGTCAAGCGATCACGCAGCAGAGTCCGTGTCCGTGGTGAAACTCGGAACCCACATCGGCGCCCGGATCGACGGCGTCCGGCTGGGCGGGGATCTGACTGCGGAGACGGTCGTGGCCATCCGCGCGGCCCTCAACGAGCACAAGGTGATCTTCTTCCGGGACCAGCACCATCTCACCGAGGACGGTCAGCACGAATTCGCTCAGCTGCTCGGCAGTCCGACCACGCCACATCCGACGGTCACCTCCAAGGGGGTGAAGAGCCTGGCGATCGATTCCCACCACGGCCGAGCCAACAGCTGGCACAGCGACGTCACCTTCGTCGACCGGATCCCGAAGGCCTCGATTCTGCGCGCGGTGAGCCTGCCCAGCTACGGCGGCTCGACGACGTGGGCCTCGACCGTGGCCGCCTACGCCTCGCTGCCGGAACCGCTGAAGCGGCTGGCCGAGGAATTGCGCGCCGTGCACACCAACAAATACGACTACGCGGCGAGCCACGAGGAGCAGCCGGACCCCAACGCGCAGGCCTACCGCGAGGAATTCCAGTCGACCTACTACGAGACCGAGCATCCGGTGGTGCGAGTGCACCCCGAGACCGGTGAGCGCGCGCTGCTGCTCGGACACTTCGTCAAACAGTTCGTGGGCTTGTCCACCAACGAGTCACACGCCCTGTTCCGCCTGCTGCAGGATCGCGTGACCAGGCTCGAGCACACCACCCGGTGGAACTGGTCGCTCGGCGACGTGGCAATCTGGGACAACCGTGCCACTCAGCACTACGCGATCGACGACTACGACGGCGCCGAGCACCGCAAGCTGACCCGCATCACGCTGGCCGGAGACATCCCGGTGGGCGTGGACGGCCGGACCAGCCTCAGTATCGCCGGTAACGCCGACCATTACTCGATCATCGAGGATCTGGCCGAGGTGGCCTGATCCGCCGACGCCGGCCGATGGTTGAATCGGTACATGGAGATTCGACCGCTGGCCGGCGTTCGGGTGCTGGAACTGGGCAACTACATCGCGGCGCCGACCGCGGGGCGCATTCTCGGCGACTTCGGCGCCGAGGTGATCAAGGTCGAGCGCCCGAAAACCGGTGACGAGCTGCGCAATTGGCGGCTCTACGGCGGCGACACCTCGATGTTGTATCGCACGGTGAACCGCAACAAGAAGTCGATCACCCTCGATCTGCGCACCGACGCGGGACGGGCGATCGTGCTGGATCTGATCCGGCACTGCGACGTGCTGCTGGAGAATTTCCGGCCCGGGATGCTGGAGAAGTGGGGGCTGGGGCCGGAGGTGCTCGACGAGGCCAATCCCGACCTGGTCATCACCCGCATCTCCGCCTACGGGCAGACCGGCCCGCTCTCGCAGCGGCCGGGTTTCGCCGCGGTCGCCGAGGCGATCGGCGGGCTGCGCGAACTGGTCGGCGATCCGGACCGGCCGCCGGTGCGGGTGGGCGTCTCGATCGGGGATTCCATCGCGGGGATCTACGCCGCCTTCGGCACGGTGCTGGCACTGTTCCAGCGCAAGGGCGCCGAGGAGCGAATCCCGTTGCCGCAGCGCATCATCGACGTCGCGCTGAACGAGTCGATTCTCTCCGTGATGGAGTCGCTGGTTCCGGACTACGAGGCCTACGGCATCAACCGGCAGCGCGTCGGCGGCCGGATGGAAGGGATCGCGCCGAGTAACGCCTACCCCTGCGCCGACGGCACCAGCATCATCATCGGGGGTAACGGCGACGCGATCTTCCGCCGCTATATGCAGGTGATCGAGCGCCCCGATCTCGCCGAGGATCCGGAACTGCAGGACAACGCCGGCCGGTGGCGCCACCGTGACCGCCTCGACGCCGCGATCGGCGAATGGACTGTGCGCCACACCAGGGACGAGGCGCTCGCGATCCTCGAGCAGGCGGCCATCCCGTGCGGCCCGATCTACACCGCGGCCGATATCGTCGCCGACGAACAGTACCGGGCGCGCAACATGATTCAGCATTTCCCGGTCGACGTCGGCGCCGCCGAACCGAAACAGGTCGCCTTCACCGGCATCGTCCCGGTGATCGGCGAACGTTCGCTGCCGATCCGTGCGGTGGGCCCCGACCTCGGCGAACACACCCGAGAGGTCCTCTCGGAACTGCTGGGAATGTCGGACGCCGATATCGAGGCTTTGGAGGCGTGATGAGTGACACTTTCTCTACCACCACTGCGGGCGGCTTGCGGGATGTGACGCTGCGGGACGGACTTCAGCTGACCGGCAAGGTATTGCCGACCGAGCACAAGGTGGAGATCGCGCGCACCCTGCTCGCCCTGGGCGTGCCGGAACTCGAGATCGGCTCGATGGCGCGCCCGGATCTGGTGCCGCCGATGGCCAACACCATGGAGGTGGTGGCCGCGCTGACTCCCGAAGAGCTGCAACGGTGTTGGGTGTGGGTGGCCACGCCGCGGCAGGTCGCGCGCGCCGCCGAGGCCGGGGTGCGGAAGTTCCAGTACTGCCTGTCGGTGTCGGATGCGCACAACAAGGCCAATATCGGCCGCACTGCCGAGGACAGCGTGGCCGCGATGCCCGAGGCGATCCGGCTGACCGAGGAGGTCGGCGGGTCCATTCAGCTCTGTCTGGCAACATCTTTCACCTGCCCGTTCGACGGGCCGGTGGATCCCGAGCGGGTCCTGGCGATCGCCGCCGATCCCCGCACCGACGGCGCCGCCGATATCGTGATCGCCGATACGCTCGGCCAGGCGTATCCGGCGCAGGTGCATTCCCTGATCGCCGCGGTGCGATCGGGAACTCCGCAGCGCCGCATCCTCTTTCACGGCCACGACACCTGGGGTATGGGCGTCGCCAACTCGCTGGCGGCACTGGCCGCGGGCGCCGATGCGGTGGACGGTTGCCTGGGCGGTCTGGGCGGTTGCCCCTTCGCCCCCGGTGCGAGCGGCAACACCGCCAGCGAGGACATTCTGTTCGCCACCCGCCCGGACTGGTTCACCCCCGCCGCGCTGGCGACCATGGTCGGCCTCACCGAACGTCTGCTCACCGATCTGGACGAGCCCAACCGCTCCCGCACCGCCGAAGGCGCTCGCTCGGAGGCTCGTGCCTTCGAATGGGTTGTGCCACGCCAGGATTAGGTGTGCCGGGCCCTATCGGCAGTCCGGATCGCCCAGACCCATACGCGCGGTGATGCCGTCGAGCAGGCACCTGAGCGTCCATGCCACGGGGTCGGCGGAGCCGGCGCCGGTGCGGCCATGGAACCAGCGCGTGAAGGCGGGATAGCGACCGTCCGCTAGCAGCGGTTCCACCAGCGGCTTCGGGGCCTCGGCGAGCTGCTGGTCGGTGGCGAGGCCGACGCGGGTTCGCATGCGCCGCTCCTCGGCCACCTGCAGCGCGGCACCGAACAGACGGCCGTCCACCGCACCGGTCAGCAGTGGGAGATCGTCGGCGGACAGGCCGAGACGCGCCTTCGCCGCAGCTGGGTTCGCGGCCGGTCGATCTCGTCCGCATGAACCGGCGGTGGTGCGCGACGGTGGGAGCGACGCCGTCGGGCGCGCTACTGGTGCGCCCGAATCAGGTGATCGCGTGGCGGGAGCCGACCGCGCCGGACGATGCGACCGCCGCCTTCGAACACGTGTGGGCCCGGATTTTCGCGTGCCGCGGCGGCGAGCGCGACCCGGCCGGGCGCCTGCAGAACTCGAGGTCGGCGCGCCAGGTTTGACCTCGAGCCGTGTTGAGCTTCTACGTTCGGTGGTGACGAAGGTTCCGACACACACAGGAGACAGCCATGACGCGGCGCCCGACTCTCGACGACCCCACGGCACGAGCGACTGCTCAGCGGGTAGCCACCGACCTCGCCGCAGAATTGCAACGCGCGGGCGAGACCGGCGACGCCGATCTCTACGACCACTCCTTCGCCGCGGATGTGCTGTGGGGCAGCCCGTTCGGCGCCACCGTCGTCGGTTACGACCAGCTCAATCCGATTCACCACCGCCTGATGGCCGGGCAGGTGGCGCCGCCCTCGACATTCGAGGTGGTCGCCACGACCACGCCGGCGCCGGGTGTGGTGGTGGCCCAGATCCGCAGGCAGGCAGTCGATCCCGACGGGTTCTCCGAGACGGCGATGTACGTGCTGGTGGAACGGGACGGGCGGTGGTGGCTCGCGGCCGCCCAGAACACCCCGTTCCAGCCGGAGAAGTCCGCACTGCGGCGCCCGGCGTAGCCGCCGTCATCCGGAAGTGTCGAAGACGAACCTCGCGGCGCATGCGTTCGGCCAGGCGAACGCACAGATCGATATCGGCTTCGCCGGCGCGGCGGGCGAGCCCGGGCACGGCGGGGATGCACAACTCCCCGAGGCGATAGAGCCGGGTCGTCCACTGCCGGCGAAAGGCGTTGCCGGACAGTCGTTGCCAGTGCACGGCGAATTCCGACGTGGAGTGCGGATCGCCCTCGATCGCGACGATGGCCGGGTCACTTCCGAACAGCGCCGCGGCCAACTTCTCCAGTGCCGGAGCGGGAATGTCACCCAGGTACGCCCCGTACCCGGGGGTATTCATGGCGACGCCCGCCACCGCGTCCCCGTCGCAGACCAGGGCGAATACCGGATCGAACGTCATCGCCCCGGCCGCACGGTTGCGGACCATCGTGGCAATGACCGTGTGCCGCAGAGGGTCTCGCGCCAGGAGGTCGCCGGCGCGGGCATGGAGTTCGATCGGGTCCGTGGTCAGCTCGATCCTCATGCCACCAACGGTAGGCCCGTCGGATCACCTGGCCCACCGATTTTCCGCGGCGGCGAGAACCTCAGGCCGATTGTTGCCCGTCGGCGCGAAGTTTCAGCAGGACCAGACCGGCCGTGCAGGCCAGAATCAGTCCGGCAACAGTGATTTCGACACGAAGGCCCGCGATGCCGAGCACCGCGCCGACCAATCCGCCGAGGAAGATCAACCAGGCCGCGATGCGGGATGTGATCGACCAGGCGCTGCGCCCGGATTCGGCGGCAGCCGAATCACTCTGCGACACCGCGCGCGTGGGGGATGTCGAATAAGCTCCCATCACTACTCCTCGATGACGCCCACCGAGACTGTCGAAACGTCCGTTTCACCCGGTAAATAACACGCGTCGCACATGTAACTTCGCTCACACGGTACGTGCCCGACACCGAAACTCCACGCGACACGTGCCCGCGACACGCTGAACGTAACTACTTCGTTATGTGAAGTGTTGGCATTTCACGTTACCGTCCGGTATTTTGCGGACCGACCGGCACGCCTGGCCCCGGGTGCGGCTCTCGGTTACTGTGAGTCCACTCGGAAACAGTTTGAGGGAGCACCACATCCATGGACGACAGGGCGAGCACGGGGGATCGCGCCGATGAGGAGACCCCGGGCCGCCTGAACATGAAGGTCGCGGGTCCCGCGATGGCCGCCGGTGCGGTATCGCTGGGTTTGGTGTTGGTCGGAGCCTGCGGAATCGGCCACAAGGACGTCTATGTCGCCCCGCCGCCGCTCGCCGCGGATCTGCAGGTGGCCACCACCCCGATCACGCGCAGCGGCACCACCACCGCCCCCGCGGTGATCATTCCGCCCTCCCCCTCCTGGCGCGTCGCGGCGAATACCCCGGCCCGGCGCACCACCTCCGCCACGTCGACCAGCACCACGACCGAGGCCGAGCCGAGCTCCACGGCGTTCGCACCGCCCGCGCCGACCACCACCGCCACGACCACGACGATGCAGACTCCCGCCCCGACCACGGAACCGTCCGTCAGCGAACCCGCCGCCGATTCCGACACCACGACGACCACGCGGCCGCATCACACACCGCGCACGGTCGAGGAATCCGAACCGACGGCCGATGCCTCCGCCACGCCGTCCACGGAGGACGCCGGCAACTGATCCGTACGGCGAAAAGGGTGGCGGCCGCGCGGATTCGCGACGACCGCCACCCTCACCGGTGAACCGGCGTACGGATCAGAGTTCGGCCAGGCCGTAGTCACCGACCCGGCTGCTCAGCACACTCAGATGTTCGCGGCGGCCACCGAAGGTCTGGTCCACGGCGGTGAGCCGGGCGACGTAGTGGCTGACCGGATATTCGGTGGTGATACCGATTCCGCCGTGCATCTGCACCGCTTCCTGTCCGATATGGCGGGCGCCGCGGCCGACTTGGAGGCGGGCCCGCGACACCGCGATCGGATCGACCGTGCCCTCGGCCAGCGAGGCGGTCGCGTAGAAACTCATGCTGCGAGCCAGTTCCATCGCGACGTACATATCGGCGGCGCGCTGGGTCAGGGTCTGGAACTTCGAGAGCGTGACCCCGAACTGCTTGCGCGTCTTCAGATATTCGGTGGTCAGACGCAGTGCCTCGCCCATCGCACCGATCGACTCCGCGCACAGGCTCGCCTGGGCGGCCGCGATGGCGGTGGCGACGGTCTCGGTGGCGTCGCCGGCCTCGGCCGCGCCGAGCAGTTCGGCCGGGGCCGAGGCGAATTCGATCTGCGCACCCCGGCGTTCGTCGAATGTGCGGTAGGCGGTGCGGGTCACACCCTCGGCATCGGCGGCCACCAGGAACACCCGCAGCACACCGTCGGATCCGAGCGCGGTGACGACCAGTTCGTCGGTGCAATCACCGTGCGGCACCCGGCTTTTCACACCGGAGAGCCGGTAGCCGTCGCCGTCGGCGGTGGCCGTGGTCGCCACCGTGAGATCCGGCCAGCGCGAACCGGCCTCCTCGTGCGCGAAGGCCAGCAGCCGGGAACCGCCGGCCACCTCGGGCAGAATCCGCTGCCGCTGCTCGGCGGTGCCGAGGGACGCGATCAGACCACCGGGCAGCAGAACCGCGTCCAGCAGCGGTTCCGGGGCGAGGCGGCGGCCGACCTCCTCCATGACGACCATCGTCTCCACGGGGCCCGCGCCGACTCCGCCGTCCTCCTCACTGAAAGACAGTCCGAGGACACCCAATTCGGCCAGCTGCGACCACACGTCGCGGCTCCAGCCGAGTTCGGTGTCGAGCACCTTCAGCCGGCTCTCCGGGTCGTAGGCGCGGGCCAGCAGATCACGCACCGTCTCACCCAGCATGACCTGTTCGTCGGTCAATTCGAAATCCATGGCAGCGCCTCACAATCCGAGGATGGTGGAGGCGATGATGGTGCGCTGCACCTCGTTCGAGCCTCCGTAGATGCTGGTCTTGCGGTAGTTCAGATAGGTGGGGCCGGTGCGCTGCGCCCACTCCGGAGCGGCGATGTCATCGGCGCCGACCGGCACCGCGTCCGGGCCCGCTACATCGAGCATCAGCTCGGTGGCCGCCTGCTGCAATTCGGTACCGCGCAACTTCAGCACCGACGACACCGGATTCGGTTTGCCCTCGGCGGAATTGGCCACCACCCGCAACAGCGTCAGTTCGAGCGCCAGTAGTTCGTTCTCCAACTCGGCGACGCGGGTGGCGAAAACCGGATCCTCGAGCAGGGTGCCGGAACCCGTCGCGATCTGTGCCGCACGCTTTTTCGCGGTGGCGATCACGACCTTGGTGCGGCCCACGCCGGCAATGCCCGTGCGCTCGTTGCCGAGCAGGAATTTCGCGTACGTCCAGCCCGCATTCTCCTCGCCGACCAGTTGATCGGCGGGTACCCGTACGTTTTCGAAGAAGACCTCGTTGACCTCATGCCGGCCGTCGATCAATTTGATCGGCCGCACGGTGACACCGGGCGATTTCATATCGAAGAGCAGCATCGAAATGCCGGCCTGCTTCTTCCGCGCGTTCGGATCGGTGCGCACCAGGCAGAAGATCCAGTCGGCGTACTGAGCCAGCGTGGTCCAGATCTTCTGGCCGTTGACGATGTAGGAATCACCGTCACGCACTGCGGTGGTGCGCAGCGAGGCGAGATCGGATCCGGCGTCGGGCTCGGAGAAGCCCTGGCACCACCAGATATCGAGAGCAGCGGTCGGCGGCAGGAAGCGCTGCTTGAGTTCTTCGGAGCCGAATTGCGCGATGACCGGGCCGATCATGTTCGCATTGAAGGTCAGCGGCTCGGGCACGCAGGCCAGCTGCATCTCGTCTTCCCAGATGTGACACTGCATCGAGGTCCAGTCCTGGCCGCCCCACTCCGCTGGCCACTTCGGCACCGCGATGCCCTTGGCGTGCAGGAGTTTGTGGGCGGTGACGATGTCCTCGCGGGAGAGTTCCCGGCCGTTCTCGACCTTGTCCCGGATCTCGGCCGGTATCTCGGTTCGAAAGAACGCGCGTAGTTCGTCCCGGAAGGCCACCTCGTCGGGTGACAGGGCAAGTTTCATGGGCATCTCCCACCGTATTTCGTAGGTCCGAATCGAATCTACGCCTCGAATCGAACCGGTCATCGACGGGATCATAAACGACGAATCGCGCACGACGGCGCGATCCCGGGAGGTCCGGTTCCACCGCCGGTACGAAGGAACCTTTAGGTTGCGGCGAAATGGCCGTACGCTGCGCAATTCGCCACGTTTGGAATAAGTTAGTAAGAATTCGCATGCATTCTGCCGAATTCCCACAACGGGAAAAGCGTCCGGCGGTCGATGCCGCGACGACGAGTTGGTTTGCCGTTTCGGCAAGTTTTCTTGCCGCCGCTCCGGCCACTGGTGATCCTGGGAGCAGGCGCCGACAGGGGCGCCCCGAGCGACGAGGAGTCTCATGTCCGCCACATCACCCACCGAGGCCGCGGTGTTCTGGGAGCAGCGGTATCGCGACAGCGACCGGGTCTGGAGCGGTAAGCCGAATCCCTTGCTGGTGCGCGAGACCGCGGATCTGCGGCCCGGCCGGGCACTGGATCTGGGCTGCGGCGAAGGCGCCGACGCGGTGTGGCTGGCCGGGCAGGGCTGGCAGGTGACCGGCGTGGACATCGCACAGACCGCGCTGGAGCGGGCCGCGGCGCATGCCGAACAGGCCGGCCTGGGCGATCGAATCTCGTGGCAGCGACACGAACTCGGGCGCACCTTCCCGGACGGCAGCTACGACCTGATCAACGCCCAGTTCCTGCAGTCACCGGTGATCCTGGACCAGGACGGTGTGCTCCGGCGCGCGGCCGGCGCGGTGGCGCCCGGCGGCACCCTGCTGATCGTCATGCACGCCGGCTGGCCGACCTGGATGACACCCGACGAATATCCGTTCGACGCTGTCTTCCCCACCCTCGACGGCGTCCTGCACGCCCTGCGCCTCGGCGACGACTGGACCGTTCGCACCTGCGAGCCGGTCGAACGCGCACTGACCTCCCCCGACGGCCGATCCGGCACCCGGGTCGACAATGTCTGGCGTCTCTGGCGCGCCGCCGAGGCCCGTAACTAACTGCGCGGCTTGCGACGGTCGTACTTGCGCGGACCCTCGCGGCGCGGACCGCGGCTCAAGGAGCGATGCGACGGCGGGCCCTGGTCCAGCTGCAACTGGATCAGGACGCCGCTGATCCTGGTGCGGCGCAACGCATCCAGCGTTTCCGAGGACAGATCGGCGGGGAGCTCGACCAGGCTGTGGTCCGGGCGGATGCTGATGTGACCGAAGTCGCTGCGACGCAGACCGCCCTCGTTGGCGATTGCGCCGACGATCGCGCCGGGGACCACCCGGTGCCGTTTACCGACCGCGATGCGGTAGGTGGCCATCTCCGCGCCGGTGGCGCGATGGTGCTGCGGACCACCTTCCGGGCGACGCTCGCGGTCCTCGCGCGGGGCGCGCTCGCGGCGCGGCGGGCGAATCGGCTCGGGCTCGGCCTCCATGAAGAAGTTGTCTCCGTCATGACCGCCCACCGCCAGGGCGGCGGCGATATCGGCGAGCGGGATGTTGTGCTCGGCCTCGTAGTCCTCGATGAGTTTGCGGAACAGCGCGAGATTCGACGACGCCAGATTCTCCGTGATCGCGTCGTGGAATTTGACCACACGCTGCGCGTTCACGTCGTCGACGCTGGGCAGCTGCATTTCGGTCAGCGGCTGGCGGGTGGCACGCTCGATCGCATCCAGCAGGCGGCGTTCGCGCGGCGCGACGAACAGCAGCGCCTCACCGGTGCGCCCGGCCCGGCCGGTGCGTCCGATGCGGTGCACGTAGGACTCGGTGTCGTGCGGGATGTCGTAGTTGAGCACATGCGAGATGCGGTCGACATCGAGTCCGCGCGCGGCCACATCGGTGGCCACCAGGATGTCGAGGGTGCCGGACTTCAGCTGGCCGATCGTGCGTTCGCGCTGATTCTGCGCGATATCGCCGTTGATCGCGGCGGCCGAGTAGCCGCGTGAGCGCAGTTTCTCGGCCAACTCCTCGGTGGCCTGCTTGGTGCGCACGAAGATGATCATCGCCTCGAACGGCTCGACCTCGAGAATCCGGGTCAGCGCGTCGAGTTTGCGCTGATGCGAGACCTGCACCCAGCGCTGGGTGATGTTGGTGTTGGTCGAGGTCTTGGACTTGACCGTGATCTCGACCGGATCCGCGAGGTACTGCTTGGAGATCTTGCGGATCACCGACGGCATGGTGGCCGAGAACAGCGCGACCTGCTTGTCCGCGGGAGTGTCGCGCAGAATACGTTCGACGTCCTCCTGGAATCCCATCTTCAGCATCTCGTCGGCCTCGTCGAGCACGAGATACCGCAGCTGGGTGAGGTCGAGGGTGCCGCGCTCGAGGTGGTCGATGACCCGGCCCGGCGTGCCGACGACGACCTGCGCGCCGCGGCGCAGACCCTGCAACTGGACCGCGTAGTTCTGACCACCGTAGATCGGCAGCACGTGGATCCCCGGCAGATGCGCCGAGTAACGACCGAACGCCTCGGCCACCTGGATCGCCAGTTCGCGGGTCGGTGCGAGCACCAGCGCCTGCGGCGGCTTCGGCCGCTTCTCCAGGCCCATCAGAATCGGGATGGCGAAGGCCGCCGTCTTACCGGTACCGGTCTGGGCCAGGCCGACGACATCGGCGCCGGCGAGCAGCGGCGGAATGGTGGCCGCCTGGATCGGCGACGGGGATTCGTAGCCGACATCGGCGATCGCCGCGAGCAGCCGATCGTCGATGCCGAGATCGGCGAACGACGGCTCGGTCGCGTCGCCGCTGTCGCCGCGGTACCCGGTGGCGGCGTCCGCGGGCCCTTCGTGGTTGCGCTCGTCTGCGCCTTCGGGCCTGTCGCCCCCGCCGCCGGGCACGCTGTCGACCGATGAGTTGTTCATATTGACCAGCAGTTTAATGCCTTGCGGTGGCCGCCCGGACCATCGGGCCAATACGGTGAGACCTATGCAACCGCAGCAGCCGCCCTTGCGCGACGTTCCGGAATCCGCCGAACCCCTGCGGCCCACCGCATCTGCGCCCGCCGAGCCGATTTCTTCCGGCGGCGCCGGCGCACGCATGAGTGACGAATCCGACACCGCCGACGCACCCGGAACCGCCCGCGCGCACACCGCCGACCCGATCGGCAGCCCCGTCCCGATCGTGATCACCTACTCGACGACCGCGGAGGCGGGGCGGCCCGCGCCCGCGGTGTCCGGTGGACTCGAACCCCGGACCACCGCCGGACCGGCGCCCGCCCCGGCTCCGGCGCGCGCGGTCGACATCGCGGTCGTGCAGTTCGGGCCGCATACCGACAAGGCCGCCAATCTCGCCGCGCTGCGCGACCATATTCGAGCCGCCGCCGAGCACGGCGCGAAAGTTGTTGTCGCCCCCGAATATTCGATGTTCGCGGTGAAGCGGCTGGACGAGCGGGTGGTGGCGGCGGCCGAACCGATCACGGGCCCGTGGGCGAGCGAATTGCGCGGGCTCGCCGCCGAGTTCGGGGTGCACGTGGTCGCCGGCGTTGTCGAGGCGCCGGGCGGGCAGATCACCGACCGGATCTACAACACGCTGATCGCGGCCGGCCCCGATGCCGAGTTCGCGGCGATCTACCGCAAGGTGCATCTCTACGACGCGTTCGGATTCCGCGAATCAGAGGTGGTCGCCCCGGGCCCGATCGAGGATCCCGCCACCTTCACCGTCGACGGCGTCACCTTCGGTCTGCAGACCTGCTTCGACCTGCGCTTTCCGGAGGGCTGCCGCCGGGTGGCCGCCGCAGGGGCGCAGGTGTTGCTCCTTCCCGCGCAATGGATTCCGGGGCCGGGCAAGCTCGATCAGTGGACCACGCTGCTGCGCGCTCGCGCCATCGAGAACACGGTCTATGTGGCCGCCGCCGACCACTGCGCCCCGCGCGGTGCGGGCGCGTCGATGATCGTCGACCCCTCGGGCAATCTGCTGGCCGAACTCGGTGATGCCCCCGGTATCGCCACGAGCCGCGTCGACCTCGATCACCTGCGGCAGATCCGCACCACCAACCCCAGCCTGAGCCTGCGCCGATTCACCGTCGAGCCATAGACTGGACGGCACCATGATCTATCCGGATCGTCGGTCGGCCGGTCGCACGCTGGGTGAATCGCTGTCGCACCTGCGGGCGTGGCATCCCCTGGTGCTGGGACTGCCGCGCGGCGGGGTGCCGGTCGCGGCCGCGGTGCGCGAGGTCATCGGCGGGGATCTCGATGTGCTGCTCGTCCGGAAACTCGGCGTGCCGTGGCAACCCGAACTGGCGATGGGCGCGATCGGCGAGGACGGGGTCCGGGTCCTCAACGACGACGTGGTGCGGCAGACCGGCGTGCGACCCGAGCAGATCGCCGCCGTGGAAGCGGCCGAGTGCGCGGAGTTGTCGCGCCGGCAGCGGATGGTGCGCGCGCAGGTGCCGCGGGTGCCGATTCACGATCGCGCGGTGGTGATCGTCGACGACGGGATGGCCACGGGCGCGACGGTCGCCGCGGCCTGCCGCGTGGCGCAGTCGCACCGGCCCCGCTGGATCACGGTGGCGGTCCCGGTGTCCTCGATCGAGGCGATGGAGCGGCTGCGCGGCCTGGCCCGGGAGACGGTGTGCCCGCTGATTCCGCGCTCCCTGGGCGGAGTCGGCGGGGCCTATCGCGATTTCCATCAACTCGACGACGAAGAAATGCTGGACCTGTTGCGCGCGGCGCACCAGCCCGGCCGCTGAGGAACCGCGCGGGCGCGAATCAGTCGGTCTCCGAGTCGATCTCGCGCACTCCTTTTCGATGCCGCTGCGCGAGCTGGGGACGTTTACCTTCGAATTCGCAGCAGGGCATGCGTTCTCACCATTCGTTGTCGTCGGCGACCACTCGTTCCGCGGCCGCGACCATCGGGCGCAATTGCGCGGCAAAGGTTTCCGCGGTGACGCCGACGATATCGACCTCCGCGCGGGTGCGGACCGCGTAGCGGCCGTCGCCGGTGACGTCGATCCAGCACAGCACGCCGAGCGGGCGCATGCTGTCGTCGGCGCGACGCGCGGAGACCACGATCTGACCGATGCCGTCGCGGGGCTGTTTGAGCAACCGCCGCATCCGAGCCGTGGTGGAGGGACCGGCGACCGGCACCGTCACCAGATCGCGACTGTCCTCGCGCACCCGGTCCAGCGGTGCGGTGCGGCGCGGTTCAGCCCCGGGCGGGCACTCCGGCAGCAGCGAGACCACCCGGGCCGCGAGGGTGCCGGAATTCCCGACGAACAGCCGCACGTCACCGCCGCGATCGGGCGCGCTGCCGTGGCGCTGGGCCGCGACGACGGTGATGTGGCCGGCGGCCGCGCCCAGCACCCGGACGGGCCGGGCCTCCCCCGCGCCGTGTTCGCCGAAAACCTCGACGCACACGGTGGGCCGGGCGAGCAGTCGCAGCGCCGCCTCCAGATCGGGGTCCACGGTGCGGTCGCACCACCCGGTCAATTCCGGGAGCTGCGCGGCCCGTTCGGCACTGTCACGGGCGGACAATCGCACCGCGAGCGGATACGGGATCCGGTCACCGTCGATCCGTTGCCACGCCATCGCGAACTGATCGGGCGTCAGCGTCCATTTCACCGCCGCCGGCCCGCCTCGGCACCCGCCGTCACCCCGCGGTCAGTCATCCTCGGACCATTCGCCCAGCACGGGTGGGGTGGTCGGATCGAGCTGCCCGACCAGTTCGCCGCCCGGCTCGGCCGGTTCGAGGAAAGTCGGCTCGTCGTCGAATTCGGGGTAGTAGTCCTCGTCCTCGTCCTCGTCGCCGTGGCGGACCGGCCTCGCCACCACCGGGGTCGACGGGCCCTGTCGCACGGCATCGCCCGCGGCGAACGCGCCCCCGGCCAGGCCGCCCACGATGCCCGCGCCCATGCCGGACATCGAGTCGGCGCCGGAGTTGCGGTCCTGGTCGTGGTCGTCACGCTTGTTCGAATCGGAGTTCTGCGCCGTCGACGCCGGGCCGGTGGCCGCGCCGGCGGGCCGCACGGCGGCGGCCGCCGGGACCACGCCGGGAGCGGGCGGTGCACCGGCCGCGGGTGCGGGTTGTGCGGTGACGGGCGGTTTCGACTGCGCGACAACCCGATTCGTGGTCGCTACTACCGGCGGATCGGGGGTCGCGGCGGCGGGAGGGGTGCTGTTCACCGGAGCGGCGATCGGGGTCGCGGGCTCTACGCGCGTGGGTGCGACCGCGGCGGGTGCCACGGCCGCGGGCCGATCGGTGGCCGGCTGGTCACCGCTGGGCCGGTCGCTGTCGGGCCGGTCGCCGTCGGAGTCGCTCGGCCGATCCGCCGGAGCCGCTTCCGGCCCCTGCGGTCCGTCCCCGGTCGGCGCCACCCGAGAGCCGGTCGCCCGGCCGACCAGATCCGCACTGCCTCCACCCGGTGCGGTCGCGTCGTCACCCGGTGGCACGACAGCGGGATTCGGATACATGCCGCCGTCGGGAAACGCCGGCACGCTGTCGCCGGTGCGCAGGAAGACACCGGCATAGACCGAGTCCATCACCCGCACGGCATCTTGCCGCACGTTCTCGGCGCTCTTCTGCACGGCGGCGTTGGCGGCCGCCTGTTTCGGATCCAGCAGTGCCGCTTCCAGATCCGGATGGGCGCTCACCTGTTGCGATACCGAGGCGCGCAATGTCTCGGCTGCGTCGTTGGCCTGCGCGAGTCGTTGTCCGACAACCGCCATCACATCGGACAGCTGCTGGCCCAGCCTCTCGAACGCGGTCACCGCGTCGGCGGCCAGCTGCGCGGCACCACCGCGCCAGCCGTCGGCGATGGCGGCGCGGATTTCGGTATGCGCGGACTGGACGGCATCGGCCATTCCGGCCGCCGAACTCTGCCAGGCCTGGCGGCCGGCGGTGAGGATCTCGGGATTCAGCTCCTGCACCCCACGCTGGATATCGCGATGGGTGAGGTTGTCGAACACCTCGACCGTCGGAGCGTAATCCGGATCGGTATGCCCCTGCGCCGGCGGTGTTCCGTTGCCGCTGACCCTATGCATGTCCGACCCCCACCGGCTGCGACGGCTGTACCACTACCAGGGGTGGTGCGGTTTTCCCGATCGCCGCGGCGGCATCGGCGTCGTGCTGGGCATAGGCGGCCGCGGCAGCACGCAGAGTCTGCGCCAATTGCCGTGCGGCGTCGGCATATTCGCGTAACCGATCGACCGCTTCGGCGGCTTTGCCCTCGAAACCGCGGCGCAGCGACTGCCCCGACTCGAAGCCGCCGAATCCGGGCAGCGAGGCGGCCGCACCGAGTGTGCGGATCTGCTGCTCGACCTGGTCGGCCAGTGACTCGTAGCGGCGCGCGCAGCGTTCGTGGGTGCCGTCGCCGACGAGTACGCCGTCGATCCACAGCTGTCCGTCGTCGACCGCCTGGGCCAGCGCACCGACATCGTTGCGCAGATCCCCGGCCTCTTGTGACTGCATCGCGGTCCCCCTTTCTCAACCCACTTCCGCGGCGCCCTGACGACGGTCCGCGACCTCGCGAATCCACTCCGCGATATCGGCGGTGACTGCCGCGTGCACCGGCTCGTGCAGCAAATCGTGCCCGGCATCGGTGTACTCGTGCAACCCCACCGACCGGTGCCGGCCCGACCACTCGCGCGCGGAGTCGATCGGTGCGCGGCGGTCGTCGACACCGTGCAGGGCCAGGATCGGTAGTCCGGGCGGCAGGGCGGCGGGCGATTCGACGGCCCGCTTCGGGGTTCCGGTCAGCACCATGCCCGCGCACCCGGACATCTCCGGCAGCGACATCGACGCGAGACAGGTCGCCGCGCCCAGGGAGTGGCCCGCCAGGAACAGCGGCGGATCGGGCCGCTCGGCGCGCATCGCCCGGACCAGCGCGGCGGCGTCGGCCGCAAGTTCGGGCAGCGTTCCCGGCGCCTCCGGGTCACCTTCGCTCAGCCCCTGGCCGGCCGTGTCCAGACACCAGACTTCGATCTCGCGCGCACCCAGGGCACGGCCGAGCCGGTGGTAATGCCCGCTGTGCTGGCCGCTTCCGGGCAGGAACGCCATTAGCGCCACCGGCAGCTCCACCGGCCATCGCCGGTAGTGGAGTCGACCGCGGGCACCCTGGAAGTACGGCATCCCCCCATTGTCGCGGGCCGGTCGTCGGTGAGCGGGCACGGCCCGGCGAAGTGAGACCGATATCCGACACGCCCCCCTCACGCCACGCCGTACGACCTCGAATGATTACGCTGTTGCGCGACTCGGCACGCGAGCGGTGCGTCGGCCGCGCGCGGGTGTCCGGAACTCAGGAGGGCCGCGATTGATTCTGTTCGGTGATCGTGTCGTGTGCAGCACCAATGACCTGGTGAGGGCAGCGCGCTGCGAATTCGCGCTGCTGCGCGCGCTCGATACCGAACTGGGCCTTGTCGTTTCGCCGAATGCGGCCGATCCGGTGGACTTTCCGCTAGGGTCGGACGCACTGCCGGACGAGGTGTTCGACGATGTCCACGCGGCTCTCGGCGCGACCGTGATCCGCATCGATGCGCCGGCCGCCACGGCCACGGAATTGCGCCGCGCACACGAGCGGACCGTCGCCGCACTCGGCACCGACGCACCGGCGATATTCGGGGCCACCTTCTTCGACGGATCCTTCGCGGCCGGATGCGCCGTCCTTGTCCGCCGCGACGACCCCGCACCGGTGCGGACCCGGCGGCCCGCGGCCGCGGCGCTGCCGGACATCGGTGCGACCGGCGAGTCCGCGACCGCAGCCGTCGGCGCCCCGGACCTCGACGCTTCACCGACTCCGCATTCCTCCTTCATCCTGTACATCCGTTCGATGTCGTCCGATGTCGCGGCGCTCATGGAGGCGGCCGCGTGTGCGCGCATGGTGCGCGACAACGGGTTCGACGTCGATCCGTGGGTCCGGATTCGGGATGCCGCGGGTGCGGAACGGATCTACGAACTCGGTCCGGCCGAAACGGTGTACGCGGCGCGACGGAATCGGCTCGCCACGATCCTCACCGCCAAGCAGGACGAACTGCTGCCCGTGCAGTGGGGAGACCGCCGCTATCTCGCCTGCGGGCGATGCGAGAGCTGCACCGCCGAACTGGAGGCCGGGCGCGATCTGCTGCTGGTGGCCGGGATGCGACCGTCGGTGCGGGCGCAGCTGCGCGATGCCGGCATCACCACGGTCGATCGCCTCGCCGCCGCTGATTCGTCGGTGACCGGCGTTGCGGTACAGACCTTTTCGACGTTGCGACGGCAGGCCGAGCTGCAGTTGTGCCGCGAGCGCACCGGGCGTCCGGCCTACGCGGTCACCGATGCGGCCGCGTTCGGTGAGCTGGCCCGGCCCGACGGCTGGGATGTCTTCGTCTCGGTCGCCGGATCGGCCGTCGGCGTCGGGGTCGCCGCTCGCGGGGCGGACGGCGGCGACGGCGTGTTCCTGTTCCACGCCTTCACCACGCACGATCCGGTAGCGCTGCTGGAATTTCTCGCCGACCGCCAGCAGCATCATCCCGACCTGCGGATCTACCACTTCTGTTCGCCGATCCGGACGCTGCTGGCCGACTTGTGCGCGCGCTGCGGCGCGGACGAGGAGACCGCCGACGAGCTGCTCGGCGCGCTGCTGGACCTGTACCCGATCGTGCGTTCCGCGCTGCTGATCGGCGCCCGGTCCTACGATCTGCCGGAAGTACTCGGTCTGCTCGATCCCGAGGCGGAACCGGTTCGCTCCGATCTCGAATCCTCCTGTGCCGCAACACTGCGGCTGCGCGAGCGACTATGCGAACTCGCCGCCGAGCACGACATCCAGCCCTGCCCGCTCCCACGCCGCACCCTCGCCGAACAACCGGCCGCGGTGGAGGCGGCGCTGCGCGAATTCGCCTTCGACTACGACGACACCCGCAGTGCCGGACAACAAGCCGCCGCGATGATGGCCGCGGTACTGGGTTATCACCGGCGTGAGCGGCAGCCGCTGCACTGGGCGCACGAGGACCGTCTGCATCGGCCGATCGGCGAATGGGCCGATACCCCGGGCGTTCTCGTCGCGGACTGGGCCAGCGTCGACACCAAATGGCAGCACACCGACGACCGGCCGATGCGGCGCTATCTGAAGCTGACCGGCAGGCTCGGCACCGGACGCCCGCCGCCTCCGGGCACCGCGGTACGCACGCTCTACGATTCGCCCGTCCCCGACCTCCCGGCGACCCCCGGCCGGCGCGCCACCGCGGCGGCGACGGTGCTCGGCTTCGCCCTCGACGACAACTTCGACGATGTGGTGCGGGTGGAGGAGCTGCTGCCGCCGGGCTGCGCCCCCTACGACGAACTGCCGGTCGCCATCGTGCCCGATCCACCGGGCCGCGACGACAATCTGGAACAGGCGCTGAACGCCGTGGCGCACGATCTGCTGGTCAGCCTGCCGGACGTCCCGCTGACGGCCGCCTTCGATCTGCTGTGCCGGCGGCGGCCCCGGCTGCACGGTGCGACCGCGCTGCCGCAGGTCTTCGGCGACTACGCGGCCGCGATCACCGCGGCGGTGCTCGATCTCGACCGCTCGTATCTCGCGGTGCAGGGGCCCTCGGGCACCGGCAAACTCGACACCGCGGCGCGGGTGATCGAGCGGCTGGTGACCCGCTACAAGTGGCGCGTCGGGGTGGTGGCGCAAACACATTCGGCCGCCGAGGTGCTGCTCGACGCCGTGGTCCGCGTGGGCGTACTGCCCGAATTGGTCGCCAAATCGGATGTGCACACCGTGGCTCCGGAATGGCTCGGAATCGCGGCCGACCGCTATCCGCGCTTTCTCGACAACGCGGTGAACGGTTGTGTGATCGGCGGACTGACCGGCGATTTCACCGATCCCGAGCAGGTGGCGCCGCAGAGTCTGGACCTCCTGGTAATCGCCGACGCCGGGTATTTCCCGCTGGCGCAGGCGATCGCGGTCGGCGCGTCGGCGCGGAATCTGCTGCTGATCGGCGATCCGGCTCCGCTGCCGGGTACCGGCCTGCACCCGGAGCCCGTCCACGAATCGGCCCTGGGCCGCATCGTCGGCGACAACCCCACGGTGCCCACGGCTTTCGGCTATTTCCTGGAACGCACCTGGCGGATGCATCCCCAGGTGTGCGGGCCGGTGTCGTCGCTGCGCTACGGCCGTCGGCTGCGCTCCAACGAGACGGTCACCCTCGCCCGCGAACTCGAGGGCGTCGCGCCGGGTGTGCGCGCGGTGCCGGTGGAACATCACGGCAACAGCACCGAATCCGCGGAGGAGGCCCGCGAGATCGTCCGTCAGGTCCGGTCCCTGCTGGGCCGCACCTGGCGCCAGGGCGTACTCACGCGGCGACTGCATCCGCACGACATCCTGGTGGTCACGCCCTACCACGCACAGGTGGCACGCATTCGAATGCTGTTGTCGCGGGCCCGGATCGAGGATGTGGTGGTCGGCACCGCCGATCGCTTCCGGGGCCGGGAGGCGGCGGTCGTGCTGATCTCGATGGCGACCTCGGCCCCCGCCGACGCACCGCACGGAATGGATGATCTGCTCTCGCGGCACTGGCTGACCACCACCGTGTCCCGGGCGATGTGGTCGGCGATCGTCGTGGCGTCGCCGCTGCTCACCGACTATCTGCCCGAAACACCCGAACAGCTGCCCGATCTGGCCGCCTACCTCGAACTGACCGGGCGCGGCTAGCCGAAATTGCGGCCCTCGCCCCGATAGGTCGGCACCGTCGTGCGCCGGTCGTCGGCATCCACGATGTGGATGGCATCGAAGCGTTCGCAGAGCTCACCTGCCTTGGCGTGGCGCATCCACACCCGATCCCCGACGGCCAGGCCCGCGGCGCCCGTGAACGGGGTCTGCACCTCCCCCGCTCCCTCGGTGCCGATCAACCGTAACCCCTTGGGCCACACCGGCTTCGGCACCCGGGAGGCACCGGCCGGCCCGGAGGCGATATAGCCGCCGGCGAAGACGGTGGCGATCTCGGCGGCCGGGCGGCGCAGCACCGGCAGTGCGAAATACAGCGCGGGACGAGGCGTGAACGCGCGATATCCGTCGAACAGCGTCGGCACGTAGAGACCGGATCCGGCGGTCACCTCGGTGACCTCGGGCGCTGCCACACTCACCTCGATCGACCCGCTGCCGCCGCTGTTGACGATCTCGAGCTCACCGGCCACCGAACGCACGGCCTCCAGCACATGCCTGCGGCGAGTGCCGATCTCGGCCGCGGAGAGCCGTTTGACCAGCCGCACCGCGGGATTGGTGTCGGGCAGGCCGGCGATCTGGGCCTCGTAGGTCATCACACCCACCACCCGGAAGCCGCGCTCGCGGGCGACCCGGGCCAGCCGCTCGGCCTGCTCCGGTGTCCGGATCGGCGATCGGCGCACCCCCAGGTGCAGCGGACCGATCCGCAACGAGGCATCGACGTCCAGGCATACGCGCGGGCTGATTCCGGCGCCACCGACCGCGGCGCGGATCAGATCCAGCTGGGCGACGTCGTCGACCATCAGCGTGATCGAGTCGAGCAGGATCGTGTCGGCGGCCAATTCGGCCAGCGCGGCGCGATCGACGCTCGGATAGCCGAGCAGAATGTCGCGTGCCCCGTGTCCGGCCAGCCACAGTGCCTCGCGCAACGAATAGGACATGATGCCGGCGAATCCGCCGCGGCCGGTGAGCTGCGATCCGAGCACTTCCTCGAGGACCGCGCGGCAGCGCACCGATTTGCCGGCCACCCGGATCGGTACGCCCCGGGCCCGGCGCACCAGGTCCGCGGCGTTGGCGCGCAACGCGCTCAGGTCCAGCGCGGCCAGGGGCGGATCGAGGTCCGCGGTGGCGGCGTGCAGGTCGGCGATGGGCGACGCGTCTGTCACCACATCAGCCAATCACGGAACTGGTCATACGTCCAGGATAACCGGGCGCGTCGTTACCGATCGACCGCCTTGGTGATCAGCGTCGCGACCAGATCGTCCAGCACGACGAGCGTGGTCTCGTCGTCACCGTCGGCGAGCCAGCGCAGCACCGCGCCCTGGATCACGGCCAGCACATACGCCGATATCGCCGCCACCGGCTCGATCCACTGGGTATTCGAACGCTCGGCACACGCGTCCAGCGCCGCACCGACCTCGGCGTCCAGGTCGCGCAGCCATTCCGTCGCCGAGAGACCGGAGCAGTCGGCCTCCCCCTCCCAGCGGCAACGTAAGGCACCGATCGCGAGATCCAGCATGTGCACCTGCCGTTGCGGCGTGGCCCGGATGGCCGACCACATCGCACTCAGACCGGCGTGCAGAACCACCCGCAACGCGCGCGTGCCCGTGCAGTCGCAGGCGGCCGACGCGGCGTCGATAGCCTCCTGCACGATGGGCCGCGGCCGGACCCGAATCATCTCTCCACTAGCGCTCAACGACGACTCCCTCGGCGAAAGAACTCGCGCACCTCGCCTGCGCGGCTCGCTCAACGGGCATCGGATCCGCGGTGATCTCTTCCGAGGTCTACCTCGGCGACCCGTTCAACATCCGTCAATGTTAGAGGGTTTTCGGGGATCGCGACCAGGTTCAATGGGTCATTCCGTACTGAAAGATTGTTTTGTTACCGCCCCGACACATCCCGCGATAGGTTCCGGCGGCGGATCCGCCACGGTCAGCACGGCTGCCGCGTGGGCGCAAACGATCAGCACTCTACGGCCTCGGGGCGGGAATCGTTATCTCGATGTGGGCGAGCACACAGGTGAGCCAAGGCCCACCCACCGCTTCGAACCCGCCGATAACCTGGAATCGTGACAACGGTGCGCCCCGATCATCTCCACATTCCCGGCACCTTCAACTACCGCGACGTCGGCGGACTACGCACGGTCAGCGGGACCACGATCCGCAGCGGAGTTCTGCTCCGGTCGGCTCAGCTGTGCCGGCTGGACGAACGCGGGCACGACACCCTTCGTCGGCTCGGTGTCGCCACCGTGCACGATCTGCGCGGGCCCGGCGAGGCCGACCGGATGGGCGTCGACATCCTTCCCGACGGCGTGCGGCTGGAGGTGACACCGTTCCACTCCGCGGTCGGCGCCGCCCGGGCCCCGCACGAGGCTCCGCAGGCGACGGCACTGCCGCCGCACGAGGCCGCCGCAGGCGGCGCTGCCCCGACGACCAGCCGCCACCTCGACCTGCTCGAGGTCTACGCCGAATTCCCCTCGATGCCGGAGGCGGGCGTCGCGATCGCCGCCATGGCCCGGTCGCTGGCCCGCGGCGACGGCGCGGTGCTGGTGCACTGCGCGGCCGGTAAGGACCGCACCGGCTGGGCGGTCGCCACCTTGCTGCGAGCCGTCGGCGTCACCGAGGACGACGTCCTGGCCGACTATCTACTCAGCAACGAGGCGGTCGAATCGCTGGCCGCCGACGTGGCGCGCAATTCCGGCGAGCCGCTGCCGCCCGCCCTGCTGGGGGTGAGCATCGAATACCTCGCCGCCGGTACCGAGGCCATGCACCGTCGCTACGGCACCCTCGACGGCTATCTCGAGGCCATCGGCATTACGCCGCAGCTGCGGGCCGCCCTGCACACCCGCATGCTCGAGTGATCCGGTACTGCCGGCCCGCACCGGCTATCCGGTGCGGTGGACCAGGCCGTCGGTATCGATGCTGACCTGATTTCCGGTGTGGAACCAACTTCCCGTGAACCGCGATTCGGTGGTCTGCGGGTCGTTCCAGTAGCGCGGGGTGATATTCGGCCCGCGACAGAGCAGTTCGCCGCTGCCCACCCTGGCCCGCGGCCCCCACAGCGCCAATTCCGTACCGCCGAACGGGAATCCGAGAACGTCGCAGCCGGCCGTCACGCCGCTGTCCACCAGAGCCAGTCCGATACCGCTGGTTTCGGTCGCACCCCATACCGACCACTGCCGGGCCAGCGGGAACACCTCGCGCAGCGCCTCCGCCACGATTTCCGCGGTGCCGGCGTCGGTCGCGGCCAGTTCGGCGCGATGTCCCGCGCTGCACACCTGGCGCACGCCCTCCGCCCGCAATCCGGCCAGTTCGGGGAGCAGGCCCGCGAAGATGCGGGGCGTCGCGGCCACCATGTCGATACGTTCGGCGACGATCGCCTCGGCGATCATCGCCGGATCCGGGGCGAGGACGACCGTGCCGCCCACGGCGAAGGTCGGCAGCAGTTGATCGACACAGCCGCTCGCGTGCGCCAGCGGCATCAGGACCAGATTGCGCAACCCTTCGGTCGGCAGGTCGAAGGCGCCCACCACCGAGCGCACCGCCGACAGCAGATTCTCGTTGGTCAACTCCACACCGCGCGGACCGCCCGGCGCCTCCGAAAGACCCTGGCTCGCAGCGCCGCTGGTATAGCACAGCAAAGCGAGCTCGCTCAGCGAAGCACCGTCGTCGATGAAGGCCGCGCCGTCGGGGAAGTCGGCGTACCCGGCGTCGGCGCCGCCGCCGTCGAGGACGAAATCCGCGCAGCTGTCCGCGATCACCTGGGCGGCCACGGCATCGGAGAGCCCGTCGTGCACCAGCACCGGCACCGCACCGGACAACAGGGCGCCGAGGAAGGCCTGGACCCAGCGCACGCCCACCGGCATCCGCACGGCCACCCGGTCGCCGTAACCGATTCCATGTTCCTGCAGTCCGCCGGCGATCCGGGAGGCGGCATGCCACAGCTGCCGGTAGGTCAGCCGCGGTCCGCCGATTTCGACGACCGCCTCCCGGGCCGAGAACGCGTGTACCTGCACATCGAGCAGTTCGGTGAGGGCCGGATTGAGATTTCCGTACCGCAGCACACCGTCGGCACCGCGAGCAAGAGGGTTGCCGCACCACGGATTTCGCGTCTGCGGGTATTCGATCAGAAGCTGCGTCATCAAGTCCCTCCGGATGCCTCGATCAACAGGCATCTGCGACTATATGACGCAGATCACAATCATGGGGCGTTAGGCGATAAAGATGTCCGGGTGATCACCGCCCGGTGTAGCTCGCCTTCCCCGGGCCCACGTCCAGGAAGCTGCGCACCGCACCCCGCAAATCCTCGGTGTCGAACAGTTCGCCGGAGACCTTGGGCGTCACCGAATCGGCGTGCTCGACGCCGCCGGAACGCCATGCCGCGATGATCTGCTTGGTGGCCGCGTGCGCGCGGGTAGGGCCGTCGGCGAGGCGGGCGGCCAGCGCCCGGGCCGCGGCGTCGACGTCCTCGTGCACCGCGTTGACCACACCCCAGTCGGCGAGGGTGGCCGCGTCGTACAGGTCGCCGGTCATGACCAGTTCCCGCGCCCGGCCGGAACCGGCACGCTCGGCCAGCCGCTGCGGGCCGCCCATCGACGGCGTCAGGCCCACGACCGTCTCCACCAGCCCGAACTTGGCCTTGGGTGAGGCCAGCAGGATGTCGCAGGCCAGCGAGATCTCGAAGGCGGCGGTCAGGGTGAGGCCGTGGGCGGCGAAGACGACCGGGCACGGCAGGGCCTCGACCCGGTGGATGATGCCCTGGAACAAGCGCTGCCACAGTTCGGCGCCCTGATCCACGCTCAGCCCGTCGAACTCGTGGACGTCGACCCCGCCGGAGACGACCTTGCCCTCGGCGCGAATCAGCAGCGCACGCGGCGGGTTCGCGGTCAACTCGGCGAGATCGGCGGCGAGCGATCCCAGCAGCGCCGAATCGAACAGGTTCAACGGCGGATGGTCGATGGTGAGGATCGCGAGCTGGGCGCCGGCCTCGGTCTCGGTCCGCTCCAGCCGGGTGGGTTTCGAATCGCTCATCCGCCGAATCTATCCAGAACCAGTCGTAGCCGGTACCCCGGCCGCCGGTCTGCCAGACTGGTGCGGTGGATACCTCGCCGACCGAGAACGCCGGTTCGAACACCGCGACCTATGTCGAGCCCGGCGAATTCAAGCGCGATACGAACTACATCACGACCCGGATCACCGCCGACGGCCGTGACGGCTATCCCGTCGAACCGCAGCGCTACCGGCTGGTCGCGGCACGCGCCTGCCCGTGGGCCAACCGCACGCTGATCGCGCGGCGGCTACTCGGCCTGGAGCAGGTGATCTCGCTGGGATTGTGCGGGCCGACCCACGACAAACGCAGCTGGACCTTCGACCTCGATCCGGACGAGGTGGACCCGGTGCTGGGCATCCACTTCCTGCGCGATGCCTACCTCGCGCGTGATCCGGAGTATCCGCGCGGCATCACGGTCCCCGCGGTGGTGGACGTGCCGACCGGACAGGTGGTCACCAACGACTACCCGCAGATCACGCTCGACTTCTCCACCGAGTGGACGCAGTTCCACCGGCCGGGCGCGCCGCAGTTGTATCCCGAACCGCTGCGCGCCGAGATCGATCAGGTGAACCGGCGCGTCTACACCGAGGTCAACAACGGTGTCTACCGCTGCGGCTTCGCAGGCAGCCAGGACGCCTACGACGCCGCCTACGATCGGCTGTTCACGGCGCTGGACTGGTTGTCGGAACGGTTGAGCGAACAGCGTTATCTGGTCGGCGACACCATCACCGAGGCCGATGTGCGGCTGTTCACCACGCTGGTGCGTTTCGACCCGGTGTATCACGGCCATTTCAAATGCAATCGGAACAAGCTCACCGAACAGCCCGTGCTGTGGGCCTATGCGCGCGACCTGTTCCAGACGCCGGGCTTCGGCGACACCATCGATTTCACGCAGATCAAGCGGCACTACTACATCGTGCACAGCGATATCAATCCGACCGGGATCGTGCCGAAGGGGCCGGAACTGTCCGACTGGCTCACCCCGCACGGCCGAGAAGCACTGGGCGGCAAGCCCTTCGGTGACGGGACGCCGCCTCCGCCACCCCTGCAGGCGGAACGAGTTCCGGCCGCCGACTGGGTCTGAGCGTCACCGTGCGGAGGCGGTCGGCCCGCCTCCGCACCGGATCGGTTCGTGCGGCGGTTTTCGTTAGGCGGAGGTTCCCGCGTAGGTGCCGAAGCTCCGGAACACGCCTTCGGGATCGCGGCAGGTGAACCGAGCCGGTCCCCGGCGGCTGCTCGCAAAGCGCGGAATCGTGGCGCTGCGAACCGAGCATGATCCCGCCGCCGGGCCAGCCTAGTTCGGCGTACTGGACCACGTCGGCGGTGCCGTAGCGGGCGACTTCGACGAAGCCGAAGGCGCGCTGCAGGAAATCGATCGCCGCCGGGGCGTCACGGTAGCTGAACGTCGGCCACAGCGGGGCGGTCGTCGTTGCGGTATCGGTTGTTGCGGTATCGGTTGTTTCGGTATCGGTCGTTGCGGTCATGCACCCAGCCTTTCGCGCCGGGCACCCCGTCGTCTTGGACGAATGGGAACACCTCGCGCGCACGCCATGCCGACGGCGGGCAACCGGCCAGTTCGCGCCATTCGCGGGCCATATGGGCCTGGTCGTAATAGCCGGTCGCGGCGGCCACCTCGGCGATGCTCACCTCGGGGCGGCGCAACATGCGATGCGAGACCTCGAAACGGGTCAGCCGCGCGGCCTCTTTCGGCGTGATGCCGAACTCGCCGGCGAATCGCGCTGCCAGATGTCTTCTGCTCCAGCCGATTTCGTGTGCCACCCGGTCCACCGCGGGTGCGCCCGCGGGATCGGTCAGCAACCGCCAGGCCCGGCGGAGATTGGCATCCATCTCGAGCCGGCGTGCATCGATCGCGCCGACCCGCGCGCAGAAGATCTCGTCCAGCACGGCGAACCGCGCCCGCCAGTCGGAGGTCGCGGCGATACGCTCCCGCACCCGCTCGGCCTCGGGCCCCAGCAGATCCGAGAGATCGACGATCCACTCCCCCAGCTCCCCGGCGGGTATTCCGAACAGCGCCCGCGCACCCAGCGGTGTGACCGCCAGCTGGATTCCCTGCTGGTAGCCGTTGTGCGCGATCAGTGTCGGTCGCAGCGTCAGCCCGCCGGCCAACGCGTCCCAGCGGCCTCCGGCCTGGTCGGGATGGGAGGACACCGGCACGTCGATCGGCTCGTCGATGGTGAGGATCACCGTAATCGCGGTACTCGGCATGCCGACGTCCACGCCCGGATCGAATCCGCGCAACAGATATCCGTCGTAGCGGCCGAGGTAGGGCCGCAACGACGGGGCGGGCAACCGGCGCGCTCCCGCGGACACACCACTCACCCTCTCCACGGTAGGCGGCGCGCGGACACGGCGGAACCGGACCTGGGCGCGGTTCGTTGCACGGTCGACGGCCGTATCGGCCACCGTCGCCGACTTCGTCCGCGGCCGTCGGATCGGCACCACTAGAGTTTGTGCCGACCGGACGAGAGGGGTGCGTTACCGATGTTCGACAGCGGCGTGGAAAAGGCCGTGCGGTCACTGCTGGACAACGGGGCACAAGTGCAGGCGCCCGCGGTCGCGAAGTACGTCGACCGGTTCCGCCGAGCACATCCGGACGAGAGTCCGGCCCAGATTCTCGACCGGCTGGAAAAGATCTATCTCACGACCGTGACCGGCAGCGGCACCGCGGTCGGCGCGACCGCCGCCGTCCCGGGGGTGGGCACCCTGACCTCGCTCGCGGCGATGAGCGCGGAAACCACCTTCTTCCTCGAGGCCTCGGCCGTCTTCACCCTCGCCGTCGCCGCCGTCCACGGCGTCGCCCCCGAGGACCACGAACGCCGGCGCGCGCTGGTGCTGGCGGTGGTGCTCGGCGAGAGCGGTATGGAGATCGTGGAGCAGAGCGTGGGCCATTCGGCCAAGAACTGGGGCATGCTGCTGGCCGAGCGGATCCCCGGCATCAAGGGGATGAACGAATCGCTGATGAAGCGATTCATCATCCAGTTCGTCACCAAGCGCAGCATGCTCATGTTCGGCAAGGTGCTACCGGCCGGAATCGGGGCGGCCGTCGGCGGATTCGGCAACCGAGCCCTGGGGAAGAATGTGATCGGCAACGCGCACAAGGCTTTCGGCCCCGCCCCGATGCGGTGGTCCGGCGGTACCGCACGCGGCACTGTGATCGACGCCGATCCGCTTCCGGCACTGGGCAATCCGGACGGCCCGGCCCCCGGTTCGACGGCCGGGCAGCGATGAGCGCGGCCCGCTCGCTCGCCGTCTCGATCAGCGGACTGCACAAGCAGTTCGAGGGTGTGGTCGCCCTGCGCGATGTCGGGTTCTCGGTTCCGGCAGGCACCACCGCGGCCCTCGTCGGCCCGCCCGGATCCGGAAAATCCACGCTGATCCACATTCTGCTCGGACTGTTGCGAGCGGATTCAGGCGTCGCCGAGGCCTTCGACGACGGCGGGATCGGCGCGGTGCTGCAGCCGCGCGGACTGCACCCGGCCCGGACCGTGCGCGCCCAGTTGCGGGTGTACGCGGCCGCCGCGGGTGTCGACGACGAGCGAGCGGACGCCGTGCTCGCAATGCTGCGCCTCGGCGAGGCCGCCACGACGCGGGTGCGCGATGTTCCCGACGGCCTGCGTACGCGGCTCGCAGTGGCGCAGGCACTGCTCACACAGCCCCGCCTGCTGGTGCTCGACGATCCGTTCGAAGGTCTCGAACCGCCCGAGCGGGCATGGCTTTTCGACTATCTGCGGGCTCATGCCCGGCGCGGTGGCACCACCCTGTTCACCTCGCAGAGCCTGGCCGCGGCCGTACCGGTCTGCGATCAGGTGATCGTGCTCTCGGCCGGTTCGGTGGCCTATCAGGGCAGTCCGCGGCGGCTGCGGCGCAACCATCCGGATCGGCTGGTGGTCGCGGCATCGAGCCCGATCGCGCTGGCCACCACGCTGGCCGCGCAGGGCTTCACCGACGCGGTGATGCGCAGCGACGGCCGACTTGCCGTCGCCGAGGCTTCTCGCGCCGAGATCGAGGCCGCCGCGGCGCTGGCCCGGGTCCATCTCGGCGAGGTGGTGGCCGAACCCGTCCACCCGGATCGGGTTTTGGCCATCCTCACCAAATCGTCCGCGCCGCCGGCCTATCCCGCCCCCGCCCCTGCGACCATGTACGGAACGCGATGATGCTGCCGACCCTCCCCACCGTTCCCGCCGAGGTGAACCGGGCGGCGACCGCCGAACTGCGCAAGATCACCGCGCTGCGCTCCGGATGGACGCTGCCCCCGGTGCTCGCGGCCGTGGGCTTCGTCGTCGCTTCGGCGTCCGCACTGCGCGGTTCGGGTCCGCAGGCGCGCGAGGCGCTGGTTACCGGGACCGCGACTGTCGGGTTGTATCTGGCGATCGCGATGGCGGTGGGTGCGGCGGCGATCGGCGGCGCGGTCGCGGCCGGCGACGAATACCGCTACCGCAGCATGGGACTCACCGCACTGTCCACCCCCGACCGGAACGTACTCTTCGGCGCGAAAGCCGGTGTGGCCGCGGCCTATTCGCTGGTTCTCGCGGCGTGCGCGGAGATCGGCGCGGCGCTGGGTCTGCTGGCCTTCGGGCGGCACACCGTCGAATTCGGCTGGCGACTGGTCGGGGTGTTCGGCGGCGGCCTGCTCGCGGCGGTGTGCTGGGGCGTGATCGGCGTAGGCCTGGGATTGCTGGTCCGTTCACCCAATCTGGCCGTGATCGCGATGGCGGGATGGCTGTTCATCCTGGAACCGCTGATCTGGCTGCTCGCCAAGGGCGCCGGGATCGCGGGCGTCGTGGTGCTGCTGCCGGGTTCGGCCACCATCGGCTCGGTCGCGGTCGGTTCGTTTCCTGAGAGTCCGTTCCTGCCGCCGAATGCGGCCTCGGCCGTCGTGCTGGTGGTCTGGGCGGTCGCCGCCGGGGCGTTCGGTTGGTGGTATCTGCGCACACGCGACATCTGACTCGACCACCGATCCGGGCGGAATCTCGTGGACGGGGTGCGGGAGACGCGGGATGTCGGGGCGCGTCGGTACCGTCGAATCGACATGAACGACACCGAAACCCTCGACGCCGGATCCGCCGGACGATCTACGCCCGGGCATGGTCGCGTCCGGCTGCGCCGTCGCAGCACCGGCGGGACGGGGTCGTCCGCACCGTCCGGCGCGCAGCCCGGCCATGAGCTCGATGCGGGGCCCGGCGGCTGGTTGCGGCGGCTCTGGACGGCCTGCCTCGGCCATCCGCGGGTGCTCGCCGGAGTCATTCTGGCCGTGGTCGCGGGAGCCGGCGCGGAGGCCGCGGCACCCCTGGCCGCGAAGGCCGCGCTGGACCGGGCCCGTACGGGCGAGGTCGGGGCACTCGCTCCGATCGCCGGGATACTGGTCGCCCTGGCCGTGGCCCGGTTCGCGGCGACCTACGGGCGGCGCTGGCTCGCGGGACGGCTGGCGCTGGATGTCCAACACGAGGTGCGAGTGGACCTGCTCACCGCGCTGCACCGCTACGACGGACCGCGACAGGACCGGTTGCGTACGGGCCAGGTGGTGTCGCGCTCGATCAGCGATCTGCAATTGGTGCAGGGGCTGCTCGCGATGGCGCCGCTCTCGGCGGCGTCGCTGCTGATCTTCGTCTTCGCCGCGGTCGCCATGCTGGTGCTCTCGCCGCCGCTGGCCCTGGTGTCGCTGCTGACCGTGCCGGTGCTGGCGCTGGTGGTGTATCGGGTGCGGCCGCGGCTGCACTCGGCCACCTGGTCGGCGCAGCAGCGAGCTGCCGATCTGGCCCAGCACGTCGAGGAGACCGTCACCGGCGTGCGGGTGGTGAAGGGTTTCGGCCAGGAATCGCGGATGGTGCGGATCCTGGAGGAGCACGGCCGACGGCTCTACGCCCATCGGATGCGCGCGGCCCGCATCGATTCCCGGTTCGCGCCGACGATCGCGGCGATTCCACAGGCCGGGCTGGTGATCGTGATCGCCCTCGGTGGCGCGCTGGCGCTGCATTCGGTGATCGGCGTCGGCACCTTCCTGGCCTTCGCGACCTACGTGACCATGATGGCGTCGAGCACCCGGATCCTGTCCAACGTACTGGTCATGGCGCAGCTGACCCGGGCGGCGGCCGAACGCGTCTATCAGGTCATCGACGAGGCTCCGGAGAGCATCGACCCACCCGATCCGCAACCGCTGCCGGAGGGACCGCTCGGCCTGCACATCCGAGGCCTCACCTTCGGATTCGAACCGGGACGCCCGGTCCTGCACGATTTCGATCTCACCGTGCGCCCCGGCGAGACGGTGGCGGTGATCGGACCGGCCGGCTCCGGAAAATCCACGCTGACACTGCTGTTGCCGCGATTGCATGCGCCCGAGTCGGGACGGATCAGCCTCTTCGGGGCGGACCAGGATCCCGAGACCGCCGGGGTCGATATCGCGCGGGTGCGGGCCGCCGATCTGCGCGAGGCGATCGGCGTCGTCTTCGACGAGCCGTTCCTGTTCTCCGACACCATCTCCGCCAATATCGCGCTCGGCACACCGGATGCCGATCCCGAGGAGATCCGCGCGGCCGCCAGGATGGCCGCGGCCGACGAATTCATCCGCGCACTACCGGACGGTTACGACACGGTCGTCGGCGAGCGCGGCCTCACGCTCTCCGGAGGGCAGCGGCAACGCCTGGCCCTGGCGCGTGCCCTGCTCGCCGACCCGCGCATCCTCGTCCTCGATGACGCCACCTCCGCGGTGGACGCCGTCACCGAGGCCGCGATCTTCGGTGCCCTGCCCGCCCACGGCCGCACCACGCTGATCCTCGCGCACCGCGAATCGACCCTGGCACACGCGGACCGCGTCATCCGGCTGGCGGGACCGGGCGGGAGTTCGGCGGAGCCGGGCGTGGACGCATTCCCGGACGCCGAGCCCCTTGCGTCTGCCGAGGATTCGAGCTCGGAACCGGATGCGCCGCCGGAGATGCGGGCCGCCCTGGCGAGTCTGGCTCCGGCCACCGAACAGCCGGGGCTCGACGATCGCGAGCTGGAACAGCCGGATCCGGCATTCCGGCTGGTGCGGTTGCTACGGCCGGTGCGCTGGCTGCTGGCGGCCGTGGTCGCGCTGCTGGCCGTGGACGCCGCTATCTCGGTGGCGTTTCCGGCGCTCACCCGATTCGCACTCGACGACGGCGTCGGACAGCATCGCGGCGCCGTACTGATGGTCGCGGCCGGCGCCGGGGTGGTGCTGGTGCTCCTGAGCTGGGTGGACGAGGCCCTCACTACCCGGCTCTCGGCCCGCGGCGGCGAGCGGGTGCTGTACGGGCTGCGGGTGCGCAGCTACGCCCACCTGCAACGGCTCGGCCTGGACTACTACGAGCGCGAGCTCTCGGGCCGGATCATGACGCGGATGACGACCGATATCGACGCGCTGTCGACATTCCTGCAAACCGGGCTGGGCACGGCCCTGATCAGCCTGGTCACGGTCGTCGGCATCGTGATCGCGCTGCTGGTGATCGACGCCGCACTGGCCGTCGTGGTGTTCGTGGCGCTGCCACCGTTGATCGTGGCGACATTGTTCTTCCGCCGCGTCGCGGCCTCGGCGTATTCGGCCTCGCGAGAACGGGTGGCCACGGTCAACGCCGACTTCCAGGAGAACGTCGCGGGCCTGCGCGCGACCCAGGCCTACCGCCACGAGGCCGAGGCGGCCCGCCGATTCACCGACTACTCCGATCGATACCGCCGAGCCCGGTTGCGGGCCCAGCGCGCCATCGCGCTGTATTTCGCGTTCGTGCTGGCCTGGGCGGATCTGGCGCAGGCGGCGGTGGTGTATCTGGGTGCCCGTGAGGTCGCGCACGGCACCACGACCGCCGGCACCCTGGTGGCCTTCGTGCTCTACCTGAGCCTGTTGTTCGGGCCGATCACGCAGCTCTCCCAGGTTTTCGACGGCTACCAGCAGGCCCGGGTCGGGTTGCGGCGCATCGAAACGCTGCTGCACACACCGTCCTCGATCGCTCCCGATCCGGCCGATGCGGTCGACATCGAGGGTGGCCTACGCGGTGACGTGCGCTTCGACGGCGTCACCTTCCGCTATCCCGATGCCAGAACGCCTGCGCTGGAAGATGTTTCGCTGCACATCCCCGCCGGCTCGACCCTCGCGCTGGTCGGTGAGACCGGGGCCGGCAAGTCGACGGTGGTCAAACTGCTGGCCCGCCTCTACGACCTCCCTCGTTCGCATCCCGGCGGAGACGGAGCCGATGCGGCGGCGCACTCCGGATCCATTCGCGTCGACGAGATCGATATTCGTGACTACCGGCTCGACCGGTTCCGCGCCCGGCTCGGTGTGGTCCCTCAGGAAGCTCACTTGTTCACCGGCGATGTCGCCAGCAACATTGCATTCGGGAAACCTTATGCCACATCGGCCGAAATCGCCCGGGCCGCCGCGGCGGTCGGCGCACTCGAGATGATCGAGACGCTGCCGCGGGGTATGGCCCAGCCGATCGGTGAGGGTGGGCGCGGGCTGTCGGCGGGTC
This sequence comes from Nocardia nova, assembly GCF_002933465.1. Lineage (GTDB taxonomy): Bacteria > Actinomycetota > Actinomycetes > Mycobacteriales > Mycobacteriaceae > Nocardia > Nocardia nova_B. Next base: position 207,915 of record NZ_PSZE01000010.1, read on the forward strand.
AACGCCAGCTCATCGCGCTGGCGCGCGCGGAGCTGGTCGACCCGGATCTGCTGCTGCTCGACGAGGCCACCGCGGTGCTGGATCCGGCCAACGAGGAAAAGGTGCTGGTAGCGAGCAGATCGCTGGCTCGCGGGCGCACCACGGTGATCGTGGCGCATCGTTTGGCGACCGCCGCGCGCGCCGATCGGATCGCGGTCGTCGCGCACGGCCGGATCGTGGAATTCGGCGCGCACGCGCAGTTGTTGGCGGAGCGCGGAATCTATAACCGACTCTGGGAGGCAGCCGATTCCGACGAAGGAATATTCTCGACCGGGGACGAGTCGTCACCTATGAGGCTGGGTCTGTCCGGGGGTGGTTAACCGGACAGTGGCGCGGCGGTGCGCCTACGCATGGCCGCGCTGGGGCACGCTGTCACGGCTGGGCCTATCCTCAGAAAGGGCGCATCGGCGCATATCGTGCCGATCGACCCGTGCCGGGCACGTCACAAACGTCGCAGCGCGAAGAACGAAATGAGGCGAACACCTGCTGTGAGCAGCTCAACATCCCAGTTCGGACAGAACCAGTGGCTCGTCGACGAGATGTACCAGAAGTACAAGCAAGATCCGTCGTCGGTCGATGAGAGCTGGCACGAGTTTCTCGCCGACTACACACCGGAATCGCCGGGTGAGATAGCCAACAGCACTCCCGCCGCCTCCGCGCCGACCGCCGCCCCCAGCGCACCGGCCACTCCGGCTCCGGCCCCCGCGAACGTCAACAACGCCGCGCCGAAGACCGCCCCGACCC
>NZ_PSZE01000105.1 GCF_002933465.1 Nocardia nova
AGTACTGGATCGCGGCGCCGATCGCGACCGGGGCGGTCACGAGGATCTGGCCGGCGAGCACACCCAGGAAGCCGACGGCGGCGGCACCGGCGACACAGCCGCCGAGCGGGCCGAGGCCGAACAGGGTGGCCAGCGCACCGGTGGCGACGACACCGAGGGCAGCGCCCGCGATGCAGCCGATGGCCGCGCCGCCGATACCACCGACCAGGGTGCCGATGGTGGCGCCGGTGGAGATGGTGTCCTTCAGACGGGTGAAGGCCGCGACCTCACGGTCGTACGGGGTCTTCCAGGGAGCCGACTCCTCGAAGGGCAGCGCGACCGGCTTGTAGACCGCGTGCTGCTCGTCGAACTGCGGGGTCAGCGTGGCGGTGTTACCGGAGATGTCGGCGGCGATCGGGAACTCGAAGTCGTCGACCCGGAAGTTCAGCGGGGTGCCGGCGAGCACGGTGCCGTTGGCGGCCTTGATCTTCAGCATGCCGTCTTCGTTGACGATCGAGCCGCCGTCGGTCTTGATAACGGCCTTGTCGTTGTCGACGACGCTGGCCTTGTAGTAGACGCTCTCGGGCGCCGCGGGAGCAGCGGGGTCGGC
>NZ_PSZE01000106.1 GCF_002933465.1 Nocardia nova
GGCTCGCCGTGCGCGGCTATGTCGCGTTCGCCGCCACCTTCGCGGTGTTTTTTGCCCGTGCCTACGACTTCATCCGGATGGCCGGCATCTCGCAGGTGAACATCCGGCTGGTCGGCTCGCACGCCGGGGTGGAGATCGGTCAGGACGGCCCGTCACAGATGGCGTTGGAGGACCTGGCCGCGCTGCGCGCGGTGCACGGCTCGGTCGTGCTCTACCCCGCCGACGCCACCTGCACCGCCAAGCTTGTCGCAACCATGGCCGACACCGCCGGCATCGTCTACCTGCGCACCACCCGCGGCGCTTATCCGGTCCTCTACTCGCCGGGCGAGCAGTTCCCGGTCGGCGGATCGAAGGTTCACCGGGCCGGGCCCGACGATCGGGTCGCCCTGATCGGCGCCGGTGTCACTGTGCACGAATGCCTCACCGCCGCAGACGAACTCGCCACCGCCGGCATCCCCGCGCGGGTCATCGACGCCTACTCGGTCAAACCCATCGACCGCGAAGCCCTGGTGGACGCCTGCCTGGTGACCGGTAGCCGCCTGGTGGTGGTCGAGGACC
>NZ_PSZE01000107.1 GCF_002933465.1 Nocardia nova
GGCTCGCCGTGCGCGGCTATGTCGCGTTCGCCGCCACCTTCGCGGTGTTTTTTGCCCGTGCCTACGACTTCATCCGGATGGCCGGCATCTCGCAGGTGAACATCCGGCTGGTCGGCTCGCACGCCGGAGTCGAGATCGGTCAGGACGGTCCGTCGCAGATGGCGTTGGAGGACCTGGCCGCGCTGCGCGCGGTACACGGCTCGATCGTGCTCTACCCCGCCGACGCCACCTGCACCGCCAAGCTTGTCGCAACCATGGCCGACACCGCCGGCATCGTCTACCTGCGCACCACCCGCGGCGCCTACCCGGTCCTCTACCCGCCTGGCGAGCAGTTCCCGGTCGGCGGATCGAAGGTTCACCGGGCCGGGCCCGACGATCGGGTCGCCCTGATCGGCGCCGGTGTCACTGTGCACGAATGCCTCACCGCCGCCGACGAACTCGCCACCGCCGGCATCCCCGCGCGGGTCATCGACGCCTACTCGGTCAAACCCATCGACCGCGAAGCCCTGGTGGACGCCTGCCTGGTGACCGGTAGCCGCCTGGTGGTGGTCGAGGACC
>NZ_PSZE01000108.1 GCF_002933465.1 Nocardia nova
AGGGTTTTAGGGTTGTCTTGTTGGTTATTTATTTAGGGTTAGGGTTTTATAATTTTATTTTTATTTATTTATTTATTTATTTATTTATTTTTTCAGGTTAGGTTCTCCAGGGTTAGGGTTTTGAGTGTCCTAATTTTTTGGGTTAGGGTTTGGAGCATCTTAATTTTTTGCGTTAGGGTTTTGAGCATCTTAATATTTTGTGTTAGTGCTTTGAGTGTCTTATTTTTTTGGATTAGTGTTTGGAGCGTTTTTGGGTTTAGGTTTTTGGGTTTTTAGGTGTTAGTTTTTGGGTTTAGGTTTTGAGAGTCCTATTTTTTGGGCTTGGGATTTGAACGTCTTAATTTTGTGGGCTTGGGATTTGAACGTCTTAATTTATTGGGTGAGGAGTTTTAGGCATAGGTCTTCAGGTGTTTAGTGTGGTAAATATTTTGGGTTATGTCTGTAGGGGTTTCGAGGATTTTTAGGGTTAGGGCTTGAGGCTTTTTTGTAAAGGCGGTAAGGGCTAGGGTTACAGTGCGTGCTGGTAAATGTAATTCTTGAAAACTCGGCCCGTGA
>NZ_PSZE01000109.1 GCF_002933465.1 Nocardia nova
CCAACCCGCGCGGCCGACGAGTGAGCTGAGCCGCAGCAGGGTCGCGGCGGCTCCCCCGGCAAGGGGTGTCGGGGCCCGGGGGAGCCGCGCTTTCTCCACGGTCTCACTCCGCGCGAGCGGGACCGGAATGATGAGTCGAAGCTCCTCCGCGCCGCCCGCGCGACGACGGATCCTAGCCATATAGTAGAATAGGTCTACTTAATGAACCGTATAGCTCGTCGTAGATACCCGGACGATCGACAGATGGTCTGTTGATGCGCTGATGTTGATGCGACGCAAGGAATGTTAGGACCTGGCACCATGGCCTTCGTAGTGACGCAGAGATGCTGCAATGATGCGAGCTGCTTGTCGGAGTGCCCGGTCGACTGCATCCGGCCCCGGCCCGACGACCCGGATTTCGCGACCGCGGAGATGCTCTATATCGACCCGCAGACCTGTATCGACTGCGGCGCATGCGCCGACGCATGCCCGGTCGACGCGATCTACTCCGAGGACGAGCTGCCCGAGGGCCTGCAGCGCTACACCGACATCAACTCGGGCTACTTCG
>NZ_PSZE01000110.1 GCF_002933465.1 Nocardia nova
CGCGAGTCAGCTGGGACATGCCGCGAGAGCCAGGACTGCTGATAAATGATGGATGGGGGCTTGGCCAGCTCCGCTGCCAGTTCTCTCAGTACTCTTGGGTGGATCCCATCCGGCCCCATCGATTTGTGCACATCCAAGTGCCGTAGCAGGTCACCAACCATTTCTTCGTGGATGGTGAGGGCCACATCCTGCTCCCCATCCCCTTCCACCAGTTCTGGGTACTGGGTATCCAGAGAGCAACCGGTTTTGCCGCTAAAGACTGAGGCGAAGAAGGCATTAAGCACCTCCGCCTTTTCCTCATCTCTTGTAACTAAGTTTCCCCCCGCATCCAGTAAAGGATGGAGATTCTCCTTAGTCCTCCTTTTCCTGTTAATCTATTCGTAAAAACCTCTTCTGTTATCTTTAACAGCAGTAGCCAGATTGAGCTCCAGATGAGCTTTGGCCTTCCTAATCTTGTCCCTGCACAGCCTCGCTACATCCTTATAGTCCTCCCTAGTGGCCTGCCCACTTTTCCAACGATTATAAACCCTCTTTTTCCTC
>NZ_PSZE01000111.1 GCF_002933465.1 Nocardia nova
TTGCGGGCGGCGATGTCGTCGTCGTAGTCGGCGCCGGCCTCTATGGCCTTGTCGAAAATCGTCGGGTTGGAGGTGAGCCCGGTGATCGAGTACTCGCCGATGTAGTTCGCGAGCGTTCCGTCATCGAGCATGCTGCGGGTGATGTTGTCCAGCCACAGGCTCTGGCCCGCCTCGTGCAGTTGCTGAGTGGGTTTCATCGATATCTCCCGGTGTAGTGGGTCATGGCGCGACCAGCCGGCGTGCGGCGGTGGCGATGGAGGTTGCGCAGATGCCGGCGGCGTCGAGCAATTCACCGGGTGTGCCCGAGCCGGGCAGTCCCCGCACCGCGAGGTGCGCGAGACGCAGTGGCGGCACTTCGGCGGCGGCGAGGGCCTGCAGCACGGCGCCGCCGAGCCCGCCCTCGGGGTAGTGGTCCTCGACCACCACCAGGCGGCTACCGGTCACCAGGCAGGCGTCCACCAGGGCTTCGCGGTCGATGGGTTTGACCGAGTAGGCGTCGATGACCCGCGCGGGGATGCCGGCGGTGGCGAGTTCGTC
>NZ_PSZE01000112.1 GCF_002933465.1 Nocardia nova
TCCCCGAGGCTTATCGCAGCCTCCTACGTCCTTCATCGGCTCCTGGTGCCAAGGCATCCACCGTACGCTCTTACACACTTACAAACAAAGATGCTCGCGTCCACTGTGCAGTTCTCAAACAACACACCCACCCAGATTGGAAATCAGGACTTACCGGCAACGCCGGCAGTTTCTCAGAAAATCCGAGCAAGTCGTATCTTTTGCCTGGAAAGAACGTCTGTTCTTTCAGGACCCAACAGTGTGCCGATATATCAACCACCAGCCGGTCACTGAGGACCAGCCGACACGCGGGAGAGGTTGTCAGTGTTCCACCCATGAGCTCCAGCCGGACTACATACGAGTCCGAAACTGTCTCTGCCAGAGGCGATCTCGACTGTTCGAGACACCATCTGGAGAAGTGCTCCTTAGAAAGGAGGTGATCCAGCCGCACCTTCCGGTACGGCTACCTTGTTACGACTTCGTCCCAATCGCCAATCCCACCTTCGACGGCTCCCTCCACAAGGGTTAGGCCACCGGCTTCGGGTG
>NZ_PSZE01000113.1 GCF_002933465.1 Nocardia nova
TCCCCGAGGCTTATCGCAGCCTCCTACGTCCTTCATCGGCTCCTGGTGCCAAGGCATCCACCGTACGCTCTTACACACTTACAAACAAAGATGCTCGCGTCCACTGTGCAGTTCTCAAACAACACACAAGACCTTCTCACCACTGCGGCACCAGCCGGGAAGAAATCCCGCGGTATGACACGCGGAGAAAACCTTGTCGTATCTTTTGCCTGGAAAGAACGTCTGTTCTTTCAGGACCCAACAGTGTGTCGATTACATCCGGCACCCGAAGCACTCAGTCTCCGAGCTCTCGCCAGCACATGTCAGCGTTCCACCCATGAGCACCACCGGACTACATTCGAGTCCGAAGTGGCTCTGCCAGAACAACATTCACCTCTGTGATGTCTTCTGGAAGATGCTCCTTAGAAAGGAGGTGATCCAGCCGCACCTTCCGGTACGGCTACCTTGTTACGACTTCGTCCCAATCGCCAATCCCACCTTCGACGGCTCCCTCCACAAGGGTTAGGCCACCGGCTTCGGGTG
>NZ_PSZE01000011.1 GCF_002933465.1 Nocardia nova
CATACGAGATACTGATCGGTCTCGTGGGCTCGGAGATGTGTATAAGAGACAGGCGTTGCAACGGGGGCTGCTGGGGTCGGTCAGCTCGGCCCTGGTTCATCACGCGCGGTGTCCGGTGGTGGTCGTCACATCGCATTCGGCCACCGACCCGGTCACGGCGCGGCGTCCGGTGCTGGTCGGTGTAGACGGCAGCGAGAACAGCGAACCCGCCGTCGAGGCGGCCTTCGCCGAGGCGCACCGGCGTGCCGTCGAGGTGGTGGCGCTGCATTCGTGGAGCGATACCACCGGTCTCGACATTTCGATGTTCGGCTGGGATACCATCGTCCGCGCCGAACACACCATGCTCGCCGAGCGGCTCGCGCCGTGGCGCGAACGGTATCCCGATCTGCCGGTCACTCTGCGTGTGGTGCGCGACAACCCCGCGAAATCTCTTCTGGAGCAATCGGATTCGGCGCAACTGGTGGTGGTGGGCAGCCGCGGCCGCGGCGGGTTCGCCGGGATGCTGCTCGGTTCGACCAGTGCGGCGCTGGTCGGTTCGGTCGAATGCCCGATCATGGTGGTGCGCCGCTGACGGCGCACCACGACGCCCGACTACGAGGAGATGTCATGTGCGTCCCGACTACCTGCACGACCTGCGGTAAGACCACCTGGTCCGGCTGCGGCGCCCACATCGACGAGGTGCGCGCGACGGTGCCGGCCGACCGGTGGTGTGGTGGCCACACCGAACCGGCGCCGGCGAAGCGCTGGTGGCAGCGCGGCTGATTCAGTCCTCGGCGACGATCACGTGGACGTCGATGTTGCCACGGGTCGCATTGGAATACGGGCACACCTGGTGCGCCTTATCGGCCAGCGCCTGAGCCTCCTCGCGGGCCAGGTGCGGCAGTGACACCTCCAGAGTCACCTCGAGGCCGAAGCCGCCCGCGTCGTTCGGGCCGATGCCGACCTTCGCTCCGACCGCGGAATCGCTGACATCGGCCTTTTCCTGCTTACCGACCAGACGTAGCGCGGAGTGGAAGCATGCGGCGTATCCGGCGGCGAACAGCTGCTCCGGGTTGGTGCCCCCCCCGCTGCCGCCCATCTCCGGCGGCATGGCGAGGGCGACGTCGATCTTGCCGTCGGTGGTGCGGGCGTGGCCGTTGCGGCCGTCTCCGGTGGCCAGGGCCTCGGCGGTGTAGAGGGTTGCCATATCGGTCATCGCTTTCTCTCGGTGGATGCGCCTTCGGCATCCGGTTCGGTGTTCAGCACGGCAGTCAGCCGGGCCAGGGTTTCGCGCAATGTCACCAGCTCGTCCAGCGACAGTCCGCCGCCGAAGGTGGCGGCCATGCGCGCCGGAATGTCGCACGCCCGTTCCCGCAGCGCGCTTCCGCGTTCGGTGAGCCGGATCTCGACCCGGCGTTCGTCGTCCGCGACCCGCCGGCGCTCGACGAATCCGGCGGCCTCGAGCCGCTTCAACAGCGGTGAGAGCGTGCCGGAATCCAGGGCGAGGGCGGAGCAGAGATCGCCGACGCCGCGCCCGTCGCGCTCCCACAGCGCCAGCATGACCAGATACTGCGGATACGTCAGGCCCAATGCGTCCAGCTGCGGCCGATAGCGGGCCGTGATCGCGCGGGAGGCGGCGTACAGCTGGAAGCACAGCTGCTGGTCGAGCGCCATCGGATCGGTCACAGCTACGAATGTAGGACACAATAAGGTTGTGCACAACCTAAATGGGATATGTGCTGGATCACCGATCGCGTGGGAGGCCGGCATATCGGCCGACGTGCGTGGTCCGGCGCCGCCGTCTCCGGGGATCGCGGCTGTGATACTCGATATGGAGTCCGTCTCAGACCGGAGGCGTCCTCACGCCGAAATCGCCCGCGCGACCATCTCCGCGATCTCGTCGTCGCTCAGTGTGCTGCGTTCGACGAGTATGTGTGACAACACGGTGCGCACGATGATCTCGGCGGCTTGTTCCGGTGTCACTCTCAGCTCGTCGGCCCGCTGCAGAGACAGCAGTGGGGTCAGCAGCGCGGCGACGGTTTCCACGGGGTTGCGCTCGGCATCCAGGTGCGTGACGGCGGCGTTCAGCAGCCACTGCGGCTCGTGCGTGCGGATTGTTTCCTCGGCTGAGACTAATTTGCCGGTCAGCCTCGCCGAATGCGATGAAGGTGGCTCGATGGCGAGAATCGGTGAACACGCGGTGGTTCTATCGCGTGATGGGGCTGACGCAACGGCCGGCCGCGCTGTTTCGTCCCGATCCGGTCGCACGCCTCGCGGTCGGTGCGGCCCGCGAGGCGGCGGTGGCGGCGGCCGGCCGCCGGGCCGGTCGAATCGGTGGCATCGCGGCGGCACTGGGGCCGGCACGATGCCACCACGTCGTGAAACGCCGGTGAGGCACCCTCAGGTGAGGTCGAAACCACCTGCCGGGTCGGCCCAGCGGGTGGCGTCGACCGCGGCGAGCAGCTCGGCCATAGCGCGCACGGTGGCGCGCATCGTGTCGACCGCGGCGATTTCCTCGGGGTCGGTGGTCCAGGTCATAATCGGCTCCTGACGGTTCAGCGGAGAGCGGTGGGGATCTCGGTGTGGTGGGTGGTGCGGCGCTGGTAGGCATCGCCGGCGCGCAGGACGGTGGCCTCGTCGAAATGACTGCCGGACACCGACATCGACAGTGGCAGGCCGTCGGCGGTGGTGCCGATCGGCAGCGCGAGCGTGGGATTGCCGAGCGGGTTCCAATACGGCGTATGCAGACTCGACAGCACACCCATCGGTTGCCGTTGATCCAGATCGGCGATCGCGGGGGCGCCGAGATGCCCGGTCGGTGTCACCACCAGGTCGACCTTGGTCAGCAGTTCGGTCATTCGCTGCCGGCCGATGCGGCGAACCCGCTGGGCCTGAACGTAATCCGGGCCGCTGACCGCATCGCCGCCGGCGAGGATGATGCGGGTGGCCCGGCCGTAATCCGCCCAGCGTTCGCGCAGTGCGGGCCGGTGGTAGGCGTGCGCCTCCGCGAGCATGACCACGACATCGACCGCGGTCAGTTCCCGGTACATCGGCACCTCCACGGGAACGATCCGGGCGCCCGCCTCGGCGAACACGGCCACCGCATCGGAAAACCGCTGTGGCTGAGCGGGATCGATACCGCCGTCGGCGAACCGGTCCAGGGTGTCCACACCGATGGTCAGTCCGCTCAGATCATCGGTGAGCGCGCCGGGATAGTCGTCGACCGGCGTGTGCGCACTGTAGGGATCGGCTGGGTCGTAGCCCGCCAGCACCGCCAGCAGCAGGGCGCAGTCGGCGGCCGACCGAGCCATCGGGCCCGGATGGTCGAGGGTGTAGCCCAGCGGAACCACACCGGACTTCGGGACGCGGCCGAAAGTCGGCTTCAATCCGGTGATTCCGTTGAAGGCCGCCGGGATCCGGATACTGCCCGCGGTGTCGGTCCCGACGGCGCCGAGGAACATTCCGGCGGCCACGCCGCTGCCCGATCCCGAACTCGACCCGCCCGCCCAGCGGGACGAATCCCACGGATTACGGGGTACCGGAAAGGGTTTGGCCGGATCCGGGAGACCGATGGCGAATTCCATCGTGGTCACCTTTCCGGTGACGACGGCGCCGGCCTCCTCGAGCCGGCGGACCACCGTGCAATCACCCTGGGCGGCACCCCAGCCGGGATCGAGAACCAGACTCTGCGCGGTGGTCGGCGCCGCGGAATGAGCGAGAATATCCTTGATTCCCACCGGGATTCCGGCCAGCGGCCCGACCGGAACGCCGGCGGCCAGCTTCTCGTCGATGCGCGCGGCCTGGGCGAGGGCACGCTCGTCGAACCGCGACAGGTAGACACCGAGCGCCGCATCGTGCGCGTCGGCGGCGGCGAGTGCCTGTTCGATTAGCCGGGTGGCGGTGGTCTCGCCGGAGCGCAGCGCGGCGGCGGCTTCGGTCAGGCCGGAGAGTACGGGTGGGTCGGCGAGTGTCATGGTCGTCCTCACATCAGCGGGGCAGGGATATCGGCGGGGGAGGTGTCGGTGGGCGAGTCTCAGCGGGGCAGGGCGGCGGTCATGTCGAGGCGGGGGATGGCACCGAGTTCGAGCTGCATCTCGGCACGGCAGGAGCCCAGGGCGTAATCGACGGCGACCCCGCCGCGGGTGCGGATGGTTTGTTCCACCAGTAGCACCGGCTCGCCGGGCAGGACGTGCAGCAGCGCCGCGGTGCAGTCGTCGGCGCGCGCGGCTTGGACGCCGACGTCGCTGCCACCGACATCCACCCGGCCGCCGCGCAGCAGGCTGTAGAAATCGTCGCCGAATGCGGCCTGGTCGATTCGCGTCGCCTCCGGTGCGCGCAGGTAATTGGTGAACACCGCGAGCGGGCGACCGTCGAGTAGCAGGACGTATTCGACGCAGAGGCAATCGTCTCCGGGCCGGACGCCGGCCAGATGGGCGGCGATCACCGGCGGTGCCGGGATCCAGGCCCAATACAGCAGGCGAGGTGAGATCCGGCCCAGGGCCAGGTGCTGCTCGAGCGTCCGGCCCTCCGGCGGCAGCGCGCCGGAGACGACGTAGTGCTCACTGACCGCCACCGTGCCCACTCCGCGGCGTCGCTCGATCAGCCCGTCGGCACGCAGCATGCTCAGCGCGGCGCGGACCACGTCACGCGGGAGATGGTGGCGGGCCATCAATTCCGGCTCGCCGGGCAACCGTCCGGTGCCGAACGCGCCCGCCCGCAGGTCGGCGCGCAGCAGATCCCGCAGCCGCCGGGCGGGTAGTTGCGCTGCGGCGGGGAGGATTTCGCGCATCTGATCATCGAACACCCGGCGGTCGCGGGCGGTCTCGGAGTGGAGCTGTTCGGAGCGGTGGTGCATGCCGGTAGCGTGCAGAGAATCCGCGTTACGCGACAAGGGCTCGCGGTAAAGACCTGGTTACGCGGCCGGCCGGGTCGGTGCGCACCGGCGCTACCAGCGGTTTTCGGTGCCGCCGGACGGCATTTCGCGGCCGCGCCGCAGTACGCGGCCCGGCCCGCAACATCGGTGCGGGGAGTTACGCGGGCGGGTGGTGGGAGCGAGAACGCTCGGACGGTATGTCCGATCCGTTCAAGACATGCCCGGTGCCGGCGGGTTGACTGCATGCGGAAACGACGAGAACGGAGGTATAGGGTGCGAGCACAGATCCACACGATCACGCTGGGTGTGCGCGATCTGGACGTGTCGTTGCGGTTCTACCGCGCGCTCGGATTGGAGTCGCCGGGGATCATCGGGACCGAATTCCGGCCCGACGCCGAGAATCCGGGCGGCGCGGTCGTCATGTTCACGCTGGACAACGGTGTGACGCTGGCGTTGTACGGCCGCGACGACCTGGCCAAGGACGCGGGCATCCCGGTGGACCGGCTCCACGGTTCGGCGATGAGTCTGGGCTGGTTCGTCGACAGTGACGCCGAGGCGGAACGCGTTCTGGAACTCGCCGGCGCGTCCGGTGGCACCGTGGTCCAGCCGGCGCGGATCCGGCCGTGGGGAATCTATGCCGGCTACTTCGCCGACCCCGACGGTCATCTGTGGGAGGTCGTGCACTTCGCTCAGTCGGGAGTCGGCACGCCCTGAGTCGCGCTGCGGAAGCGGCCGGTCCCGCGTCGCCGAATCCGACAGTCGCCGGACCGAATCGCTCAACCCTGTGCCGAGTCGCCGCTCTCTCGGTACAGCGCGGCGATCGCCGCGATGTCGGCGCCGGGATTCGTTCGGGCCGCATCCTCGTAGCGCGTGCGGACGACCTCGGCCAGCGGCAGGTGGACGCCCGCCTCCGTGGCGATGTCGAAGGCCAGCCCCGCGTCCTTGGCGCCGAGGACGGTCGTCCACCATCCCTGCGGGGACGCGGTGAGCACGGCGTCGAAGCGGTTCGCCAACGCGGGCGCGAGGACCGGCGCGTCGGCGAGCAATTCACGCAGCTGATCGTCGCCGAATCCGCCGGATCGCCCCACGGCGAACGCTTCCGCCAGCGCCGCCACCCCGGTGATCAGCAGGAAATTCGTGGTCACCTTGGCGGTCAGCGCATGTGCCGCCGAATCGTAGTGGCGCACTCGTTCGGAGAGCGTGCCGAGCAGAAGTGCGAGCCGGCCCCGCAACTGCGCGGGCCCACCGGCCAGCAGCGTTGCCTTCCCGGCTGTGACCGCGCCGGGCGCGCCCACGATCGGAAGGGCGAGAAACCGGTCGCCGAAGGCGTCGGCGAGGGCGGCGCCCAGTGCGGGGGAGACGGTCGAGCAGTCGATATAGGGGGTGCCGGAATCGAGGGACGTCTGCAGCTCGCCGAAGGCCACCGAGGTGACCGCCGCGTCGTCGGCGAGCGCGGTGAGGGCCGCGTCGACTCCCGACACGGCCGCCGCGACAGTTCCGGCCTCCGTCGCGCCGGCCGAAATCAGTTCGGCCGCTTTACCTTCGGTGCGGTTCCATACCGTCACCCGATGCCCGCCGTCGAGCAGGCGCCCGGCCACGGCGCGGCCCATCCGTCCCATACCCAGTACCGCGATATGCACTGTTGCCTCCTCGTCTCGGTCCCGGTCGGCGCACGACACCGACCCTGCCTTCCCACTGTCCCGCAGTGCGCCGCCGTGGTCGCGATCGCCCTCGGTGATAGGCGAATCGTACAAATGACCAGCAACGCCGCTGCGGTAGTATCGCCTGTGGGCGCAGCGAAGCGATTCTGCGCCATCGGTTTTCGGTGGTCTCCTTCGCTCCGGGGGATTTCCGGGGTAGTACACTTCGGATCGAGTTTGTGATATAGATCACAATTAGGTACCGGCGCCGACTTTTGTGCTGAAAACCCTTTCCAACTGCTTTGCGTTGTCTTTACTATTAAGCGCGTTGTGCCGGTGCCCGGCTTGCATGTCCGGATGCGTGGCCGGCGCAACACATCTCGCGTTATCCGCTTCGCCCGCCCGCTCTCGATGCCAGTACATGTTCCACCGATGGACCGAACCGACACCGGTTCGGCGAAGGAGAAATATGTCCACCGACACCGACTCGGTCCGACGGACGTCACCTCGGAGCTTCTCGGTCGCTTTACGACATGATCTACCCGCCTCCGTGGTGGTTTTCCTCGTCGCGTTACCCCTGTCCATCGGTGTGGCCGTCGCCATGGGCGCGCCGGTCGCGGCCGGGCTGATCGCCGCCGTCGTCGGCGGTCTGGTCGCCGGGCTGTGTGGCGGTTCGGTCCTGCAGGTCAGCGGGCCCACCGCCAGCCTCACCGTGGTGGTGGCCGAGTCCATTCACCAGTTCGGCTGGGCGACAACCTGTTTCATCACCGTGTGCGCCGGTGCGCTGCAGGTGGTGTTCGGCCTGAGCCGCATCGCACGCGCCGCGCTGGCCATCGCGCCGGTAGTGGTGCACGCGATGCTCGCCGGCATCGGGGTGGTGATCGCACTGCAGCAGTTGCATGTGCTGCTGGGCGGGCAGACGTTGAGCTCGTCGTGGGCGAGCATCGCGCAGCTGCCGCATCAACTGACCGTGATGCACACGGGGGACGCGCTCGTCGGCGGGGTGGTGATCGCGATCATGCTGGGCTGGCGCTATCTGCCCGGCCGGGTGCGGGCGGTCCCGGCGCCGCTGGCCGCGGTGGTCGCGGCGACCGCGCTCGCGATGGTGGTCCCCACCAGTGTGGAACGCATCACCCTGCACGGCTCGCTGTTCGACGCGATGTCGTTACCGCAACTGCCGCACGGCAATTGGAGTGCCGTCGCGCTGACCGCGTTCACCATCGCGCTGATCGCCAGCGTGGAGACGCTGCTGTCCGCGGTGGCCGTCGACCGGTTGCGCCCGGAGTACCGCACCGACCTCGACCGCGAACTGCTCGGGCAGGGCGTGGCGAATATGACCTCCGGCATGCTCGGCGGCCTGCCCATCGCCGCGGTCATCGTCCGAAGCATCACCAACGCCAAGGCCGGTGCGCGGACCAAGGCCTCCACCATGCTCAGTGGCGTGTGGGTGCTGGTCTTCTCGGTCGCGCTGGTGGAGGTGGTGCGCCAGATTCCGAAGGCCGCGCTGGCCGGCCTGTTGATCGTCATCGGCATCGGACTGGTGAAACTCGCGCACATCCGCCTCGCGCGCCGGGCCGGTGATCTGATCGTCTATGCCGCAACGGTTCTCGTGGTGATCTTCGGGAACCTGCTGCTGGGCATGCTGATCGGGCTGGTGCTCTCGTTCGCGCTGCTCATGTGGCGCGTGGTGCGGGTGGTGATCGTGGCCGCGCCGGTCGGTGACACCGGGCGCTGGCTGGTGACCGTGGACGGTTCGGCCACCTTCCTGGCCCTGCCGCGGCTCACCGCCCAGCTGGCGCAGATCCCCGCGGGGGTTGCGGTCACCGTGGAGATGACCGTCGACTTCATCGACCACGCCGCATCCGACACCCTGCACGAATGGGCGCAGCGGCACGAAAGCCTCGGCGGTACGGTGCAATTCGTCGAACTCGGCGCCGTCCGGATCGCCGACCTCACCGCGGGACCGCCCGCGCGCGGGCACGCCCGCCGGATGCTCGACGACGTCCTCGCGCCCTGGCGTCCGACCACCCGCACCGACCGGATCGCGGCCGGGATCGCGGCCTACCACCGCGGCCACGCCCACATGATGCGCCCGCATCTGGACGAACTGCGGCACACTCAGGATCCGGAATCGCTGTTCGTCACCTGCGCCGATTCCCGCATCGTGCCCAACGTGATCACCAACAGCGGCCCGGGCGATCTGTTCACCGTGCGCAATATCGGCAATCTGATCCCCGCCGACGGCCGCGACACCTCGGTCGAGGCCGCGCTGGTCTACGCGCTGAACACACTCGACGTGCGCTCGGTCGTCGTCTGCGGGCATTCCGGCTGCGGGGCCATGGACGCGCTGCATCATGGTCTGCACACCGGTTCGGGTCTCGACGACTGGCTCGCGCACGGACGCCCCGCGCTCGAGCGCTTCCGGGCGGGGCATCCGGTCGCGGCGGCGGCCGCGGCCGCCGGCTACGGCGAGGTCGACCAGCTGGGCATGGTGAACGTGGCCGTGCAGATCGAAACCCTGTCCGCCCATCCCGTCGTGCGTCGCGGGATCGAGGCGCGCGGTGTGGTGCTGTCGGGACTGTTCTTCGATATCGCCACTGCCCGTGTGCTCGCAATCACACCCGATGGTCTCGCCGATATCGACGACCTCCGGCACCCCGTGCCGGTTCCGGTTTCCTGAAAGGAGCCTTCCCAATTTTGGCAATTCGCCGGGTGGAAAACGTGCGCTGAGCGGGCGCACAGTGGTGCCGGTGCAGGTCACAGCTCCAGGTCGTGAGGGCCGTCACATCGAAGCCGGAACGTGTGCGAGGCTAAATATCCTTTTCTAAGGCTTTGCTTAGTCTTTACTATTAGGGTTGCCCTCGCTTCCGGCTCACTGCTGGACAACGAAGTCTCGCAGCTGAATTCGATGCCTGGAGAACATGTTCGACCGACCGGACCGCCGCGGCGGCTCCGGTGAAGGAGCAATATGTCCACCGACACCGTCGCTACGTCCAGACCCTCGGCCCCGCCGGGCCCCAGCTGGTCGGACCGGATGAACTCGGTCCTTCGACACGATCTGCCCGCTTCTGTCGTCGTCTTTCTCGTCGCCCTGCCGCTCTCGATCGGCATCGCGGTCGCCACCGGCGCTCCGGTCGCGGCCGGACTCATCGCCGCCGCCGTGGGCGGCATCGTGGTGGGCGCTCTGGGGGGCTCCGTCCTACAGGTCAGCGGCCCGGCCGCCGGACTGACCGTGGTCATGGCCGAGACCATCAATCAATTCGGCTGGAAGACAACCTGTTTCATCACCGTCGGCGCGGGCGTGCTGCAGATCGTGTTCGGCCTGAGCCGGATCGCGCGTGCCGCGCTCGCCATCGCACCGGTCGTCGTGCACGCCATGCTCGCCGGCATCGGTATCACGATCGCCTTGCAGCAGGTTCATGTCCTGCTCGGCGGATCGTCGCAGAGCTCGGCGTGGGAGAACGTCACCGAGTTGCCGAATCAGCTGCTGCATCTCAGCGGCGTCGACGTCGTGATCGGCGGGCTGGTCATCGCGATCATGCTCTGCTGGCGCTACGTGCCGGCCAAGATCCGGGTGGTGCCCGGACCGCTGGTGGCGATCGTGGTCGCCACCGCCCTGTCGCTGGTGCTGCCGGGCGACCCTGCCCGCATCACGATGAGCGGTTCGCTGTTCGACGCCATCGGCCTGCCGGACATGCCCAGCGGAGACTGGAGCGGCGTCGCACTGGCGGTGCTGACCGTGGCCCTGATCGCCAGCGTGGAGAGTCTGTTGTCGGCGGTCGCCGTCGACAAGATGCACAACGGCCCGCGGACCAACTTCGATCGTGAGCTCATGGCGCAGGGTGCCGCCAACGTGACCTCGGGCATGATCGGTGGCCTGCCGGTTACCGGCGTGATCGTGCGCAGTGCGACCAATGTGACCGCCGGTGCGCGCAGCCGGGCGTCGGCGCTGCTGCACGGCGTCTGGGTGCTGGTGTTCTCGATCGCCCTGGTGGGTGTCGTCGAGCAGATCCCGAAATCGGCCCTGGCCGGACTGCTGGTGATGATCGGCATGCAGCTGGTGAAGCTGGCCCACATCAAGATGGCGCACCGCACCGGTGAACTGGTGATCTACGCGGTGACCATCGCCGCGGTGGTGTTCCTGAACCTGCTCGAGGGTGTGCTGATCGGCCTGGTCGTCGCCTTCGCCCTGCTGCTGTGGCGCGTGGTGCGCGTCTCGGTCGAGGCCGCTCCGGTCGAGGGAACCGACCGGTGGCTGGTGAGCGTGGACGGCACCTGCACCTTCCTCGCTCTGCCGAAGCTGACCGGGCAGCTGGCCAAGGTGCCCGCCGGCGCCGAGGTCCTGGTGGAGCTGACGGTCGACTTCCTCGACCACGCCGCATACGACGCCATTCATTCCTGGGCGCAGCAGCACGAAAGTACCGGCGGCACCGTGGAATTCGTCGAGATCGGGACGGCGCGGATGGCCGACGCGGCCGAGCGCCCGCCGCGGCGCGCCGGGGCCCGCGGGCTGCTCGACGACGTCCTGGGGCCGTGGCGTTCCGAAGGTGGCAATCCGGTCGCCGCCGGTGTCGCCGCCTACCATCGCAGCCACGCGCACGTGATGCGGCCGCATCTGGACGAACTGCGCGACGGGCAGGACCCGGACTCCTTCTTCCTGACCTGCTCCGACTCGCGGATCGTGCCGAATGTGATCACCAACAGCGGTCCGGGTGACCTGTTCACCGTCCGCAATATCGGCAATCTGATCCCGCCGCGCGGCACCGATGTGTCGGTGGACGCGGCGCTCAGCTTCGCGCTGCACAATTTGTCGGTGCGCAACGTCGTGGTGTGCGGACATTCCGGCTGTGGCGCGATGAACGCCCTGCTGTCCGACCGGTCCGCCGGCCCCGATATCGACGACTGGCTGACCCACGGCGCCGAGGCCCTGCAGCGCTACCGCGGCGGCCATCCGGTGGCGGCGGCCGCGGCGGCCGCCGGTTACGGTCCGGCCGACCAGCTGAGCATGGTCAACGTCGCGGTCCAGCTCGAGACGCTGCGGGAGCATCCGGTCGTCGCACGGGCCGTCGATGAGCGCGGTGTTGCGCTTTCGGGCCTGTTCTTCGATATCGGAACCGCACGGGTCCTCGAGGTCACCACGACCGGCATCGCCGAGATCACCGATGCCGAGCGACCCGGAATACCCGCCCTGGATCGGACCCACGCCTGATCCGGGCGCAGGGTGCGCGAGTTCGGCAGCCCGACAGCCGAACTCGCGCACCCGTCCACCTTCGCCGCGGCAGCCGTTCCGCCACGACCGGGGGACGGCTGCCGCGGCGCGCCCCGAGCGTCGGCGTCGCGCACGCCGATACGCTGAGCGGCGGCGCGCCACGGCCGGGACCTCAATCCGAGCGCGCCGGCCATGCCATGGTGGAGGTGGTGCATTCGGTGGATCGATGTGGATCGGAGTCGGAGGGGAAATGGTTGCGCAGTCGGTGGCGTCCGGGGGCCCCGCCCATGTGGCGGGCGTCAAACTCACCGAGCCCGCGTGGCTGTCGGAACGGATCGCCGATATGGGAATCTCCTGGGGCACAGGCAATTCCCGCGTGTCGGGCACGCTGTGGTGGTGTATGGCCGCCTCGGCGCTGGTGGATCCGATCACCGAGGCGTATGCGAGCGGCGCACCAGCGCCCGACCCCACGCTGGAACGGCTGCGCTGCGAGATCCGGCCCGACGGCGGCATCGAGCGGATCGTGCCCGAAGCCGTGAGCGAGTCCGAAGCGGTCGGCGCGGCGCTGGGCGAGTCGCTGCGGCGGGTCATCCCGGTGGTGGCCCGGGTGACCGGCGCCGGTCCGGCGGCGCTGTGGGCGATCGTCGCCGACGCGATCGGCAACCGGGCCATCGATGCGGGCGACCCCGAGGCGGGTGGGCGGCTGGCCGCCCAGGTCGGCGACCGCCTGCCCGCGCCGCGATTCACCGACGTCGAATCGCGCACGTTCGTGCGGCGGACCTCCTGCTGTCTGGTCTACGAGGTGCCCGGCTGCGGTATGTGCACCAGCTGCCCCAAAAGGCCCGCCGCCGAGCGCGAGCGGCTGCTGACCGAGCTGGCCCGGCGCGGGTGAGCGGGCCGCGGCCGGTTCGCGGCCGGTCCATCGGCACGCGAGCGGTACTGTCCCGATAGCATTGGTCGCGCCGGTGACTTTTCTGTTCGTCGACCGGCCTGGACCAAGCCTGGACCAAGAATGCCGACATGTTAAGGAGAGCGCAGCCGTGACCACCTCAGCCCGCATAACCCCCGCCGCCCTCGTCCGGGTGCCGGCCGGGACGACGGCGGGCGCCGCGGTGCGCGAAGCGGGCCTGCCCACCAAGGGCCCCGACACCGTCGTCGTCGTGCGTGACGGCGAGGGCAACCTCAAGGACCTGTCCTGGGCACCCCAGACCGACGTCGAGGTCGAGGCCGTCACCGCCGACTCCGAGGACGGCCGCAGCGTCATCCGCCACTCAGCCGCCCACGTGCTGGCACAGGCGGTGCAGCAGGAGTTCCCGGAGGCCAAGCTCGGCATCGGCCCGCCGATCAAGGACGGCTTCTACTACGACTTCCAGGTCGAGCGGCCGTTCACTCCGGAGGATCTGACCAAGCTCGAATCTCGGATGAAGAAGATCATCAAAGGCGCGCAACGATTTTCGCGCCGGGTGGTCGAGGTCGACGAGGCTCGGGTGGAATTGGCCAAGGAGCCGTTCAAACTCGAGCTGATCGGCGACAAGTCGGGAATCGACGACCCGGAGATCATGGAGGTCGGCGGTAACGAGCTGACCATCTACGACAACCTCGACCCGCGCACGGGCGAGAAGGTGTGGGGCGACCTGTGCCGCGGCCCGCACATCCCGACCACGAAGTTCATTCCCGCGTTCAAGCTGACCCGCTCCTCGGCGGCGTACTGGCGCGGTGACCAGGAGCGCGAGGATCTGCAGCGCATCTACGGCACCGCCTGGGAGTCGGCGGAGGCGCAGGACCGCTACCTCACCATGCTCGCCGAGGCCGAGAAGCGCGACCACCGTAAGCTCGGTGCGGAACTGGACCTGTTCTCCTTCCCGGACGAACTGGGTTCCGGTCTGCCCGTCTTCCATC
Organism: Nocardia nova; assembly: GCF_002933465.1. Taxonomy (GTDB): domain Bacteria; phylum Actinomycetota; class Actinomycetes; order Mycobacteriales; family Mycobacteriaceae; genus Nocardia; species Nocardia nova_B. The sequence continues at coordinate 13,601 of NZ_PSZE01000011.1, forward strand.
CCAAGGGCGGAATCATCCGCATGGAGATGGAGGACTATTCGCGCCGCAAGCATGTCGAGGCCGGTTACGAGTTCGTCAACACCCCGCACCTGACCAAGGCGCATCTGTTCGAGACCTCCAAGCATCTCGACTGGTACGCCGACGGCATGTTCCCGCCCATGCACCTGGACGCGGAATACAACGAGGACGGCACCGTCCGCAAACCCGGCCAGGACTACTACGTCAAGCCGATGAACTGTCCGATGCACTGCCTGATCTTCCGGTCCCGCGGCCGGTCGTACCGGGAGCTGCCGCTGCGGCTGTTCGAATTCGGCTCGGTCTACCGCTACGAGAAGTCCGGTGTCGTCCACGGCCTGACCCGCGCGCGGGGCTTCACCCAGGACGACGCGCACATCTACTGCGCCCAGGACCAGGTGGTCGACGAGCTCACCTCCACCCTGAACTTCGTGCTGGACCTGCTGAAGGACTACGGTCTGGACGACTTCTACCTGGAGCTGTCCACCAAGGATCCGAAGAAGTACGTGGGTTCGGACGAGCTGTGGGAGGAGGCCACCGAAACGCTGCGCAAGGTCGGTGAGGCCTCCGGGTTGACCCTGGTTCCGGATCCGGGCGGCGCGGCGTTCTACGGCCCGAAGATCTCGGTGCAGGCCAAGGACGCTCTCGGGCGCACCTGGCAGATGTCCACCATCCAGCTGGACTTCTTCGAACCCGGTCTGTTCGACCTGGAGTACACCGCCTCCGACGGCACCAAGAAGCAGCCGGTGATGATCCACCGCGCCCTGTTCGGCTCCATCGAGCGCTTCTTCGGCGTTCTCACCGAGCACTATGCGGGCGCCTTCCCGGCCTGGCTGGCTCCGGTGCAGGTGGTGGGCATCCCGGTTGCCGACGCCTTCGCCGACCATCTGGACGGGGTGGTGTCGCAGCTGCGCGCGCACGGCGTGCGCGCCGAGGTCGATCGCAGCGACGACCGGATGCAGAAGAAGATCTTCAACCACACCGCGCAGAAGGTGCCGTTCATGCTGCTGGCCGGCGAGCGCGATGCGAACGAGGGAGCGGTCAGCTTCCGATTCCGCGACGGCAGCAAGCTGAACGGTGTGCCGGTCGCCGATGCGGTGGCGACCGTCGTCGACTGGATCTCGCGGCGCGACAACGCCTCGCCGAGCGCGGAAGGATTCGAGGTCCGGACCGGTGGGGCGTGAGTGAGGGTATGGTGGAAGAGGCTGTGACGCAACAGGATCCGGGTCGGATCGTCGACACGGGAGCGGGGGACCCGGACCGGTTGCAGCGATTGTGGACCCCCTACCGGATGTCGTATATCACCGGCGCGGTCGCGGCCGATCGCGACAGCCGGAGCGCGGCGGCCGAGGCCGACGCGCCGGCCGGCGCCGAGGAGAAGACCTCGGCCGGGCTGAAGCATCCGTTCACCGAGATCCCGAAGATGTCGGACGAGGACGGACTGGTCATCGCGCGCGGTGAATGGGTGTTCGCGGTGCTCAACCTCTACCCGTACAACCCCGGCCACATGATGGTGGTGCCCTACCGGCGGGTGGCCGACCTCGAGGACCTCACCCCGGAGGAGAGCGCCGAACTGATGGCGTTCACTCAGCGGGCGATCCGGGTGATGAAGAAGGTGTCGCGGCCCGAGGGCTTCAACGTCGGGCTGAATCTCGGCGGGGTAGCCGGGGGATCGCTGGCCGACCACCTGCACCAGCACATCGTTCCCCGCTGGGGCGGGGACGCCAATTTCATCACCGTTGTCGGCGGGGTGAAGGTGATGCCGCAGTTGCTGCGGGAGACGCGGGCCCTGCTGGCCGGGGCGTGGCACGAGGCGAAGGAAGTCGAGTAGCGTGCTGAGCTTCTTCGGTCGGGCGACGTTCGCCAAGGCGACCGCGCCGCTGGGACGGGCGCTGGTGAGCACCGGGCTCACGCCCGACGCGATGACGCTCATCGGCACCACCGCCTCGATCGTCGCCGCGGTGACGCTGTTCCCGACCGATCACCTGTTCTGGGGAACGATGGTGATCTGGCTCTTCGTCATGTTCGACATGCTCGACGGGGCGATGGCCCGCGCCCGCGGCGGCGGCACGAAATACGGTGCGGTCCTCGACGCCACTTGTGACCGCGTCGCCGACGGCGCCATCTTCGGTGCGCTCGCGTGGTGGTCGGTGTATCACGAGCAGAGCAAGCACCTGTTCGTGGCGACGCTGGTGGTCCTGGTGACCTCGCAGGTGATCTCCTATGCCAAGGCGCGCGCGGAGGCGAGCGGGCTGTCGGCCGACGGCGGGATCATCGAACGTCCCGACCGTCTGGTGATCGTGCTGGTCGGGGCCGGATTCACCGGCATCGGTGGCTATTTCGACATCGAGTGGCTCACCTATGCGGTGTATGTCGCGATGTACATCCTGGCGGTGCTGAGCATCGTCACCGTCTTCCAACGAGTACTGGCGGTACGGAATTCGGCCGGTGCCCGCGACGTGATCGCGCCGGTGACCAAGGCCGACTCCGATACGGCGAAATGAAGGTGGTACGGGCGTGACGCAGATGAGGGCGGCGCTGACCGACGGGGCCTACGCGGCCGGGTGGCGACTGGTGCGGGGGCTGCCGGAGCGCACCGCGCGCCGCTGGTTCGACTTCGGCGGCGATTGGGCGGCCCGGCGCGCGAACCGTGCCACCCATCGCGGCCAGGGGCCGAATCAGCTGCGCCGCAACCTCGCCCGGGTGCTGGGCGTCGACCCGCTCGCGGTCCCCGACGAGTTGATCCACGCCTCCATGCGCTCGTATGCCCGGTACTGGCGCGAGGCGTTCCGGCTGCCCGCCCTCGACCATGCGGCACTGGCGGATTCGCCGCTCATGCCGACACCCGATGGGGTGGAACATCTGGACGCCGCGCTCGCCGAGGGACGCGGCGTGGTCTTCGTGCTGCCGCATTCGGGGAACTGGGATATGGCCGGGGTGTGGCTGGTGCAGCACTACGGCAGCTTCGCCACGGTGGCCGAACGGCTGCAACCGGAATCGCTGTTCGAGCGCTTCGTGGCCTATCGGGAAAGCCTGGGCTTCGAGGTGTTCGCGTTGACCGGCGGCGAGCAGCCGCCGTTCCGGCAGCTCGCGCAGCGGTTGCGCGACAACAAGGTGGTCTGCCTGATGGGCGAGCGCGACCTCACCGGCAAGGGCGTGCCGGTGGAGTTCTTCGGCGAACGCACCTGGATGCCGGCGGGTGCGGCGAAATTGGCGATCGAGACCGGCGCCGCGCTGATGCCGGTGCACGCCTGGTTCACGGTGGACGAGCAGGGCCGCGAGGGCTGGGGACTGAAAACCGAAGCACCGCTGGATGTTTCGGACGGTGTCGCCGCTGCCACACAGCAGCTGGCGAATCGGTTCGCGGCCAATATCGCCGAACACCCCGCCGACTGGCATATGTTGCAGCCGCTGTGGGAGGGGGATCTGTCCGCTCAGCGCCTGGAGCGGATCGCCGCCGCGCGGGCCGTGCGCGGCGGTGAGCGGCCGGCCGGAGACGCGGTGTCATGAGAATCGGCATGGTCTGCCCGTACTCGTTCGACGTGCCGGGCGGAGTGCAGTCACATGTCGTGGAGTTGGCGCAGGTGCTGATCGAGCGCGGCCACAAGGTGAGTGTGCTGGCCCCGGCCTCCGACGACACCGAACTGCCGGAATTCGTCGTCTCGGCCGGGAAGGCGGTGGCGATTCCGTACAACGGTTCGGTGGCGCGGCTGTCGTTCGGGCCGACCGCCTACACCCGGCTGCGGCGCTGGATCTCCGACAACGACTTCGAGGTGCTGCACGTCCACGAACCCAACGCCCCGAGTATCTCGATGCTGGCGCTGAAGGTGGCCGAGGGACCCATTGTGGCCACCTTCCATACCTCCACCACGAGGTCGCTGGTGCTGGCGACCTTCCAGGGCGTGCTGCGGCCGTATCACGAGAAGATCAGCGGGCGGATCGCGGTCTCGGAGCTGGCGCGGCGCTGGCAGGTGGAGGCGCTGGGCAGCGACGCGGTCGAGATCCCGAACGGGGTCGACGTGCCCGCGTTCGCGAATGCGCCACTGCTGCAAGGGTATCCGCGAGCGGGAGGGACGGTGCTGTTCCTCGGTCGCTACGACGAGCCACGCAAGGGGATGGCCGTGCTGCTGGGCGCACTGCCCACACTGGTGGCCCGGCATCCGGACGTGGAAATCCTGATCGTCGGCCGGGGGGACGAGGAACGGCTGCGCCGGGAAGCGGGCGTTCACGCCGGACATCTGCGTTTCCTCGGTCAGGTCTCGGATGCGGAGAAGGCGTCCGCGATGCGCAGTGCCGATGTGTACTGCGCGCCGAATCTGGGCGGGGAGAGTTTCGGCATCGTGCTGGTGGAGGCGATGGCCGCCGGAACCGCAGTGGTGGCCAGCGAATTGGACGCCTTCCGCCGGGTATTGCGCGACGGGACCGCGGGAGTGCTGGTGCCGGTGGGTGATTCCGCGGCGCTGGCCGAGGCGATCGACGGGTTGCTCACCGACCGCGCCCGCCGCGAGGATCTGGTGCGCACCGCGGACCAGGTTGTCGGCGAATACGATTGGCCGGTCGTAGCCGAACAGATTCTGCGGGTGTACGAGACGGTTACCGTCGGCGACGCCCGGGTGAGGACCGCTGGATGATCACCTTCTCCGCGACGACCATTCTGGTCCTCGCGCTGATCGCGGCGGTGATCATCGCCACCGGAGTATGGGCCTACTCCACCGCCAACCGGCTCGACCGGCTGCACGTGCGCAGTGACCAGGCCCGCGACGCCCTGGAGTCCGCCTTGGCTCGGCGCGCCGTGGTGGCCCGCACGGTCGCGATCTCGATGGCCGGGCCGATGTCGGAGTCCACGGCGGCGGAGCAGTCCAAACGGCTGATCGCATTGGCCGACCGCGCCGAACGGGCCGACTGGAACGACCGCGAAACCGCGGAGAACCAGCTCGCGGCCGCGCTGTCCGCGGTCGACATCACCTCGTTGCGGCCACAGCTGGTGGCTGAACTCGCCGACGCCGAGGCACGGGTGCTGATCGCGCGCCGCTTCCACAACGACGCCGTGCGCGACACCCTGGCGCTGCGCACCCGGCGCCCGGTGCGGTTGCTGCACCTCGGCGGTACCGCGCCGCTGCCCACCTATTTCGAGATCGCGGAACGGGTCACCCCGGCGGCGACCACCGGACTCGAGGTCGACACCGTGCGTACCTCGGCCCGGGTGGTGCTGCTCGACGACGACGATCGCGTGCTGTTGATGCGCGGCCACGACCCCCAGACTCCCGATTCGCCGTTCTGGTTCACCGTCGGCGGCGGCATCGAACCGGGGGAGACGCTGCGGGCCGCGGCGGTGCGCGAGGTCTGGGAGGAAACGGGTCTGGCACTGGACTCCACGCTGCTGCGCGGCCCGATCTGGCGGCGGGTCGCGGTATTTCCGTTCAACGGCGAGCTGATCCGCTCCGAGGAACTGTTCTTCGTCGCCCGCGTGCGCTGGTTCGACCCGAAACCCGCCGATCCGACCGTCTGGGAACGACGCTGCGTCACCGCCTATCGCTGGTGCCTGCCGCCGGATATCGCCGAACTCGACCGGATCGGCGAAACGGTATACCCGTATCACTTGGACAACCTGCTGGCCGAGGCGCTCACCGCCGCCGGTTCCGATACCGAGCCGGAGGTTCGGTCCATCCGCTGAGCCGTGCGCTCCGGCGGGTCACCTCATGCCGCGGCGTATCCGGCGAATTCCCGCGCGTCAGTGGGCGGCGGCGTTCATCCGGCGGTCTCCTTCGTCCGTCCAACCGGCTCACGCACCGGCCAACTGTGTGAAAGACGCAAGGTATCCGCCTCTTTCGAGACCGGCGACCCCGCGTACGCCCCACCGCCGGCAATGCCGTAGCTCGACAACCCGCTTCTGGTCGTAGACCGCCACCGTGGTCGGAGAGGCTGTCACCGACCACGGTGGGCAGCGGTCAGCGCGACCGGGGCCGTGCTTCCGTGTGGATAATCCGGCTCCGGTACGCCCGGAGGCAGGTGTACGCCCAGCGCTGTCGCACGGTTCGCGGAGCGACCGGTCAGCGCCGGCCGGACAGTTCCGTGGCGGTTGCCAGCTCCTGCAGGGCAATGGTCGTGTCGGACCACGTTTCGGGAGCGTGAGTCGTTCGGGCGGCGATGAGGTGCCGTGCGGTGCGTAGGTCGGCGGGACGCCCCACGGCCGCCGCGGCGACCAGTCGACCCGCTCGCAGGCACAGGGCGATGAACTGGCTGGGAGTGTCGGTGGTGCGGACCACGACATCGTCCTCGGGGTGCGGTCGTCCCGCGAATTGGATCGTAACGCCGTACTGCGTGGTCCAGCCCCAGGTGATCTCCTCGGCGGGGAGGGATTGTCCGAGAACGGATTTCGCCACGGCGATCCCGTGTGCCTGCGCACTGTTCCATTGTTCGGTGCGCCGGTGGACCCTGAACTCCGGGTCGTAGACCGCGGCGGCGTCACCGGCGGCGAAGATATTCGGCGCCGAGGTCGTATAGGACTCGTCGACGAGGATCCCGTCCCCGACGGCGAGTCCGGCCCGCCGGGCCAGTTCGGTCTCCGGTTCCGCGCCGATCGCGACGAGGACCGCGGCGGCGGTCCACGCACGTCCGTCGACGGCGGTGGCCCGGATATCGCCGGCGCCACCGTCGATGCGGTCCAGCACCACCGCGTCATGGATGTCGACGCCGTTGCCGGCGTGCAGGTTTCGGCAGTGCGCGCCGATCACCGCCGGGGCCACCCGCTCCAGCGGAGCATCGCCCGCGTGCACGAGCGTCACCGCCGCCCCGAGTACACGCGCCGTCGCGGCGGCTTCGCAGCCGACCAGGCCGCCGCCCACCACGAGCAGCGATCCACCGGCCACCACGGCCGCGCGCAACGTGTCGGCGTCCGCGGCGGTGCGCAGCGTGTAGGCGCCCGATTCGGGACCGGGTAGTTCTCGGGCGCGCGCGCCCGTGGCGAGCACGAGGGCGTCGTAGCCGAGAACTTCGCCGGTGCCCAGCTGTAGCCGGTCGCGCTCGACGTCGATACCCTCGACCGGGGTTCCCGGGCGGACCTCGATGTCGAGTTCGCGCCACGAGTCCGCGGACTCGAGCAGGAGCCGGCGTTCGTTCGCGGTGCCGGCCAGCAATTCCTTGGAGACCATCGGGCGGCGGTAGGGTAGTCGGTCCTCGGCGCCGAGCAGCACGATCTCGCCGGTGTAGCCCTCTGTGCGCAGGGTGCGGGCGGCGGTCGCGCCCGCGACCCCCGCACCCACGACGACGACGCGTCCGGTCATGCGCGACTGACCTCGACCATCTCGAAATCCGCCTTGGCCGCACCGCAATCGGGGCAGGACCAGTCGTCGGGGATGTCGTCCCACCGGGTGCCCGGCGCGATGCCGTCCTCGGGCCAGCCGAGTGCCTCGTCGTATTCGAATCCGCATTGCAGGCAACGGAACAGTTTGTAGTCGGTCATATCAGGCGCCTTTCGTCGCGGTCGGATTGTGGCTCGCGGGATCGGCGTCGAAATCCAGCTTTTCCCGCACGCCGCAGTCGGGGCAGCACCAGTCGTCGGGTATCGCCGACCACGCGGTGCCGGGCGGAAAGCCCTCCCGTGGTGCGCCCTCGGTTTCGTCGTACACGTAATCGCAGACGGGGCAACGGAATCGAGACATCAGGCGACCCCGTACTTCGTGAGGACCCGATCGCGCTTGCCGGGCTGGATGTTGACGCGGGTGATGTCACCGCCGTAGTGCGCGAGCACCCGCTGGTCCATCACGCGGCGCCACAGCGGCGGGAAATAGGCGACGGTGATCATGCTGGCGTAGCCGCTGGGCAGATTCGGCGCGCCGTCCATACTGCGCAACGTCTGATAGCGCCGGGTGGGGTTGGCGTGATGGTCGCTGTGGCGCTGCAGGTGGTAGAGGAAGATGTTGGTGACGATGTGGTCGGAGTTCCAGCTGTGCTGCGGCGTGCAGCGTTCGTAGCGTCCAGCCGCCGTGCGCTGCCGCAGCAAGCCGTAGTGCTCGAGATAGTTGACCGTCTCCAGCAGCGAGAATCCGTACACCGCTTGCAGCACCAGGAAGGGAAGTACACCGGGGCCGAAGATCGCGGCCAATGCGCACCACAGCACCACCGACATCAGCCAGGCGTTGAGCACGTCGTTGTGAATCGTCCACGGCCGCTTGCCGATCCGCTGCAGTCGAGTCTTCTCGAGCGACCAGGACGAGCGCAGGCTGCCCCACACACTGCGCGGCAGGAAGGTCCAGAACGATTCGCCGAACCGGGAAGTGGCCGGATCCTCCGGCGTCGCCACCCGCACGTGGTGGCCGCGGTTGTGCTCGATGTAGAAGTGGCCGTAGAGCGTCTGCGCCAGCGTGATCTTCGACAGCCAGCGCTCCAGTTCGTCCTTCTTGTGGCCGAGTTCGTGCGCGGTGTTGATGCCGATACCGCCCATCATGCCGATGCTGAACGCCAGACCGATCTTCGAGACCAGGCTCAGCCCGCCGTCGATGCCCAGCCAAGACAGATCGGCCGCGCTCCACAGATAGCAGGCGAACACCAGGCTGAGCAGCTGGAACGGGATGTAGGCGTAGACGCACCAGCGGTAGTAGCGGTCGTTTTCGAGCTGGTCCATCACCTCGTCGGGCGGATTCTCTCCGTCGGGCCCGAAGAATCGGTCGACGATCGGCAGCAGGACGTGCACCAGCAGCGGCCCGATCCACCACCACACGGGCGCCGCGTGGTGCCAGCCCAGTTGACTGAACAGCCACACCAGGCCGGTGGCGAGCAGGACCGCGGTCGGCGGGACGAGGCCGAACAGCCAGAGATGGCGCTTGCGGTCGCGCCACTGCGGCGGCGCAGTCCGGGCCGGATCGCCGATTCGGGACGTGGTCACGGAGTTCTCCTCACGAACGATGCGCGGACTGCGCGCATGGAACGGTGCGCCCGGCGTACGGAATGTACGGACGGGGTCGGGGCCGAAGCGGCAGCCCGTTCACCTCGACACATTTACACTTTCTGAAGAAGTGTTTCCATTGAATACAGATGGAGTGTGATTGTCAATAGTCGGACAGTTTTCCGGACCGTGTACGATCGTGGGCGTGGCTACCGCGCCGAACTTCCAATCCGATATGCGCCGACTTCTGCGCGAACGCGTCATCGAAACCGCTCGCGGCCTGGTCTGTACCGAGGGCTGGGGTGCGGTGAACATGTCTCGGGTGGCCAAGGAGGTCGGTGTCAGCCGGCCGGTGCTGTACAAGGAGATCGGCACCAAACAGGACCTCGCCGATGTGGTGATCGCGAACGAGGTGGACGTCTTCCTGGCCGGGATCGTCGAGAAGCTGGCGGCCCACCCCGACGATGTGATCGCCGGCCTGATCGCGGCCGTCGAGTTCACCCTGCGCGGCGGCGCGGACAATATGCTGCTGAAGGCGGTGCTGTCGGGCCGCTCGGCGTCGGATACCGCGCTGCTGCCGGCGCTGATGACCGAACCGGAACCGGTGCTCGGCCGGGCGATCGCCACGGTGACCGCGACGGTTCGCGCGCAATACGATCTGGCCTCGGTAGGTGACGAGGAGCTGGCGCCGGTCGCCGAAACCGTTGTGCGCCTTGCCCTCAGTCATCTGTTCCAGCCGACCGGGCCGGTCGAGCGGGCGCTGGAGCAGATCCGGGTCGTCGCGGTCGGGCTGTTCGAGCCACTGCTGTCCGAGGTGTGACGATCCGAGGTCTGGCCGTTCGACGATGGGAGACGCTGGCTGTCAACGCATTTCGTCGGACATTCGCCGATCTCGCCGATACCCGGCCGTTGCCGCTGTGTGACAGGTCACCATCGGCTAGGGTCGAAACCGGTTTGCCGCACACCGAATCCGGCGAACCGGTGTGTGGAGGTGAGGTACCGAATGCCTATGTCCTATCTGCTGTACGACTTCCTGCTGCCGTATATCGGCGAGCAGGCCGCGACGTACTGGGCGCAGCTGTTCGTCGTCGACCCGATCTGACGGACAGGTGGCGGCGGCCTGCGGTCACGGTCGTCCGGCGCCACGGGTACCCGCCCTCGGCGCGCCCGTAGCGACGCCGTAGCGGCCGCCTCGCCCGGCCTGCGATTCCGGCCGGGGCGGCGGACCAGTCCAGTGCTCTCGGACTGGCTATCTAGTGGCCTGATCGGGGCGCCTAGAATCGTGGAGGTTCGCATCGCAGCGATACCTCCTCGAACGAATCCCCGATAATCAGGAGTTTGCCCGTGACAACGCCCGACACCACCTCGACGACCGGCACCGCTCGCGTGAAGCGCGGCATGGCCGAGATGCTCAAGGGCGGGGTGATCATGGACGTCGTCACCGCCGATCAGGCCAAGATCGCCGAGGATGCCGGCGCGGTCGCGGTGATGGCGCTCGAGCGGGTTCCCGCCGACATCCGCGCCCAGGGCGGCGTCGCGCGGATGAGCGACCCGGACCTGATCGACGGCATCGTCAACGCCGTCTCCATCCCGGTCATGGCCAAGGCGCGCATCGGTCACTTCGTCGAGGCGCAGATCCTGCAGAGCCTCGGTGTCGACTACATCGACGAGTCCGAGGTGCTGACCCCCGCCGACTACGCCAACCACATCGACAAGTGGCAGTTCACCGTGCCGTTCGTCTGCGGTGCCACCAACTTGGGCGAGGCGCTGCGCCGCATCACCGAGGGCGCGGCCATGATCCGCTCCAAGGGCGAGGCCGGCACCGGTGACGTGTCCAACGCGACCACCCACATGCGCAAGATCCGCGCCGAGATCCGCCACCTGCAGTCGCTTCCGGAGGACGAGCTGTTCGTGGCCGCCAAGGAACTGCAGGCGCCCTACGAGCTGGTCCGTGAGATCGCCGAAACCGGCAAGCTGCCCGTGGTGCTGTTCACCGCCGGTGGTATCGCCACCCCCGCCGATGCCGCGATGATGATGCAGCTGGGCGCCGAGGGTGTCTTCGTCGGCTCCGGCATCTTCAAATCCGGTAACCCGGCCGAGCGCGCCGCCGCCATCGTCAAGGCCACCACCTTCTACGACGACCCCGATGTGCTCGCGAAGGTGTCGCGCGGCCTGGGTGAGGCCATGGTCGGCATCAATGTCGAGGAGATTCCGGAGCCGCACCGCCTCGCCGAGCGCGGCTGGTAATCCGGTCGGAAGACTTTCCGAGACAACGACTTTCGCCGGGCATCCGTCGAGGACGGCCCGGCTTCGTCGTATGCGGGGGTGATCGCGCCGCAACTCGGCGACATCCACCGTGAGCGCGTATCCCGGGGCGTGCGGTCGGCGCCCACCCGTCCTGCGCGATCGCCCCGATCCGATTCCGCGCCGTGAACGGCGCGAGCGCGGCGGTGTGACCGGGGTGAAGAAGTTGACCAGGTTGCCGTCCGGGTCGCGGACCAGCAACGACCGGTTGCCCCCACGGCATCGTGGTCGGTTCGGCGACGATACCGGTGCCGGACAGCACCGATCGACGATTCGAGACAGGGGACTACATCCGATGGTTGGGTCAGGGGCTGTGGGCCGGGACCTCGATCTGGCGGCGGTGCGGGCGTTCGTCGCCGCGGCCGAGGAGCGGCAGTTCAGTCTCGCCGCCGTCGTTCTCGGCATCAGTCAGCAGGCCGTGTCGAAGCGGATAGCGAAGCTGGAGGCCCAGCTCGGGACGGCGCTGTTCGACCGCGTACCCGCTGGCATAGTGCCGACCGCCGCTGGCACGCGGCTGCTGCCGCACGCGCGAGCGCTGGTGGCGGTGGCCGAGACCGCGGTGGCGGCGGTCTGTGAGATGCCGCGCCCGCTGCGCGTCGCGGTGCAGGGCGAGCGCCAGGGCGCGACCGAGCAGATGCGGTTCTACCTCGACCGCAACCCCGGCGCCGAGACCGAGATCGTGATCTCGAACGTCTTCGTGACGTCGCGGGACATGGTGGTGCACGGCCGCGCCGACGCCGCATTCGCCCGCCCCTCGGGCGGCCCCCGCCCCCTGCCGCCCGATATCGCGGCCGTTCCCGCCTACGTCGATCCGGTGCATCTGCTCGTCGGCAGGGACCATCCGCTGGCCGGGCGCTCGGCGGTGCCGCTCGCCGAGCTGGCCGCCTACACGGTGTGGATTCCGGGCGCCGGGGTGGCGTCGGAATGGGCCGACTTCTATCGCGAACTGAGTGAATTCTGCGGTGTCACCATCGATACGACACCGCGCGACCGCACCCGGTTCCCCGGGCCCGACGGTATCGAAGCCATGCTCGCACGCATCGCGGAATCCGACACCCTGGCCACCGTCAGCAGCGATCATTTCCGCAATCCGTGGCACCCGCACATCCGGCGGGTGCCGATCGTCGACCCGACGCCGGCCTATCCGCATGCGCTGCTGTGGTCGACCGCCAACACCCATCCGGGGCTGTCGCATCTGATCGAGCATTTCCGCACGACCTACAACCGCGACATCGCCGCCGGCTGCTGGCTGCCCGCCGCCGACCGCGAGCGATTCGCGGGCTGATCGCCGCGAATGCGGCTGCGCCCCTGCGCATTCGGTTCGGGACCGACGCAGATCAGGAACCGGTACGCACGGCCGGGCGGTCCGGATGATCCCAGCGCACATCGAAGGTGGGCATGTCGTCGTGCTCGCGCTCGTGGCGCAGTAGCGCGGGCACGGTCCATCGGTCGGCGGGATCGGTTCGGCGCAGCAGTGCCGATTCCGACATCTGCAACCGCACGGTGACATCGAAATCCAAACCCCGGCCGAGCAACATCGGTCCCGCGACCACCAGGACGAGGCCCGGTTCGGCCGACTGCATGCGCGCCCGAGCGGATCGATCCTCGACTTCGTCCCACAGCGCGGGCAGCCACCGCCCGCGCCGGCGTACCGCTTCCAGCACTTCCCGATCCAGGGCGGCATAGTCGAACCAGGCTGTGCGATAGGTCGCCTCGTCGCGCCCGAACTCCAGCCGCAGCGATGCCGGGCGAACGAAGTCGTGCAACCACACCCGCTCGGCGGGCCGCCCCCGCGTGCGGATCCGTTCGACGATCCGATCGGCCGGTTCGCGCGGCCGGGCGCCGTCGGCCCCGTCGACGGCTACCACGACCGGCCCCGGCAGAGCGAGAGCGGCCGCGGCGACCCGCTCGATCAGCCCGTCCACGGCGATCGGTTCGTATGCGGGCATCCGCCTATCATGCCCGGCGCCGCGCGGATCGCGGAGAGTCGCCCGCTGCCTGGGTTTGCCATCGCATAGCCTGAGCGGGTCGATTCCGGGACACGGCGGTACCTGCGAGGCGATCGAACCCCCTCCGCGGAGCCCCGCCGGGGTCGGCGATCGACGGTGGTCGTGAACTCGAGGAGGTCGTGGTCCGTGGCGGTGCTGGTCCCGCGTGAACATCCGAGGCGGTGGTCGCTCGACGACATCGTCGTCACCGATCCACCGATCATCCGGCGGGCGATCGGCGCCGCGAGTATCGGCAACATCACCGAGTGGTACGACTTCGGCGTCTACGCGTATTTCGAGCCGACCATCAAGGACGTGTTCTTTTCCCATCTCGGGGACACCGCCGGCACGATCGCTACCTTCGGGCTGTTCGCGGTGGCATTCCTCGTCCGCCCGTTCGGCGGGATGTTCTTCGGGCCACTGGCCGACCGCGTCGGCCGCAACCAGGTGCTCGCCACCACGATGATCCTGATGGCGGCCGGCACGTTCGCCATCGGCTGTATCCCGGATCAGAACACGATCGGGATCTGGGCCCCGATGTTGTTGCTGTGCGCGCGGTTGCTGCAGGGTTTCTCGACCGGTGGCGAATACGGCAACGCCATGACCTTCATCGCCGAATACGCACCCGACCGGCGGCGCGGATTCCTCGGCAGCTGGCTGGAATTCGGCACCTTCACCGGATATCTGCTGGGCGCCCTGGTGGTCACGCTCGCCGACGCCACCCTCACCGACGAGCAGCTGCTGTCCTGGGGCTGGCGGCTGCCGTTCTTCGTCGCCTTGCCGCTGGGTGTCGTCGGCGTCTACTTGCGGATGCGGCTGGCCGACACCCCGGCCTTCGCCGCCCTGGAGAAGGAATCCGAGGAACGGGAGAAGGCGAACAAGACCGGCGAGGAGGCGAAGATCCTGGCCCGGCTGTGGCCGTACGTGCTGGTCTGCATGGGACTGGTGGTCGTGTGGAATGTCACCAACTACATGCTGACCTCCTATATGCCGACCTACGTCACCTCGACCGTGCCCGACCGAACCGGCGGCGGCGTGTCCGCCTCGGCGTCGCAGTGGCTGCAGATCGCGGTGATGGCCATCGCGCTGCTGACCATCCCGGTGATCGGCCTGATCTCCGATCGGGTCGGCCGCAAACCGATCATCTGGGCCGGCATCATCGCGCTGCTGGTGCTGGCGTTTCCGATGGTCCTGCTGGTGCGCACCGACAACGCGTTCGCCGTGTTCCTGGGCCTGCTCATGATGGGCCTGACCCTCATCTGCTTCAGCGCGACCATGCCATCCACCCTGCCGTCGCTGTTCCCCACGAAGGTGCGCGGGGCGGGGCTGTCGGTGTCGTTCAACGTCGCGGTCTCGCTGTTCGCCGGCACCACCTCGGTGGTGGTCGGCGCGCTCGTGGGCGTGACGGGCGATCTGAACTGGCCGGCGTACTACCTGATCATCGCGGGGCTGGTGGGTGCGATCTCGGTGTACTTCCTGCAGGAGCCCAACGGCCGGCACATGTGGGGCTCGGCGCCGGCCGCGCGGTCCGCGGAAGAGGCGAGGGAACTGATCGGATCGCAGGGCGAGCGGGCGTCGTGAGCGGTGTCACGGCGGAGGGTCGCGCCGGGTCGGGGTCGCCATCGCTTAGCCTGAGCGGGGCACGTGGCGGAAGGACGGTACATGGCGACGATCGAAGAGGCACTGGAGATCGAGCGGCTCGAGCGGGACATCTTCCGCGGCGCGATCATCAAATCGCAGCTGGCGCGCACATTCGGCGGTCAGGTTGCCGGGCAGGCGCTGGTCTCGGCCGTACGCACCGTGGAACCGCGCTTCGAGGTGCATTCGCTGCACGGATACTTCCTGCGCCCCGGCAATCCGGCCGAGCAGACCCTGTACCTGGTGGAACGGATTCGCGACGGTCGCTCGTTCTGCACCCGCCGGGTCACCGGGGTCCAGGACGGCGAGGCGATCTTCACCATGTCGGCGTCCTTCCACGTCGGCGACGAGGGCCCCGAACATCAGGACCGGATGCCGGAAGTTCCCCTGCCGCAGGACATTCCGGACGAACGCGCGGCGATGAGCCCGGAGCGGCTGTTGCTGATGCGGGAATGGGAGCACTGGGACATCCGGCTGGTCCCGCAGGAACAGGTGGTGCGGCGCGACGGCCTGGCCTCGCAGCAGCAGGTCTGGTTCCGCTACCGCCACCCGCTGCCCGACGACCCGCTGTTCCACGTCTGCACCCTCGCCTACATGAGCGATATGACCCTGCTCGGTTCGTCGAAGGTCACCCACCTCGACGAACCGACCCAGGACGCGTCGCTGGACCACGCGATGTGGTTCCTACGCCCCTTCCGCGCCGACGAATGGCTGCTCTACGACCAGAATTCACCGTCCGCTGGCTACGGCCGCGCGCTCACCAGCGGGCGGATCTTCAACCAGCGCGGACAGTTCGTCGCCCAGGTCGTGCAGGAAGGGCTCATCCGCACACCGCGGTAGGTGAGCGGCGCCACAACGGCGGTGGCCGCGGGCCGCGGCCGCGCCGCGCGACTCGTATGCTCGTGCCGTGAAACCGACCATTGGCGTGCTGGCTCTGCAGGGTGACGTGCGTGAGCACTTCCACGCGCTGGCCGCGTGCGATGCCGAACCGGTGAGTGTGCGACGGGAATCGGAACTCGAGTCCGTCGACGCGCTCGTGCTGCCCGGCGGCGAATCCACCGCGATCAGCAAACTGCTCGAGGTGTTCGAGTTGCTGGAGCCGCTGCGGGCGCGGCTGCGCGCGGGTATGCCGGCCTTCGGCTCGTGTGCCGGGATGATCCTGCTGGCGTCGGAGGTGCTCGACACCCGTCCCGATGCGCAGTCGCTGTCCGGCATCGATATGACGGTGCGGCGCAACGCCTTCGGACGTCAGGTCGATTCCTTCGAGACCGATCTCGACTTCACCGGACTCGACGATCCCATCCGCGCGGTGTTCATCCGGGCGCCCTGGGTGGAACGTGTCGGCGACGGCGTCGAGGTCCTGGCTCGCGTCCCGCACCGCCCGCGACCGGGCACCGTGGTCGCCGAAGACCCGTCGGTGGGCGACCCGCGGGAGGCGGCGGGCCGGATCGTCGCGGTCCGGCAGGGCTCGGTCATCGCGACCTCGTTCCATCCCGAGGTGACCGGAGATCTGCGCGTGCATCGCCTGTTCGTCGACTCGGTCCGGGCCGCGGTGGCCGCCGGCACCTGACCGTTCGCCGTGCACCCCGACCGGGCGGTGGCGGACCGGGCAGTAGACTGCACAGCGATCGCCGGAACGCAGATCGCGAATCTGCCCGGGCCTCGAGCACACCGACCTGAAGGAAGTAGGGAATGAGCGGCCACTCCAAATGGGCCACCACCAAGCACAAGAAGGCCGTGATCGATGCCAAGCGCGGCAAGATGTTCGCGAAACTGATCAAGAACATCGAGGTCGCGGCGCGCACCGGCGGTGGTGATCCTGGCGGAAACCCGACTCTCTACGACGCCATCCAGAAGGCGAAGAAGTCGTCGGTTCCCAACGACAACATCGAACGCGCCCGCAAGCGCGGCGGTGGTGAAGAGGCCGGCGGCGCCGACTGGCAGACCATCATGTACGAGGGCTACGGGCCCAATGGTGTTGCCGTGCTGATCGAATGCCTCACCGACAACCGCAATCGCGCCGCCGGTGAGGTGCGCGTGGCCATGACCCGCAACGGCGGCAATATGGCCGACCCCGGTTCGGTCGCCTACCTGTTCCACCGCAAGGGCATCGTCACGCTGGAGAAGAACGGGCTCAGCGAGGACGACGTGCTGACCGCGGTGCTCGACGCGGGCGCCGAGGAGGTCAACGACCTCGGTGATTCGTTCGAGATCATCAGCGACCCCAGCGACCTGATCGCCGTGCGCACGGCGCTGCAGGAGGCCGGCATCGATTACGACTCCGCCGAATCCGGTTTCCAGCCCTCGGTATCGGTGGCGGTCGACGCCGACGGCGCCCGCAAGGTGTTCAAACTCGTCGACGCGCTGGAAGACAGCGACGACGTGCAAAATGTGTACACCAACGTCGACGTCTCCGACGAGATCCTCGCCGAACTCGACGCCTGATCCGTACCACCGCGGGGCCGCTGCCGGATGTGCCGGCGGCGGCCCCGCGGCTTGTGATCAGGTGTGTACGGGCAGTCCGAGCCGCGCCGACACCCACGGCAGCGACGAGGTGAACGCGGCCGCAGCGAACTGCCAGGTATGCCCGCCCTGAGTGGTGTGGATGGTGCACTCGATGCCGACCGCGCGGCCCTGACCACACAGTTTCTCGGCGGCGCCGACCTCCCCGGTATCCATGACGCCGTCCTGGCCGCCGACGCCGATGCGGCTCTCGTCGACCTGCGGCATATGGAACCGGCCGCCGTCCGTACCGGTGTGGTCCGGGCGGTGCGGCGGCGTCAGATCGTCGAACAGTCCGGCGACATCGGTGTAGGGGCCGTGTTTCGCCATCACCGTCAGCGGGTCGAAGCGGTCGTAGGCGGCCGCGTCGCCGCCGTAGAGGCGGGAGATCGTCTGCTCCTTGGTTCCGGAGGTCGGGCCGACATCGCCCGCGATATCGACGAAGGTGTGGAACAGCTCCGGATGCATCACGGTCAGGTCGGTGGCGCAGGTGCCGCCCATCGACCAGCCGACCACCGCCCACTTCGCCGGGTCGGCCGGCACGCCGAAATGCGAGTCCACATACGGCACAACATCTTTCGTGAGATGGTCGGCGGCGGCGCCGCGCGGCCCGTCGACGCATTCGGTGTCGTTGTTGAAGCTGCCCGAGGAGTCGACGAAGACCAGGACGGGGGCGCTGCCGGCGTGGGTGGCGGTGAACGCGTCGACGGCGGGCATGATCTGGCCGCTGCGTAACCAGTCGGCGGGAGTGTTGAATTCGCCGCCGATCATCATCACGGCCGGTAGGGCGGGCGGGGTGGGCCCGGCGAACCACGCCGGTGGCAGGTAGACGTACTCGGTGCGGTGCTTGAATCCGCTGGCGCCGTCGCCGGTGTCGATCGGCACCACCACGCCGTTCGCGGGGTGGCTGTCGCGCATCGCGGCGAGTTCGTCCTGACCGGTCTGGTGGGGCAGCGGCCCGGCCGTCAGAGCACTCCACGCCGACTGCACACTCGGGTAATAGCCCACCCACTGGTTGAGCACCACCGCCGAACTGGCGATCGCGAACGGCACCGCCACGATCGCGGCGGTACGGTGCCACCACCGCGCACCCGGCCAGCCGACGACCACCAGCGCGATCGCGGCGACCGCCGCGCCCACCCAGATCCACAGCTGCGCCGGGGCGGGATCGGAGGCCAGGCCCTCGTTGTTCATCACGGTGCGGGCCGCGAACGCGGCCACCACCCCGAGGAGGAGGCAGATCGGCACCCGGATGAGCCACCACCGCCGGCCCCATCGCACGATCGCGATCACGAGCAGGACGGCGGCGACGATCTCGATGGTCAGCGGCAGCCAGCCGTGCAACAGCGAGACGCCGTGATGAAAACCGTTGTAGGGGTTCAGTTTCGCCGAGGGAAGCTGAGGTGGCGGGGGCGGCGCCACCGCGGTGGCGGCGGTAGGCGCGGGGGCGGTCGGCGCGGGTGTCGGCACATCCATGGGCGCTGGGAACACGGCGTAATTGTCGGTGGCGTTCCTCGAGAAACCCTGTGAACTCGCTCGGAGTCCGGTAGGGCCGCGCGGGTGGCGTAGTCGGGTGGCGAAGTCCGGCGCCGCCCGAGTCGGCGTGGGCACAATGGGACCTATGGCCGAGATCGTGCTCGTACGCGGGGATATCACCGAACAAGACGTGGACGCCGTGGTCAATGCCGCCAACTCCGGGCTGCTGGGTGGCGGTGGTGTCGACGGTGCGATCCACCGCCGCGGCGGACCCGACATCCTCGCCGCCTGCAAGCGGTTGCGGGCGACGAGCTATCCCGACGGCCTGCCCACCGGGGCGGCCGTGGCGACGACGGCCGGCAACCTTCCCGCCCGCTGGGTGATCCACACCGTCGGTCCGGTCTGGGCGGCGATACACGACCGCTCCGCCCTGCTGGCCTCCTGCTACCGCGAATCCCTGCGTGTCGCAGAGGAATTGGGTGCCCGCACGATCGCCTTCCCGGCGATCTCCACCGGTGTGTACGGCTGGCCTCTCGACGACGGCGCTCGCATCGCCCTCGACACCGTCCGGACCACCCGCACGGCCGCCACCGAGATCCGTTTCGTCCTGTTCGGCGCGACCGCTCATCGCGTCTTCGAATCCGCGCTGGCCGCACGGGAATAGCCGGCTTCGTCGCTCTGCGGTGCGCGGGGTCGCGGAGCCCGGGCTCCGTGTCGGTGGCCGCCGGTGCGGGGGCTCTCGGTTAGACTTCGAACAATTGTTCGCGACTCGACAGGGGTGCATTTCGTGCGGGTGATGGGTGTCGACCCCGGGCTCACCCGGTGCGGTCTGAGCATCGTCGAGGGCGGTCTGGGGCGGCAGGTCACCGCGCTCGACGTCGACGTCGTGCGGACACCGGCCGATATGAACCTCGCGCAGCGGCTGCTGGGCGTCGCCGACGCCGCCGAGCACTGGATGGACACCCACCGGCCCGAGGCGGTAGCGATCGAGCGGGTCTTCGCCCAGCACAACGTCCGCACCGCGATGGGCACCGCACAGGCCGGCGGGGTGATCGCACTGGCGGCCGCGCGGCGCGGTATACCCGTCGCGTTCCACACTCCGAGCCAGGTCAAAGCGGCGGTGACCGGCAACGGTTCCGCGGACAAGGCTCAGGTGACGGCGATGGTGACCCGCATCCTAGGCTTGCAGACGGCGCCGAAACCGGCCGATGCGGCCGACGCCCTGGCGCTGGCGATCTGCCACTGCTGGCGGGCGCCGATGCTGGAGCGGATGGCGAAGGCGGAGGCCCAGGCCGAACAGGCGCGGCGCAGATACGCCGAAAGGCTTGCCCAGCAACGAAAGGCGGTGACCAGGTGATCGCGTCGGTGCGCGGTGAGGTGCTCGAGATCGGGCTCGACCACGCGGTGCTGGAGGCCGCGGGCGTCGGATACCGGCTCAACGCCACTCCCTCCACGCTGGCCGGTCTCACCCGCGGTGGCGAGGCCCGCCTCTACACCGCGATGATCGTGCGTGAGGATTCGATGACGCTGTACGGCTTCGCCGATACCGAGGCGCGCGATCTGTTCGGGCTGCTGCAAACCGTCTCCGGTGTCGGTCCCCGGCTGGCGATGGCGGTGCTGGCGGTGCTCGAGCCCGAGGCACTGCGAAAAGCGTTGGCGGAAAGCAACGTCGCCGCGCTGACCCGGGTGCCGGGGATCGGCAAGCGTGGGGCCGAGCGCATGGTGGTCGAACTGCGTGACAAGGTGAATCTCGTACCCGTGCAGTCCGCTCCGCCCGGCGCGGCGCCCGCCCCGGTCGTCACCCCGGTGCGTGATCAGGTCGTGGAGGCGTTGACCGGTCTCGGGTTCCCGGTGAAGCAGGCCGAGCCGGCCGTGGACGGCGTCCTCGCCGAACAACCCGAGCTGGGTACCTCGCAGGCGCTGCGGGCCGCACTGGCGATCCTCGGCCGGAATCGGTGACGCCGATGCGCGACGACGAATTCCCTTCCGGCAGTGACGGTTTCGATGCCAGCGCGGACGGCGGCGAATCCGCGGTCACCGCGAATTACCTGACCTCCGACGGCGACATCGAGGCTGGTCTGCGCCCGAAATCCCTGGACGACTTCATCGGCCAGCCCCGGGTGCGGGAACAGCTGGCCCTGGTCTTGCGCGGTGCCACCCAGCGCGGCGGTACCCCCGACCACGTCCTGCTGTCCGGCCCGCCCGGACTCGGCAAGACCAGTATGGCGATGATCATCGCCGGCGAACTCGGTACCGCACTGCGCATCACCTCCGGACCGGCCCTGGAACGCGCCGGCGACCTGGCCGCCATGCTCAGCAATCTGGTCGAGGGCGACGTGCTGTTCATCGACGAGATCCACCGCATGGCCCGCCCGGCCGAGGAGATGCTGTATCTGGCGATGGAGGACTTCCGGGTCGACGTCGTGGTCGGCAAGGGACCGGGGGCGACCTCGATCCCGTTGGAGATCGCGCCGTTCACCCTGGTCGGCGCCACCACGCGCTCGGGCGCGCTGACCGGCCCGCTGCGCGACCGCTTCGGCTTCACCGGGCACATGGACTTCTACGAACCCGACGAACTGCAACGCATTCTGCAGCGCTCGGCGGCGATTCTCGGCGTGCGCATCGAAGCCGACGCGGCGGCCGAGATCGCCGGCCGCTCCCGAGGTACGCCCCGCATCGCCAACCGGCTGCTGCGCCGGGTCCGCGACTATGCCGAGGTACGGGCCGACGGCCTGGTCACCCGGGACATCGCCAAGGCCGCGCTCGCAGTGTACGACGTGGATTCGCTGGGGTTGGACCGGCTCGACCGTGCCGTCCTGGGCGCGCTGGTCCGCGGCTTCGGCGGCGGCCCGGTCGGTGTGTCGACGCTGGCGGTGGCCGTGGGGGAGGAGGCCGCCACCGTCGAGGAGGTGTGCGAACCGTTCCTGGTTCGCGCCGGTATGGTTGCGCGCACCCCGCGCGGGCGGGTCGCCACCGCCGCCGCCTGGGAGCATCTGGGCCTGGTGCCGCCGCCGGATCTGGTCTTCGGATCCATCGAGGTCCGGGGCCGCGAAGCCCAGCCCACCCTCGACCTGTTCGACTGACCCGGGCCGCCCGAAGCGACCCGGTCGGTCAGCTCACCAGCGCCGCGACCGCATCCACGAAGGCATCCACCTCGCCGCAGTGATAGGTCCGGACTCCTGTGGCGGCGGTGCCGAATACGGGGCGGATCGCCGCCGCGCCCCATCCCGCCGCGGCCTGTGCCAGTAACGCTGCCACGCGCTCACGGAACGCGTCGACCTCGTCGGCGACATATCCGCTCCGTCCCAGCGGGGGCGCCGAAAACCGCAGCCGGGAAACAAATTCCGGCGACGGCGGCCACGCCACCTGCGGCCGGGTCGGTCCGTAGCGCGCGGATTCCAGTTCCACGCAGGCGCGGTCGAGAAATGCGTCCACCTCGTCGCGGTCGTAATCGCGGCGGCCGGGGGCGGCCAGGCCGAATTCGTGTCCGCGAATGGCGGCCGCGCTCAGGATGGCCCGGCCCGCGAAGGCATCGGCGAGGGTGGCGCAGAACGCGTCGACCTCGGCGGGGTCATAGCCGCGGTGCCCGATCGGGGCCCGCCCGAATCGGATCCCTCGCACATACTCCGGCGTCACCCGCACATTGTTACAACATCGCTCAGTCGGCGCGTACCCCGTCGATCAACAACCGCGGAATCGCCTGGGCCAGTCCGGCGGTCGACTCCGGATCGGGATCGCGCAGGCCGTGCACGATGGCCGCGAGCAGCATGCCGGTCACCGCCTTGGCCGTATTGGCGGCGTCGAGGTCGGCCCGCAGATAGCCCAGTTCCACGCCGTGCTCGAGATATCCGGTGGTCAGCGCGTCGGCGGTGTCGAGCAGGCCGTAGAGCCGCATCGTCAGCTCCGGATCGATGCCGGTCGCCTGGAACAGCAGCAACTGCGCGACCCGGCGGTCTTCGAGGAAGATCCGGTGCAACGCCACGCCGATCCGGTCGAGTTGACGCCGGTAATCGGCGAGCGAGGTCGCCGCGTCGGGCGCGTTCTCCGTTCCGAGTGCCTCGATGATCCGCGCGGCGAGATCGTCGATCACGTGGTCGATGATGTCGCGCTTGTTCTCGAAGTAGCGATAGAACGTCCCGTGCCCGATTCCGAGGGCCGTGGCGATATCGGCGATTCCGGTGGCGTGATAGCCCTTGTCGGCGAAGCAGGCGAAGGCGGTGTCGATGATCTGTTGCCGCAGTTCGGCCTTGCGTCGTTCCAGATGGGTGGATGGCTTCGGCACGGACCCGATGATACGGTGTTCCGCAACGGAATGATGTGTCATTCCGTAGCAGATACGTCAGGTAACAGGGAGGTTCGGCGTGGCACCTCAGTACGACGCCGTGGTGGTCGGTGCGGGATTCGGCGGTATGGGGGCCGGAATTCAGCTGGATCGTCTGGGTCTGAAGAATTTCGTGATTCTCGAGCGGGAGGACGGCCTGGGCGGCACCTGGCACGTCAACCACTATCCGGGTCTGGCGGTCGATATCGCCTCGGTGACCTATTCCTATTCGTTCGAACCGAATCCGCATTGGTCGCGGCTGTTCGCCCCGGGCGCCGAGCTCAAGAAGTACGCCGAGCACATCGCGGACAAATACGATCTGCGGCGCCGGATGCGGTTCAACCAGGTCGTCGGCGGCGCCCGCTGGGATTGCGAGCACGCGTACTGGGTGGTGTCGCTCGAGGGTGGCCAGACGCTCACCGCCCGCTATCTGCTCACCGCGACCGGCTTCCTGTCCCAGCCCTACACCCCGCCGTTCCCGGGCATCGACAGCTTCGCCGGCAAGATCATCCACACTACCGCCTGGGAGGACGATTTCGATCTGACCGGCCGCCGTGCCGCCGTCATCGGCACCGGTGCCACCGCCGTACAGCTCGTGCCGGAGGCCGCGAAGAAGGTCGCGGAACTGACCGTCTTCCAGCGCACGCCGATCTGGGTCGTCCCGAAGGTCGACACCGCCATCCCGAAGCCGGTTCAACAGCTGTTCGAGAGGGCGCCGCTGACCCAGAAGGTGGCCCGGCTGGTCAACACCGGCGCACTGGAACTGCTGATGGTCTCGGGCGTGCTGCACTACAAGCAGGCCAAACTCGGCAACAAGGGCGCCGCACTGCTGGCGAAGGCACATCTGCGCGCCCAAGTGCGCGATAAGGAGACCCGCGACAAGCTGACCCCGCACTACGACTTCGGCTGCAAGCGGCCCACCTTCTCCAACACCTACTTCAAGACCTTCAACGAACCGCACGTGCGGCTCGAGACCAATGCGATCGACCATCTCGAGGCCGACGGCATCGTGACCGTGGACGGGCACAAGACCGAGATCGACACGCTGATCCTCGCGACCGGCTTCAATCTCTGGGATGTGAACTTCCCGGCCATCGAGATCATCGGCCGCGACGGGGTGAATCTCGGAAAGTTCTGGCGCGACAACCGGTTCCAGGCCTACGAGGGCATCACGGTGCCGAAGTTCCCGAACTTCTTCAGCCTCAACAGCCCCTACTCCTACAGCGGTCTGTCCTACTTCACCACCATCGAGGCGCAGATGAAACATATGGACCGGCTGCTGCGCGAGGCTCGCCGCCGCGGTGAGGAGGTCTTCGAGGTGCGTGAAGAGGCCAACGCGCGCTTCCTGGACTACGTCACCGAGAAGCTCGACTCCTCGGTGTTCTACGCCGGGAGTTGCTCGACCGCCCGCAGCTACTACTTCAACCAGCACGGCGAGGCCGCGCTGTTGCGCCCGAACAGCACGATCACCACCCATCGCGAAGCGGTCAACTTCCCGCTCGACGACTACGTCTACGGCGCACCCGCGGCCTGATGCGCCGCTGCGGCGGGGTTCGCGCCGGTGTGGCGCACACCGCGGGTGTGGCGATAATCCAGGTTGCTGGCAGACTGTGTGGGTACAGCCCACCCAACCCACCAAACTAGGACCGACTACGACGATGGCGAACCTGCTGTTTCCGCTGCTACTGGTAGTTCTGCTCGTGCCGATGTTTCTCGGTGTCCGCCGCCAGAAGCGCGAAGCGCAGAAGGTCGCCGATATGCAGGAGAGCGTGAAGGTCGGTGACCAGGTCACCACCACCTCCGGCCTCTACGGCACCGTGGTCGACCTCGACGAGGAGACCGTCGACCTGGAGATAGCCGAGGATGTGGTGACCACCTGGCTGCGCGCCGCCATTCGCGATGTGCGCCCCGGTGGGGACGCCGCCGCCTCCGCCGAGGTGGATTCCGGCGCGGACGAGTCCGACGACGAGGCGATCGCCGCTCCCGCGGCGGATGCCGCCGGTGCCAACAGGACGAACGGGGCCAACGGATCGGGTTCCGTGAACGGCTCGGCGACCAACGGTTCGGCCTCGGCCTCCGGTGTGGAGGAATCCGTCGAGGACACCGCAGCCCGGCTGCGCAAAGACTGACCCGCTTCCGCCGTCGCAGCGCTTCGCCGCCGCGACGGCGGTGCGGCGTGTCCGTGGGCCGGCGTTCGCCGGTGCTTCGTGCTCGCAGGTCATGCCGCAATTCCGGCCGCCACCCTCACCGCCTAGGAGATATGTACAGTGCCACCTTCCAAGGGAACGGGGCATCCGCTGCGGCTGCTCGGCGTCTACGCCGTGCTGCTCGCGGTGATCTACGCGTTGGTGTTCTTCACCGGTGACAAGTCGCCGGAACCCAAACTGGGAATCGACCTGCAGGGTGGAACCCAGGTCACGCTGACCCCGCGCACGCCCGACGGCGGTAAGCCGAGTAAGGACAGCCTCAAGCAGGCCCAGCAGATCATCGAATCCCGGGTCAACGGTCTCGGTGTGGCCGGTTCCGAGGTGGTGATCGACGGCAACAACCTGGTCATCACCGTGCCCGGCAACGACGGGCAGCAGGCGAAGTCGCTGGCCACCACGGCCAAGCTCTACATCCGCCCGGTGGTCGGCCAGCCGTTGCCGGTGGGGCCGGACGGCAAGGTCCAGACCGGTGGCGAGCCCGCTCCCGGCGCGGAGCAGCCCGGCACCCCGCCGGCGAACACCCCGGCTCCGGGTGCGGGTCAGCAGGCACCCGCACCGGGTGCGTCGCCCGGTACCGAGTCGAAGCCGTCGAACGAATCCGGCACCGCCTCGGGTACGGCCTCCTCGGGTGAGACGTCCGGCACCGGCGAATCCTCGGGCACGACCGCACAGAACCGGGTCTTTCCGGCTCCGGCGCAGGCTCCGACAACGCCCGCCCCGACTCCGACTCCGACTCCGGCGCCGTCTCCGGAGCCCGGTGCGCCGAATCCGGCGCTGACGCCGCAGCAACAGGCCAAGCAGGAGATCGACGCGGCGCGCGCGCTGCGTCAGAGCACCGACCCGCAGGTCCAGCAGCTGGCGGCCCAGCAACTGGACTGCCGCAAGCCCGACCCGTTGGCCGGTAACGACGATCCGAAGCTGCCGCTGGTGACCTGCTCGTCGGACGGCAACGAGGTGTACCTGCTGGCGCCGATGCGCATCGACGGCCAGGACATCAAGGATGCGAGTTCGTCGCTGAACCAGCAGTCGCAGTGGGCGGTCGATCTGACGTTCAAGAATGCCGACGCCTGGGCCGATCTCACCAAGGAATACCTGCAGAAGCAGGTGGCCTTCACCCTCGACTCGAAGGTGATCAGCGCGCCCGTCGTGCAGCAGGGACCGCAGCTCGGCGGTACCACCCAGATCACCGGCCAGTTCAACGCCTCCACCGCCAAGGAACTCGCCAACTCGCTGAAGTACGGCTCGCTGCCGCTGTCGTTCGAGGTGTCGGAAGCCTCCACCGTGTCGGCGACGCTCGGCCTCGCCTCGCTGCATGCCGGTTTGATCGCCGGTGCGATCGGTTTGGTCGCGGTGCTGCTGTACTGCCTGCTCTACTACCGGATGCTCGGCTTCCTGGCGGGATTCTCGCTGGTGGCCTCGGGTGTGGCGGTGTACGGCATCATCGTGCTGCTCGGCAGGTGGATCAATTTCACTCTCGACCTGGCCGGTATCGCCGGTCTGATCATCGGTATAGGTATGACCGCGGACTCGTTCGTCGTGTTCTTCGAACGCATCAAGGACGAGATGCGCGAGGGCCGCAGCTTCCGCTCGGCCGTGCCGCGCGGCTGGGCTCGCGCGCAGCGCACCAACCTCTCCGGTAAGACCGTCAGCCTCATCGCCTCGGTGGTGCTTTACATCCTGGCGGCCGGGCAGGTGAAGGGCTTCGCGTTCACCCTCGGCCTCACCACCGTGCTCGACGTGGTGGTGCTGTACCTGGTGACCTCGCCGCTGATGATGCTGGCCTCGCGCTCGCCGTTCTGGGCGAAGCCGTCGGTCAACGGTCTGGGTGCGGTGCAGCAGCTCGCGCGCGAACGCAAGGCGGCCGGCACGCTCGTAGGGACGGGGGCACGATGAGCGACAATCGCAGTCAGGTGTTGGAGGAACCATTCGTGGACGAGTCGCTGCCCGCCGCGGACGCACCGAAGCACGGATTCTTCGAACGCCTCTACACCGGCACCGGCGGCTTCCGGATCGTCGGCCGGCGCAAGCTGTACTACGGCATCGCCGCGGTGCTGGTCCTGATCGCGGTGCTGAGCATCGCGGTGCGCGGCTTCACCCTCGGCATCGATTTCGCCGGTGGTACGAAGATCCAGATCCCGGCGACCAGCGGCATGACCACGACGTCGGTCTCGGACACCTACTCCCAAGCCCTGGGACACAGCCCGGTCACCGTGCAGAAGGTCGGTTCCGGTTCTTCGGCTTCCTTCGAGATTCGTTCCGAGACACTGGATTCCGCGCAGCAGGACAAGATCGCGGATGCGCTGTT
The DNA here is from genome assembly GCF_002933465.1 of Nocardia nova. Taxonomy (GTDB): domain Bacteria; phylum Actinomycetota; class Actinomycetes; order Mycobacteriales; family Mycobacteriaceae; genus Nocardia; species Nocardia nova_B. Next base: position 41,241 of record NZ_PSZE01000011.1, read on the forward strand.
CACGAAGTACCACCCGAAGGATTCCAGCGGTACGGCCAGCCGCAGCGTCATCAGCGTCACCGAGATCAGCGAGACCTGGGGTGGGCAGATCACCCGCAAGGCGATCATCGCGCTGGTGGTGTTCGTCCTGTTGACGATGGTCTACATCGCCATTCGATTCGAACGCGATATGTCGATCGCCGCGATCGCCTCGCTGTTCTTCAACCTGATCGTCACCGCCGGCATCTATTCGATCGTCGGCTTCGAGGTGACGCCGGCCGCGGTGATCGGTCTGCTGACCATCCTGGGCTACGTGCTCTACGACAACGTCGTGGTGTTCGACAAGGTGGAGGAGAACACCCGCGGGGTTCTGCATCTGACCCGGCGCACTTACGGTGAGCAGGCAAATCTCGCCGCCAACCAGACGCTGATGCGCTCGATCAACACCACGGTGATCGGCATCCTGCCGATCGTCGGCATGCTGGTGATCGCGGTCTGGCTGCTCGGTGTGGGCACGCTGAAGGACCTCGCGCTGGTGCAGCTGGTCGGCATGATCGTCGGCGCCTACTCGTCGATCTTCTTCGCCGTGCCGCTGCTGGTGTCGATCAAGGAGCGCTTCGGACCGGTGGCCGCGCACACCCGCAAGGTGCTCGCCAAGCGTGCCGCCGGCGATACCGGCCGCACGAGTGAGACGCTGGGCCGTCGCGCCTCCGGCGCCCCGGTGGCCACCCGCACCCGCGACAGCGGTTCCGCCGCACCGAGACCCGGTGCCCGGCCCACCGGGAAGCGGCACAAGAGAACCCACTGATGAGGCGAAGGGGGTCGGATCGCGTGCGGCGGACGCTCCGGCGGACATTCGGTGTGATCGCGGCCGGTGCACTGCTCACCGGTGTGATCGCGGGTTGTTCGAGCAAGAACCAGGTGCCATCCATCGGGTATGCCGTCGACGCGGTGCCGGCCACTTACAACGGCGGGAGTTCGGCCGGTGTCGCGGGCGGCTCCGCGGCGCTGTTCGCCCGCGTGCTGACCGGGTTCTACTACACCGGTCCGGACGGCCAGCCCGTCGCCGACACCGATGTCGGCACGGCGAACGAGGTGGCCGGCGAGGCGCAGACCATCCGGTACCGGCTCAACCGCGACGCGGTCTATTCCGACGGCGTGCCCACCTCCTGCGACGATCTCGTGCTCGAATGGGCCGCGCGCAGTGGGCGATTCACCAAACCGGGCCCGGGCGGCGCGATCCCGCTGTTCGACGCCGCCTCCACCACCGGCTACTCCGATATCGAGCGGGTCGAATGCCAGCCCGGATCCAAGGACGCCACCGTGGTGTTCCGGCCCGACCACCACTTCCTGGCCTGGCGGACGCTGTTCAACGCCGGTGATCTGATGCCGGCGCACATCGCCGCCAAGGCCGCGGGCGTGCCGAATGTGGTGGCGGCGGTGCAGTCCGGCGACCTGGCCGCACTGGACCGGCTGGCGCAGTTCTGGAACACCGGCTGGAATCTGAAATCCGGTGACATCAACGCCGACCTGCTGCCGTCCTCGGGGCCCTACCGCATCGAGTCCTACAGCGACGGCGACGGTCTGGTGCTGGTCAAGAACGACAAGTGGTGGGGCAACAAGCCCGCCACTCCCCGAATCGTGGTGTGGCCCAAGAACGCCGATCTGAAGAAGAAGATCTCCGACAACTCCGTCGAGGTGGTCGATATCGGCGCGGGCTCGGTGAAAGACCTGAGTCTGAACGAGTTTTCGGTGAATCAGGAACCGGGCCGTGGCGCCGAGCAGTTGGTGCTGTCCACCGCGGGCGTCTTCGCCTCCACCGATGCCCGGCGCGCGTTCGCACTGTGTGTCCCGCGCCAGGCGTTGTTCGACACGCTGGGGCATCCGGGTTTCGACAACAAGTCCGGCCTGGGTTCCGGGCCCCTCGATTCCCGGACGGTCCAGGCCGATTCGGTGTACTACCCGGCGATCACGGGTCCGGCGGAGAAATACCGCGCGGGCGACGCGCCGGGTGCGCAGCGGGCCCTGACCGCGGCCGGTGTGGCCAATCCGACGATCCGGATCGGCTATCGCAGTCCCGACGATCGTCGTGCGCGCACGGTGGCGATGATCGCGGATGCTTGCAAGGCGGCGGGGGTGACCGTCGTCGACGCCGGTGCGGCGGACTTCACGCCCGCGGAACTGGGCGCCGGGAAGGTGGACGCCGTACTCGGCGGCACTGCGGCCGCCGTGGGGCCCGCTGGTTCCTTGCCGGGGATCGAGGCGACGGCGGCGTTGCGCACCGGCCAGGGTGTGAATTTCGGGCGGTTCGGCAACGGGCGTTACGATGCGATCGCGGATCAGCTTGCGGCGGATGACAATTCGGCGACGGTATTGAATCTGGACACCGAGGCCGAGAAGCTGCTGTGGAACGAGATGCCGTCGATCCCGCTGTTCAACACGCCTCGGACCGTAGCGTTCGGGAAAGGGCTGGATAACGGGGTCGCGAGCCCCACCAAGGCCGGTGCGGGCTGGAATATGGACCGCTGGGTGTTGCGGCGGTGAGCGTCCTTGGACGCTGGATGAGGGAGCGGGTGTAGATGAGTAAGCACACGATGGTGGAAACGGCCGAAACCGCGGAGGAGAAGGTCGCGCGGACCGCCGAGGTGGTCGGGCGACTGACGCGCTGGCACGACGATTTCCCCACCCAGGGTGTGCGTTTCGCGGATCTGACCCCGGTATTCGCCGACGCCGAGGGCTTTCACGCGGTGATCGAATGTCTGGCCGCCTGCGCTCCCGACGCCGATCTGGTGGCGGGCGTGGACGCGCGCGGATTCCTGCTGGGTGCGGGTGTGGCGGCGCTGCTGGGGACCGGGGTCGTGGCCGTGCGCAAGGGTGGCAAGTTGCCGCCACCGGTGCTCTCGCGCGAATACACCCTCGAATACGGCTCCGCCGCGCTGGAAATTCCGGCCGACGGTATCGACCTCACCGGCCGCAAAGTGCTGCTGCTCGACGATGTCCTCGCCACCGGCGGCACACTGGCCGCCGCGGCGGAACTGTTCCGCAGTGCCGGGGCGCAGGTGGTCGCGACCGCGGTGGTGCTCGAGATCGGCGAACTCGGCGGGCGTGCTCGCCAGGGCGACTACCCGCTGACTTCGATCGTGCAGGTGTAACTCGCGTGTCGGTTGTGGGGCCCGAGCGGGGGATCGTTATGCTGACGTGCGGCAAGGGGGCCCGGATGAACGACCGACGGACGATCGCATGAACGAGTACCGCAGTGTGCGCGACAGAGCCGGAGCAGGAGACGCCGACCGGTGGTGGCGATGAGCCGCAGTCGGCGTACCCGAATCGGGGCAGCTCTGGCGGGCGCGGTGGGCGTCGCGTTCATCGTCGGCGCCGCGACTGCCGCGGCCACTCCTTCAGCGGCGCTGCGCGGCGGTGCCACTGTCACGGCCCGGGTCACGGGGGAGAAACCCGGGCAAACCTGCCGGATCACCGGCTCGGGTATCGATATGCCCTGGCGTACGGTCGGTTCCGACGGTTCGGTGGAGCTGGACAGCGGACCGGTATCGTCGGGGCGCCACAACGCTCGCGTCGTCTGCCAGGATCCGCGCACAGGCGCGGCCTCACAGCATGCGGTGGGTAAGGAAGAGGACGTCTTCACCGGGCATTGGGCCCCGGCCTTCGAATTCCTGCACCATCACCGGATGGAATTCCTTACCCCGCACGAGCCCTGAGCTGATCGAACACCGAGTTGATCGAACACCGAGTTGATCGACACCGAGCTGATCGACACCGAGACGATCCGCTCCCGGCGCCACTAGATCCGCGCCAGCAGCCGCGCGATGATCCCGGTCACCACGAGCCAGAACACCGCTGCCAGACCGTAATTGATGATGATGTCCCAATCTCGGGAGCCGGTGTTGAACAGGCCCGGGAAGAACAGCGCCAGCGGTTCGGCCAATCCCTTGATGAAGGTGAAGAACCGGTTGGTCTGGTTGGCGTCGAAGACCTGCAGCAGGATGTAGACGATCTCGATCAGAGCGAGCACACCGCCGACCGTGCTGACGATCGCCGCCAGTCCACCCGTGCGGTTTGTCCCATAGGTTCTATATCTGTACATGTCGGCCGAATACCCGCCTGACGGCGTTGAACGCAGCCGATTGTGTCCAGAGGTCTGGACTTCCACAAATGTGAGCATTGCTCTTGACGGGGGCGCGCAGACGGGTGAGAATTGAGTCATCTAAGAGAGCAGCGCTCACAAAAGCGAGGAGTAGTCATGAACGCCACCCGGTACATCGCACCGACCGGAATCGACCCGATCGTGAACCGGATATTCAACGCCCTCCCGAAGTGGGGCATCAGCGTGATGGGTTCCCGGCTGCTGGCGGTGCGCGGTCGCACCTCCGGAGAGTGGCGGACCACGATGGTCAACGTCCTGCAGGATGCGGACGGAACCCGGTATCTGGTCGCTCCTCGTGGACGTACGCAGTGGGTCCGCAATATCCGCGTCGCCGGCGGTGGGGAACTGCGGCTCGGGCGTAAGACCGAGGTATTCACGGTGACCGAGGTCGCAGACGCCGACAAGGTGCCCGTGCTGCGGCTGTACCTGAAGAAGTGGGGCTGGGAGGTCGGCAAGTTCTTCGAGGGTGTGACCGCCGACGCCACCGACGCCGAACTCGCCGCCATCGCGCCCGGCTTCCCGGTCTTCCGAATCAACTGAGCCGCAACGACTTCCGTCGCCCGTGGCGCGTGTCACCGGCGACCTGATCTTGCGGCCCCCCTTCCGGTCCGCTAAAGTTGCCGAGTCTTGTTTCCGTTGATCGGAGTCGTGCCGTTGCTCTTCTGAGGTAGCCATCGCGTGGCCCGCACATCTGCGTGCCATTCCCGCCGCCCTCAGGAGCACGCATATGTCTATTTCGACTATTTCTCTGTCCGATCTCACCTTCGTATGGCCCGACGGCACCTCCGTGTTCGACGGTCTCGACGCGGTGCTCGGACCCGGCCATGTCGGTGTGGTGGGCAGTAACGGAGCCGGAAAGTCCACGCTGTTGCGCCTGGTCACCGGGGAATTGCGACCCGCACGTGGTTCGGTGGCGGTCGCGGGGCGGCTCGGATATCTGCGCCAGGACCTCGGCTTGGCCGCGGGACAGCGCGTCGACGCCGTGCTCGGCATCGGCGAGGTGCGGGCCGCGCTGCATCGCATCGAATCCGGAGCGGGAACCGAGGCCGATTTCGACCGGGTCGGAAACCGCTGGGATGTCGAGGAATCGGCGATCGCGCTGCTCGGCCGGTTGGGCCTGAACTACCTCGCCGGCGATGTCGCACAACTGGATCGGCGCCTGAACACCCTGTCCGGCGGGGAGACGGTATTGCTCGGGTTGGTGGCAGAACTGCTGCGCGAACCCGATGTGCTGTTGCTCGACGAACCCACCAACAATCTGGATTCCGCTGCGCGCCAACGTCTGTACGACGTGGTCGAGGGATTCGCCGGCACTGTGCTGACCGTCAGCCACGACCGCGAACTGTTGCGGCGGGTCACTACCGTCGCCGAACTGCGGCGCGGTGAGATCCGCACGTTCGGCGGGAATTTCGACGATTACGAGCTGATCGTCGAGGCCGAGCAGGAGGCCGCGCGCGCAGCGATCCGCGATGCCCGCAGTGATGTGCGCAAACAGTCGCGCGAACTGGTGGAGGCCAGGATCAAACTGGACCGGCGCCAGCGCTACGGGCAGAAGATGTGGGACACCAAACGCGAGCCGAAGATCGTGATGGCCGAGCGCAAACGACAGGCGCAGGTGTCGGCGGGCAAACTGCGCAACAACCACATCGCGAAAGTGGAGGAGGCCAGATCGACGCTGGAGCAGGCCCAGGAACTGCTGCGCGACGATCGGGAGATCCGTGTCGACCTGCCCGGAACCAGGCTTTATTCCGGCCAGGACGTGGTGGCGATGGAACAGGTGCGGCTGGCCAACGGGCCGGTGGTCACGCTGCGGGTGAGCGGTCCCGAACGCATCGCTCTCACCGGGCGCAACGGCGCCGGCAAGACGACCCTGCTGCATCGCCTCGTCGAGGAACCGCCGAAGGTGCCGTGGCGGCTGCTGCCGCAGCGACTCGACATCTTCGACGAGCGGCTGTCGATCGTCGACAACGTCTCCGCGGCGGCGCCGCACGCCGGTGCCGAGCAAATCCGCGCACAACTGGCGCGGTTCCTGTTCCGCGGCGCCGACGCCGATGTCGCGGCGGGGGCGCTGTCGGGCGGCGAGCGGTTGCGAGCCGCGCTGGCGGTCCTGCTGCTCGCTGAACCGGCGCCGAAACTGCTGCTGCTCGACGAGCCCACCAACAACCTCGATCTGCCCAGCCTCCGCCACCTCACCGAGGCGCTGACCAGCTTCGAGGGTGCGCTGATCGTGGTCAGCCACGACCCGCGCTTTCTCGATGAGATCGGCGTCACGCGACGCCTCGAATTGACCCCGGCCGGGTTGGTGGATGAATCGGACTCCGGAACCGGTTGAACGAACGGGGTGCGTCGGACCGGACCGGTGCACCTCCGGGAAAACTCCTACTAAAGTGGGTGTTCTGGGCTGTTGAAGCGGTCGGCTAGGGTGTGGCGATCGAGGCGTGAGAGGTGGTGGCATGACTCAGCATCTGGAGAAGGCGAATGCCGGGAATTCGGCGGCCGGTGATGCCGCACCGTCGACTCCGTCGGCCACCTCCGCCGCGCCGCGTCCGGCGGCGCCGACGTCGGGCGCCGACCGGAACGGGCAGCCCGCGGCGCCCTCGCCGCGGAACATGCCGATGAAGCAGCCGGGCACGCCGGCGGCGGTGCCGAGTTCGGCCTCACGCCGGGTGCGGGCCCGGCTGGCCCGCCGGATGACCGGGCAGCGGGGTATCGCCGCGGTCAAGCCGGTACTGGAGCCGCTGGCGACCGTGCACCGGGAGTTGTATCCCAAGGCGAATCTGCAGTTGCTGCAGCGCGCCTTCGACGTAGCCGACGAGAAGCATTCGCATCAGTTCCGCAAGTCGGGCGACCCGTACATCACCCACCCGCTGGCGGTCGCCAACATCCTGGCCGAACTGGGGATGGACACCACCACGCTGGTGGCGGCGCTGCTGCACGACACCGTCGAGGACACCGGCTATTCACTGGACGAGCTGACCGCGGATTTCGGATCCGAGGTGGCACATCTGGTCGACGGCGTGACAAAGTTGGACAAGGTCAACCTCGGCGCGGCCGCGGAGGCCGAGACGATCCGCAAGATGATCATCGCGATGGCCCGCGATCCCCGGGTGCTGGTGATCAAGGTCGCCGACCGGCTGCACAATATGCGCACGATGCGTTTCCTGCCGCCGGAGAAGCAGGCGAAGAAGGCGCGCGAGACGCTGGAAGTCATTGCGCCACTGGCGCATCGGCTCGGTATGGCCACGGTCAAATGGGAACTCGAGGATCTGGCGTTCGCCATCCTGCACCCCAAGAAGTACGACGAGATCGTGCGGCTGGTGGCCGACCGCGCACCCTCCCGCGACACCTACCTGGCGCGGGTGCGGGCCGAGATCGTGAACACCCTGGCGGCGAGCCGGATCAACGCCATCGTCGAGGGCCGGCCCAAGCATTACTGGTCGATCTATCAGAAGATGATCGTCAAGGGTAAGGATTTCGACGACATCCACGACCTGGTCGGCATCCGGATCCTGTGCGACGAGGTGCGCGACTGCTACGCCGCGGTCGGCGTCGTGCATTCGCTGTGGCAGCCGATGGCGGGCCGGTTCAAGGACTACATCGCCCAGCCGCGCTACGGCGTCTACCAGTCGCTGCACACCACTGTGGTGGGTCCGGACGGCAAACCGCTGGAGGTGCAGATCCGTACCCATGACATGCACCGCACCGCCGAATTCGGTATTGCCGCGCACTGGCGCTACAAGGAGACCAAGGGCAAACATTCCGGCGACGCCGCCGAGGTCGACGATATGGCCTGGATGCGGCAGCTGCTGGACTGGCAGCGGGAGGCGGCGGATCCGGCCGAGTTCCTGGAGTCGCTGCGGTTCGACCTGAAATCCCCGGAGATCTTCGTGTTCACGCCGAAGGGCGATGTGATCACGTTGCCGCAGGAGTCGACACCCGTCGACTTCGCCTACGCGGTCCATACCGAGGTGGGTCATCGTTGCATCGGCGCGCGGGTCAACGGCCGGTTGGTGGCGCTGGAACGGCAGCTCGAGAACGGTGAGGTCGTCGAGATCTTCACCTCGAAGGCCCAGAACGCCGGTCCGAGCCGGGACTGGCAGAACTTCGTGGTGTCGCCGCGGGCGAAGGCCAAGATCCGGCAGTGGTTCGCCAAGGAACGCCGCGAGGAGGCCCTGGAGGCCGGTAAGGAGCAGATCTCCAAGGAGGTCCGCCGCTCCGGTCTGCCGCTGCAGCGGCTGATGAGCGTGGACGCGATGTCCGCACTGGCGCACGAACTGCACTATGCCGACATCTCCGCGCTGTACGCGGCGGTGGGGGAGAACCAGGTCTCGGCGCACCACGTCGTGCAACGCCTGATGGCGCAGCTCGGCGGCGTCGGCGACGTGGAAAACGAACTGGCCGAGCGGAGTACGCCGTCGACGCTGCCGGCGCGGCAGCGCACCATCGGCGATGCAGGCGTCGAAATCCCCGGCGCCCCCGGTACGGTCGCGAAGCTGGCCAAATGTTGTACACCGGTACCGGGCGACGAGATCATGGGCTTCGTGACCCGCGGCGGCGCGGTGAGTGTGCACCGGACCGACTGCACGAACGCGGATTCGCTACGGGCACAACAGGAACGGATCATCGAGGTCAAGTGGGCGCCCTCGCCGTCGTCGGTCTTCCTGGTGGCGATTCAGATCGAGGCGTTGGACCGCACCCGGCTGCTGTCGGATGTGACCAAGGTGCTGGCCGACGAGAAGGTCAACATCCTGTCCGCGTCGGTGATGACCTCCGGTGACCGGGTGGCGATCAGCAAGTTCACCTTCGAGATGGGCGATCCGAAGCATCTGGGGCATCTGCTGAACGTGGTCCGCAATGTGGAGGGCGTCTACGACGTCTACCGGGTGACCTCGGCGGCCTGATCCGCCGGTGGCAGTTCCGCCTGGGCGCGCGACAGCTGTACCGCGGCCACGCACATCACCAGCACGGAGGCGATGACGACGACGGTGCCGATCGGGCCGGTCCGCAGCCGCTCGTCGAGCACGGTGAGGCCGAGGAAGGCAGCACCGAGCGGTTCGGCGACGGTGAAGGCCGGCAGCGAGGCCGACAGCGCCCCGACCTGGTAGCCGCGCTGCTGCAGATAGAGCCCCACGACGCCCGCGGCGACAAGGGTGTACAGCTGCCAACTGGTGAGCGCTGTGCCGAGCCCGCGCCCGAACAGCTGGATGACGTGCTGGGTGAGCGCGGCGGAGACGCCGAACAGCAGGCCGGCCGAGGTTCCCAGCATGAGCGCCTGCAATCCGGTCACCCGGACCACCACCGCCACCACGACCGCGGCGGCGACCACGCCGAGAACCAGCACCAGCGGCCACATCCAGGTCGACCACGGCGCGTCGGAGATGCCCTCGGTGGGGTCGCCGACGACGAGGAAACAGGCCAGCGCGGCCGAAAGGGCGACCGCGTGCGCCCACATGATCGGCGTAACCGGGCGGCGGCTGTAGTGCGCGGCCAGCGGCAACGCGAAGACCAGGGCCGTCACCAGGATCGGCTGCACGATCAGCACCGATCCCAGCGCCAGCGCCACCACCTGGAAGACGAAGCCGCCGGCGTCGCCGATAATGCCTGCCCACCAGCGCGGATTGCGAATGAGCTGGGCTACCAGCGCGTCACCGGCCGGAACGTCGGCCGCCGCGCGTTGTTGGGCGACCGCCGACACGGCGAACAGCAGGGCGCCGACGAAGGCGCAGGCGACCGCGGCGACGGGAAAGTTGCTCACCCGATCAGTCTGCCGTCCGCGACCGGCTGCCCGGCATCGGGGACCGGTGCGCCGATCCGCGGTGGTGTGGTGACGGCGCCGTGAGAGGCCGACGGAACCGCGATGGCGGTATCGGAATGGGCGGAATGTGCGGTACCGGCGAATGGCAATTGTTCGGCAACATATTTGGGGCAGGTGTTCGGAGTCGCGGCGAGTTGCCCTCCGCCGGGCTCGAATTGCGCATTTGCCGCACAGTTGCCAGGGTCCGTGCCGGCTCTCGGTGCCGGTCGGTCGGTTCGGCCGCGGCGAATCCTTCGCGCAGGTAGGAAGGTTCGCGTGCGGCGATCGCGGATGTGCTCGCGCGCCGACGGAGAGCCTGCACTCCGAGCCGGATTCTGTTACGGTTTATTGCGTTTCGGGGCGCGCGCGATGTTCGGCGACAACTCGAATCCACATGATGATCGCCGGACGGGTCGCAGCGGCACTCGACCCTCAGAACTGTTGCAGACAGCGGGTTTAAAGGGGGTCAGATCATGCTGACCGTGCTGACATGCTCGGCGGCGACCGTATCGGTCGCGTCGGGTCCTCATTGCGGATTTCACGCATCCACATCCGCGCCGGCCCTCGATTCGGCGTTCGAGATACCCCCTTTCACACCCATTGACCTGTGTGGATGTGGTATGGCCCGAATCTCGGCGGCGCCGGACGGCGCGTCGAGTTCGCCGAATTCGTCGGGTACGGGACAATTTCCGTTCGGGAAGGGCCTCGGCGACGCCGCACCCGGTGGTGTGCCGTTGGCGACGTCCCATGGCGGTACCGCTGACAACAACTACCCGTTCTCCACGAACTGATCGCCGAGAGGGTCCGACGATGCTGCACGACGTGCCCGGCTCCGCGGGGATGAGGGAATGTTGAAGCCGTACAAAGAAGCCCAACGGTGGTTCCCGGCGTTGGAACCCGAACACGCCGCTCCCCCGGCCACGCCGGGGGAATCCGATGCCGTCGACGACGAGGCGGAACCTGGGGCGGCGCGGTATCCGCATTACATCCGTGACACCGAGCCCGAGCCGTTCGACATTCCGTTCGCCGACGAACCGGCCACGCGACGCAGCGAATTCGTGGGGGGCTGGACCGACTGGGTCGGTAGCCACGCACCCGGGCCCGACGACGACTATCCGGTCCACGAGGGTGAGGTGCTGCGTCTGCCCCGCGACGCCGAGATCGGCGAGGGCCGGGCCCGTGGCCGCCGCCGGTCCCGCCCGGCCGGTGCCGACGGCGACGATGCGGAGGGATCCGGGGCGCGCTCGCCGAGGGACGACCCGGACGAGCGCGACGACGTGGACACGCCCGAGTGGATTCTGCCGCCCCGGCGCGAACACGGCGACGGCGCCGCGGGCCGGATCGTGCGCCGGGGCCCCGGGTCGGCCTCACCGGCGCTGCGCGACTATATCCGCCCGAGCCGGTTGCGGGTCGCCCTGGTGCTCGCGGTAGCCGTGCTATTGCTGGTCGCCGCAGGCGGTTTCGCGCTGTATCTGCTGCGCTCCGGTGACGACGGAAAACAGTCGGTGGCGCCGCTGCCGGCGCGGCCGGCGGTGGGCGACGAAGCGCCGATGCTGCGGCTCACCTCGGCGTTCGGCCCCGATTCCGGCCCGCGGGTGGGTTCGGCCGGGCACTGCCCGACCGAGCGGTCCGCGCGCGTGGTGCGCGGCGCCGAGGTCGGCGGCACCGATTCCGGGCCGGACGCGATCATGTGGTTCCAGCACGCCTTCTATGTCGAACGCTCGGCCGAGCGTGCACGCGAGGTGGTGGCGCCGGATGCGGCGGTTTCGCCGGCGCCGGTGATCCAGCGCGGCATCGCCTCGGTGCCGCTGGGCACCGACTATTGCGTGCGGGTGGTCACTGTGGCCGACAACAGGTATTCGGTGGAGGTGACCGAACGGCGGCCGGGCGCGGCCCCCGCCACCTACGACAAGCAGTTGGTGACCACCGCGGTGGTCGGCGGCCGCACCCTGATCACGGGCATCACGGCCGGGTAAGAGGAGAGCTGAGATGGGACAGGACTGGAGCCGATGGCTCGACGAGACGTCCGACGCGGACGTCGCGGCGGGCTCGCGACCGCGTGGACGGGCGCCGGTGGTCCGGTTACGCAAGGGTCGGCGTGACGACGGCGAGGGCGGCGGCCTGCCGCGTCCGATCCTGGTCGTCGGCGGCTGTGGTGGGGCCGGAACCACCACCACCGCACTGGGACTCGCGGGTGAATTGGGTGCTGAGGCGGCGGCGGTCGCCGTCGATGCCACCGTGGCCGGCAGCGATCTGGCCTTGCGCGGCGCCGACGAACATCTGAGTCCGATCAGTCTGCAACAGTGGCTGTACGGCCGCGGTGACGACGAACCGGCGCCACTGAAGGAATGTCTCTCGCAGGCGAGCTCCGGTATCGGCCTGCTGTGGCGCGACGCCTCCCCGCTGCGCCGCCGCGCCACCTATCTGACGGTGGCCCGGGCCGTCGCCGACGCCGGATACACCCCGGTGTACGACGGCGGCAGCCCGATCGCCGCCCGTCAGCTGCGGCCGCTGCTCGAGGACGCGGAAGTGGCTCTGGTGCTGTCGATTCCGGCGCGTGCCGACGCCGCCAATCGTTTGCGGGTGACGCTGGAATGGCTCGACGACGAATTCGGCGGTCACGCCGAGGGGCAGGGCGGCGGCATCGTGGGCGACACCACCATCGTGATCTCACATCAGGTGCCCGGCAACAACTCTCGGGTGGCCGATCATCTGCGCGAACATCTCACCGGCTGGGTGCGCGACATCCGCGAGATCCCGTACGACGCCCACCTGGCGCGCGGAGAGCTGGTGCGTCACAACGCACTCGATGCCGAAACCCGGAGGGCGTACCGGCGGCTGCTCAGCGGGATGGCATCATGACCGCGGCCATGAAGGAACCTCGCTCTTCCGAAAACCCGCCTGCGGCAGGCGTTGTCGCCCCGGCGGAGTCTCGTCGCGCGCCCATCTGGGACCGTCCGGTGCCGGGTGCCGGACGTGCGCCGCTGGTGTGGTTGCTGGGGGTGCACGGCGGCGCCGGAGCCAGTACCCTCGCGCATGTGCTTGCGCCTGCGGCGGATTCGCACCGGCGCTGGCCCGGTGTGTTCGAACGCGAATCACCCTTCGTGGTGCTGGTCGCCCGCGAGACCATCGCCGGGCTGACCCGCGCCCATGATCTGCTGCGCCAGCACCGGGCCGGGCTCGCGGGGCCGAGCGAGGTGCTGGGCCTGGTGACCGTGGCCGCGCGTCCGGGCCGGATTCCGGCCGAGATCCGGCGCTACCGCGATGTGGTCGGCGCATTGGCCGGACAGGTGTGGCAGATGCCCTGGATCGAGGAGTGGACGCTGGTCGAACCCGATCAGCTGCCGGTGTGGTCGCCGAGCGACCCGCCGCCACAGCAGCGCAAACGCAAACTCGATCCGCTGCAAGAAGTTCCGCACGAGGTGGACGCGCTGGGAATGAGCATCGTCGACCTGGTGCGGGAGACGGTCGGCGCCGGTTCGCAACAGGAGGAGCACCGATGATCGTGCCCGGACGTTGCGCTGCCGCGACCACGCCGACAGCTGTTTCCGACGGTGTACCTCCGGTACCCGGCTTTGTATTCCGATCACCTATTGAGAAGGACGCTCGATGAGTACCATCCTGGCCGCTGTACACGAGACGTACGGCGTTGTTCTCGCTCAGGTCGGGAATCCGACACCCGAGACGCCGCCGGCCGCCGACAAGCTCATGAAACTGGTGCGCTACTTCACGTGGTTCGTGCTGCTGTCGGGCATCATGGGCATCACCTACGCCGGTGGCCGCTTCGCGTGGGAGAAGTGGACCGGCGGCGGCCTGGAGTCTCCGAAGATGGTGGCGGGCGCCATGATCGGCGGCATCGTCGCCACCAGTGCGGGCACGATCATGAACGCAGTCATCGGATCGTGAGGGGCGCCGCGATCGTGCTGGCCTACAAGCAGATGCCCGCGGACGTGATCGAACCGATCATGCAGCTGATCAACTGGTTACTGTGGTGCGTGCTGTTGCTGTGCCTGGCCTGGATGATCATCTCCGCGGGCCGGCTGTGGTCGGCGATGCGCGACGATATGGCCGTCAACGACGCCTCGCACGGCATCGTGATGAGCCTGATCGGCGCCATCGTGGCCAGTTCGGCAAGTGCGATCGCATTGACCCTGCTTCCCGCGTGAGCCGGTGACAGATTTCCGCATGCACGCCGACGACACCACGGCGACAACGACATTCGACGAAACGACATTCGACGAAACGACAGTCGACGAAACGACAGTCGACGACGACCTGCGACAGGAGGTGACGGTATGAGTAACAAGGACACCTACGACGAGCGCAGCGGCGTCTCCTTCGGCGTCATCGTCTCCGCTGCCGTGATCGCCCTGATCGTGATCGTCGGCGTCTTCGTCTACGTCGGCCGCGACACCTCCTCTTCCGGAGCCCGGAAAGCGGATCCGCCGCCCTCGCCCGTCGCGGGCTCGGGCGCGACCGGATTCGCCGGACCCGATACGGATCTGTTCGGCCGGCGGGTCGATATTCCCAACAACCCTGCGGGACAACCGCTTCCGCAGAACTCCGCGCAGCAGCACAGCTCGTCGGATTCGGACTGGCTGACCGCGGCACCCGCCGGCACCACCGAACCGCGCGGCTGGCAGCGGGTCTACGGCGCCTCGGTGCCGTTCTCCACCAGCGACGGTCCGACCCGGATCGACGACAAGGGTTTGGCCGTCGGCTATTCCCATACACCGCAGGGGGCGGCATTGGCGGCGGCACAGATCACCTATCGGCTCAACGCGCGGCCCGGCGACCGGGATCTGTACGTGCGCCAGGTGCGGGTCTCGGCCCAGCAGATCGCGGCCTACGACAAGGCGCGCGGTGACGGCAAACTGCCCGATCAGCAGCCGGCGCGGATCACCAAGTACCTGGTCGCACCCGACGCGTTCCGGATCGAGAACTACGCCGACGATATGGCGATCGTGCGGCTCGCCGCCCGTGGACCGGTCAACGACGGCAAACAGGTGTGGGCGGCGATCCGGCTGGTCATGGTGTGGGACAACGGGGATTGGCGACTCAAGCCCACCGACACCAGAGCCACGCCGAGCGAGTACATCGACACCCTCGAAGGGTGGACCCGATGGTGAGCACAGCGATTTCGAGAAAGGCACGAGAGTCAGCCGATGGTCCGGATCGATTCCCTGCGACGCATCGAGGAGTGGATCTCATGGTGAGGCGCATCGTCACGATCCTCGCGGTCGTGTTCACCGTCATGATCGCGACCCCGACGGTGGCCTACGGGCAGACCTACGGATTCGACCAGACCTGCAACGAGATTCACGACGATCTCGACGGTCTGGGTCTGCCCGGTGTATCGCTCGGCGATGCCGCCTCCGCGGCGTGCAAGGCCGGCAACGCCGCCACCCATCCGGGTGACGCCGCGAACGCGGTGAAGGACAAGGCGTGGGATTCCACCTTCGGCAAGGTGGTCGACTCGTTGATGAACGGTCTCGGGGAGGCGCTGATTCTGGCGCTCACCTTCTGGATGAAGGTGCCCAACGATCGGATCAGCGACGGGGGAGCGCTGTTCCAGAAGATCAACGACTACACCTACCAAGCGCAGATCCTGCTGCTGATCGTATCGGTGATCCTGTCCGGCGCCAGACTCGCCGAAGCCAGACGCGGTGCGGCACTGAGCGAGGCCGCGGAATCATTCCGGATGTTCGCCCGGGTGGTCTTCAGTTCCTGGATGCTGGGCGCGGTGGTGGTCGCGGGTACGCAGGCCTCGGATCGCTTCTCGCAGTGGGTGATCGAGGACGCCACCAACGGCAATGCCCGCAGCCTCGCCGAGCTGATGGTGAAAACCTCCAAGCTGCAAGCCTTTTCGCCCGGCCTGGTGCTGATCATCGCAATCGTCGGGCTGCTCGGCGCGCTGGCGCAGATCGTGCTCGCAATCGTGCGTCAGGGCATGCTGGTGGTGGCCGCGGGTGTGCTGCCGCTGGCCGCGGCGGCGTCGGGCACCAGTACCGGGCGGCAGGCCTATCCGAAGCTGATCGGCTGGATCATCGCGTTCATGCTGTGGAAACCGGTCGCCGCGATCGTCTACATGATCGCCTTCGTCACAGCCGGTGACACCAACTCGACGACACCGACCTCGGGTCTGCCCGACGCCGATCAGGCCCAGCGGATGCTGGTCGCCATCGTGCTGCTGTGCAGTGTGGCCTTCGTCCTGCCCGCGCTGATGCGGCTGGTCACCCCGGCGGTGGCGATCGTCGGCAGCGGCGGTTCGGGTCTGGCCGCCACCGGTGGCGTGCTGCTGGGTGCGGCCGCGCTAGGCGCAGTCGGCACCAAGGCGGTCGGTGTGCGCACGCAGGCGGCGGCGGGCGCGCCCGGATATGTGGGCCGTAACGGAGGTCAGCGTCCACCGGGGGGTACCGGTCGCGGCGGCAGTCCGCGGCCCGTCCCGCCGCGCGGACCCCGGCCGGGTGGCGGCGGTGGCGGGGGCCAGCAGGCGCCCGCGAGTCCACGCGCACCCGGCGGTGCCGCAGCGGTACCCTCCGGCGCGTCGCGAGCCATGAACAACATCGCGACCGCCCGGGCCGCGGGTGCGCATCTCAACCGCGCCGACGAAGCCATGGGCGATATCGCCGGTGACCGCTGGGCCAACCGCGCACCCGACCTCGGCAGGAGCACCATTCCGCGATGACGACGACCGACACCTACGAGCGCCGCTCGTACGGGCTGTGGCAGAAGCCCCGCAGCGCAGGTCTTTTCGGGCTGCGCTGGGGCGAGACGGTGCTCGGCTTCGTCGTCGTCATCACCGCCCTGATGACGGCGCTGGTCGCCGGGCCGAAACCGGCGCTGTTCGTCGCGATCATCGGTGTGGTCGTGATGGTTCCACTGGTGTGGCGGACGGGGGGCCGCTCCGGTTACGAGACGGGATTGATGATGTTCCATTGGTTGCGCGGTCGCAGCAAGGGCGAGCACGTCTATCGCGGCGGGCGGTTCTCCCGCATCCCGGGCGGTGTCGCGCGGCTGCCCGGACTGATGGCGCCTTCGCGGCTGTACGAGGGGATCGACGCCGGCGGCTATAGCTTCGGCATGATCCATCTGCCGCAGTTCGCCCAGTACACGGTCGTGCTGCGGGCCTGGCCGCAGGGACACGAGGCGGTCGACCAGCCGGTGATCGATCGATGGGTGGCCGCCTGGGGAACCTTTCTGGCCTCGCTCGGTCAGACCTCCGACATCGTCGCGGTGGTTCCCGTCATCGATACCGTGCCGGAGACCGGAAACCGTTTGCTCACCGAGGTTTCCACCATCACCCGGCCGGAATCGCCGGCGCTGGCGCAGCAGGTGATGTACGAGCTGGCGACCGAACTGCCGCAGGAGCGTGTGCAATTGCTGCCCCGGGTGGCGCTCACGTTCAAGGCCACCACCGCAGAACGGCGCAAGAATCCGGCCGAGGAGGCGGTCGAAATCGGCCGCCGCTTGCCGGGGATTTGCGCGGCGCTGGCCGAAGCGGGCGTGCGGGCGCAGCCGATGTCGGCCGACGAGGTGATCTCGTTCATCCGCCGCAGCTATGACCCGGCCGCGCAGGCTGATCTGGAGGTGGCTGCCGGCGAGATCGGCGGGCACGGACTGGACTGGGCCGACGCGGGCCCGATCTCGCACGAGGAACGCTGGGATCAGTTCATCCACGACGGCGGCCGGTCGGTTACCTGGGAGATGGACGCCGCACCCGAGGGCGCGGTCGACGAGCGGGTGCTGCAGCGACTGCTGGCACCGAATCCGGAGGTCCCGCGCAAGCGGATCGCGATCGTCTACCGTCCGCATTCGGCCGCCGACGCCGCCGAGATCGTGGACGACGACTACAAGAACGCGCTGGTCGCGCAGCAGAGCGAACGGGGCGTGGTCTCCGCCTCTGCGACGCTGCGGGTGGGTGCCACCCAGCAGGCGCGTGAGGAACAGGCGCGCGGTCACGGCGTGACCCGATTCGGTGCGCTCGTCACCATCACCGAACCGCTGCGCGGTGATCTGCCGCGGATCGAAGCCATTACCCGCGACCTGTCCACACAGGCCCGGTTGAAGATTCGGCGTTGCTACCGCTATCAGGCGGCGGCCTTCGCGGCCTCACTCGGCTGCGGGGTGATCTTGCCGGAACACGCGAGTATTCCCAAGGCATTGGCGGGGTGAGCGCAAATGGCAGGTGAGCACGAGCCGCCGGTTCGCTACCGGGGCGAACCACCGCGCTACAGCGAACGGGTGGTGGATCCGGAGAATCCGGTCCAGGCCCGGCCGCGCACGCGCACGGCCCACGACGACGAGTGGGGAATCGAGGCCTACGCGCCTGGCCTGCCCCGCTCGGAATACGGTGGTGCACCTGCCGATTGGGACGACGTGCCGCTGCGACCGGCGCGTAGGCGAGCGCGACGCGAGGAGGGCGAGCGTACCCGACCGGACGTCGCCGTGCCGCCGGATCGTGGTGGGCGGGCGAGGGGGCCCTCGCGCACGGATGTCGGCGCGGATGGTTCCGGACGCACCCGAGCAGTGGCGGCTCCCCGGCGGGAGACCGAGCGTCGCCCGGCACCCGACCCGGGTGTGGGCGGCGGTGCGCGTTCTCCACGGAGTACCGAATACTCTGCGCCGCAGCCTGGTTCGAGCAGTGACCCGATCTCCGGTGAGCGCGGCTCGGGGAGTCAGCGGCGGCGCGGTGACGATGCGGCGAGGCGCGGATCCGCCGCGGGCGAGCGCGCGACGCGGCGGACCGAGCCGGAACCCGGCCGTCGTCGTCCGGCGGACGGCGGCCGAGACGGATCGGCCGGGCGCGACGGGAACCGGCGCGGGACCGGCGATACAGCCGGCGCCCGTGGGCGTGCGGGCGGAAATGCGTTGGAGTCCGAGCGGAACCGCACCGGCCGGTCGACATCGGAGTCGGCGCGCAACGGGTCCTACGGCGGCCGGGACATCGAACGGTCGAACACGCACCCGCGCCGCGATGGCGGATCGGACGGTGACCCGGCAGCGCGAACGACGTTCTCCGAGAACGACGACACGCGCAGCGACGTCGTGACGACCGGCACGGCGACACCGCGAGCCGGTAGCCGGATCGCGGGCGGGAAGGACAGTGCAGACCGCGAAAGCCATGGTGCTGACCGCGATACGGTGACACCGCCGCCAGCGAGCGGCCCTCGACAGCAGGAGACCGGTACCGCCGAGGACTCCAGTCGGGACGGGAGCGCGGCCGGAGCGGCTCAGCCATCGCCCGGTGATGCGGACTCGCCGACCACCCGCCCGGTGCGGAGCGACCACGACTCACCGGACCAGGGTGCGGATCTCGTGCACGGCGATCGCGCCGCTCTGGCCGCGGAGGCCGAGCGGCACGGTTCCCCCGGTGACGCCGCCGCGGACACCAACGAATCCGTGCGCTCCCGCCCGAGCGGTCGAGCCGATGCGGCCGGCGGCGTCTCCGCCGACGACCGGATCGCGGCCCGCTCCGGCGGTGACACGAGGTCCACGTCTCGTGTCGCCGACCACGATGCGGCGCACGACAATTCGGCCGGTGCCCGCACTCGGCGCCGGGTGGGCGGGCCACAGGACCGGTCCGACGATCGAGAGATTTCCTATGCGCATGGCACCCCGCACTCGGCCGAGCTGCCGGCCGGATTCGACCAGGAATCGCCCGAGACGCGCGGAGGGCGCTACATGACCGGCGACTACGAGCCGGCGCCGCGGCGGAGTACGCGCACCGAATACAGTGCCGGGTCGTCGCGCCGGCGGACGGAAGCGCCCGCGCGGCGCTCCGGCCGGGGCCAGCGCACGCTCCGCGATCGCAGCGGCTCCACAATGGCGTCCTATGAACAGCTTTCGCGGGCTGCTCGTGCCGACGCCGAGACGGGCAATCGGCGGGATCGGCGCAGTAAACCGGTCAAGAAGAAGAATCAGGGTCCGCCCCTGCTCGACGACGCGGACCGGGCGCGGCTGGAGGCGGTGGCTCGCGAGGGCGCCGGATTACGCGCCGCCTGGGCGGCGTTCCGGATTCGCACCGACGACCTGCGTCGCGTCAATGCCGCGGCCCGCATCGAAGCAGTCGTCGAGGACGGATTCGACCGCGGCACGGCGCAATTGACCGATCGCGGCTATGTCGGCCCCGGCGGCGGCCGGATGAACGTGGTGGGCCGCCCCGTCGAATACCGGGCCACCACCGCGCAGGTCGCCGGACTGTGGCCGTGGTCGGTGGGCGCCGGCGCCCCGCTGATCGGCACCCCGCTCGGCTCGCATCTGCACACCGGCGCGCCGGTGTGCTTCGACCCGATGAACTGGTTCATGCGCGGCAGCTTCATCACCGCACCGAGCCTGTTCGTGCTGGGGCTCAACGGTTTCGGTAAATCGTCACTGGTGCGCCGCATCGTGCTCGGCGGTGTCGCCCAGGGCATCACGCCGCTCATCCTGGCCGATGTGAAACCGGACTATCGCAAGCTGGTGGAGATGGTCGGCGGCCAGGTCATCGACCTCGGCTACGGACACGGCAAACTGAATCCGCTCGCCGGTGGTGTCCTCGGGTCGATCGTGCCGATGCTGGACGAACTCCCCGCACTGCAGTTGCAAGTCACCCAGGAACTTCGGGCCCGCCAGGTCACGTTGATCGCCGGCCTGGTGGAACTCGTGCGTGGCGCCCGCGTGCGCGACTACGAGGAGACGTTGATCTCCACGGCGCTGCGCATCCTGTACCGCGAGGGCAGCGGCTTCGCGCCGGAATCGCCGCCGATCATGGAGGATCTGCTCGATGTGGTGGTCGGCGGCGGCCAGGAGTTGATGCTCGATGCCGGCGCCGACAACGCCGAGGAGTACCACGAGGCCACCAAGGGGTTGCGGCGGTCGCTGCGCGCACTGACCCAGGGACCGTTCGGCGCGGTCTTCAACGGTCAGACCACGACGCCGATCGACACCTCCTCGGTGGCGGTCTGCATCGACGTCTCGCACATTCCGACCGGGGACAAGAAGCTCAAAGCCGGTGTGATGCTGGCCTGCTGGGCCGACGGTTTCGCCTCGGTGGAGGCCGCGCACGTCCTCGCCGACGGCAAACTGGGACCGCAGCGGTACTTCCAGGTCGTCATGGACGAGCTGTGGCAGGTGCTGGGCTTGGGCGACTTCATGGTGGACCGCGTCGACGAACTGACCCGACTGCAGCGCGGCATGGCGACCTCGCTGATCATGATCAGCCACACCATCAAGGACCTGCAGTCGCTCGGATCCGAGGCCGCCATCGCCAAGGCACTGGGCTTCCTGGAACGCGCGCGCGCCAAGATCTTCGGTGCGCTGCCGCCCGAGGAGATCAGCCGCCTGGACTCGACGATCCCGTTCACCTCCGCCGAGGAAGAGATGGTCACCAGCTGGTCGGCCCCGCAGGCGCTGACCGGCGAGGCACTCAAACCGGGCCAGGCCCGCCCGCCCGCGCCCGGCACCGGGAAGTTCCTGCTCAAGATCGGTGAGGATCGCCGCCCCGGCATCCCGTTCCATATGGAGTTCACCGTGTCGGAAAAGGAGAGCGGAATCCACGAGACCAACCAGCGTTTCAGCGAATTCACCGAATCCACGGCCCGGCGGGGCGACGAGGGGAGTGCCGCGTGATGCCGCACAGGTCATACCGAAGAGTGTCGCCGCAGGTGCGGAAGGCGGCGGTGGAACAGGTCGTCGCGCTGACCGACAAACTGCGCAGCGAGTCGGAGGCCTGCCGGGTCGTCGCCGAACAGATCGGCGTGCACACCAATTCGGTGCGCAACTGGGTGCGCGCCGCGGAGGGACCCAGCCTGGAACGGATGGACGCGGTGGCCCTGCGCCGCAAAGTGGCGCTGCTGCAACAACAATTGGCGGCCGCGGCGGAGATGAATCGCACCCTGGTGGAAACCCTGAACGAAACCCGCCGCGCGACATGATGGGTGCGCGGTGAACGCGAAAACCCTCACCGCCCTCGTCCTCGGCGGTGTCGTATCTCTGATCACCCTGGTGGTGGTGATCGTGTTGCCCTCCTCGGAGGATCCGTGCGCCGATCAGCCGACCGCGCCCGGTTCCGGGCTGCCGGACACCTCCGGCGCGCCGTGGGCGGCGCGGGCGCCGGAGTCGGGCTCCACCACACCGACCGTGACGACGGAACCGCGCGGCTCCACCTCGGCCACCACCAGTGCCGCCGATATACCTGCGGCACAGGCGAATCCGAGTGCGACGGGCGCGCCGTCGCTGGCGGCGGGGATCGCGCCGATCCGGCGCACCTGGCCGCTGCCGGGCGGATCCTTCACAGTGTCGGACACCTTCGGCGCCCGCGGCGGCACCCATCTCGGTGTGGATCTGGCCGCACCGGACGGCACCCCGGAATTCGCGGTGGCGGACGGCGTCGTCGTCGCCGCCGGTCCCGCCTCCGGCTTCGGCAACTGGATCGTGATCGACTCGGTCGACGTCAACGGCCGTCCCTTCTCCGCCGTCTACGGCCACGAATGGGCGAGCGGGGTGAAGGTGCGGGTCGGGCAGCGGGTGCGGGCCGGTGAGGCGATCGGCGCGGTCGGGTCGGCGGGCGAAAGCTCCGGTCCGCATCTGCATTTCGAGATCGTGCCCGGTGGGCGCCTGACCGGCGGGCGGCAGATCGATCCGCTACCGTGGCTCGACGGCGCGCTGACACCCGATGCCGGTGGCGCCTTCCCGTATTCGGCGAACCCGCTGTGCAGCCGCGGATTCGGCAGCGCCGGCGGTGCGCTCGCCGACGGCAAGGTGCCACCGGAGCTCGAAATCTGGTATCGCCGTGCGGGTTCGCTGTGCCCGGAGATCACCGCCTCGGTGCTGGCCGCGCAGGGCCGTCAGGAATCCGGATTCCAGCGCGGGCTTACCTCGCCCGCCGGCGCCGAGGGTTTGGCGCAATTCCTGCCGACCACGGCCCGGGCCACCGATCCGGACGACGGGCGGCCGTATCTGCTCGACGCGGACGGCAACGGCCAGGCCAGCCTGTGGGACGACGGCGATGCGATCATCGCTCAGGGGCGCTACATGTGTTCGATCGCCCATCAGGTCGAGCGGTGGATCGGCGAAGGCAAGGTGCACGGTGATGTGGTGCCACTGTCGCTGGCCGCCTACAACGCCGGCGAGGGTGCGGTCCTCGCCTCGGGCGGTATGCCCAATCAGGTGGCCGCGCACTTCTCCGAAACCCGGCCCTACGTCACGAATATCCTCGCCATGGAGGCGCAGTACCGGGCGCCGGGATCGATAGGCCGATTCCAGCCCGGTCACGGTTCGGCGGGCGCCGATATCCTCGCCGCGGCCCAGCAGTGGATGGGCACCCCGTACGTATGGGGTGGCGGGGGCCCGCAGGGGCCGACCGGCGGTGGACTGGACGGCCCGGGTCTGACCTCGGCCGCGGTGTTCGCGGCGTCCTCGGGCGCGAAGACGTTGCCGCAGACCGCCGAACAACAGTGGGAGGCGGGGGTCGAGGTGCCGATGCGCAACGCGCAGCCGGGCGATCTGGTGTTCTCCCGCTTCGGGGTGCGCGGGCCGGCCGAGGTCGGCATCTACGCCGGCAACGGCCGGATGATCCGTTCCACCGACCCCTCGGGCGTGAGCGAAGCGTCCGTGCCCGGCGACGCGCGGTTACGGAGGGTGTTGTGACGGTACGACGTTCGGGACACGCCGAGGTCGCCGGATCGCGGGGAGTCGCCCGGCGCGGACCGGGACCGATAACCTGGAGACAGCGTCCGGAGTTCCGGACGCCGGGCCGCCGACCTACGGCGCGGGCCGTCTACGCGAACCTGGTGGTGATGCTGGTGGTGAGCGTCGCACTGCTGTCCGGCTGCGCGGGCGGAACCGAGCATGCCGAACCACCGGCGGCCACGTCGACTCCGCGTCAGCTCGAGGCCGCCCCGGCACCGGATCCCAGCACTCCCGACGGTGTCGCCGTCGCCGCGCTGCGCGAGATCTTCACCTGGTATCCGGCCACCGAGACGCAGGGGGCGTCGCTCGCCCGGGCCCGGAAGTGGCTGGGCCCCAGCCTGCTTCGCACGCTCGACGCCCCACCGGGCGAGGAGACTCCGAAACCGACACTGCGCTGGGCCGAATGGGGGCGTTCGGGTGTGCGCGTGGAAGCCTTCACCTTCGCATCCGGCGAACAGGCCCCCGGTAACGTCGATTCGGACCACCAGCAGTTCAAGATCGGTATCGAGCAGACCGCCGTGCACCCCGACGGTACCCGCGAAACGCTACCCCCCACGACGGTGATCGCCACCGTCGTCCGCACCCGCGACGGCTGGCGGCTCGACGGATTCCGTTGAGCCGCAGCCACATACTCGGTCATTCCAGGAGGCGAGATGGCGAAGAAGGTGAAGGACCCGGCCGATCCGGGCCCGGACCTCGCCCTGTATCTGATCTACATCGGTTTCGCGGTGGTCGGCACCCTCTGGGTCGCACTGCATCTGGGCAACAAGCTGTCGACGGTGCCCCAGGACGTGCCGATCAATCCGATCGCCTGCATCGCGAAGATCGCCCGGGGGCAACTGACATGGCCGACCGCCTCCACGGTGATCGTGCTGCTCGTCGTGCTCGTCGTCGTCGGCATCGTGTTCGTGCGGCGGGAGATGAAGAAGCGCCGCAGCCGCGGAAAGCTGCCCGTCGACGACAAGGCCCAGTACATGGGGAGCGGCGGGGCGATCGCGGCACTCACCGAGGCCGGGGTGCGGGACAAGGCCCGGCAGTTGGGCGTGCGGCTCGGCTACGAGGATTCGCCCGGCGTGCCGATCGGTGTCGGGGTGGTCGACGGTGTGATGCTGTTCGGCTCGTATGAGGATTTGCATCTCGACATCTGGGGCCCCCGCCAGGGTAAGACCACCGCGCGGGTGATTCCGGCGATCCTGTCCGCGATCGGACCGGTGCTGGTGACCTCCAACAAGCGCGATGTGGTCGACGCGACCCGAGATGTGCGGGAGGGCAAGGGTTCTCGCACGTTCGTCTTCGACCCACAGGGCGTCGCGGGCGAACAGCCGACCTGGTACTGGGATCCGCTGTCGTGGGTGGACGCCCGCCGCGAAGGATGTGAGATGCGCGCGGCCCGGCTGGCCGGTCATTTCGCCGACGCCGACGACGGTGCCGATGGAACCACCGACAGCTATTTCGACCCGGAGGCGGAAGATCTGCTGGCGGGGTTGTTCCTGGCTGCAGCTGTGGCGGGCCGACCGATCACCCAGGTGTGGGAGTGGGTGACCAACCCCAACGACATCGAACCCGTTCAAGTGTTGCGCGGTGCCAGCCACCATTTCTCGGCCGCGGGCCTTGCTCAGCAATACAACGCCGAATCCCGCACCAAAGATGGCGTTTTCGGCACTGCGAAGAAGATGGTTCGCTGTCTGAAACTGTCGAATGTGCACCAGTGGGTCACCCCGGGGGATCGCTACCAATTCGATGAATGGGATTTCCTGGACCGGAATTCCACCCTCTACTGCCTGTCGCTGGAGGGGCGCGGCTCAGCTGGACCGCTGGTGAGTGCCCTGACCGAGGCCGTCGTCGACGTCGCGATGCGGAAGGCGACCACCCAGCACCTGGGGCGGCTCTCCATTCCGCTGCTCGCGGTGCTCGACGAGGCGGCCAATATCGTGCGCTGGAAGGATCTGCCGAAGCAGTACAGCCACTTCGGATCTCGCGGCATCGTCGTGATGACCGTTCTGCAGTCCTGGGCACAGGGCGTGCGGTGCTGGGGTCAGGCCGGTATGGAGGCACTGTGGGCGGCGGCCAATATCAAGGTCCTCGGCCCCGGCGTCGACGACATGACATTCCTGGCGGCCCGTTCGGAGGCGATCGGCGACTACGACTCCATTTCGTCGTCGGTCTCGGAATCCAAAGGTGGCAAGAGTTATTCGCGTTCGCTGGGCTCCTCGCGGACGCTCAACGCGAACGCACTGGCAACCCTGCCGCGGGGGCGCGCCGTGGTGTTCTCCTCGGGTGCGCCGGCGGTGCTCGTACGCACCGTCCCGTGGTGGGAAGGGGAGTACGCTGCCGAGGTGCGCAAGTCGATCGAACAGCATGATCCGCAGCGTCGCACCACGATGAGCGACCTCGTGGGAGAGCGGACGGTCCTCGACGGCGGATCGATGCCCGGTGAGCCGCCCGCGACCTACGGACAGCCCGAGGAGGTTCGCCCGCTGTGAACGACCAGCCCGAGGACATGATCTATTCGAATGTGGTCGAGTTCGTGGAGAACTTCCTGAGCCTCGTCTATCGGCGCCAGGTCACCGACCTCACCGATACGGTGTGGTGCCCGGAGTGGTGGAAGCATGCCGAGGCGGCGATGCGGCTCGAAGCGCTGTGGCGCGCATGGGAATACCTGCGCCAGGACGGCCAGACCGGAATGAGTGTCTGGTTCCTCGAGCATGCCGACCCACATATGAACAAACTGTTCGATCCGCGCGGGCCGTTCAAGTACTGCAGTGTGCGCAACGGCCACAAGGACATGCTCAGCCCGCTTCCGCTCACCCCGCCCCAGCGCGGCATGTTCGGTGAGCCCAGTGCGGCCGATCCCAACAAGGGCTGATTCGACGGGCCCGGGCCGATGTGCCCGGCTGTCGTGAAAACGACGGTGCCGCCACCCGTTCCGGGGCGGCGGCAACGGCGTGAGCGGGTTCGTCAGCGGTTGCGTTCGCGGCTGCGTTCGCGTTCGCGCATCCGCTCGTCGTGTTCACGCGCGCGGGTGACCCGCGGCGGTTCCTCCGGCCGGGTGCGGACCGCGGCCTGCGGCGGCTGCGCCTGACTGACGTCCATGAGCATCCGCACGGCCGCCAATTCCGGCGCCACCCCGACGCGAGACAGATGGGCGGCCAAGGCCTGCCGCCGCTCGGGGGAGTCGTAGCGGGTCAGTTCGCGTTCACGCGCCTTCTGCCGCTCGGCGGCGCGGGCGCCACGCGCCACCCGGGAGTGTTCCAGGCGGTCCTTCTCCAGCGAGATGCCTCGTTCCAGGGCGGGCCGCTCGAGCATCCGGGCCAACTCCAGGTTGCGCGGATCCTTCGCCTTGGCTTCGCGAGCCTCGCGCAGCAACCGCTCCCGGGTCTCCTTGACCCGCTCCTGGGTGACCTTCACGCGCGCTTCGGCTTCGCGCTGACCACGTTCGCGGGTGCGCAGTGCGACCAGTGTCGCAAGCTGCAACATTTGCCTCATCAAAGCCGCTGTCTCGCGGCCGATGTCGTCGAGTTCCTCGGCCATTGCCTGCTCCCCGATGCTGCAGTTGTCTCTGTGGACGATTGTGGTGCTTCGTATCGGACTCCGCCACACGAACGGTCGACCCGCGGTGGCGGCGCCCCACCTTCAGCGCTGTCCGTTCTATGAGGTTACCAGCGCGGAGCAGGGCAGCCTAACCCCGGATCCGGTCCATCGCAGGCGGATCCGGGCCCGCGCCGGGGATCAGCTCAGCTGCATCGTCTTCACCGTGACCGGCTGCTTCGGTGCGCCGTCGCCGGTCGACGGGTCCTCCACGCCGTCCTTGGCGATGGCGTCGAGGGTCTTCAGCCCGGCCTCGTCGACCGTGCCGAAGATGGTGTACTGCGGCGGCAGCTGGGAATCGCCGTAGACGAGGAAGAACTGGCTGCCGTTGGTGTCGGGGCCGCTGTTGGCCATCGCCACCACGCCGCGCTTGTACTGCACCGGAACCCGCTGCGCGCTGGGGTCGCCGGGGGCGAATTGGTCGGTCGGGTATTCGTTGGGGAAGGCGTAACCCGGGCCGCCGTTGCCCTGACCGCTCGGATCACCGCACTGCAGCACCTTCAGACCCTCGCCGGTGGTCAGACGGTGGCAGGGGGTGTCGTTGTAGAACTTCTGCTGCACCAGGCTGACGAAACTGTTGACCGTGCAGGGCGATTCACCCGCGTTGAGCGAAATGCCGATCGGCCCCCGGTTGGTGTCGACGGCGACCTTCGGCGAGTCCGCGGTCGACACCTCGGTCTGCTCAGGCTTGTGCACCGGCTTGGCGACCTGGCCCGCATCGGTGTAGGCGCAGCTCACCGTCGCGGTCTTGGGCTTGGCCTCCGGCGGGGGAGCGGCCTGCGGGGTGGACGAGAGCGAGGCGTCGGGGGCCTTGGCCGCGGCGTTCGGGGTGTCGTCGCCGCGGGTCAGGTAGTAGATCCCGACGCCGGCCGCGACGACCACGACCACACCGAGCGCCGATCCGGCGATCGCCAGCTGCTTACGCTTGCGCGCACGCTGCGCCTGTCGCTCCAGCCGGCGTTCCAGCTTGCGCTTGGCCGCCGCTCGTCGCTGTTCGTTGGTCGGCACTACCCGGTCCTCCCGTGTCGGTTGCGTATCGGCATAAGAGTGTGCCATCACTTCCTGAGACGACCCCTAACTTCCCCGAATCGTTCCGTACAATCGCGCAGCTCGGCCCGGTGCCGGGCGAACCGGTTGGACTTGCCGCATCCGGGTGGGGGAAACTGGACCATTGTGACCAAGACCAGCAGCTTCACCGCCCCGAAAGGGATTCCGGATTATGTGCCGCCCGCCTCGGCGGAGTTCGTCGCCGTACGGGACGGGCTCGTGCACGCCGCGCGACTGGCCGGATACGGACATGTGGAGTTGCCGATCTTCGAGGACACCGCGCTGTTCGCGCGCGGTGTGGGTGAATCGACCGATGTGGTCACGAAGGAGATGTACACCTTCGCCGACCGCGGCGAACGCAGCGTGACCCTGCGGCCGGAAGGCACGGCCGGGGTCATGCGGGCGGTGATCGAACACGGCCTCGACCGCGGTCAGCTGCCGGTCAAACTGTGCTATTCCGGCCCGTTCTTCCGCTACGAGCGGCCCCAGGCCGGACGCTACCGGCAGCTGCAGCAGGTGGGCGTGGAGGCGATCGGCGTCGACGATCCGGCGCTGGACGCCGAGGTGATCGCCGTCGCCGACGCGGGCTTCCGGTCGCTGGGGCTCGAGGGCTTCCGGCTCGAGATCACCTCGCTCGGCGACGAGACCTGCCGGCCGCAGTACCGCGAACTTCTCCAGGAGTTCCTGTTCGCCCTGCCGCTGGACGAAGAGACCCGCCGCCGCGCCGAGATCAACCCCCTGCGGGTGCTCGACGACAAGCGCAAGGAGGTCCGCGCCCTCACCGCCGGCGCGCCGCTGATGCTCGACCACCTCTCCGACTCCGCGAAGGCGCACTTCGAGCAGGTGCTGGGCCATCTGGACGCGCTCGGCGTGCCGTATGTGGTCAACCCGCGCATGGTGCGCGGCCTGGACTATTACACCAAGACCACGTTCGAATTCGTCCACGACGGCCTGGGCGCGCAGTCGGGTATCGGCGGCGGTGGGCGCTACGACGGGCTGATGGCGGAACTGGGTGGCCAGCCGCTGTCCGGAATCGGGTTCGGACTCGGTGTCGACCGAACCATGCTGGCGTTGCGGGCCGAGGGTAAGGCCGCGGGCGAACCCGCACGGGTCGATGTGTTCGGGGTGCCGCTGGGAGAGGCGGCGATGGCCCGGCTGGTCGTGCTCGCGGCCCAACTGCGCGCGGCCGGGATCCGGGTCGACCTGGCCTACGGCGGGCGCGGTGTGAAGGGCGCGATGAAGGCCGCCGACCGGTCTGGTGCGGCGTTCGCGCTGGTCCTCGGCGACCGGGACCTGGCCGACGAACAGGTGGGCTTGAAGGACCTCGGCTCCGGTGAGCAGCGCCAGATCCCGCTCGCCGAGGTAGTGGCGCAGGTGTCGGCGGCACTGGGCGCACAGCGGTAGTACGGTCCGAGCATGTCTGGAAAACCGTGGCGCGCATCGATTTCCGGTCGGCGCTCTCGCCCGGTCCGGCGTGTGCGGATGAGCGCGGCCTCGTGAACGACGCGAATTCCGCGGCGGAGCAGCCGGTCGGCCTCGACCTCATCGCTCCGGAGCTGTACGCGCCGATGCTGCGCCGGTTGGCGCTGGGTGCCATCGGTGCGGGTGTCGTCGTCGGCGTGGTGGTCGCGCTGGTCGTGAGCTGGCCGGCCGGTGTCGTGGTCGGCGGGGTGCTCGGCGCCCCGACGGCGATCTACGCGCTGGCGGTCCGGCGCCGGCGAATGTGGTTGTCGGGCACCGTGATCGAAGCTCGGAGGCTGGTGGGGCGGCGGCGGCTCGACGTCGCCGCCGCGACGGGTGTCGAGGTGCTCGTGTACCCGGGACGGCTGAGTCGGATCGCGCTGCGGATCACCGCCGGCAGCCGGACCCAGACCGTGCCGCTGGCCATGTACACCGACGCCGGCAGCGGACGTGAACTGCACATCCTGGGGTTGCGGAAGCTCGCCGACGCGCTCTCCTCCACGGAGCTGGCCGCCGCGCTGGCGCTGTCCGGATTGCTGGTCGGGCAGTTGCGGGCCGAGGCTCGTGACGCCGGACTGGAGGAGCGGCCGCTGTATCGGGCGGTGCAGCTGGTGCGGGCGCGCGACATCGTGCAGCCGGTGCGGCTGAGCGACAGTGATATCGCCACGCTGAGTCGGGATAGCGCAGCGTAAGTGTCCACGCGCGGGACGAAACGGACGTAATGCGCCGCTGCGGTGCGCGGCGCGAACGATATGCGGTCACCGTGCGGTAACGAAGTAGCGGTGGCGACGCGGGCGGGTGTTTCGGCATCCGGCCCGGTGGGCAACCTTTCGGCTTACTTTGGTTCGGCAGGGATCCCGCTGTATCGCGGGCCTGTGACCACACTGGTACCCGAACCGGCAGGGGTTTGACCTTTCATGTCTCGTAATACTCCGGAGCGCAGCGAACACTGAGACTTGGAAGGTTTCCAGGATCGAAAGAGTTCGAACGAAGGGTTCGCCATGCACACCATCAAATTCCGTAAAGCAGCCGCGGTTGCCGCTCTAGCAGTGGCTCTCGGAGCCGTCGTCGCTCCCGCCGCGTCTGCCGCGAGCCCATCGGGCACCTCTCCGACGGCGAGCGACATCGACGGGTCCGTCGCGATCTGCGTCCCCCTGGGCAGTGTCGTTTTCTGCATCTGAGGTCGTCTTCCGCAGCCGAGCTATCGCGAGAAGGGGCGCCGCCGGAGGGGCGGCGCCCCTTCTCGGTGTGCGGGCAACGGGCGAGGCCGCGTGCCGGCCAGCGGCGAAAGCGCTTGCATAGCGGGCCTGATCCGTCCGCGCTGTCTGGTTGCTCACGGTGCCCGGTTCCCGAGGGAGAGGGTCGTTAAGGTGAAGATCGAAGCCGACCGTCGAGTTCTCGTGAACAAGGAGTTGTCGTGAGCCATGCCGCCCGTACGCCCGTGACCGTCACCGTCACCGGAGCCGCCGGTCAGATCGCCTACGGGTTGCTGTTCCGCATCGCCTCCGGCGCCATGCTCGGGCCGCGGACGCCGGTTCGGCTGCGGTTGCTGGAGATCCCGGCGGCGGTCGGCGCCGTCGAAGGGGTGGCGATGGAGCTCGAGGACGGCGCTTTCCCGCTGCTCGAATCGATCGACATCAGCGACGACCCGTGGGTGGGATTCGACGGCGCCTCGGTCGCCGTTCTGGTGGGCGCCCGCCCGCGCACCGCCGGGATGGAGCGTTCGGATCTGCTGGCGGCCAACGGGCCGATCTTCACCGATCAGGGCGCGGCCATCAACGCCAGCGCGGCCGACGATGTGAAGGTGCTGGTGGTCGGAAATCCGGCCAATACCAACGCCTTCATCGCGATGAGCAACGCACCCGACGTGCCGCCGGCGCGTTTCACCGCCCTGACTCGCCTCGACCACAACCGGGCTATCGCCCAGCTCGCCGCGCGCAGTGGTGCCCCGGCCTCCTCGATCACGCGAATGACGGTGTGGGGCAACCACTCCGCGACGCAGTATCCGGATATCAGCCACACCCTGATCGGGGGCCGCCCGGCCGGCCGCGTGATCGACGATCCGGCCTGGGTGCGCGAGACCTTCATCCCCACCGTCCAGCAGCGCGGTACCGCGATCATCGCCGCGCGCGGGGCGTCCTCGGCGGCCAGTGCGGCGAGTGCGGCCATCGACCACATCCACGATTGGGTGCTGGGCACCGCGACCGGTGACTGGGTGTCGATGGCGGTGCCCTCCGACGGCTCCTACGGGGTGCCGGAGGGGCTCATCAGTTCGTTCCCCGTGACGTGTGCCGACGGCGAGTATTCGATCGTGCCGGATCTGGAGATCGACGAATTCTCGCGCGAGCGTATCGATCTCAGTGTTGCCGAGCTGGCGGCCGAGCGCGAGGCGGTGATCGATCTCGGCTTCGCCAAACGCGGCTGAGTCGATCGACCGCTCGCGCCGCCGATCACACCTTGGCGATGACCTTCTCCGCGTACTTCTCCAGATGCGCGATCTTGTCCGCGAGCGGCTCGGTGTCGTCGCCGGCGACGTACGGGTAACGGAAGCCGACGATCACGTCGGTGACGCCCTTGTCCTCGAGCCGCTTGATGCCGTCGGTGGTGTAGGCGTCCAGCGAGGCCGCGTGGATTTCGAACGGTGTGGATGCGTCACGCTCGGAGCGCAATTCGTCGAGCCGGGCCAGCATGCGGTCGAGATCCTCGGGATCGCCACCGGCATGCATCCAGCCGTCGCACAGGCGCACGGCGCGCCGCAACGCGGCATCGCTGTGGCCGCCGACCAGGATCGGCAGCGGTTCGGTGGCCCCCGGGGTGATCTTGATCTTCGGGATGTCGTAGAACTCGCCGTGGTATTCGAAGTACTCGCCCCGCGACAGGCCGCGCACGATTTCGATGCATTCGTCCATGCGCTTGCCGCGCCGCTCGAACGGTACGCCCATGATCTGGAAGTCCTCGGGCCACGGGCTGATGCCGACCCCCAGCGAGAAGCGGTTGCCGCTGAGGTAGGCGAGTGAGGCGGCCTGTTTGGCCACCAGCACCGGCGGGCGGATCGGCAGTTTCACCACGAAGGGCGTGAACCGCAGCGTGGTGGTCACCGCCGTCAGCGCGGCGGAGAGGACGAACGCCTCGATGAAGGGCTTACCGTCGAGGAATTCGCGGTTGCCGTCCGGGGTGTACGGGTAGGTCGAATCCGACTCCGCGGGGTAGGCGACGCTGTCGGCGATGGTCATACTGTGGAATCCGGCCGCCTCGGCGGCCTGTGCCAGCGGTACGTAGTGCGCCGGATCGGTCATCGCCTCCGCGTAAGTGAAACGCATCGGTGGTCCTCTCGGGTGTTGCCGGTAAAAAACTAGAACAGATTCTAGTTGTGCTGGCGATCCTAGTGCGATAGACAGTGCGTTGTCCCGAGTTCGGCCACTGATCGGTCGAATGAACCTGTTCTAGGTCTGTCCCCGACGAAGAATGGCCCGGACCGTACGGTCCGGGCCATCCCGGGTGATGAATCGGCCGGCGCGCGGCGGCGATCAGAGCTGGTCGTTCTCGTAATCGCTGATGAGCTCGTCGGAATGGGTCTGGCCGATGACCTCGGGCGTGGTCTCTCCCAGCGGGCCGGTGAGGTCGATGTTGCCGGTGAGGCCCTGGTAGTTCTGCACCGTGCGGCCGCGCTCGTCGTCGGAGTTGCGTTGCCCCGCGGCCGGTGTGCCGCCGCCCATGAAACCCGAACCGGGCGTTCCCTGACCGGGCGTACCGGGCATGCCCGGGCCGAACGGCATCCCGGGGATCCCCATCCCGGGGATCCCCGGGCGGGCGCCCGGGACCGAGGAGCCCACGCCCGGTGTGGCCGCCGCGCCGCCGCCGGACGCGGTACCGCCGAGCCCTCCCATGAGACCGCTCAGCCCACCGCCGGCACCACTGCCGCTCATCGAACCCGGGTGTGCGCCGTTACCGCCGAAGGCGCTGGCATGCGTCGAAGCCCCGGGCAGGCCGGAACCGGTCAGGTCACCGAGACCGGCGGCCTGGGTGTCCGCGCCGCCGCCCGACAGCAGGCTCTGGGCCTGCTCCACGATCGGCTGCCCGACGTTCTGCGCGACCGCCTGGGCGGCATTGGCCGCCTGCGGCGCGTACTGGCCGGCGAGCTGGTTGACCACGTTCGCCAATTGGCCGGTGTAGCCGCTCAATTCGCCTCGGGTGGCGTTGACGATAGTGACCGCCTGGCCGAGATATTCGGTGGCCGTGGCGATCAGCGTGGCCTGTCCGGGCGGAGTCAGGGCAACGGGCGCCAGCGCGGTGGCCTGGGTCGCGAACGACTGGGCGACCTGAGTGAGCTGGACGTTGCCGCGCTGCACCACCGCCGCTGCCTCGTCGGTGAGTTTCGAGATGTCGAAGCCGCGCTGGCTGGCATCCTCACCGTGCGCCTGTACCTGTTGGCCCGCCGCCTGGGCACTGCTGGCCGACTGGCCCTGCCAGACCTGCTCGACCGACTTCATCGCGCCCATGCCGATCTGCATGGCGCTCTGGATGACCTGCGAGGACTGGCTGAGCAAGTCGGCCGGATTCAGGGCCCCCATCACACCGGTGCCGAAACTCGACAGCAGATCGAGGAACGGTTTGAACAGCACGTCGATACCCGGCAGCGCGGGAAGGGCCATACCGTTCATCAGCGCGGCCACCGGATCGGCGGGCATGGGCGGCAGGTTCGCAGGCAATGCCGCGGCGACCGCGGCGCCGGCCTGCTGGACCGCACCCGCGGCACCGCCGAGTGCGGCGGGCGCCTGATCCAGCGCGGCCTGGGCGCCGTCGAGCAGGTGCTGCGCGCCGGGCACTGCGCCGAGCGCTCCGGCGGCCTGATGCAGCGCCTCGTGGCCCGCACCGAGCAGTGGCGACGCGGCGTCGCCCAGGACACCGGTATGTGCGTCGCCGGCATCGGGGGTGCCGGAACCTGCGCCGGGCAGGTGGGGCGTGGCGGTCCCGTGGGAACCGTTGTCCTCGAACTCTTTCCGTGCGGTTGTGAAGGCCGGCGCCGATGCGGGCGGTGTATCCGGCGGCAGTTGCGGCAGCGGGATATCGGTGATCGGGCCCTGCTGCGCGGCCGAGGCCAGCGTGGGATCGGGGGTGGACACCGGTGCGGCGGGCGCGATCGGTGAGGTGTCGGCGGCGGGTGCGGCCGGGGCGGCGATGACGCCGGAGTCGGTACCGGAACCGATGGTGTGCACCGATCATCCTCCGATCGCGTTGCCGATGGCGCCCAGGGAGCCGGCGGCGGCTCCGTCGTTGTCGCCGAGGATCGCGACGGTGCCGAATGCGGATTGCCCCAAGTGATTACATTTGGCCGACAGATCGTTGACATCGCTGCAGTGCAGTACCTGCGCGGCGGCGAACATCGCCAGATAGTCGGCGCCGATGAGCCCGAAAACAGGCGTCATCGCGGCTACGTGCGTCGCGGTGTCCATATTGGCCGCTCCCGCTATTTCGGTTCCGATGCTCTGATGTGTCGCCCCGAACGCGGTGATCGCGCTCTGGTCGGCGGTGAGATCGCTCATCGAACTGCCCCCCAATCATCGTGGTCAACTGAGTCGTCAACGTCGAACAAGCCTCGCGACCGGGCGTCGACCGGAGGCTGGGCTGGGCTCAATATAACCGACCCGGCCGACGCGATTCGAGTCCGACAAACTAGAACATGTTGCAAATTAGAACGGGTTCTATATTCTCGTCGCATGAAGGTCGCAGTCACCGGCGCAGCCGGCTTCCTTGGTACGAATCTGCTCCACCAGCTGGTGGAGCGCGGTCACGAGGTGACCGCCATCGACCGGGTTCGGCCCTCCGGCGCCACGGATCCGAGTGTGACCTGGGTCAGCGCCGACGTGCTGGACCCGGCGTCGATGCGTTCGGCGCTGGCCGGCGCGGAGGTGGTCTACCACCTCGTCGCCCTGATCACCCTCGCGCATCGCAACGATCTGGCCTGGCGGGTGAACACCGAGGGTGTGCGGGTGGTGGCCGAAGCGGCACTCGCGGTCGGCGCCCGGCGCATGGTGCACGCGAGTTCGATCCACGCTTTCGATCAGTACAGCTGCGGCGGCCGCATCGACGAGAACGCGCCGCGCTCGGTCGATCCGGCGTTGCCGGTCTACGACCGCTCCAAATTCCAGGGCGAGGTCGAATTGCGTGCGGTCGTCGACCGGGGTCTCGACGCCGTGATCTGCAATCCGACGGGCGTTTACGGCCCTGTCGATCACTCCGACTCCCGGATCAACACGACGCTGTGGGACGCCGCGCGCGGCCGGGTGCCGGTGATGATCGGCGGCGGCTTCGATCTGGTCGACGTGCGTGACGTCGCCACCGGCCTGATTCTCGCCGGGGAACGCGGCCGTACCGGCGAGAATTATCTGCTCTCGGGTGCGATGGTGACGATGCTCGAGGTCACCCGGCTCGCCGCCCGGATCAACGGCAAGCGGGGCCCGCGCTTCGCGATCCCGGCCAAGGTGATATCCGCGGCGCTGCCGGTGCTGGAACCGATCGGCAAGATGCTGGGCAGCGATCGGGTGTCGCGGGCGGCGATGGGTGCGTTGCTGTCGGCTCCCGAGGTCGACGGAACCAGGGCACGGACGGAACTGGGATACCGGCCCCGGCCGACCGAGGAAACCATGCGTGATCTGGTGGCTTTCTACAAGGGCGAGTCCGTGTGCACGGTCGCGAGCAGTATGGCCTGAGGTCGTTCCGAGGACGGCGCCGCGGCGTGCGCGGCGCGGTCCTTGACATAGTTTCGAACGGGTGTTCGACTGGATGGGTGCGATGGCAGAACCAGAACCCGGCAGCCGACGACGGCGCGCTTCCAGGGCTGGAGCGTGCCGGATTCGTCCGCAGCGTGCAGACGCCGGAATTCGAGGGCGTCACTTTTCACGAGGTGCTGTGCAAAAGCGCGCTGAACAAGGTGCCGCAGCGTTCGGCGGTGCCGTTCGAATGGACGATCAATCCGATGCGCGGCTGTTCGCACGCCTGCAGATACTGCTTCGCCCGGCCCACCCACGAATATCTGGACCTGGACGCCGGCCGGGATTTCGACACCCAGATCGTGGTCAAGACGAATGTGGCCGCGGTGCTGCGCCAGGAACTGCGCCGTCGCTCGTGGCGACGCGAGCCGGTCGCGCTGGGCACCAACACCGATCCCTATCAGCGGGCCGAGGGGCGCTACCGCTTGATGCCGGGGATCATCGCCGCGCTCACCGACGCGGGTACGCCGTTCTCGATTCTCACCAAGGGCACGTTGTTGCGGCGGGACCTGCCGCTGCTCGTGCAATCGGCCCAGGTGGTCCCGGTGAGTCTGGCGGTGTCGATCGCGACGGTCGATGAAGAACTGCACCGCGCGGTCGAACCGGGTACGCCCGGCCCGCGGGCGCGGCTGGAACTGGTGCGCGCGCTGGCCGAGGCCGGATTCGACGTGAATGTGATGGTGGCTCCTGTCATTCCGTACCTCACCGACGACGTCGCCCACTTGGACCGGTTGCTCGGCGCGATCGCGGAGTCCGGCGGGGCGCGGGCCACCGTGTTGCCCATGCATCTGCGCGGCAGTACCCGGGGCTGGTTCCTGCAGTGGCTGGCCGAACATCACCCGGCCCTGATGCGGCGGTACCGGCAGTTGTACGGTCGTGGGGCGTACGTCACACCGGAGTATTCTGCGTGGTTACGGCGGCGGGTGGATCCGCTGCTGACCCGGTATCGGCTGGACCGGCACCGGGAACGACCGGCACGGGGCCGGGCCGCGGGCCCCTCCGAGCCGGACGATGACGTACAGGCAATACGGTCCGACCCGCAGCTGGCGTTGTTCGGTTGATCGCTCCGCCGGATACCGGCGGAGCCACCGGCCCCCTGGGGGCCCGGCGGCGGGCGGCCGAAATTCGTTGTACCGCATGCTCGCCGGGTTGTTCGTTCCACGGATTCTCCGGCGCGCCGCGGAGTAACTTGGCGTGTGGTACCTCATCCCTACGAGGAAGTGATGCAGGCGCATGGTGTCGAATCAGGGCGTTGACGGCCCCACCGGCAGCGAAAAATTGGAGAAGGTCGTCATCCGCTTCGCCGGTGATTCCGGCGACGGTATGCAGCTGACCGGAGACCGATTCACCCACGAGGCGGCCGCCTTCGGCAACGACCTCGCCACCCAGCCGAATTTCCCGGCCGAGATCCGAGCACCTCAGGGCACGCTCCCCGGGGTGTCGTCGTTCCAGATCCAGATCGCCGACTACGACATTCTCACCGCGGGTGATCAGCCCGACGTGCTGGTCGCCATGAACCCGGCCGCGCTGAAGGCGAATATCGACGATCTCGCACGGGGCGCGACGGTCATCGTCAATACCGACGAGTTCACCAAACGCACCCTCGCGAAGGTCGGCTACGAGCGAGATCCGCTGACCGACGACAGCCTCGGCGACTTCGTGGTGCACCGGGTGCCGATGACGTCGCTGACACTGGCCGCCACCGAACCGGCCGGAGTCGGCAAGAAGGACGGCCAGCGCGCGAAGAACATGTTCGCCCTGGGGCTGCTGTCGTGGATGTACGGCCGGCCGCTCGGCGGTACCGAGGCCTTCATGCGCGAGAAGTTCGCCGCCACGCCGGAAATCGGCGAGGCGAACGTGCTGGCGTTCCGGGCCGGCTGGAACTACGGGGAAACGACCGAAACCTTCGCCACCACATACGAAGTCGCGCCTGCCGCGCTGCCGCCGGGCACCTACCGGCAGATCACGGGCAATACCGCCCTGGCCTACGGCGTGATCGCGGCCGGGCAGCTGTCCGGACTGCCGGTATTCCTGGGCACCTATCCGATCACGCCAGCCTCCGACATCCTGCACGAACTGAGCAAGCACAAGAACTTCGGCGTCACCACCTTCCAGGCCGAGGACGAAATCGCGGGAATCGGTGCGGCACTGGGTGCTTCGATCGGCGGCGCACTCGGCGTGACCAGCACCTCAGGTCCCGGGCTGGCGCTCAAGAGCGAGACCATCGGGCTGGCGGTGATGACGGAACTGCCGCTGGTGATCATCGATGTCCAGCGCGGCGGGCCCTCGACCGGTCTGCCCACCAAGACCGAACAGGCCGATCTGCTTCAGGCGCTGTACGGGCGCAACGGCGAATCGCCCGTCGCCGTGGTGGCGCCGCGCTCACCGGCGGACTGTTTCGCGGCCGCGGTGGACGCGGCGCGGATCGCGCTCACCTATCGCACTCCGGTCCTGCTGCTGTCCGATGGCGCCATCGCCAACGGATCCGAACCCTGGTCGATTCCGCGGGTGTCCGACCTCGAGCCGATCGACCCGGCATTCGAGCCACCGATGGAAGAGGGTGCCGGGACCGGGTCGCCGTTCCAGCCGTACGCGCGCGACCCCGAAACCCTGGCCAGGCCACTGGCCCGGCCCGGCACCGGCGGCCTTGCCCACCGGATCGGCGGTCTGGAGAAGGCAGACGGCAGTGGCAACATCTCCTACGATCCGGCCAACCACGAATTGATGGTCCGCCTGCGTCAGGCGAAGATCGACGGCATCGCGGTGCCCGACCTCGGGGTCGACGATCCCGACGGCACCGCCGAATTGCTGCTGATCGGCTGGGGCAGCTCCTACGGGCCGATCGGTGAGGCCTGCCGACGGGCGCGCCGCCGCGGCGTACCGGTCGCGCAAGCGCATCTGCGGCACCTCAATCCGCTGCCGGCCAATACCGGCGACGTGTTGCGGCGCTACCGCCGGGTGGTGGCGCCGGAAATGAACGGCGGCCAGCTGGCGCTGCTGCTGCGCGGCAAATACCTGGTCGACGTGCAACCGTGGACGAAGGTGGCCGGGACTGCCTTCTCCGCCCAGGAGCTGGTCGGCGTCATCGACGCGGCACTGGACGGATCCATCGGCGAGCTGGAACAGAACAAGGCCTTCGATGCCCGGGCCCGGGCGTCCTATCGCACGACAGGGGGATACCGATGACCATCGTCGACACCTCACTCATCGGCGCCGATCTCGGCCTGACCGGCGTCTCCGGCGTACCCGGCGCCGACGGGCCGCAGAAGGTCAAGGACTTCACTTCCGATCAGGAGGTGCGCTGGTGCCCGGGGTGCGGTGACTACGTCATTCTCGCGACCGTCCGCGGCTTCCTCGCCGAACTGGGCCTGCGGCGGGAAAACCTGATGTTCGTCTCCGGAATCGGATGTTCCAGCCGATTCCCGTACTACCTGGACGCCTACGGCATCCACTCCATCCACGGTCGCGCCCCGGCCATCGCCACCGGACTAGCGGTGACCAGGCCGGATCTGTCGGTCTGGGTGGTCACCGGCGACGGCGACGCCCTCTCGATCGGCGGCAATCACCTGATCCACGCGCTGCGCCGCAACGTGAACATGACGATCCTGCTGTTCAACAACCGGATCTACGGCCTGACCAAGGGCCAGTACTCACCGACCTCCGAATTGGGCAAGGTGACCAAGTCGACGCCGCTCGGTTCGATCGACCATCCGTTCAACACGTTGTCGGTGGCGCTGGGAGCGGAGGCGAGTTTCGCCGCGCGCGCACTCGACTCCGACCGCGCCGGCCTCACCGAGGTGCTGCGCGCTGCGGCCGAACACCGCGGGACCTCGTTTGTGGAGATCCTGCAGGATTGCCCGATCTTCAACGACGGCTCCTTCGACGCGCTGCGCCGCGACAACGCCGAATCGCACCTGATCCGCTTGCGGCACGGGGAACCGATCCGCTTCGGCGCCGACGGTGAATTCGCGGTGGTGCGCAACGGTTTCGGGCTCGAGGTCGCCGCGACCGCGGAGGTTGCCGAGAGCGAGATCGTGGTGCACGACGCCCACTGCGAACGATCCGAATACGCCTATGCGCTCTCGCGGTTGACCTCCCAAAACCTGACTCACGTCCCGATCGGCATCTTCCGCGACGTCGCCCGCCCCACCTACGACGACGGGGTCCGTGCGCAAACTGCGGTGGCCGTCGAGCGCACACCGGTTGGGCCGCAGTCGCTTCAGGAGCTGTTGAACGGCAGGGAAACCTGGACGGTCGGCTGAGCCGGCCGGGCCGGCTCAGTGGTCGGCGACGAAGGCGTCGACCAATTTCTTGCACAGGTCCGCGAAACGGCTGCGGTCGGCCTTCTGTGCGTCGGTGAGTCCGTCGGTGCCGCCGGGGGAGTACACCACCAGATGCACATCCTGGTCGGGCGTGGCTCCCAGGAAGTCGAGCAGCGTGGATCCGCCGTTGCCGTCCTTGGGCATGCCCAGATCGGCTGCCGCCAGCTTCTTGGCGTCCTCGGCGGCGGCGTGGACGGCGTCGAGGGAGACGTGTCCGTTGCGCTGCTGCGGTGCCTTGTCGGCCGGACGATCCGGATCGGCGGCGTCGGGGCTGTGCACCGCATGCCCATCGGAATAGACGAGCAGGGTCGGGGCCGGGGTCACCCCGGCGTGCTCCCCGCCCGGGATCGTGGTCAGAGCCACCGACAGTCCGGCCGCGGGTTCGTCGGCCACGGCGGTCATCGCGCCGCCGGCCACCGTCAGCGCCGCGGCGCATACCGCCACGGCCGCCCGCACACCCGGCAAACCTCGTCTCGCACGGCCGAATTCCCGCACAGTCGTCACTTCTACCCTCCACCCGTCTCGGTCCCGCCGACCATTGTGAACCGCACCGCTACCGACATCCGAGCGGCCCGCCCGCTCGAAAAGCTCGCCGCCCACGCTCAGCGCAGGGCCGGCGGGTTGTTCAGATCCGCTGCCGAGAAGGTGTCACACGCTGCGACCTGGCCGTTCCGGTAGCCGGTCAGGAACCATTTCTGCCGTTCGGTGGACGAACCGTGCGTCCATCCTTCCGGATTCACCCGCCCGGTGGCGGCCTTCTGGATCCGATCGTCGCCGACCGCCGCCGCGGCGGAGAGCGCGTCTTGGATGTCGTTGTCGGACAACGGCTTCAGCAGCGGCTGGGATCCGCCGGGCGCCGGTGTCTTGTCCGCGTAGCTCGCCCACAGGCCCGCGTAGCAATCGGCCTGCAATTCCAGGCGAACCGATCCCGAGTCGGGGCCTTTGGGATCGCGCTGGGCACGGCCGCTGTCGCCCAGCAGGTTCTGGATGTGGTGCCCGAATTCGTGCGCCACCACGTACTCCTCGGCCAGCGGACCACCCGCCGCGCCGAACTTGTCCCGCAGTTCCTGGAAGAACCCGGTATCGAAATACGCCTTGCGGTCCGCCGGGCAGTAGAAGGGTCCGACCGCGCTGGTCGCATTGCCGCATCGAGTGTTGACCGAGCCGGTGAACAGCGTCACACCGGGCTTCGTGTACTGCACCCGGGTCTGACGCGGCAGCACCCCGCCCCAGACGCCGTCGAGACTCTGCGCGGTCAGCACCACCCGGCACTGCGCATACCGGTTCGCGTCACCGTTGGTTTTGCAGACGGACGTGTCGACACCGCCGGTCTGCGTTCCCGATGTTCCGCTGCCGAGCAGATTGCCCGGATTCACGCCGAACAGCACCGCCAGAATCAGCACGATCAGGCCACCGCCGCCGCCCAGTGCGAGTTTGGGGCCCATTCCGCCTCCGGTGGAGACCCGGTCCGGATCGATATCCATACCTTCGTTGAAGGTCATCGTTGCTGCTCCTGTGGATCGAGTGGGCTGCTCGGCGCTCGGTCAGCCGAAACAACCATTACAGCTTTGCATGAGCGCCCGCGGCTCGAGGGCCGAGCAGCTTTCGTGTCCGCCGAGTGCCCCAACGGCGAATCCCGCGGCGCCACGGCGGATCCGCGGGTGCCCGCCGTCGGGGCCGAGCTGTGCGCGACCCGGCGGGACGTGGGGGAGTCGGATATCGGTTTCCGTCCGCCGAACCCGTCTCACTACCATGGGGGCGCACCAGGTCATCCCGCGCCCGGTGCACCGTGTCGTCGAAAGGATTCCCGTGCTGCGCACCCACTTGGCTGGTTCGCTGCGAAGCGAGCACGCCGGTCTGACCGTCACCCTCACCGGCTGGGTGGCCCGGCGGCGAGACCACGGTGGCGTGATCTTCATCGATTTGCGCGATGCGTCGGGGGTCGCGCAGGTGGTCTTCCGCGAGGGTGAGCCGGCCGAGCAGGCCCACAGGCTGCGCGCGGAGTACTGCGTGCGGGTCACCGGTGTGGTCGAGGCGCGTCCGAACGGCAGTGAGAACCCGAACCTGCCCACCGGTGGGATCGAGGTGAACGTCACCGAACTCGAGGTGCTCAACGAGGCCGCGCCGCTGCCGTTCCAGCTCGACGAGCAGCCCGGCGAGGAGGCGCGCCTGAAGTACCGGTACCTCGATCTGCGCCGCGAGGGCCCCGCGCACGCCATCCGGCTGCGGTCGAAGGTGAACGCCGCGGCCCGCGAGGTGCTGGCCCAGCACGCGTTCGTCGAGGTCGAGACCCCGACGATGACACATTCCACCCCCGAGGGCGCGCGTGACTTCGTAGTGCCCGCCCGCCTGCAGCCCGGCAAGTTCTACGCGCTGCCGCAGAGCCCGCAGCTGTTCAAGCAGTTGCTGATGGTTTCGGGTGTGGAGCGGTACTACCAGATCGCCCGCTGCTACCG
Source organism: Nocardia nova (assembly GCF_002933465.1). Lineage (GTDB taxonomy): Bacteria > Actinomycetota > Actinomycetes > Mycobacteriales > Mycobacteriaceae > Nocardia > Nocardia nova_B. Next base: position 84,491 of record NZ_PSZE01000011.1, read on the forward strand.
TGACGAGGATTTCCGCGCCGACCGCCAGCCCGAATTCACCCAGCTCGACCTGGAGATGAGCTTTGTGACGCAGGAGGATGTGATCCTGCTGGCCGAGGACATCCTGGTCGCGCTGTGGAAGCTGGTCGGCCACCAGATCCCGACCCCCATCCCGCACATGACCTACGCCGAGTCGATGCGCCGCTACGGCACCGACAAGCCCGACCTGCGCTTCGGCATCGAGATCACCGAATGCGCCGAGTACTTCAAGGACACGTCCTTCCGGGTCTTCCAGGCGCCGTATGTGGGCGCGGTGGTGATGCCGGGCGGGGCGAGCCAGCCGCGGCGCCAGCTCGACGCCTGGCAGGAGTGGGCCAAGCAGCGCGGCTCCAAGGGCCTGGCCTACATCCTGGTCGGTGAGGACGGCACCCTCGGCGGCCCGGTCGCCAAGAACCTGTCCGACGCCGAACGCGAGGGGCTGGCCAAACACGTCGGTGCCGCGCCGGGCGACTGCATCTTCTTCGGCGCCGGAGAAGCGAAGTCGAGCCGGGCGCTGCTGGGTGCGGCGCGTGGCGAGATCGCGCGCAAGTGCGGCCTGATCGACGAGGACGCCTGGGCGTTCGTCTGGATCGTGGACGCGCCGATGTTCGAACCCGCCGCCGATGCCACCGCGAGCGGTGATGTGGCCCTCGGGCATTCGGCTTGGACCGCGGTGCACCACGCGTTCACCTCGCCGAAGCCAGAGTCCATCGACACCTTCGATACCGATCCGGGCTCGGCGCTCGCCTACGCCTATGACATCGTCTGCAACGGCAACGAGATCGGCGGCGGCAGTATCCGCATCCACCGCCGCGATGTGCAGGAGCGGGTGTTCAAGGTCATGGGCATCAGCCACGACGAGGCGCAGGAGCAATTTGGATTCCTGTTGGACGCCTTCGCTTTCGGCGCGCCGCCGCACGGTGGTATCGCCTTCGGCTGGGACCGCGTCACCGCGCTGCTGGCCGGAGTGGATTCGATCCGCGAGGTGATCGCGTTCCCGAAGTCCGGCGGCGGTGTGGACCCGCTGACCGACGCGCCGGCCCCGATCACCGCGCAGCAGCGCAAGGAAGCCGGCCTCGACGTGGTGCTCAACGAGCACGGCAAGCCGAAGACCACGTAGGCCTGATCCGCCAACCGCTTCGATCCGAACCCTGAGCGTCGCCGTACTTGTGGGCAGCCGCGGCCGCGCACCCGTTAGTCTGCAGATCGTCCGGCACCACACGGTGCCGGACGATCGTGCCGAGGACAGGGGATTGAGGTGCTGCACCTGCGGGCGGTGTGCCCACCGGAGTCGACCGACGCCGCGGTGACCGCGCTGCGGTCCGAGCCCGGCGCCACGCTCATCACCGTGCAGCGCGGCGCCTCGGTCGAACCGCCCGGCGATCTCGTCCAAGCCGATATCGCACGTGAGTCGGCCAACGATGTGCTGGCCGGTCTGCGCGGGCTGGGCATCGGCGACTACGGCGGCATCATGCTCTCCCCGGTGGAAACGGTGCTGTCGGCGCCAGCCGACCGCGCGGTCGAGGCGGCGCCGGGCGATCCGTCGGATGCGATCGTCTGGGAGGAGCTACTCGCCCAGACTCACGAGGAATCGACGCTCAACCCCACATTCTTGTCGTTCATCACGATCGCGTGCCTGCTCGCCGTCGTCGGTGTGGCCACCGATTCACCGGTGACGGTCGTCGGCGCCATGGTGGTCGGCCCCGAGTTCGGGCCGCTGGCCGCCATCGCGGTAGCGGTGGCGCGCAGGGACTTTCGGCTCGCCCGCCGCTCGATCCTGGCGTTGCTGATCGGCTTCCCGGTGGCGATGGGGATCGCGGCGCTGGCCTCACTGATGTGGGAACAGTTCGGCTGGATCACCGTCGACCGCATCCACGCCATCCGCAATGTGGACTTCATCTACGAGGTGGGGCCGTTCTCGCTGGTGGTGGCCTTGCTCGCGGGTGCGGCGGGGATGATGTCGCTGGTGACCGCGAAATCGGCGGCGCTGGTCGGCGTGTTCATCTCGGTGACGACGATTCCGGCCGCGGGTTTCGCCGCCGTGGCCGCCACCGTGGGCGAATGGCACAAGGCCTTCGAGTCGATCGGCCAGTTGGGCGTGAACATGGTCGGTATCGTGGTGGCGGGCATCCTCGTGCTGGAATTGCGTCCCCATCACGGCCACGCGCTGGGCCCGCCACGTCCGAAGCGGCTGAATATGCTGTCGCGCTGGGGGTTCGGCGACGACCGCTGAGGCCGGGGGGCCGCTCAGGCGATCAGTCCGCCGGTGAGCATCCGGTAGGAGTAGGTGACCGCGATGACGGTGAGCGGTCCCACCACCAGCAGGCCGATGCCGCACAGCGCGGTGGCGACGATCGTCAGCGCGGCGACGGTCAGGGCCAGCAGCAGCGTCGGGACGAAATTCGAGACCACCAGTTGCACACTGGATTTGATCGCGCTGAACGGATCGAGGTCCTGGTCGATGACGTAGTGCAGCGAGAACATGCACAGATAGCCCACGGCGAGTGCCGGCACGATGCACAGCACCGCGCCGACGCAGGCGGCCACGAAGACGAGCAGCGCGGTGATCAGCACGTTGCCGGCGTTGACGAAGCCGAAGAACGACGCGAAATCCGGTGGTGTGCCGTCGGTTTCGTACAGCGCGCCGCGGATCATCGCCGCCTGCAGCAGCCAGACCACGACCGCCGCGAGCAACCCGATCAGCATCACCGGCATCAGCGAGTTCATATGCGTGACGTTCACCACCACCGTCACCATCAAGTAGGCGACGAATCCGACGAGCGTGATCGCGACCCAGGGAATCGGATTGGCGCGGAAGCGATCCCACGCGAAGCTGAGCGCCCGGCCGATATTGAGACCCGGCGCCGCGACGTAACCCGGTCCGCCGGGGTATCCCGGCCGCGCGCCGTAACCGGGCGCGCCCTGCGGCGGCATGCCGGTATCCGGTGCGCCCCAGGTCGGATCGGTCGGCGGCGAGTAGGCACCCGGCGGGACGCTGCCGGGCGGGCCGTAGGTGGGGCCGGGCTGCCCCTGCGCTCCGGGCGGCGGCGCCACCGGAGGTACCCCGCCCGGGGCGACCGGCGGCGGCTCGCCCGGCGCGCCGCCGTACTGTGGGGCGCCGTACTGCGGTGCCCCGGTGCCCTCGAACTGCGGATATCCCGTTGCTCCGGCCATTTCGGGCCGACCCGGCGTTGCGGGATGTTCGCCTGTTCCGGCGCCGGGTCGTGCGGGACCGGTGGGATGCTGCCCAGGCCGGCTCTCCGGTCGCCGTTCACCGCCTTCGTCGGTGTCGCGGGGTGCGGACTGCGGGGAGTCGGTCATCGTCGGACCTTTCGAATCACCTGGGTTCTGGTGCGGCACACTGCAGTTGAGATTCCGACACAACCGGACACGGCCGGGCGTGTCAAGCGACGGGTCACGGTATCCGGCCGGATACCGTGACCCGGCCGACGATGAGCGTAATGAGCATCTCGGTCCGGTCGCAGCCGCTCGGCGGGGACACGCCGACGACGCGCGAAAGGTTGCCGAACCGCTCGCTGAAAGTGACCTGGAGCGAGTAACTTGGTTGGCGATGACCGCACTATTGGCCGAACGCGCCGCCGAAGTCGTGTCCGCGGCACAACAGTTGCTCACGAAGCGCATGGGTGCTGCGGTGAAGCTGAGCGATCCGATCGAACTCGGCGGCAGTGGCAGGACGACGGTGCTGCGCGTACGCGTGGCGGAGAACTCGTTCTCACTTCCCCGTACCCTGATCGTCAAGCAGGTCCGTGGCGCCGCGCAGGAGCGCCGGATCGGCGGTTTGGCGCCCGGGGTCGCGAGTATCGATTCGGCGTTTCTGCGTGAGGCGGTGTCCTATCAGTTCACCACCGCGCTCAGCAGCGAGCACCGTCCCGGCGCCTACCTGCTGGCGCACAGCCTGCCGGATCGGCTGCTGATCCTCAGCGATTTGGGCGAGAACATGTCGCTCACCTCGGTGCTGCAAACCGGCGCCGAACCCGCTACCCGCAACGCCCAGATGGCGTTCGCGCAGGCACTGGGCCGCATGCACGCCGCAACGGTCGGCCGGGAGGCCGATTTCGTGGCGCTGCTGCGGCGGGTGGAGGTGGTGCACCGGGTCGACGGCATCGCCCAGCAGGCCGAGGCCGCGATCGGTGAGGTACCCGGAATGCTGGCCCGCGAGGTCGGCATCGAGGTGCCGGGCGAGATCGCGGAACGCATCGTGCGCGGCAATCGCCTCTTCTCCGCGGGCCGCTTCCGCGCGTTCAGCCCCTCCGACCTGTGCCCCGACAATGTGATCCTCAATGACGAGGGCGCTCGGTTCCTCGACTACGAATGGGGCGGTTTCCGCGACGCCACGCTCGACATCGCCTACGCGCTGGTGTCGTTTCCCGGCTGCCTCTGCGACTTCGAACTCTCCCGCGAGCGGGCGCATCAGATGGTCGAGGCCTGGCGCTCGGAGGTCGTGGGCGTGTGGCCGGCCCTCGCCGACGACGATCTGCTCGCCGAACGCATCCTCGAGGCCCGGCTCATCTGGGTCTGGCTGACGACGTTCTGGTTCCTGCCCGCCGACCACACCCGCATCGCCGCGGCACGCGAACACGGACTGTCGGTGCCGCGCTCGGCCGCGCTGATCAATCGCTGGGCGGCCCTCGCGGAGGACGCGCGCTGCACCGGCGACGACACGCTCGGCGACTTCGCCGAGCATGTCTCCGCCACTCTCGAGGAACTCTGGGCGGAGTGAGTCAGCGGGCCGGGCGCGGTCCGACGATCGAGGCTCGTTCCATGATCCGGGTCTGCGGCCAATAGCCGCTGGCGGCATAGTGTTGCTCGGCCCGGTTGTCCCAGAAGGCGACGGTGTCGGGTTCCCAGTGCGGCCTTACCTGGTGTTCGGGGTAGTCGGCCTGGCGGTAGATCCGGTCCAGCAAATCCCGGCTCGCCTCGTGCGTGCACGCCACTGGGTGGCCGACCGGCGGATGCTGTGCTCGCATCGCCTTCTGCAGTTCCCGGTGATGGCCATGCTCATCGAGAATCTCCGGACGCAGATGGACAGCGACCGCGCTGCCGGACTGGCGGCGACACATCCGGCCGCGTTCGCCATGGGCTGGCAACTGCTCGAGCCGTTCCTGCGCAGCGCCGCGGGCCTGCGCGAGCTGACCGACGCCGAACTGCGCGCGTCGATCGAGGCGCAGGCCGCGCGGATTCTGCGTCCCGACCCCACCTCGCCCTGAATGTCGGTGCTCATCGGTACCGTCGAGACGTGAGCGAAGGGTTGTTCGAGGCGCCGGAAGTGGAGGAGTCGTCCGGCCTATCCAGCGCGCTACCGCCGGCGGGCCGGATGTCGCCGCTGGCGGTGCGCATGCGGCCGGCGAGCCTGGACGAAGTGGTCGGCCAGCAGCATCTGCTCGGGCCCGGATCACCGCTGCGCCGGCTGATCGAAGGATCGGGCGCGGCGTCGGTGCTGCTCTACGGCCCGCCCGGGACGGGCAAGACGACGCTTGCCGCCCTCATCTCGACCGCCACCGGCCGTCGCTTCGAAGCGCTCTCGGCGTTGTCGGCGGGAGTGAAGGAAGTGCGGGCGGTCATCGAGCTGGCGCGGCGACGGCTGCTCGCGGGGGAGCAGACCGTGCTGTTCATCGACGAGGTGCACCGGTTCTCGAAAACCCAGCAGGACGCCCTGCTGGCCGCGGTGGAGAACCGGGTGGTGCTGCTGGTCGGTGCGACGACGGAGAACCCGTCCTTCTCGGTGGTGTCGCCGCTGCTGTCGCGTTCTCTGGTGCTGCAGTTGAAGTCGTTGTCGGACAACGATATTCGCACCGTGCTGCGTCGCGCGATCGATGACGAGCGAGGCTTGGGCGGGCAGTACACTGTCACCGAGGCGGCACTCGACCACATCGTCCGCATCGCCGGCGGCGACGCGCGCCGATCGCTCACCGCCCTGGAGGCCTCGGCGGAATCGTCGCTCGACGGCACGGTGGACGTGGATCTGGTGGAAGCCAGTGTCGACGAAGCCGCGGTGCGCTACGACCGCGCCGGCGACCAGCATTACGACGTGATCAGCGCGTTCATCAAATCGCTGCGCGGGTCGGATGTCGACGCGGCGCTGCACTACCTGGCCCGGATGATCAGCGCGGGCGAGGACCCGCGCTTCATCGCGCGGCGATTGATGATCCAGGCGTCCGAGGACGTCGGCATGGCCGATCCCACCGCCCTGCAGACCGCGGTCGCCGCCGCGCAGGTGGTCCAGCTGGTCGGTATGCCGGAGGCGCAGCTGGCGCTGGCGCACGCCACCATCCACGTCGCCACCGCCCCCAAATCGGGTGCGGTGGCGGCGGCCATCGGCGCGGCCATGTCCGATATCGCGGCGGGCAAGGCCGGCGCGGTGCCGCCCCACCTGCGCGACGGGCATTACGCGGGCGCGGCGAAACTCGGCAACGCGCAGGGCTACAAATACCCGCACGACCACCCGGACGGGATCCTCGCGCAGCAGTACCCGCCCGACGAACTGGTCGGTGCCGATTACTACACCGCGACCGATCACGGCTACGAGCGCGAGATCGGGCCGCGGGTCACCAAGTTGCGCCGCATTGTGCGAGGTCGCTGAGCCGCGGGCGCGCCGCACGACCGCTGAAAACCGGCTGGACCGCGCCCGGTAGGCTGGATATTCGTGCAGACCCACGAGATCCGACGGCGTTTCCTGGACCACTTCGTCCGTGCCGGCCACACCGAGGTACCGAGTGCCTCGCTGATCCTGCCGGACCCGAACCTGCTGTTCGTCAATGCGGGCATGGTGCAGTTCAAGCCGTATTTCCTGGGCCAGGAGGCGCCGCCGTTCTCGCGCGCGACCAGCGTGCAGAAGTGCGTGCGCACCGGCGATATCGAAGAGGTGGGCGTCACCACCCGCCACAACACGTTCTTCCAGATGGCGGGCAACTTCTCCTTCGGTGACTACTTCAAGGAAGGCGCGATCACCTTCGCCTGGGAGCTGATCAGCAAATCCCAGGAGGACGGCGGATTCGGCTTCGACCCGGAGCGCATCTGGGTCACCGCCTACGAGAGTGACCCCGAGGCCGCCGAGATTTGGCATCGCGTCGCCGGAATTCCGACCGAGCGTATCCAGTTCCGCGACGGCAAGGACAACTACTGGGACATGGGCGTGCCCGGTCCCGGTGGGCCCTGCTCGGAGATCTACTACGACCGCGGACCGGAATACGGCGCCGAGGGCGGTCCGGTCGCCGACGAGGATCGCTACCTCGAGATCTGGAATCTCGTGTTCATGCAGGACATCCGCGGCGAGCAGAGCCCCAAGCAGGGGTATCCGCCGGTCGGATCGCTGCCGAAGAAGAACATCGATACCGGGATGGGCGTCGAACGCGTGGCGATGCTGCTGCAGGGCGTGGACAACGTCTACGAAACCGATCTGCTGCGCCCCATCATCTCCAAGGCCGAGGAGCTGACCGGGAAGAGCTACGGCGTCGAACACGCCGACGACGTGCGCTTCCGGGTCATCGCCGACCACGCCCGCACCTCGGCGATGCTGATCGCCGACGGCGTCAATCCCGGCAACGACGGCCGCGGCTATGTGCTGCGCCGGCTGCTGCGCCGGATCGTGCGCTCGGCCCGGCTGCTGGGCGCCGAGAAGCCGGTGATCGGCGAATTCATGAAGGTCGTCAGCGATCTCATGTCGCCCTCGTACCCGGAACTGGCCACCGATTTCACCCGCATCGAGACCGTCGCCGTCGGTGAGGAGACCGCCTTCCTCAAGACGCTGAGTACCGGGTCGAAGCTGTTCGACGACGCGGTCGCCGAGGTGAAGGCCACCGGTGGGCGCACGATCGCGGGCAGTGAGGCGTTCACCCTGCACGACACCTACGGTTTCCCGATCGATCTGACCCTGGAGATGGCCGCCGAGGCCGGGCTCGAGGTCGACGAGTCGGGCTTCCGCGCGCTCATGGCCGAGCAGCGGCAGCGAGCCAAGGACGATGCGCAGGCGCGCAAGCACGCGCACGCCGATCTCTCGATCTACAAAGAGCTGGTCGACCGAGGCGCCACCGAATTCACCGGCTTCGACGAACTCGCGACCGAGGCACGGGTTCTCGCCCTCATCGCCGATGGTGTCCGGGTCCCCACCGCGACCGCCGGGCAGGATGTCGAGGTCATCCTCGATCGCAGTCCCCTCTATGCCGAATCCGGTGGCCAGATCGCCGACCGCGGCACCCTCACAGCGTCGGGTACGGAGTTGCGCGTCAACGACGTGCAGAAGATCGCCAAGAAGCTGTGGGTGCACAAGACCACCGTCGAACGCGGTCAGATCACCGAGGGCGATGCCGTCCTCGCCCAGGTCGATCCGGCCTGGCGGCGCGGCGCCACCCAGGGGCACTCCGGCACGCATATGGTGCATGCGGCGCTGCGGCAGGTGCTGGGCCCCAACGCGGTTCAGGCCGGTTCGCTGAACAAGCCCGGATATCTGCGCTTCGATTTCAACTGGCAGGGCCAGCTCTCCGAGTCGCAGAAGGCCGATATCGAGGCCGTGTCCAACGATGCGGTGGGCTCGGACTTCCCGGTGAACACCTTCGTCACCGATCTGCCCAAGGCCAAGGCGATGGGCGCGCTGGCGCTGTTCGGCGAGAACTACGGGTCCGAGGTGCGCGTCGTCGAGATCGGTGGGCCGTTCTCGATGGAACTGTGCGGCGGTACCCACGTCGAACACTCGTCGCAGATCGGGCCGATCACGCTGCTCGGTGAATCGTCGGTCGGTTCCGGCGTGCGCCGCGTGGAGGCCTTCGTCGGGCTGGATTCCTACAAGTACCTGGCCAAGGAGCGAGCCTTGCTGGCCGGTGTGGCCGCCTCGCTGAAGGTGCCCTCCGAGGATGTGCCGGCCCGGGTCGAGCAACTGGTGGAGCGGTTGAAGGTCGCCGAGAAGGAACTCGAGCGCACCAAGGCCGCGGCCGTGCTCTCGCAGGCGGGCACCTACGTCGAGCAGGCGCAGCGGGTCGGCAAGGTGCTGCTGGTCGCGGCCGCTGCCCCCAAGGGCGTCGGCGCGGGCGATCTGCGGACCCTGGCCACCGATATCCGCGGCCGGTTCGGAAGCGAGCCGGCGGTGGTCGTTCTGCTCGGCAACGCCGACGGCAAGGTGCCGTTCGTGGTCGCGGTGAACAAGCCCGCCCAGGAGCTCGGCGTCAAGGCCGGTGAGCTGGTCGGCAGTTTCGGCCCGAGTATCGCGGGCCGCGGCGGCGGTAAGCCGGAGATGGCGCAGGGCGCCGGCTCCGATCCGTCCGGTATCGAGGCCGGCCTGGCCGGCGTGCGCGCACGGGTGGCCGAGATCGCCGCCTGATGGACCATTCCGAGAATTCGGAGCCTTCGGAACCGGAGCCGTCCCGATCGGGGGCGGCTTCGGAAGCCGGGGCCGCCCGGCCGGACGACATCCCGGCCGAACGCCCCGACGCGCGGACCGATCCCGGCCGCGGCCGGCGGATCGGCATCGACGTGGGGACCGTGCGCATCGGAGTCGCCGCGAGTGACCCAGACGGGATTCTGGCGACCCCGGTGGAGACGGTAGCGACCGTCAAGGGCGGAAAACGCGGTCCGGCAGCCGATTTGCTCCGGGTAGCCGAGATTGTGCGGGAATACGAGGCAGTCGAGGTAATCGTCGGTCTACCACGCACATTGCGTGGGGACAGCGGCTCGTCAGCGCGGCTGGCCGCCCGGTTCGCGCGACGTTTGCGGGACGTGATTCCTGGTGTGCCGATACGACTTTCCGACGAACGTTTGACTACGGTGTCAGCTGCACGTGCATTGCGGGACAGTGGAGTTCGCGCGCGCGGCCGGCGGCAGGTGATCGACCAGGCGGCTGCCGTGTCGATCCTGCAAGGGTGGTTGGACGAACGGAGTGCGGTGTTGAACTCGGCCGGTGCAGACGAGGCCAGGTGGTCGGATGAGTGACCGCTGGTCCCGGGCCGGAGAACGCTCGCGCCGGCGCGCCGACGAGCAGCAGCGGCGCTACCGGCGTGGCGGTGCGCATCGCAGCGCCACCGACGAGTGGGACGACTACGAGGACGACGACACCGCCGTCATCCCGCGCTACGTCGACGAGGACGAGCCGGTCGCGCACTACGCCGACACCGCCGATGGGTACGACGCTCGCTACGACCACGAGCTCGCCGACGCCGGATACGACGCGGATCCCGACTACGCCGACCCGGAGTACGCCGACGACTACACCGAACCGGGGTACGAGCGGACCGGTGGCAGCGGCCATCGGTATCGCCGCGACGAGTACGACTCCGAAACCGATATCGAACCGATCGCCGACGACGAGCCGGAACCTGTGCCCGCGGCCGCCAGGCGCGGCGCCCGGGCGAGCGCGGCGTCGCTGCGGGAGGCGCAGCGGGGGACCCGGCGCGGTTCCGGCGGCAAGTCCGCGGGTAGAGCGCAGGCTCGCGCCACGGGACGACCGGCCCGGGCGGGCTCGTCCGGTGGGCGCAGCCGCCGCACCCGCGTTGCCTCCCGCAAGGCGGCCGAGCGGCAGCGTCGCCGCCGGAATCTGCTAGTCCTGGGGTGCGTGTTCGTCGTCCTGTTCGTGGTGGCCGGTGGTTACGCCGGATACAAATTCATCCGCTCCATGGGCGGACCCGAGGATTTCGACGGTCCGCCCGGCCCGCTGGCCGTGGTCCAGGTGCACACCGGTGACACCGCCGAACAGATCGCGCAGACCATGGTCGAGAAGGGTGTCGTCCGTAGCAGCGGGGCCTTTTACCAAGCGGCCGTGCGCAATTCGGGCATCACCTCGGTGCAGCCGGGCTATTACGCGGTGCCGACGCACAGCAAGGGCGCCGACGCGGTCGCGGCCCTGCTGAAGAAGACCTCCCGGGTGGGCAACGTGGTGGTCTCCGAAGGACGGCGGCTGCACGACTCCACGGATGTCAACACCGGCGCCCGCAACGAGGGCATCTACCGCAAGATCGCCGACGCCAGTTGCGTCGGAACCGGTGCGGACAAGAAATGCGTCACCTACGAACAACTCGATGCCGCCGGGGCCACTGCCGACGCGACCGCGCTGGGCGTTCCGGCCTGGGCCGTCGACGCGGTGCGCAAGGTCCCCGATCGCACCCGCCAGCTGGAAGGGATGATCGCCGCGGGCACCTGGGATTTCGATCCTTCCGGCACGCCCGAGCAGATTCTGGCGCAGTTGGTGAGCGAGAGTGCCGCCGGCTACGAGACGACCGGACTGCTGCAGTCCGGGGCGACCAACAAACTGAATCCCTACCAGACGCTGATCGCGGCCTCACTGGTCGAACGGGAAGCGCTGCCGCAGGACATGTCGAAGGTGGCCCGGGTGATCGTGAATCGGCTCGCGGTCGATCAGCCGCTGCAACTCGATTCCACGGTCAACTACACCCTCGACCGCACCGAGGTCGCCACCACGGATACCGACCGGGCCCGCAAGACTCCGTGGAACACCTACGCCATGCCGGGGCTGCCGGCCACGCCGATCTCCTCACCGTCGCTGGATGCCATGCGCGCGGTGGAGAATCCGGCGCCGGGACCGTGGTTGTACTTCGTCACCGTCGACAAGCAGGGCACCACCCTGTTCACCGAGAGCTACAGCGAACATCTGCGCAATATCCAACGCGCCCAGCAGAGCGGAATTCTCGACAGTGGTCGATAACGGAGCGGGATCGCCGGAATCGGGACGCAGGGCCGCGGTACTGGGCAGCCCGATCGCGCATTCGCGCTCCCCGCAATTGCATCTGGCCGCCTATCGTGCGCTGGGGCTGGACTGGACCTACGAACGCATCGAATGCACCGGCGAGCAACTGCCCGCCCTCGTCGACAGCTTGGATTCGTCCTGGGTCGGGCTGTCGGTGACGATGCCCGGCAAGGTCGCGGCCCTCGACTACGCCGGTGAGCGGACCGAGCGCGCCGTTCTGGTCGGTTCCGCCAACACCTTGGTGCGGACCGCGAGCGGGTGGCGAGCCGATTGCACCGACGTGGACGGCGTGCGCGGCGCGCTGCAGGACGGCGGCGTGGAAGCGGTGCGCCGATCGGTCGTACTCGGTGCGGGCGGTACCGCGCGACCGGCACTGCTGGCGCTGTCCGAACTCGGCGCCGAGGCGGTCACCGTGGTCGCCCGCGACGCCGAGCGGGCCGAGTCGACCCTCGCCCTGGCCCGCCGGCTCGGGATGGCGACCGAATTCGCCGGCTTCGACGCCGATCGGGTGCGCGCGGCATGTGCCCGCGCCGACGCGGTGGTCAGTTCGGTACCGGCCGCCGGTGCGGCGGTGGTGGCCGACGCGGTCGCTGCGGCGCCGGTGGTGCTGGACGCGATCTACGACCCGTGGCCGACCCCGCTGGCGAGGGCCGTGCGCCGCGCGGGACATACCGTCATCAGCGGATTGCAGATGCTGCTGAATCAGGCCTACGGCCAGGTCGAGCAGTTCACCGGCCGGCCCGCGCCACGGGCCGCGATGGCGGCGGCTCTGGATCTCCGTGACGTCTAGAACCAGTTCCAATTCGGTGGCGTCACAACGCAGGCTAAGGTGATCGACATGAATTCGTGGGTGTTGCGCGCCATAGTCCTCGGTGCGCTGACCGTCGTACTGCGAACCCTGCTGGGTTTCGGCATGATCTACTGGCCGACCAACGGCTCGTGGATGCGCATCCTGTGCTTGATCGTGCTGGTCGTCGCGGGTGTCGCCTGGGGGCTGATCGACGGTCGCAGCGATCGGCGGGCCAATCCCGATCCGGAGCGCGGCGGTGCCGACCTCACCATGCGCTGGCTGAAGGCCGGTGTGGTCGGTGGTGTGGGCGGCGGGCTGGTGGCGTGGCTGCTGGATTTCGTACCGAAGTTCGCTCTCGGCGACAACGGTCTGCTGTTCGAACTGACCGCCGGTGCCTCGTTCATCGTGCTGATGATCTTCATTCCGGCGATGGTCGGCGTGGCGATCGGCCGTTTCCTGGTGGGGCGTGATCAGCGCAGGAGCGAATCCTCGGTACCCCCGGCGGCGGCCTCCCCGGCCTGATCGCCGAATGATCGGCTCATCCGGGCCGCGGATCCTGTCCGCGGCCCGGATTTTCATGTGCTAGAGCAGAATTCCGCCAGCGGGGCTGTCCTCGCGGGCGATGGTCGCATACGCCGCGGCCAGCAGCGACGGATCGGGACCCTCCAGGCGACCCGGCTTGGCCAGACCGTCGAGAACGACGAATCGAACGATGCCCGAGCGGGTCTTCTTGTCGGTCTGCATGGTTTCGAGCAACTGCGGCAGCGCGTCGGCGTCATAGGTGGTCGGCAGGCCGACGCTCTCCAGAATGGCGCGGTGCCGGTCGGCGGTCGCGTCGTCGAGGCGGCCGGCCAGCCGGCCGAGTTCGGCCGCGAAGACGAGGCCGACCGAGACCGCCGCACCGTGGCGCCACCGGTAGCGTTCCCGCCGTTCGATCGCGTGGCCGAGGGTGTGGCCGTAGTTGAGGATCTCGCGCAGGCTCGCCTCTTTGAGATCGGCGGCCACCACGTCGGCCTTCACCTGGATCGCCCGGCGGACCAACTCCGGCAGCACGTCGCCCTTCGGGTCCAGTGCGGCGGCGGGGTCGCGTTCGATCAGGTCGAGAATGACCGGGTCGGCGATGAATCCGGCCTTGATGATCTCGGCCATTCCGGCGACGATCTCGTTGGGCGGCACGGTTTCGAGGGTGACCAGATCCACCAGCACGGCCGACGGTTCGTGGAAGCAGCCGACCAGATTCTTCCCGGCCTCGGTGTTGATTCCGGTTTTGCCCCCGACCGCCGCGTCGACCATCGCGAGCAGCGTGGTGGGCACGTGGACAACCTTCACCCCACGCATCCAGGTGGCGGCGACGAACCCGGCCAGATCGGTGGCCGCACCCCCGCCGAGGCTGATTACGACGTCCTGGCGGGTGAGGCCGATGCGGCCGAGCACCTCCCAGCAGAAGCCGGCGACCGGCAGATCCTTGCCGGCCTCGGCATCCGGAATTTCGATGCGATGCGCGTCGAGGGTGTCACCGTGCGAGCCGACGGCTTGCTCGGCGAGCGCCTGCCGCACCACCTCCGCGGTCTCGGTCAGCGGCGGCTGGTGGAAGATCGCCACCGTCCGCACTCCGGGATGGCGGGCGACCTGCTCGACCAGTTCGCCCAGCAGCCCGCGGCCGACGATCACCGGATACGGGTCGGCGGTTCGGACCTCGATGCGGGTGGGCTCGCTCATGTGTGCTGCTCCGATTCCTCTAGTGCTCGTCGTGGGCGTGCCCGGCGGGCGCGTGCGCGTCGGGACCGACCGGCCCCGGGCGCCGCTTCGTGCGCGGTCTGCGCGGCGTTACCCGCGAGACGTCCAGCGGGCGAAGGTGTTTCGTCGGTTGCGGGCGCCGGCCGTGTCTCCGGCCCGGAGCGGACCGGGCGCACCGGTTCCGGATGTGGCGCCGCCGCCGCGCCGGTGTTCTGACCCGAGGCGGGAGGGCCGGCGGCGCGGGTGGCGGTGCGTCGGACTCGTCCCGGTCGTACATTCGGCTGTGCGGCGGATGGTTTCGCGTCCGCACCGGCCGCCGTTGGTTCGGGCGTGAGGGCGGGACGCTCCGCGGCGGGGCCGATGGGCGGCGTGTCGGCCGGGGTGCCGGTCCGGTTTCGGGAGTGCCGGCGGCCGCCGCGCCGGGACCGCCGGGCTCGGCGGCGCGGCTGGGTACGGTCCGTCTCGGTCGAATCCGGTTGCGCGGCTTCGGTTCCACCGGACCCGGATGCGGTCCTGGTGGCGCTATCGGACGCGCCGCGCGTGCGGCGCCGGCGCCCGCGCGGGCGGGAACGACGGGTGCCCGTGGGTTCGGCACTCGTCGAATCCGGTTGCGACGCCGGTGTTTCGGCCGGTTCGATGCCGAGTTTGGCGAGGATGGCACGGACGACGCGGCCGGGACTGCGGCCGTCGGTGCGGATCCGGATGGAGGCCACCTCGCGATACAGTGGGCGGCGCACGCGCATGAGTTCGCGATATTTCGCGCTCGGATCGTCGCCGTTGAGCAGCGGCCGATTCGTCGACGCCCCGGTCCGGCGCAGTCCCTCGGACACGCTGATCTCCAGGTACACCACCGTGCGCCCGCGCAACAACTCCCGGGTCGCCGCGGACAGGATCGCACCGCCGCCGAGGGATACGACGCCGTGTTCGGCGAGGATAGCGCGGCGCACCACGCGTTCCTCGATGCGCCGGAATTCCGGTTCGCCGTCGGTGGCGAAGATGTCGGGGATGCTGCGACCGGTGTCCTGTTCGATCCCGGCGTCGGTGTCGTAGAGCGAGACGCCGAGTTCGCGAGCGAGCTTGCGTCCGATCGTGGACTTACCGGCCCCGGGCGGGCCGATGAGAATCACGCTGGGCCGGCTGGGGTCGCTGCGGACGATCACGACGGCTGTCCCGGGCGCCGGACCCGGGCGGTGCCGCGCGCGGGATCAGCCATTCATGCCTCCGACGCCACGACGCCCGGAATGTGTGGGCGGGTCTGAATACGCTTCTGGTACGTCGTGAGGTTGTCGACGGTCTCGGCGAGGGAATCGCCGCCGAACTTCTCCAGTACCGCCTGCGCGACCACGAGCGCGACCATGGCTTCGGCGACCACACCGGCGGCGGGCACCGCGCAGACGTCGGAGCGCTGATGGATGGCCACCGCCTCGTCCCCGGTGGCCATATCCACGGTGGACAGCGCGCGCGGGACGGTGGAGATGGGCTTCATCGCCGCGCGCACGCGCAGGGCTTCGCCGTTGGTCATACCGCCCTCGAGTCCGCCGGCGCGGTTGGTGGAGCGCAGCACCCCGTCGGGACCGGGACGCATTTCGTCGTGGGCGGCGCTGCCGCGACGCCGCGCGGTCTCGAATCCGTCGCCGACCTCGACACCCTTGATGGCCTGGATCCCCATCAGGGCAGCGGCCAGCCGAGAGTCCAGGCGCTGTTCACCGCTGACGAACGATCCCAGTCCGACCGGCAGTCCGGTGACCACGACCTCGACGACGCCGCCGAGGGTGTCGCCATCCTTCTTGGCGGCCTCGATCTCGGCGATCATCGCGGTTTCGGCCTCGGGATCGAATGCTCGAACCGGGCTGGCGTCCACGGCCTCAAGGTCGGCGGCGGTCGGCACGAAACCCGGGCGCGCTGCTGCGGTGCCGATCGAGACCACGTGGGAGACGACCTCGACTCCGACGGCCTGGCGCAGGAACTGCCGTGCCACCGTGCCCGCGGCGACCCGAGCGGCGGTTTCGCGGGCGCTGGCGCGTTCGAGCACGTTGCGGGCGTCGTCGAAGCCGTATTTGAGCATCCCCGAGTAGTCGGCGTGGCCGGGACGGGGGCGCGTCAGCGGCGCGTTGCGAGCCAGCTCGGCCAGTTCCGCCTCGTCGACGGGGTCGGCGGCCATGACCTCGGTCCACTTCGGCCATTCGGAATTGGCGATCTCGATCGCGACGGGGCCGCCCATGGTGCGGCCGTGGCGGATACCGCCGATCACGGTGACCTTGTCGGCCTCGAACTTCATCCGCGCGCCGCGCCCGTAGCCCAGTCGTCGCCGCGCCAGTTGCGCGGCGATATCGGCCGAGGTCACCTCGACACCGGCCACCATCCCCTCGACGATGGCGACAAGAGCGGGACCATGAGACTCACCAGCAGTAATCCAGCGCAACACGACCTCCATCTTTCCACGTCACAACGGTTCCCCGGACATCGGTGTCCGCGCGGCTACACCGTGGGCCACAGTGCCGCAACGGTAGCCAGGCACATCGCGGGCCCGTGTGGCACCGTGATCGAGGCGCCGAACACACCCCGACGACGGTCCGAATCTCCGCTCGCGGCCGGGCGGTCGCCGGGATGCGCGGCACGGATCGCGGTGCCGTGTCGGACGCGCGCGGCCGGCCTGCCGCCGGCGCCGGCGTGGCGGGAGGCGCGAGCGGCGACCTGCGTCGCGACCAGTGCACCGACTCCGGCCGAAGCGGTCAGCAAGGGCGCGCCGATCGCGGCCCACACCCAGCAGGACGGTCCACCCAACGCCGCGGCAGCGCCGGTGCCGAGCGCCAATTTCACATCTCCGGCCCCGCACGCCGCCGGCTCGACGAGATGCACCAGTAGATACGGCACGGCGAGCAGCAGCGCGCCGGCGATCGCCGCGGTGGCACGGCCGGTCGATGCGGCGAGCACCGGCACCACCGCCGCACCCGGGAGGGTGAGCACGTCGGGCAGTCGCCGGGTCCGAACGTCGATCACGCTGAGCGCGGCACACCAGACGATCAGAGCGAGGTAGGCGGTGGTGGTCATGCAGTCATCGTCGCTCGCGGCACGAGCCGGCCCAGGCCCGCGGACCTGAAATGTGGACAACCGCAACAGTTGTGAACACGCGACGGGTAACACTGGCTCGCCACCGGTCGCGGGTGGGGGTCGCGGGTGACGGCGTGACGGCCTCGCAATACGACAGCGGTAGCGTGGCAGCCATGTCTGCTGATGACGGTGCCCGGCGTCCCGACCACGCTGCGCGTCGGGCCGGGTTGCGAGACCTGTTGGTGGAGAACGGGGTCGACGCCCTGCTGGTGACCGATCTGGTGAATATCCGGTACCTGACCGGCTTCACCGGCTCCAACGCTGCCCTGCTCGTGCACTCCTGGGACGGCAGCCAGGTGGGCGAGGACGGGGAGCGAACCGTCATCTGCACCGACGGCCGCTACATCACCCAGGTCGGCGAACAAGTGCCCGACGTACACGCCGAGATCGCTCGCGCGAGTGCGCGCCGGTTGGTCGAACTGGCCGGAGAATGGCAGATCGGCCGCGTCGGCTTCGAAAGTCACGTCGTGACGGTCGACCAGCATCGCGGCTTCCTCGACCAGGGCAGTGGCCTCCAATTCGTCCCCGCGCCCGGTCTGGTCGAACAACTGCGCACGGTCAAGGACGACTACGAGGTCGAGCAGCTGCGGGCGGCGTGCGCGGCCGCCGACGCCGCGCTGGCCACCCTCCTGGAACGAGGGGGGCTGCGTCCGGGCCGCACCGAGCGCCAGGTCGCTCGCGAGCTGGAATGGCTGATGTTCGAGCACGGCGCCGACGCGATCGCCTTCGAGACCATCGTGGCCGCCGGTGCCAATTCCGCAGTGCCGCATCATCGCCCGACCGACGCGGTACTGGCCGCGGGCGATTTCGTGAAGCTCGATTTCGGCGCGGTGGTCGGCGGCTATCACTCGGATATGACGCGCACCCTGGTGCTGGGCGAGCCGACCGATTGGCAGCGCGAGATCTACCAGCTCGTACATGAGGCG
This sequence comes from Nocardia nova, assembly GCF_002933465.1. GTDB lineage: Bacteria > Actinomycetota > Actinomycetes > Mycobacteriales > Mycobacteriaceae > Nocardia > Nocardia nova_B. Next base: position 102,780 of record NZ_PSZE01000011.1, read on the forward strand.
CAGCGGGCCGGCCGCGAGGCGCTGGCGCCCGGTGTGCCGTGCGCGGCGGTCGATGCCGCGGCCCGTTCGGTGATCGAGTCCGCCGGGCACGGCGACCTGTTCGTGCACGGGCTCGGACACGGCGTCGGACTGCAGATCCACGAAGCGCCTCCGGTCGCCAAAACCGCGACCGGTACACTTCTGGATGGCGTGGCGGTGACCGTCGAGCCAGGTGTGTATTTCCCCGGCCGCGGCGGAGTTCGCATCGAGGACACGCTCGTGGTTCGTGCGGGGGGTCCGGAGTTGCTCACCCACACCACCAAAGACCTCACCGTGGTCGACTGACCCCGGCTGCCCCACCGGGTCCGGGCCCTACGGCCCGGCCTACAGAACGTCGAACAGTACTAACAAGGAGATCCGAGGACAGTGGCGGACACCAGCGACTTCAAGAACGGCCTCGTGCTGAAGATCGACGGTCAGCTCCAGCAGATCGTCGAGTTCCAGCACGTCAAGCCGGGTAAAGGTCCCGCGTTCGTGCGGACCAAGCTGAAGAACGTGCTGTCCGGCAAGGTGGTCGACAAGACGTTCAACGCCGGCGTGAAGGTGGAGACCGCCACCGTGGACCGCCGGGATATGACCTACCTGTACCACGACGGGTCGGACTACATCTTCATGGACGGCGAGACCTTCGACCAGATCGGTATCGACGAGCAGACCATCGGTAAGGGCGCCGGCTTCCTGCTGGAGAACATGACCGTGCAGGTCGCCACCCACGAGGGCGCGCCGCTGTACGTCGAGCTCCCGGTCACCGTCGAACTCGAGGTCACCCACACCGAGCCCGGCCTGCAGGGCGACCGCTCCAGCGCCGGCACCAAGCCCGCGACGCTGGAGACCGGCGCCGAGGTGCAGGTGCCGCTGTTCATCAACGTCGGCGACAAGCTGAAGATCGACTCGCGCGACGGCGGCTATCTGGGCCGGGTCAACGCCTGATCCTCCGGATCCACCGGCCCGGCGCCGGAACCATGGGCGGCGCGCGCGTATCGGATTTCCGGTATCGCTCGCGCCGCCGTCGACACTGCGAACGGGATAATGGTGATCGTGGCTGATCAGCCCGTGGACAAGAAGTCCACCCACAAGAAACTCGGAGCTCGGCACAAGGCCCGCCGCCGGGCCGTAGATCTGCTCTTCGAGGCCGAGGCGCGCGACATCGACCCGGCCGACCTGGTCGCGGAGCGCCTGGACCTGGCTGGTCGCGATGAACAGGTCGCCCCGGTGAATCCCTACACTCGCACCCTCGTCGAAGGCGTCGCCGACGATCTGGATCGCGTCGACGGCACCATCGAGTCCTATCTACAGGACTGGACGCTGGCCCGGCTGCCAGCGGTAGACCGCGCCATTCTGCGGGTGGCGGTATGGGAGTTGTTCCACGCCAACGATGTTCCGCCGGTGGTGGCGGTCGACGAGGCCGTCGAGCTGGCGAAGGAACTGTCGACCGACGATTCGCCCGCGTTCGTCAACGGCGTCCTCGGCCGCATCGTGTCACTGGCCGACCAGGTGCGTGCCGCCGCGGCCGCCACCCGCCGTGACGGCGGGGCGTGATGATCAAATATCTTGTGCTCGCGATGCGCACCTCGGCCTGGTCCGACGCGGTCGTCGAACCGCACCGCGAATGGCTGGCCGACGTGCGCGCGCGAGGGCAGCTGGACTGCACCGGCCGATTCACCGACGGCAGCGGCGGCGCGTATCTGGTGCTGGCCGAAGATCTCGCGGCCGCACGGGAATTGGTGTTCACCGATCCCATTCACACCACCGGCGCGTCCGAGCTGACGATTCACGAATGGGAGATCACGGGCTGATTCGTGTCCGCGACACGCCGTTGAATTCGGACAAACCCGCTAAATTTCGCGGATGCCCGCCGCGCCCGCATACTGTTCCGGTCACTTGACCTAGAAGAGGTGGAACGGATGCGGTTCAATTCGGCGACAGTGCGTACGGCGCTGCGTCTCGCCCCGGCGATCGTCGCGGCGGCGACCCTGGCCACGAGCGGTTGCTCGGCGGTGGAAAAAGGTGTCGACAAGGGTGTTCAGGTCGCCAAGGACCACAACAAATCCGACACCGCTCGGGCGAAGGTGGGCGACTGCATCAACGTGATCAACGCCTCGGCCGTCGATTCCGATACCGAACCGGTCGCCTGCACCTCCGACAAGGCCGTCTACAAGGTCGCGCAGGTGCACGACAACAAGGTCGAGTGCGGCGCCGATTTCACCTCGTACGAGGAAACCCTCAATGGCGGCACGCTCGCGTATTTGTGCCTGGCGCCGAATTTCAAAGCGGGACTGTGCTATGCGGATTCGCCACTCAGTGGCTACAAGTATGCCGACTGCACATCTGCGGAGGCGAGTTTCCGGGTCGCCCAGCGCATCGACGGACAATCCGACGAGACGCTGTGCGGCCCGGAGTCCGACAGCGTGATCACGCTGTCGGATCCGCAGACGACATTCTGTCTGGCGCAACCGAAGTGAGCCGGGGCTTCCGCTCAGGCGGGGCCGGGGCGCAAGACGATCGTGCCGAAGGTCGTGCGCTCGTCGACCCGTCGGTGGGCCTCGGCCGCATCCGCCAGCGGTAGCACACTGTCGATCAGCACGGTGAGGTCACCGGCGGCGGCGAGTTCGAATGCCGCCGCCCGTTTGGCCGCCACCCCGGCCAGCCACTGCGGTCCGGAGCATCCGGTGAACGTGATTCCGCGCATGATCAGGTCCATCGTCGTGACCTGGGCGGGAGTGCCGGACAGCCAGCCGTATCCGAGCATCCGGCCACGCAACGGGGTCATCAGATCGAGGACGGCCGCGGCGCTCTCGCCGCCGATCGAGTCGAAAACCACGTCGACCGTGGCATTTTCGAGGCGCTCGCCGAGCCGGCCCGGCCAGTCCGGATCGCGGTGGTCGACGACCGTGTGCGCGCCGAGTTGGCGGGCGCGTGCGGTTTTGGCCGCGCCGCCGGCGGTGGCGATGATGTGCGCGGCGCCGGATCGGGCCGCCAATTGGGTGAGGTAGCCCCCGACTCCGGTGGCCGCGGCCTCGATCAGGACGGTTTCGGTACCGGTGAGTGCCGCGGCCTCCAGCAGGGCCAGCGCCACCGATCCGCTCATCGCCACCGCCGCGGCGACATCGCTCGCCAATCCGTCCGGTATGCGGACCGCGGATTCGGCGGGTGCGCACATCCATTCCGCGTAGCTGCCGAAGTCGTTGCGCGCCACCAGGACCCGCTGTCCTGTCCATTCCGGGTCGACGTCGTCGGCGACGGCGGTGACCATCCCGACCGCCTGGATTCCGAAGACCGCCGGGGTCGGCGTCGGGGGCGGGAACATGCCCGACCGCAACATCGTCTCCGGGTACAGCACCGGGGCCGCTTCCACCCGGATCAGCACCTCGCCGGGCTGGGGACTGGGCTCGTCCACCTCGCGCGCGACGAGGACCTCCGGTCCGCCGGCCCCGGTCATTACGATTGCCTGCATATCGACCTCATAACTTGACTAACGGTCCAGATACTTCGTCCGGAAGAATATGGACCGCTGGTCAAGTTTGTCAACGGACTGGAGTGCACCGTGGCGCAGCAGCGCAGAGAACGAGCCGATGCGGCGCGCAACCGTCGCGCGATTCTCGATGCGACTCGGGCACTGCTGGCCGAGGGTGGCGCCGAGGCGGTGACCATGGACCGGGTGGCCGCCGCGGCGGGAGTCGGCAAGGGCACGGTGTTTCATCGTTTCGGCTCGCGCGCGGGACTGTTGCACGCGATGGTCGCCGAACCGGCCGAAACACTGCGGGCGGCGATCACCGACGGCCCGCCGCCGCTGGGCCCGGGCGCGCCGGCGGGGGAGCGGCTGCTCGCTTTCTTCGATGCGATGGCCAAGGTTTTCGCCGACAACGTCGAACTGATGGTCGCGGCCTACCGCAGCGTGCCCCCGCATCCGCGCACCTCCGAATTCCACGCCACCTGGGCGGAGCACGTCACGAAGCTGCTGACCGAGGCGCGTCCGGACCTCGACGCCGAGGGGGTCGGCCACCTGCTGTTCGGCATGCTGGGCAGCGATTACGCCCTTGCCGCGGTGCGCGAGGATCAGAGCGAAAGGTTGCGAGAGTCGGTGCGCCAGGTGGTGCTCGCGGTGGTCAGCCCGTGAGTAGAACGCCGCCCACCGCACCCGCGGTCGCGATCACGGCCAATGCCAGTCCGGTGCAGACGAACCGAACCGCCGGCACCCGGACCGCGTGCGAGCGGCAGAACTCCAGGCACAGCAGCGTGGCCAGCGAGGACCACGGGGTGGCTATCGCGCCGACGTTGGTGCCGATCAGCAAGGACAGCAACTGGTTTCGGTGGTCGGGCGGTATCACCGCCTCACCGGCGGTGTAGGCAGGCAGGTTGTTGACGATATTCGACAGGCCGAGGCCGGCACCCGCCGCGCGATAGGCCCCGGCCGTACCGGAATCCGTGCCGATCAGCGCGGCCATCAGATCCGAGAGTCCGTAACGGCCCAGGGTGGGGATGGCCAGGAACAGTCCGACCACGAAGATCAGCAGCTGCCACGGGATCAGCGACGGCCGCAGTGCGCTGCGGTCGAACACGGCGAATCCGGCGATCGCGAGGACCGCCGCGGCGAGTGCGGCGTAGCCGATGTGGTCGCCGACGAAGGGAATCGCCAGGACGAACAGCGCGCAGGCGCCCCCGGCGGTCGCGAACAGCGCCCGATTCCGGGTGTTCCGCAGCCGGATCGGGGCGGGCGCCACGTAGCGATCGGTGCCGCGGCGGCCGGGTCGCCAGTACCAGATCCACAGCGCCGCCATGGTCGCGATGAGCGAGATCAGCTGCGGCAGCCACATTCTGGCCGCGAACCCGGTGGCATCGAGGCCGATCCGGTCGGCGGCGAGCAGATTGGTGAGGTTGGACACCGGCAGCAGCAGGCTCGCGGTGTTCGCCAGCCACAACGTGGTCATCGCCAGCGGCAGCGGTGGAATGCGCGCGGGCCCGGCCAAGGCCAGCATGACCGGTGTCAGCAGGACCGCGGTGGTGTCGAGGTTGAGCACCATCGTCGTCACGGCCGCGAAGCCGCCGCAGAGCACGAACAGCGCCGGATAGCGTCCCCGCCCGGCGATCGCGATCCGATGGGCGATGACGTCGAAAACCTGTGCGCGCCGGGCCAGGTGGGCCAGCACGATCACGCTGCCGAGAAACAGCAGCAGCGGTCCGATCCGGCGCATATTCGCCTCGGCGTCGGCACGCGGCAGCCATCCGGTCAGTACGCACAGCACTCCGGCCGCGAGGACTGCGATGCGGATCCAGTCCAGGAGGCGCGGTGCGGCGGCTTCCTCCGGCTCGGTCTCGTGCGCGCTGCGTTCGGGCGCCGCCGGTTCGGACATCCGGCCATCATCGCACCGCGGCGCACACCCGCGCGTGCCGGTCCGTTCGCATCGGCCGGGCCGGTTCACGGCGCGGGGCTGGCGACCCAACCGGCTACGATCGCCAGTCCGGTGGGACGGTGGACGCCGAGGAAGCCGAAGGGGCGGTCGAAGTTCACTCCGATCATCAGGGCATCGGCCGGCGCCGGTGGCATGCCGGTCGGTTCCATCAGCACCGCGGTAACGGCCGCGGCCGCGAAACCGTCGGCGGTGAACCGGGCGCAGACGTCCTGGGCTGCCGCCGTCACCCGTAGCGCAACTGGTGAGAGGCCGGGGAAGGGGTTGTCTGTCGCGGTGGTCGCGGTGGTCAGGCCGAACAGTTCCGGTTCGCGCAGCAGGTCGTGGGTGGAGCGAACAGCGAAGGGCGGCACTTGAACTCGCAGAGTGTCCGATACGGCGGTCACCGTCCGGACCTCGAGTCCGGGGGCAGTGGTGCCCAGGCCGGGCCGGTGTGTCTCCACCGAACCGTCGAGTGCCCCCAGCCCCGCCGCCAGCACCACCGGAGCAGTGGCCCCCTCCTCGCCGAGCAGCAGATGCACATCCAGATCGGACGCACCACGCACCACCACGCGCGAAACGGGTGTGCCGGCCATCAGCACGGCGGCGTCGCCGAGGTCGGTGCTGTACCGCGCGAGGGCAGGTCCGCGGTGGCCACGCCACGGGCCGCTCGACGGTTCCAGCACATCGGCGTGGAAGCTCTGCCGCCAGGCGGTGCGGGCGACGACAGCGGTGGCCAGCGCGACGGCGGTCGCCGCGCCGACCGGTGCCGGGAAGCGATCGATCAGGCCGTCGGTATGGCGACGCGCCCATTCGTCCAGTCCGTCCTGTCCGCGCAGCGCGGCGATCGTGCCCGGCGGCAGGGTGCGGATCCACTCGTCGCGCAGCGCGATATCGTCGCGCACCCATACTCCGAGTGCCGCGCGCACCGATTCGGCGGCCTCGATCCGGCGCAGCAGGGTGATCGCGGCGTCGTGGGCGGATGCGGCGGGAATGCCGGTCGCCGCGGTGAGTTCGCCGCGGGCCGGTTCGCCGGCCGTCGCGGCCAGTAGTGCGAGCACCGGCCAAATTCCACAGCCGGACAGGACGAAATCCTCGGGACCCGCTGCGGCACACCATTTTTCGGTGAGAGTGTTGGCTGCGGCCACATCGGGCGCGAGGCTCGGCTGCATGGGCGAAAGCCTACCGGCGGGGGCCGACAGCAGTGCGCCCCTGCCGGGGTGTACGTGGGCGGCAGGGGCGCGTCCGGATCCTGATGGCCCGGACGATCGGCCGGAACCGATCTGCCGACGAGTCTGGTTCCTCAACCGCACTCGAGGTCCAGGCTCGGGGCGCGTGGCCTGCGTCACGCCGGCGCAAACACTGGCCGAAACTACGTCTTCGTGGCCGAACGTGTTGAGGCCTCGCGGCCGGTGTGTGTCATCCTTCCGAAGCGGAACGGTCCGCGCGAGGTCCAGGAGGTAGGGATGGCCGGTGCCGGTACAGCTCGTCTGGCGAAACTGCGCGCGGCTCGCGCGACCCCGGAGCAGGCGTGGCAGCTGTACGACAGCCTGCCCGAAGTCGCGGTCACCGAGATCACCACCGGCCGCTGGACCGGCGACGAACTGGACACCGGACATCCGTGGGCCGGTGTGCTGGTCGGATCCGGTTGGTACGGTAAGCAATTCGACTCACCGGACGAGGTGCAGCCGCTGCTGTTCGCCGGGCCGGACGGCCGGGTATTCCCGGTCGACCCCCGCCGGGTGCCGCTGGTGCTGGCCGGAACCCTGCCGACGGTGGGATTCCGGGCCGCGCGGCGCATGCTGCCGGTGTTGCGTCCGCTGCTGCGGACCCGTACCGCTCGGGCGCGCCTGCGCGAGATCGAATTCCGCGGCAAGGTCAGCGCGGCCATGATCTACGACCACCTGCCCATCGTCGACATCTTCCGCCGGGTCGACGAGGACACCCTGCTCGGTGTGATGGATATGCGGGGGCTGAGCGACCCCTACTTCTTCATCCTGCGCCGCGACCGCGCCTGACCGCTCAGGCGTCTCCGGCGGCGAGGATCACCTCGAAGCGGGCGTCGGCGGTGTCGAGTTGCTCGAGAATGTGCTGCTTGACATGCGGTGCCAGCGGCGTGTCCGCGCGGGTGATCAGTTCGCGGTAGACCGCGGTGAGCGGCCGGTACTTGGTGGCGAGTCTCGACATGACGGCTTGTTCGTCGGCGTAGAGGATGCCGACGCCGTTGTCGGTGAAATCGGAGATCTTCACCACCCGGGCCCACGGATCGCGGTCCAGGCTCGCGGCGACGTGGTCGCGGTATCGGATGTGCCGGTCCTGGTCCGAGTCGTGCGCCGGGTTGGTCACCGCCGCAACGAGATTCGATACGCGCTCGCCGAACCGCTGGGTCAGCACCGCCAGCGCTGCCGCCGTCAGGTCCTCGTCCGGCTCGCGCCCACCGCGGAGTGCGACCAGGTCGGCAGCGTGATCCTCGACGGCGTCGTGCAGGAGGCCGGCGAGCACCAGATCCGTGTCGTGCACCTCGTAGTGGCTCACGATGCGGATCGCCACCCGCAGTAGATGATTCAGATACGGCTCGCGGCCGTAGTTGTCGCCACGGTGCAGGTCGGCCACGAATTCGAGTGCCGCGTCGACCCGTTCGGGATCGGGCAGTTTGCGTTGCGACTCCAGCAGCAGTCGTTGCCGCAGCCCTTCCTCGCCGTGCACATCGCTGAGTGTGTGCAACGGCATGGCCGCCAGAATTCCCGCCCCGATGGACTCCATCCACCCAATCTAGCGGGACGCGGTGACAATCAGCCGCCGCCGGGTTTTCAGCGAACCCCCCGCGGGCGGAATTGGATGCTGATCCGCGGACCCACGGGCCGCCGCGTTTTCGGCACCGCATGTTCCCAGGTGCGCTGGCACGAGCCGCCCATGACGAGAAGATCGCCGTGCCCCACGTGATACCGAATGCTCGCGCCGCCGCCGCGCGGACGCAGCAGCAGGGCCCGCGGCGCGCCGATCGACAGGATCGCGATCAGGGTGTCGTGGGTGGAACCGCGGCCACCGGTGTCACCGTGCCAGGCCACACTGTCCTCGCCGTCGCGGTAGTAACAGAGTCCGGCCGTGCGGAACGGCTCGCCGAGTTCGGGGCCGTAATGGTCGCTCAGGGCCGCGCGGGCGTCCTCCAGGATCGGGTCCGGCCAGGGCTCGTTCTCGCCGTAGTGCCGCAGCAATCGTGGCACGTCCACCACGCGGTCGTACATCGGGCGGCGGTCGGCTCGCCACGGGACGCGAGTGGCCAGCCGTTCGAACAGTTCGTCGGCCCCGCGCAACCATCCCGGAAGCAGGTCGACCCACGCGCCCTCGGTCAGCTGGGTGCGGCGCACGCCGGCCAACGGCCCCAGTTCGATGTCGCCGAAGCCGTCGAACAGCGATCTCTGCAGCGGTGTCGACATGCGTTCGAATCTACGTTCTATCGAACACACGTTCAAGCATCGCGCCGTGCCGGTGTTCGGGGCCGATCCGGGCGGCGCGGATCAGCTCAGGTGTGCACGCACGAAATCGACCACCGCGTCGGAGAATTCGTCGTTGACATCGCTGGCCGCGGTATGGGCGGCGCCGGTGATCTCGACGTATTCCATGTGCGGCGCCAGCGCGCGGAAGTCGGCGACGCCTTGTTCGCTGACCACGTCCGACAACCGTCCACGCACCAGCAGGACCGGGATCTCGAGCGCGCGGGCGGCATCCTCGAGGCTGCTGGTCTGCCGTTCGATGTCCTCCGGCCGGCTCGCCATCATCGCCGGATCCCAATGCCAGTACCAGCGCCCGTCCTCGCGCAGCCGCAGATTGCGCCGCAGGCCCTCCGGGTTGCGCGGCCGGCGGCGGTGCGGCAGATACTCGGCCACCGCATCGGCGGCTTCCTCCAGGGAGGCGAAGCCCTCGGGATGGCCGCCGAGGAAGTTCACGACCCGTTCCACGCCCTTATGCTCCGGGCGCGGCACGACGTCGACCAGGACGAGTCCGGCGATGCGCTCCCGTCCGGGACGGGCGGTCGCCAGCAGTGCGGTCAATCCGCCCATGCTCGCGCCGACCACGATGGCGGGCCGATCGAGTTCGGCGAGAATGTTCAGGAGATCGGTGGTCATCGCCGTGCGCGAGTAGTCGCCGTCCGGCGCCCAGTCGCTGTCGCCGTGGCCGCGGGTGTCCAGCAGGACGGCGTGCATCCCCGCCTTCGCCAGCGCGGCGCCCGATTCCTTCCATGAGTGCCGGGTCTGGCCGCCGCCGTGCAGGAAGACGGCCAGCGGGCCGTCGGCCGGCCCCCAGCTCTCCCCGGCCAGGGCGATGCCGCCATGGCCGCGGAAGGTGATCCGGCGGGGCTCGGTGAAGTCGACTTCGTTGCTCACTCTTCGAGCATCCCACATCCGGTTTACGCCGTATGAAACGGTCCCTGCCAATGGTTGTGCCGTTCGCGTGATGTGTCGGCATAGCCGCAGGTGGCGGGGCTCACAGCGGGACCCCGCCGTCGGAAGGCCGGGGCGGCGCTGCTACGCTCAGGCATCGAAAAGACATCCTTTAACGGACCGTCCGGTGAGGCGGGGAAGGAGGTCGGCATGGCCGTGCCCGAAGAGCGCGGCGGCCGCGTCGCGCCCGAAGAACGGGCCGCCAGGTCGAGCGCTGCCGAATATTCGCAGCGGCACGACCCCGAGTGGGTCCGCGCCGGGCGTGAGCTGTTGTCCGCCTCCGATGTCGGCCGGACCATCGCGCGCATGGCGCATCAGATCATCGAGAAGACCGCGCTGGATTCGTCGGATCCGGAGGCGCCCCGGGTCGTGCTGATCGGCATCCCCACCCGCGGGACCACCCTCGCCGCGCGGCTGACCGATCGGATCGAGGAATTCTCCGGCGTGCGTCCCGCGCTCGGTTCGCTCGACATCACGCTGTATCGCGACGACCTGCGCAATCGTCCGCATCGCCCACTGGAACGGACCTCGGTCCCCGAGGGCGGTATCGACGACGCGCTGGTCGTTCTCGTCGACGACGTGCTGTTCTCCGGTCGCAGCGTGCGCTCGGCGCTGGACGGTCTGCGCGATCTGGGCCGCCCGCGCGCGGTGCAGCTGGCGGTACTGGTCGATCGCGGCCATCGCGAACTGCCCATCCGCGCCGACTACGTCGGCAAGAACGTGCCGACCTCGCGCAGTGAGGACGTCTCCGTACTGCTCAGCGAACACGACGGTCACGACGGCGTGTATCTGCACCAGGGGGATGGGCGGTGAGGCATCTGCTCTCGGTCACCGACCTCGACCGCACCACCGCCACCGAACTGCTCGACGACGCCCAGCGCTTCGAACAGGCGCTGCTCGGCCGCGAGGTCCGCAAATTGCCCACCCTGCGCGGTCGGACCGTGATGACGGTGTTCTTCGAGAACTCGACCCGGACCCGGGTCTCGTTCGAGGTCGCCGGCAAATGGATGAGCGCCGACGTGATCAACGTGAGTGCCTCGAGCTCCTCGGTATCGAAGGGCGAATCGCTGCGCGACACCGCGCTGACCCTGCACGCCGCGGGCGCGGACGCGCTGATCGTGCGGCATCCGGCCTCCGGGGCGGCCCATCAGATCGCACGCTGGTTCGGCGAACTGGACGCCGGTTCGGGTGGCTACACCGGAACCGGGCCCGCTATCGTCAATGCCGGCGACGGCATGCACGAACATCCGACCCAGGCCCTGCTGGACGCGCTGACGCTGCGGCAGCGACTGGGGGAACTGGCCGGCAAGCGCATCGTGATCGTCGGCGACATCCTGCACAGCCGCGTCGCTCGCTCCAACGCCTTTCTGCTCGACATCCTCGGCGCCGAGGTGGTGCTCGTCGCGCCGCGTACTCTGCTGCCGGTCGGGGTCGAGCAGTGGCCGGTGCAGGTCTCGCATTCTCTCGACGCGGCGCTGCCCGGCGCGGACGCGGTGATGATGCTGCGGGTGCAGGCCGAGCGGATGAACGGCGGTTTCTTCCCGTCGGCCCGTGAATACTCCGTCGCGTACGGACTGAACGAGCGGCGCATGGCGCTGCTCGACGACGACGCGGTCGTCCTGCATCCGGGCCCGATGCTGCGCGGTATGGAAATCGCGTCGGCGGTGGCCGATTCGCCGAAAGCCGCAGTGCTGCAACAGGTCACCAACGGTGTGCACATGCGCATGGCGGTGCTGTTCCGCCTGCTGGTCGGCGCGGGGGAGGCCGTCGCGTGAGCGGAACAGGGCCGGAGGCGGCAGCCTGCGTAACCCCGCAGGCCCCCGCTCATGCGCGTCGGCACAGCGTGAGCGTGAGCTTCGATGTGGAAGGTGAGGGCGCGTGAGCGATCTGGTTATCCGGGGCGTGCGGCCCTATGGCGAGGGTGAGCCGGTCGACGTGCTGGTGCGCGACGGTGTGATCGTCGCCCTCGGCGCGCGATCCGGCGAGACCGTCGACGGCGTCGAGGTTGCCGCGGATGCCGAGGTGCTGGAGGCCGACGGCCGGATCCTGCTCCCCGGTTTCGTCGACCTGCACACCCACCTGCGCGAGCCCGGCCGCGAGGACACCGAGACCATCGAAAGCGGTTCGGCCGCAGCGGCATTGGGCGGCTACACCGCGGTATTCGCGATGGCCAACACCAATCCCGTGGCCGACACCTCGGTCGTCACCGATCACGTGTGGCGGCGCGGGCAGGAGGTCGGGCTGGTCGACGTGCATCCGGTCGGCGCGGTGACCGTCGGCCTGGCCGGCAAGCAACTGGCCGAGATGGGCACCATGGCCGCCGGCGAGGGCCGGGTGCGGATCTTCTCCGACGACGGGCACTGCGTCTACGACCCGCTGATCATGCGCCGTGCCCTCGAGTACGCGAAATCGCTCGACGTGCTGATCGCCCAGCACGCCGAGGAGCCGCGGCTCACCCAGGGCGCCATCGCGCATGAGGGCCCTAACGCCGCCCGGCTGGGCCTGGCCGGCTGGCCGCGCGCGGCCGAGGAGTCGATCGTGGCCCGCGACGCGCTGCTGGCCCGCGACGCCGGAGCCCGGGTGCACATCTGCCACGCATCCACCGCGGGCACCGTCGAGCTGGTGAAATGGGCCAAGGCGCAAGGGATTTCGATCACCGCCGAGGTCACGCCGCATCATCTGCTGCTCGACGATTCGCGGCTGGAGACCTACGACGCGGTGAACAAGGTCAATCCACCGCTGCGTGAGGCCTCCGACGCCCAGGCGCTGCGCAAGGCCCTGGCCGACGGTGTGATCGACTGTGTGGCCACCGACCACGCCCCCCACGCCGAACAGGAGAAGTGCTGCGAATTCGCCGCCGCCCGTCCCGGCATGTTGGGGCTGGAGACCGCGCTGTCGATCATCGTCGAGACCCTGGTGGCTCCGGGCCTGCTCGACTGGCGTGGCGTGGCGAAGGTGATGAGCGAGAATGCGGCCCGCATCGCCGGACTCGACGATCAGGGCCGCCCGATCGCGGTCGGTGAACCGGCCAACCTGACCCTGATCGACCCGGACGCGTCGTGGACCGTGCGGGCGCGGGAGCTGGCGAGCATTTCCGCCAACACGCCGTACGAGGCGATGACGCTGCCCGCCAAGGTCGCCGCCACCATGCTGCGCGGGCGGATCACCGCCCGCGACGGAGTGGTGACGACCGCCCTGGCGGGGAGAGTGGGGCAATAATGGAGCGAACACTGTGGGTGATCGGGCTGGCCGCCCTTTTCGTCCTGTTCCTGTGGTTGATGTATCGCTCCTGGCTCGTGCGGGCCCGGAAGCAAGCCTCCTCGGTCGGGGAGCTGCCCACGGTGCCGGCGGATCTGGGCGCGCAGGTGCTCGAGCCGACGACCGGGCTGTACACGGGGACCACGCTGGCTCCGAGCTGGCAGAACCGCATCGTGGTCGGAGATCTGGGTTTCCGGGCCACGGCAGAGCTGACCCGCTTCGAACGCGGGATCCTGCTGGAACGCGACGGCGCGGAGGTGATCTGGATTCCGCAGGAGTCCATCACCGCGGTCCGCACCGAACGCGGCCACGCGGGCAAGGTGATGACCGACAATGGTGTGCTGGTTATTCGCTGGAAACTGCCGACGGGAACCGAAGTCGATACCGGGTTCCGCGGCGACGACAAGACGGTGTATCCGGCCTGGACGGCCATATCCGCGACGGGACAGACCGGCGCGGCGACGGGAGACGAGACGCCATGAGCGGACGAGGGCCGGAGGCGGCAGCTTGCGTAACCACGCAGGCCCCCGCTCATGGCGTGAGAAGGCAGAGCGTGAAGGCTGGATTTTTCGTGAACGAGGTGAGCGAATGAGCGACCGCGCCGCGGTGATGGTGCTCGAGGACGGACGGGTATTCCGGGGCCGGCGGTTCGGCGCCGAGGGCGAGACGCTGGGCGAAGCGGTGTTTTGCACCGCGATGACCGGCTATCAGGAGACCCTGACCGACCCCAGCTACCACCGCCAGATCGTGGTGGCCACCGCCCCGCAGATCGGCAACACCGGCTGGAACGACGAGGACGACGAGTCGAATCGGATCTGGGTGGCCGGATACGCGGTGCGCGACCCCGCGAAGCGGGCCTCGAACTGGCGCGCCACCACCACTCTGCAGGAGGAGCTGGAACGCCAGCACATCGTCGGGATCGCGGGCATCGACACCCGCGCACTGGTGCGTCACCTGCGCACCCGCGGGTCGATGAAGGCGGGCATTTTCAGCGGCGACGCCGCCGCGGCCTCGACCGAGGAGTTGCTGAGCCGGGTCACCGGTCAGGCCTCGATGCTCGGCGCCGATCTGGCCGGTGAGGTCTCCACGGACGGCGTGTACACCATCGAGCCCGCCGGTGAGCATCGGTTCACCGTGGTCGCCGTCGACCTCGGTATCAAGACCAACACTCCGCGCATGTTCGCCGAGCGCGGCATCCGGGTGCACGTGGTGCCCTCCGGCGTCACGCTGGACCAGATCGAGGAGCTGAAGCCGGACGGCGTCTTCCTGTCCAACGGTCCCGGCGATCCGGCGACCCAGGACGACGCCGTCGAGCTGACCAAAGCCGTTCTGGGCGAAGGGCTTCCGCTGTTCGGAATCTGCTTCGGCAACCAGATCCTGGGCCGTGCGCTGGGCTTGGGCACGTACAAGATGAAGTTCGGCCACCGCGGCATCAATGTGCCGGTGATCGATCACGCCACCGGCGCGGTCTCGATCACCGCGCAGAACCACGGTTTTGCGCTCGAAGGAGAGGCCGGGCAGCGCTTCGACACCCCGTTCGGGACCGCCGAGGTCAGCCACACCTGCGCCAACGACGGCACCGTCGAAGGAGTGCGCCTGGTGGACGGTCGCGCGTTCTCGGTGCAATACCACCCGGAGGCCGCCGCGGGGCCGCACGATGCCGCCTACCTGTTCGACCGCTTCGCGGGTTTGATGGAGGAAGCCTGATGCCACGTCGTAACGACCTGCACCACATCCTGGTCATCGGCTCCGGGCCGATCGTCATCGGCCAGGCCTGCGAATTCGACTACTCCGGCACCCAGGCGTGCCGGGTGCTGCGGTCCGAGGGCCTGCGGGTGTCGCTGGTGAACTCCAACCCGGCCACGATCATGACCGACCCGGAATTCGCCGACTCCACCTACGTCGAGCCGATCACCCCGGAATTCGTCGAGAAGGTCATCGCCAAGGAGCGCCCCGATGCCATCCTCGCTACCCTGGGCGGCCAGACCGCGCTCAACACCGCGGTGGCGCTGCACGAGAACGGGGTGCTGGAGAAGTACAACGTCGAATTGATCGGCGCCGACTTCGAAGCCATCCAGCGCGGTGAGGACCGGCAGAAGTTCAAGGACATCGTCGCCAAGGTCGGCGGCGAGTCGGCCCGGTCCAAGGTCTGCTACACCATGGACGAGGTGCGCGAAACCGTTGCCGAGCTGGGCTTCCCGGTGGTCGTGCGGCCGTCGTTCACCATGGGCGGTCTGGGCTCGGGCATGGCCTACAACGACGAGGATCTCGACCGCATCGCCGGCGGCGGCCTGGCCGCCTCGCCCACCGCCAATGTCCTCATCGAGGAATCGATCCTCGGCTGGAAGGAATACGAACTCGAGCTGATGCGCGACGGCCGCGACAACGTGGTCATCGTCTGCTCGATCGAGAACGTGGACCCGATGGGCGTCCACACCGGCGATTCGGTGACCGTCGCCCCGGCCATGACCCTCACCGACCGCGAATATCAGAAGATGCGCGATCTGGGTATCGCGATTCTGCGCGAGGTCGGCGTCGACACCGGCGGCTGCAACATCCAGTTCGCGGTGGATCCGCGCGACGGACGCCTGATCGTCATCGAGATGAATCCGCGCGTCTCGCGCTCGTCCGCACTGGCCTCCAAGGCCACGGGTTTCCCGATCGCCAAGATCGCGGCGAAACTGGCCATCGGCTACACGCTCGACGAGATCGTCAACGACATCACCAAGGAAACCCCGGCCTGTTTCGAGCCCACGCTCGACTACGTGGTCGTCAAGGCGCCGCGGTTCGCGTTCGAGAAGTTCCCGGGCGCCGACCCGACACTCACCACCACCATGAAATCGGTCGGTGAGGCGATGAGCCTGGGCCGCAACTTCTCCGAGGCGCTCGGTAAGGTGCTGCGCTCGCTGGAGACCAAGGCGGCCGGGTTCTGGACCCAGCCCGACGGCCGCTGGACCGACGCCGCCGAGATCCTCGACGATCTGCGCGTGCCGACCGAGGGCCGGTTGTACCAGGTGGAGCGGGCGCTGCGGCTGGGCGCGAGCATCGAGGACGTCGCGCAGGCCTCGGGGATCGACCCGTGGTTCGTCGCCGAGATCGCCGGACTCGTCGAGCTGCGCGCCGAGATCGCGCAGGCGCCAGTGCTGGACGAGCCGCTGCTGCGCTACGCCAAGCACAACGGCCTGTCCGATCGCCAGATCTCGATGCTGCGACCGGAACTGGCCGGCGAGAACGGGGTGCGCGAACTGCGTCACCGCCTCGGCATCCGGCCGGTGTACAAGACGGTCGACACCTGTGCGGCCGAATTCGAGGCCAAGACGCCGTATCACTACTCGAGCTACGAACTCGATCCGGCCGCCGAGTCGGAGGTGGCGCCGCAGCCCGAGCGGGAGAAGGTGATCATCCTCGGTTCCGGGCCCAACCGCATCGGCCAGGGCATCGAATTCGACTACTCCTGCGTGCACGCCGCGCAGACCCTGTCGCAAGCCGGGTATGAGACCGTCATGGTCAACTGCAACCCCGAGACCGTCTCGACCGACTACGACACCGCCGACCGACTGTACTTCGAGCCGCTGACCTTCGAGGACGTGCTCGAGGTGTACCACGCCGAATCGGAATCGGGCCGGGTGGCCGGAGTGATCGTGCAGCTCGGCGGCCAGACCCCGCTGGGTCTGGCACAGCGGCTCACCGATGCCGGGGTGCCCGTGGTCGGCACCTCCGCGGCGGCGATCGACCTGGCCGAGGACCGCGGCGAATTCGGTCACGTGCTGGTCGCGGCCGGACTGCCGGCGCCGAAGTACGGCACGGCCACCACGTTCGAGCAGGCCAAGGAGATCGCGGCCGGAATCGGCTATCCGGTGCTGGTCCGCCCGTCCTATGTGCTGGGCGGGCGCGGAATGGAAATCGTCTACGACGAGAACTCACTCGAGGGCTATATTTCCCGCGCCACCGAACTCAGCCCGGAACATCCGGTGCTGGTCGACCGCTTCCTGGAAGACGCCATCGAGATCGATGTCGACGCGCTGTGCGACGGCGAGGAGGTCTACCTCGGCGGCGTGATGGAGCACATCGAGGAGGCCGGTATCCACTCCGGCGACTCGGCGTGCGCGCTGCCGCCGATCACCCTGGGCCGCAGCGATATCGAGGCGGTGCGCCGCTCGACCACCGCACTGGCCAAGGGCATCGGGGTCAAGGGCCTGCTCAATGTGCAGTACGCGCTCAAGGACGACGTGCTGTATGTGCTCGAGGCCAATCCGCGCGCCAGCCGGACCGTGCCGTTCGTCTCCAAGGCGACCGGCGTGCAGTTGGCCAAGGCCGCAGCGCGGGTGATGCTGGGCACGAGCATCGCCGAATTGCGCAAGGAGGGCATCCTGCCCGCCGAGGGCGACGGCGGTCACGCGCCGATGGACGCGCCGGTCGCGGTGAAGGAGGCGGTGCTGCCCTTCCACAGGTTCCGCCGTCCGGATGGCACCGGCATCGATTCGCTGCTGTCGCCGGAGATGAAGTCCACCGGTGAGGTGATGGGTATCGACGCCGATTTCGGTACCGCCTTCGCCAAGAGCCAGTCCGCGGCCTACGGTTCGCTGCCTGTCGCGGGCACGGTGTTCGTCTCGATCGCCAATCGTGACAAGCGGGCCATGGTGTTCCCGGTCAAGCGGCTGCATGATCTGGGCTTCCGGATCCTCGCCACCGACGGCACCGCGGAGATGTTGCGGCGCAACGGGATTCCGTGCGAACGGGTGCGCAAACAGTCCGATCCGGTACCCGCGTCCGTCAACGGCGATCCGATCGAACCCTCGATCGTCGATCAGATCAAGGACGGCGAGATCGACATCGTCTTCAACACGCCTTACGGTAACTCCGGGCCCCGCGTGGACGGTTACGAGATTCGTACCGCCGCGGTGGGCGCCAACATTCCGTGCATCACGACGGTTCAGGGTGCGGCTGCAGCCGTACAGGGCATCGAAGCAACCATCAACGGCGGTATCGGGGTGCGCTCGCTGCAGGAGTTGCACGCCGTATTGCGCGGCTAAGAGGAGAGATAACGGTGGGAGCCATCGGTTTCGGCGCGGGAGTCCGGCCCCCGGGGGCCGGGCGGGCGACGACTCGGCGGATTCGGGGATTCGGTGCGGCGGAGGCCGCGCCGCCCGGAGGCGGTGACATTCGCCGGATGCGCAACGTCGGCGGCTACAGCACGGTCGGCTTCCGGGCAATCCCGCCGATGGGCCGCAAGCCGGCGCCCGACGCCGAGGCCGAGGCCGAGGCGGATGCGCTCACCGACGCGGTGCTCGCCCGTGCGGACGAGGTGCTCGCCCAGGCCGACGAACTACTCGCTTACAGCGGCGAGGACGCCTACGCCGAATCCGGGACCGCCGGTGCGCAGACGCCGCCCGCGCATGCCGGGGACGAACTGGCGGGCGCCGGGGCGAGCCGGTGACGCCGTTCGGCCTGCGATTGGCCGACGCGATGGGCCGGCTGGGCCCGCTGTGCGCCGGCATCGACCCCCATCCGCAGCTGCTGCGTGCCTGGGGGCTCAGTGAGGACGTCGAGGGCTTGAAACGGTTCTCCGACATCTGCGTCGAGGTGTTCGCGGGCCGGGTGGCGCTGGTGAAACCCCAGGTAGCGTTCTTCGAGGAGTACGGCTCCGGCGGCATCGTGGTGCTCGAGGACACCATCGCGGCGCTGCGCGCGGCCGGCACGCTGGTGCTGGCCGACGCCAAGCGCGGCGACATCGGCTCCACGATGGCCGCCTACGCGCGGGCCTGGCTCGGCGACGGTCCGCTGGCCAGTGATGCGGTGACGGTATCGCCGTATCTCGGCTTCGGCGCGCTGTCACCCGCCCTGGACGCCGCGCGCTCGGCCGGTCGCGGGGTCTTCGTGCTGGCAGCCACCTCGAATCCGGAGGCCGCCCAGGTGCAACGCATCACCGCGGTCGACGGTCGCAGTGTCGCGCAGATCATGATCGACGAGGCCGCCGGCTGCAACGCCGGGGCGGAATTCGGATCGGTCGGCGTCGTAGTCGGCGCGACCCTCACCGAGCCCGTCGACGTGAGCAAACTCAACGGTCCCGTCCTGATGCCCGGCGTCGGCGCACAGGGCGGGAGAGCGGAGTCGATCCGCGCGCTGATCCCGTCCGACCGGTTCGCGGCGGTGGTACCCAACGTCTCCCGGGAGCTGCTCGACACCGGGCCTTCGGTGGCGGCGATGCGCACCAAGATGCACAAGCTCGCCGACGAATTCGCCTTCCTGCAGGGATGATCTCTTCCGCTCGGGTTCGGTGCGAGCCGTCGCACGCACGGGCGGATTCGCTCGTGTGTCCACCACGCGTCGTCGGGCCGGGGGCCGACCACCTGCTGGAAAAACGACCGGTCTGTTTGGATTTGCGGCCCGTTCGCGCGCATACGTGCTCGCTCCCGAGTGGAAGTTACACGCGCGTGTTTTTCCGGCTCAGCGGCCCTTCCCGGGTGCCTTACGGCCCCGTCTCGCGCGTCGCCGACCGATGCCGAGAGCGCTCGCCACGCCACGCCGCCCCACGACACGCTGGGGTAAAAATCGGCGACACGCGCAGAATTTTCAGAAAGTTCCAGGTCGCGCGATTACGGGTCGGTTACGGTCCGATCCGGCCGGAGGTGAATCCGGCGGGGAAGCCGTCGGAATCGGGATCTGCCCAGGTCACCGGCTTGTTGAAGAAATCCCCCGGGCCGGTGCCAGGACTGGGCGTAATCGGCCGCGCGACCTGCCTGGTAACGGGCTCGCATGCCCGAATCGGGCGCTGACCTGGGGGGTGGGTTCGCAATCGGCGCGCCGCGTGGGTACGGTCGCTGAGACCACCGGGTTACCGGAGGTAGATCTAGCAATGAACGATGAGACGGAGGAACCGTGGCCCTTCCCCAGCTGACTGACGAGCAGCGCGCCGCTGCTTTGGAGAAGGCGGCTGCCGCTCGCCGCGCTCGGGCAGAGCTCAAGGAGCGCTTGAAGCGTGGCGGCACTGACCTGAAGACGGTCCTGAAGGACGCCGAGACCGACGAGGTCCTCGGCAAGATGAAGGTATCCGCGCTGCTGGAGGCCCTGCCCAAGGTCGGCAAGGTCAAGGCGGCCGAGATCATGAGCGAGCTGGAGATCGCGCCGACCCGCCGCCTGCGGGGCCTGGGCGACCGGCAGCGCAAGGCGCTGCTGGCGAAGTTCGACTTCGAAGCCTAATCCGAGGGTGGTCGAACACACACAGAAGGGTCGGCTGGTGGTACTGGTCGGCCCCTCGGCCGTCGGCAAGTCCACCGTGGTCCGTTGCGTCCGGGAACGGCTGCCGGAACTGGTGTTCAGTGTGTCGGCCACCACCCGGGCCCCGCGGCCCGGGGAGGTCGACGGCCGCGACTACCGGTTCGTGACCCGCGCCGACTTCGACGCCATGATCGAAGAAGGCGAACTACTCGAATGGGCCGACATCCACGGCGGCCTGCAACGGTCGGGAACACCGGCCGCTCCGGTGAAGGCGGCACTGGCCGCCGGGAAACCGGTCCTGGTGGAGGTGGACCTCGCCGGCGCCCGCTCGGTCCGAGCGGCGATGCCCGAGGCGCTGCTGGTCTTTCTGGCCCCGCCCAGCTGGGAGGAACTCGTGGCCCGGCTGACCGGCCGCGGCACCGAATCACCCGAGGTGATCGAGCGCCGGCTCGCCACCGCGAAGACCGAACTCGCCGCCTGTGACGAGTTCGACATCGTGATCGTGAACGACGACGTGACCACTGCCTGTGAGCAGTTGGTATCGTTGTTCGTTAGCACAAATTCGAGATGACGGCGGGCGATCCGCGAACTCCTCTCGAACAGCAACTCCCCATCGACCCGCAGGAGCCTCCCTAGTGAGCGACACCAAGACCGTGCCCGCCTACGACACCCCGGTCGGCCTCACCAACCCGCCGATCGACGAGTTGCTCGAGCGCACGTCGTCCAAGTACGCGCTGGTCATCTACGCCGCCAAGCGGGCGCGTCAGATCAATGATTACTACAACCAGCTCGGTGACGGCATCCTCGAGTACGTGGGTCCGCTGGTCGAGCCGGGCCTGCAGGAGAAGCCGCTCTCGGTCGCCATGCGCGAGATCCACTCCGACCTGCTCGAACACACCGAAGGCGAGTGACCCTGCGGTCGTAACCCGCTGTCTCTCCACCGGACCGAAGAGGCTTGATTCAGATGCGAATCGTTGTCGGCGTGGGCGGCGGGATCGCCGCCTACAAGGCGTGCTCGCTGGTGCGCAAGTTCACCGAGACCGGGCACGACGTCCGAGTCATTCCCACCGAGTCCGCACTGCAGTTCGTCGGTAAGGCCACCTTCGAGGCACTGTCGGGCAATCCGGTGCAGACCGGGGTTTTCGCCGACGTGCCCGAGGTGCCGCATGTGCGCATCGGCCAGGAGGCCGATCTGGTGGTCATCGCCCCGGCCACCGCCGATCTGATGGCGCGTGCCGCCTCCGGCCGCGCCGACGATCTGCTCACCGCCACATTGCTCACCGCCCGATGTCCGGTGCTGTTCGCTCCCGCCATGCATACCGAGATGTGGGAGCATCCGGCCACGATCGCGAATGTCGCCGCGCTGCGCGCCCACGGCTCGACCGTGATGGAACCGGCTTCCGGGCGGCTCACCGGCGCCGACACCGGTCCGGGTCGGCTGCCCGAGCCGGAGGAGATCTTCGCGCTGG
Source organism: Nocardia nova (assembly GCF_002933465.1). Taxonomy (GTDB): domain Bacteria; phylum Actinomycetota; class Actinomycetes; order Mycobacteriales; family Mycobacteriaceae; genus Nocardia; species Nocardia nova_B. The sequence goes on from NZ_PSZE01000011.1 coordinate 124,593, forward strand.
CCTCGCTGCTGCTCGAGCGCTCCGACGCGCTGCCGCGCGATCTGGAGGGCCGCCGCGTCGTCGTCTCCGCGGGTGGCACTCGCGAACCGATGGATCCGGTCCGATTCCTCGGCAACCGTAGTTCCGGCAAACAGGGCTATGCGATGGCCCGGGTGGCCGCTCAGCGCGGCGCCCAGGTCACCCTGATCGCCGGCAACACCATCGGCCTGGAGCCGCCCGCCGCGGTCGAGGTCGTGCACGTGACGACCGCCGAGCAGATGGGTACCGCCGTCGACAAGCACTCCGTGGGCGCCGACGCGGTCATCATGGCCGCTGCGGTCGCCGATTTCCGGCCGGTGAATGTCGCTGCCGCGAAAATCAAAAAGGGTGCGCACGAGCCGAATTCGATCGAACTGACCAAGAATCGCGACATCCTGGCCGGGCTGGTGCAGGCGCGCCGCGACGGGCAGCTCGGCGGCCTGACGATCGTCGGTTTCGCCGCCGAAACCGGCGACGAACACGGCGACGTCCTGACTCACGCGCGGGCGAAACTGGCCCGCAAGGGCTGTGACTTGTTGGTGGTCAATGCCGTCGGCGAGGGTAAGGCGTTCGAGGTCGACAACAACGACGGCTGGCTGCTCGGCGCCGATGGCACCGAACAGTCGCTGGACCACGGTTCCAAGGCGCTGCTCGCCAGCCGGGTACTCGATGCGCTGGGCCCGCTGTTGCGTTGAGCCCCAAGTGATTCGGCCGTGCCGCCGTCGTGGCGACGCGGTCCGCACAGCGGTGGCGGCCGCCGCGCAGGCCCGAACGCCGGTGCTCCGCCCGGCCGTGGCAAGTTTGGAATAGTCTGAGGTAAAGGGTTGTGCGGTGACGCGATGCCGCTACTGTCGCATCCCGACATGAGAAACCCGTTGAGGGAGAGGGAACAACTGTGCGCACGTCCGGTAGCCGGCTATTCACGAGTGAGTCCGTCACAGAGGGTCACCCGGACAAGATCTGTGACGCGATCAGCGATTCCATCCTCGACGCGCTGCTCACCGAGGACCCGCACAGCCGGGTGGCGGTCGAGACCCTGGTAACCACCGGTCAGGTGCACGTCGCCGGTGAGGTCACCACCGAGGCCTACGCCGATATTCCGACCATCGTGCGCGAGAAGGTGCTCGAGATCGGCTACGACTCCTCGGCGAAGGGCTTCGACGGCGCCTCCTGCGGCGTGAACGTCGCCATCGGCGCGCAGTCGCCCGATATCGCCCAGGGTGTCGACCACTCGCACGAGGCGCGTGTCGGCGGCTCCGACGACGAGATCGAACGCCAAGGCGCCGGTGACCAGGGCCTGATGTTCGGGTACGCCACCAAGGAAACCCCCGAGTTGATGCCGCTGCCGATCGCGCTGGCGCACCGGCTCTCGCGGCGGCTGACCGAGGTCCGCAAGTCCGGTGTGCTGCCCTACCTGCGCCCGGACGGCAAGACCCAGGTCACCATCGAATACGAGGGCGACCGTCCGGTCCGGCTGGACACGGTCGTGCTCTCGACCCAGCATGCGGCCGATATCGACCTGGACAACCTGCTGGCGCCCGATATTCGCGAGAAGGTCGTCGACGCGGTCCTGGCCGATCTGGAACTGCCCAACCCGCTCGACACCTCCGATATCCGGCTGCTGGTCAACCCCACAGGCAAGTTCGTCCTCGGCGGACCGATGGGCGATGCCGGCCTGACCGGCCGCAAGATCATCGTCGACACCTACGGCGGTATGGCCCGTCACGGTGGTGGCGCCTTCTCCGGTAAGGACCCGTCGAAGGTGGACCGCTCGGCGGCCTACGCCATGCGCTGGGTGGCCAAGAACGTCGTCGCCGCCGGACTGTCCGACCGGGTCGAGGTCCAGGTGGCCTACGCGATCGGCAAGGCCGCCCCGGTGGGCCTGTTCGTCGAGACCTTCGGCACCGAGCAGGTCGACCCGGCGCAGATCTCGAAGGCGATCAGCGAGGTCTTCGACCTGCGTCCGGGTGCGATCATCCGTGATCTGGATCTGCTGCGGCCGATCTACGCGCCGACCGCCGCCTACGGCCACTTCGGCCGCACCGACATCGACCTGCCATGGGAGCGCACCGACCGCGCCGACAAGCTGCGCGCGGCCGCCGGTCTCTGATCGGGTCCGCGCCTGCCGTGGCGGAAGCGGTAGAACCGACGGCGCCCTCCGTTCCGACGGAGGGCGCCGTTTGCGTGCCCGGCTCATCGTCCGTGGCGCCGAAACCCGTTGCGGCAAAGGAGATAGCGCCGCATTCCGAACACAACACATCGGACCCCGCGCCGCTCGAAGAACACGACTCGGATGCGGTGGACCACGCGGATCCGCGGAACCCGGCGAAGGGGGCCGGTGAAACCCGGCTCGACAAACCGATCGCCCGGGTGCTGCCGTTGCTCGAACCCGCCCACCTGGACCGCGATTTCGACTACTCGGTACCGCCGGAGATGGATGAGCTAGCCCAGCCCGGCGTACGCGTGCGGGTGCGATTCTCCGGCCGCCTGGTCGACGGATACATCCTCGAAAGGCTCACGCGCACCGAACATTCCGGAAAGATCCAGCCGTTGCAGCGGGTGGTGTCCGGCGAGCGCGTCCTCACACCGGAGATCCTTCGCCTGGTATCGGCCGTGGCCGCCCGTTACGCGGGAACACGGGCCGATGTGCTGCGGCTGGCGATTCCGCCGCGGCATGCGCGCACCGAGGCGGCCGAACCGAAACCCGTGGAGCTGCCGGAGATTCCGCCCGATTTCCCGGCCTGGTCGCACTACGTGCACGGTGGTTCGTTCCTGTCCGCGCTGCGTCGGGGCAGCGGCCCGCGTGCGGCCTGGCAGGCGATGTCCGGGGAGCAGTGGCCGCGCCGGCTCGCGGAATTGGCGGCCACCGCGGTCGCGAGCGGGCGCAGTGCGATCGTGATGGTGCCGGATCAGCGCGATCTGGACCGGGTCGTCACGGAATGTGTTGCCCTGGTGGGCGATTCGGTGGTCGGACTGTCGGCCGGGCTGGGGCCGGCCGCCCGGTACCGGCGCTGGCTCGCGGTGTTGCGTGGCACGGCACGGGTCGTGGTCGGAACGCGCAGCGCGGTTTTCGCGCCGGCGCAGAAACTGGGCTTGATCGTGGTGTGGGACGACGGCGACGACACTTATGCCGAACCGCGTGCGCCCTATCCGCACACCCGCGAGGTCGCGATGCTGCGCGCCCACGAAACCGGCGCGGCCTTCATGGTAGCCGGGTTCGCGCGGACCGCGGAGGCGCAGGCCATCGTCGAATCCGGATGGGCGCACGACCTGATCGCCGACCGGAAGACACTGCGCGCCAACACTCCTCGCATCTACGCGCCTGGGGACAGTGATATCGCCCTGGAGCGGGACCCGATGGCGCGCGCGATCCGCATCCCCGGCACCGCCTTCGCCGCGGCGCGCCGAGCACTCGCCGCGGGCGACCCGGTGCTGGTACAGGTGCCGCGGCGCGGGTACGTCCCCGCCCTGGCCTGCGCGAAATGTCGCACCCCGGCCCGCTGCCGCCACTGCAACGGGCCGCTGTCGCTGCCGGAGAGTGGTACCTGGGGCGGGCGAGACGCCCGGCCGGCCGCCGATTCCCGGGGCGGGGCACCGTCCCGGAACGGGTCGGTGCGATCGGCAGGTGATGCGACGGCCGCAAGCCGAGCCGGCGAACCATCCGCCGGGGATCACCGAGCGGGACATGCCGGCCCGCGGCATCCGGATCCCGCACGTTTGGACACGGCCCCGGACGAACGCCGTCCGGCGGCAGTTCCCCTGGGCAGCAAGGGGTCCGGGGATATCGCCCAGAGCCCGAGCTGTCGCTGGTGCGGCAAGGCGGAACCGGCCTTCCGGTGCGGTGCGTGCGGTTCGCGGGTGCTGCGGGCGGTGGTGATCGGTGCCCAGCGCACCGCGGAGGAACTGGGCCGTGCCTTTCCCGGTGTGCCGATCCGGGGTTCGGGCGGGGCCGCCGTGCTGGATTCGGTGCCCGACGGCCCGCAGGTGGTGGTCGCGACCATCGGCGCTGAACCCGCCGTGCCGGGTGGGTACGCGGTCGCGCTGCTGCTCGACGGCTGGGCGCTGCTCGGCCGCGCGGACCTGCGTGCCGCCGAGGACGCACTGCGGCGCTGGATGTCGGCGGCCGCCCTGGTCCGCCCCGCGGGTGAGGTGCTCGTGATGGCCGAACCGTCGCTGCCGACCGTGCAGGCGCTGGTGCGCTGGGATCCGGTCGGCCACGCCCGTCACGAACTCGCCGCTCGCACCGAGGTCCGCTTCCCGCCCGCGGTGCGCCTGGCCGCTGTCGACGGCACGACCACCACTATCGGCGAACTCCTCGGTGGGACGGCACTACCGGATGGCGTCGAGGTCCTGGGCCCGGTGCCGCTGCCGCCCGGTGCCCGCATACCGTTCTCCGGCGACGCCGCGCCCGCCGAGGTCGAACGGATGATTCTCCGGGTCGACCGGCGAGCGGGCTCGGCGCTGTCGCGCTCGCTGGCCGCCGCCCTCGCAGTGCGCAGCAGTCATCGCTCGGACGGTCCGTTGCGCGTGCAGATCGATCCGGTCGACATCGGCTGACGCACAAGCGAATTCGGCGTGCCGGAGCAGGGGCGGCGCGGGGCGATGTTCAGCGGAACATGTCGATATTGCGTCGTGCCCACGCCGAGAAGGGGCGCGGTGCACGGCCGAGGACCGCCTCGACATCGCCGCTGACCCGCAGTTCCTCGGCAGTCGGCGCACCGATGATCGCCAGGGTCGTGTCGGCGGTGTCGGCGGGCATCACGGTGAGCAGTTCCGCGCGCGCCCGCTCGGCTGTCTGCTCGACGAAACGCACCGGCTCGCCGAGCGTTTCGGCCAGGTCCCGCACCCGATCACGCGGCGATTCGGGTGCGGGACCGGTCAGCACGTAGGTCCGGCCGGCGTGACCGGGCTCGCGCAGAGCGGTGGCGGCCACGGCGGCGATATCGTCGGGGTCCACGAAGGGGATCGCGACATCACCGAACGGCGCGGTGACCGTTCGCTGCGTGCGCACCGCGTCCGCCCACATCGCTACGTTCGATTGAAAACCGCTCGGCCGCAATATGGTCCATTCCAGTCCCGAGTTCTGGACGACAACTTCGACCTGCTTTCCGAACTGTCCGTGCGAGGCGCTGTCGGGCCGGGTTCCGACGCCCTGTGACGACAAGAGGACGACTCGCCGCACTCCCGCATCGCGTGCCGCGGCCAGCACTCCCGGCACATCTGCGGCCAGCGATCCCGGCGCGAGCAGCAGAAACAGCTGTTCCGCACCATCGAGGGCCGCCGTGACGTCACGCGTATTCGTCAGATCGGCCGCAACGTGCCGCACGCCGTGGGGGAGGTCGTCGGGACGGCGGCGGGATACGGCGGTCACCTTCTCGCCGGCGTCGGCGAGCATCCGCACCAACGGTCGTCCGACGTTGCCGGTCGCTCCGGTTACCACGATCATTTTCACTCCTAAGTTAGTTAACTGACTCACCGCACCGTACGGCATCGTCTCCGATGTGTCTATAGTCAGTTGTATGACTAACTCAGTCGACAGCAAGCGGGCCGGTGGTAAGCGGGAACGGCTCGCCGCCGCGGCCGCCGAGGTCTTCCATCGACAGGGGGTGGAGAAGACGACGATCGCCGACATCGCCCGGACTGCCGAGGTGCCGGTCGGCAACGTGTACTACTACTTCAAGACCAAGGATCAGCTGATCCAGGCCGCGATCGGGGCTCACGCCCACAGCCTGGAGGGCTTCCTCGCCGAACTCGACCGGGAACCTCGGCCGGTCGATCGGCTGCGGGCGTTGATCCGGTCCTGGGTCGACCAGCGTGATCTCGCGGCCCGATACGGATGCCCGTCCGGCACCCTGGCCACCGAACTCGACAAACGCTCCGACGGAATGGAGCGGGAGCTGGCCGAGGTGATGGGCGTCCTGCTGGACTGGGTGCAGCGGCAATTCGAGCAGATGGGCCGCGCCGACGCGCGTGAACTGGCCGTCGCGCTCATCGCCTCCTATCAAGGAATCTCTCTGCTCACCAACACTTTTCGAGATCCAGAACTGATGCGGACGGAGGGCGACCGGCTGGAGCGCTGGATCTGTTCGCTCGCCGCCTGAGTCACTGCGCCCGCTGTGGCGCGCTCCATACTTGTCAAAGATGCATTGCCGATATATCGTTGATCGGGTCAACGTAAGACGATGCCCGAGGAGGCAATCATGGAACGCATGGAGAACATGGACGGGTTCGGTCGCGGCCGTCGTCGCGGCCCCCGGCCGGACCCGCAGGAACACGGCGGACACGAACAGTTCCGTCGCCACCCGCGCGGACACGGCTTCGGGCCCTTCGGCCCGGATTTCGGACCCGGATTCGGTCCGGGCGGCCATGTCGGTCGCGGCCGCGGCCGCGGTGGACGCGGACGGCGCGGAGATGTCCGCGCGGCGATTCTGCTGCTCGTGCAGGAACGTCCGATGCACGGCTACGAGCTGATTCAGCAGATCCGCGAGCGAAGCGACGACATCTGGCGGCCCAGTCCCGGCTCGATCTACCCGGCACTGTCCCAGCTCGAGGACGAGGGCCTGGTGATCATCGAGAAGGTGGCCGGTCGCAAAACCGCCAAACTCACCGACGCGGGCGCCGAGTACGTCACCGAACACCGCGACGAACTGGGTGATCCCTGGCAGGACGTCCGCGAGGGCGTCGGGGACCAGGCACTGGACCTGCGCGAACTGGTCGGCCAGCTGATGGGTGCGGTCGGGCAGGTCGCCCGCGCCGGCACTCCCGAACAGGCCGGTAAGGCGGCCGAGGTCCTCACCGAGGCCCGGCGCTCGATCTACCGGATCCTCGCCGACGACGACACCACCGCGGCCGAGTGAGACGAATGCCGTGGCCCGTCACACGTACCGGTCCGCGCGGCGCGCACTCGGAATATGCGACGAAGTCGGGAACGCCGCGACGGGGGCCTCGCCTGGTGTGGGGACCTGACCGGGCATTTCCACATGGTGTACGACCCGTTCGTGCAGCAGTTCCCGCTCACCCTGCTCGTCCCCGAGCACGCGCCGCTGCCGCAGTGCGCCTACGTCCCGCTGGGCACCGGAATCGGTGGGGTGATCGTGGGCGCGCATTCCTGACGAAGCGGATTTCCGGCCGCCCGTAAAATGGGGCGACCGCAATGTCGTCTCGCCCGGGAGTGTGCCTGTGACAATCCAGCCCGTTCGCCTGTTCGGCGATCCCGTCCTGCGTGCCCGCGCGGACGAGGTGGACGCCTTCGACAGGGAACTCGAGCAGCTGGTCACCGACCTCACCGACACCATGCACGCCAGTGGCGGCGTCGGTATGGCCGCGCCGCAGATCGGGGTCGGCCTGCGGGTGTTCGTCTACGACACCGGCGATGCCGCCGGACACGTGGTGAATCCGGTCTTCGAGGTTCTCGGGACGGACGAGCAGACCGGCCCGGAGGGCTGCCTGTCGATTCCGGGGCTGCGCTACGACGTGACCCGTGCCCACCGCGTGGTGGCGCGGGGGGTCGACAGGCACGGTGAGCCGGTGAAATTCGAGGCGGAGGGGCTGCTCGCCCGCTGCGTGCAGCACGAAACCGATCATCTCGACGGTGTGCTGTATCTGCAGCGGCTGGAACCGGCCACCCGCAAACAGGCCATGCGCGCGGTGCGGGAATCGGAGTGGTTCGCCGCCGGCAAGACGGTGATGTCGGCGGCCGAGGTCGCCGGCAGCCGTCCCGCGTCCGGGCGGGTCGAGTAGATGCGCGTGGTGTTCGCGGGGACTCCCGAACCGGCCGTTCCGTCGCTGCGGCGGCTCATCGAATCCGAGCGCCACGAGGTGGTGGCGGTGGTGACGAGGCCGGACGCGGTGGCCGGGCGCGGTCGCAAGGTGACGCGCTCGCCGATCGGGCGGCTGGCCGACGAATTCGGCATTCCGGTGCTGACCCCGCGCAAACCCTCGGAGCCGGAATTCGTTGCGGCACTGACTGATCTGTCGCCCGACTGCTGTCCGGTGGTGGCCTACGGCGCGCTGCTGCCGCCGGTGGTTCTCGACATCCCGCGGCACGGCTGGGTCAATCTGCATTTCTCGCTGCTGCCCGCGTGGCGTGGCGCGGCGCCGGTGCAGGCGGCGGTCCTGGCCGGCGACGAAATCACCGGCGCCTCGACCTTCCGTATCGAGGAGGGCTTGGACACGGGGCCGGTCTACGGCGTGGTCACCGAACGCATCGGCATCACCGATACCGCCGGCTCCCTGTTGGAGCGATTGTCGATCTCCGGTGCGCAGCTGCTCGAATCGACCCTCGACGGAATCGAGGACGGCACCGTACAGGCCGTACCGCAGCCCAGTGAGGGCATCTCCTATGCGCCCAAGGTAGAGGCCGACGAAGGCCACATCCGCTGGGATCAACCGGCGCTGGCGGTCGGCCGCCGGATTCGCGCCGTCACGCCGGCGCCGGGCGCGTGGACCGAGATCGATGGTAAGCGACTGAAACTCGGGCCGGTCGAGTTGGTCGAGGATCAGCTGCCCGAGCGGGTGATCGAGGTGCGCAAATCCGGTGTCTACATCGGCACCGCCACCACCGCCGTGCGCTTGGATCAGGTCCAACCGCAGGGCAAACGGATGATGCCTGCCCTGGACTGGGCCCGCGGCGCCCGCCTGCAGCCCGGTGCGGTGGTCGAGTGAGCGGCCCACGTCGAGGAGGCGAACGACCCGACCACGACGGCCGGAGAACCGGCGCTGCGAGCCGAGGAAAAGGACGGGCGGACAACGACTCTCGGCATCACGGCGACGCGGGGAGAGGTTCGGGCAGCGGCGGCGGTGATGCTGGTCGGGCCCGTCGGGGAGAGGGGCGTGATTCGTCGGACGACCGCGGTCGGCGCTCCGGCGCGAGTGGTGCTCGCGGTGCCGGGCGCGTCGATCGCGGATCGGGGCGAGCCTACGATGCCGCACCCGGAAGGGCCGGCGGTGAGGTGTCGAAACGGGCCTCCGGTGACGGGCGGCGGACCGGTCGTTCCGCAGCCCGGCCACAGGGACGCCGTGGTGTGGTGGGTGACGCTCCCAGGCTCGTCGCGCGCGACGTGCTCCGGGCGGTTCGTGAGCGGGACGCGTACGCGAATCTCGTGTTACCCGTCTTGCTGCGGGAATACGGATTGTCCGGGCGCGATGCGGCTTTCGCGACCGAGCTCGCCTACGGCTCCTGCCGCGCGATGGGGGTCCTCGACGCCGTGATCGCCGACTGCGCGGGACGTCCGGTCATGGAGATCGACGGCCCGCTGCTCGACGTCCTGCGCTTGGGCGTCTATCAACTGCTGCGGACCCGAGTGGGATCGCACGCCGCGGTGGATACGTCGGTCGATCTCGTGCGCACCGAATCCGGCAGCGGCAAAGCCGGTTTCGTGAACGCGGTGCTGCGGCGAGCCGCGGCGCGGACACCGGAGCAGTGGGTCGAGGAGCTGGCGCCCGAGGATCCGATCGGCCGCATGGCATTCGAATTCGGGCATCCGGTCTGGATCGCGCAGGCCTTCGCCGACGCACTCGGTGCGCGGGCAGGGGAGCTGCGCGATCTGCTCGCCGCCGACGACCAACGGCCGATCGTGCACCTGGTGGCCCGGCCCGGCGATATCACCGCCGAGGAATTGGCGCTGGTCAGTGGCGGTGAGGAGGGGCGTTGGTCACCGTATGCGGTGTACCTGGACAGTGGCGATCCGGGGCAGCTGGAAGCCGTGCGTGAGGGAATGGCCGCGGTGCAGGACGAGGGCAGCCAGCTGGTCGCGTTGTCGCTGACCCGGGCGCCGCTGCTGGGCGAGGACGGTGGACGCTGGCTCGATCTGTGCGCCGGCCCGGGCGGTAAGACCGCGCTGCTCGGTGCCCTGGCCGATATCGATCGGTATCGGGTGGATGCTGTCGAACCCGCCGAACACCGAGCCGACCTGGTGCGCAAGGCGACTCGTGGCCTTCCGGTCACCGTGCATGTGGTCGACGGGCGCGACTCCGGGCTGGAACCCGGCTACGACCGCATCCTGGTCGACGCACCGTGCACCGGACTGGGCGCGCTGCGCAGGCGGCCGGAGGCGAGGTGGCGGCGCACCCCGGCCGATGTGCGCGACCTGACCACCCTACAGAGCCAATTGCTCACCGCCGCATGGGATCTGCTGCGACCGGGCGGTGTGGTGGTGTATTCCACATGTTCACCGCACCTGCCCGAAACCGTCTCCGTCGTTTCCGATTTCGTCCGTCGCTCGGACGCCGAACAACTCGACACCCGAACGCTGCTGCCGGGCGTCGCAGATATCGGCGACGGTCCCGCCGCCCAGCTCTGGCCGCACCGCCACGGCACCGATGCCATGTTCATGGCCGCGCTGCGCAAACCGTCCTGACACCGCGGGCCGCTCAGCCGGCGACAACCGCACCGGCGAGGGCGATGCCGGCCACCCAGGCGGTCGACAGCAGCGCCAGGATCAGCGGGCGCGGCCCGACTCGGCGCAGGGCGGCCAGGCGTACGCCCGCGCCCAGGGCGAACATGGCGGCGGTGAGCAGAGCGGTCTGGAGCAGTTTGGCCGTCGCGAGTGCCGATTCCGGCAGCAGCCCGGTGGTGCGCAGTGCGGCGCAGCCCAGGAAGGCGACGACGAACAGCGGAATCAGGGGCGGCCTGCGGGTTCCGGGCGCGGTGTCCTCGCGCAGCCGGACCTGCCAGCCGATCACCGCCAGTACCGGTGCCAGCAGTACCACGCGCGCGAGTTTGACCACGACCGCGACGGTCAGTGCGGCACCGCCGATGGCGCCTCCGGTCGCGACGACCTGGGCCACCTCGTGCACGGCGCCTCCGGCCCAGATTCCGGCGGTGCGATCGTCGAGGCCCAGCACGCTCGACAGCAGGGGCAGCGCGCCGATCATGATCGTGCCGAACACGACCACGAGTGCGATCGCGGTCAGCACTTCCTCGTCTTCGGCGTCGACCACGCCGTCCACCGCGGCGGCCGCGGCCGCACCGCAGATGGAGAATCCGCACGCGATCAGCAGTCGCTGCGTCCAGCTCAACCCCAGCAGCCGGCCCATGAACATCGTGCCGCCGATTCCGAGGGCGACGATCGCGACGACCACCGCGATCACCGTGGGCCCGAGCCCGAGGATGTCGGCGAATGTCAGCTGCAGGCCGAGCAGTGCGACGCCGATGCGCAGCAGCCGTTTCGCCGAGAACTGCAGCCCCGGCTGCACCCGCTGCGGCAACGGGACGCAATTGGCGAGTGCCGCCCCGACGACGATGGCGAGCAGGAGCGGACTGACCGTCGGCGTGAATGGGGCGATGCCCAGCACGAGAGCCGTGATCGCGACTGTCAGGGCCAGTCCGGGGACGATGTCGGCCCCGACCGCTGCACCCGACTGCCCGGCTCGCGCGGCGAATCCGCTTCGTCCGAGCCGCGCTCGCAAGCGGCGTCGGGGCGTGCGGGCCGAGGTCTGCGTGCCGGAGGATCCGATATCGCGCTGCGGGGCGGCCGCGCTGTCGGCATCACCGGTTCGGTCCGGCGTGCCCGGCTCGGTGGTATCAGGCGCTTCGTCGGCGGCCCCGGCCGCCCGCGAGGAATCCAGACTTGTCATGAAGACAACGGTCTCGTGAATCGGTGGGGTCCGGTAGCGGCCGAAACCGCATCAGACTCATATCATGCTGATATGAGTTGTGCTCGATGCATATGATTGCGGTATGGCCGATGCCCGTCCCGACCTGGGTTTCCTGGAGCTGCTGGTCGCCATCGACGACCACGGCAGTCTCGGTGCGGCCGCACGTTCGATCGGCATGGCACAGCCGAACGCCAGCCGTGCGGTGCGGCAATGGGAGCATCGGCTGGGCCTCGCGCTGCTGCGCCGCTCACCGCGCGGCTCCACGCTCACCCCGGCGGGCACCGTCGTCGTGCACTGGGCGCGAGAGGTGCTGGCGGATGTGGACCGGCTACTCGATGCCGCCGCCGCGCTGCGCACCGATCAGGAGGCCGAACTCACCGTCGCCGCCAGCATGACGGTCGCGGAATGTCTGCTGCCGGGGTGGCTCGGCGCGTTCCGCCGCGGCCGTCCGGATGTGAAAGTCCATCTGCAGGTGCATAATTCGCGCCACGTGTGCGATCGGCTGGTGGCGGGGGAATGCGATCTGGGATTCGTCGAATCGCCCGCCGTGCCCGAGGGATTGCCGCATGTGACTGTCGCGCACGATCGCCTGCTCGTCGTGGTCGATCCCGGGCATCCGTGGGCGCGGCGCCGCACCCCGCTCACGGTCGCCGAATTGGCCGCGACACCGCTGGTAGCACGCGAACCGGGTTCCGGTACCCGGAGCACCCTCGATGTCGCGTTGGCCGAATATCCGCGTGCCGAACCGCTTCTGGAGCTCGGTAGCGCCGCGGCCATTCGCACCAGTGTGCTCGGCGGTGTGGGGCCCGCGGTCCTCAGCACACTCGCGGTCGGCGACCAGCTCGAGCGCGGCGAACTGCGCGCGGTTGCCGTCGAGGGCCTGGACCTGCGGCGCACCCTGCGCGCGGTGTGGCGTCCACCGCGCAAACTCGGCGGCCCGGCCGGGCAATTGGTGTCGGCCATCGTGCACGCCCAACGCGCCGCGACACCGCGAACGCCCGCTCCGGCGTAACCGCCGGCCTCATTCGCGGGCGCTCTGTTCCCGCAGCCGCGCAAGGGTTTTCGCGAGAATCCGGGATACATGCATCTGCGATATCCCCATCCGCTGCGCGATCTGGGTCTGGGTCATCGATTCGAAGAACCGCATGGTGAGAATGCGTCGTTCCCGTTCGGGCAGCCCGGCGAGCAGTGGCCGGATCGCCACATATTCCTCGACCCGGTCGAACTGCGACTCCTCCTCGCCGAGGGTGTCCAGCAGCGAGGCCTCGGTATCGCGGCCCACCGATACCGCGTCGATGGAACTGGGCTGATACGCGTTGCCCGCGATGACGGCCTGGGTCACCTCGTCGGGATGGATGTCGAGTTCGGCGGCGATTTCCTTGGCGGTCGGAGAGCGGCCCAGCGACTGCGAGAGCGAATCGATCGCCGAGCCGATGCGCAGATGGGTCTCCTTGACTCGCCGCGGGACTCGCATCGCCCAGGTGTTGTCGCGGAAGTAGCGCCGCACCTCGCCCATGATGGTGGGTACCGCGAAGGACAGGAAGTTCGAGCCGCGCGAGACGTCGAACCGATCGACCGCGTGGACCAGCCCGACGCGGGCCACCTGCGTCAGATCGTCGAACGGTTCGCCGCGGCCACTGAATTTGCGGGCGATATGGTCCGCCAACGGAATACAGCGGTTGATCAACTCGTCGCGCAATTCGGCGCGTCGGTCCTCACCGGCCCCCGACAGTGCCTGGAACAGCAGGTTCACATCGTCGTATCCGGAGACCGAACCGGTGACCTCGGCGACCTCGTCGCCGTCCTCGTCATCGTCCGGCGTGGTCTCACCGCCGTCCGCGCGGCTGGCGCCGTTTTCGGCGCCGGTGTCGTCAGGGGATCCGCTCGCGGCCGTACCCGCGGTGTCCTCGGCGTCGTCGGCCTCGAACACGCTCTCGTGCTCGGCCACTACGCTTTCCCCCGGACCCGGCGAAATTCCACCACCGTCGGGTATCCGGAAATCGCCGAATCGAAGGGCTCCTGCGCGACCTCGATCCCGTCGGTGAGGGTCCGCAGCACATGCCAGCCGAAGCTGCGCTGGTCGGGCAGTTTCGAGGTGGCCGCGATTCCGGCCACCCGGACGAGGAGATCGGTGTCGCCGACGGTAAAGCGGCACTGCAGGGTGCTGCCGGGGACGGCGAGTTCGATCAGCGTCGAGCACGCCTCGTCGACGGCCAGCCGGATGTCGGCGACCTCGTCGAGTGTGAAATCGCTCAGCAGGACCAGTGTTTCGGCCAATCCGCGCACGATGGGCAATTGCGACACGGTGGCCGCCACTCCGATTTCGACGGGTGTGCTGCGCAGTCCCTCTTCAGCCGACATGTTGATCACCCTACGAAGGCTACCCAACTTCGCGTCGCGCAATCGTCGACAGTGCCGAAAACCGGTGTGATCGACCCAGTACACTCACGCGCTGTGTCCACCTCGAATTCCCACTTTCATCGGCCGTCGCCGATGATCGCACCGTCCATCCTGTCCGCTGATTTCGCTCGTCTGGCGGAGGAGGTACGCGCCGTCGAGGGAGCGGACTGGCTGCACGTCGATGTGATGGACAATCACTTCGTACCGAACCTGACCCTGGGTCTGCCCGTGGTGCAGAGTCTTTTGAAGACCACTGACATCCCGCTGGACTGCCATCTGATGATCGAGGATCCGGCTCGCTGGGCGCCCCCGTACGCGGAGGCCGGTGCCTACAACGTGACCTTTCACGCCGAGGCGACCGACGATCCGGTCGCGGTGGCCCGGGATATTCACGCCGCCGGCGCCAAGGCCGGATTGTCGGTGAAACCGAATACGCCCATCGAGCCGTATCTGGAAATCCTGCGCAACTTCGACACCCTGCTGGTGATGAGCGTCGAGCCCGGCTTCGGTGGACAGTCGTTCATTCCGCACGTGTTGGAGAAGGCGCGCGCGGTCCGCCGGCTCGTCGACAGCGGTGAATTGCGTCTGGTCGTCGAAATCGACGGCGGCATCAATATGGACACCATCGAAGCCGCCGCCGAGGCCGGGGTGGACTGCTTCGTCGCCGGTTCCGCGGTCTACGGCACGGACGATCCGGCCGCGACCGTGGAAGCCTTGCGCGAGAAGGTCATCGCGACGGAGCGGGCGGCACGGCGCTGAGCCGCGCGGCCTCCACGACCGCGGCCATGGGGACGACCGCGTCGAGATGGTCGGGCGTCTGCACCCAGATCCGATAGCCGGTCCGTTCGTCCTCGGCCGAGGGCAGCACGACGTGACTGCCCGTGCACGCGACCGTCGTGTACAGCCGGAACAGTTCCGCCGCAACGGATGTGCTGACGCCGGCGGAGCACGACGGGCCGGTGATGAAGGTCCAGCGCCGCGCGCGCGGATGGTGGACCACGGGAGTGACGAGTCCGGACTGGGTGAGCTGGCGCAGAACCCGCTCGCCCAGCTCGGCCGGCATGGTGACCGCGCCGAATTGCTGCCCGACTTCGAGCACGATGTGCCGGGCCGCGTCGTCCACCGTCGCGGGGAGATGAAAGATGCGGCGATACCGCTCGCAACGATCCGTGAGAGACGTATCGATCACTGTGGTCACGCCGCACCCCCATGAGGTTGTTGTCCAATGAACTGTTGGAATCAACTGCATAACAATATTGCTACCGAATTCGCCCTGGTGCAAGCGCTGGGGTTGAATTCGCGGTCACGTGGGTAACAAATCGAATTCAGTCGCGATCGGGGCCGGTAGAAGCCGGATATTCGACCGGTGAAAACGTGAATTGAATTCCCTTCTCTCAGAAATTGCCGACTATTCCTTTTCGGTATCCGGAGTACGACCGAATCGCGGGGGCGCCGATCGGGCTGCTCGGCGCGCCGCCGAAGTGGCGCCCGGTTCAGTGGATATTTCCGGTCCGAAAGTCTCGAATGCCCGGTCGCGACCGGTCGGTGGGACAGCCGGATGTGTGCTGCTACAGCGCGTCGTTACTCTGAAGACACTGCGGCCCACGGGGGAATACCCCGGGCCGCCGGCACCGTTTGCGCTAGCGACGCCCCGACGCGGTGGGCGCCGGGCTGACAGGAGATACGGATGTTCACAGGCATCGTCGAGGAGTTGGGTGAGATCGTCGCAGCCGAGCGGTCCGCGGACGCGGCCAGGCTCACCATTCGCGGCGCGACCGTCACCTCCGATGCCCGCCACGGTGACTCCATCGCGGTCAACGGCGTCTGCCTGACCGTGGTCGACGTGGTCGACGGTGACAGCTTCACCACCGATGTGATGGGGGAGACGCTCAACCGCTCCGGCATCGGCAAACTCGACATCGGCTCGAAGGTGAACCTGGAGCGTGCCGCGGCGGTGAACAGCCGGCTGGGTGGCCACATCGTGCAGGGTCACGTCGACGGCACCGGGGTCATCCTGTCGCGCACCCCCTGCGACAACTGGGAGGTGGTGCGAATCTCGTTGCCCGACAACCTCGCTCGCTATGTGGTCGAGAAGGGGTCCATCACCGTCGACGGCATCTCGCTGACCGTCTCGGGACTCGGCGTGGACGACGCCGGCGAGCCCGGCCACCGCGACTGGTTCGAGGTCTCGCTGATTCCCACCACCCGCGAACTCACCACCCTCGGGTCGGCGCCCGCCGGCACCACCGTGAATCTGGAGGTCGACGTCATCGCCAAATATGTCGAGCGACTCCAGCAGCGTGGCTAGCCGGAGCAACCGCGACGTCGTATCGGCGACCCGACCCAGTAGGCTCGAGTCGCACCTATTCCGAAGTGGAGCACAGCAGACGTGACCAGGTTCGACACCATCGAGCGCGCAGTCGCCGATATCGCCGCCGGTAAGGCGGTAGTCGTCGTCGACGACGAGGGCCGGGAGAACGAGGGCGACCTCATCTTCGCCGCGGAGAAGGCGACCCCCGAGCTGGTGGCTTTCATGATCCGATACACCTCCGGCTACATCTGTGTGCCGTTGACCGGTGCGGACTGCGATCGGCTGGGCCTGCCGCCCATGTACTCGATGAACCAGGACAAGCACGGCACCGCGTACACGGTCTCGGTGGACGCGCGAGAAGGCATCAGCACCGGAATCTCCGCCGCCGACCGTGCGACGACCATGCGCCTGCTGGCCGATCCGGCCTCCCGCGCCGACGAGTTCACCCGGCCGGGCCACGTCGTGCCGCTGCGCGCCAAGGACGGCGGAGTGTTGCGCCGCCCGGGCCACACCGAGGCGGCCGTGGATCTGGCCCGGATGGCCGGTCTGAGCCCGGCGGGTGTGATCTGCGAGATCGTCAGCCAGAAGAACGAGGGCGATATGGCCCGCACCGAAGAGTTGCGGATCTTCGCCGACGAGCACGAGCTCGCGCTGATCTCGATCGCCGACATGATCGCGTGGCGCCGCAAGCACGAGAAGCAGGTGGAGCGGATCGCCGAGGCACGCATCCCCACCAAGTACGGCGAATTCAAGGCCGTCGGCTACAAGAGCATCTACGACAATGTCGAACATGTGGCGCTGGTCCACGGCGATCTGAGCGTCGACGCCGGTGACGACGTCCTGGTGCGCGTGCACTCGGAATGCCTGACCGGTGACGTGTTCGGCTCGCTGCGCTGTGACTGCGGCCCGCAGCTGGATGCGGCGATGCAGATGGTCGCCGCCGAGGGGCGCGGTGTGGTGCTCTACATGCGCGGGCACGAGGGCCGCGGCATCGGCCTGATGCACAAGCTGCAGGCCTATCAGCTGCAGGATTCCGGCCACGACACCGTGGACGCGAATATCGAACTCGGCCTGCCCGCCGATGCCCGCGACTACGGCACGGGCGCGCAGATCCTGGTCGATCTCGGGATCAAGTCGATGCGGCTGCTCACCAACAATCCGGCCAAGCGGGTCGGTCTGGACGGCTACGGCCTGAGCATCACCGAGCGGGTGCCGATGCCGGTGCGCGCCAATGCCGAGAATCTGCGGTATCTGCGTACCAAGCGCGACCGGATGGGCCACGACCTGGTCGGCTTGGACGACCTGGATCTCGGCGAGACCGCGCAGTAGTCGGAATTCATGAGAAGGGGTATCGGTCGATGAGCGGTACGGGCGTACCGGAGTTCGCGCTGTCGGACGCGAAGGAGCTGACGGTCGGCATCGTCGCCTCGCGCTGGCACACCACCATCTGCGATACGTTGCTCGCCAACGCCGAGCGGGTGGCCCGGGAAGCGGGCGTCGAGCAGATCACGGTCGTGCGCTGTGCCGGGGCGATGGAGTTGCCGGTGGTCGCGCAGGCGCTGGCCCGCACGCACGACGCGGTCGTGGCGCTGGGTGTCGTGATCCGCGGGGAGACACCGCATTTCGAATACGTCTGCGACGCGGTCACTGCCGGTTTGACGCGAGTGTCCCTGGACGAGGGCACACCGGTCACCAACGGAGTGCTCACGGTGAACACCGAGGAGCAGGCCCTCGACCGCGCGGGCCTGCCGGATTCGGCCGAGAACAAGGGTGAGCAGGCGGGCGCGGCGGCCCTGGACGCCGCGCTGACCCTGCGTGCACTGCGCCGAGAAGTCTGAGCCGATGCCGCCGGTCGTTCGTCTGTTCAAACGCGGTCCGCAGCCCCCGGCCGAGGACGCGCCGCAGTGGGATCTCGAGGTGCGCCCGCGCCGGGCGATGCGCACCGCGCGCATCGTGGCGGCCGTGATCGCTGTTCTGTTCATCCTGGCCGGGGTGTTGTCGAGTAATTCGGCGACCGGGGTGAACTTCCGCGGGGCCGACCAGGTCGCCATTATCTGCTTCGGATTGCTGCTGGCCGGTGCCGTGCTGCTGCTGACCCGTCCGCGGGTGCGCGTCGGGCCGCAAGGCGTGGTGGTTCGCAACATCCTGGGTGACAACGAATTCCGCTGGTCCGATATTCGCGGCGTCGCGATACCGGACAAGAAGGCCTGGGCGCGATTGGAGTTGGCCGGCGACGAATACGTCCCGATGCTGGCGATCCGCGTCAACGACAAGGATCACGCCGCCCGCGCGATGGACCGATTCCGCGAACTCGGCGCGAAATACACCGCCGCACAGCGGGACTGAGCCGTCAGCGGGTGTCGCCCAGGACGATGCCCTCCCGCCGCGGATCCGCCCCGCCGATCCAGCCGCCATTCTCGCGCTGCAGCGCGCTGAGTCCGCTGGACTGTGGGTCGACCGAGACCTGATGACCCATCTCGCGCAGCTTCTGCACAAGCGGATCGTGGGCGCCGTTGTCGGTGGCGTCGATCGCGGGATGTTCCCCGCCGACGCCGGTCACCGGTGCGTTCGCCGCGCCGAAGGCCACCTGGGATACCGCCTGCTGCGGGTCGAGATGCCAATCCAGCAGGCCCACCAGCGCTTTCACCACGAACTGGATGATCACCGCACCGCCGGGCGAACCGGTGACGCCCACCAGCTGTCCGCGTGACCTGTCCGGCGCCCGATCGAACACCAGCGTGGGGCTCATCGAACTGCGCGGTCGTTTCCCCGGCTGCACCCGGTTGGCCAGCGGTGTACCGGTCGCATCGTCCGGTTCGGCGCTGAAGTCGGTGAGCTGGTTGTTCAGGACGAATCCGTCGACCAGATGGAACGATCCGAACGCCGATTCGACGGTGGTGGTCATGGTCGCGGCGTTGCCGTACCGGTCTACGACGGAGATGTGGCTGGTGCCGTGTTCGGGTTGCTGCACGTCGGTGCCGAGTGGGACCGGACCGAAGTCACCCGGCTGCGCGGTGCCCACGGAATGGTTCGGATCGATGAGGGCGGCCCGCTGCTTCAGATAATCCTTGTTCACCAGCGCGGCGGGTGAGCCGCCGGGCAGCGGAACGAAATCGGGGTCGGCGACGTACTTGTCGCGGTCGGCGTAGGCCAGCCGCTCGGCCTCCGAGATCAGATGCACCGCTGCGGCTTTCGGAGTGCCGCCGTTGCGGTCGAGACGGTCCGGGGGCAGGCTGCCGAGATCGAAGTTCTCCAGAATCCCGAGGGTCGCGGCGACGGTGATACCGCCCGAGGACGGATTGGGCATCCCGCAGATCCGGTGGGTGCGGTAGTCGGTGCACAGGGCGGTGCGCTTCTTCGCCTGATACCGCGCGAGATCATCGAGCGAGATCTGCCCCGGGGTACGGCCACCGCTGGTGGTCGCGGTGGCGTCGACGATGTCGCGGGCAACCGCGCCGGTGTAGAAGGCATCGGGACCGTCGGACGCGATGGCGCTCAACGTCTTCGCCATGGCCGGATTCGCGAGGTGGAAGCCTCGCGGTTTGGGGGAGCCGTCGGGCTGCAGGAAGTACTGCCTGGAATTCGCGTCCCGGGCGAGGTCCGGCGCCGACTGCGCGATCTGGCTCGCCATCCGGGCGCTGATGTCGAAACCGTTGTCCGCCAACGAGATCGCTGGATCGAACAGGTCGCGCCAGGACTGCTTGCCGTGGTCGCGATGGGCCGCCTCGAGCAGTCGCAGCACGCCCGGCACGCCGATCGATCGTCCGCTGGCGCGCGTGTTCGGTTGCGGCACCGAGTGATCGGTGTCGCTGATCCAGCGCAGATAATTCTCGGTCGCGGCGGCCGGTGCGACCTCGCGCCCGTCGTAGGCGTCGACCGATCCGGACGCGGCGTCGTAATAGAGCAGGAATGCGCCGCCGCCGATGCCGGAGGCCTGGGGTTCGACCAATCCCAGTACCGCCTGCGCGGTGATCAGCGCATCGGCCGCGGTGCCGCCGTCGGCCAGGACCTCGCAGGCGGCGTGAGTGGCCAGCGGGTTCGCGGTGGAGACCGCGAAGGTGTGGGTGCGCACCGGGGTCATACCGCTGCGATAGCCGGTGGCGATCTCGGGATTGGTGGCCAGATTCGTCGCACCCGCCGGTCCCGCCGCCGCAGAGATCAGGGTGCCGTCCGGACCTTCGACGCAGCTCCGGCCGGCCCCGGAGGTGGTGGCCGAACAGCCCGTGAGCAGTCCGGTGATCAGCAGCAGGACGGCGCTCGCGCCGCCCAGAATCGCTCGCGTGCGCCTCATGCAGGCACTTTAGCGCGCACCGGCCCCACGACGCCGGGCATCATCCCCACACCGGGTAACGTCGAGCCGCCCCGACCTCGACCAAGGGATCACCCGACCGATGAGCGAGATACCAGCACAGACGCACCTGTCCGCGGAGGACAGCGGCTACCACAAGAGCCTCGAGCCGCGACAGTTGCAGATGATCGCCATCGGTGGCGCCATCGGCACCGGTCTGTTCCTCGGCGCCGGCGGGCGGCTGGCCCACGCGGGGCCGGGACTGTTTCTCGTGTACGCGGTATGTGGTGTCTTCGTCTTCTTCATCCTGCGGGCGCTGGGCGAATTGGTCCTGCACCGGCCCTCGTCGGGGTCGTTCGTCTCCTACGCGCGCGAGTTCTACGGGGAGAAGGCGGCTTTCGTCGCCGGCTGGACCTATTTCCTGAACTGGTCGATGACCGGCATCGTCGACACCACCGCGATCGCTACGTATCTGCATTACTGGGGTGCGTTCGGCGCGATCCCGCAGTGGGTGCTGGCGCTGATCGCCTTGTGCCTGGTGCTGAGCGTGAATCTGATCTCGGTCAAATGGTTCGGCGAATTCGAGTTCTGGGCGGCGCTGATCAAGGTTGTCGCCCTGGTGTCGTTCCTGATCATCGGCATCGTCTTCCTCGGCGGGCGATTCCGGGTCGACGGAGCCGAGACGGGGCTCGGGTTGGTCGCGCACTCCGGCGGCTGGTTCCCGACCGGGGTGCTGCCGCTGGTGACGGTCGCCTCGGGTGTGGTGTTCGCCTATGCCGCGGTGGAGATGGTCGGCACCGCGGCGGGGGAGACCGAGAATCCGCAACAGATCATGCCGCGCGCCATCAACTCGGTGATCCTGCGTATCGCGGTGTTCTATGTCGGCTCGCTGATCCTGCTGGCGCTGCTGCTGCCTTACACCGCCTATCACGCCGACGAGAGCCCGTTCGTCACCTTCTTCGCCAAACTGGGTGTCCCGCATGCCGGTTCGGTGATGAACCTGGTCGTGCTCACCGCGGCGTTCTCCAGTCTCAACGCCGGTCTGTACTCGACCGGCCGCATTCTGCGCTCGATGGCGGTCAACGGCAGCGCCCCGCGATTCACCGCGCGGATGAACAGTCGCGGTGTGCCCTACGGGGGCATCGTGCTGACCAGTCTGATCGCCCTGGTCGGCATCTGGCTCAACTACATCGTGCCGGCGCGCGCCTTCGAGATCGTGCTCAACATCGCGTCGCTGGGCATCCTGTCCTCCTGGGCGACGATCGTGCTGTGCCAGCTGGCGCTGTGGCGGCGCTGGCGGCGTGGCGAGCTGGAACGGCCCGCGTTCCGTATGTTCGGCGCCCCCTATACCGGCATCGCGACCCTGGCGTTCCTGGCCGCGATGCTGGTGCTGATGGCCTTCGACCACCCCGTCGGCACCTGGACGGTGGCGAGTCTGGTGATCCTGATCCCGGCGCTGATCATCGGCTGGTTCGCCGCCCGCTCGCGGGTACTGGAGGTGGCGCGGCTGCGGGAACCGCCCGAGGACGAGCAGCCTGCCAGGCGCTCGGAATCGGTCCCGGGCGACGACTGACCGGCCTCTCGGGCCGTGCCGCCGGCCGAGGCCCGGAAGGTCACAACGAGGTTGTGCTGCTTCGCTTTTCGCGTTCCTCGGCGATGCGGCGCTGCGCCTCGGTCCATTCGATCGGCAGGTCGGTGGCCGGGGCGGACCAGAAAACGAACGTCGATTCGCGCATCACCTCGCGGGCGCGCACGATGGCCGAGGCGTGCGGATCGGTTTGGGCGTAGGCCCTGATCGCCGCCTGGTCCGTCCAGGCCGACAGGGTCCAGAACGTGCGGCGGGTGAGATCGGCCTTCAGGGCGATGCCGAGTGCGCCGGGGGAGCGGCGGGCCTGGCGTCGCAGCACGATCGAGGTCGCGAGGAATCCGGGGACGTGCCGCAGTGACCGGACTTCGAGCCGCGAGGCCATGATCTGGACGGTATCGGTGGTGGGCCGATCGACGGTGACCCAGGGCAGTGTGGGCATGGTGGTGGACTTTCGGCGAGTCGAGTGTGGTGCTGTCGCCTGCCCAACATCGCACGCCCTCGCAATCTTGTCAATGACAAGATTGCGAGGTGGGCCGAATCAGGCGCGCACGCTGCGCTCCGCGCGCACGTGCCAGCGTCCGTCCTCGGTGCGGGTCAGCCGGATGGGATGGTCGAAACACGTGCTGATATTGCTGCTGGTCAGCACCTCGTCCACCGGTCCGCTCGCGACGCAGCGTCCCGCGCGCAGCAACAGCACGTGGGTGGTGGCCGGGGGCAACTCCTCGAGGTGATGGGTGACCAGAACCGAGGCCAGCTCGGGATGGGTGGCCTGCAGCAGATCGATGCGGTCGATGAGCTGTTCCCTGCCGCCGACGTCGAGTCCGGTGGCGGGTTCGTCGAGCAGGAGCAGTCGCGGTTCGGCGATCAGTGCCCGGGCGATGAGCGCGCGGCCGCGCTCGCCTTGGGAGAGGGTGGGCCAGCGGGCGTCGCGGCGGTGGGTCAGTCCCATCAGTTCGATGAGCCGATCCGCCTCGGCCTCCTGTTCCGGCGTCGGTGACCAGCGCTGCTTGATGTCGGCGGTATTGGTCAGGCCGGTTACGACCACCTCGTGCGCGGTGAGCGGGTAAGGCGGATTGTGCCGGGGGTCGACATGGCCGATGGCGGTACGCAATTCGCGCATATCCACCCGTCCCAGCCGATGACCGAGGACGTGCACACTCCCGTGGGTGGGATGTTCGAACGCGCCCAGCATCTTCAGCAGTGTGGTCTTACCGGCGCCATTGGGGCCCAGCAGTGCCCAATGCTCGCCGGCGCGCACGGTCAGTGACACCGCGGACAGGATCGGATTGCGGTTACGCACGAAATCTACGGCGTCCACCTGCAGGATGGGGGAGTCGACCATGTGCTCCACGATAGCAAACTCCTCAGACAAGCTGATAGGTCGCGGAGCGGGCACACGGCTCTGCGAATATCGGGCAACCGTCGACCGGTCGGTTTGTGCCCACAATCGGAACGGTCGGTTCGATCAAGTTGTCGGAGAAGTGATGTGGATCACGATCGGCCGCTACCCTTTTCCCGCCCGGTGCTCGTAAGGAATCAGAAGAGATCGTCCCGCGACGAGATGCCGTGGCCAGAAAGGCATTCGGCGCGGCCTTCGGCGTCGCGGCCTCGGTGGCGGCGGGCCTGCTCGACCGCTGGGGACGAGCCATCGCGCCGGCGGAAACCGAGGCCGGGAAGGAGACCTCGGGATCGGATTCGGCAGAGCCGGTGGCGGCGCCGAAAGCGCTTGCGGTGCAATCCAATCGCCGGGGACGGCGCCGCGGCCTTGCGGGCATTGGCCGCGGACTACGAGAGACGCTTGCTTCCAGCATGATAGGTGCCACGCCGGGTCGGGGCGACCCGAGGCCGCGGCCGGGTGTACGCGGTCGCGACATCGGGTATGCCGAAGGCGCGCCGAGCGGCGGGTGTGGCCCTAGACTCGGCACACACACTCGACGGAGGTGATCGGCGGTGCATCCCCAGGATCCGCGTGAGCAGCACACCATGCGGTACGAAAGCGGTTATCAGCCGGGCGGCTATCAGGACCCCGCCTACCGGCAGGATCCCGCTTACTACCAGCAGGATCCCGCGTATCAGCCCTATCGGGCGCCGGGCGGACAGCAGCCCGCGCCGCGGCGGCGGCCCGAAGTCAACGTGGGCATGTTCGCGGGCGGGGTGCTCGCCACCGCGGTCGTCACCGCGCTGGCGGCGTGGCTGTGCGCGTGGATCATCGACGTCATCGCCACCCGCGCGACCGAGAGCGGCAAGTTCGGGGTTTGGAACCCGATGGCCGAGCAGGGCTACTGGTTCGCGGTGGTCGCCTTCTTCTGCGCCCTGCTCGCCGGCGTGCTCTGGTATCTGCTGCATCTGGGCACGCCGTCGCCGGACATGTTCTTCGCCTGGATCGTCGGGATTCTCATCGCCGCGGCGGTGGTCATCCCGCTGACGCTGTCCAGCGACATCTGGGTGGGAGTGACCACCGCCATCGAACACCTGGTGATCGGCCTGCCGATCTTCAGCCTGACCCGCACAGTCGGCGCGAAGAGCCTGGAACGGCCCTAACGGGGCAGCCGGGCCATCGCGAGCCCGGCCGCGCGGCCGGAGAAGATGCACCCGCCGAGGAAGGTGCCTTCCAGGGCGTTGTAGCCGTGAACGCCACCGCCGCCGAAGCCGGCGACCTCACCCGCGGCGTACAAGCCGGGGAAGGGGGAGCCGTCGGAGCGGATCACCTGCGCGTCCAGATTGGTCTGCACACCGCCCAGCGTCTTGCGGGTCAGCACGTTCAGCCGTACCGCGATCAGCGGACCGTGTGCGGGATCGAGAATCCGATGCGGCGACGCGACCCGGCCGAGTTTGTCGCCGAGTGAGCGCCGCGCGTTGGCGATCGCCATCAGTTGCGCGTCCTTGCTGTATTTGTTGTCCAGTTCGCGGTCGCGGGCGACGATCTGGTGTTCGAGCACGGCGACGTCCAATTGCGGGCCGCGCGCGATCTCGTTCATGCCGCGCACGAGTTCGGGCAGGGTGTCGGCGACGACGAAGTCCACGCCATGCCGCTTGAACGCCTCGACCGGGCCGGGCGCGCCCTTGGCGGCGCGGCTCTTGAGTGTGAGTTTGAGGTCCTTACCGGTGATGTCGGGATTCTGCTCGGAGCCGGAGAGCGCGAATTCCTTCTCGATGATCGACTGGGTGAGCACGAACCACGAGTAGTCGTAGCCGGTGTCCAGGATCGCCTTCATCGTGGCATTGGTGTCGAAGCCGGGGAAACACGGTGCGGGTAAACGCTTTCCGTTCGCGTCGAACCACAGCGACGACGGGCCCGGAATGATCCGGATGGCGTGATCGGGCCAGATCGGATCCCAGTTGTGAATGCCCTCGGTGTAATGCCACATCCGGTCGCGGTTCACGATCCGGGCGCCGGCCGATTCGGAGATCGCGAGCATGCGGCCGTCGACATGGGCGGGCACGCCGGAGATCATGGTTTGCGGGCAGGGGCCGAGCCGTTCGGTGGGCCAGTTCTTCCGGATCAGGTCGTGGTTGTGGCCGATGCCGCCGGAGGACACCAGTACTGCCGGTGCGCGGAATTCGAACTCGCCCACCGTCGTTCGCGACGAGGCCATGCCGCGATCGAGGTCGCTCGGTTCCAGGACGCTACCTCGAACGCCCACGACCGCGTCGTCCTCCACGATCAGATCGTCGACCCGGTGCCGGAACGCGAATTCGACCAGCCCGCGCTGCTCGGCGGCCAGTACCGGCTCCAGGAAGACGCGCAGCACCTCCGGGCCGGTACCCCAGGTGAGGTGGAAGCGCGGCACCGAGTTGCCGTGCCCGTCGGCGGTGGCGCCGCCGCGCTCGGCCCAGCCGACCAGGGGAGTGATCCGCAACCCCAGATCGTGCAGGTACTGACGCTTGTCTCCGGCGGCGAACTCGACGTAGGCGCGCGCCCACTGGCGCGCCCAGTGGTCTTCGTCGTCGCGATCGAATCCGGCCGAACCCAGCCAGTCCTGCCAGGCCAGCGCGAAGGAATCCTTGATGCCGAGGCGCCGCTGTTCGGGGCTGTCGACGAGGAACAGTCCACCCAGCGACCAGAAGGCCTGCCCGCCGAGGTTGTTGCGATTCTCCTGGTCGAGAACCAGTACCCGCCGTCCCGCCCGGGTCAGTTCGTAGGTGGCCACCAGTCCGGCCAGCCCGGCTCCGACGACGATGACATCCGGCTGTTGTGACGGCGCCACGGGCACTCCTCCGCGTTCGGGCGATTTGGATACATTCATGTATCGAACGTGTTCAAGGTAGCAGATTCGAACCGTCGCGAGCCCGGCTCCGGCATATCTGTCGGTGGGACATGGCAGATTCGGTGCGTGCGCACCATCACCTCCGCCGCGGCCCGCCGGGCCGCACTCGCCGCCCAGGGATTCGCCACCACCGCTCGCGATCGGACGGACGGCTCGGGTTCGTCGACGCGCCGCGCGGTCCTCGGAGTCGTCCGCAATACCAAACTGCTGCAACTGGATTCGGTCGCCGCGGTGGTCCGCGCGCACTACGCGCCGGTGTTCGCCCGGATCGGCGCCTACGATCGTTCGCTGCTCGACGAGGCGATATGGGATCACAGTGCGCGGCGGCCGCGGCGGCTCGTGGAGTACTGGGCACACGAGGCGGCGCTGATTCCGGTGGAGGATTGGCCGCTGCTGCGATGGCGGATGGCCGGTTACGCCCACGGCCGTTGGGGTGGGGCGCGCCGGGTGCTCGACGAGAATCCCGACCTGCCCGGGCGGGTGCTGAGCGTGATCGACCAGGTCGGCGCGTGCACCGCGGCGGAGGTGGAACGCCAGCTCGAGCTGAATCGCCCTCGGCGCAAGGATCATTGGGGCTGGAACCACAGCGACACCAAGGTGGTGTGCGAGATGTTGTTCGCCACCGGGGAGCTCTCGGTGGACAAGCGCGTGGGCTTTCAGCGGCACTACGACCTCACCGAGCGGGTGCTGCCGCCCGAGGTCGCCGGCCGCCGCGTCGACGAACCGGATGCGGTGCGCGAACTGGTCCTACGGGCCGCCGACGCCTTGGGGGTGGCCACCGAGACCGATCTGCGCGACTACTACCGGCTGCATCGGCGGCAGTGTGAACCCGCGTTGGGCGAGCTGGTCGATGCGGGAGAGCTCGAACCGGTGCGGGTGGAGGGCTGGGACAAGCCGGCCTATCTGCGTGCCGGGGTACGGATCCCGCGGCGGGTCGAGGGCGCCGCGCTGCTGTGCCCGTTCGACCCGCTGATCTTCTTCCGGCCGCGCACCGAGCGACTGTTCGATTTCCACTACCGGATCGAGATCTACACCCCGGAACACAAGCGCGTGCACGGCTATTACGTGTTCCCGTTCCTGCTCGACGGCGAGCTGGTCGCCCGGGTGGATCTGCGCGCGGACCGTGCTACCGGCGGGCTGCACGTGCTCGGGGCCTTCGCCGAACCCGGTCTCCCCCAGGCACGCGTCGCGCATGAACTGGCAAGGCAGCTGCAGGCGATGGCCCGGTGGCTCGAGCTCGAGACCGTGGTGGTCGGCGAGCGCGGCGATCTGGCTGCGGCGCTGGCCGTCGAGGTGGCTGCCCGCGAACGGGTTTCGGTGCCGGCCGGGGTCAGGTTCGCGGAGCCGGGGTGATGCCGGGGACCGCCGCATCGGGGGAGATGGTCGCGGTCCGAGCCGCCTCGGCCTCGTCCGCCGCGCGCCCCCACCGCCCGGCCAGCGCGGCACAGGTGATCAGCTGAATCTGGTGGAAGATCATGAGCGGCAACACGATCAGGCCCACGGGATGTCCCGCGAACAGCACCGTCGCCATCGGCAGGCCGGTGGCCAGACTCTTCTTGGACCCGCAGAAGATCACCACGATGCGATCGGCCCGGTCGAATCCGAACAGCCGCGCCACTCCCGCCGTCACGCCCAGCACCACAGCCAGCAGGACGATCGCCACACCTACGACCGCCAGCAGACGGCCGACGGCCAGCCCCTGCCACACGTGTTCGACCATGCCGGCGCTGAAGGCCGCGTAGACCACCAGATACACCGAACCGCGGTCGACGATCTTGGTGAGGGTGGTGTGCGCCAGTAAGCGATGCAGCTTCGGCCGGAGCAGCTGACCGGCGAGGAACGGCAGCAGCAACTGCACCACGATCTGCACGATCGACATCGGTGAGACGGTGGCGTCGCCGGTGGTCTGCATCAGCAGCATCACCAGCAGCGGTGTCAGGAACACGCCCAGCAGGTTCGACACCGACGCGCTGACCACCGCGGCCGCGACGTTGCCCCGCGCGATGGCGGTGAACGCGATCGAGGACTGCACGGTCGAGGGCAGCAGGCACAAATAGAGCATTCCCGTGTAGAGCTCGTCGCTGAGCACCGACGGGACCAGCAGCCGCATCGCCAGGCCGAGCAGCGGGAACAGGATGTAGGTCGCGCTGAGCACCGTCGTGTGCAGCCGCCAGTGCCGCAGGCCCGCGAGCGCCTCGCGCGGTTCGAGCCGGGTGCCGTACAGCAGGAACAACACCGCGATCGCTATCTTGGTGCCCCACTCCAGAACCTCGGCCGCGCCGCCTCGGGCGGGCAGGATCAGGCCGATCGCCATCGCCGCGAACAAGCCCAGCAGGAAGCCGTCGATACGGAGTTTGGCCAGCAACGTCACCTCGTCACGGTACGGCGCACACCACTGATCGCCAAAGTCGATCGAAGCGATATCTATGAACGAGTAATGTGATGAGTGTGTTCGATCCGGACTTGTTGCGCACCTTCCTGGCGGTCGAACGCGCCGGCGGGTTCACCGCGGCGGGCCGCATCCTCGGCCTGCGCCAGTCCACGGTCAGCGGGCATATCGCCCGGCTCGAGCAGGCCGCGGGCCGCGAACTGATCCGCCGCGACACCCGCAATCTGGCGTTGACCGCCGACGGTGCCGCGATGGTCGGTTTCGCCCGCAACATCCTCGACGCACAGGCCCAGGCCGACCGCTACTTCTCCGATTCCCGGCTCACGGGACTGATCCGGCTGGGCGCCTCCGACGATCTGGTCGCGCGGGAACTGCCCGACGTCCTGCTGGAATTCCAGCGGTCGCATCCGGGCGTGGATCTGGAACTGATCGTCGGGCTCAGCGAGAACCTCAAGACGCGGATGGCGGCGGGCGAACTGGACCTGATGGTGGCCAAGCGGCTGCCGGGGGAGCGGCACGGAGAACTGCTGTGGCGCGACCGGCTGGTGTGGGCCGGGAGCTCGGGCGTCGGCGACATCGTCGATCCGGTGCCCGTGGTGACCTATCCGCCGCCGAGCCTGACCCGGCACGTGGCACTGCGCGCACTCGAGCGGGAGGGCCGGACCTGGCGGATCGCCTGCGTCAGCGACAGCCAGCTGGGCCTGCGGGCCGCGGTGCTGGCCGGACTGGGGGTCGTGGCGCACGCCGAAACCCTGCTTCCACCAGGGCTTTTCGCGGTCGACGACGAGAAGCTGCCGGAATTGGGCGAGCTGGAGTTCGTGCTGCTGCGCCGGCACAGCCGGCTCTCCGAACCCGAACAGGCGCTCTGCGACGCGATCATCGCCGGCGCCCACCGGATGCACCGATGACCACGGCGTGCCGTATGTCACCCGCCGCACACGGTTCCCGGTCACGGCGCGTATCCGCTGTCGGTGCCGGTCGTTAACCTGGTCCCGTGGCAGATCCCGCGACCTATCGGCCCGCACCGGGCACCATTCCCGTCGAACCCGGCGTCTACAAATTCCGGGATTCCTACGGGCAGGTGATCTATGTCGGCAAGGCCAAGAGTCTGCGCAGCCGCCTGAATTCCTACTTCGCCGATGTGTCCTCGCTGCATCCGCGCACCCGGCAGATGGTGACCACTGCCGCGAGCGTCGAGTGGACGGTGGTATCGACCGAGGTCGAGGCGTTGCAGCTGGAGTACAACTGGATCAAGGAATTCGATCCGCGCTTCAACGTGCGCTACCGCGACGACAAGACCTACCCCATGCTCGCGGTGAGTATGAACGAGGAATATCCGCGGGTGTTCGTCTATCGGGGCGCTCGCAAGAAAGGCGTGCGGTATTTCGGGCCGTACGCCCACGCCTGGGCCATCCGCGAGACGGTGGATCTGCTGCTGCGCGTGTTCCCCGTGCGGACGTGTTCGACCGGAGTGTTCAAGCGCCACAGGCAGATCGGGCGTCCCTGCCTGCTCGGTTACATCGACAAATGTTCGGCGCCCTGTATCGGCCGGGTCGACGCCGACGAGCACCGCCGCATCGTCGAGGACTTCTGCGACTTCCTGTCCGGCCGCACCGATCGCATGGTGCGGGAGCTGGAACGCCGAATGCAGTCCGCCGCAGCGGATCTGGACTTCGAGACCGCAGCGCGGCTGCGCGACGACGTCGCCGCGCTCAAACGCGCACTGGAAAAGCAGGCGGTCGTGCTGGGCACCGGCACCGACGCGGACGTGATCGCCTTCGCCGCCGACGAACTCGAGGTCGCGGTGCAGATCTTCCACGTGCGCGACGGGCGGGTGCGCGGCCAGCGCGGCTGGGTCGTCGACAAATCGGGCGACGCCGTCGACCTGAACTGGGCCGGTACCGAAGACGCCGTGGGCGCCGCGCCGATCGACCAGGGTGCCCAGGGGTCGAGTGAACTGGCCGCGCTGGTGGAACAGTTCGTCACCCAGTTCTACGGCGAACAGGCCGCCTTCGCCGAGCACACCGATACCGAAACCCCCGCCACCGCCGTGCCGCGCGAGGTTCTGGTGCCGGAATTGCCCGGTGATCCGGAGCAGGTGCAGGGCTGGCTGTCGGGACTGCGCGGCTCGGCCGTGGCGCTGCGGGTGCCGCAGCGCGGCGACAAGAAGGCGCTGATGGAGACCGTGCAGCGCAATGCGCAGGAGGCGCTGGCCCAGCACAAACTCAAGCGCGCCGGCGATCTGACCGCGAGATCGGCCGCGCTGCAAGGTATTCAGGACGCTCTCGATCTCGACAGCGCTCCGCTGCGCATCGAATGTGTCGACATCAGCCACGTGCAGGGCACCGATGTCGTGGCCTCGCTGGTGGTGTTCGAGGACGGGCTGCCGCGCAAATCGGAATACCGGCACTACACGATCAAGGAGGCCGCGGGCGAGGGCCGCTCCGACGACGTGGCCAGCATCGCCGAGGTTACTCGGCGCCGGT
Organism: Nocardia nova; assembly: GCF_002933465.1. Lineage (GTDB taxonomy): Bacteria > Actinomycetota > Actinomycetes > Mycobacteriales > Mycobacteriaceae > Nocardia > Nocardia nova_B. The sequence goes on from NZ_PSZE01000011.1 coordinate 155,939, forward strand.
TCTATCGGTTGCGCAAGGAACTCGACGACATGAGTGCGGCGGCGAGGGCGGAGGCCGGTTCGGCGGGGCACGCGGACGGAACCGGGGTTCCGCATCCGCAGGGGGCCGCGGCGATCGCCACCGCCGAGGCCGAGCCCGCGGATCTGCCGCCCCGCATCGATCCGGCCACCGGGCGACCCCGCAAATTCTCCTATCCGCCGAACCTGTACGTCGTCGACGGCGGCGCCCCGCAGGTGGCGGCCGCGGCCGAGGTGCTCGACGAACTCGGCATCACCGACGTTGCCGTGATCGGGCTGGCCAAACGCCTGGAGGAGGTCTGGGTGCCGGGCGAGTCCGACCCGGTGATCATGCCGCGAACCAGCGAATCGCTGTTCCTGCTGCAGCGCGTGCGTGACGAGGCGCACCGATTCGCCATCACCTTCCATCGCAGTAAACGTTCGCGCCGGATGACCGCCTCGGCCCTGGATTCGGTGCGGGGGCTGGGCGAGGCCCGCCGCACCGCATTGGTGACCCACTTCGGATCGGTAGCCAAACTCAAGCAGGCTACGGTGGAGGAAATCACGGAGGTGCCCGGTATCGGGGTGGCGACGGCCAAGGCCGTGCTCGCGGCCCTCAACTCCGAATGACGTCTCGGTCACGGCTCGGTTTCGCCGGCGGTGCGCGCTCCGCCGCGGCCGGTCGGGGCGGGCAGGATGATCGAATGGCAGCCACGGACGGAACCCGATAGGACATGACGAGCGTCGAATCGAACCCCAACGCGAGTACCGGCATCCGGCCGCGGCCCGATGCGCATCCGGTCGAGGTCGTCATCGTCACCGGCCTGTCCGGTGCCGGGCGAGGCACCGCCGCCCGAGTCCTCGAAGACCTCGGCTGGTACGTCGCGGACAATCTGCCGCCGGAACTGATCGGCCGGCTGATCGAACTCGGTGCCGCCGCCGATCCGCCGATCACCAAACTCGCGCTGGTCATGGACGTGCGCAGCCGCTTCTTCACCGGCGACCTGTCCGGGGTGACCGATCAGCTGCGGGCCAACGGGGTCGGCACCCGCCTGTTGTTCCTCGAGGCCTCCGACGATGTACTGATCCGGCGCTTCGGCTTCGCCCGCCGCCGCCACCCGCTGCAGAGCGAGAGTGCCGACGGCACCCTCTCGGCCGGGATCGCCGCGGAACGCCGGGCCCTGTCGAAGGTCAAGACCGCCGCCGACCTGGTGATCGACACGACCGCGCTGTCGGTCCACCAGTTGCACCGCAAATTGGAGGAGGCCTACGGCGGCGGCGCACCCGCGGCCCTGCAGGTGACGATTCAATCGTTCGGATTCAAATACGGTGTCCCGCTGGACGCGGACATGGTTTTCGACGTCCGATTTCTGCCGAACCCGCATTGGATTCCGGAATTGCGGGAACATACCGGGCAGGACGCCGTGGTCAGCGAGTACGTATTGTCACGGCCCGGCGCCGACGACTATGTGAATACGTGCCGCCATCTGGTCGACCTGACCACCAGCGGCTACCGCCAGGAGGGGAAGCGATATATGACCGTGGCAGTGGGGTGTACCGGTGGTAAGCACCGCAGCGTGGCGATCGCCGAGGAGCTGGGTGAACTGCTGGGCCGGCCCGACAGTGCCTCGACCGATGTCGTCCGCGTGGTCCACCGGGATCTGGGGCGCGAATGAGCGACGCGGACCATAGCGGCGACACCTCCGCGTCGGGAAAATCCGGCGATTCTCCCGACCCCACTCTGGTGGCGCTGGGCGGCGGGCACGGTCTCTACGCCACCCTGACCGCCGCTCGCCGGCTCACCGAGCGCATCACCGCGGTCGTGACCGTCGCCGACGACGGCGGATCGTCCGGGCGGCTGCGTGCCGAACTGGGCATGCTGCCGCCGGGTGATCTGCGCATGGCGCTGGCTGCCCTGGCCGAGGATCCCGACGGGGTCTGGGCGCGCACGGCGCAGCACCGCTTCGGCGGCACCGGTGCGCTGGCCGGGCATTCGGTCGGCAACCTCGTGCTGGCCGGGCTGGCCGAAATGCTCGGCGATCCGGTCGCGGCGCTCGACGAGATGGCCGCGATCCTGCGCTGTGTAGGCCGGGTGCTGCCGATGTCGCCGACCGCGCTGACCATCGAAGCCGACGTCTCCGGCCTCGAGGTCGACCCGCGGGTCAGCCGGTGTATCCGTGGCCAGGTCGCGGTGGCCACCACGCCGGGCAAGGTACGCCGGGTCCGGCTGATCCCGTCCGACCCGCCGGCCAGCCCCGAGGCCACCTCGGCGATCGAGCACGCCGACGTGGTGGTGCTGGGTCCCGGATCGTGGTTCACCAGCGTCATTCCGCACATGCTCGTGCCGGATCTGCGGGAGGCGCTGATGCATACCCGCGCGGTGAAAGTGCTGGTCCTGAACCTGGCGGCGGAGCCCGGAGAGACCACGGGATTCTCCGCCGAACGGCACCTGCATGTATTGTCCCAGCACGCACCGGATTTCGCTGTCGACCATGTGCTCGTGGACTCCGGCTCCGTACCCGAGGGTAGGGAGCGCGAACATGTGGCAAGAGCTGCCGAACAGCTGCGTGCACGAGTAACCTTCGCTGATGTCGCCGAGGCGGGGACGGACCGGCACCACCCTGGAAAGCTAGCCGCCGCACTGGATCAGGTGATCCGCCAACCTCGGCCGGAATTGGCAGGGCTTCGAGTCGAAGGACGGCATCCGGTCCAGCAGGTGCGGTCCGTGTTGGGTGGAAAGGAGCGGGTCTCGTGGCGATGACAGCCGAGGTGAAAGACGAGTTGAGCCGTCTGTCCGTCTCGCAGGTGAGTGCACGCAAGGCGGAACTGTCGGCCCTACTCCGGTTCGCCGGTGGCCTGCACATCGTCGGCGGTCGGGTGATCGTCGAGGCCGAGGTCGATATGGGCTCGATCGCGCGGCGACTGCGGCGCGAGATCTTCGAGCTCTACGGCTACGGATCGGATGTGCACGTGCTGGGCGCGGGTGGTTTGCGCAAGACCTCCCGATATGTCGTGCGCGTGTCCAAGGAGGGCGAGGCGCTGGCCCGCCAGACCGGATTGCTCGATGTGCGCGGCCGCCCGGTGCGTGGACTGCCGGCGCAGGTCGTCGGCGGCAGCATCGGCGATTCGGAAGCGGCCTGGCGCGGTGCCTTCCTGGCCCACGGTTCGCTCACCGAGCCCGGGCGTTCCTCGGCGCTCGAGGTGAGCTGCCCCGGCCCCGAGGCGGCACTGGCCCTGGTTGGCGCGGCCCGCCGGATGGGCATCTCGGCCAAGGCTCGCGAGGTGCGTGGTACCGATCGCGTCGTGGTGCGCGACGGGGAGGCCATCGGCGCCCTGCTGACCCGGATGGGCGCTCAGGACACGCGGCTGACCTGGGAGGAACGCCGGATGCGGCGGGAGGTCCGCGCGACCGCGAACCGCCTGGCCAACTTCGACGACGCCAACCTGCGCCGCTCGGCCCGGGCCGCCGTTGCCGCCGCGGCCCGCGTGGAGCGCGCCCTCGAGATCCTCGGCGAGGACGTGCCCGATCATCTGGCCGCCGCGGGCCGGTTGCGCGTGCAGCACCGCCAGGCGTCGCTGGAAGAACTCGGACAGCTGGCCGACCCGCCGATGACCAAGGACGCCGTCGCCGGGCGTATTCGCCGCCTGTTGTCCATGGCCGACCGCCGCGCCAAGGAATTGGGCATTCCCGATACCGAATCGGCCGTCACCGCCGAACTGCTCGAAGACGCGTGAGCGGACCGGTCCCGAATTGTCGGCATCGGCCCGGGACCGTCCTCGCGGTAGCTGTCCATCGGCCGGTTGCGCGACCCGAGGCTGAATCGAGCGGAGTTGTGGCCGCGAATCCCCTTGCGCCGCACGAGCGATGGTTTGTCCACAGGTTCGTGGTTGTCCACAACCTGCGTTCGTGGCGCCTTTTCGGTGAGCACGGTGCGATAGGCTCTTGCTACCGAACCCACCGGCACCGAAATAGAGGAGCCGGGACAGGTCAAAACCCTGGCAGAGGGGTATCCCCGCCGCGAATGGGCAGGGCCGGTAGCCGCGGCCGCGACGGTTCGGTGCGAGAGGCGTGAACTCACGCTCACCGGCGCAGCGTCGGGTCGGTGAGGTCGCGGCAGGGGTGTGTCCGTGATGTTATGGCCGGGCATTAGGGTGGTCTGGCATCGGAATGAATCCGCTTGAAAGCTGAGGAGCGATAACGTGACTGTCCGGGTAGGCATCAACGGCTTCGGTCGTATCGGACGTAACTTCTTCCGGGCGGTGGAGGCGCAGAAAGCGCTCGGCACCACCGATATCGAGATCGTCGCGGTCAACGACCTCACCGACAACGCGACCCTGGCCACGCTGCTGAAGTACGACTCGATCCTCGGCCGGCTGCCGCAGGACGTCTCGCTCGACGGCGACGACACCATCGTGGTCGGCGACCAGCGGATCAAGGCACTGGCCATCAAGGAGGGCCCGTCCGCGCTGCCGTGGGGCGATCTGGGTGTCGACGTGGTCGTCGAGTCGACCGGCATCTTCACCGACGCCACCAAGGCCAAGGGACATCTGGCCGCCGGCGCCAAGAAGGTCATCATCTCCGCGCCCGCCAAGGGTGAGGACCTGACCGTGGTCATGGGTGTCAACGACAGCCAGTACGACGGCAGCCAGAACATCATCTCCAACGCGTCGTGCACTACCAACTGCCTCGGCCCGCTGGCCAAGGTTCTCAACGACGAATTCGGCATCGAGCGTGGCCTGATGACCACGATTCACGCCTACACGCAGGACCAGAACCTGCAGGACGGCCCGCACAGCGACCTGCGTCGCGCCCGCGCCGCCGCCCTGAACATCGTCCCCACCGGCACCGGCGCCGCCAAGGCCATCGGCCTGGTGCTTCCGGAGCTGCAGGGCAAGCTGGACGGCTACGCGCTGCGTGTGCCGGTGCCGACCGGTTCGGTCACCGACCTGACGGCGACGCTGCGCAAGTCGGCGACCATCGACGAGATCAACGCCGCCTACAAGGCCGCCGCCGAAGGGCCGCTGAAGGGCATCCTGAAGTACAACGTCGCCCCGATCGTCTCCAGCGACATCGTGACCGACCCGCACTCCTCGATCTACGACGCGCCGCTGACCAAGGTCATCGACGACCAGGTCAAGGTCGTGTCGTGGTACGACAACGAGTGGGGTTACTCCAACCGTCTCGCCGACCTGATCGGCCTCGTCGGCAAGTCGCTGTAAACCCATGGCAGTCAAGACTCTTCAGGATCTCCTTGCCGAGGGCGTGGAGGGGCGGGGCGTACTCGTGCGCTCCGACCTGAACGTTCCCCTCGACAACGGCGTGATCACCGATCCGGGCCGGATCATCGCCTCGGTGCCCACGATCAAGACGCTGGCCGAGGCCGGCGCCAAGGTCATCGTCACCGCCCACCTGGGCCGCCCCAAGGGCGAACCCGATCCGAAGCTGTCGCTGGCGCCCGTCGCCGCGAAGCTGGGCGAGGAGCTGGGCCGCAACGTGCAGCTCGCCGGTGATGTGGTGGGCCAGGACGCGCTCGCGCGGTCCGAGGGCCTCACCGACGGTGATGTGTTGCTGCTCGAGAACATCCGCTTCGATCCGCGCGAAACCAGCAAGGACGACGCCCAGCGCCGGAAGCTGGCCCAGGCGCTGGTGGAATTGGTCGGCGACGACGGCGCGTTCGTCTCCGACGGCTTCGGGGTGGTGCACCGCAAGCAGGCCTCGGTCTACGATGTGGCGCAACTGCTGCCGCACTACGCGGGCACCCTGGTGGCCGCGGAGGTCGACGTGCTGCGCAAGCTCACCACCGACACCGAGCGCCCGTACGCGGTCGTGCTCGGCGGTTCCAAGGTGTCGGACAAGCTCGCCGTGATCGAGGCGCTGGCCCCCAAGGTCGACACCCTCGTCATCGGTGGCGGAATGTGCTTCACTTTCCTTGCCGCTCAAGGTCTTTCGGTCGGCTCCTCGTTGCTGCAGGAGGAGATGGTCGATACCTGCAAGGATCTGCTGGAACGTTTCGCCGACGTTATCCACCTGCCGGTGGACATCGTGGTCGCGGACACGTTCGCCGCGGACGCGGAGTCGAAGACGGTGGCCGCCAACGAAATTCCCGCGGGCTGGATGGGCCTGGACATCGGGCCCGAGTCGGCCAAGCGCTTCGCTGCGCTTCTGACCGAGGCCCGGACGGTGTTCTGGAACGGTCCGATGGGTGTGTTCGAATTCGAGGCCTTTGCCGCGGGGACGCGCGCGGTGGCCGAGGCGCTGGTGAGCGCGACCGGTAAGGGCGCGTTCACCGTGGTCGGCGGAGGCGATTCGGCCGCCGCCGTGCGCACGCTCGGCCTGCCGGAGGACGGGTTCTCCCACATCTCCACCGGCGGCGGCGCCTCGCTGGAATACCTGGAGGGCAAACAGCTTCCGGGTATCAGCGTGCTCGAGGACGGGGAGGGCTGACAATGGCACGCAAACCGTTGATCGCCGGCAACTGGAAGATGAACCTCAATCACCTCGAGGCCATCGCCCTGGTGCAGAAGATCGCGTTCGCCCTGCCGGACAAGTACTTCGACAAGGTCGACGTCACGGTCATCCCGCCGTTCACCGACATCCGCAGCATCCAGACCCTCATCGAGGGCGACCGGCTGCGGCTCACCTTCGGTGCCCAGGATGTGTCGGTGCACGAATCCGGTGCCTACACCGGTGAGATCAGTGCGGCGATGCTGGCGAAGCTGTCGTGCAGCTACGTGGTGGTCGGCCACTCGGAGCGGCGGCAGTACCACAACGAGGACGACGCCACGGTGCTGGCGAAGGCCAAGAAGGTGCTGCAGTACGACATGACGCCGATCGTCTGCATCGGCGAGGGACTGGGCGTGCGCGAGGCGCAGACCCACGTCCAGTACAACCTCGAGCAGTTGCGGGGTTCGCTCAAGGGGCTGACGCCGGAGCAGATCGCGAAGGTCGTCATCGCCTACGAGCCGGTCTGGGCGATCGGCACCGGCCGCGTCGCCACCCCGGCCGACGCGCAGGAGGTGTGCGGTGCGTTGCGCGCCGAACTGGCGGAGCTGGCCGGCCAGGAGGTCGCTGCGGGCGTGCGCATCCTCTACGGCGGGTCGGTGAACGCCAAGAACGTCGGTGAGCTCATCGCGGCCGCCGATATCGACGGCGCGCTCGTCGGCGGCGCCTCGCTCAAGGGCGACGAATTCGCGACCCTGTCGGCGATCGCCGCGGGCGGTCCGCTGCCCTGATTGCGACGGGCGAGTAATCGCCTGCGGCACAGAACGATTCGGCCCCGGCTTCCGCGTACTGCGGAAGCGGGGCCGATGTCGTGGTGTAACCGGATCAGGGTTTGCGCGCCACCGCACCGAGCATCGACACCGCCTCCGGCCGGGGATGGGCACGCCGGGATTCGGTGGGCCAGTGGATGATCGATCCGATCCCGGGTTCGACGAGGTCGAGCCCGGCGAAGAATCGGCTGAACTCGGCGGTCGAGCGCAGCCGGAACGGGATACCGCTGCGCTTGTTGGCCTGTTCGCTGTCGGCGAGGTCCTCCTCGGACAGGTGATCGCTGGTGGCATGCGACATCACCAGATAGCTGCCGGGCGGCAGCGCGTCGACCCACTGCCGCACCATGTCGTACGGACGGTCCTCGTCGGTGAAGAAATGCACCACCGCGAGCATCATCAGAGCCACGGGTTGCGACAGATCCAAGGTGGCGAGCAGGTCCGGATGAGTGAGGATGCGGTCGCGGTCGCGCGCGTCGGCTTCCAAATACGCGATCGCCCCCTCGGGGGCGCTGTCGAGCAGGCTGCGGGCGTGCAGGGCGACGATCGGATCGTTGTCGACGTAGACGATGCGGGATTCGGGCGCGGCGGCCTGTGCGATCTCGTGCACGTTTCCGGCGGTCGGCAGGCCGGCGCCGAGGTCCAGGAATTGCCGGATGCCGACCTGGGCCGACAGATAGCTGACCACTCGATGCAGGAATGCCCGATTCTCCAACGCGGAGATCTGCACGCTGGGAAAAGCCTCGGCGACCGCTTCCGCGGAGGCGCGGTCGGCCTCGAAGTTGTCCTTGCCGCCGAGCCAGTAGTCGTAACGCCGGGCCGGATGCGGGGTGGTGACATCGATGCCGGGCGGCGCCACAGGATCCCCATGCGGGCCGTGTGATCCGGTCACTGGTTCCATGACACCTCTTCCTTCTGGCGACGGCGACGAACCATTATCGACTACTGTCATCCTGTCAGCTCGGATGGTGAACCGGCGCGGCCCCTGCCGTGCGGTCGGGGAGGTCGAAGATGTCAGTGCAATTCAGTCCGTACGATTTCGGCATTCACGACGATCCGTATCCGGTCTACGCGCAGTTGCGGGAGCGGGCGCCGGTGTTCCGCAACCCCGGCGACGACTTCTGGGCCCTCTCGCGCTACGCCGATGTGCTTGCCGCACTGCGTGATTCGGATCGATTCTCGAGCGCCAACGGGCTGCGGATGGAACCGGCCTTCTGGGGCCCGCAGGCCGAGCAGTTCTTCTCCTTCGTGGCGATGGACCCGCCGAAACACACTCGTATGCGTGGCCTGGTCACGCGCGCGTTCACTGCGCGCCGGGTGCAGGCGCTGGCGCCGCGGCTGCGCGAGATCGCCACCGGCCTGCTGGAGCCGCTGCTCGAACGCGGCAGTTTCGACCTGATGACCGACTTCGCGGGTCCGTATCCGACCGAGGTCATCTCCGAACTGGTCGGCGTGCCGCGCGCTGATCGAGATCTGGTGCGCAAACTCGGCATGGAGATCATGTACACCGAGGAGGAGTCGACCGATCTGCGGCCGGAGGCCATGCAGGCGATCGGCGCCCTGGTCGGCTACTACACCGAACTGACCATCGAACGCAGCAAGCACCGCACCGACGATCTGCTGTCCGGTCTGCTCGATGCCGCCGACGGGGACGACCGGCTCACCCCGGAGGAAATCGTGGGCGTGTTGATCCTGCTGGTCGGTGCAGGGATCGAGACGACCATGCTCACGCTGGGCAATATCTGGTACGCCGGGTGGGCGCATCCGGACCAGCGGGCCGCGGCGCTCGGGCGCGTCGACGACTGGATCGCCGAGGGCATGCGCTACGACCCGGCGACCCAGTCGCAGTTGCGCACCACCACCGAGGCCGTCGAACTGCACGGCGTCACGATTCCGGCGGGTGCGCGGATGCTGCTGCTGACCGGTTCGGCGAACCGCGATCCCGAGGTCTTCGACCGGCCCGACGTCTTCGATCTCGACCGCGACACCTCTGATGCGCTGGTCTTCGGCAGCGGGCGCCACCACTGCCTCGGGTCGAATCTCGGCCTGCTGGAGTTGCGGACCGCGCTCGGGGAGATCACCGCCCGCATCGCCGACTACGACATCGACCCGTCCGGGCTGCGTCGCATCCACTCCTCCAACAATCGCGGTTTCGCCGCGCTGCCGACAACGGTCATTCCGCGCTGATCGTCCGCGGGCGTCAAACCCGGTGGCGCGAGCCGGATTTCAGTAACCGATGCGCCGCGGCCTCGATCGCCGCCTCGCTCAGCAGCACCAGTTCGGCGGCGGGCCCGAGTGGGACGAAGCTGTCGGCGCTGGTGACGCGGGCGAGGTGGCCGTCGAAACCGCCGTCGAGCAGCGCGGTGCACACCGATTCCGAGACCCCGCCGCTGCGGCGGGTCTCATCGGCGACGAGAACGGCGCCGGTGGCGCGGGCGTGGTGCAGCAGATCGCCGACGGGAAGCGGTGTGAGCCAGCGCAGGTCGAGTACGCGCGCATGAATGCCGTTGTCCGCCAGGCGCTGTGCGACGCGCAGGCTCATCGGCACGCCGTTGGCGAAGGTGACGATCGTGAGATCCGTGCCGTCACCGTGGATTCGGGCCCGCCCGAGCGATGCCGGATCGTCGGCGGGGATGGCGAGCCAGCCCCCGTCGCCGGGGCGGTGCAGGTCGCGGGTGTGGTACAGGGCGATCGGTTCGAGGTAGAGACACACCCGGCCCTCGCTGCGAGCGGCCTCGACGCACCGGCGCAGCATCGCGGCGGCGTCGTCGGCCCGGGACGGCGCCGCGACTACCACGCCGGGGATATCACGCAGCGCCGCAACGGAATTGTCGTTGTGGAAATGCCCGCCGAAGCCGCGCTGATAGGCGAACGAGGCGATCCGTGCCACCATGGGGTTGTGGTACTGCCCCGCGGAGAAGTACGACAGGGTCGCCGCCTCCCCTCGGATCTGGTCCAGCGCATTGTGCACGTAGGCCAGATACTGGATCTCCGGAATCGGTACGAATCCGGCGAGTCCGGCGCCCAGCGCGGTGCCGAGCACGCTCTGCTCGTCCAGCAGGCTGTCGAACACCCGCCGCGCCCCGAACTCCCGCTGCAGCCCCTTGGTCACGCCGTAGACGCCACCCTTGCGCCCGACGTCCTCGCCGAAGACCAGCACATCGGGGTCATGGCCGAGCAACGATGCCAGCGTGTGGTTGATCGCCTGCGCCAGCGTCATCGGCCCGGTGCGATCGGCGGTGTGCTGTGAGGCCCCGGCATTCGACCGCTCCGCCGGACTCGTCTCGCCGTCCGTCGAGGTGTCGGTGGAATCCGCGGGCACCGCGGCCGGGGAGGCACCAGGATCGGTGCGGTCTCCTGGTTCGGCGGCCGCCGCGGACCCGGTTCCCGACCCCGGATGCTCCACAGTGTCTGTCCGCAGCGGACTCTCGGGCGGCATGCGGTCTCCGGCGCGAGGGCCGGGCGTCGGGGCCGGCGAAGGCTGTCCGGCCCGTCCGAACTCCAAGGGCGCCCGGATCGCTTCGGCCGAGTCGAGGTGCGGTTCCCCGGCCACCTGTGCCGCCATCGCCGCCACGCGGGCGCCGATCGCGTCGTAGCGGGCGATAACCTCCGCGGCGGTCGCGGCGCCGATCTCGACGAGCAGCCGGGCCGTCGCGGCCACCGGATCGCGGCGGCGGTCGGCCTCGATGTCCTCGGGCCGCCGGTATGCCGACTCCACGTCGGACCCGGCGTGCCCGAGCAGCCGCACCGTGCGCAGTCGCAACAGTGCGGGACGCCGCCGGACACGCACGGATTCCGCGGCCGCGGACGCCACCGACAGAGCCTGCCGGAGGTCGGATCCGTCGGCGTCGAAATACCGCAGCCCCGGCCGCGATCCGAAGGCCGCTTCGATCCAGCCCGGGGGAGTGGGCACGCTGATGCCGAGCCCGTTGTCCTCGCAGACGAACAGCAGCGGCATCGGAATACCTTGGTGTGCGGTATGGATCGCGGCGTTGATCGCACCGGTCGCGGTGGAGTGATTGGCCGAGGCATCGCCGAATGTGCACAGCACCACCGCATCTCGTGGCCACGGCGTGTCCCGGCCCAGCCGGCGGGCCCGATCGAGCGCGAAGGCGAGCCCCATCGCGCGAGGGAGATGGGAGGCGATGGTCGAGGTCTGCGGTATCACCGACGCGGGCGCACTGCCGAACACCTTGTGTCGCCCGCCGGAGATCGGATCAGCGGCCGCCGCGACGACACCCAGCAGCACGTCACGGATCGGGTCCAGCCCCGGGATCTGCCGGCAGCGGTGCACGAAGAACGCACCGGACCGGTAGTGCAGCAGCGCCGGATCGGTGCTGCGCAACGCCTGCGCCAGCACCACATTGCCCTCGTGCCCGCTGGAACCGATGCTGTAGTACCCGCGCTTGCCCGCACCGAGCCGCCGCGCCGCGAAATCCAGATGCCGGCTCGTGGCCTGAGCGTCGAACAAGTCCAGACACGTCCCGACGGTGATCGGACTCCCGCTGCCGATCGGATCGGTGGCGGCGCGCCGCGGTCCCGGCCGCATCTCTCGCAGGGATACACGCAACCAGTCGTCGAGAAGCTCTTCCGGGCCCGCAGTCACCCCTCCATCATGTCGCGCGCGACCGCCCGCACACCGGATTGGTGCGCGGGCGGTCGAAGCCAACCTGCCGACCTGCTCGCCGGCCTGCCCGAGCGGGTCGATCAGAGCGGGGACTGACTTGGCAGGGCAGAAGCGCGGAGTCCTACCGCTGTTCGGCCGGGCGGTGGGGATGTTCGGTATGGCCCGTGTGGCCCGCGAGCAGCTTGGCGAACGGCGTCACCTCACCGACATGGTTGCCCGACTGCCGGGTCCGAGCCGGTTCGGGGAGGAACCCGTCCACGCCGGTCGGTACCGCGACCACCAGGGTGGCGAGTTCGGCCGCGGCGCGGTGGATCCGCTCGCCCAGTCCGGCCGAGCCGAAATCCTCGGTCGCGGCGAACACGCCGGTCGGAACGACGACGGCGCGCAGGTAGGTGAACAACGGCCGCATCGCATGCTCGAGCACCAGCGCGTGCCGGGCGGTTCCGGCCGTGGCGGCGATGAGCACCGGCATGGCGTTGAGCGCCTCGGTGTCGAGCACGTCGACGAACATCTTGAACAACCCGGAGTAGCTCGCGGCGAACACCGGGGTGACGGCGATGAGACCGTCCGCCGCGGACACCTTCTCGCGCGCCGCCGCCACCGCGGGCGTCGGCAGGCCGCCGGAGACCGTTGTGGCGGCGAGTTCGCTTGCCAGATCCCGCAATTCGATGACCTCGATGGTCACGGCCTCACCGCGGGCGCCGACGGCCGAGGCCACCGCATCGGCGAGTTGATCGGCGAGCAGGCGGGTGCTCGACGGTTGCGACAACCCGGCGGTGAGTACGACAACGGTGTGCGACATGGGTTTTCGTCCCTCGTTCGATGCGGTCGGATGACTGCGCGGTTGGATGAATCAGGCCTGCTCGGCGGCGGTCAGCAGCCGCTCGCGGGCCGGCTCGACCAGATGATGCGGCGCGTCGGGCCCGGCCGCCACCAGCGACGCGTGGGTCGGCGGATCGCTGGGAACGTGTGCGGGACGGCGCAATTCGAATTCCTTGCGCAGCACCGGCACCACCTCGCGGCCCAGGATCTCGACCTGTTCCAGGGCGACGTCGATCGGCAGGCCGGCATGGTCGATCAGGAACAGCTGGCGCTGATAGTCACCGGCGTAGTCGGCGAAGCCGAGGGTGCGCTCGATGACCTGCTCGGGAGTACCGACGGTCAGCGGCGTCATCTCGGTGAAATCCTCCAGCGACGGACCGTGCCCGTAGACGGGCGCGTTGTCGAAGTACGGCCGGAAGAACTTCTTGGCCTCCGCCTCGGTCTCGGCCATGAAGACCTGCCCGCCCAGACCGACGATCGCCTGGTCGGCCGAACCGTGACCGTAGTGCTCGAACCGCTGCCGGTACAGCCGCACCATCTCCTCGGTGTGTTCCTTGTTCCAGAAGATGTTGTTGTGGAAGAAGCCGTCGCCGTAATAGGCGGCCTGCTCGGCGATCTCCGGCGAACGGATCGAGCCGTGCCACACGAACGGCGGCGTGCCGTCCAGTGGTGCGGGAGTCGCGGTGAATCCCTGCAACGGCGTGCGGAACTGGCCCTGCCAGTCGACCACCGGTTCGCGCCACAGCCGGCGCAGCAGGTGGTAGTTCTCGATCGCGAGCTCGACGCCCTTGCGGATGTCCTTGCCGAACCACGGATAGACCGGCCCGGTGTTGCCGCGGCCCATCATCAGGTCGATCCGGCCGCCCGACAGATGCTGCAGCATCGCGTAGTCCTCGGCGATCTTCACCGGGTCGTTGGTGGTGATGAGCGTGGTCGAGGTCGACAACTGCAATTTCTCGGTGCGCGCCGCGACCCAGCCGAGCATGGTGGTCGGCGAGGACGGCACGAACGGCGGATTGTGGTGCTCACCGGTGGCGAACACGTCCAGCCCGACCTCCTCGGCCTTCAGGGCCAGGCGCATCATCGCGTCGATGCGCTCGCCCTCCGTGGGCGCGATGCCGGTGGTCGGATCGACGGTGACGTCGCCGACGGTGAAGATGCCGAACTGCATGGCCGCCTCCTGAGATCTGATCAAAAGTTCAATCACCTGAACGGGGGCAGGTGCTCCAGTATTCCTTGACATGTCCACTACCGCGGAAATGGCCGATGCGCAGCGCTTTATCGCAATGATTCAATCAGTGATTGAAACCTGTTCTGTGCCGTGGTTCACTAACGGCATGGGCGAGAAGGTGGCAGCGGGTACCCGGGCCAAACTGCTGGCGGCAGCGGAGCGGTTACTGCTGACCGAGCGCTACGAGGACGTCTCGGTCCGGGCGGTCTGCGTGGCCGCGGGTGCCAACCCGGCCGCGGTGCACTACCACTTCGGCTCCAAGGAGGCGCTGATCGCCGCCCTCATCGAGGATCGGCTCGGTCCGCTGTGGGCCGAGGGGCTGGCGGCGGCCACCGCCGCCGAGCCGAGCTCGGTCCCGACGGTGGTCGACGCGGTGCTCGCACCGTTCGTCGAGCTCGCCGCCGATCCGATGGGCCGGTTGCATCTGCGGCTGCTGGCCGGATTGATCCTGCGCCGGCGGCCGATGTCCTGGCAGCATCAGTGGTTCCGGATGGAGTCGTGGTCACAGCTGCTACCGGAGCTGACCTCCGGTGAGGCGCGCCGGCGCTGGCAGCTGGCCTTCGACCTGATCATCATGCGCTTCGGCAGCACCGAGGACTACGACATCGCGCCGTCCGCGGTGGCGACGCTGCGCGAATTCGTCATCGCCGGGTTGAGCGCACCGCCGCCCGATACCGGTGCTCCGCATCCCGCCGTCCCGGCGTCCACCGCTTCGCATCCCGCCGTTCAGGAGTAGTAGTGAACGATATTTTCGACCCCGTCGATCTGGGCCCGATCACGTTGCGTAACCGGGTGATCAAGGCCGCCACCTTCGAAGGACGGACCCCCGACGCGCTGGTCACCGACGAACTGATCGAGTTCCATCGGGAGATCGCGGCCGGCGGCGTGGGGATGAGCACCATCGCCTACTGCGCCGTCGCACCAGGCGGGCGCACCGACCGCCACCAGATCTGGATGCGCCCCGAGGCGCTACCGGGATTGCGGCGGCTCACCGATGCCATCCACGCCGAAGGGGCCAAGGTCAGCGCTCAGATCGGCCATGCGGGACCGGTCGCCAATGCGGCGTCGAACCGGGCGCCGGCGCTGGCGCCCACGCGGCTGTGGTCGCCGTTGAGCATGAAGATGACGCAGTCGCCGTCGGTGGCCGAGATCCAGGATCTGGTCGCCGCGCACGTGCAGGCGGTATTGCTGGCCGAGGAGGCCGGATTCGATGCCGTGGAACTGCATTTCGGCCACAACTATCTGGTCAGCTCGTTCCTCAGTCCGCTGCTGAACCGCCGGAAGGACGCCTACGGCGGGACGTTGGACCATCGCGCCCGGATGGCCCGCGAGGTCGCGCTCGCGGTGCGCGAAGCGGTCGGCGGCCGGCTGGCGATTCTGGCCAAGCTGAATATGGAAGACGGTGTGCGTGGCGGATTTTCGCTGGCCGAATCACTCCGGGTGGCCTCTTGGCTGGAATCCGACGGCGGACTCGACGCCCTCGAACTGACCGCCGGAAGTTCGCTGCTCAACCCGATGCTGCTGTTCCACGGCGATGCGCCACGGCAGGCCTTCGCCAAGACGCTGCCCGGCCCGACCCGCCTGGGCTTCAAGGTCGTCGGCAAGGCGTTCCTGCGTGAGTACCCGTATCACGGCACGTACCTGATCGAACGGGCCCGCCAGTTCCGCCGCGAGCTGTCCATGCCGTTGGTGCTGCTGGGCGGAATCACCGATATCGACGATATGCGGCGGGCGCGGCGCGAAGGCTTCGAATTCATGGCGATGGGCCGCGCCCTGCTGCGCGAACCGGATCTGCTGCGGCGCATCCGCTCCGACGCCGCGACCCGTTCGGCCTGCATCCACTGCAACGAATGCATGCCCACCATCTACACCGGCACCCGGTGCGTGCTGCGCCTGGACGGCCCGCCCATTCCGCCCCCTGACCCCGATCGACGAGAGATGCGAGACGATTCATGAGTGGACGTTTGATGGGCCGGGTCGCCCTCATCAGCGGCGGCGCCTCCGGTATGGGCGCCTCGCACGCGCGGGCCTTCGTCGCCGAGGGCGCGCGGGTGATGCTCGGCGACATCGCCGACGACGCGGGGCGGGCGCTGGCCGCGGATCTGGGTGAGCAGGCCGGTTACGTGCACCTCGACGTCACCGAGGCCGCTGACTGGCATGCCGCCGTCGCCACCACCGTCGAACGATTCGGGCTGCTGAACGTGCTGGTCAACAATGCGGGTGTGCTCGACGGCGGCCCGCTGGGCACCTACACCGAGAAGCAGTGGCAGCGGGTGATCGACATCAATCTGACCGGTCCCTTCCTGGGGTTGAGCGCCGCGCGCGACGCCCTGGTCGCCGCCCGCCCGGCCGCGGTGATCAATATTTCCTCCGCGGCCGGCATCCAGGGCGTGGGCGGCATGCACGCCTACACCGCCTCGAAGTTCGGAGTGCGGGGGCTGACCAAGTCGGCCGCGCTGGAACTCGCGCCCGAGGGTGTGCGGGTCAACTCGGTGCATCCCGGCGGAATTCTGACGCCGATGATCGGCGCCACCGAGGAGATCGCGGTCGATCGCGGCGAGAACGTGCGCGCGGCTCGGCCTGCCCGCCGAGGTGTCGGATCTGGTGGTCTTTCTGGCGAGCGCCGAATCCAGCTATTGCACCGGCGCGGAATTCGTCGTAGACGGCGGGATGACGGCCGGTTCGGTGGTGGGCTGAGCATCCCATAAACTGTCGCCATGCAAATGTTCCTGGATATCCTCCTCGTCATCACCAGCGTCTTGCTGGTGTTGCTGGTGTTGCTGCACCGCGCGAAGGGTGGAGGCTTGTCCAGCCTGTTCGGTGGTGGTGTGCAGTCGAGTCTGTCCGGATCCACGGTGGTCGAGAAGAACCTCGATCGCATCACCATCTTCGTCGGCCTGATCTGGTTCATCGCCATTCTTGGCATCGGTTTCGAGATCAAGTTCGCCTGATCGGCGCGAGCAGATCGTGATCGCCGACACCGCGGCGACGGCCAGGATCATTGCCGCGATTGTGAACGCGGCGTCGTAGCTGTTGCCGAGCACCGGCGCCACCGCGAGAGGTCCGAGCATTTGGCCGAGTCCGTATCCGGCGGTCAACGTCGCCGCCGCTCCCGGACCGGCCAGATCATCGCCGATCTCGAGGGCGAGCAGGGTGATTCCCATGAAGGTCGCGCCGAACAAGGCGGCCGACGCCACCGCCGGCCAGACACCCGCCGACAGCGTCGGCAACAGGGCCGACAGACATTGCAGCACCAGGGCGGCCACCAGCGCGGTCACCGGAGTGGCCCGCGGGGCGATCAGACCCCACACCACGGTCGCGGGGGCGGCCGCCACTCCCACGACGATCCAGATCGCGGTTCCCGCGGTCCGATGACCGGTGGCGTCCACGGCGGCGACCAGGAACGTTCCCAGGACGATATAGCCCAGCCCCTCCAGGAAATACGTCACCTGGAGTAACCGCCATGAGCGTCGCGACCGCACCGTCGCCGCGCCGGTACGGCTACCGGCGACGATTTCCAGCCGTAGGGCCGGCCACAGCAGCAGCGCGGTCAGCGCGGCCGCGGCGAGCCACAGTGCCTGCCACGACAGCACCGATTGCGCGATCAGTACCAGCGCACCCGTTGCCGCGATCCCCGTGCCCACTCCGGCGAAGGCGATACCGGCTGCGCGCCTTCTGTTTTCGTGCCGGGCGGCGATCTGCGCGCAGCCGATGAACAGCACCGCGCCGGCGACGCCGGACACCGTCCGCAGGCTGATCGGCAGGATCGCCGGCGCGGGGATCGCCATGGCCGCCTCACTGACCACCAGCGCGGCGGCCGACAGCCGAAATGCCGTGCGGCCGTTGTATTCCGGAAACCGCGCCAGCGCGACCGCGCCCAGCAGATAGCCTGTGTAGTTGGCCGCGGCCACGACCGCGCCGGTAGGTGCGCCGAAGCGGCCGGCGTCGATCATCACCGGAAGCAGCGGCGTGTAGACGAAGCGACCGATGCCCATGGCGGCGGCCAATCCGGCCGAGGCGCGCAGCGCGGGCGCGAGGGATGCCTCTCGAGGAACTGCGATGGTCACGTCGATCAACGCTACGGATCCGTCACGGCCTCGTGAAATGCTTCCTGTGCACGATGTATACGCTGAGCGTATGGATCTGGAAGTGCGGCATCTGCGCGCGTTCCTGGTGCTGTGCGAGGAAGCCAACTACACCCGCGCCGCGGCGCGGCTGCACACCACCCAGCCTTCGCTGACTCGCACCGTGCAACAGGCCGAACGGATTCTGGACTGCCGGCTGGTCGAGCGCAGTGCGCGACGCTTCGTCCTCACTGCGGAAGGGGAGTATCTGCTGGCGGCCGCGACCCGGATCGTCGCCGATCTCGATGCCGTCACCGCCGATCTGCGGCTGCGAGCCCGGGTATCGGTGGGGTTTTCCTGGCTGCTGCCCGACGACTGGTTCACCGAGGTCCGCACCCGCTTCGAGGCGCGCGGCGGGCGGGTCGGCATCCACCGTATCGACGATCCGGTGGCCGCCGTCGCGGCGGGAAGTATCGATATCGCCCTGTATCGCAAGGATATTCGGCTGCCTGCCGCCATGACCGGACGGATCATCGGCACCGAGCGGCGGGTAGCGGCGGTGTCCATCCGCTCGCCACTGGCGAACGCGGCGGCGCTGCGGTGGCAGGATCTGGCCGCCTATCCGCTGGTGGTCAACACCGTCTCCGGCACCACCGACGAAACCAGTTGGCCCGCGGCAGAACCCGGCCGCGAGATCGTCACCTGCACGAATTTCGACGAGTGGATCGAGTTGATCGCCGCCGACCGGGGCATCGGGGCCGTTCCCGAACTGGCACGCACCCGAGCGCCGCATCCCGGCGTGGCCTACCTCGATATCCCGGACGCACCGCCGTCGGCCCTGCGGCTGGCCTGGCGGACCAGGCCCGCGCCGGGCAGGTCGGTGCGTAGCTTCCTCGACATCGCCTCGAACGGCTGAAGGGCCTCGAACGCTGGGGCCTCGAACACTGGGCGCCTCGAACACTGGGGGCCTCGAACACTGGTGCAAGCGTTCAGGCGGGGTGGCCGGGGGTGAGACCGGTGAGGTCGCTGTAGCGGAGTCCGGTGGTGCCCTCCGGCGGGGGCGGGCCGCCCAGTGGCTCCAGCAACAGGCCCACGTGGTCGCCGAAATCGTGGCGCTCGAGGATCCGGCCGGAAAACCAGGCCGCCGCCTCGTCGAGCACCACCACTCCGTCGGGGCCGTGATGCCACCGGCACCAGGTGAACTTGTCGACATCGTCGCCGGTCTCCGCGCCGAACAGCTGGGCCAGTGCTCGCGACCCGGAATCGACGAGATGCACCGCGACGTGGGTAGCGCCGGCGGCCACCCGGTAGGTGTAGTTGAGTTCGGACAGGCACACCAGGAATCGACGTGGTTCGATACCGACCTGGGACGCGAAGCCGACCACACACCCGGCGCGCTCGAATTCGGTCGCCACCGTCACCACGTAGATCGGAGCGTCCGCCGCCGCTACCAGCGCGTCGAAATTCGCGATCGCGTCCATCCACCCTCCTTCACTGCCGGCGTCGCGGGAAGACCCGCCGCCTCAGGCTAAGGGAACGACGGCCATCACGTGCGCGGCACGCGGCCGTCGATATCGGTGAAGCCGTAGGCTTCGGCCAGATCGGCCACCCGCCACGCCCGGCCGGTGCGTGAGCGCCGGCCCGGATCCGCCGCGAGCGCGACCACCGCGCGCCCGGCGAAATGTGGAGTCTCGGCCTCGTTCAGATCGATGGTGCCTTCACCGGGCAGCGTGATCAGGCGCCGGCCCTGCGCATCGGCCGGAACCAGTTGCAGCAGTTCGGTATTGACGATTCCCGGCCACAGCGACACCACCGTGACCTCGGTGCCGGCCAGATCATGCGCCAGATCGGCGGTCAGCCGGTCGACGGCGGCCTTGCCCACGCCGTAGACGACGTTGTGGGTGAAATGTTCGGCGCCCGGTGAGGAGATGTCGACGATCAGCCCTCCCGATTCGATCAGCAGCGGAGCCGCGAAATGGGCGGCGGCGTAATGCGAGCGCACTCCGATGTCGAAGCCCTCGTCCCAGGCCTTCGGCGGCACCTCCCAGAACGGTTTGCCGAGCCAGCGCGCCGAGGCGGGGGAGTTGTAGACGTTGTTGACCAGAACATCCAACCGGCCGTGGTCGGCGCGCACGGACTCGAACAACCGCGCCACCGCCTCGTCGTCGCGGTGATCGCAGACGAACGGCACCCCCCGCCCGCCGAGCTCGTCGATCTCGCCCGCGGTCGCGGCCACGGTGCCCGGCAGCTGCCCGGGACGTTGGGAGCGCCCGGTCACGTACACCGTGGCGCCGGCCGCACCCAGCTCGAGCGCGATGCCCTTGCCGATGCCGCGGCTCGCACCGGTGACGACGGCGACTCGATCGGTCAGTATTCCGTTCACAACTCCGGGACACTACCGTGAAACGAGAACGTGTTCTAGTACCTGGGAGGCGCAGTGGGGCCGACGCATCGGTTCGTGGAGACCAACGGGATTCGGCTGCATATCGCCGAAGCGGGGCGCGGGTATCCGGTGATCTTCTGCCACGGATTTCCGCACGGCTGGTACGTGTGGCATCGGCAGCTGTCGGCGCTGGCGGCGGCCGGATATCACGCCCTCGCCCCGGATCTGCGTGGCTACGGCCGTACCGAGGCGCCCGGCGGGGTGGAGGCGACCACCAATCGGGCCGTGATCGGCGATCTGCTCGGGCTGCTCGACGAGATCGGTGCCGAGCGGGCGGTTTTCGTCGGCCTGGACTTCGGCGCCCAGCTGGTGTGGGAGCTGGCACTGCGGGCGCCGGCGCGGGTAGCGGCGATCATGGTGCTGAACAATCCGTACGCGCCCCGGCCGCCGACGGCGCCGTCGCAGTTCTGGACGCGCGCCGCGCAGCGCCATTTCCTGCATCTGTCCTATTTTCAGGAGCCCGGCGTCGCCGACGCCGAACTCGCCGCTCGCCCCCGCGAATTCCTGGCCCGCGTGTACTACGCGCTCAGTGGCGAGTTCCACTACCTCGACACCTGGAAGAATCCGCCCGGCATCGGTTACCTCGACGCGCTGCCGCCGGCGCCGGCGCTGCCCTGGCCTTGGCTCTCGGAATCCGAATTCGACACCCTCGCAGCCGAATTCGAACGGACCGGCTTCACCGGCGGGCTGACCTGGTACCGGGCGCTGGACCGCAACTGGGAGCTGACCGAAGGGCTGCCGACGACGGTGTCGGTGCCGACCTGTTTCCTCTACGGCGAAAACGACCCGGATATGGAGGGTTTCAGTGGCCGAGACCCGCTGGCGGTGCTGCGCGCGCACGTACCGGATCTGCGGGCGATCGAAAAGGTTGCCGGCGCGGGACATCTCGTCCAACTCGAGCGCACCGGTGCGGTGAACGACTTTCTGCTGCGTCACCTCTCCGAACTGGTCGCGAGCGATTCCGCGTGGAACTCCGCGCTGCGATAAGGGATTCGCGTACGCCCCCCGGGTGCGACCGGAGCTCCATGTGCGCGGGGTGCCGATGGGCTCTGGCATGCTGGCCGGGTGCCCCTCATCGACATCACCTGCGCGCCCCGAGTCTCCGACGATTCGAAGCGTCGGCTCGTCGAGGAGTTGCCGCATATCGTCTCCGTGGCGGTGGCCTGTGCGGCGGAACCGTACGACGGCCGCCTGCAACCCGGTGACGTCCTTATACGCTGCCGATCCGCTGAGCCGGGCCACCGGTTCGATATCGACGTGCTGATCGAAGTGAAGTCGAAGTGGTTCGAGGACCGCGCCGCCGACCGTGACCGCCGGGTGGCCCACATCCACGACGAGGTGGCCCGCATCCTGCCCGCGGGCCACCTCGTCGGTGTGTATCTGAGCCTGCCTGTCGCCGCGTGGGCGCAGACGGAGGATGACTAGCCGGAATACCGCCCCGGTTCAGGGCAGTTTCGCGGCCGCGGCCTCGTCCACCATCCAGGTCGTGGTTTCGCTGCCGTGCGCCCCGGCCGCCGGGATCTCCAGCGCGGGGGCGCCGCCCACCGCCTGGGCCACAGCGTCGGCCTTGGCCTCGCCGCCGACCACCAGAACCACGTGCCGCGCGCGGGCGACCGCGGGCAGGGTCAGGGTGACGCGCACCGGCGGCGGCTTCGGTGAATCGGTCACGGCGAGAACGAGTTCGTGTTCCTCCGCCACGGCCGCGGAATGCGGGAACAGCGAGTTCACATGCGCGTCGCCACCCATGCCGAGCAGATGCAGGTCGAATGCGCCGTGCTCGGCCAGATGGGCGTGCACCGCCGCCGAATACTCCGCGGCGGCCTCGACCGGATCCGGGTACTCCCCGTCGGAGGTCGCGACCGGATGCACCCGCGCCGGGTCGACCGGCACGTGATCCAGCAACGCCTCGCGTGCCTGCAATTCGTTGCGTTCGGCATCGCCCGCGGGGACGAACCGCTCGTCGCCCCAGAACACGTCCAGGCGACCGAAGTCGATCGCGCCGGGTGCGTGCCGCACCTGCTCCAGCAGGGCGATCCCGGTGCCACCGCCGGTGAGAACCACCGATGCCGAACCACGCTCGGCCTGAGCCCTGGTAACCACCTGCACGAACCGCACGGCTGCTGCCCGCACCAGTTCGTCGTGATCGGCAAAGACCGCGATCTCCGGCTTACTCATAGATCACCTTCCCGATTCCGGCCAGTGCCTCGGCGTAGACCTCGTCGGCGTCGAGCCGCCGCAGCTCCTCCGCCAGGCAGTCCTTGGTCTCGCGACGGGCGAGCGCGAACCGCTGGTCGGGCTCGCCGGTGCGCGTCAGGGTCGCCGTGCGGCCCGTCTGCGGACGTTCGATGCCGACCGATACCGACGCCCGGTGCAGCACGACCTTCAACTCTCCAGTCTGCCGCCGGATCGGGCAGTCCAGTTTCGCCGCCAGCCATCCCGCCAGAATGTCGAGTGCGGGTTCTTCGGCCAGGCCCGACACGGTGACCGATTGGATCGGCTCATATGGCGGCACGTCGAGCGCGGAGGCCAGCAGCGCCCGCCAGAACGTGATCCGGCTCCACGCCAGATCGGTGTCGCCCGGCGCGTAGGAGTCCAGCCGCCGGGTGATCGCCGCACGCGGGTCGGGAGCATAGGTCGAATCGGTGATCCGGCGAATCGCCAAGCGCCCCACCGAATCCCGAGATGGAAACTCCGGCGCACCGCGCGGCCACCACGCCACCACCGGAGTGTCGGGTAGCAGGAACGGGATGACCACGCTGCTCTCGTTGTTGACCAGCTCGCCCTGCAGCCGCAGCACTATCACCTCGGCCGCCCCGGCGTCGCCGCCGACCCGGATCTGGGCGTCGAGTTTGGTATCGGCGAACCGGTCGCCGCGCGCGAGCACGATCACGCGACAGGGGTGTTCGCGGCTGGCGTCGTTGGCGGCGTCGATGGCGTCCTCGGCCTCCGAGGAGTCCAGCGTGCACACCACCAGCGTGAGCACCCGGCCCATGGCGATCACACCGTTGGACTCGCGCAGGCTGACCAGGCGTTTGGTCACGTCGCGGGTGCTGGTGTCGGGCATGTCCACGATCATGGCCGCCGCCATTCCCGCCCGGTGCGGGCGAGCATCTCGTCGGCCGAGGCCGGACCCCAGGTGCCTGACTCGTAGCACTCGGGTTTACCGCCCTCGGCCCAATGATCGAGTACGGGATCGAGGATGCGCCACGCCAATTCGACCTCCTCGTTGACCGGGAACAGCGATGGCTCGCCCAGCAGCACATCCAGGATGAGCCGCTCGTAGGCCTCGGGCGAGGATTCGGTGAAGGATTCGCCGTAGCTGAAATCCATGTTGACGTCGCGGACTTCCATACTCGATCCGGGCACCTTCGACCCGAACCGCATGGTGATGCCCTCATCCGGCTGCACCCGGATGACGAGCGCGTTCTGGCCCAGCTCCTCGGTCATGGTCTGATCGAAGGGCAGATGCGGGGCCCGCTTGAACATGACCGCGATCTCGGTGACCCTGCGCCCCAGACGCTTTCCGGTGCGCAGGTAGAACGGCACGCCTGCCCAGCGGCGCGTGTCGACGTTCAGCGTGATGGCGGCGTAGGTCTCGGTGCGCGAATGCGGATCGAAACCCTCCTCCTCGGCCAGCCCCACCACGCGTTCGCTGCCCTGCCAGCCGGCCGCGTACTGGCCGCGGGCGGTGGTCTCCTCCAGCGGTTCGACCAGCTTCGTCGCCGAGAGCACCTTGATCTTCTCGATCTGCAGCTGCCGCGGCTGGAAGTTGACCGGATCCTCCATCGCCGTCAGCGCCAGCAGCTGCAGCAGATGGTTCTGGATGACGTCGCGGGCGGCGCCGATGCCGTCGTAATAGCCTGCGCGCCCGCCCAATCCGATGTCCTCGGCCATCGTGATCTGCACATGGTCGACGAAGTTGGCGTTCCAGATCGGCTCGAACAGTTCGTTCGCGAACCGCAGCGCCAGCAGGTTCTGCACCGTCTCCTTGCCGAGGTAGTGGTCGATACGGAAGACCGTCTCCTCGGGGAACACCCGGTTGACCAGGGCATTGAGCTCCTGGGCGCTCTGCAGGTCGTGACCGAAGGGCTTTTCGATCACCACCCGCCGCCACGGCTGCCGTTTGCCCTGACCCGGGTCCGGCGGCTTCGCCAGCCCGGTGCGCGAAAGCTGTTCCAGCACAACCGGAAACGCGTTCGGCGGAATCGACAGGTAGAAGGCGTGGTTGCCGCCGGTGCCGCGTTCGGCGTCCAGCTTCTTCAGCGTCTGCGCGAGCGTGCCGAAGGCGTCGTCGTCGTCGAAGGTGCCCTGCACGAAGCGGATACCTTCCGACAGCTGTTCCCACACCTCCTGCCGGAACGGGGTGCGCGCATTCTCCTTGACCGCCTGGAGGACAACCTGAGCGAAATCCTCGTCGGCGTAATCGCGCCGAGCGAACCCGACCAGCGCGAAACCGGGTGGCAGCAGCCCCCGGTTCGCGAGGTCGTAGATGGCCGGCATCAGTTTCTTGCGTGACAGGTCACCTGTGACCC
This sequence comes from Nocardia nova, assembly GCF_002933465.1. Lineage (GTDB taxonomy): Bacteria > Actinomycetota > Actinomycetes > Mycobacteriales > Mycobacteriaceae > Nocardia > Nocardia nova_B. The sequence goes on from NZ_PSZE01000011.1 coordinate 180,923, forward strand.
CGAAGATCACCATGCTGCACGGGCCGGCGATCCGGGGAAGCCGCTTGTCGCGCTCCTCGCGCAGCGGATTCCCCGGGGCGGCCGTCTTCTTCTGGCCGGCCATCGCGGTCAGTTGCTTCCGGTGCTCTTCAACTCGGCGGTGGTCGCGGTGAGCAACTCGTCCCACGACTTCTCGAACTTCTCGACACCTTCGCGCTCGAGGACGGCGAACACGTCGTCGAGGTCGATTCCGACACCGGTGAGCGCGTCGAACACGCCCTGCGCGTCGGCCGCCGTGCCCGACACCGTGTCCCCGCGCAGTTCGCCGTGGTCGGCGAACGCCTCGAGGGTCTTCTCCGGCAGCGTGTTGACCGTATTCGGCGCCACCAGTTCGGTGATGTACATGGTGTCGGGGTAGTCCGGGTTCTTCACGCCCGTCGACGCCCACAGCGGCCGCTGCCGGTTACCCCCGGACGAGGCCAGATTCGAGTAGGTCGAGGTGTGATTACCTCCGTCGAACACGTCCTGGTAGGCGGCATAGGCCAAGCGCGCGTTGGCGATCCCGGCCTTACCGCGCAAGGCCAGCGCCTCGTCGGAACCGATCTGCTCGAGCCGCTTGTCGATCTCGGTGTCCACGCGGGAGACGAAGAACGACGCGACCGAATGGATGCGGGCCAGGTCGTGGCCGGCGATGCGCGCCTTGCGCAGGCCGTCCAGATAGGCGCCCATCACGCTGAGGTAGCGCTGCACCGAGAAGATCAGCGTGACGTTGACGCTGATCCCTTCGGCGATCACGCGCGTGATCGCGGGCAGGCCCTCCTCGGTGGCCGGAATCTTGATGAACAGATTCGGCCGGTCGACGATCTTCCACAGCTCGACCGCCTGCGCGACGGTCTTGTCGGTGTCGAAGGCCAGCCGCGGGTCGACCTCGATCGAGACCCGCCCGTCCACGCCGCCGGTCGCTTCGAAGACCTCGGCCAGCACGTCGCAGGCCGAGCGGACGTCGTCGGTGGTGATCGTGCGGATCGCGGCGTCGGCATCGGCCCCCTGGGCGGCCAGGTCCTTGACCTGGTCGTCGTAGGCGTGGCCTTCGCTCAGCGCGGCCTGGAAGATGGTCGGGTTGGTGGTCACGCCGACGATGCTGCGGGTGGCGACGAGGTCGGCGAGATTGCCCGAGCGGATCCGGTTGCGTGACAGGTCGTCGAGCCACACCGACACGCCGGCTTGCGACAGTGCGGCGAGATTCTCGTTCTGTGCCATTGGTTATCCCTTCACCTTGTCGAGTGAGCGCTTCGCGGCGTCGACGACGGCTTCGGCGGTGATGCCGAATTCGCGGAACAGGGTCTTGAAGTCGGCCGAGGCACCGAAGTGCTCGATCGAAACGTTCTCACCGTCGCTGCCGGTGAAGCGGTGCCACGGCATCGCGACACCGGCCTCGACCGTGACGCGGGCGGTGATCTGCGGCGGCAGCACCTCGTCGCGGTAGGACTGTTCCTGCGCGTCGAACCATTCCACGCACGGCATGGACACCACGCGGGTGCCGATGCCCTGCTCCTCCAGCGTAGTGCGCGCGGCGACGGCGAGCTGAAGTTCGGAACCGGTGGCGATCAGAATCACCTGCGGTGTGCCGGTGGAGGATTCGGCGAGGATGTAGCCGCCGCGAGAGACGCCCTCGTAGCTGGTGCCCTCCAGCGTGGGCACGTCCTGGCGGGTCAGCGCCAGCGCCGACGGGCCGTCGGTGTGCGGGTGGTCGGCGGGCACGAAATGCGAATGCTGCTCGGCGCTTTCGAGCTCCAGGATGGTACGCCACGCGTACACGGTCTCGTTGGCGTCGCCGGGGCGGACGACGTTCAGGCCGGGAATGGCGCGCAGGGCGGCGACGTGCTCGATCGGCTGGTGGGTGGGGCCGTCCTCACCCAGGCCGATGGAGTCGTGGGTCCAGACGTAGATGGCCGGCACCCGCATGAGCGCGGCCAGCCGGACCGCCGGGCGCATGTAGTCGGAGAACACCAGGAAGGTGCCGCCGTAGGGCCGGGTCGGGCCGTGCAGGGCGATGCCGTTGAGAATCGACCCCATCGCGTGCTCACGCACACCGAAGTGCAGGGTGCGGCCGTAGGGCTCGGCCTTCCACATACCCGTCGAGATCGACGCCGGGCCGAAGCTCGGCACGCCCGGCATGGTGGTGTTGTTCGACTCGGCCAGGTCGGCCGAACCGCCCCACAGCTCCGGGAGCACCGGCGCCAGCGCGGCCAGGACCTTGCCCGAGGCCTTACGGGTGGCCATGCCCTTGGCGTCGGGCTCGAACGAGGGCAGGCCCTCGGTCCAGCCCTTCGGCAGCCGGCGCTCGCGCAGGCGGTCGAACAGCTCCTTGTTCTCCGGGTTGGCCTGCGCCCACGCGTCGAACTGCTCCTGCCAGGCGGCGCGGGCGGCCTTGGCGCGTTCGGCGGCGTTGCCGCGGGTGTGGGCGATGACCTCGTCGTCGACGACGAAGCTCTGGCCCGGATCGAAGCCCAGGATCTCCTTGGTGGCGGCCACCTCGTCGGCGCCCAGGGCGGCGCCGTGCGCGGCGCCGGTGTTCATCTTGTTCGGCGCCGGATAGCCGATGATCGTGCGCAGCAGGATGAACGACGGCTTGTCTGTGACGGCCTTGGCGGCCTCGACCGCCTCCAGGATGCCGGTGACGTTCTCACCGCCCTCGACGACCTGCACATGCCAGCCGTAGGCGCGGTAGCGCTCGGCGGTGTCCTCGGTCAGCGCGATGGACGTGTCGTCCTCGATGGAGATCCGGTTGTCGTCGTAGAAGACGATCAGATTGCCCAGCTGCTGCGTGCCGGCCAGCGAGGAGGCCTCCGAGGTGACGCCCTCTTCGATATCGCCGTCGGAGGCGATGACGTAGACGAAGTGGTCGAACGGGCTGGCGCCGGTCGCGGCGGACGGGTCGTAGAGACCGCGCTCGCGCCGGGCGGCCATCGCCATGCCGACCGCCGAGGCCAGGCCCTGGCCGAGCGGGCCGGTGGTGATCTCCACGCCTTTGGTGTGGCGGAACTCCGGGTGGCCCGGGGTCAGCGATCCCCACTTGCGCAGGTGCTTCAGGTCGTCGAGTTCCAGGCCCAGCCCGGACAGGTACAGCTGGATGTACTGGGTCAGGCTGGAATGTCCGCAGGAGAGGATGAACCGGTCGCGGCCGGTCCAATCCGGATCGCTCGGGTCGTAGCGCAGGACCCGCTGGTAGAGGGTGTAGGCCAGCGGTGCCAGGCTCATCGCGGTGCCGGGGTGACCGTTGCCGGCGGCCTGCACCGCGTCGGCGGCCAGGACACGGACGGTGTCGACGGCTCTGGTGTCCAGTTCGGTCCAGTCGGCCGGATGTGCGGGCTGGGTGAGGGCGCGGATGTCGTCTGTGACTGACACGACCGAGGTTCTCCTGACCTTCTCGTGTGTGTACAACGGCGGCTTGCGGGCTGTACCCACCACCCTAGAGGTCGCCTGATCGCCGTGAGTGGGGACCCTTCGCCCGCACCCCATGCTGGTGCGCGGGGTTACGGTGAACGATCACAGCCGCCGCCGTGACCGGCCGCGGCGATTCCACACAGCGGCCGACGGCGGATATGTGACGTGGCGCTCGCGTCCGGGTCGTGCCGGGGCCGATCGCCTGCGGCACGGGCGGTTTGGCGGCGGGTGGGTGCCGGAGCACACCACGCGGGGGTCTACCATCGTCTGTAGTAGAGGCTGCGCCGCCCGCGCCGCGCTCTGCGGTGACAGCGGAAACGGCTGCGCGCGGGAGGCCCGCCACGCCGCCGAAACCGTTGCTTCCCTACCGGATCGATGCACCACCTGCGAGGAGAGACAGTGCGGATTGGGCAACAGCCGGGTGATGCGCATGGCTCCTCCGCGACGGCGCTCGCCGACCGTGTCCAGGGCAGCGGCCCGCTGTCGAAGCTGACCCGCCGGGTGCTCGCCTACATCGCGCTGACCAAACCGCGGGTCATCGAGCTACTGCTGGTAGCCACCATCCCGACGATGCTGCTGGCCGACCGCGGCCATGTCGACATCCGGCTGATCGTGGCCACCCTGTTCGGCGGCTGGATGGGTGCGGCCAGTGCCAACACCCTCAACTGTGTTGCCGACGCCGATATCGACAAGGTCATGAAGCGCACGTCGAAGCGTCCGCTGGCGCGCGAGGCGGTGCCGACCCGCAACGCGTTCGTCTTCGGTGTGGCTCTCGGTGCCGGCTCGTTCGCGTGGTTGTGGTGGCAGGCGAATCTGCTCTCGGGCCTGCTCGTGGTCGCGACGATCCTGTTCTACGTTTTCGTCTATACCCTCGGCCTCAAGCGCCGGACCTCGCAGAACGTGGTGTGGGGCGGCGCGGCGGGCTGTATGCCCGCACTGGTCGGCTGGTCGGCGGTCACCGGAACCATCGGCTGGCCCGCGGTCGCTCTGTTCGCGGTGATCTTCTTCTGGACGCCGCCGCACACCTGGGCGCTGGCCATGCGCTACAAGGACGACTACCGCGCGGCCGGTGTGCCGATGCTGCCGGTGGTGGCGACCGAGCGCGCCGTCACCAAGCAGATCGTGATCTACACCTGGCTGACTGTGCTCGCCACCCTGGCCCTGATTCCGGCGACGGGTGTCGTGTACGCGGCGGTCGCCATCGTCGCCGGCGCCTGGTTCCTGCTGATGGCGCATCAGCTGTACTCCGGCGTGCGCCGAGGGGCGTCGGTCAAGCCGCTGCGGCTGTTCCTGCAGTCCAACAACTACCTCGCCGTGGTGTTCTGCGGTCTGGCCGTGGACTCGGTCCTCGGTTGGCACACCATCGGCTCGACGCTGTTCGGCTGATATCGCTTCGGGCCCGGCCCTGAGCCCATGATCCGCCACATCGAATAGGCGCGTATCGCTCGTAGTTCGAGGCGGTACGCGGTCACGATGCGCCGCGTTCCCAGGGCACAACCGGGGAGCCGAGCTGTTGGATCACCTGTCGCCGTAGAACCTGGCAGCCCGTAGGTTCGCGGCTCAGGGGCAGCCGGGCTGGAACGGGTAGCACGCGTGCCCGGGTGTCGAGGGCGGCACGGTGCGTTCCGGCGCCGGGGTGTAGTGCGAGGTGGTCGTCGTGGTGGGGTGACCGGTGGCGGGTGCGTGGCTGGGGCCGGACCCGGAACCGCCGCCCGCGGTGCACATGGCCGCCAAGGCCAGCACCACGACGAGAACGCCCAGCAGAACCAGTGGTACCAGGCTGCGGTTGCGGCTGCGCCGGGGCGGGGCGGCGGGTGGGCGCGGATCGAAGGGCACCGAATAGGGTTGCTGGTTCTGCCCATAGGCCGGCGCGGGCCCTCCGGGGCCCGAAACGGCTGCGGCCACGGGCTGGGGGACGGGGCCGGGCGCGGGCTGCGGCGCCGGATTCGGGCGAGCCATCGATACCGGCCCACCACCCGGCGACATCGGCGCGGCGGCGGCGACCGGGGCACCGGCCGGGCGCGGCCCGGGAATGGGCGCCCCCGCCGGTGGTTTCGGGCCGCGGGTCGGTACGGGGTTCGGCGGCGGGGGAGTGCGGTCCAGCCGCGCGGGAAAGCCCTCCGCGGTGAGATCGGAATGCGTTGCGGCCGCGGCGAATCCGAGCGCGGCCAGTGCCTGGCCGACCTGCGTCGCATCCCAGGTGTCGGGTGCGTCCGCGGTGATCCGGCTGAAATAGGTGCGCAACGCCGCGGGACCATCGCCGAGGACGACATCGATACCGTCTGGGAGATCACCCTTTTCCAGTGCGACCCGGCTGCTCAATTGCGGCATGACCAGCACCATGCCGGTCACCCCGACCCGCTCCCGGCCGGGGGCGCCGCGCAACAGTTCGGCGATCTCACCGGTGCGGGCGCGGATCTCGGTCATCGGTTCGGTTCCGGCCTCGGTTCCGGCCAGCGGCGCGATGCGGTCGTCGATGGTCCAGGGCCGGTACCCGGAGACGGTGAGCGTGCCGCTCGCCCGTTCGGTGAAGTCCTTGATCACGACGACCACGCAGGTCTTGGGCGTCCAGACGATCGCGTCGGCGGCGCCGGCCGCGACCACCGCGATACCGGGTAACGCGTGTGTGCCGGTCCAGGTTTTCAGCCAGTTCGCCACCGTCCGTTCGGAATTGGACAGCCGCGACGGGTCGTCGTTGCGAACCTTCACCAACATCTGGATCAACCCCTGACCGATGCCTGTTCTGCCGGCCGCCCCGAGCGACCGCCCGACCACCGTACGACGGTACGGCGAAGCGGGCGAATCGGCTTGGGCGGCAGCACAGATCATCCACCATGGGCCGGCCCGGGTCCGCGGCGGGTCACCCCTGCCGATGCCAGGCGAGGTATCCGTCCGGGCGCACCTGTACCTGCGTGCCTGCGGTGGCCGCGTAGTCGGTGAAGGCGTGGCCGTCGACGGCGATCAGCTGATCGGGTTCGGGCCGATGGCCGGGCGTGACGATCGAATACGCCCGCACCCCGGCGTCTTCTGTGGCCGAGGCGGGCGCGCCGAAGGTCAGGTGGGTCGCGTGCGGGCCCCGGAACAGGTCGAACAGGCGCAGCGCGCTGCCGTCGCCGCGCCGCAGCGGAGCGTCGGGCGCACGGTCGCCGGCGCTGAGCCGGGCGGTGTCGGCCGCATCGCGGTAGCTGATGTCGAGCTGGTGGGTGTCGGTGCCACGGTGCATCGCGTCCTCGTGTCCCTCCAGATGTTTATCGAGCAGTGCCGTGCTGATGCCGAGTACCCGCTGTGCGACGCCCCGGCGTTCGGGCTCGTAGGTTTCGAGCGGGCCGAGGTCGCCGTCGAGCGCGGCGGCCAGTTTCCAGCCCAGGTGGTAGGCGTCTTGGATACTGGTGTTCATCCCCTGCCCACCGGTGGGCGGATGGACGTGCGCGGCATCGCCGGCCAGGAAAACCCGCCGCGCGCCGGCTGTTCGCCGAACGCGGCTATCTGAACACCAAGATCACCGACATCACCGCGGCGGCCGGACGGTCGGCCGGATCGTTCTACAACCACTTCGACGGGAAGGAACAACTACTGCAGGCGCTGCTGGAGACTTTGCCGCCGAAGGGGATACGTCGGCCGAGGCGAGTGCGCACGATCCCGATTTCACCAAGCCGGCGGCCGTGGAATTCCATATCGAGCAGTACTGGCGCTTCGCCCGCCGCCATTGGCCGGTACTGCGGGCGGTGACGCAGGCGGCACTGGTCGACGAAGAGTTCGCGCGGCTGGCCAACCGGTTCACGGCCGGTCAACTCGAGGAGGTCGTCGACCACGTCGACGGTTTCGACGCGGCCGGGCTCTGCCTGCCGAGCACCCCGGACATCAGCGTGGCGATGAGGTTCCTGCTGATCCGGGCACTGCTGGAGGCGGTCGAGGAGGGTGTTCTCGCGATCGGCGACGAGCAGGCGGTGGCCGGGCTGACCCGATTCGTCTACCGGGGCTCACCGGCCGCGACTACTGAGCGTTCAGGGCACGAGCACGATCGACCCGGTGGTCTTGCGGGCCTGCAGATCGCGATGTGCCTGCGCGGCGTCGGCGAGCCGATACTCGGCGCCGATCCGCACCCGGAGTGTCCCGCCGGCGACGGCGTCGAGGACATCGCCGGCGCGCCAGGTCAATTCGGCGCGATCGCGCGTGTAGTGGGCGAGGGTCGGGCGCGTGACGAACAGTGAGCCGGCCGGATTGAGCCGCTGCAGATCGAACGGCGGCACCTGACCGCTGGCGGCGCCGAACAGCGCCAGCATGCCGCGGATGCGCAGTGCCGCCAGGCTCGCCTCGAACGTCGCCGCGCCCACCCCGTCGTACACCGCGGCCACCCCGACGCCGTCGGTGAGATCGCGCACGCGCTGAGCGAGGTCGTCGCCGTAGCGCAGCACATGTGCGGCGCCGGCCTCGCGGGACAACTCCTCCTTCGCGTCGGTGGACACCGTGGTGATCACCCGGATATCGCGGGCGGCGGCCAGCTGGGTCAGCAGGAGCCCGACGCCGCCGGCACCGGCGTGGACCAGAATCGTCTCGCCCGGCTGCGGCTTGTACACCGATTCGATCAGGTAGTGCGCGGTCATGCCCTGCAGCAGTGCCGAGGCCGCCACCGCCGGCGGCACGCCGTCCGGCACGGCCACCGCCACCGCCGCGTTCACCGCGACCTTCTCCGCATAACTTCCGGGGGCGGCGGCCCACGCGACCCGATCGCCGACGGTGAAATCGGTCACCGCGGAACCGACTTCGGCAACCACACCCGTGCCCTCGGAACCCGGGATGTAAGGCACCTCCTGCGGGTAGGTGCCGGTGCGGATATAGGTGTCGATGAAATTGACACCGGCCGCGTCGGTATCGACGAGCAGCTGATTCGGCCCGATGACCGGGTCGTCGACCTCGGTCGCGACGAGAACTTCGGGACCGCCGTGTTCGCTGACCTGAATGGCGCGCATGGCTTTCAGTTCTACACCCCCTCGCGCCACGAACACCGGTAGGGCGGTCGGGTGATCCCTACCGGACGGTAAACTCCACGCCATGAGCGAAACCGCCACCGCGGCCCCGGTCACGCCGTCGTCCGCCGTCATCGAGTCGGTCAAGAAGTTCGTCGCCGCCCACGGTGGTTCGGGTACGGCCGTGCTGCAGCCGATCGGGCGCATCGGGGTCCGCATCACCCTCGTCGGCGCCGACGGTGTGCTCGGCGATCGAGTCGTCGCGGACCTGGCCACAGCCAAGGCCGTGGTCGAGGCCGTCGACGGCCTCGCCGAAACCGAGCACTGGGATCGCGATCTGAGCTCGGCCGCCAACCCTGCGAAGGGACATTGGGCGCGGATGGCCGGCTGGGTCGCCCACCAGACCCGGTTCCCGAAGGCGCGCAACGAGAACTGAGATGGTTCTGCGGCATCGGCTGATCGCCGCCGCGGCAGCCGGTGCGGCCGCGGTCCTGACGATGATCGCTCCGGCGCGCGCGGAGGACCCTGCGGCGGTGCGGGTCTGCACCACCGGTGATTACCCGCCCTATTCGGTGACCGACGGGCACGGCGGCTACCGCGGCATCGACATCGACCTGGTCCGCGACATGGCGCAGCTGCTGGGACGCCCGCTGCGATTCGTGCCGACCAGCTGGGCGTCGATGGGCAGCGATTTCTCCGCGCACGCCTGCGATCTCGCGGTAGGCGGAATATCCGATGCTGCGGCCCGGCGCTCTTACGCCGACTTCTCGCTGAGCTATGGCACCGACGGCAAGACCCCGATCGTGCGTGCCGCCGACGCCGGGAAGTACGCGACGATCGAGCAGATCGATCAGCCGCAGGTTCGGGTGATCGTCAACCGCGGCGGCACCAACGAACAGTTCGCGCGCGCGCATTTCCCGGATGCGCAGCTGACGGTATGGCCCGACAACGTCACCATTTTCGATCAGATCACCGCCGGTCGCGCGGACGTATTCGTGACCGATTCGGTGGAGGGCCGCTACCGCGTGCGGCAGCATCCCGACCTGCGGGTCCTGCATCCGGAGACACCGTTCGACTCCTTCGGCAAGGTGTTCCTGCTGCCGAAGAACGATGTGCCGACCGCGCTGATGGTGAACTCCTGGCTGGCGAGTCAGCTGGCCACCGGGGGAGTCGACCGGCGTGTCGCGGAATGGATCGGGCCGAACGCCACTGCCTGAGCGGCGCCCGACCATAATCGATGGCGTGACGGATAAAGCGGCGAGCCGGACCGCGGTACTGGTCTGTCAGGGCCGGGCGGTGGCCGACGGGCGACTGGCGGTCGGGCGATTCTCGGATCCCATCGCAGCGCGGCTACTTCATGACGACGAACGGGCGGCGGTGCGGCGCGCACGAGCCGAGCAGCCCCCCGGCGGCTGGCGGGAGCGGCTCGAATACGAGATGCTCACCGCCACGGCCGCCGTACTCGCGACCCGCACCGTCGTCATCGACGAGGCGATTCGCGAGGCGTCCGCCGCGCAACTGGTGCTTCTCGGCGCCGGACTCGACGGGCGGGCCTGGCGGACGGACGAACCCGCCGCCGACGTCTTCGAGGTGGATCATCCTGCCTCGCAACGGGATAAACGTGCACGGGTGGGCACGCTGGTTCCGGTTGCGAAGTCGCTGACCTATGTGCCGGTGGAATTCGGGCGCGACGACCTGAGGGCGCGACTGACCGAGGCGGGCCATCGCGCGGATGCGACGACCACGTGGGTCTGGGAGGGCGTCCTGCCGTATCTGACGCAGCCGCAGGTCGAATCGACGCTGGCCGTCGTCGCCGCCCGCAGCGCGCCCGGCAGTCGGCTGATCGCGACCTATCCCACCCCGAACCGCCTCGCCGGACTCGGCCGTGCCGGTATGCGCCTGTTCAGCAAGCTGTCCGGTGGGCGGGATCCGCTCGCGGACGAACCGCACGTATCGGCGTGGTCGCCGGCGGAAATGGCCGCGCTGACAACGCGGTACGAGCTTACGGTCACCGCGGACGTGGAGCTGATCGAGGTGGCGCGCCAACTCGGCGTGCCGGCCCGCCAGTCCCGCGTCTACGGAATGGGACGCGCGCTGATCGCCGACCGCGTCTGACCGGCGATCAGCCGCAGCAGCCGCCCCCGCAGCAATCGCCGCCGGCCGGGGCGGGCGTTGCGGCGGCCGACCCCGCGGCTTTACCGGTCACGGCGACCGTGGTGAGCAGTTTGACGGTGTCGCTGTGGCCACCCGGGCAGACAGCCGGGTCGCCGGATTCGCTCATCGGCCGGTTCAGTTCGAACGATTCCGTACATTCCCGGCAGCGGTAGGCGTAGGTCGGCATGAGGAAATTATGTCGCATCCGCGGCGGACCGAGATCGCACCCACCGTCTCGGTGCGGGTGCCCACCTGTCATTTCGCCGAATTCGCCGGTGCCGGAGCGGAATTCACCCAGCTGCTCGACGATCTCGCGCCGGCGCGGCAGGGCGAGCAGATCGCGGATGCCCGGTGCGCAGGCGAATGCGGCGGTCCACGTCGATTACCGCTTGGACAACCTGATGTTCTCCGATGACAGCGGCGAGGTCGAGTTGCCGGGACGTGAAGATGGCAGCGAGCACGCCCGGTTCAGGCGGCGTGGGCGGCCGCTTCGGGGGCAGGCGCGGTGACCTGTTCGCGGGTGCGCATCGAGGCCCACAACGCGGCCGTCGCGACGATGCACGCGGTGGCGCCGCCGACGTGGACGACGACCAGCGCCGCGGGAACGTGGGTGAAGTACTGGACGATACCGACCAGTGCCTGGGCGCAGACCGTGGCGATCACCACGATCAGACGCACCCGGATCGCGCGGGTCATCCCCACCGCGGCCAGGCCGAAGCCGAGGCCGACGAGCAGCGCCAGATAGGCCACGAGCAATTCGGCGTGGGCGTGCACCAGAGTGACGATCTCGATCTGCAGGCGAGCCACCGGCCGTTCGGTGCTCTTGTCCCCGGCGTGCGGTCCGGCGCCGGTGACCAGGGTGCCCGCGATGAGTGTGCCGGTCATCGCGACCGCGCTCAGCGCGGTCAGCCAGCGCAAGGGTGCCGGGACCTGCACGACGTCGACCCCGGCGTCGGGTTCGCCGACCTTCGCGAACAACAGCGTCGCCAGCCACACCATCAGCATCGAGGCCAGCAGGTGGACCGACACCGTCCACCACAGCAATCCGCTGCGCACGGTGATACCGCCGATCACGGCCTGCAGGACGGTGCCACCGGGCATCAGCCAGGCATAGACGACGACCTCGCGCCGCCGCCGGGCGCGCACCACGGCGAGCACGATCAGCGCCGCGCACAGCGTCACCGCGAAGGTGAGCATGCGATTGGAGAATTCGACCGCCTGGTGGATCGCCGGAACTTCGGCATGGGCGGTGGGTGTGAAACTGCCGGGGAAGCATTGCGGCCAGGTCGGGCAGCCCAGGCCGGAAGAGGTGACGCGCACGATTGCGCCGGTCACGGAGATGCCCGCCTGGGACAGGATCACCGCCAACGCGATGATGCGCTGCACCCGCAGGGAGGGCAGCGGCAGGAAGTCGACGAGTCGCACAAACGCGCGTGACAGCACGAAACGATCGTAGACGCAGCCGAATCCGCGCCCGCACGGGGGCTACTACGTTGTGTCGTTGCCGTCACATCCGGGTCGGGCCCGGTGCTTCAGTCGAAGCGGAACCAGCGCGTGGCCAGCCAGCCTGTCATCGCGCCCCACACCACGAGCACCGCGATGCCGTACCAGTCCACGCTGGTGTGCAACGCCTGGTCCAGTGCCTCGGCCAGCGCTCCGGAAGGGATCAATCGCGCGATCAGCGTCACCGCGTGCGGGAGGTTGTCGGAGGCGAAGACAAGGCTCGCGACTCCCAGCATCACGAACCACAGGATGTTGGCGAGCGCGAGCACGATCTCGGCCTTGAGAGTACCGCCCAGCAGCAGTCCCATCGCGACGAAGGTGGCGGTGCCCAGCGCGATCACGAGCGCGCCCAGCAGCAGGCCGCCGATCGAGGGCCGCCAGCCCAGCGCGACACCGATCAGCCCGAGCAGAACCGATTGCAGGACCACCACGATCAGCACCGCCGCGCATTTGCCGCCGACGATGCCCCAGCGCGGTAATGCCGTGGCGCCCAACCGTTTCAGTGCACCGTAGCGGCGGTCGAAGCCGACCGCGATGGCCTGGCCGGTGAACGCGGTGGACATGATCGCCACCATCATCACCGCCGGCACGATCCGGTCGACCTTGTGGTGCTCGCCGAGGCTCGAGCCCAGCGGCAGCAGGGTCAGCCCGATCAGCAGCGTGATCGGGATGAACATGGTGAGCAGGAGCTGCTCGCCGTTGCGCAGCAACAGGATCAGTTCCATGCGGGTCTGCGCGGTCAGCATCGCCAGGCGCGGGGCCGGCCGCGGCGCGGGGCTGAAGGTGCCGGGGGGGAAACGAGGGGCAGTCCGGGTCATCCGCGCAGCTCCCGTCCGGTCAGTTCGAGGAACACATCCTCCAGGCGACGCTGGTCGATGCGAATATCGGTGGGCAGCACGTCGATTCGCGCGCACCAGGCGGTCACGGTGGCCAGCACCTGTGGGGTGATGTCGCCGCACAGCAGATAGGAGCCGGGCGCGGTCTCGCTGGGTGCGAACCCCTCCGGCAGTGCGCTCTCCAGCAGAGACAGGTCGAGTTTCGGCGGCGCGCTGAAACGTAGCTGTCCCTCGGCGCCGGCAGAGGTCACCTCGGCCGGGGTACCGGCGGCGACGATACGGCCGTGATCGATGATCACCAGCCGGTCCGCCAGCTGTTCGGCCTCGTCCATCATGTGCGTGGTGAGCAGAATGCCGACGCCGTCGCGGCGCAGCGCATCGATCAGCTCCCACACCAGATGCCGGGCCTGCGCGTCCATCCCGGCCGTGGGCTCGTCGAGGAAGACCAACTCGGGACGCCCCACCAGCGCGCACGCCAGCGCGAGCCGCTGCTGCTGACCACCGGAGAGTCGCCGATACGGGGTGCGGCGAGCGTCGTGCAGACCTAGGGTGTCGAGCAGCCATTGCGGATCGAGCGGATCGGCGGCGTAGGAGGCGACCAGATCGAGCATCTCGCCGGCCCGCGAGCCCGGATAGGCCCCGCCGCCCTGCAGCATCACACCGATGCGCGGGCGCAGGCGATCCGAATCGGCGACCGGATCCAGCCCGAGCACCCGCACCGAACCGGCGTCGGGGGAGAGGAACCCCTCGCACATCTCGACGGTGGTGGTCTTCCCGGCGCCGTTGGGCCCCAGTAGCGCCAGCACCTCCGCGCGCCCGACCTCGAAAGCGATACCGTCCACGGCGGTGGTGTCGCCGTAGCGTTTCACGACACCGTCGATACAGACAGCGGGTTCCGAGGCTGCGCTCACGATGTGACACCGTATGCCGGGCCCGGCTGTGACGGAGCAGACACCCCTGTCCGGTTACGCCACGGCAGCAGGTTCCGGGTCACCACGATAAATCCGAGCGCGACGACGACCACGGCGACCGCCGCCTCGATGATCTGGAACACCCCGAAATCGGCGCCGCGCGGCATCAGCATCACGCTCACGACCGCGGAGAACGTCACGGCCGGTACCCGGAACGCGGGAGTGGTGGCCCACGCGGCGAGCGGCACGATCGCCCACAGCAGATACCACGGCTGGACCACGGGGAACAGCAGCACGACGGCCGCCAAGGAGACACCCATCGCCCCGACCGGCTGCAATCGTCCGGTCCAGGTCGCGATGAGCATCCGCAGGACGATGAACGCCATGATCACGCCCGCGATCGGCCGGGTGATGCTCAATAGGGCGGTCGTATGATCACCAAGACCCAATAGCACTCCTCCGAATCCAGTGACAATTCCGATGGCAGTTGGCAGCGACATCCAGCTGCGAACCGTGCTGGCGGCGTTGAGGGTGTGGATCCAGCCGAACCCGAGATCGGAGACGTAACCCACGAAAAGCGTGGTCACGATGGCGATCGCGCCGAGCAGGCTTGCTGAGGCCAGTAGCTGTCGCCATCCGCTACCCCAACGCCGGGCCAGTGCCATGCCGACGAATCCGAGCGCGATGATCGAGGGGAGCTTCACCGACGACGACAGCGCGATGACCACGGTTCCGAAGATCAGCATCAGCCAGCCGCGCTGATCGAATCCGCCCAGCCCGGGCGCGTGGTCGGTGGCCAGCGCGCGCAGGCAGAACTCGACACCGGCCAGCATCAGACCGAGCATCAGCGCGTCGTTGTGCACGCCGCCGACCAGGTGGAACAGCACCAGCGGATTGGCCGCGCCCAGCCACAGCGCGCTGACCGGCGCGACTCCGCAGCGCCGCGACAGCCGCGGCAGCGCCCAGACGATCAGAGCCACCCCAGCCAGGGCCAGCAACCGATGTGCCCACACGCCGACGATGATGTTGTCGCCGGTCACATGTGCGATTCCGCGGCCCATCCAGACGAACAGCGGCCCGTACGGGGCGGGAGTGTCGCGCCAGATGTTGGGCACGTTGTAGGTCAGCACATTGTGCAAGCCCAGGCCGGTGGCCGGGCCGACCGCGTACGGATCGAGGCCGCGAGCCGCGATCTCGCCCTGTGCCAGATACGAATAGACGTCGTTGGAGAACAGTGGCGGCGCCACCGACAGCGGGATGATCCACAGCAGCAGCGTGCGATCCAGCTGCGAGCGACTGAGCCGATGAACGGGGGAGCCGCCGAAACCGCCGACGGCGAAACGGCCGAGCAGCAGCCACGCCATCACCACGAAGACCGTGCCGATCATGCACAGCGCCAGCGACGAGGTCTGCCAGCGTGCGAACACGCCGATCACCCGGACTCCGGACACCGGATTCTGCAGTACCGGCTGGGCGGCGACGCCCAGCGCGCTGATCGCCATGAGCACCGAGCCGGTGGCGCCGAGCAGCCGGATGCGCTTGAACTGCGCGGTTTCCCGGCTGTCCAGACCTGGCGCGTCGGCCTCGACGGTGTGTAGCACGGCGATGGTGTGATCGGCGGGCGGGACGTCCAGGCCCAGGGCCCGGCGTCCGATCTCGATGCTCTTACGCCATACGCCTTCCACAACCGCCACGGAGGTCAAGCGTAGCCGGGGTGAGCGCGGGGCCGATCGCAACGTCGCGGCGCAGGCCGTGACATATTGCACTGAGGTTCGATGCCCAGGTCGGAGCCGTATTCGGGAGAGATTCAGGGCACCCTTACTAGAATGCGGGAAATAATTCCGTCACACTGATGTTGTGAAAACCGTGGGTTTGCGGGAGAACGAGGTGAATACCGAGCGTCAGCAGGGCGCCCGGCCTTCCACCGCGCCCGCGGCCGCCGCCGGTGAGGGGCATACCCGCGCGGCCGTCGTCCAGCTGCTGCTGGAAGAGGGTCCGATCACCGCGACCGCCATCGGGCGTCGGCTGGGCCTGAGCCCGGCCGGTGTGCGCCGTCATCTCGACGCGCTCATCGAATCCGGCGAGGCCCGGGCCATGCGGTCGGCGCCGTGGCAACAGCAGGGCCGCGGCCGTCCCGCCAAGCAGTTCCAGCTGACCGCCGCCGGTCGCGGCCGGCTCGGCCACGCCTACGACGATCTGGCCGGAGCCGCGATGCGGCAGCTGCGCGAGATCGGCGGCGACAACGCGATCATGGATTTCGCCCGGCGCCGCGTGGGGGTGATCGTCGCCGGAATCGATCGCCTGGCTCAGCACACCCCGGCCGCCACCTCGGAGAAGGCAGAGGAGATCGCCGAGGCGTTCAGCGATGCCGGATTCGCCGCCACCACCCGCAAGGTCGGCTCCGGCGTGCAGATATGCCAGCATCACTGCCCGGTCTCGCACGTGGCCGAGGAGTTCCCGGAACTGTGCGCCGCCGAACTCGAGGCGTTTCGCGAGCTGCTCGGAACCCACGTGCAGCGGCTCGCGACCATCGCCAACGGCGACTGCGCCTGCACCACCCACGTACCCCTGTCCGTTCCCCCGACGAGCAATTCCCCGACGAGCAATGCTCAGCCCGCCACCCGCGCCGTTGCACAGCCCGCAACGGCAGCTCGAAACGACTCCGGAAGGAGTGCCGAATGACGTCGACCACCGCGGCGAGCCGTGAATCCGATGCGCCCCAGAACCAGGCCCTGACCCAAGAGGAGACCATCGCCTCGCTGGGTACCTACGGCTACGGCTGGGCGGATTCGGATATCGCCGGCGCCAGCGCCAAGCGCGGCCTGTCCGAGGACGTCGTCCGCGACATCTCGGCGAAGAAGAACGAGCCCGAGTGGATGCTGGACATCCGCCTCAAGGCGCTGCGCATCTTCGACCGCAAGCCGATGCCGAACTGGGGCTCCAACCTCGAGGGCATCGACTTCGACAACATCAAGTACTTTGTGCGCTCGACCGAGAAGCAGGCCGAGAGCTGGGAAGATCTTCCCGAGGACATCAAGAACACCTACGACAAGCTGGGCATCCCGGAGGCGGAGAAGCAGCGGCTGGTGGCCGGTGTGGCCGCGCAGTACGAGTCGGAGGTCGTTTACCACCAGATCCGCGAGGACCTGGAGTCGCAGGGCGTGATCTTCCTCGACACCGACACCGGCCTGCGCGAGCACCCGGAGATCTTCCAGCAGTACTTCGGATCGGTGATTCCGGCCGGTGACAACAAGTTCTCCGCGCTGAACACCGCGGTGTGGTCGGGCGGCTCCTTCATCTACGTGCCGCCGGGTGTGCACGTCGACATCCCGCTGCAGGCCTACTTCCGGATCAACACCGAGAACATGGGCCAGTTCGAGCGGACGCTGATCATCGTCGACGAGGGCGCCTACGTGCACTACGTCGAGGGTTGTACCGCGCCGATCTACAAGTCGGACTCGCTGCACTCCGCGGTCGTGGAGATCATCGTCAAGGAGGGTGGCCGCTGCCGCTACACCACGATTCAGAACTGGTCGAACAACGTCTACAACCTGGTCACCAAGCGGGCCAAGGCGGGCGCGGGCGCGACCATGGAGTGGATCGACGGCAATATCGGCTCCAAGGTCACCATGAAGTACCCCGCGGTGTGGATGACCGGTGAGCACGCCAAGGGTGAGGTGCTCTCGGTGGCGTTCGCCGGTGAGGGCCAGCACCAGGACACCGGTGCCAAGATGCTGCACCTGGCGCCGCACACCTCGTCGACCATCGTGTCGAAGTCGGTGGCGCGTGGTGGCGGCCGGGCCTCCTACCGTGGCCTGGTTCAGGTCAACAAGGGTGCGCACGGTTCCAAGTCGACCGTGAAATGCGATGCGCTGCTGGTGGATACGGTCAGCCGGTCCGACACCTACCCCTACGTCGACATCCGTGAGGACGACGTGACGATGGGCCACGAGGCCACCGTCTCGAAGGTGTCCGAGGATCAGTTGTTCTACCTGATGAGCCGCGGCATGACCGAGGACGAGGCGATGGCGATGGTGGTGCGCGGCTTCGTCGAGCCCATCGCCAAGGAACTGCCGATGGAATACGCGCTGGAACTGAACCGGCTCATCGAGCTGCAGATGGAAGGAGCGGTCGGCTAGTGAGTGAGTTTGCGAACGAGCAAATCAACACTGCCGGTATTCCCATGAACAATGTTGCTGTCGCGGGTGAGGCCCGCGTCCCGGCTGTCAACAAGGGTGAGCTGTTCGCGTCGTTCGACGTGGCCGCATTCGAGGTGCCTTCGGCGCACGACGAGGTGTGGCGGTTCACTCCGCTGCGCCGGCTGCGTGGCCTGCACGACGGCACCGCGACGCGTGACGGCCGGGCCGGGATCGAGGTCGCCGCTGTCGACGGCTCGGCCATCGACGGCGTGACCGTCGAGACCGTCGGCCGTGACGACAAGCGTCTCGGCGAAGGCGGCGTGCCCACCGATCGTGTTGCCGCCCAGGCCTATTCGGGTTTCGAGCAGGCGACTGTGGTGTCGGTCGGCGCCGAAACCGAGGTTGACCGTCCGGTCGTCGTCCGGGTCACCGGCCCCGGCGCGGACAAGACCGCCTTCGGCCACCTGCAGATCCGGCTCGGCAACTTCGCGGCTGCGACCGTGGTGATCGATCAGCGGGGCAGCGGAACCTACGCGGAGAACGTCGAATTCGTGCTCGGCGACAGCGCCAAGCTGACCGTGGTGGCCGTTCAGGATTGGGCCGACGACGCCGTGCACGTCACGGCCCATCACGCCAAGCTGGGCCGTGACGCCGTCCTGCGGCACACCGATGTCACCCTCGGTGGCGACCTGGTTCGCCTGACCGCGACCGTGCGCTACGACGGTCCGGGTGGCGACGCCGAACTGCTCGGCCTGTACTTCGCCGACGACGGACAGCATTTCGAGCAGCGCCTGCTGGTCGACCACGCGCAGCCGCACTGCAAGTCGAATGTGCTGTACAAGGGTGCGCTGCAGGGCGATCCGAGGTCGGCCAAGCCCGACGCGCACACCGTCTGGGTCGGCGATGTGCTGATCCGCGCGGAGGCCGAGGGCACCGACACCTATGAGGCCAACCGTAATCTGGTTCTCACCGACGGCGCTCGTGCCGATTCGGTGCCCAATCTCGAGATCGAGACCGGCGAGATCCTGGGCGCCGGACACGCCTCGGCGACGGGCCGATTCGATGACGAGCAGCTGTTCTACCTGCGTGCTCGCGGTATTCCGGAGGAGGCCGCCCGCCGTCTGGTGGTTCGTGGCTTCTTCCACGAGATCATCCAGAAGATCGCGGTCGTCGAGATCCGGGAGCGGCTGGAGTCGGCCATCGAGGCCGAACTCGCCGCCATCGGTGCCTAGCGCCGGCGCGTCCTGGCAGCCCGAAACCTCCACCAGCCCAGAAGGAATGCAATGACCACCCTCGAAATCAAGGACCTGCACGCCGAAGTCGCCAATCCCGACGAGAACGGCGAGCCCATCAAGATCCTCAAGGGCGTGAACCTCACCGTGAACTCGGGCGAGACCCACGCCATCATGGGTCCGAACGGCTCGGGCAAGTCCACTCTGTCCTACGCTATCGCCGGGCACCCGAAGTACACGGTGACGCAGGGTTCGATCACCCTCGACGGCGAGGACGTGCTGGCCATGTCCGTCGATGAGCGTGCCCGCGCCGGCCTGTTCCTGGCGATGCAGTACCCGGTGGAGGTGCCGGGTGTGTCCATGTCGAACTTCTTACGCACCGCCGCCACCGCCGTGCGCGGCGAGGCCCCGAAGCTGCGCCACTGGGTCAAGGAAGTCAAGGAGTCGATGGGCGAGCTGGAGATCGACGCCGCATTCGCCGACCGCAGTGTCAATGAGGGCTTCTCCGGTGGTGAGAAGAAGCGCCACGAAATCCTGCAGCTGGGCCTGCTCAAGCCTAAGATCGCCATCCTCGACGAGACCGACTCGGGTCTGGACGTCGATGCGCTGCGCATCGTCTCCGAGGGCGTCAACCGCTACAAGGAGCGCGAGAACGGCGGCATCCTGCTGATCACCCACTACACCCGGATCCTGCGCTACATCCAGCCGCAGTTCGTGCACGTGTTCGTGGGCGGCCGCATCGTGGCCGAGGGTGGCTCCGAGCTGGCCGACGAACTCGACGCCAACGGCTACGTCCGCTTCACACAGACCGCGACCGCGGGAGCCTGATATGACCGCTGTGACACGCACACTCGACGTCGCCAGGATCCGGGCCGATTTCCCGATCCTGAACCGGACGGTGCGTGACGGAAAACCGTTGGTGTACCTGGATTCCGGGGCCACCTCGCAGCGACCGCTGGCCGTCCTGGACGCCGAACGCGAATTCCTCACCCACTCCAATGCCGCCGTGCACCGCGGCGCGCATCAGCTCGCCGAGGAGGCGACCGACGCCTACGAGGGCGCTCGGGCCGACATCGCGCGCTTCGTGGGGGTGGAGGCGAACGAGATCGTCTTCACCAAGAACGCCACCGAATCGCTGAACCTGGTGACGTATTCGTTCTCCGACGACCGCTTCCCGTACCACGTGGGACCGGGCGACGAGATCGTGATCACCGAACTGGAGCATCACGCGAACCTCGTTCCGTGGCAGGAACTCGCGCGTCGCACCGGCGCCACCCTGAAGTGGTATGGCATCACCGACGACGGGCGCATCGATCTGGATTCACTGGAGCTGACGCCCGCGACCAAGGTCGTCGCGTTCACGCATCAGTCGAATGTGACCGGTGCGGTCGCCGACGTGCACGAGATGGTGCGCCGGGCCAAGGCGGTCGGCGCTCTGGTGGTGCTCGACGCCTGCCAATCCGTCCCGCATATGCCGGTGAACTTCCGTGAGCTCGGCGTCGATTTCGCCGCGTTCTCCGGGCACAAGATGCTGGGTCCGTCCGGTGTTGGTGTGCTCTACGGCCGGTACGCCTTGCTCGAGGAGACCCCGCCGTTCATCACCGGCGGATCCATGATCGAGACGGTCACCATGGAGGCGACCACCTACGCGGCACCGCCGCAGCGGTTCGAGGCCGGCGTGCCGATGACCTCGCAGGTGGTCGGATTGGGCGCGGCCGTGCGATATCTCGACGCGATCGGGATGGATGCCGTTGCCGCGCACGAACATACGCTGGTCGGCGCCGCCCTGGAGGGACTCGGCGCGATCGACGGCGTAGCCATCGTGGGGCCGGCCGAGAACGTGGACCGCGGTGGCGCGGTGTCGTTCGTGGTCGACGGAATCCACCCGCACGACGTGGGTCAGATCCTGGACGACGAGGGCGTCGCCATCCGGGTCGGGCACCATTGCGCCTGGCCGCTGATGCGCCGGCTCGGCGTACCCGCCACCGCCCGGGCCTCCTTCGCGGTCTACAACACCCTGGACGAGGTGGAGGCGCTGGTGGCCGCGGTCCGTAAGGCACAGAAATTCTTCGGGGTGGCCGACCGTTGAATTCAGGTGAGCGCGAGCGACCAGTGAACGGGGCGTGAGATTTCGCAATGCGTATGGAACAGATGTACCAGGAAGTGATCCTGGACCACTACAAGCATCCGCACCACCGCGGGCTGCGGGAGCCGTTCGGCGCCGAGGTGCATCACGTCAACCCGACCTGCGGGGACGAGGTGACCCTGCGGGTGCACATCGACGACAACGGTGACGTCGCCGATGTGTCCTACGACGGGCAAGGCTGCTCGATCAGCCAGGCCGCCACGTCGATCCTCACCGATCAGGTCATCGGCCAGCCCGTGCAGCAGGCGCTGAAGGTGGTCGACTCCTACAGCGAGATGATCTCGAGCCGCGGCACGGTCGAGGGCGACGAGGATGTGATCGGCGACGGTATCGCGCTGGCCGGGGTGGCGAAATATCCGGCCCGGGTGAAATGTGCCCTGCTGGGCTGGATGGCGTTCAAGGACGCCGTGGTGCGGATAACCTCGGCCGAAGAGACCAAGCGGACCATGGACAACGGGTCCGCCGGAAATGGGGAACGTCATGACTGAGACGCCGGCAACCGAACAGCCGAACACCGAGGCCGAACTCTCCCAGGAACAGATCGCGCTGCTCGAGGATATGGAGGAGGCGATGCGTGACGTCGTCGACCCCGAACTCGGCATTAACGTGGTCGATCTGGGACTGGTCTACGGGATGCGGGTCGAGGAGGACGTGGCCGTTCTCGACATGACCCTCACCTCCGCGGCTTGCCCGCTCACCGACGTCATCGAGGATCAGTCGCGAAACGCGCTGGTGCGCAGCGGTTTGGTGGAGGATCTGAAGATCAACTGGGTCTGGATGCCGCCGTGGGGGCCGGACAAGATCACCGACGACGGGCGCGAACAGCTGCGCGCACTGGGCTTCACGGTCTGATTCTCGCCACCGGGTAGGGGGGAAGTGGACATTCGGGGTCGCCGAGGAGCAGGATCGCCTGCGTCCGGTACGCAGACTTGAACGGGGTGGATTCACGGATGTCCCATATGTTTACGCGGCGCGTCCGCTCGGCGGTCGTCGCGGCCGTCGCCGGTGCGGGTTTCGCGGTGGCCGGTGCCGCCGGTTCGGCTCAGGCCGACGGTGACCTGCATGGTGCGATCGCCTACTCCGACAGCAGCGGAGTGGTGGCCGCGGCCACCAACTTCGCCGACGCGCCCAGCGCGGATGCTGCGGCTCGGGCGCACTGTGGTCGTGGTGATTGCCGCGTCATCTTGGATTTCAGCAACGGCTGCGGTGCTGTCGCCCAGGGAGCGGACGGCCGGATCGCAGTCGGCTGGGGTCCGACCCAGGTCGAGGCGGAGAAGCAGGCGAGGGATTTCCTGGGGCCGAGCGCCCCGCCGTTCCCCGACCTGGGGAGCGCGAGCCCGCGCCCGGCGAACATCGCCTTGAGCAGTTGCACCGCGAACGCGCACTGATCGTTTCACACCAACGGCGGCCGCCCTGGATCGCAGGGCGGCCGCCATTGTTTCCCCGAGAAGGCCAGCTGCGCGATATCGTGAGTGCCGAATTGCCGGACCGGCCGAAACGGTAGGAGCAGCAGTGGATTTCGACATCCCCTCCGAGCTCAGCGACTATCTGGCCGAACTGGATGCCTTCATCGACCGCGAGATCGTGCCGCTCGAGCGTGAGAACGACAACATCCGCTTCTTCGACCACCGCCGTGAAGACGCGCGCACCGACTGGGATCGCGGCGGGCTGCCCAGTGCCGAGTGGGAGGATCTGCTCGCCGAGACCCGCCGCCGCGCCGATGCCGCCGGGCACTACCGCTACGCCTTTCCACCCGAATTCGGCGGCCGCGGCGGCACCAACCTCGATATGGCCGTCATCCGCGAACACCTCGCCCGCCGGGGTCTCGGCCTGCACTGCGATCTGCAGAACGAACATGCCGTGGTCGCCAACAACGTGGGCCTGCTGCTGATGCTGGAATACGGTTCGCCGCGACAGCAGGCGGAGTGGGTGGAGGGCCTGGCGGCGGGTACGAAATTCTTCGCCTTCGGCATCACCGAACCCGAACACGGTTCCGACGCCACCCATATGGACACCCGGGCGGTGCGCGACGGCGACGGCTGGGTGATCAACGGCGAGAAGACCTGGAATACCGGCATTCACACCGCCGACGCCGATTTGATCTTCGCGCGCACCGCCGGCGAGGCGGGTGACGGCACCGGTATCACCGCGTTCCTGGTGCCGCCCAATACCCGCGGGTTCACGGTCGAGGAATACCTGTGGACCTTCAACATGCCCACCGATCACGGGCGGGTCACCCTGCGCGACGTGCGCGTCGGCGCCGACGCCGTCTTCGGACCCGAGGGCCGCGGGCTGGCGGTTGTCCAGCATTTCTTCAACGAGAACCGGGTTCGCCAGGCGGCGTCGAGCCTCGGGGCGGCGCAATACTGCATCGACCGGGCGGTGGCGTATGCCAAGGAGCGCAAGCCCTTCGGTAAAGCGCTCGCCGACAATCAGGCGATCCAGTTCCCGCTGGTCGAATTGCACACCCAGTGCGAGATGTTGCGCACGCTGATCCACAAGACCGCCTGGACCATGGATCGTCACGGCACGTTCGCCGCTTCCGAACAGGTGTCGATGTGCAATTACTGGGCCAACCGTTTGTGCTGTGAGGCAGCCGATCGTGCCATGCAGGTGTACGGCGGCCTCGGCTATTCCCGCCACCAGCCGTTCGAACACATCTACCGCCACCACCGCCGCTATCGAATCACCGAGGGAGCGGAGGAGATTCAGATGCGGCGAGTAGCGGGCTACCTGTTCGGATTCATGTCCTCCCGTGCGCCCAAAGGCGTGTGAGGCTGCGGCCTCGAAGGAGTTCGGAGAAGATCGGGGCTTTCCACGTGCACGGAAACGGCCCCGCGTCCGGTGAGGGGACCGCGGGGCCGTGACAGCGCTGGGTGGCGACGTTACTGCTGAGCCTGCACCACGATGGTGCCGACGATCTTGTCGGCGAAGGTCTGGTTCTTCTCGTCCCACAGCGGCCACAGATAGCCGAGGCCGCACAGGGCGTTGTCGAGAATGTGGCAGAGCTTGCGCACGAAGGCCATACCGAAACCGAGCACCTGGCCGTCGGCTTCCTTGATCACGCGGATGCCGACCAGTTTCTTACCCGGAGTCTGCCCGGTGGTGCCTTCCAGATAGATCAGGTACAGCGCCGCCGCGGCCATGACCAGGAACGCCAGCAACATCAGAATGATGCCGACCGCCGTCATGCCGCCGCCCGTGCAGGTGCTGGAGTAGGAGTACGTGGAGCCGTAGGAGTCGTCGCTACTCGAGCAGTCGAGGTCCTTGGTGCCCAGGCCGATTGCCAGCCCGTACAGAATGCCGAACGGCACGCCGATGATCAGCCCGTCGACGAGGTAACCGCCGACCCGTGCGATCCAGCTCGCGTAGGGCGCCGGCGGACCGTAACCGGGTTGCGGATAGCCGTATCCCGATCCAGCGGGAGGATAGCCGGCGCCGGGCGGGGGAGCGCCGTAATTCGGTTGCGCCGCAGCGTATCCCGGAGCAGCGGTGCCGTATCCCTGTTGCGGAGCCCCGTATCCGGGCGGCGGGGTGCCGTAGCCCGGTGCCGGCGCGCCGTAGCCCGGCGGGGGTGCGCCGTAGCCCGGCTGCTGGCCGGCGGGCGGATACCCGTAGCCCGGTTGCCCCGGCTGGCCGTACGGGCCGTTCGGGTCCGACGGGTTGGTCATATGTGGTTCCTCCGGAAGCTGGTGGTACGGGGACGATCCGGGCCCCGACCGGGTCGAACTGTGATTGCACCGTACGGTAACCGCCAGGCCCCGCCAAAGTATGGCCGACCCGCGCGAAATGGGCGCGCTGAACAGTCGGATATCTCACGATTGCCCGATTCGGCGAATACCTCGGAATCGGCGCGGACGCGCGTCTACGCCCCCTTGCGCGTCTGTTTGGTGGCCTTGGGCGCCGCCTTCTTCGCCGTCGACTTGCTCGCCGATTTGGTGCCGCTCGATTTCGCCGCGGCCCGCTTCGTGGTCGCCTTCGCGGTCGACTTGGCCGCGGACTTCGAGGCGCGGCTCCGGCTCGGCTTTCCGGATTCCCCACCGCGGCCGGTGGCTTCGAGGCTGCGCTGCAGCGCGGCCACCAGATCGACCACCTCGGCATCCATCTGCGCGGGTTCGGCTTCTTCGTGGCGGGTGACGCGGTCGGACCCGGATTCGATGGCCTCGTCGAGCAGCTTCTTCAGCTCGATCTGATATTCGTCGGTGTACTGATCGGGATCGAAATCCTCCGACATGCTGTCGACCAGCGTCTGCGCCATCGCGACCTCCTGCGAGCGCGGCGCGGCGGCATCATCGAGCGATTCGAATTCGGCGGCCCGCACCTCGTCCGGCCACAGCAGTGTCTGCAACACCAGCACCCCGTCACGCACCCGCAGCGCCGCCAGCCGCGTCTTCTGCCGCAGCGTGAAATGCACCAGAGCGACCCGATCCACCTGATCGAGCGTCTTCGCGAGCAATACGTACGCCTTGGGTGTCGTGGAGTCCGGCTCGAGGTAGTAACTGCGGTCGAACAGGATCGGATCGATCTGCTCGGAGGGCACGAACTGCAGCACCGGTATCTCGTGCTTCTCGGCCACCGGCAACTTCGCGAAATCCTCGTCGGTGAGAATCACCTTGTCGCCCTCGGGCGACTCGTACGCCTTGTCGATATCCGCGAAGGCCACCGACTGCCCGCACACCGTGCAGACACGGTCGTATTTGATCCGTCCGCCGTCCTTGGCATGGACCTGATGAAACCTGATGTCATGGTCCTCGGTCGCGGTATAAACCTTCACCGGGACATTCACCAGCCCGAACGCGATGGAACCCTTCCAGATCGATCGCATTCTTCGATGCTACTGATGACCGGTTGGTTTTGTCCGGCGAAGCGGCGCGACCTGCGGGTTCGTGGTTGTTGGTCAGTGTTGCTGGTTGCTGTTTGTTGCTGTTTGTGGATCTGTGACGTCCTGTGGACGTCCTGTAGGTGGGCGATGGCGTCGGTGACCATGTCGGCGCCGATATGATCGGCCAGAGTGTAGGCGAGGACTTTGCGGGTGTGGCCGTCGCGGATCGCGCAGAGGAACATGTCGCCTTCACCACAGGTCAGATAGGTGATATCGGTCGTCCAGACAGCGTCGGGCCGGCCCCGGTCGAAGCGGCGTTCCACCAGGTCCGGCGGGAACGATGCCGCGGGATCTGCCACGGTGGTGCGCACTTTGAACGTGCGGGGACTGATCCCTTCGAGCCCGGCCGACGCCATAATCTTGGCGACGGTCTTGGCCGAGACTCGCTCGCCCCGATCACGTAACTCGCCGGTTATCCGCGGTGATCCGTAGGTGCCGTGCGATTCGCGATGAACGGTGACGATCTTCGTTTCCAGGTCCGCCCGCCGCTGCTGGCGGTCGGTGAGAACCGTTGCCGCCCTGCGCTTCACATATGCGTAGTAGCCCGATTTCGACACCTGCAGCAGTCGTGCCATTCGGCGGATCGAAAACCGGTGCCCTGCAGGCTGTTCAGTACCGGCAACGCCGGTGACAGTGTCGGGGCCGGCGTACTCGGCCATCAGATCGAACCGGGCCGGTTCGTCTGCATCGCGGCAAAGTACGCCGACGCTTTTTTCAGGAACGCGATGTCTTTGTCCTGCTCAGCGACCTGCCTTCGCAGTCGCTGCAACTCGGCTCGCTCAGCGGCATCCAGGGGCTTTTCGCCGTGGATCTCGGCGGCGGCGATCCTGCGCCGCTCGTCTTTGACCCACGTCCCCAGCAAACTCTCGTGAATACCCAGCTCACGGGCAACGGGACTGCTGCACGGATAGGTGACAACCGACATGGCTGGCCAACCGGCGGGCCTGGAAGGATGTCATCGTGCCCAAGCCCTACCCGAAAGAGTTCCGCGACGATGTCGTGCGCGTGGCCCGTCAGCGTGAGGACGGGGTGACTCTGGAAC
>NZ_PSZE01000114.1 GCF_002933465.1 Nocardia nova
CCCGTGCGCCAGGCCGTGGAACGCCGCCGCCGCCGCGTACTCGAGATCATGCACACCCTGCCGCATTCCGCGCAGGTGGCGATCCGCGAGTCGATGGAAGACAACGGCGACACACAAGTCCTTCCGGTTTATTCGAGCTGAAGAAGGTCCCACCGTCCGAGAACGACGTAGCAGAAGACCTGAGCCGAATGCCACACCGGGCCCGCAATGGTCCGTGATACGCAACACACCGAGCCATCGATTCCGATTACGGGTCGAGCGGCGAGGCGGCGCGAGGAGAGGCGAGTGCAGTGGTCCAGCTTATTTACGATGACTGTGCAGTCATTGCCCCCAGCCCAGAGCGTCGTACATGACGACGGCCAGGCACTCACCCGCCGGGGTGTAGGGCGCGAAGGTAATGCTGAAGAATCCGCGACCGGCGCCGACCCCGGGCGGGAACAGCCCGACGTCGAGATCACAGCTACATAGACCGAACGCGGCTGCGATCGCGGCACGCGCCGCCAGCGCCCTC
>NZ_PSZE01000115.1 GCF_002933465.1 Nocardia nova
GGAAGGTCTCGCCGTAGCCCTCCCGCATCGGAACCGCACTCAGGGCACCAGTGTTGCTGAAGGTCCAGCCGTGATAGGGGCAGCGGAACGAGGTCGCGCTGCCCTTCTCGGCATTGCACAGCTTGTTCGCCCGATGCGTGCACCGATTCAGCAGCACCCGGATCTCGCCGTCGCGGCCGTGCACCACGACCACGGGATCGGTGCCGATCCGGCGGGTCAGATAGTCGCCCGGCTCGCTGACCTCGCTCTCGTGCGCCACATACACCCAGCCGCGGCGGAAGATCGTGTCCAGCTCCCGCTGGAATATCTCGGGTGAGGTGTACACCGAACCGTGCACTCGATCGTGTCGTACAACCGTCGAGACATCGAAGTCCGCCGTCACCGCGGACGGTTCGAGTGTGGTCATAAGGGTTCCTCCGAAATGGGGTGAGCGGTGGATTCGTGGGCCGGCGCCGGCGGTGGGACGGCCGCCGGAACGGCGACGCCGCCCAGCCGGCGGAATCCGATGGCG
>NZ_PSZE01000116.1 GCF_002933465.1 Nocardia nova
GGAAGGTCTCGCCGTAGCCCTCCCGCATCGGAACCGCACTCAGGGCACCGGTGTTGCTGAAGGTCCAGCCGTGATAGGGGCAGCGGAACGAGGTCGCGCTGCCCTTCTCGGCATTGCACAGCTTGTTGGCCCGATGCGTGCACCGATTCAGCAGCACCCGGATCTCGCCGTCGCGGCCGTGCACCACGACCACGGGATCGGTGCCGATCCGGCGGGTCAGATAGTCGCCCGGCTCGCTGACTTCGCTCTCGTGCGCCACATACACCCAGCCGCGGCGGAAGATCGTGTCCAGCTCCCGCTGGAATATCTCGGGTGAGGTGTATACCGAACCGTGCACTCGATCGTGTCGTACGACCGTCGAGATATCGAAGTCCGCCGTCTCCCCGGACGGTTCGAGTGTGGTCATAAGGGTTCCTCCGAAATGGGGTGAGCGGTGGATTCGTGGGCCGGCGCCGGCGGTGGGACGGCCGCCGGAACGGCGACGCCGCCGAGCCGGCGGAATCCGATGGCG
>NZ_PSZE01000117.1 GCF_002933465.1 Nocardia nova
GGACCTGGATACACTTGGTGGGTGATGCAAAAGAACGGAGAGGTCCGGTGTGTACCTCAAGGAGATTTAATACTGGGTGAGAATAGCCCATGAACTGAATTGTACCATGTTAAATAGTATATTATACTGTATGTTATCACTACCATGATTACTATAGGTGACTAATTAGAATGTATGGGAAAGAGTGTAACCTGAGCATGACATAAATGGTATGGAATAAGGGGTGGCTAGATGTCCTGGTTTCAGTTCGGACAGAGTTAATTTTCCTCCTAGTAGCTGGTAGGGAGCTATGTTTTGGATTAGGATGAGAAGAGTGCTGATAACATGCCGATGTTTTAATTGTTGCAGAGCAGTGCTTATACTAAGCCAAGGACATCTCAGCCTTTTGCTCTGTCCTGCCAACGGGCAGGCTGGGGGTGCAGTAAGAGCTGGGAGGGGACACACCCAGGACAGGTGACCCAAACTAGCCAAAGGGGTATTCCATACCATCTGACGTCATGCTAA
>NZ_PSZE01000012.1 GCF_002933465.1 Nocardia nova
CGACCTGCTCGGGCGCCACCCCACCACGCTCCAGCGCCGCCTTGATGGCGAAACCACCCAGATCCGACCCGGAGAACCCGGACAACCCACCAAGCAACCGACCCACCGGAGTACGGGCGCCGGAAACAATCACAGAAGTAGCGATACTAGGCATTCTCACGTTCCTTCAATTCGATTGTCAGCTCGGCATCGGTTGCTGCTGTGATTTGTTCGACTGTGACATCAGGCGCCAGTTCGCGAAGCACAAGGTCGCCGTCTTCGACGTCGATCACACCGAGATCGGTGATGATCCGTTGCACGACAGCCTTTCCCGTCAACGGGAGCGTGCACTGTTCGACGATCTTGGCGCCGCCATCGCGGTCGGTGTGTTCCATCACCACGATGACGCGCCGGGCACCGTGCACCAGATCCATGGCACCACCCATGCCCTTGACCATCTTGCCCGGCACCATCCAGTTGGCCAGATCCCCGTGTCGAGAAACCTGCATACCACCCAGAACCGCGGTATCGATGTGCCCACCGCGAATCATGCCGAACGACAATGCCGAATCGAAGAACGCCGCCCCGGGATTCACCGTCACGGTTTCCTTACCCGCATTGATGAGATCCGGGTCGACCTCGGCCTCAGCCGGATACGGACCGGTGCCCAGAATGCCGTTCTCCGAATGGAGCACCACCTTCACCTGGTCGGGAAGGTGGTTGGGGATCAACGTCGGCAACCCGATCCCCAAGTTCACATATTCGCCATCGATCATCTCGGCCGCAGCACGCGCGGCCATCTGTTCCCGTGACCAGCTCACGCCGATACCGTCCTTTTCTCGATTCGCTTGTCCTGCAACCCGGTATGCACCACGCGCTGGACGAAAACGCCCGGCAGATGAATCTGCGAGGGATCGAGCTCGCCGGGCTGAACAAGCTTCTCGACCTGCGCGATGGTGACGCGTCCGGCCATCGCCGCCAGGGGGTTGAAGTTCATCGCGGTCTTGTTGAACACGAGGTTGCCTTCGGTATCACCGATTGCCGCATGCACGAGGGCGAAGTCAGCGACGATTGAATTCTCGAGCACGTAGATCTTGCCGTCGAACTCGCGGGTCTCCTTGGGCGGCGATGCGATCGCGACCGAACCGTCAGCCTTGTAACGCCACGGCAATCCGCCGTCGGAGATCGGTGTACCGACACCGGCCGGCGTGTAGAACGCAGGGATCCCAGCACCACCGGCACGCATCCGTTCGGCCAGCGTCCCCTGCGGGGTCAGCTCCACCTCGAGTTCGCCCGACAGATACTGACGGGCGAATTCCTTGTTCTCACCGACATAGGATGCGGTAACCCGACGAATCCGACCGGCTGACAAGAGGATTCCCAGCCCCCAGTCGTCGACACCGCAATTGTTGGAGAACACCTCCAGTCCGGTGACCCCACGTGCGGCTAGGGCGCCGATCAGCGCGGTCGGGATACCGCACAGGCCGAATCCGCCTACTGCGAGCGACGCTCCGTCCGGGATGTCTGCGACAGCCTCGGCCGCAGACCCGTACACACTCATCACCACTTCGGAACCGCACCTTTCGTCCACTATTTGAACGTCGTTTCGCTCCGGATAGTGAACATCTTCCTGGTTCTATAGGGAAGAAGCGCGCCGAAAGTGTTCGCCAACCGATCGATTCATCGGCAGCGTGTTCACTTAATGAACGCGCCGCCTATGATTGTGAGATGGCTGATACGACGCAGCAGAGCTCTCACGTGGTCGAGCGCGTAGCGCGCCTGTTGCGAGCCCTCGGTGCGCGCGGACCCGTCGGCGCGTCGACGACGGAACTGGCAACCGCGACCGGGCTGGCCCGTCCCACAGCCCACAGATTGCTGGTCTCACTGGCAGAAGAGGGACTGGCCGATAGAGACGCAAAGACCGGCCTCTGGTCGCTCGGACCAGAGCTGTACTTGCTCGGCGCCGCAGCAGCGAACCGCTATGACATTACCGACCAGGCCCGCGACATCATCGACCAGGTCGCACGACTGACAGGGGAGAGTACCTTCCTCTCGGCACACCGGGGCGACGAGACCGTCTGCATCCTCAGTCGTGAGGGTAGTTTTCCGCTGCGCTCGCACGTTCTCCACGAAGGTATCCGGTTCCCGCTGGGGGTGGCCTCGGCAGGATTGGCGATTTTGAGTCATTTGCCGGCCCGGGAGATCGATGAGTATCTCGCAGCTACCGATCTGATTCCTGCTTGGGGTGAACTTCACTCAGAGAAGTCCATCCGTGAACGCATCGAGACCACTCGGGCCCAGGGATACGCCGTCAATCCGGCGCTGATAGTCGAGGGAAGCTGGGGGATCGGGGCCGCAGTCTTCGACCGATCGGGACGTCCCTCTTGGGCACTGAGCGTGACAGGTGTCGAGACCCGCTTTCGAGAGCCGAGACGAACGGAGTTGGGCGCACTGTTGCTCGAACATGCCCATCGACTGTCAGGCCGCCTCAAGTCGGGGTAGTACACGAATGGGTCAGCTGGTTCAACGACTCCCGGCTGATGCACCGGCTCGGCCGCCGACCGCCGGTTCCTTCCGGCGAACCGTTTCCGAACACCACCTGCAGATCGGCCGGTCTGGCGTGTGCCGGACCGGCCGAGAAAGGACCAGCTTGCGATGACCACGCCGACCCGCGCCACCGGCACTGAACGAGAACTGCTCGAGACCATGCTCGACCAGGCACGCGCCGACCTCATCGGCACAGTGCGCGGCCTGTCCGAGACCGACGCCAGAACTCGGCTCGTCCCCTCGCTGACAACGCCGATAACCCTGATCAAACACGCCACGTTCGCCGAACGAATGTGGTTCCAGCGCACGCTCGGACGGCTCACCGACGAGGACTGCGACGGCCCGTTGTGGGCGCACGGAGGGTTCGAGGTGGGCGATGACGAGACCATGACCGAGGTGATCGTGGAGTTCGAACGCGCAAGCGCCCGAGCCAGGTCTATCGCAGCACGGATTCCCCTCGACGAGGCCCGCGAGCATCCACACACGGCACGTCTCGTCAGCCTTCGCTGGATCTATGTGTTCATGATCGCCGAGTTCGCCCGGTACGCCGGTCACG
Organism: Nocardia nova; assembly: GCF_002933465.1. Lineage (GTDB taxonomy): Bacteria > Actinomycetota > Actinomycetes > Mycobacteriales > Mycobacteriaceae > Nocardia > Nocardia nova_B. The sequence continues at coordinate 3,083 of NZ_PSZE01000012.1, forward strand.
CAGACATCCTGCGCGAACAGATCGAGGCCCGATGACCGCGTCCTGATGACCCGACCAGGCTGGGATCGTTGGAATTTCCGCGTTGATAGACGTCTCGCACACTCTCTTTCACGAGACGCATTCCGAGGCAAGGTCTCTCGCAGGCAGGACCTGTAGCGCATGCTGTGTACGCGGACGGATCGCCCCACCACCCTTGTAGCGTCGCTGGCCGACACCGAGAAATGGGGAGTTGTCATGAGACGCAGAGGGTTACGACGACATATCGCCGCAGTCGCGGCCGCGATGGTGGCCTTCACGGTGGCTGTCGGCGTAGCGGAAGCAGCCCCTTCGCAAAGCCCTGTGGTGGTGAATCTGCCTGCCCCGACAGGTTCTTATCCGGTCGGTGTCACTGAGTGGTACCTGAACGATGTCGACCGCGCGGATCCGTGGACATCGGGACACCGTGAACTGATGGTGCAGGTCTGGTACCCCGCCGCCGACCAGTCGGCGGGACCGACTGCGGAATGGATGCCGCCCGGCGGCCGGGAAGCACAAGCCGAGTACCTCACCGAACTCGGGGTCCCCTCTGGCAGTTGGGCTCTCGCACCCAGCCACAGCAGGCGCGACGCACCCGCCCGCGCCGGCGGACAACCGTTCCCGGTGCTGCTGAACTCACCCGGTATGGACGACACGACCGGATGGAGCACTGCTCAAGCCGAAGACCTCGCCAGTCACGGCTATATCGTGGTCGCGATCAACCACACCCACGAAGCGTTCGCGGTGCAGTTTCCCGACGGCCACACCGAACGCACTCGGGTGCCACTGGATTCGCCGCAACACGTCCTTCCTGATCTACTGCTGCCGACCAGGGTTGCCGACACGCGGTTCGTCCTCGACCAGTTGACCGTTGCCGCCGAACACCCGGGTCGCGCTGACCTTCCGCAGCATCTGGCCGAGGATCTCGACCTGTCGAAGGTGGGGATGTTCGGTCACTCGCTGGGTGGGTCGACGACCGTGCAGGCGATGCGCGACGACCCCCGTGTCCGGGCCGGTGTCGATCTGGATGGGCCGATCCTGGGCTCGGTCGCCGCCGCTGGGCTCGACCGTCCGTTGCTGATGCTGGCCAGCGACACCTCACCCTGGTTCGGTCACCCGGGCTGGGAACCGCGCTGGGCATCCAACACCGGGGTGAAGATCCCGCTGCGCATCGCAGGAACCCAGCACATGTCGTTGTGCGACCAACAAGTGATCCTGCCGCAACTGGCCGCGGCCGGCCTGCTCGAACCCGCCGAGACGGCCGAGGCAGTGGGCACTATCGACGCGGCCCGTTCGATCGATCTGCAACGGGCATACCTGCTGGCATACTTCGACGCCAACTTCAATCGGTCCGGCGCCGACATTCCTCAAACGCTCGCCAGGCTCGCTCAGCCAGAGATGCTTCCTCACCCCTGAAACACCCGCCAGCAGCCATCGGAGCCACAGACATTCTCAGGCGGCCTGCTCACTGGCATCTTCGTACGGCCTCTCACATGATGCCGCACAAGATGTCAGTGTTCCTAGCTGGGGAGACGGCCTACCAACAGATCAACCAGGTAGGTCTCCTCGATGGTGTCATCCGGGAAAGCGGTGCTGAGCAACCTGTGTTCCTCGGCGAGAAAGGTGCGCCATCGGTTTTCGTCGAGAACGAGCAACGCTGAGCGGCTACTGATGTTGGCCAGATGTGTGTCGAGTGAAACTGTGCGGGACCATTGCATCCGGCGGCGCGCGACTCGCAGACCTGTCAGGCCCGCGAGTCGGATCGCTTCGGCGTCGTCGGGGCGCGCGGCGGGTTTGGGTTTCGTCCCGCTGTAGTGGGCGATGCGCAGGTGCTGCGCGTGGATCCATGGGACGTCGAAGGTCGTGGTGTTCCACCAGATCGCCAGTGCACCGTCGCTACGCAGGACGCGCAGCGCCTCGGGCACCGAGACCGCCGGGTCGGTCCAGTGCCAGGACTGTGCGTAGGTGAGGAAGTCGTGAGAGGTATCGGCCAGCGGGAGAGCATTGCCGTCTCCGCGCACGACCGGCACCCCCGGAACCTCCCGGCGACACTGGGCGGCCATCTCCGCACCGGGCTCGACCGCTGTGACCTCGGCTCCCCGCCCACACAGCAGCGCCGTGGCGATCCCGGTGCCGGCGCCGATATCGGCGACGCGCGCACCCGTCAAACTGCGACCAGCGAACTCTTCGATCGCGTCGAAAAGCTCAGGCGGATAGGAAGGTCGACTGGCCGCGTACTCGGCAGCGGCCATATTGAAAGACTGGGCACGCGAACTGGTCGTCATTTACACCATCATCGACCCACCCGGCGACATTTCGAACGCCATGCTCTACTGATCACTGGCCAGGCCATTCTGCACGGCCAGCGGCGTCAGCCCGCCGGAGCCACCAAGATCATCAGCACAGTCAGTGGGCGAGCCAGGTGAGGGCGTTGTGGATGTAGTCCCGTTTTGCGGGGCTGCTGCGGTGTCCGGACCGGTCGCAGACGAACAGTTCGGCGCCGGGCCAGGCGGTGGCCAGTTCGTATGCGGTCTCCACAGGGCAGCTGAGGTCCAGGCGGCCGTGTACCAGGACGCCGGGGATGTCGGCCAATGCGCTGGCGTTGTGGATCAGTTCGCCGTCTTGCAGCCAGCCGTAGTTGGCGTAGAAGTGTGCGCAGATACGTACCATGGCGAGCAGGTCGTCGGTGAGGGGACCGCTGAACGCGGACGGTTTCGCGCCGGGCTCGATCGACAGAACCGTTTCCTCCCATCGGGCCCATTCTGCGGTCGCCTGTTGCCGTATGTCTCGGTCCGGGTGCCCGAGAAGCCGGTCGTAGGCGGCCACGACGTGCTCGCCGCCACCGGCGCCGGCGACGAATCGCTGGTACTGCTCGGGGAAGAAGCGCGCCACTCCGCCGTAGAGCCAGTCGATCTCCCGGCGGCGGGTTGTCGTGATCGCCGACAGCACGATCGCGGATACCCGGTGGGGATATCGCTGCGCATAGGCCAGCGCCAAGGTGCAGCCCCAGGAACCGCCGCGCAGGAGCCAGCGGTCGATGCCCAAGTGTTCGCGCAGTTTCTCGAGGTCGGCAACCAGATGGGCGGTGGTGTTGAGCCGCATGTCGGTGGCGGGGTCCGCGGCGGTGGGGGTGCTGCGTCCGCAGCCTCGCTGGTCGTAGAGGACGATCCGGTAGAGGTTCGCGTGGTCGCTGTCTCGCATGGCCGCGTTGCAGCCTTGGCCGGGGCCACCGTGCAGCAGCACCAGCGGCTTGCCGTTCGGGTTGCCGCAGGTCTCCCAATAGATTTGGTTGCCGTCCCCGGCATTCAGCATTCCGCTCGCGTACGGCTCGGTCATATCGGCGGTCCTGTTCAGTACGGTGGACTGGAGGCGGGTTTGTGCAGGTTCGCGTTGCGGTCCGTCGGCGCTATTCAGTCGAGCGCAACAGCTCTTGCACGTGCGAGAGGGCCCGGTCCAGTGTTTTCGGTTCGGGGTGAAGTCCGGTGATGATCTGGTCGAGCTCACGCAGGCCTGCTCGGTGGAGGAGCCGTTTCTCGTTGGTGATCCATTCGCCGCGTGCGGCGAGCACGGCGTGTGCGGTTTGCATGCCCGCCGTGGCGATCGCGCCGGCGATTTCGGTGATGTGGCCGCGTGGGATGTAGGCGTTGCGGGCGTATCGCAGTGTCTGTTCGGCCTTGTCGCGCCAGATCGGTGGGGCGGCGGCGCGCAGGGCCTGTGGGTACTGCGGTCGTGGGAGTTGGCCGCGCAGGATCTTGGTGAGGGCCAGTTCTGCGACCAGTAGGTAGCTGGGGATCCCGGCCAAGTGGAACATCAGTGGTTCCCAATGGAACCGGCCGTGGTGTGCTTCGGCGATTTCGTGTTCGACGACGTCGAGGTCGCGGTAGTGGATGTCGGTGGCCCGGCCGTCGATGGTGAGCCAGGCACCGCCGTTGAATATGCCACCTCCCCAGGCGCCGACCTCGGAAACGGTCCCAGGCCAGCCGATCTGACGCAGTCGGTCGGGTGAGAAGGAGCCGCGGTAGTAGATGGCAAAGTCCCAGTCGCTGTCGGGAGTATGGGTGCCGGTGGCGCGGGAGCCGCCGAGGGTTACTGCCTGCACGGCGGGTAGGGCGGCCAGGTGTGTGGCGACAAGATCGCAGAATTGTTCGTCGGTCATGAGATCTCCATGGCGGATAGTCGACGGGACGGCGCCGGAGCGTGGGCTCGAACGGTGCCGGAGGTACCGGGGTGGTCGGATTCGTCGTCACGCCATGGTTTCGACCGTACCTCGCCGACCCGGCGGTCGCTGCCGGGCGTCACGTCCGATCCCGCAGCGCAGCGCATGATCCTGTGCCGGCGGCGCTGTGCGTGAAGGTGTCGCCCAGGGCCGGGACCTCGATCGCCTGTGTGGCCAGATGACCTCGGTGAGCGCGCGGCAAACGGTGAAGACGCAGCGGAAGTGGTAGCGTTGCCCGCGATTTCCCGGCTGGACACGGTGCCGGCGTGAGATGACCAGTGGGCAGGGCTCCCTCGCCGGCACCGGGCCTTCCGGTCCCTCGATTCCCCGGCTCAATGAGGAAGTCAAGGGCACAACAAGCCGGTTGGGCAAACCGGCCCGCGGAAACCATGGCACACACCAAACATCGGCGAACGCGCCGCCCCGACAGCGTGTGATGTTGTGGCGCTCCACAACTTATCGCATCACCCTGGGCGAGGAAACCCGCGTCCGGCAACTTCACAGCCACGAAATCGACGGTGCGGCTGCGTGTATCGCCTGTGGGATCCAATCGGCCATCTTCTATGGTCAGCGAGCAGGGCCGCGGCCGACCGAGCCGTCGGGGCCCTGCTCGCTGTTCGATGTGACGGCCAGGCAACCCGTTAACCGGCAACAGGGCAGTGCTGAGGCATGAGCAGTAAGCGGGGGGCTTCACCGCAGCGGTTCCGATAACCTTTCAGTGAGAACGGACACATGTATCCGTTTTTGTGTTCTGCCTCATAGTCGCCGGGCTGTTGCTGCGCATACCCTCTCGGGTCGGGCTCGTGAGTAGCCCCGGGCCTGGCGACATGGCTACCCCCGGTGTTCCGCGGAGCCCGAAGGAGGTCGGAACAATCTCCGACTCACCACTCCGGTCCCGCTCGCGCGGAGTGAGACCGTGGAGAAAGCGCGGCTCCCCCGGGCCCCGACACCCCTTGCCGGGGGAGCCGCCGCGACCCTGCTGCGGCTCAGCTCACTCGTCGGCCGCGCGGGTTGGCCGGTTCATGGACGGGAGGGTGGTGATCGTGGTCGCGTTGAGTCTTACCGAGAGGGCGCTGGCGGCGCGTGCCGCGATCGCAGCCGCGTTCGGTCTATGTAGCTGTGATCTCGACGTCGGGCTGTTCCCGCCCGGGGTCGGCGCCGGTCGCGGATTCTTCAGCATTACCTTCGCGCCCCACACCCCGGCGGGTGAGTACCTGGCCGTCGTCATGTACGACGCTCTGGGCTGGCATTACCGCTGCCGTGACGAGGATGCCGGCACATGGCATGAGACCGGGCTGTCAGCCGGGACCGACGCCGCTACCGCCGCACGCTGGCTCAGCGACTGGTTCGACGCCGGAGACCGCTATCGCCGTCGCGTTTGAAGGTTTGGTCCGGGCTTGGCCCCGCGAGTTCCGCTCATGCCGGCGGGCCCGGCACCGCTCAGCATAGTGGCGGAGGCCGGTGCGTCGTCGCGCGCCGCCACGACGAAAGACCACTCTGGAAGAGGTGCGAGCCCGTGACGCGGAGATCGGGCACACTTACATAGCGACCCTCGACCCACTCTCCCACGGGTCGGATTCGATCGCCGAGGTGGCCGAAGCGCTCGTCGCGTTGACGGGACAACCCATCCTTTCGCGCGAGCGGTCCGGCCCCCGGCGTCACGGTGCCCACAGTGACAGTAATCCGGCGATATGAACACGCATCTGACGCGGGTTCACCCATCTGCCTGTTGGATCAGCGATTCTGTTGTCGTCGGCTCACAAGGTCAGCGCACGGTTGTCGACCAGCTTCTTGAAGTCCGAACCCGATTCGATCAGGCCCCATTTGAGCAGCCAGCGGTAGGTCTGGTCGAACTGTTCGGGTGCGTAGGGCTGCGGGTCGGCGAAGCGCAGTCGCCAGGTGCTGATGTCCGACTCATCCAGGCTGCCCAGGTCTTCGGGAATCTCGTCGGTGAAGTAGTGCAGGTATGGCGTGATGTCATCGTTGATGTCGGCGACGGCCCGGCGGACAGCGCGGTCGATCGCGGCGTACACCTCGGGATCGACTGTCTCGTCGGCGATTTCGGCTCCGGCATAAAACGCCTCCGCGATCAGTCGGTACCCCTGCTTCAGCGCGAGGCTGATGAAGGGCTCCATCAGGGCCACGGCTTCGACGGTACCGTCGCGCAGCGCCTTGTATCGGTCGGCCGGACCTCCCACGTGTACGACCTTCAGTTCCTCGGGGTCGATGAAACCCTCGAGAGTCTGGATCGCGAGGTAATGGGAGCCGTGGTGGAAGTTCACGGCGACCTGCTTGTTGCGCAGGCCTTGCGGGTGCAGGACATCGGAGTCCGGGCGCACGAAGATCGCCTGGCTGGCGATCGCCGCTCGCTGGGTCACGATCTGGCCGCCGCGACGCGAATCCTGCGCTCGCCGAACCTGTCCCCATTCGCAGGCGCGATAGAGCGAGACCTCTCCGTCTTCGAAGCCGCGGGACAGTCCCCCGAACGAGCTCACCAGGTGATGATCTTCGATCGGCTTGACGCTGGCGTTGTAGGCGCCGGGAGCGACGAGTTCGAGGTCAACGCCCTCGTCGAGAAAGTAGCCCTTCTCGAGGCCGACCAGGTACGGGAGTGTGAAGATCGCCCCGGTTCGCACGCTGGTGATCTTCGGCAGGGGCGCCTTGGTGGTGTCGTCGGTGGTCATCGGATCGTTCCTTTCGTGGGATGTTGCCGACCTCGGATGCGGTCGTGTTCGGGGTCGCGGCGAACCAGCGATTCGCTGCGAAGAGTGCGAGTACGCCCAGAACTGCGGTGGCGGCGTAGGCCATTCGCATTCCGGAGGTGAAGTCGTGTGCGGAGACGGGGTTCGGCCGCGCGAGCAATCCCGCTACCGATACGGTCACCGCGCCGAGCGTGGCCGTGCCCAGATTCATGCCGACCTGCCGCGACGTGCTGGTGATCGCGCTCGCCGAGCCGGCGCGTTCGCGCGGCAGCGCGGCCACGGCCGAGGACGTCGAGGGCGGGTTCGCCATTCCCATCCCGATTCCCAGAAGGGCGAAAGGGACCAGTATCCAGCCGATAGGTGCTGTCGTCGATGCCGCGAGCGCCAGCGACACCATTGCGGTGATCAGGAAGAGGTAGGCGAGCAGGACGGGTCGTCGCGGACCGTGCCGGCCGAGCAGCACCCCGCAGACCTTCGCGGCGACGAGGGTGCCGGCGGTGAGCGGTAATGCCATCAGTCCGGCTTCCCACGGGGACAATCCACGCACTTGCTGGAGGTAGAGGGTGTTGACGAAGTTCATCCCGGTGAGACAGAAATAGGCGAACCCCGCCGTCAGCACGGCACCACGCAACTGCGGCCGATGGAATACGCGCAGGTCGAGCACCGGATCGGCGGCTCGCCTCTCCACCCACACCACGATCATCATCGACACCGCGGCCGCGATCACCGCTGCGATCGTTGGCGCCGACAGCCAGCCGGTGCGTGCGCCACCGGACAGCGCGAAGGTCATGCAGAACAGCGTCACGGCGATGGACACGTGACCGGCCGGATCGATCCGCCGCCGCAGCCGTGGCACCGGAGACTCCGGCACCCACCGCAGGCCGATCGCGACGAGCGCCGCGAACGGCAGGCAGATGAGAAAGACACTGCGCCACCCGACGGCCGCGACCAGCACTCCGCCGATGATCGGCCCGACCGCAGTCGATACGCCGGCGGTCGCGCTCCACGAACCCAGCGCTCTGCTGCGCGCGACCGAATCCTGGAACACCCCGGTGAGCAGCGAGATCGAGGCGGGAGTCATCAGAGACCCGCCGATGCCCTGTAGCACCCGCCACACGACGAGTTCGGCGAAGCCGGATGAGGCGAAGCAGAGCATAGAGGCGGCGCCGAACAGGATCACGCCGATCCCGAAGATCCGCCGCGGACCGTAGCGGTCGGCGAGCGAGCCTCCGAGGAACAGTGTGCTGCCGCGAGCCAGAGCATTGGCCACCACGACCCACTGCAGACCGGCCACGTCCAAGCCGAGATCCTGTTGCAGCGACGGTAGTGCGACGACGAGCGCGGAGGTGTCGAGGGAGGAGAGGAACAGACTCGAACAGCAGGCCAGCAGCGCGGTCCGTGGATATCGCACGGTCTGGGCGGCCTCCAAGGTACTCAACTCAGGCTTTCGTAGACCGGCCGCTCCGTGGTGCGAGACAGCAGGCCGATCCGGAGGGCGACCTGGATCTGTTTGTCCATATTGGTGAACAGGCTTTGATCCCAGGTGGACGGATAGATGTCTCGGAGCCGCTCGGGCAACAACGCGATGGCGGCCTCTTCCTTGGCGGGTATGCCGAATGCTTCATGGTGTTTCGCCAGCAATGAGGGATCAGAGGTGATCTTCGCGTTGACTTCCGAGCGCAGCGCGACGAATTTCGCGGCCGTATCGCGGTTGCGTTCCAACCACGGCCGGTTGAAGCCCGTACCGTTGAGAAAAAGCGGGTTCGAGTCCCCCGTTCCCCTCTGCCATAGCTCGGAGACGGTCGTGATCTGCCGGTTGCCCTGTGCGACAAGGCGAGTGGCGTTGGGTTCGATCGCGATGATCGCGTCGAGGTCGCCTCGTTCGTACAGGGCCAGGTTGGCGACCGGCTGGCCGGGGAAGATCCGGAACTCACGTTCGAAATTGATTCCGTTGACCGCCAAGGCCAGTGCGGCCGCCTTGTAGGTGTCCGAACCCGCGGGCTGGACACCGACGCGCTTACCTCGCAAATCCTCCACGGAACCGAATGCGCTGTCCGCGGGAACGATCCACCGTCCGTGGTTCCAGAGCTGTGGTCCCACGATCACCACATCGTGGCCGGAGATATTGGCCTCGGTGGCGCCGAGCGGTCCGAAGGCGAAGGTGTCGAGCAGACCGGTCAGCAAATTCTCCTGCCCGGTGCCGACACCGCCGCCGCCGTTGCGGACCAGGCTGAGCCCGTACTTGGTCGCGAGCCCCGCCTCGTCGATGATCGGATCTGTCACTGCCCCTGCTGTCCCGGACTGCACGGCGCCGACCTTGATCGGTTGCAGCGGTTTGCCGTTCGCGTCGACCGCGGCGGTCGTGGTGTCACCACACGCGACGAGTAGCGAGGTCAGACCGAGCCCGCCGCCGATCAGCGCGGCGCCGGCTCGGAGAGCCTGCCGGCGGGTAACAGCGGGCCCTGAGGCCGATTCGCGAGTGAATATGTTGCCACGTGGTGCGGACACGGGTTTCCCGTTTCTGGATCAGGAGAGATGGGTGATGATGTCGCGATGCAGGTCGAACAAGGTGGAGTCCTCGGTCGATCTCGGACGGGGGATTGTGACGCGGATGTCCTGCACGATTCGCGCCGGGCGGTCGGCGAGCACGACGATCCGGTCGGACAGGAAAGCCGCTTCGAGCGTGTTGTGGGTGACCAGCAATCCGGTGACGGAGCGTTCGGTGAGCAAGGTCTGCAACAGAAGTCGCAACTTGCGGCTCGTGAGTTCGTCGAGCGCGCTGAACGGTTCGTCGAAGAGGATGATGTCCGGATCGACGGCGAACGCCCTTGCCACCGCCGCCCGCTGGCGCTGCCCACCGGACAGGACCGAGGGGTAGGCTTCGGAGTATTCGCTCAAGCCGACCGCGTCGATGATGTCCGGCACGGCGGCTACGCTCTGACCGGCCGATTTCGCGGCGATTTCGATATTCTTGGCGACGCTGAGCCAGTCCAGAAGCCGCGGCTGCTGAAAGACCATTCCCGTACGGGCCGGCGCGGCATTCGCGCCTACCCGGATCACGCCGCTGTCTGCTGTCTCGAGTCCGGCCACCAAATGCAGCAGCGTCGTTTTGCCGGTGCCCGATGCGCCCACCAGGGATACGAGCTCACCCGGCGCCACCTCTAGCGAGAAGTCCTCGAAGACCGTCTGGACGGTGTTGTTCTTCTTGCTCACAAAGGACTTGGAGATGTTGCGAAGTCCGATTCCGGCGCTCATACCGCGGACTCCTTGCGCCAGCGAGACACTCGTCGTTCCAGCGTCTGGAGGATGCCGTACTCGATCGCCGTCATGACGAGCGCGAAGGCGATGGTCCAGGCGAGTACCGAGGCCACATTGTGGTTGGAGAACTCCAGGTTGAGTTGATATCCGACGCCGTCGGCCATGCCGAATATCTCGACCAGCACGATCACCTTCCAGGCCAGGGCTATTCCCAGCCGCGCGCCGGTGAACAGCGACGGCGCCAGGGCAGGCAGCCAGATTCGCCGCAGGCGCGTCCACACGCTGAAGTGGTACACATGGGCCATCTCGTGCAACTGAGGGTCGACATCGCGGACGCCCTGCGTGATGTTGACGATCAGCGCGGGTGCGGCCGCGAGAGCCACGGCCAGGATCGGATTGACGACGCTGATGCCGAACCAGATCACGCACAGCAGTGCCTTCACCAAACCCGGCGTCGCCAACCCCAACAACACCGCGGGCTCGAGAAAACGCCGCACATATGTGTTGCGCCCCATGGCGATTCCGAGGATCACGGCGACGACGAAGGCCACCGCGAATCCGAGGAGTACGCGTGTCAGGGTCACCTCGAGATTCGCCCACAGCGAACCACCCCGCCACAGTTCCACCAACTCGTCGCCGATCGAGCCGAGCGATGGCATCAGCGGGGTGTCCCACCGTGCAGCCATGACATTCCATCCCACCGCGAGCAGGATGACCAGCGCCAACGGGGGAGCAACCACCCCGAGCAGGGCGGTAGCACGCGAGCGGGTGGTGGGTCGGCGGATGGAAGGCGTTCGCCCCGTTGGTTCGGCCTTGGGGTCAGCACTCAGCACGGTCATGTGAATCCGTTCGATCGGCCGGTGACGTGGATGCGTTGTCGGCGGAGCGGGGTGTGAATTGGGTGCCGGGCCTGCACCCGCCCGATGCGGGTCCGGAAGCCGGATCGACCAGATGCGCAGGCGCCGAGGCGATTCGACACTCGCGCCAATGGGTTACGGCCGGTGCGGCCTCGTCGCCGACGCGAGAAATTCCAGCCCGTCGCCGAGCGCGACGATCGTGGCCAGTTGCTCGGGTGGGAGCGTCGCGATCCGGTCCAGGATGATCTCGGTCAGTTGCCGGCGGCTGCGCATGAACAGCTCGCGGCCGGATTCGGTCACCTCGATCAAGTTGACCCGCGCGTCCGTATCCGAGGCCCGTCGGACGACGTCTCCGCATTCCTCGAGCTTGCGGACCGTCCGCGATACGCTCGCCGGATCCACCCCCTCGTGTGCCGCGAGTTCGGACATCGACAGCGGTCCGAATTTGACGATCGCCGCGAGAGCGCTGCGCGCGGACTGGTTGATTCCCGCACGGTCCATCATCCGGAATTGCCGTGCCACTTGAATGAGCGCGACCTGTACCCGCTCCACCGCCGCCACGAGTTCCTCGGGGGTGGTCGGCGAGTCGGGCGAGGGCATCGGCAGATCCTTCGGGTAGAGGCGTCCCGGATGGGATGACCTGCCACATTGTCGTCATCGTGCAGGTTCCCTTCGCTCGCAGGTGGCCGGATCTCACTGGAACCGGCGGCGAAAGATTAACAACAGTCAAGTAATAATCCGCTGTGGTCGGCGTGTGGGAAGGTTTGATCACCTCCCGTAGCCACTGCTCCGGGAATCAACATCGCCCCAGCTGGGGACAGCTTTTTCGGGATGTGGTTCGGTTGCTCGTCAGGCGTTGCGATCTGAGCGATTCAAATGTTCGGCACGGCTGCCGGACACTTGCCTACCGTCGCTCCGACATCGCCGCCGACGCCCCTCGCCCGGCTCGGATCGGGTAGCGCCGATGTCATCGACCACGATGGTCTGCTGGTAAGCGCATATTGCAGGCGGAAGTAGCCGCACTCGAGCTGGACGTTGTTCGGCTCTGCGATCGCCACCTGCAGCTCCGCCGCCGGCGCACCGTGTCGCGTCTCGCCCTCATCGGGACTTTGTTCTCTTCCGCCCCTCCTTGCATCGGTGGAGGGTGGAGAACTGCCGATACTCGAAGGGAGAAACCGATGACCACTGCCAAGCAAATCATGCATGAGGGTGCAACGTGGGTCTCACGGACCGATACCGTCGAGCACGCCGCCCGGCTCATGCGCCGGCTCGACGTCGGAGTTCTACCGGTCAGCGATGAGAACGAGCGGCTGTGCGGAATCATCACCGACCGCGACATCGTGGTGAAATGTCTCGCGACCGGGGGTGATCCGGCCACGGCGACATGCGCCTCCCTGTGTGAAGGGACGCCACGGTGGGTGGACGCCGACACGGATGTCCGGGCCGTTCTGCACGAACTGGAAGAGCGCCGGATCAAGCGCCTACCGGTGATCGAGAACAAGCGGCTGGTCGGCATGATCAGCGAAGCCGACATCGCGCGCCACCTCAGCGACGACGAGATCGCGAAATTCGTCGAAGGCGTCTACGCGGGCACCTGACGGCAGCGCACGGTGCCTGAGGATACCGGCGTCGTCGACGACCTCGGATTGTCGCCGGCGGCCCTGGCAACGGTCGCCGAACGGTACCTGCGGCGCGATGCGCGGGGCAGAATCTGTGAGTCGCCGGGCGGGATGATGGATCGGGTCGCTCGGTTCGTCGCCGGCGCGGAGGACGCTTACCGGGCCGGTAGCAGCGAATACTGGGCGCAGCGGTTCGCCCCACTGCTGCGCAGCCGCGAGTTCCTTCCGAATTCTCCGACGTTGATGAACGCCGGCACCGGGGACGGGGTTCTCTCCGGCTGCTTCGTCCTGCCACTGGAGGATTCGCTCGACTCCATCTTCACCACGCTGCGCACCGCCGCACTCCTGCATCGCTCGGGTGCCGGGACGGGATTCGCGTTCTCACATCTGCGCCCGCGCGGCTCGCGGATATCGACAGGAGGGTCGGCCAGCGGTCCGGTCTCGTTCATTCACCTGTTCGATACGGCGGCCCGGGTGATCCGTCTGGGCGGGCGGCGCCGGGCCGCCAACATGGCGGTGCTGCACGTCCGTCACCCGGATATCCGGGAGTTCGTGCACGCGAAGAGTGATACGACCGTGCTCCCGACGTTCAACCTGTCGGTGGCGGTGACCGACGAGTTCATGCGCGCGGCCGCCGAGGACCGCGCTCACCGCCTGATCGACCCCCACACCGGCACGACCGTCCAGGAGGTGTCGGCACGAGGTCTGCTGGCTGACATCGCCGAACAGGCCTGGCGCACCGGAGAGCCGGGCGTCCTGTTCCTGGATGCCGTCGCCCGAGCCGATCCTCTTCCCGAACTGGGTCCACTGGAGGCGACCAACCCGTGCGGCGAGGTCCCGCTCGCACCGTACGAATCCTGCAATCTCGGATCGGTCTGCCTGCCCCGACTCCTCGACGGCGACCACATCGACGAGGAACGCCTCGCCCGCGTGGTGCGTGAGGGTGTGCGCTTTCTCGACGACGTCATCGACGTCGCGGAGTATCCTGTGCCCGAACTCGGGGCCGCCGCACGCGCCACCCGAAAAATCGGCCTCGGCATCATGGGTCTGGCGGAAACACTTGCCGCACTCGACTTTCCGTATGACAGCGCGGCCGCAGTGGCTTTCACGGATCGATTGATGTCGCGCATCGCGCGGTGGGGACGGACCGCGTCCCAGGAACTCGCCGCCGAGCGGGGGGCATTCCCGCTGTTCGAACGGAGCATCCCGGCCCGGCAGAACGCGCCGCCGGTGCGCAATGCGCAGGTCACCTCCATCGCACCGACCGGAACCATATCCCTGATCGCCGGGGTGAGCGCGGGGATCGAGCCGCTGTTCGCGCTGGCCTACACACGCCATCTGATCGGTCGGCAATTCGATTGTGTCGAACCGCTTTTCGAGCAGGCCGCCATCGAACGCGGAGTCTGGTCGGAGGCGGTGGCGGCCGAGGTCGCCGCGACGGGTACCGCGGGCGCGAACCTTCCTGCCGATCTCCGTCGCCGGTTCCGCACGGCGCATCAGATCGCGCCGGTCTGGCATGTGCGTATGCAGACCGCGGTGCAGCGCCATACCGACGCCGCGGTCGCAAAAACCGTCAACATGGCGCCGGAATCGTCCGTCGCCGACGTCGAAGCCGTCTTCACGGAGGCGTGGCGGGCGGGAAACAAGGGTGTCACGGTGTATCGCTCCGGCAGCAGACCGGATCAGGTGCTGCGGTACCCGGAGGCGAGCAACGACACGGCTGTCATCGTGCACGGTGCGTACGGCGGAGGCACCGCGGTTCCGGAGCGCAGCGCGTGATGCTCGAAGGAGTTCGACTGTCCCGTGGGCCTACGCCCTTCGGCGCGCGACGATGACCGGGCATTCGGCCGACTGCACCACCGCCCGGCTGATGGAGCCGAGCAGCATTCCGGCGAATCCGCCGCGACCGTGACTGCCGACGACCACCAACTGCGCGTGCTCGGCCTCGGTGAGCAGGGCGCGTGCGGGCTTTTCGGGGACGGCGATGCTGTGCACCGCGACATCGGGATGGCGATCCCGATGTGCGGCAAGGCTTTCCGTCAACAGAGCCAACTCCTTCTCGCATGCCTGTTCCCATGCGGCGGTGGACAGTTCGCCGCCGCTCGAGTCGTTCCAACAGCGCAGCGCGGTGACCCCTACACCGCGCAGTTCGGCCTCTTCGAACGCGATCGCCACCGCCGGCACGCTGTTGTCACTGCCGTCCGTACCGACCAGAACGGGCCGGTGAGCGGATATCGGGTCGAGGCTCGACGACGTCCGCACCACTGCCACCGGACAGTGGGCGTAGTGAACCATCGCCGAACTCACCGAACCGAGGAAAGCCCGGCGAAAGGCGCCGCGCCCCCGGCTGCCGACCACGACGGCCCGCGCGGTCCGCGAACGCGCGATCAGGCAGGGGATGATCGGATCGAAGGTCACCTCCCGGCTGATCTCCGGCGCATCGGGTGCGACCGCCGCTCGGGCGATGCGCACCGCCTCGTCGGCGACGCGGTCACCGTCGTCCTGCATCTGCTCGACGGCCTCCGCCGTCACATACGGCACGGGCCCGTACGCCCCTTGAAACGCCACGGAGGCGAGCACCTGCAGCGGACATCCGTGCAGTGCCGCGTCGGCTGCCGCCCACGCCACGGCCTGATACGAGACAGCGGACCCGTCGGTCGCCACCACGATCGGAGCGGGTGATCGCGCCCCGCGCGTTTCCTCGGTCATAAGTCGATTTCCCTTCCGGGAACCGGTCGCCGGCGCTCGGTCAGTCGCCGGACTTCACGTCGACCTTCGTCACCTTCTCCTTCGGCTCGCCCATCGGAACGGTGACGGTGAGGATGCCCTTGGCATATGTCGCGTCGATGCCCTTGTCCTGAGCTCCCTCGGGAAGCGAGACGGTGCGTTCGAAGGAGCCGTAGCTGAACTCCGAGCGTCCCTTCTCTTCGTGGGATTCGCTGCGCTCAGCCTTGATGGTGAGCAAGCCACCGTGCACGGACACTTCGACGTCCTTCGCCGGGTCGATGCCGGGGATCTCGGTCCGCACCACATAGTGACCGTCGTCGACGGACTCCTCCACCCGCAACAGATGATTGCCGAACATCGGCGCCAAGCCGGGAGTGAACGCATTCCACCAATCGGTGAAGTCGGGTAATAGCGATCCGGGACGGTGGGCGGAAAGCAGGTTCATGATCACTCCTCGGCTGTGTAGTGGGTACCTGTTCCTATCCCTCGATCTCAGCGCGGCACGCCGCACACTTCTAGGGCAGCGAGTCTCACCCGGAAGTGACGGAAGTCCTCGCCCAGTCGCTCGCTCATACCAAACCAGCACCGGAAGCCGCGACCTCTCTCCGCGCGTCGCCTGACTCGGGGTCGGCATCGTCGTCATGGAGTACGGCGGCATACCGCCGGCCGGCATGCTCGGCGAACCCGCGGTGCGAGATCTGTGTCGCCGCAGGTCGTATCCGCGTTATCGGTCCTGTTCGGCGCCTGTGGTGGCGGGTGTGCGGTCGCTCGTCGAGCCGTTGAGCCCGCCGTGGTGGGTGAGCGGGTGGAGTGCTTCGGCCGCACCGGCTTCGCGGGCGAAGAAGCTGCTGATGTCGCCGATCGCACTCATCAGCGGTGCGGGGAACACGACGGTGGTGTTCTTGTCGACACCCAGTTCGATCAGGGTTTGCAGGTTGCGCAACTGCAGCGCCAGCGGGTGCGCGACCATGGTGTCGGAAGCCTCGCCCAGTGAGGCGGCGGCCAGCGATTCGCCCTCGGCGGCGATGATTTTCGCGCGCTTTTCGCGTTCGGCTTCGGCTTGGCGGGCCATCGCCCGCTGCATGCTGTCGGGAAGTTGGATATCTTTCAGTTCGACCAGGGTCACCTCGACGCCCCACTCCACCGTGGTCGCATCGAGGATTTGGCGGATGTCGGCGTTGATCACGTCGGTCTCGGCGAGGGCCTGGTCGAGGGTGTGCTGGCCCACGACCTTGCGCAGGGTGGTTTGTGCGATCTGATCGATCGCCGCGGCGACGTTCTCGATGACGATCACCGATTTCGCGGCGTCTATCACCCGGAAGTAGGCGACCGCCGAGATGTCGACACTGACATTGTCCCGGGTGATGATGCCCTGCGACTGAATCGGCAGCGTCACGATGCGCATGGAGACCAGGCGCAATCGGTCGACCACGGGAACGATGAACCGCAGGCCCGGTTCGCGCACGGCGATGAGCCGGCCCAGCCGGAACAGCACGCCGCGCTGATACTGGTTCACGATCCGGATCGACAGCGCCGCGACGATCGCGACGAGGATGACGGCGGCGACGATGATCACGGTGATGGTGGCAGTACTCATCGGACCGGTCTCACTTCCTGCGTGTGGGCGCCCAGTGGAAGGCGAAATCGAGGGTGAGATCGCCATCGACGGCGGTGTCGATCTCCAGCTCGCGGTGCACCTGTCGCGGGACCGGTACGGTGATTTCCGAGTTGCCGATCCCGTAGGTCAGATCGGCACCGGAGTCGAGCCGATCGGCGATGTGGCGCAATTCGGCGGCCAGTTCGCCGCGGGTCAAAGTGCAGTGATTCTCGTAGCGCGTGCGTGCCATGGTGATCAGTGCACGCCCACAGTCGGTGCATCGCCAGGGGAGCACTACCCCGAATGGTCATGGCCTTGGTCACTCGGCCGCACGGGCGATGCGCTTTCGCACCTCAGAGTTGAAGGACGACGTGCACGATTTCGTTGTCGTAATCGGCCGACATCGGGATGCCGATATCTTTCAGCAGCTGCATCATGGTGGAATTGGTCGCCATGACCTCGGCGACGAATCTGTCGATACCGCGGCGGCGGCCGTCGTCGGCAAGGCGTGTGAGCAGGGCGGTGCCGATGCCCGACTGCTGATCTTTATGGGCCACGACCATGGCCACCTCGGCGCAGTGTGTGCCGGGGGAGACGATGTAATTCGCGACACCGATGAGCCGATGTCCGAGGAACGCGCCCACCGCGCCGTGATCTGGATCGTTGCTCGCTATCGCCGCGGCCAGATGTTCCAGATGTTTCGGTCGCGGCCCGAAGAATCGGTAGTAGCTGTCGTGTTCGTCGAGCGCCGCGTGGAGGTCGCGAACAGCGCTCGCATCGCCGGGGCTGAGCCGGCGGAAGATGACATCGTCGAGATCCAGGGTCGTCTCCGCGGTCATGGCGAATTCCGGAGCGGATCGTGGGAGTGCGACATATCTGCCAGCATCGGCCAGGGCCTCGGATTCCCGACAGGGCCGGAGGTCCCGCCGTCTACTGACCGCGGCAGCGAGTGCTACCGGTCCGTCTGTCGGATGATGGCTTCGGGTTCAGTCGTCTCGTTGCTGGTCTTCGCGGAAAGGAAGGTCGGTCGGAGATCGGTGTCGGCCGCGCTGGCGGGAGTGCTGTCCGGGGCCGTGTATTCGTGGCTGAACAGCTGCGGTCTGATGGGTTGTTTGTCGCTCATGGGGAGTTCTCTCGGTCGTTGTGGGAGGTGGACTGATTCTGTGTGGGGGCCGGATGTCGGAATGTGCGAGCGGATCGATTCCGCAGCGGCCGCTGATATGGCAGGCAACGAACCTGTCACGGGGTAGGTGAGGGTGCGCCGCCGTGTAGCCGGTGTGCGTTGGCGGGTGTGTCGATGCGCCGGCTGGTTCCGCTGCTGCGCCACTGTCGTAGGGCGGCGGCTCTTCCGGTGCGTCCCGGAAGCTGGGCCAGCAGCTGGTCGACCGTGGATTCGTCGTCGACGCGGCAGGCCGCGGCCATCACGGCGCCGGCCCTGTGCGGATCGGTGTGGGGCGGAATGATCAGAAAGATCTGCCGCCGGTCGCGGGCGCCGAGGATTTCGATCGTGTGCGCGGTGCCGTGCCGGTTCCCGTCGAGGCGGACCGTGCGCCCGGCGTCGGTGAGCTGTTGTGGGGTGTGGGTCCATTCGCCGGGTTGGTAAACCACGCGGTGGATCGAGTCGAGCCGTCCCGCGATCGCGGTGATCAGATGGGGGAGTTCGGCGGCGAGATCGGTGCTGTGCGGCCACCACGCGCCGTCGACATACCCTGTTTTCGTCTCGGCCGGTTTGGATTGCACGCGTGCGCGCTGCTCACGGTCCAGGTGTGGGGTATTGGGGATGGGGCGGGTCGGGCAGTTCATGCCGACGCTCCTGACTCGGCCGCGAATCGGCCGCATTGAGGGAAAGCCGGTGACATGACGATCGTGGGATCGGTCGGGGTGTCGCCGAGCCTTTCGGTTCGGTCCGCTCCGGCGTAACCGGCGCAGGGCCCGTTCGCGGGCCGTTGCGGTCCTGTGTCTGTTCGTACCCGGTCTGTTCGTACCCGGGTGCTCGGGGATGCGGAGCCTTCGCTCCGATGCGGTCTCGGAGACGTCGTCCGCCGACGGATCTTCGCGCGCGTTCGCCAAGCGATCGAGAACACACACCGAGCATGCGGACACATGAAGGCTCTGGTCGCGGAAAGTGATCCAGCGGCATTCGACCGCTCGCGGAACGCCCGTCCGATGTTCGATGTTTACGACCGTGATCCCGCCTGTGGATCGGAAGCGCCGAGAGAACCGTGTGGCCCACCGTCCGTTGCTGCGAGACCGGATGTCTACCTCGACGCTACGGGAATCTGCCACCCGTGTCCACGTGGGCTCACGACGGCCGCGTACTGCCCCTGCCCGGCTGGATGCCGGCGAACGCTCTTTCGCCCGGGTCGGCAACGGTCCGAAATGCACGAAACCCGCGCCACAGGCGCGGGTTTCGTGGGGGGCTCAGTGCCTAGATGGCGCGAACGCTCTGGGCCTGCGGACCCTTCTGGCCCTGGCCGATCTCGAATTCGACGCGCTGCCCCTCATCCAGGGACTTGAAGCCGGAGCCGGAAATCTCGGAGTAGTGGACGAAAACGTCGGGGCCTCCCCCGTCCTGGGCGATGAAGCCGAAGCCCTTTTCGCCGTTGAACCACTTCACACTGCCTTGCGACATACTGCTGATCAACTTCCTGTTGCGAGCCGGGCGATCATGTCAACAACCCGTGCTCATCAACCAGCATGTCACACGAACGCTGACCGGCTCGCACCCGGCCCGGCAACCGATGCGTTCGGACCCCGTGAAAGCGCTCCGCCGACGATGCCGTCGAGGCCCGGTGCCGCACCGTCTTCCTCGCCACCGGCGAAACCGCTGATCATCGAAACTCCCGAAGGCGCACTGCTTTCTGCGGACCGGTCGAGCGCCGGCCTGGGACAGTTCCACGAACGCCCTGATGATGCGTTACCGGCATGTCCGTCGAGCAGGTGGGGCCGACCGTGCCACCGCTACTACTGATGAAATGATCTGAAATATGACTTCCTCCTCTGCAATCGCTCAGATCGGTGTGACCGGCCTTGCGGTCATGGGCAGCAACATCGCCCGCAACCTGGCCCGGCACGGCTACACCGTGGCGCTGCACAACCGCAGTGTCGCCAAGACCGACGCGCTGCTGGACGCTCATGGGGGCGAGGGCGAGTTCGTCCGCACCGAGACCATCGAGGAGTTCGTCGGCGCATTGGAGAAGCCGCGGCGAGTGCTGATCATGGTCAAGGCGGGCGAGGCCACCGACGCGGTGATCGAGGAGCTGGCCGCCGTCATGGAGCCCGGCGACATCATCATCGACGGCGGCAATGCCCTCTACACCGACACGATTCGCCGCGAGGCGGCGATGAAGGCGCGTGGTCTGAACTTCGTGGGAGCGGGCATCTCCGGGGGAGAAGAGGGCGCGCTCAACGGGCCGGCCATCATGCCGGGCGGGCCGAAGGAGTCCTACGAGTCGCTCGGGCCGTTGCTGGAATCGATTTCGGCGAAGGTCGACGGCGTCCCCTGCTGCACCCACATCGGCCCCGACGGGTCCGGTCACTTCGTGAAGATGGTGCACAACGGCATCGAGTACGCCGATATGCAACTCATCGGCGAGGCCTACCACCTGCTGCGCGACGCCCTCGGTTTCGACGCCGCCCGCATCGCCGAGGTGTTCACCGAATGGAACTCCGGCGAGCTGGAAAGCTACCTGGTGGAAATCACCGCGCAGGTGCTCCAACAGGTCGACGCCACCACCGGTAAACCACTGGTCGATGTCATCGCCGATGCCGCCGAGCAAAAGGGCACCGGCCGATGGACGGTGAAGTCCGCGCTCGATCTCGGCATCCCCGTCACCGGCATCGCCGAGGCCGTCTTCGCCCGCGCACTGTCCGGCTCCCGCGCGCAACGCCAGGCCGCGCAAGATCTGGCCTCCGGGACGCTCGCCGGAAAGCCCGCCGACGCAGCACGATTCACCGAGGATATCCGCAGGGCACTGTATGCCTCCAAGATCGTCGCCTACGCTCAGGGCTTCGACCAGATCGCAGCCGGCAGCACCGAATACGACTGGAACCTGCGCCCCGGTGACCTGGCCACCATCTGGCGCGGGGGCTGCATCATCCGGGCCCGCTTCCTCAACCGCATCAAAGACGCCTACGAGGAGAATCCGGACCTGCCCAGCCTGATCCTCGCCCCCTACTTCCGCGAGGCCATCGAGCAGGCCGTCGACAGCTGGCGCCGCGTCGTCTCCACCGCGGTCCAGCTGGGAATACCGGTGCCGGCCTTCGGTTCCTCGCTGTCCTACTACGACGCTCTGCGCGCGCGACGTCTGCCGGCCGCCCTCACCCAAGCCCAGCGTGACTTCTTCGGCGCCCACACCTACGAACGCATCGATATGCCGGGCAAATACCACACGCTGTGGAGCGCGGACCGCAGCGAAACACGCACCGAATGACCTGCCACCTCGCGCAGGCCCCGGAACTGCGGTGACACCGAGCGGCGCGCTCACGGTGTTGGCCGCGAGTTCGGCTCGCCAGTCGGCGTCGTGCCAGATCTCGGCGTCGTGCCAGATCTCGGAGTCGTGCCAGATCTCGGAGTCGTGCCAGATCTCGGTGGCGGGCAGGGATCACAGGGTGAGCGACTACGGCCATTATTCGTGCCGCGCCCGGCCAAGCGGCGTTGTCGAGACCGGACAGGCGTGCGTTGTGCTGGATCATGGCCGGCACCGCGCCTTCGGGAGTGTGGCTGAATCTGGATACGGTGTGGTCGGAGACGGCCCCGCGCAGCGAAATGCGGGAAGCCGCCGCGAAATTCGAGTAGCGGTCTACTCGGGTCGGCCGCTCCGTCGGTGCCTACGCTGACAGCAACGTAGAAAGTTGAATGTTCGGCGTGGCTGGATCGGATGAAAGTAACGACGTCACCGGCACCGCTCGAACCGGGGTTCGTCGCCGCAGCACATCGCGGCGACGGTCGGTGTGAACGGCCACCCGGGCTTCGTGGCGGCGGTGCGGCTCGGCTTATCGCCGCACAGCGTCGTCGGCGCTACACCACACCGGTACGACTGTGGGTTGCCCGGGGGTTCCTCGTTCGGTTGGTCGACATGAATCCCCGAACGCGGGTGTGGGCGATCGAGCTGTTCGAGGAAGGTGGTGCCTCGGAACTGTCCCTGCGTGGCGGACCACGCGGGAGACGTCGATGCCGGCCACCGACCGCGATCACGTCGGACGGCCAGAACAATCAACGACCGCCCGGTCGTACCCGCATCCACCGACTGGAGACTCCGGTGACAGAGAGCCGATCAGCCGCCGGCCTCGATTTCTCCGGAGACTGGTGGTACTCCCGACCGGCGTTCGGCGACGCCGGGGAACGATGATTGAACTATCGTCGGTTCTCAGGGGACTTCCCGGCTGACAGAGAGGCGGTCGGTTCTCCGGTCCGGTGTTTACCTGAACGCGGTGTCAGGGAGGAAATGTGGATATCACCCAGTTGATCCTCGATGACCATCACGAGCAGCGGCGGCTGTTCGCGATCCTGGAGCAGATCGATCGCGGGGACATCGGTGCGCTGGCGGCGATCTGGGACCGGCTGGCGGCGTTTCTCGAGCTGCACGCGCAGGCCGAGGAGGAGATTTTCTATCCCGCGCTGCTGCAGGTGGGGATCGCGGCTCGGCGTGCGAGCGGGGCGGAGGCCGAGACACTCGATGCCATCCACGACCACAACGAGATCAGGGACGCGGTTGCCGATGTAGGGCGACACCAGGTGGGCACCGACGAGTGGTATGCGGCTGTCGTGGCGGCGAATCTGGCCAACAGCGACCACATGGCCGAGGAGGAACGAGAGGGGCTCACCGACTTTCGCCGCCTGGCCGGACTACAGCGCCGCCATCAGCTCGCCGTGGCCTTCGCCGCTTACGAGGCGCGCAACTACGCGGGCGTCGTGCCCGTCGACAAAGATCCGGCCGGCTACGTCCGCGCGGCGGAGGCGGCGCTGCGCACCGAGGCGAGCGGATCGCTCAGTGTGGGCAGCTTGAAGCGGATTCCGCCCTGCTGAGCGTCGTTGCCGTAGGGGCGGGCGGCGCGCCGAACGGCGGTACTCGTCGATCAGTCCTCGGCGAATGTTCCGGTGCGCGTGGCACTCTGGACCAGTGCCTCTCCCGGCGGGTGGCCGTCGGCACGACAACGCTAGGAGGTCGCAGGACATGGTGAGCGTTATCGGTGGTGGGATCGCGGGCAGTTGCCTGGCCGGGGGTCTCGCGCGGCAAGGGCATCGGGTCGCGCTCTACGAACAACAGCGCCCCGGGCCCGGAGCCGGAGCGTTTCTGTTCATCGACGGGCGCGGACACGACGCGATGGCGGCGATGGGCGTCGATCGCTCGGCGCTGCACGAGGTTTCGTATCCGCTCGCGGGACTCGACTACGAGGACAGTCGTGGCCGGCGCAGCGAAATGCCCAGCCGCGGACATCGTTTCTGGCTGCGCCGCAACCTCATGGGCGTACTGTCGGAGTTCGTCGCGGGCTCCGGCGCCGAACTGCGCTACGGCGAACCGATCACCGGTGTGACCGTGGGCGACGACAATCACACGATCCGACGGGGCTCCGACGTCGTCGCCGCCGAGGAACTGCTGATCGGGGCGGACGGTATCGATTCCGTCGTCCGCGCAGCCCTGGAACCCGGCCGCACCCCGGACTACGCCGGTGACGTCGTGCTGTACGGAATGACCGGCACGCCACTGGATCCCCCACCGCCGACTTCCCCGGCCGTTCTTCACTTCTTCGCCGAGATCGCCGAAGACGGTAGTGCCGGAAGCACTTTCGGCCACATTTGGCGTCCCCAGGACCCGGCTGCCCTGTGGTTCGTGCGAATTCCACGGGAACCGCTTCCCGGCACTCGCGACGATATCGGGATGCGACCGGTCGGTGAGTGGGCCGAAACCGTGCTGGCCGCAACCCCTTCCAGCCGGGCGCTGGTGTCGGCTTTCCTGTCGGGGACAGAACTGGTGCACGTCAGCAACGCCCGCAACGTCCCGCTGGAAGGCGCACGCGCACCGCAGGATTCGGTAATCCTCATCGGTGACGCCGACCACGCGATCACTCCGGCGGCCGGAGTGGGCGCCCGCGACGCGCTCGAGGACGCCCGCGCGGTGTTCGACGCGATCCTCGGCGCCGCCTCACCCGCCGACGCGATGACACAACGCCGCAAACAGATCGCCATCGACCGCGAAGCAGCCCAGCGGGCGCGGCGGCGATGACGGTCACCGCTCCGGTAGCCCCGTGAGACGGCCGTGGGCGCTGTAGCCGTCGTCGGTGCCGGGCCACCAGGCGCGAACCGCATCCGTGCCGGCGGTGCCGACGACGCTGCGCAGGACCACGGCGACGATGGCGTGCGACGGACAACCTGTGCACGACCGTTTCAAGAAAATCGACGCCGACGCCGCGATCGGCCGAACCGGTGCGAGGCGGGCCGATGAATTTCGAGCGCGCACGACGTCTATCCGGTCATGAGGAGACTGAGCTATGGGATCAGCATGTCCCTGGACGGCTACATCAACGACCGCGACGGCAGCATCGACTGGTCGAATCCGGACGACGAGTTGCACCAGTTTCACAACGACCGGTACCGGGACATCGAGATTTCGCTGCACGGTCGTCGCCTGTACGAGCTGATGGCGGAGTACTGGCCGCATGTGTCCGAGGACGCGCCGGGCATCCAGCGTGAATTCGGCAGGTTGTGGACGGAGAAGCCGAAGGTGGTCTTCTCGCGGACATTGACCGAGGTGCACTGGAACAGCACGCTGGTCAGCGAGAACGCGGTGGAGCAGGTGCGCAGGCTGAAGGCCGAGGGCGACGGCGTCATGGAGGTCGGCGGCGCGAGTCTCGCGGCCGCGCTGATTCCGCACGGGCTCATCGACGAGTATCAAGTGTTCGTCCTGCCCGTGGTGCTCGGCGCCGGCACACCGATGTTTCCCTTGCTGGACAAGCATATTCCGCTCCGGTTGGCGGAGACGAGGCATTTCGACACGGCGGTGATGCTGCGCTACGTCGTCGACTGAGGCCGAGTCCGGCTCGAGGATCCGGAAACCTCACCCGGTGGGCCCCGGCCGGCCGGCGATCTGGTAGACGTTCCCGAACGGGTCGCGAACCATGGCGCGGCGGTCGCCGTACGGCGTGTCGAGCGGTGCCTCCAGAGTGACCGCGCCCTCCGTGACCGCTCGCTGGTAGGTGGCCTCGACGTCGTCGACGTAGACGTAGAGAAAGGCCGGAAACGGCTCGCGCTCGCCGGACGCCGACACCATGATCAGTGAGTCACCGATGTGAACTTCGGTCGGCCGGTTCGGCTCCACGTCGCCGCTTGCCCCGAATACGGTCCGCAGGAAGGCGACCGCCGCCGGGTGGTCAGCGACCACCATGCGTGGTGTCACCGAGCGAAAGCCCGGTGGGGGAGCAGAAGCCGCGGCCATGGCACGAGTCTGGCACGCGATCCTCGATCGAGATGCCATGTCGGCGGGAAACGTTCGCGGACCTGCGCTGTGGCTCCCGTCCGGCCCGGTCGCCATTGTGCACACGCTCGCACTCGGGCACAGTTCGGTGCGGCGGTGACGGGGTCGTCCGTCACCGGTTGATGATCGTTCGAGGCTCGGGTAGCGGAAGGCAGGCGATGGGGTGGGTGTGTACGTGGTGACCGGGGCGGCGTCCGGAATGGGGCGTGCCGCGGCGGAGAAATTGCGCGAGCGGGGCCATACGGTGGTCGGTGTCGATCTGAAGGATGCGCAGGTGGTCGCGGATCTGTCGACGCCGGCCGGCCGGCGCGCCGCGATCGAGGGTGTGCTCGCGGAGGGGGACGGGCATCTCGACGGCGCGATACTCGCCGCTGGGGTGGGGCCGGCGCCCGGTGCGGACCGGCCGCGACTGATCGTCGAGGTGAACTACCGCGGGGTCGTCGAACTGCTCGACGGCTGGCGCTCGGCCCTGGCACGCGCGGACGAGGCGAAAGTCGTTGTCTTCGGCAGCAATTCGACGACCACCACCCCGTTGGTGCCGCGCCGCGCGATTCGTGCGCTGCTGACGGGCGACACCGAGAAGGCGCTGCGGACGTTGCGGGTCTTCGGCCGGAACGCGCCGTCGATCGCCTACGGCACGTCGAAGATCGCGGTGAGCCACTGGGTGCGCCGCAACGCGACGACCGCGCAGTGGGCCGGCGCGGGAATCCGGCTCAACGCGCTGGCACCCGGCGCGGTGCTGACGCCGCTGTTGGAGAAGCAGCTCGCGACCCCGGCCGAGGCCAAGAACATCGAGCGATTCCCGGTCCCGATCGGCGGCTTCGGCGATCCGGGCGATCTGGCCGAATGGGCGGTGTTCATGCTGTCGCCCGCCGCGCGATTCCTGTGCGGCAGTATCGTTTTCGTCGACGGCGGCAGTGACGCCTACTTCCGTGCCGACGACTGGCCACGCGCCGTTCCGCTGCGCAAGCTTCCCGGTTACCTGTGGCGATTCTTCGGCTCGGGTTCGCGCTGAACGTTTCGGAGCACCCCGGGCCGGGCGGTATCGGTGCAGGCGTCGATGGTGACGGTGGCCGGGGAGCCGTCGCGCGGAACGAGCGCGACGCGCCTGCCCGACATCCGCACTCGCAGGCCGGCGGCACGGGCGAGGACGACACCGATCAGCGCCGCCGACAGTGCGGAGACCGCTCCGCAGGCGAACAGGCCGAACCGGGGCCCGAATTCCTCGGTGAGCCACCCGACGATCGGGCCGCCGATCGGTGTGCCGCCGGTGAAGACCATCATGTACAGCGACATCACCCGCCCCCGCATGGCCGGGTCGGTTTCCAGTTGCACCATCGAGTTGCCGGAGGTGTTGAAGGTGAGTCCGAGCAGGCCCACCACGGCGAGCAGCGCGGTGAACAGCCAATAGTTCGGGGCGAAGGCGGCTACCGCCTCGAGTGCGCCGAAGCCGACGGCGGTGGCGACCAGCATCCGCATCCGTACCCGCCCGCGGCGGCCGGCCAGCAGCGCGCCCGCGAGCGAGCCCGCTGCCAGTGCCGTGTTGAGCAGCCCGTACTTCCCGGCGTCGACATCGAAGACGTGATAGGCGAAGCCCGACAGTACGGTGGGGAAGTTGTAGCCGAAGGTGCCGATGAAGCCCACCATGACGATCGGCCAGAGCAGTTGCGGATGTGCGCTCACATATCGGAGGCCTTCGCGCAGTTGCCCTTTCCGGCGCGGCAGGCGCGGCACCGGTGTCAGCTCCGCCGGTCGCATGGCCAGTAGACCGGCGATGACGGCGACGAAGGAGCCGGCGTTGATCGCGAAGGCCCAGCCGGAGCCGACGGCGGCGATCAGCGCTCCCGCGACCGCCGGTCCGACCAGTCGCGCCGCCTGGAAGTTCGCGGAGTTCAGGCTGACCGCGTTGCGCAACCGCTGCCGGCCGACGATTTCCGGGACGAACGACTGGCGAGTCGGATTGTCGACCACGGTCACCATGCCCAGCAGCAGCGCCAGCACGTAGACGTGCCACACCTCCACCGTGCCGGTGAGCGTCAGGACCGCGAGCACCGCGGCGAGTAATCCCATCGTGGCCTGGGTGAGAACCAGAAGTCCGCGCTTGGGAAAGCGGTCGGCGATGACGCCGCCGTAGAGACCGAACAGCAGCATCGGCAGGAACTGCATGGCGGTGGTGATGCCGACCGCGAACGCGCTGCCGGTGAGGCTGAGCACCAGCCAGTCCTGCGCGATCCGCTGCATCCAGGTGCCGGTATTCGAAACCACCTGGCCCGCGAAGTAGTAGCGATAGTTCGGCACGGTGAGGGATGCGAACATCCCGCCGGGGCGATCCGGCTGTGCGGGTAGATCGGGTGGAAGGGAATCGGTGGTGGTCTCGTAGTCGTCGGTGCGAGTCGCGGTCAAAACTGCCTTTCCTGCGGTCAGCTCCTTGTTCGGTGAAGAGCAACGTTCGGTTGCTGCGGATGGGCTCGGAGAGTGGATGCGGCGCGGCGCCGGGTGAACGGACTGTCGGCCGGCCGATCCACGTTGTTTAGCCTATCTAATCAATTATATGGCAGGGCATCCCGCCGAAATCGACGACTTCTGTGTGGTTGGCGACACAGCTGCGCCGGATTTTTACGTTTTCCCTACGCCTCGCGACGACTGGGTTCGGGTTTGCCGGATTTAGGCTGATGAATCGTGGTTTCACCGATCGACGTCGCCAAACGGGTGGTGCTGGGACGACCGTTTCGCAGCGACCGACTCGGGGAGACGCTGTTGCCCAAGCGGCTGGCATTGCCGATTTTCGCCAGTGATCCCCTGTCGTCGGTGGCGTATGCGACTCAGGAGATTCTGCTCATCCTGACGTTGGGCGGGCTCAGCTACCTGTATCTGACACCGTGGGTGGCCGGTGGTGTCGTCGTGCTGCTGGCGGTGGTCGCGTTGTCGTATCGCCAAGTCGTGCGCGCCTATCCGTCGGGCGGCGGATCCTATGAGGTCGTCGCCGAGAACCTCGGTGCGATTCCGGGTTTGGTGGTCGCGGCGGCGCTGCTGGTCGATTACGTGATGACGGTGGCGGTATCGGTCGCGGCGGGGGTGGACAACATCATCTCCGCGGCGCCGGCGTTGAACCCGCATCGGGTGCTGATCGATATCGGGTTCATCGTGGCGCTGACCGCGATGAACCTGCGTGGGGTGCGAGAATCCGGCCGGGCGTTCGCGGTGCCGACCTATGGATTCGTCGCCGGCGTCCTGGTGATGGTCTCGATCGGCCTGATCGAGACGCTGATCGGTCACGCACCGGTCGCCGAGAGCGCGCACTACCAGATCCACGCCGCGCACGCCGGCCTCGGTACGGCCGCGGTGGCATTCCTCGCGCTGCGGGCCTTCTCCTCGGGGTGTACGGCGCTGACGGGGGCCGAAGCGATCTCCAACGGGGTCCCCGCGTTCCGGAAACCGAAGTCGCTCAACGCGGCCCGGACCATGACCGCGATGGGTGTGCTGGCGATCGCCATGTTCACCGGCGTGACCGCGCTGGCGATGATCACCCATACGCGAGTCGCCGAAAACACCTGCGACCTGATCGGATTTCCGGGCGATTGCCGCACCGACGCCCAGAAGACGGTCATCGCGCAGATCGCGGGGGCGGTCTTCGGCAACAGCAGCCTGGGCTTCTACTACCTGATGGTCACCACCGCGCTGATCCTGATCCTCGCCGCGAACACCGCCTACAACGGGTTTCCCCTGCTGACTTCGATCCTGGCCCAGCATCGTTACCTGCCGCGCCAATTGCACACCCGCGGGGACCGGCTCGCCTATTCCAACGGCATCGTCCTGCTCGCCGCGGTCGCCGCCGGGTTGATCTACGCCTTCGACGGGCAGACGACCAGGTTGATCCAGCTCTACATCGTCGGCGTGTTCACCTCGTTCACGCTGTGCCAAACCGGCATGGTCCGGCATTGGAATCGCGAACTGCGCGCGGTGACCGCACCGGGTCAACGCCAACGCATCCACCGGGCCCGGGCGATCAACGCGTTCGGCGCCTGCTTCACCGGCGTTGTTCTGGTCGTGGTCATGATCACCAAATTCGGTCACGGCGCCTACCTCGTGGTCATCGCGATCCCGTTGCTGGTGCTGATGATGTATCTCATCCACACCCACTACGCGACCGTGCGCGCCGAACTCGACATCGACCCCGACGAGGAGCCGACGCTGCCCGGCCGGGTGCATGCGATCGTGCTGGTTTCGGACTGGCACAAGGCAACCCAGCGAGCGGTTCAGTTCGCGCGCGCCACCCGCCCCGACACTCTCACCGCCATCACGGTCAACGTCGACGACACCGATACCCGGGCGCTGACCCAGTCCTGGGAGCGCCACGACGTCAGCATCCCGTTGAAGGTCGTCGAGTCGCCCTACCGCGAAATCACCCGTCCCGTCATCGAATACATCAAACGGGTTCGCCGATCGCGGCCCCGGGACGTCGTCAGCGTCTACATCCCCGAGTACGTCGTCGGACACTGGTGGGAGAACCTGCTTCACAACCAGAGTTCACTCCGGCTCAAAGCGCGCCTGCTGTTCGAACCGGGTGTCATGGTCACCAGCGTGCCCTACCAATTGCGCTCCTCGCGACATCGCAAGCCGCCCACCGTCACACCCGGCCCCGGTCAGGTCCGCCGCGGAATCGTCGCCCCCTGACGCCCGCCGCGATCATCGATCGGCTCGGCCGGCGATGTGGTCGACGTCGATGGGCAGAGGTCGTGGCCCCGGTGCCCCAGCCGGAATGCTCGTTGTCGGGGCGTTGGATGTCGAAGCGGTTCGGATCGGTGAATCGGTTCGGGTCGCGGTTGGCGGCGTAGACCAGATGCACCGCTGACCATCGTGGTCGGCTCCGCGGTCCACTTCTTCCCGAGGTCGTAGTGGACCGCCACCGTGTGGATGCCGGCCCGGACTGACGCGCCGGTCCGGCGGGGAGACGACACCGGCGCGGGCCCGCTGCCGACCGGCTCACGGCGGTGTTCAGAAACTGAACACTTCACGATGCTTGATTCATCCCACTATGGCTTGCATCACATCAGGTTGTAGCCAGGAGGTTTCGATGACGGTCGTCTCCGAGTTCCCGATCCGGGCGGACGTTCGGGCGGTACTCAGCGGTCGAAAGCAGCTGCTGATCGACGGCGAATGGACCGATGCCGAATCGGGTCGGACGTTCGCGACGCACAATCCCGCCGACGGCAGTGTGCTGGCGGAGGTGGCCCACGGCGAGGCGGCCGACGTGGACCGCGCCGTCCGCGCCGCCCGCAGTGCCTTCGACAACGGGCCATGGCAGTGGATGAAACCCAATGAGCGCGAACGGCTGCTGTGGCGGGTCGGCGATCTTCTCTCCGAACGCGCGGAGCAGTTCGGCGAACTCGAGGCGCTGGACAACGGCAAATCCGCTGCGGTCGCCACCGTCGTCGACACCGCGTGGGCGGCCGACGTCTTCCGTTACTACGCGGGCTGGGCGACCAAGATTGTGGGCAGCACGGTGGATGTGTCAATGCCGTTCGCGCCGCCCGGCAGCCGGTTCCACGCATACACCCTGCGCGAGCCGGTCGGCGTCTGCGGGTTGATCGTGCCGTGGAACTTCCCGCTGTTGATGGCGGCCTGGAAGCTGGCTCCCGCCTTGGCTGCCGGAAATACGGTGGTGCTCAAGCCCGCCGAGCAGACTCCGCTGACCGCGTTGCTGCTGGGAGAGGTGTTCCAGGAGGCCGGATTCCCGCCCGGCGTGGTCAATATCGTGACCGGATTCGGCGATGCCGGCGCCGCCCTGGCCGCGCACGACGACGTCGACAAGGTCGCCTTCACCGGATCCACGGAGGTCGGCAAGCTGGTCGTCGACGCTGCCAAGGGCAATCTGAAGAAGGTGTCGCTGGAGCTGGGCGGCAAGAGCCCCAATGTGGTGTTCGCCGACGCGGATTTCGAGGCCGCGGTTACCGGCTCACTCAACGCCTGGCTGTTCAATCACGGACAGTGCTGTGTCGCGGGGACGCGACTGTATGTGGAGGACAAGATCTTCGGCGATTTCACCAGCGCGGTGGCCGAGGCCGCCTCGCGGGTGAAGATCGGCCCCGGCTTGGACCCGTCCACCGAGCTGGGCCCGCTGGTATCGCAGGAGCAGTTCGACCGCGTCACCGCCTATCTGCAGGCCGGTCTCGCGGACGGTGCGAAGGCGCTGACCGGTGGAGGCCGGCACGGCGACACCGGATACTTCGTGCAGCCGACCGTATTCGTCGATGTGCGGCCCGAATTCAGCATCGTGCGCGAGGAGATCTTCGGCCCGGTCGTGGCGGCTCTGCCGTTCGACGCCGACGAAGGGATCGCGGCGGCCGCGAAACAGGCCAACGATTCGATCTACGGCCTGGCCGCGGGCATCTGGACCCGTGACATCTCCAAGGCGCACCGGGTGGCCCGTGAGCTGAAAGCCGGCTCGGTGTGGATCAACCACTACAACGGCTTCGACACCGCGATGCCCTTCGGTGGTTACAAGCAGTCCGGCTGGGGCCGTGAACTCGGTCCGGACGGGCTGGATCTGTATCTGCAGACCAAGTCGGTCAACGTCGCCCTCTGATTCCAGCGCAGGAGAACTTTCGTGAAGACAACAGCAGCAGTACTCGTCGAGCCCGGCAAACCCTTCGAACTGATGGAGCTCGACCTGGACGGGCCCGGCCCCGGCGAGGTCCTGATCCGCTACACCGCCGCCGGACTGTGCCATTCCGACCTGCATCTCACCGACGGCGATCTGCCGCCGCGCTATCCGATCGTCGGCGGGCACGAGGGCTCGGGAATCATCGAGGAGGTGGGTCCCGGCGTCACCAAGGTCGCTCCCGGTGACCACGTGGTGTGCAGTTTCATTCCCAACTGCGGCACCTGCCGGTACTGCTCGACCGGCCGGCAGAACCTGTGCGATATGGGCGCGACCATCCTGGACGGCTGTATGCCCGACGGGACGTTCCGATTCCATTCCGGCGGAGTGGATTTCGGCGCGATGTGCATGCTGGGCACGTTCTCCGAGCGGGCGACGATCTCTCAGCATTCGGTGGTGAAGGTCGACGACTGGCTGTCCCTCGAGACCGCGGTGGTCGTGGGCTGCGGGGTGCCGACGGGGTGGGGCAGCGCCGTCTACTCGGGCAATGTGCGCGCCGGTGACATCACGGTGATCTACGGCATCGGCGGCCTGGGCATCAATTCGGTGCAGGGCGCCGTCCACGCCGGGGCCAAGTACGTCGTGGTGGTCGACCCGGTCGGCTTCAAACGCGAGACGGCGCTGAAAATGGGTGCCACCCATGCCTTTTCGACGGCCGAGGAGGCGGCCGAGAAGGTCGCCGAACTGTCCTGGGGGCAGGGCGCCGACCAGGCGATCATCACCGTCGGCACGGTGACCGAGGAGGTCGTGTCGGCCGCCTTCGGCATCATCGGCAAAGGTGGGACCGTGGTCGTCACGGGCCTGGCCGATCCGGCCAAGCTCACCGTCCACGTCTCCGGCGCCGAGCTGACGCTGAACGAGAAGACCATCAAGGGCACCCTGTTCGGATCCGCCAACCCGCAGTACGACATCGTGCGGCTGCTGCGGCTCTACGACAGCGGTCAGTTGAAGCTCGACGAGCTGATCACCACGCGATATTCGCTCGAAGGCATCAATCAGGGCTATCAAGACCTGCGCGACGGCAAGAATATCCGTGGTGTGGTGATCCACGCCGGATCGTAGGTCCGCCCCCGCGGCCGCCGCCACCGTGGCGGCCGCGGTCCCCGCTCGAGACCGCGGGACGGCCGGCGAACCGCGACCGACGTGGGTTTTCACGGCAGACAGGAGGTAGCACCCGAATGGCGACATCGCAGTGTGGCGATGCGACGGACTCGGCGCCGCGCCGGGAGATCGAGTTGTCGTGGCGGCGCTCGAAGCTGTCCGGCGTGCCACCAGAGTTCGACGGATTCCCCGATCTGCCCGCGGTGGAGGTCGATCCGCGCAGTCGGCTGCTCGAGGCCGCGCGGCCGGTTCTCGATCAGATGGCGCTCGCCCTCGCCGACACCGCCTACAGCCTGCTGCTCGCGGATCGCGAGTGCCGGCTGGTCTACCGGTGGTTCGGCGATCCGCGCTTCGAACAGGCGCTGGACACCCTGGGCATCCGGAGCGGGACCAGCCTCGCCGAGGACACCTTCGGCACCAATGCGCTGGGTACCGCGCTCGAAACCCGCCGCGGCATCGCCGTCAACGGCTCCGAGCATTACATCGAGCGCTTCAAGGGATTCACCTGCTACGGTCACCCGGTCTTGCATCCGGTCACCCGCCGCCTGGTCGGCGCATTGGACATCACCAGCACCAATACCCACGCCGATCCGCTGCTCGGCCCGTTTCTGCAGCGGGCGGCACAGGATATCGAACAGCGGCTGTTGGATCAGGCCAAGGCGTCCGAACGTGCGCTGCTGGCCGCGTTCCAGACCGTTTCCCGGCAGCGGCGCGCCATCGCCGCGGTCGGTGACGACATCGTGCTGACCAACAAGAGCGCGGTGGATCTGCTCGGCCCGTCCGACTACGCGCTGTTGCGTCTGCTGGCGGAGCGGACCGCCGCACATCCGCGCGTCACCGAGGTTCGGCTCGCGTCCGGTGCGGCGGTACGCATCCATCTGTCCCAGGCGCCCGGCGCCGACACCGGCATGCTGTTCCACTTCGAACCCATCGAGGAGGCCGCGACCGTGACGAGGACGCGGGCGGGCACCACCGGGCAGCGGGCGCTGGAAGCCACGACGGCGGGACCGGTTCTGATCGTCGGCGAACGGGGGTCCGGCCGCAGTAGCGAGGCTCGGCGGATGGCGCGCGGCGAAGACGTGGAATTCCATCAGTGCGCGGACGTCGCGGCGGACGGCGCCCAGCACTGGATCGACAGCCTGCGGGAGAACTTGTCCGGCCCCGGCGGCACCGTCTGCATCGAGGGGGTCGATCTCCTGCCGGAGCCGGTGGTCGACCAATTGATCGATGCGATCGACGCAGCCCGCGGCCGCAGAGTGCTGCTGACCTCGCTACCGCTGCGCGATACCCACGGCGCGCATGCCGCGCTGGCGGCCCGGTGTGTGCAGCGGGTGGACGTGGCGCCGCTGCACGAGCGCGTCGCCGAACTGCCCGCGATCACGAAAACCCTGCTGCACGAACTCGATCCGTCCGCCGATGTGCGGTTGCTGCCGAGCGTGATCGAACTGCTCGCCACCCACCCGTGGCCCGGCAACCTGCACGAACTCAAGGCCGTCCTGGCGCACGTGCTGCGGCATCGCCATCGCGGTGACGTGACGGTAGCCGACCTGCCGGACCGTTACCGTGTGTCTTCGCGGGCCCGCCGCCTGTCCGGTCGCGAGCGCGCCGAGCGCGATGCCATCGTCGAGGCGCTGCGCCGCAATCAGGGCAACAAGCTCAAGACGGCACACGAACTCGGCATCAGCCGCACCACGCTGTACGCCCGGCTCAAGGCGCTGCGAATCACCGATGGCCGAACGTCGCTCGGCCGTCCCGCGTGCCGATAACGCGGGACGGCGTGCGGGACTGCGGACACCGAAACCCTTGCGGCACAGCCTGTTCCGGCCGCCGGGACCGGATTACTTGCGTGCGACGGCCGCGTAGGCGGACACCTGCGCGTCCATCTTCTTCGCGGGTGCGACACCGTCGGGGCGCCAGCGGTGCGGTACCTCGACACCCGGTTCGATCAGCTCCATGCCGTCGAAGAAGCGCGCGAACTCGTCGCGGCTGCGGACCTGGCATGGCAGGCCGCTGCGGCGGTAGATGTCGACCACGGTCGCTATCGCCGTAGGATCGAAGTCCGGGGTGACATGCGTCATCACCAGGTACGAGCCGGGCACGAACCGCTTCATCAGCGTCTCGATGATTCCGTAGGCGCCGTGCTCGTCGGGGACGAAATGCATCAGCGCGTTGAGGCTGACCGCGACCGGCTGGGTCAGATCCAGCGTCTCGTGCAGCCCCGGGGCGTCGAGAATCGCTTCGGGAGTGGTGACGTCGGCGGAGATGTAGTTGGTGCGTCCCTCCGGGGAGCTGATCATCAACGCCCGGGCGTGGACGAGCACGATCGGATCGTTGTCGACGTAGACGACTCGTGCGTCGGGGGCGACCTGCTGGGCCACCTGATGCAGATTCGGCTCGGTGGGGATCCCCGTTCCGATATCGAGGAATTGACGAATCCCCGCGTTCGCCAGGAACCGTGTGACGCGGTGGATGAACGCCCGGTTCTGCTGCGCGGCCACCCGCACTCCGGGCCAGGTCGCCACGACCTTCTCGGCCGCTTCCGCATCCGCGCTGTAGTGGTCCTGGCCGCCGAGGTAGTAGTCGTACATGCGGGCAGTGTGGGGCTGGTTCTGTCGCAGGTCGACAGGGGAGCCGGATTCCACGTCGCAGTCCTTTCCGAGACGAAGCGGCAACGGCGATATGCGGAGTGCCGCGTCGAACGTGTTGCGGGCAACGGGAATCGGCGACCGGGGCCGATTCCCGTACGCGGCGAGAGTCTACCCGGCCCCTCGGCACGAATCCGGTACTCCGGCGATCTTGTGGCCCGACTCGTCGATCATCTGGAGTCGAGGTCCTCCGAGGACAAGGCGCCCGCTGCCGTGGATCGATCCGATTCGGGCCTTCCGGCCCTCCGGCCGGGACCTTCGGCGCTCCCGATCCGCCGGCCCCGCGACGAGGCTGGAACGCGAACCGGCGACGAATACCGACTGTGCGGTGAACAGAGGCTCCACATGACCATCGGCGACAACATGACGATCGACCGGGCGGGCCTGGATCGGCTCGTCACCGTTCTGGTCGAGCACGGATACCGGGTTATCGGTCCGCAGGTTCGCGATGGCGCGATAGTCCTCGACGAGCTCGATTCGGGCGCCCGGCTGCCCGGGGGCTGGGGCGTGCACACCGAGCCGGGGCGCTATCGGCTGTTCCGGCGTGACGACGAAGCCGTCTTCTCGCATTCGGCCGGCCCGGGGTCGTGGAAACAATTCCTCCAGCCGCCCCATCGACGGATCGCCCGGCTCGATGCGGATCTGAATTCCGAACCGGTGCAGGAGGTTCCGACGCCGACCGCATTCCTCGGCGTGCGCGGCTGCGATATGGCCGCGATCGGCGTGCTCGGGCAGGTGCTCGGCGGCGGCGCGCATCCCGACCCGGCGTTCGCGGCGCGGCGCCGGGAGCTGTTCATCATCGGCGTGAACTGCACCGAGCCCGGCGGCGTGTGCTTCTGCGCATCGATGCACACCGGCCCGGACGTGTCCTCCGGCTACGACCTCGCCCTCACCGAACGCATCGACCACACCGGGCACCGGTTCCTCGTCGACGTGGGCACCGAGGCGGGTGCGCGCATCGCCGCCGAACTGGTCGGTGAACCGAGTTCGGAGGCAGAGATTTCGGCGGCACGAGCCGAGGTCGCGGCGGCGGCGGGCCGGATGGGTCGCAGCATGCCGGACGTCGATCTCCGCGACATGCTTCGCCGCACCCACGAGTCACCCCATTGGCAGGACGTCGCGAGCCGCTGCTTCACCTGCGCCAACTGCACCATGGTCTGTCCCACCTGCTTTTGCACCACCACCGAGGACGTCACCGATCTCACCGGCGCACATGCCGAGCGCTGGGAGCGCTGGGCCTCGTGTTTCGAACTCGACTTCTCCCATCTGCACGGCGGCAGTGTGCGGCAGTCGGGCGAGAGCCGGTACCGGCAGTGGCTCACCCACAAATTGAGTACCTGGTACGACCAATTCGGCAGTTCCGGCTGTGTGGGGTGTGGACGCTGCATCGCGTGGTGCCCGGCGGGTATCGATTTGACCGTCGAGGTCGCCCGCCTGGCCGAAACGGTCGACGGGGGCGACGATGACCACCGCTGAGGAGCTGGCCGCCTTCGCGCCGCTGGCCACGCTGGACCGCGGCAAACTCGACACGCTCGCGCGAGCCGGGCGAAACGTCGGCTATCCCGCCGGGCAGCGGTTGATCACGGAAGGCCGCCGGGCCGACCGGTGCTGGCTCCTCCGATCGGGATGTGTGGCTGTGGACGCGGCGCTTCCCGGCCGCGATCCGTTCGTGGTACAGACCCTGGGGCCCGGTGATCTGCTCGGATGGTCATGGCTGGTGCCGCCGTACCGCTGGCACTTCGGCGCCGTCACCACCGAGCCCGTGCAGGCGATCGAATTCGACGCGGCCCGCCTGGCCGACATCGCCGATGCCGACCCGACGTTCGGCTACACGCTCACCCTGCTGCTCTTCGAGGCACTCGTGGAGCGGCTGCAGGCTACCCGGGCGAGGTTGTTGAACCTCTACCGCAATCCGGGCGAGGCGGCCACGACCGTCCCGCTGCGCCGGGGGGAGAGCGGAGGTGGGTGGTGAGCAGCGCGCCGGCCGCAGCCGTGGTGGCCGACCCGGACATCATGCTCCGTTATCGGGTGGTCGACCGCATCGCGCAGACCGCCGATACCGCGACCTTGGTCCTCGCCCCGATAGATGGTGCGGCACAACGGTTCCGGGCGGGCCAGTTCATGATGCTCTACCGATTCGGGGTGGGTGAGATCGCCATCTCGATCAGCGGCAACCCCTGTGCCCCGGGCGATCTGCTCGAGCACACCATCCGCTCGGTCGGCGCGGTGAGCGCCGCGCTGTACGACTCCCCGCCCGGTGCCGTGATCGGGGTGCGCGGGCCGTTCGGTACCGGGTGGGATCTCGATTCCGCCGTCGGCCGAGATCTGGTCGTCGTCGGCGGTGGAGTCGGTGTGGCGCCGCTGCGTTCGATCGTGCTGGAGGCGCTGGCGCGCCGCGCCGAATACGGCCGGATCGTGCTGATCACCGGCGCGCGAACCCCCGGTGAGATCCTCTTCCGGGACGATCAGCGCGCATGGCAGGCCGACGATCGGCTCGAGCTGTACCGGACCGTCGATCACCCGGCTCCCGGCTGGACCGGAAGGGTCGGTTTCGTCACCGAACCCCTCGGCGCGCTCGTCATCGATCCCGCGCGCACCACCGCGTTCCTGTGCGGGCCGGAACCGATGATGCGGTTCTGCGCGCGGACCCTGATGCGGCACGGTGTGGCCCGCGGCGACATCCGGCTGTCGATGGAGCGCAATATGCAGTGCGGCGTGGGCCGATGCGGCCACTGCCAGCTCGGGCCGCTCCTGATCTGCCGGGACGGTCCCGTCGTCGATTACGCGGTGGCCGAACCGCTGATGAGGGTGCAGGAGTTGTGATGGCCGTCCCGACGCTCGCGGTTTGGAAGTTCACCTCCTGCGACGGCTGCCAGCTCACCCTGCTGGACTGCGAGGACGAGCTGCTGACGCTCGCGGGCCGGATTCGGATCGCGCATTTCACCGAGGCGTCCAGTGCGGTCGAACCCGGGCCCTACGACGTGTCGCTGGTCGAGGGGTCGGTCTCCACGCCCGAAGAGGTTGATCGGATCGCCGAAATCCGTTCGCAGTCGCGAATTCTCGTCACGATCGGCGCCTGCGCGAGCCACGGCGGCATTCAGGCACTGCGCAACTTCGCCGATATCGGCGACTTCACCTCGATCGTGTACGCGAGCCCGGAGTACATCTCGACGCTGGACACCGTCACACCGATCGCCGCCCATGTGCGAGTGGACTACGAACTGCGCGGCTGCCCGATCGACCGCCGCCAGCTCCTCGACACGCTCTGTGCCCTGCTGGCCGGTCGCGCACCCGATCTGCCGGACACCAGTGTGTGCACCGAATGCAAGCGCCGTGGCAATACCTGCGTCATGGTCGCCGACGGCATACCGTGCCTCGGCCCGGTCACTCAGGCCGGCTGCGGAGCCCTGTGCCCGTCGTACCACCGCGGCTGCTACGGGTGCTTCGGGCCCATGGCACGCCCCAATATCGGTGCGCTGCTTCCGATTCTGCGTGTCAACGGCATGTCCTACGAAGATATCGATCGGGTGTTCGGCACATTCGCCGCCGCCGCACCGCCGTTCGCGGAGAGGGGGCAAGATGAGCCACCGCAGTAGGCGATTGACGGTGAGCTCGCTGGCTCGGGTGGAAGGGGAGGGAGCCCTGCGGGTCGTCGTCGAGGACGACAAGGTCACCCGCGCGGAACTGAACATCTACGAGCCACCACGATTCTTCGAAGCGTTCCTGCGCGGCAGGGCGTACACCGAGCCACCCGATATCACCGCGCGGATCTGTGGAATTTGCCCGGTGGCCTATCAGACCAGCGCGTGTAACGCACTCGAGCAGCTCTGCGGTATCCGCCTCGACGCGCCGCTGGCGGCGTTGCGACGGCTGATGTACTGCGGTGAGTGGATCTCCAGCCACGCCCTGCACATCTACCTGCTGCACCTGCCCGATTTCCTGGGCTATCCCGATGCCGTCGCGCTGGCCGCCGACCACCGGGAACTGGTGGAACACGGTCTGGCGGTGAAGAAGGCGGGCAACAGCCTGCTCGAACTTGTGGGAGGCCGCTCGATCCATCCGATCAATATCCGGGTCGGCGGCTTCTACGCGGTACCGGAACGGGCCCGGTTCGAGCCGGTCGCCGAACAGCTG
Organism: Nocardia nova; assembly: GCF_002933465.1. Taxonomy (GTDB): domain Bacteria; phylum Actinomycetota; class Actinomycetes; order Mycobacteriales; family Mycobacteriaceae; genus Nocardia; species Nocardia nova_B. The sequence goes on from NZ_PSZE01000012.1 coordinate 43,089, forward strand.
CGTCGCGCGCGGGACTATGCCGCCGAGACCGCCGAATTCGCCGCAGGTTTCGAATTTCCCGACCTCGAACTCGACCACGACCTGCTGGCCGTCACCGCGCCGGACAGGTACGCCATCGAAGACGGCACCCTGCGCAGCGACAGCGGAACATCGTTCACCGCAGCCGATTTCGGTGCGCACGTCGTCGAAGGGCAGGTGCCGCATTCCACGGCGTTGCATGCCCGCTTGGACGGCCGGCGATACCTGGCCGGCCCACTGGCCCGCTACAGTCTCAACTCCGCGCACCTGTCACCGCTGGCCCGCGAGGTCGCGGCGGCCGCGGGCCTGCGCGAGCGGTGCCGTAACCCCTTCCGCAGCATCCTCGTTCGCGCCGTCGAACTCGTCTACGCCCTCGATGAAGCGCTCCGGCTGATCGGTGACTACGAGCGACCCGCGCGACCGGCGGTCGCCGCGCGGCCACGTGCCGGTGTCGGCCACGGCGTCAGCGAAGCTCCCCGCGGGGTGCTCTACCACCGATACGAAACCGACGACACCGGAGTCGTCAGCGCGGCCACCATCATTCCGCCCACTTCGCAGAACCAGGCCGCGATCGAGGACGACCTGCGCCGGGTGGTCGAGGCCAACCTCGGACTGGACGATGTGGCACTCACCCACCTGTGTGAACGCACGATCCGCAACTACGACCCGTGCATCTCCTGCTCGGCGCACTTCCTCGAGCTCGACCTGGTGCGCCGATGACCGGACCGCGGGCCGTGGTGATCGGTGTCGGGAACGACTACCGGCACGACGACGGCATCGGCCCCGCCGTGGCCCGCCGCCTCGACTCGCTGCGCATCCCTGCCGTCAGGGTGGCGCAGTGTGACGGCGAACCTACCGGCCTTCTCGACCTCTGGGCCGGTGTCGAGCTCGCGGTGGTCGTGGACGCGGTCCGCCGCGATCCCTCGGCCCCCGGGCGGGTGTCGCGCACCACTGTCGAGGCCCTGCGCGGGTGCCCTCGCGCCGCCGGCTCGCATGCGCTGGGCATTGCGGACGCGCTGCCGCTCGCACGAGTCCTGGGCCGGGCCCCGGCCGAACTCGTCGTCGTCGCGGTCGAGGCGCAGCGCCTCGATCCGGGCGTCGGCCTGTCCGGCCCGGTGGCGGCGGCAGTGCCGGACGCCGTCGCGGCCGTGCTGAGCGAACTCGCGCGCCTCGGGCTGCGCCCGGCCGGAGCAGGGCTGCCAGACTGACCGTGCGTCGTGTCGGTCCGGATCCGGTGAGGGCCTCGGCATACGAGGCGCCGAGGAGAAGGTCGGTCCGGCTCCAGCGTGGTACGACCTGTTCCCGCTCACCCCTGACACCTGGGGATTCTTCCTGGGCGACGTCTGTGGCAAAGGCGCCGACGCCGCGGTGGTGACGTCCTCGGCGCGATACACGATGCGCGCCGCGGCGGTCTACGTCCCGGACCCACTGGCCGTGCTGGCACACCTATACACGGTGTTTTGCCGTGAATTCCACACCGGCACACCACGTTTCCGCACCGTGGTCTATGGCTCCGCGCGGCCGGCTCCCACCGGCCCCACACTCACCGTCGCCGCCGGTGGGCATCCGCCACCGGTGCTGATCCGGGCCGAGGGCACGACCGAGTCGCTCGAGACCCCGGGCGGCATGCTGGTCGGGGCACTTCCGGATGCGGTATTCGCCGGCCGCGCAGTACATCTCGCACCCGGCGATACCGTACTGCTCTACAGCGACGGCCTCACCGAGGCCCGTGTCCGTGGTCGCGAACGCCTCGGTGAGGAACGTCTTCGCGAATTCATCGATGCCCTCGGCCCGGTGTCCGCGCCCGGGCTGATCGCCGCATTGACCGAGCTGCTCGCGGGATTCGACGGCGTCGACGACGACACCGCCCTGCTCGCGCTCGGCATTCCGCCCACCGCGGCTACCTACCGCTGAAAACCGGGAACCTGCTGGAGTCGCCGTAATCCTGGAACTGTTCCATGTTCCGCAGCACGCGCATGTCGTCGTCGGAGATCACTCGAGGGCACGCCAGGCCTCCCGATTGCCTGCGGCCGGCTGTACCGCCACCGGGATCGGCGCGGGTCCACGGCCGCGTCACGTTCACCACGACGGCCTCGCGGCTCAGCGATTTCACAGCATGGTCGTGGAACGCTGGCGCGCGTTCGTCCGTCCGAAAGAAAGTCCTTCGATGTCGACTCTCAATGGGCTACCCGCTCATATTCTTCTGGTCCATTTCGTGGTGGTCCTGGCGCCGTTGACCGCCGTGCTCACCATCGCGTGTGCGCTGTGGCCCGCGGCGCGCCGGCGGTTCGTGTGGCTGAACCTGGCGCTGGCGGTGGTGGTCCTCGTCCTGACTCCGATCACCACCGAGGCCGGTGAATGGCTCGAGCACCGGGTCGGTGCCAATCCCGATCTGCGCACCCACACCCACCTCGGCGACACGTTCGTCTACTTCGCCGCCGCGTCGGTCGTCGCGGCGGCCCTGATCGCGGTGGTTCATGTGCGTGCGGGCCGTGAGCGTGGGCTCTCCCGCCTGCTGGTGGGCGCGGTGGCGGTCGTCGCGATCGCCGCGAGCGTGGCCGCGTCCGTGCAGATCTACCGCATCGGCGAATCCGGGGCGGGTTCGGCCTGGCACGGGGTGGCGTCGCGGTGAAAGGCCCCGCACATCGCCGCGAACCTGTTCTAATCGGGGTGCGCGGGCGGGAGCCCGGACCGTGACATGGTCCTCGGTGAGGTCGGACAGGGCTGGGCGTCGACGCTGGAAACCCTTGCCCAGCAACGACGCTGAACCAGCAGGACTGCGAAGTCGTCCTCCACGAACTCGACATCCCGAGCTGGGTGATCGGCGGCGGGACCTTGGAAATCCAGCTCAACACCATCGCCACCGTGGTCCTGGGCTTGCCGCGGAAATAGTGGGGGTGCTCAGTTGCGGACGAAGGTGATGGGCAGGCCGTCCTTGGGATAGGGGAGGGAGTGGTAGTCCAGTGGCGCGACGTAGGCGGGGTCCACCCGCCAGTAGTAGTCGCGCAGCAGGCGATGCATGATCGACTTCACTTCCAGCCCACCGAAATGCATGCCGACGCATTTGTGCGCGCCGCCGCCGAAGGGCTCCCATGCGAAACGATGGGATTTGTCCTCGCGGCGTTCGGGGCCGAAGCGGTCGGGATCGAAGGTGTGCGGGTCGGTCCAGTACTGCGGCATCAGATGGGTGAACTGGATTCCGATGACCACATCGGTGCCGGCCGGGATGCGAACCCCTTGGATCACAGTGTCTTTCACCGCGTAGCGGACCAGGACCGGAACCGGGGCGCGCAGTCGCAGCGCCTCGCGCATGACCAGATCGATGGACTCCAGCCGCTCGAGTTCGGCCATCGACGGTGCGGGGCCGAGCGCCGCTGCCTCACCGCGGCAACGCTGCTGCCATTCCGGGTGCTGTCCGAGATATTGCAGGATCGTGGAGGTGGTGATGGTGGAGGTGTCGTGGGCGGCCATCATCAGGAAGATCATGTGGTTGATCACGTCGTCGTCGCTGAACCGGGCGCCGTCCTCGTCTTCGATGTGGCACAGCACCGAGAAGATGTCGTCGGTCTGCTCGGCGCGTTTCGCGGGCAGATAGTGCCGCAGAAAGTCTTCGAGCACTCGCCGGCCGCGATAGGCCCTGCCCCAGCGGGTGAACGGCACGTTGCCGCGCACGATTCCGGCCGCGGCCTGCACACACGCGATGAACGCCTTGTTGATCCGGTCCATCTCGGCCGGTGAGGTGTCCGCGGCGCCACCCATGAACAGGTCGGCGGCGATATCGAGGGTGAGCTGCTTGAGTTTCCGGTACGCCGGGAAGGATTCGCTCTCGCCCCAGTGCGCGACACCCTGTTCGATCGCCGGATGCAGGCGCTCGGTGTATGCCTGCAGGCGGGGGCGGGTGAAGGCCTGCTGCATGATTCGCCGATGCCGCTTGTGCTCGTCGAAATCGATGAGCATGAGCCCGCCGTGGAAGAACGGGCCGACCAGCCGCGACCAGGCCGGTTCGTTGGCCAGTGCCCCGTCCTTGTTCAGCAGCGCCTCGCCGCACGCGTCGGGGCCGAGCAACAGGGCCGCGGTCCGGCCGAGTGAATACATCGGAGCGACCGGCCCGTAATGATCCCATTCCCGCTGGAACAGAGCCAGCGGGTCCTGGGCGTATTGCAGCAGTTGCCCGAGTACGGGGTAGCCGCGGTCCTCCCGCCGCTGAGTCGGGATGGGCCTGGTCCGCACGGCGTCGGCCGTCATCGCACACCTCGTCTCTGTGATGCCGCTCACATGACAGCCTGATTCAGGAAGGACGTCCTGTCAACCTTAGTGCGGAACTCGCGTGGCATGCTGGGGCCATGGCCGTGCAATCAGGGGTCTATCGCGGAGCGACCGCCGCCGAACGGGCCACCGAACGCCGGTCGCGCCTGCTGGACGCGGGGCTCACGGTGTGGGCCGAGGCGGGGACTCGGACGACGATGACCGCGGTGTGCGCCGAGGCGGGACTCAGTGAGCGCTACTTCTACGAGAGTTTCGCCGGACTCGACGCTCTGCTCGAGGCCGTGCTGAACGAGATCGCCGTCGACATCGAGGACACCAGCCGCAGTGCCGCCGACGCCGCCGGAGGCGATCCGGAAGCCCGCATGCGGGCATCGATCGGCGCGTTCGTGCGGCTGCTGGTCGAGGATCCGCGCAAGGGCCGGGTCGCGATCGTCGAGTCGGTGGCGTTTCCGCACTTGCGCAGGCGGCGTACGGAATTGCTGCGGCACCTGGCGCACGAGTCGGCCCTCGAAGTACGCACCTGGCTCGGCGATAACGGTCGCAGCCGGGCCGCCGACGAAACCGCCGGTCTGTTGTTCATCGGCGGTATGGCCGAACTGGTCACCGCCTGGCTCGACGGTGCCATCGAGGTGACGGCCGACGAGATCGTCGAGGCCGCGTGCCGGGCACTGCGCGGTCTCTACCGCTGAATGCCGGTGGTGAGGATAGCGGCGAGTTCGCGGTAGGCGTCGGCGTCGTCGAGGCCGGTCTCGGTGCGGACGCCGCCCTGCTGGATTCGGACCATCATGGTCGCGGCGAGGTCGGCGGCGAAAGCGGCGTGTACTTCCCGGAATTCGCCGTCGTATCCGAACGGTGTTTTCGCCACGCTCGGCGAGGCAGGGTTGCTGAGTCTGCCGTATCCGCAGGAGTGGGGCGGTGGCGGCCAGCCCTACGAGGTGTATCTGCAGGTGCTCGAGGAAATCGCGGCGCGGTGGGCGGCGGTGGCGGTCGCGGTGAGCGTGCACAGCCTCGCCTGCCATCCGCTGATGGCGTTCGGGACCGAGGAACAGCGGCGCCGCTGGCTACCGGAGATGCTCGGCGGCGCCACGATCGGCGCCTACAGCCTGTCCGAGCCGCAAGCGGGATCGGATGCCGCCGCGGTGACGTGCAAGGCCGTGCCGGCGGATGGCGGTTATCGGCTCAACGGCACCAAGGCGTGGATCACCCACGGTGGGATCGCCGATTTCTACAGCGTGTTCGCCCGTACCGGTGAAGGGTCGCGCGGGATCTCGTGTTTCCTGGTGCCGAAAGACCTCGAGGGTCTGAGTTTCGGCAAGCCCGAGGAAAAGATGGGCCTGCACGCGGTGCCGACCACGACCGCGCATTACGACGACGCGTACCTGCCCGCGCAGCGGCGGATCGGCGCCGAGGGGCAAGGTCTGCAAATCGCTTTCAGCGCATTGGATTCCGGGCGTCTCGGGATCGCCGCGGTGGCGACGGGATTGGCGCAGGCCGCCCTCGACGAGGCCGTCGGCTATGCGAAAGAGCGCAGCACCTTCGGCCGCAAGATCATCGATCATCAGGGGCTGGGGTTCCTGCTCGCCGATATGGCCGCCGCCGTCGACTCGGCCCGTGCCACCTACCTCGACGCCGCGCGCCGTCGCGATGCCGGACTGCCCTACTCGCGGCAGGCCTCGGTCGCCAAGCTCGTCGCCACCGACGCCGCGATGAAGGTGACCACCGACGCGGTGCAGGTCTTCGGTTGCTACGGCTATACCCGCGACTTCCGCGTCGAGCGGTATATGCGGGAAGCCAAGATCACGCAGATCTTCGAGGGCACCAATCAGATTCAGCGTCTGCTCATCAGCCGCTCACTCGCGAAGTAGCCGCCCGCCACGGCCTCGGTGGGCGCTATCGGCCGCTGACGAACTGCCAGATGACGGTGGTGGCGTCGAATTGACGGCTGACCTTGCCGACAACGGCTTACCCATCGCACAACCGTAAACCGGATCCGCCGCACCGCCGGCCGCGTGACGCTGAGGATCTTCTGAAAGCCGCAGCGACGGCAGGACGTAACGCGACGCGGCGCCGAGGTCCCGCCGTACTGCACCGCCATGAGGGAGGCCCGGTCATCGGTGCGGTGGCGGCCGCGTATTCGCCGCCCGTGCCCGGAGCGGACCGCTGAATGAGTCCTGGTAGAGCGGGTTGTGCGAGGAAGTTGCCGGAGTACGCTGAGTGAATCGGCCTTCGATGAATCGGCGTATCGATGAATCGAGAGAACTCATGCACGAGCTGGCAATCGCGCAGGCGATCGTGAGCGGCGCCTGTGAGCACGCTGCCGGGCGGCGGGTGTACCGCGTGACCGTTTCGATCGGGACGCTCTGCGCGGTGGTTCCGGATTCCCTGCACTTCTGTTTCGGCCTCGCGGCCGAAGGCACCCTCGCCGAGGGCGCCGAACTCGTCGTCGAGGAAATTCCCGCCCGGGCGCGCTGCCGCACCTGCGGCGCCGAATTCGGTCTACCCGATCCGATCCCGCTGTGCGCCTGCGGCAGCGCCGACGTCGACATCCGCGCCGGGCGGGAGCTGCGAATCCGCTCCATGGAGGTGAGTGACACATGTGCGCAACCTGCGGATGCGGCGGCGACGACACCCAGGCGGTGATCACCGGCCCGCACGAGCACGACCACACGCACGACCACGACCACACGCACGACCACAACCACAGTCACGGAAACGGGGACGCGCACGAGCACTCCCACCGGCCCGAGTTCGGCGACCAGCCGACCGAGACGGTGACACTGGAGCAGAAGGTCCTGGCCAAGAACGACCGACTGGCCCAAGACAATCGGCGCTGGCTGGCCGAGCGGGACATCCTCGCGCTGAACCTCACCAGTTCGCCGGGTGCGGGCAAGACGACGCTGCTGGAACGCACCATCCGCGAATGCCCCGGTACGCCGATCGCCGTCGTCGAGGGCGATCAGGAGACGCTGCTGGACGCGCGGCGAATCGAGTCCACCGGCTGCCCGGTGGTGCAGATCAACACCGGCGCCGGGTGTCATCTCGACGCGCAGATGACCCGTGGCGCGCTCGCATCGCTGGACCCGGTGCGAGGCAGCGTGGTCTTCATCGAGAACGTCGGCAATCTGGTGTGCCCGGCTCTGTTCGATCTCGGCGAGCGTGCGAAGGTCGTGATCGTCTCGGTGACCGAGGGAACCGATAAACCGTTGAAGTATCCGCACATGTTCGCCGCGGCCGGACTGGTGCTGATCAACAAGATCGACCTGCTGCCCTATGTCGATTTCGATCTCGACGCCTGCACGCGCTACATCCACGCGATCAACTCCGGTGTCGAGGTCTTCCCGGTGTCGGCGACCACCGGCGCGGGCCTGGCCGGCTGGTACGAGTGGCTGGCCGGACAGCGAGGATCGGTAACGGCCGCACCCATTGAGGTTCATTTCTCGCGAGACTAAGCTCGGTGTGGTCTGTATCACAGATTGAGACGGCTTCGAGCCGGATCGGCCAGCCCCCGCCCGGCTCGGGAAGGCGGCGTTCATGCCCACCCAAGAAGCAGTTCGGGCCGAAGAAACGCTGATACACGTCCTGTGGATCAACGCGGGCCTCAGTTGTGACGGTGATTCGGTGGCGTTGACTGCCGCCACCCAGCCCAGTGTCGAGGAAATCGCTCTCGGAGCACTCCCCGGCCTGCCCAAGATCGCCGTACATTGGCCGCTGATCGATTTCGAATGCGGTCCCAACGGGGGAGCCGACGACTTCCTCGAATGGTTTTTCAAGGCCGATCGCGGCGAACTCGAACCCTTCGTTCTGGTGGTCGAAGGATCGATCCCGAACGAACAATTACACGGCGACGGCTATTGGTGCGGTTTCGGCAACAACCCGGAGACCAACCAGCCGATGACCACCAGTGAATGGCTCGACCGGCTGGCGCCCAAGGCCACCGCGGTGGTGGCCGTCGGCACCTGTGCCACCTACGGCGGCATTCACGCGATGGCCGGTAATCCCACCGGAGCGATGGGAGTTCCGGATTATCTCGGCTGGGACTGGAAGTCCAAGGCCGATATTCCGATCGTCTGTGTGCCCGGATGCCCGATCCAGCCGGACAATCTCTCCGAGACCCTGACCTATCTGCTGTACATGGCCACCGGCCAGGCGCCGATGATTCCGCTCGACGAGGCGCTGCGCCCGAAGTGGTTGTTCGGTGCGACCGTGCACGAGGGCTGCGATCGCGCCGGATACTACGAGCAGGGTGATTTCGCCGATGAGTACGGCTCGCCGAAGTGCATCGTGAAATTGGGGTGCTGGGGACCGGTCGTGAAATGCAATGTGCCCAAACGCGGCTGGCTCAACGGCGTCGGCGGGTGCCCGAACGTCGGCGGTATCTGCATCGGCTGCACCATGCCGGGATTCCCGGACAAATTCATGCCGTTCATGGACGAACCACCCGGCGGGAAACTCTCGTCCTCCGCATCGGGGCTGTACGGAACGGTGATCCGCAGTCTGCGTCACATCACCGGCCGCACAGTCGACAAGGAGCCGCACTGGCGGCACAAGGGGGAGAAACTCGATACGGGCGCGACTCGCACCTGGTAGGAGGATCTCGCGATGACACAGATCATCCCGGAGGCGTCGCACAAGAAGATCGAGCCGGATTCACTCGTCGAAATGGCGTGGGACCCGATCACCCGGATCGTGGGCAGCCTCGGTATCTACACGAAGATCGATTTCGAAAATCGCGAAGTGGTCGAATGTCACAGCACGTCGTCCATCTTCCGCGGCTATTCGATATTCATGCGCGGTAAGGATCCGCGCGACGCGCACTTCATCACCAGCCGCATCTGCGGAATCTGCGGTGACAACCACGCCACCTGTTCGTGCTACTGCCAGAACATGGCCTACGGCGTGAAGCCGCCGCACCTGGGCGAGTGGATCGTCAATCTCGGCGAGGCCGCGGAATACATGTTCGACCACAACATCTTCCAGGAGAATCTGGTCGGGGTGGACTTCTGCGAGAAGATGGTCGCCGAGACCAATCCGAGTGTCCTCGACGCCGCCCGCAAGACCGAGGCGCCTCATGCCGCGATGCACGGCTACCGCACCGTCGGCGACATCATGGAATCGCTCAACCCCTTCACCGGGGAGTTCTACCGCGAGGCACTGCAGGTGAGCCGGTATACGCGAGAGATGTTCTGCCTCATGGAAGGCCGGCACGTGCATCCCTCGACGCTGTATCCCGGCGGCGTCGGCACGGTCGCCACCGTGCAGTTGATGACCGACTACATGTCGCGGCTGATGCGCTACGTCGAGTTCATGAAGAAGGTCGTGCCGATGCACGACGACCTGTTCGACTTCTTCTACACCGCGGTGCCCGGATACGAGAAGGTCGGGCTGCGGCGCACCCTGCTGGGATGCTGGGGTTCGTTCCAGGATCCGGAAGCCTGCAACTTCGAGTACAAGGATATGGAGGACTGGGGCCGGCGGATGTTCGTGACGCCGGGTGTGGTGGTCGACGGCAAACTCGTCACCACCTCGCTGGTCGACATCAATCTCGGGATCCGAATCCTTTTGGGCAGTTCGTATTACGACGACTGGACCGATCAGGAGATGTTCGTGAAGAGCGATCCACTGGGCAATCCGGTGGACCGGCGCCATCCGTGGAATCAGCACACCAATCCGAAGCCGCAGAAACGTGACCTCGACGACAAGTACAGCTGGGTGATGTCACCACGCTGGTTCGACGGCAAGGACCATCTGGCCCTCGACACCGGCGGCGGCCCGCTGGCGCGGTTGTGGTCGACGGCGCTGGCCGGGCTGGTCGACATCGGCTATGTCCGCTCGACCGGGCACAGCGTGCAGATCAACCTGCCCAAGACCGCCTTGAAGGGGCCGGTGGAACTCGAGTGGAAGATTCCGGAGTACGGGAGCAACACCATCGAACGCGATCGTGCGCGCACCTACTTCCAGGCCTACGCGGCGGCATGCGCACTGCATTTCGCCGAGCAGGCGCTCGCGGAGATCCGCGCCGGGCGAACCAAGACGTGGGAGCACTTCGACGTGCCCGATGAGGGGATCGGCTGCGGTTTCACCGAGGCCGTGCGCGGGGTGCTGTCGCATCACATGGTGATCCGCGACGGCAAGATCGCGAACTACCACCCCTATCCGCCGACGCCGTGGAATGCCAACCCGCGCGACAGCTTCGGCACGCCGGGGCCTTACGAGGACGCGGTGCAGGGACAGCCGATCTTCGAGGAGAACGACCGCGAGCACTTCAAGGGCATCGACATCATGCGCACGGTGCGCAGCTTCGATCCCTGCCTGCCCTGCGGCGTGCACATGTACCTCGGCAAGGGCACGACCCTGGACATGGTGCATTCACCCGCTCAGATATCGACCGCCGAATAGCCGGATATCCGGTCCCAGCCGCAGAAGGAGGCGATATCCACGGTTCCCGACGACGAGTCCGCCACGACGGTCGACGACGACCGGTGGCGAAGCGCGGGCGATCGCATCGAGACCCTGCTCGATGCCAGTTCCGCGGGGGGCGCGGCGGCCCGGGAGCGGGCCGAGGCGCTGGTCGGCGAGGTGGTCGATCTGTACGGCGCCGGGCTGCGGCGCATCCTGGCTCGCCTGGACGAGGCCGCGGTGCGACGGCTGGTGGCCGACGACCTGGTCGCGAGCCTGCTGCTGGTGCACGGGCTGCATCCGCACGATGTGCGGACCCGGGTCGCCACCGCGCTCGATAGTGTGCGGCCGTATCTGGGATCCCACGGCGGCGATGTGCGGCTGCTCGAGGTCACCGGCGACGGAGTGGTCCGGCTGGAGCTGACTGGGAGCTGCCGTAGTTGCCCCTCGTCGTCGGTGACACTGGAACTGGCCGTCGAGGACGCCGTGCGCGCGGCCGCGCCGGAGATCACCGCGATCGATGTGGTCACCGCCGAGGCGACCGCCGATGCGGCGGTGATCGCACCGGACACGCTGTTCTCGCACGTGCGGACCGGTGGAAACTGGGTCGGCGCACCGGAATTGGCGCAGCTGTCCATCAATGAGGTCGGCGGGTTCGCGCTGGCCGGACTGCCGGTGCTCGCCTGCCGGGTAGGCGACGAGATCTACGTCTACCGCGATCACTGCCCGGCCTGTGATCGGTCGCTGGCCGGTGCGGCGCTGCACCGTGGCGTCCACGGGGGTCCGGTGCTGCGCTGTCCCGGTTGCCGCGCCCATTTCGACGTGGTCCACGCCGGCGCGCGGCTGGACGGCGCCGGACATCTCGAACCGCTGCCGGTGCTGGTACGCGACGGCGAACTGTCGGTGGCGGTTCCGGTGGGGGTGGGCGGATGAATCCGACCGTGCGGGCACTGCGCCGCCTCGCCACCGAACGCCGGCCGGCGCCGGCGGCGGGGGAGCGCTGCGAGATGTGCGCCGAACCGATCGCCGGAGAACATCAGCACGTCGTCGACACCGAGAGCCGGCGCATGTTGTGCGTGTGCCGGGGCTGCTATCTGCTGTTCACCGAGCGTGGCGCGGCCCTGCGCTACCGGGCGGTCCCGCGACGGTATGTCTCGTACCCGGATTTCCGGATGAGCCTGCCGGAATGGGACGGCCTCGAGATCCCTGTCGGCCTGGCCTTCTTCTTCCGCAGCTCGTCGGCCGGGCGCACCGTCGCGTTCTATCCGGGACCGGCTGGGGCCACCGAATCCGAACTGCCCCTGGACAATTGGAAGGCAGTGATGGAGCGGCACCCGGAGTTCGGCGATCTCGCCGACGATGTCGAGGCCCTGCTGATCCAGATCCCCGACGGTGACGCCGCCGCACGCTGCCTGCTGCTGCCGATCGACGCCTGCTACGAGTTCGTGGGCCGGATCCGCCTGCTGTGGCGCGGTTTCGACGGCGGCGCGGACGTGCGCGACTACGTGACGGAGTTCTTCGCCACGATGACCGCGCGAGCGCGGCCCTTCGACGCGGGACATGCGGGGGAGCCGGTATGAGCCCCGCCTACGCCACCACGTTCGCGGTGCTCGGGATGAAGCCCGAGCCCTACGCGGTCACTCCGATCCTGTCCGCACGGATCGGCATCGCCTCGGTCGGTGACGAACCCGTTCACGCCATCGCGCTGCGCGCCCAGGTGCGCATCGAACCGAATCGCCGGACCTATACCGATGCCGAGAGCGCGGGACTGCTGGACCTGTTCGGTCCGCGCGAACGCTGGGACCACACCCAGCGCTCGTTCCTGTGGATGCACTGCGCCACAACGGTTCCCGGGTTCACCGGCGGCGCCGAGGTGGATCTGCCGATGCCCTGCACCTACGACTTCGAGGTCGCCGGATCGAAATATCTGCACTCGTTGCGCGAGGGCAGCGTGCCGCTGCTGTTCCTGTTCAGCGGCACGGTCTTCATCCGCGGCAGCCACGGATTCGCGGTGCAGCAGATCCCGTGGGACCGCGAGGACCGCTACGAGCTGCCGGTCTCGGTCTGGCGCGAGCTGATGGCGGCGCAGTTCCCGGCCACCGGCTGGCTGCGCCTGCACGAGGACACCCTGGCAGCATTGGCCGCCTACAAGGGCGAGCACGGGATGCTGGGATTCGACGAGACGGTCGGGCGGCTGCTCGCCGGTGCGCAGGAGTCGGCGTGAGTACCGCGGAATCGAGCCGAGCCCGGGCCCGCGCGGTTGCCGACGCGGTTCTCTACGAGGGCTACCTGCTGTACCCGTACCGCGCCGACGCACGAAAGAACCGCTGTCGGTGGCAATTCGGCGTGCTCGGACCGCCCCACGCGCACGCGGACGGACTGGGCGAGGATTGCGAGCTCACCGGGGAGATGGTGGTGGACCCCGGCGCCGACCCGACCGTGCGGTTCACGATCCGATTCCTGCAGCTGCAACACCGCGGTGTGCGCGACGCGGCCGGTGCGGTGCTTGCGGACACCACGGTCGCGGGTCGGACCTGGCCGGATTGGGACGAGGCGGTCGAACGGGAGGTCGCCGTGGGGCCGATCACCCCGGTCTCGACCACGGTGCCGTTCGACTTCCCGGGCGGCGCCGAGACCGAACCTCTCGACGACCAGGCGACGTTGCCGGGCGGTGCGATCGTGCGCACCCGGTGGCCGCTGCGCGGCGAATTCGCCCTGAATGTCGTTGCGGAGCACGGATATCTGCGCCTGCGCGCGACCGTGCGCAATACCGGCGAACCCGCCGCCGACAAGCGCGATGCTCTCGTCCGGTCGCTGGTCGGTGCGCATGTGATCGCGGAGGTCGCCGATGCGCGGTTCGTCTCGCTGCTGGAACCGCCGCCGGAGGCCGAGGCCGTGGTCGCGCGCTGCACTCAGCGCCGCTGCTTCCCGGTGCTCGCCGGACCGCGCGGTGATCACAGCCTGATGCTGGTCTCGCCGATCATCCTCTACGACCATCCCGAAATCGCCGAGCAGAGCCAGGAATCGCTCTACGACGCCACCGAGATCGATGAGATCCTGACGCTACGCGTCATGGCCATGACCGACGAGGAGAAGGCCGCCGCACGGGCCACCGATCCGCGCGCGGCCCGCATCGTCGAGAGCTGTGACGCGATGACCGCCGAGCAGATGGCCCGCCTGCACGGTGTGCTGCGCGACCCGCACGACGGAGCGGACCGGCTGGTGCCGGAGATCCCGCCCGGGACGGACTGGTGGGATCCCGCCGCCGACGGTGCGGTGCGGCCCGACTCGGATGCGGTGCCCATCGCCGGGACGCTGGTCCGCAAGGGTAGCCGGGTCCGGCTGCACCCGTCCCGGCGCGCCGACATCCACGACATGTTCTTCGACGGCAGGGACGCGCGGGTCACCTCGGTGCACGCCGACGTCGACGGGCGCACTCACGTCGGTGTGGTCATCGCCGACGATCCCGGAGCCGATCTGCACGAATGGTACGGGCGCTACCTGTATTTCGATCCCGACGAACTGGAGCCACTGGACGGACCGGGCGAATAGCGCGGTCGGAGGAAAGGACGGATCTCATGCAAACGGTGGGAATGGTGGCGACGGGAGTCGTCGCGGCGGCGGTCGTCGTCCTGGCGCTGATCGGAATCCGCTCGATTCCGGATATGCGCCGCTACCTGCGAATGCGGCGCATGTGAACAGCCGGGTGCTGGTCGCCGGAATCGGCAACATCTTTCTCGGCGACGACGGATTCGGCCCCGAGGTGGTGCGGCGGATACCCCCGGACCGCGAGGGTGGCGTGCGGGTGGTCGACTATGGCATCCGCGGCATGCACCTGGCCTACGACCTGCTCGATTCCTGGGATGCGCTGGTCCTCGTCGACGCGGTCCCGAATCGGGGCGCGGCGGGTCGCATCGAGGTGATGCGCGCTGAACCGGACCAGCAGGTGCGGGTGGATCTGGACGCCCACGGGATGGACCCGGCGGCGGTCTTCGCGGGGGTCCGGGCGCTGGGTGGGGTCGTGCCACCCACCGTGGTCGTCGGCTGTCAGGTGCTCTCGACCGAAGAGGGGATCGGGCTGTCCGAACCGGTGGCGGCCGCGGTGGACGAGGGCGCCGAGACCGTGGCGCGGGTGGTCGCGCAGTTGCGGATGTCGCGAACGGAGGTGTGATCGTGTGCCTCGGAATTCCGGGCCGGGTCGTGGAGATCGTCGACGGCTACGCGGGTCAGCTGGCTCTCGTCGACGTCTCCGGCGCCGAGCGCAAGGTGAATATCGGCCTGCTGGAAGACGATTCGGTAGGGCCGGGGGATTGGGTGATCATCCACATGGGCCTCGCGGTCGAGCGCACCGACGAGGCGGGTGCCCGCGAGGCGCTCGCCGGACTGCGACTGCTGAGCCGGGGCGAACCGTGAGTACCGAGGCGGGCCGAGCGGTGAGTACCGAGGCGGGCCGAGCGGTGGGCACCGAGGCGGGCCGAGCGGTGGGCACCGAGGCGGGCCGAGCGGTGGGCACCGAGGCGGGCCGAACCGTGCGCACCGGGCGCGCTCGGTGCCGGCTGGTGGTGCGCGGTGTGGTGCAGGGCGTGGGATTCCGGCCCTTCGTCTACAGCACCGCCGCCGAACTCGCGCTGACCGGCAGCGTCGCCAACGACAGCGACGGGGTGATCGTCGACATCGAGGGAACACCCTGGGCGCTGGCCGAATTCACCGATCGGGTGCGCCACCACCCGCCACCGCTGGCGGTGGTCGACTCCGTGGAGCGCACTGATCTGCCGGTGCGCGGCGGAACCGGATTCCGCATCGCCGGCACGACCCGCGGCAGCGGCCGCACCCTGGCCTCGCCCGATGTGGCGATCTGCGCCGACTGTGCGCGAGAGCTGGCCGATCCCGCCGACCGCCGCTACCGGCATCCGTTCATCACCTGTACCAATTGCGGGCCGCGATTCACCATCATCGCGAGTCTGCCCTACGACCGCGAGCGGACCTCGATGGCCGATTTCGCCATGTGCGAGCGCTGCGAGCGCGAGTACCACGATCCCGGCGATCGCCGCTTCCACGCCCAGCCGATCGCCTGCCCGGACTGCGGGCCCACCCTGCGCTACCGCGGTCCGGGAACCGGCGACCCCGTGGCCGCCGCCCGAAAGATGCTGCGCGCGGGCGGAATCGTGGCGGTCAAAGGGATCGGCGGCTATCACCTCGCCTGCGCCGCCGACGACGAGGATGCGGTGGCGCGACTGCGCGCGCGTAAACGCCGCGGCGCCAAACCCTTCGCCGTCATGGTCGCCGATCTGGCCGCGGCCCGCACCGTCGCACACGTCGACGCGGCCGCCGCGGCGATGCTGAGCGGACCCCAGCGGCCGATCGTGCTGCTCCCGCGCCGCGGGCACGCGCTGACGGATGCGGTGGCGCCGGGCCTTCGCGACCTCGGGGTGATGGCGGCCTACACCCCGCTGCACCTGCTGTTGTTCGGACTGCCCGGCGACTCGCCGGGTCCGCTCGCGCTGGTGATGACCTCGGCCAATCTCGGCGGCGAACCCCTCTGCTACACCGACGAGGACGCCGCGCGGCGGCTGCCGGAACTGGCCGACGCCGTGCTGGACCACGACCGCCGCATCCTCGTGCCCTGCGACGACTCGGTGGTCCGGCTGGTCGACGGCATCGAACTGCCGATCCGCCGCTCCCGCGGCTACGCGCCGCTGCCGCTGGCGCTGCCGCAGGAGTCGGCGCCCGTCCTCGCGGTCGGCGCGGACGTGAAGAACACCTGCGCGGTCGCCGAGGGCCGGTACGCGTGGCTGAGCCAGCACATCGGCGATATGGACGATCTGGCCACGCTGCGCGCATTCGGCGCCGCCGAACACCATCTGGAGGAACTGACCGGAGTGCACCCGGCGCGGCTGGCGGTCGACGCCCATCCCGGCTACCGCTCCAGCGCCTGGGCGCGCCGGGCCGCGGCCGGACGGCCGGTACACACCGTGCAGCATCACCACGCCCATATCGCGGCGGTGATGGGGGAACACGGTCTGCCCGGCTCGTCGACCGTCCTCGGAATAGCTTTCGACGGAACGGGTTTCGGCCCCGACGGGGCGATCTGGGGCGGTGAGGTGCTGGCCGCCGGGTACAAGGGATTCCGCCGCCTGGCCCATCTGGCCTATGTCGCACTACCGGGTGGTGACGCCAGCGTGCACCGGCCCTACCGGATGGCGCTGGCCCATCTGCACGCCGCCGGCATCCCGTGGGAGGAATCCATCGCCTCGGTCGCCGCGTGCCCGCCCGCCGAGCGGCGGGTCCTCGCACATCAACTCGGCACCGGGCTGGGCTGTGTTCCCACCTCGAGTATGGGACGGCTGTTCGACGCGGTGGCGTCGCTGGCGGGCGTGCGCCATGTGGTCGATTACGAGGCCCAGGCCGCCATCGAACTGGAGGCCCGCTCACGTGACGCGGATCCCGGATACGGCTATCGATTCGCGCTCGGCGCACCGGATCCCGATGGAGCCGTGCGAATCGATTCGGCTCCGGTGCTTGCCGCGGCGGTCGCCGACCTCGCGGGGGGAGCCGGTGCGGACCTCGTCGGCGCGCGCTTCCACGTCGCGGTCGCCGAACTCGTGGCCGCACTGGCGCGTCGGTTCGGCGAACCGGGTGTGCCGGTGGCCCTCTCCGGCGGCGTGTTCCAGAACGCGCTGCTGCTCTCGCTCTCGCGAAAACAGCTGCGGGACGAGGGTTTTCAGGTCATTACTCATCACAGAGTGCCACCCAACGACGGCGGCCTGGCATTCGGGCAGCTGCTCGCCGCCGGGGCTCGATGAGCGAAAGGAAGGAACCGATCATGTGCCTGGCAGTCCCGGGGAAGGTGCTCGACCTGTACGAGCGCGACGGCACGCTGATGTCGGTTGTCGACTTCGGCGGTGTCCACAAAGATGTGTGCCTGCAATACATTCCGGATGCCACGGTCGGCGACTACGTCGTCGTGCACGTCGGATTCGCCATTCAGCGCCTCGACGAGGAGTCGGCGCTGGCCACCCTGGCCGAATTCGAGCACCTCGGTGTATTGAACGAGGAATTCGGCGACGGATTCGCCATCGCCGCCCGGCAGTCCGGCCTTCCCGATCCCACCTCCGGCGCACCGTCGGAGCCCGCTCGCGACGACGAGGTGAACCGATGAAATACCTGGACGAATTCAGCAATCCCGAACTGGCTCAGCGCCTGCTCGAACGCATCCGGGCCGCGACCTCGCGCCGCTGGTCGATCATGGAAGTGTGTGGCGGGCAGACGCATTCGATCATCCGGCACGGTATCGATCAGCTGCTGCCGGATACGATCGAGATGATTCACGGCCCCGGCTGCCCGGTCTGCGTCACACCGCTGGAGGTGATCGACAAGGCGCTCGAGATCGCCGCCCGCCCGGAGGTCATCTTCTGCTCCTTCGGCGACATGCTGCGCGTGCCGGGC
Source organism: Nocardia nova (assembly GCF_002933465.1). Taxonomy (GTDB): domain Bacteria; phylum Actinomycetota; class Actinomycetes; order Mycobacteriales; family Mycobacteriaceae; genus Nocardia; species Nocardia nova_B. The sequence continues at coordinate 61,215 of NZ_PSZE01000012.1, forward strand.
AGCTCCAAGGATCTGTTCCGGATCAAGAGCGAGGGCGGCGACGTGCGCGTGGTGTATTCGCCGCTGGACGCGCTCACCCTCGCGAAACAGAATCCCGACCGGCAGGTGGTGTTCTTCGGGATCGGCTTCGAGACCACCGCTCCGGCCAACGCGATGACGGTGTATCAGGCCCGGCGCCTGGGCATCGAGAACTTCTCGCTGCTGGTCTCGCACGTGCTGGTCCCGCCGGCGATCGCCGCCATTATGGAATCCCCGGACTGCCGGGTCCAGGCGTTCCTGGCCGCGGGTCACGTGTGCTCGGTGATGGGCATCGGCGAATACCCGCCGCTGGCGCGGAAGTACCGGGTTCCGATGGTGGTCACGGGATTCGAGCCGCTGGACATCCTCGAGGGTATCCGCCGCACGGTGATCCAGCTCGAACAGGGCCGCTGTGAGGTCGAGAACGCCTACCCGCGTGCGGTACCGGCCGAGGGCAATCCGGCCGCGAAGGCCATGTTGCAGGACGTCTTCGAGGTCACCGACCGCGGCTGGCGCGGCATCGGCGTCATTCCCCGCAGCGGGTGGCGGCTCTCGCCGCGCTATCGCGACTACGACGCCGAATACCGATTCAGCGTCGGCGATATCCACACCGCCGAATCGTCGGTCTGCCGCTCGGGAGAGGTCCTGCAGGGGCTGATCAAGCCGACCGATTGCGCGGCGTTCGGCACCCGCTGCACACCGCGTAACCCGCTGGGCGCCACGATGGTGTCCTCCGAGGGCGCCTGCGCCGCCTACTACCTGTATCGCCGCCTGGATCTGCCGGCGGAGGTGGCTCATGCTTGACCACGCCGGAACCTCCACTCCGCCACCGGTATTCGACGCCGGCAGCTGGGTGTGCCCGCTGCCGCTGCGGGATTCGCCGGCGATCGTGATGGCGCACGGCGGCGGGGGTGCGATGTCGGGCGAGCTGATCGAGCATCTGTTCCTGCCCGCGTTCGGCGCCGCCGCGGACGCCGCACTCGGGGATGCGGCGGTGGTCGAGGTCGGGGCCGCCAGGCTGGCCTTCTCCACCGATTCGTTCGTGGTGAAACCGCTCGTCTTTCCCGGCGGCACGATCGGCGAGCTGGCGGTCAACGGCACCGTGAACGATCTGGCCATGGCGGGTGCGCAGCCCCTGGTGCTGTCGACGGCGTTCATCCTGGAAGAGGGCACCGAGCTGGCCGATATCGCGCGGGTCGCCGAAGCCATGGGCGCCGCCGCTGTCACGGCCGGGGTGAAGTTGGTGACCGGCGACACGAAAGTGGTCGATTCCGGCCACGGGGACGGCATCTTCGTCAACACAGCGGGCATCGGGCTGGTGCCGGCGGGGGTCGACATCCGCCCCCAGCGCGCTCGGCCGGGCGACGTCGTGCTGATCAGCGGTGATATCGGCGTGCACGGGGTGGCGGTGATGAGTTGCCGCGAGGGCCTGGAATTCGGCACCACCGTGCGCAGCGACACCGCCGCGCTGAACGGTCTGGTAGCCGCGGTTCTCGAGACCGGCGCCGATGTGCACATGCTGCGCGATCCCACCCGCGGCGGGGTCGCGGCGACGCTGAACGAGATCGCGAGATCGGCGCATGTCGGTGTGCGGCTGGACGAACGCGCCCTGCCGATCCCGGACGCGGTCCGCGATGCCTGCGGATTGCTGGGACTGGATCCGCTGTACGTGGCCAACGAAGGGAAGGCGGTCGCGTTCGTCGCCGCCGAGGACGCGGACCGCGCACTGGCGGCCATGCGGGCGCATCCGCTGGGCGCGCGGGCCTGTGCGATCGGCGTCTGCGTCGACGAACATCCCGGGATGGTGGTCGCGCGCACCGCCCTCGGCGGTACCCGGGTGGTGGATCTGCCCGCCGGCGAACAGCTTCCGCGGATCTGCTGAGCGTCCGGTGGGGCGCAGGCGGGAGACACGATGCGGCCGTCGGTGACGATATCGCCCGCCCGGAGGTGGGCACGAGACCGTCGCGGCCGGCGCCGCGACGTGATCGGTATGGCCGTGACCGTGGCCGCGCTGCACGTCGCGGGGTGGGGGCTGCTGGCCGCCCTGATCGTCCCGGGCGACTATGCGGTGGGCAACATGGTGTTCGGCGCGGGATTGGGCGTGACCGCCTACACGCTGGGGATGCGGCACGCCTTCGACGTCGACCATATCGCCGCCATCGACAACACCACCCGCAAGCTGGTGGGCGAGCGCAAACAACCGCAGTCGGTCGGATTCTGGTTCTCGCTGGGACATTCCACCGTCGTCTTCGTCATGGTCGGTGCGCTGGCACTGGGCGCTCGGGTACTGGCATCCGGTGTCGAAGACGACGGTTCCGGCCTGCGGCGCTGGACCGGCACGTTCGGCAGCGGCGTCTCGGGAACCTTCCTGTTGCTCATCGGCCTGCTGAACCTGGTGTCGCTCATCGGTATCGGACGAGCGCTGCGCCGGGGCGAGGGCGACGAGCGAGACCTGGATTCCCGGCCGCACGCGCGCGGGGCCCTGAACCGGGTGCTGGATCCGCTGGTTCGCGCGGTTCGCAGGCCGGGGCAGATGTATCCGATCGGGGTGCTGTTCGGGCTGGGATTCGACACCGTCACCGAGGTGAGTCTGCTGGTGCTCGCCGGTGGCGCGGCGGCGGACACCGACCTGCCCTGGTACGCGATCGTCGTTCTGCCGCTGCTGTTCTCGGCCGGGATGACGCTGTTCGACTCGCTGGACGGGGCGTGCATGAACGCGGCCTACGGCTGGGCCTGCGCCGCGCCGGCCCACAAGATCTACTACAACCTGCTGGTGACCGGGCTCTCGGTCGCGGTGGCCCTGGTGATCGGCGCTCAGGAAATCGTCTCCGTGGTGACCGGCGCACTGGGCATCACCTCCGGTCCGCTGGCCTGGATCGGCGGCCTTGATCTGGGGGCGATGGGATTCGTCGTGGTGGCCTTGTTCGTGGTGACCTGGCTGCTCGCTCTGCTGCTGTGGCGACGTGGGGAAACATGAGCGGGCCGCAGATGTTCGCGCGGTACGCCTACGCGCCGAACGCGCTGGGCTACTGCGGACCGGCCGACGCCCCCGCGCTGGCCGGCGGATCCGATGGCGAGATCCGGGCCGTGGCACGACGCTTCTCCGGAGCCTGGCCGTATCTGCGGGTGCTGTCGTCGATGACCGGTATCGCCGATCCGCTCGACGCGCGGCTGGTCGAATCCTATTGGCTCGGTGGGGGAGTCGGCGCCGGCATCGACAGGACGGAGTTCCTGTCGGAGCTGTTGTCGGTGATCGGACCGATCGCGGGCGGGTACTGGTGTCATCTGGGCCCGGAGCTGGCTCCGGAAAGCGCGCCCAATCACAACTTCCATGTGTTCGGCATCTATCCGTGGACCCGTCTGCTCGGCCGGGGTCCTGCGGACCTGCCGCTGCGCGTGCTCGACAACTGCCGGATCACCTGGGCGCGGGTCTGCGCACGAGACGCCACCACCGCGACGATGTCCGTGCGCCGGCTGCGCTGGAGCGATTCCCAGCTGTCGCTCTCGGCAGCGACGCCGCGCCGCATCGAACTGGCCGGTGCGGGCATCGATGCCGCCGATATCGAAGTGGGCGACCATCTCGCGCTGCACTGGGACCACATCTGTGGCCGGCTCGACCCCACCGGAGTCGACCGGCTCAGGGCCGCGACGGCTTGGCAATTGGCGGCCACGAACCGCCGGCTGGACCCGCACTCCTCGACACCGGCCGCCCGGCGCTCGCAAGCCTCGTGACCGCGATGCCGATCACGCCTCGCGCAACGTTCGCTGCCGGGTGATCTGGGCATCGATGACCGCACCGAGCAGAATCGCGAAGTTGGTGAGCCACAGCCACATCAGCAGGACGACCGCCGCGGTCAGCGACCCGTATACCCGATTGAGCGAGTCGAAATGGGCGGCATACAGCGCCAGTCCGGCCGAACCCGCGATCCAGATGCCCACGGCGATCACGCTTCCGGGGGTCAGCCAGCGCAACCGCTGGCCCTCGGTGTTCGGCGCGACCCAATACAGCAGCGCCAGTGCGACACTCACCAGCAGGGCCAGCAGCGGCCACTTCACGATGGACCAGACGAGCAGGCCCGCCGAACCCATTCCGATCCGGTTGCCGGCGTGTTCGGCGAGGCCCGGGGTGATGGCGAAGCCGAGCACGGTGACCACCACGGCGACCACCAGCACCAGACCCAGCGCGAAACGCAATGGCAGTGTGCGCCACAGGGATCGGCTCTCCCGCACCCCGTAGAGGGCGTTGGCCGCCCGGATGAACGCTCCCAGGTAGGTCGATACGGTCCAGAACGCCGACAGCAGGCCCACAACCGCCATCGGACCGGACAGCGACTCGACCGACTGCAGATGACGAATCGACTCGGCGATCAGTGACGTGCCGCCGCCGGGCCCCAGCCGCCCGGCCGCGCCCGCGAGCGAGTCCGCGGGGGCGGGTCCGGCGACACTCAGCACCACGATGGCGATCTGCCGGTGCCGCGTATTTCCGCTGCAGTGCCCCGCGGTCCCGCCGCGCGACGGCTATCCCGACCACCGGCACGTTCGTGTGTCGTGGGGTGCGCGGTCGGGGCCGGGCGCTCGCCTATTCCGCGCCCGCGTCGGTGGTGGATGCGGCGGCGACGCGTTCGAGTGCCCGGAGGTCCTTCTCGATGACCTCGTAGCACACGTAGGCGAGCATGAAGCCGATGATGCCGCCGACGCACAGGACGCGGACCGCCCAGATGATGGACTCGATATCCGGCGCCGGCAGGAACGTGATGCCCGTGACGCCGACCAGCGGTACGGCGGCGGCCGCGGTGAGGTAGATGCCGGTCCGCCGGGCGAGCCGGCGCAGGTGTTCGACGTCGGCCGCGGCGGACCGTCCGTGGGCCAGGAAGACCGGGTACAGAAACCGCACCACGTACCAGGTGATCGCGAAGTACGGGTAGGCCAGTGCGACGGCACCGCAAACGACCAGTGACAGCAGGAAATGCGTGTAGGTGCCACGCGGAACGCCGCCGGCGACGAGATTCAGCATCACCGGGAATATCACGCCGCCGGATAACCAGAACACGAAGGCGATGGCGGCCACCCGGTTGCCGAGCCGCAACGCATCGATGCGCGCGCTCGTGAGTACGGCGTCGGGATAGTCACGCCCGTTGTGCAGTCCGATGGACACCTCGATGAGGTGGCGCGCGGTGTAGAGGATCAGGAGGGTGGCCGCCGCGATGGCCAGCGGATACAGCACCTGGGCCACATCGTGGAAGGACCGCTGGATCTCGGGCGTGAGTTTGCTGACGATCAGTGTTTTATTGTAGTAGTAGTTGTACCATGCGGCGGCCAGATTGGGCACGGCGATCGCGATCGCGAGAATGGGTATCGGCCACAGCGGCCCACGCGGCCGGTGGCTGTCCGGCGGTGCGTCGACCAGCTCCCGGGCACGCGGGTCGAGGCAGAGCTCGAATTGCTGGGCCAGTTCCGCGCCGTTGGCCCAGCGATCGGTGCGCCGCGGTGCCAGGCAGGTCAGCAGCACGCGGCGCAGCGAGGCCGGGCAGTCGGTGGGAAGGTCGTCGAGGAATTGCGGCGCGATCGGGCGGCGGCGCAGGTCGAGGAGCTGTTCGACCGCGTCCTGCGAATCCTTCGCCGCGGTCGGCCGAAACGGTCGTCGCCCGGTCAGCAACTCCCACAGCATGACCCCCAGAGCGTAGATATCGCTGCGTGTGTCGAGGTCGTCCACCGTGCCGGGCAACTGCGGGTGGCTCGCCTCGAGATGTTCGGGCGACATGTAGGCCAGCGATCCACCGAAGTACGCCACCGGATTGCTGCCCGCGACGTGGTCGCTGAAGCTGATGTTGAAGTCGGCCAGTTTGGGTGCGGCGTCGGCGGAGAGCAGGACGTTGGCCGGTTTGATATCGCGATGCAGCACACCACGTCGTTCGGCGTAGTCGAGGGCCTCGGCGAGCCGGCGTCCGAGCCACGCCACGGTCTCCGGCCAGGACAGGGCCGCGATCTCCTCCCGCGCGCGACTGCTCGAGGTGGGGATCTCGCCCTTGTCCGCCAACGCCTCATCGACGGCGTCCAGCAGCAGCCGCCCACTGCGCCGCTCCGGCGCCGTCGCGCGGACCCGCGTCAGCACCGCGGCCAGCGTGCCACCCGGAACGTATTGCATGTACAGCAGTTTCAGTGCCCGGTCCGGCAGCACCCGCTGGTCGTACACCCGGATGATGGATTCGTGATCCAGTTGAGCCAGGGTCTGGGGTTCGGTGCCGTGGTCCGCGGAGATCTTCACCGCCACCAGTCGCTGCATCGACCGCTGCCGGGCCAGGAACACCTGGGCGAAAGCGCCGTGGCCCAGCTCCAGCAGCAGATCGAAATCGTCGATCCGGTCGCCGGGCTCGAGATCGGCGGCGGGGGACGCGTTCGGCCGCGGTCTGGTCGCGCCGGCGGACTGCTCGGCCGCGGTGGGGTGCGGCGCGGTATCCACCGCCCGATCGGCCGACGGGTCGAAGGCGGCGGTGGCATCGCCTTCCGGTCGAGCGCCCATGTGCTGGTCACTCCGGGATGAGACGTCGAGACATGGTGAATTTTATCGCGCCCCGGATGGCGAATCGGCCGGTCTGGGATCGTGTGGCGGGACGGTTATCCGACAGCGATATCCGTCCGTCTCGAGGGTACGTATCTTCGATTGCCCCGGACGTCCGCCCGGCTCGGCGGATACGACCGGACCGTCCGGCGGACCATCGTGTCCGTTATCGCCGACCATCTCCGCCGCGGCGTGCGCCGCAGCTGGTCGCGCGCCACATTCGATTTCCGCAATGCTCGGCTCGAGGATGCCGATTTCACCGATGCGGTTTTCGGCGGCCCTGCGATATTCGAATGCGCGAACTTCACGGGCATCACCCGATTCGACGGCGCGACATTCTCCGCCGACACCCATTTCCAGGCCGCTACCTTCGGCACCGTGTGGTTCCGGGAGGCGATGTTCACCGATCGCGCCAGATTTTTCGGGGCCCGATTCGTGCGGGCCCGGTTCGACGGAACCACCTTCCGCGGCAGCGCCCAATTCCCACTGGCGGTCTTCTCCGGCGACGCCCGATTCCACCGGGCGGCCTTCCACGGCGGGGCATACTTCGACAGCGCGCAGTTCCGCGGCCATGCCGACTTCGGCGCCGCGTGCTTCACCGGGCCGGCCCGGTTCGACGGGGCCGCGTTCACCATCGGCAGTTCCTTCGAACGCGCCCGATTCCACGACCGGATGCCCACGGAGCAGCCATCGGCCGAAGCATCGGCCGAAGCGGCTCGGTCGTTCGCCGCACCGGCCCCGCACGACGGGCTCGCCCACCGGATGCCGGTCGCCGCATGCCTGTAGCGCCACCGCCTCCGCGGCGGAAACAATCGGCCCCGCTCGGGCTGCCGATGTCGTGGTTGGCTTCGCCGATCCTGGGTAGTAGCTCGGACGACGGTACTCGTACGGGCTGGGAGGTCCGGTGTTTCAGGCGTTGATCGGTGTGGTGTCAGGAGCCGGCCGGACGGGGACGGCTCTCATCGGCGGCTCGGCGCGGCTGCCCGTGCGCGCGGTGACTGCGGCGCAGACCGCGCTGCGGCTGACCGAGGTGGCCGACGATATCGCCACGCAGTTGCAGCGCGACGTGCGGTCGTTGCTGAACCCGGCGCTGCGCCGGGACGAGAGGCGGATCGCCGCCGTCGAGGATCGTGTGATCGTGGAGGTGCGGGGCCTGCGGTCGGAGCGCAGCGAGCGAGTCGCGGAGGCAGTGCATCGGCGAGTGGGCTCGCTGCCGGGTGTGCATTGGACGCGGGTGAACGCGGTGACCGGGGATGTGGTTGCCGCGGTTCGCGACGATGCGGTGGTGCCCGGACTGGTGGACGCGGTCGCCGCGGCCGAGGAGGACGCCGGCGTCGCCGATACCGTCTGGGACCCGAGTGCGGAACATCCCGCCGATCTGGAACCCGTTGTGTCGGCGGCGATTTCACTGGCCGGTGATCTGATCTCCGCCGGCGTCACCGTTGTCGGAGCGGCCATTCCCGGGCGCAACGGCGTGGAGACGCTGCAGTCGCTGGTCGCGCTGGCAGACTCGCAGCCGCGGATCCGGCGGCTGTTGGAACAGCGTCTCGGCCGGGCCCGCACCGATCTGCTGCTCGCCACCGCCAACGCGCTGGCGCAGGCCGCCGGTGAGAGCCCCGCGAACGTCCTGGTCGATGCGCTGCACCGAGTGCTGGCCGTCACCGAACACGGTGTGCGCCATGCCCGTTGGCGTTTGTGGGAGGTCGAGCACGGCCACCGCCGGGCCCGCGATATCGTGCACTCCCCGCCATATCGGCAGCGGCCGGTCGTACTGCCGCCCGGCCCGGTCGAGCGGTGCGCGGACGAGGCGTCGGCCGCCGCCGCCGCCGGAGCCACCGCCGTCGCCGCCGGGCAGGGCCTGTCCTCGGTCGGTCGCGCCTTGTCGCTCGCCGCGCCGAAGGCCGCGCGGGCGAGCCGGGAGAGTTTCGCGGCGACGGTGTCGTCAGTGCTGGCCGCGTCCGGCGTGCTGACGATGGATCCGTCGGTGTGGCGGCGGCTGGATCGCTTGAGCGCCTTGGTGATCGACGGGGCCGTGCTGTACGGAAGTGGCCGTCTGGTACTCGATGCCGAAACCGCTGCCGAGACCGGCGAAACCACACCGTCGGATGCCGCGGAGTCCGACTGGACCACGGCCCGGGTGTGGAACGCCGCTCAGCGACTGTTGTGGTCGAGCCCCGGCGCGGCAAGACCTGCGCCGCCGGATACCGGCGACCTTCGGCTGCGGCCGGATCCGGACCGCAACCGCTCCGACTCGATTCCCGGTTGGTACGACGTGTGCGCCGGAACGGCCGTGGTGGGCCGGGTCCTGATCGGCCGCGAACTCGATCCGCGCGCCCGGACGCTGATGCTCACCGCCCGGGCCTCGGGCCTGAAGGTGGTGGTGCGCGGACAACGTGACGCGGTCGAATTACGGTCCCTGGCAGACGAATTCGTCGAACGTGCGGGGCCGGCGGCGGAGTTGGTGCGGCGGTTGCAGTCCGACGGGCATGCGGTGGGCCTGGTCGCCACCGACGCCGCCGAGGATCTGAACTGCGCGGATGTGGCCATCGGCGTGAGCCGGATCAGCGCCGTCGAGGTCGAGGCGATGCCGTGGGCGGCGGATGTGGTCTGCGGCGACCTCGATCAGGTGATGCGGGTGCTGCTGACGGTGGCTCCCGCCCGGCAGGTCAGCGAGCGCGGTCGCGTCCTCGCGCTCTCGGCGTGTTCGCTCGCGGGCCTGCTGCTGGCCGCGGGCCGCTCACGCGACGCGTGGCCGGTGACCGCGGCGCAGGCCAGCGGACTGATGCAGGGTGCGTGGACGGGCGTGCAGGCCGCGCGCGGCCGGCTCCCCGAGTCGGGCGCACCGCTGGTTCCCTGGCACAGTCTCGAACCCGACGAAGTGCTGACGCGGCTGCCGGAACCCGACCGTGACGAGCTACCTCCCGCGCGGTCGTGGACCGCACCGCTGACAAGCATTCCCGCGCACCTGTCTCCGGCGACGCGTTTTCTCGCCACCGTGCGCCGCGAGCTGGCCGATCCGCTCACTCCCATTCTCGGTGTCGGCGCCGCGGCGTCGGCGGTGCTGGGCTCACCCGGCGACGCCGCACTGGTGGCCGGCGTGGTGGCGGTCAACGCGGTGGTGTCGGCATTACAGCGGCAACGCGCCGAGAACGCGCTGCGCGACCTGATCGCGCACGAGCGCATCACCGGCCGCCGCGTCGATCGCGCCGCGCTCGACCACGATCCCGAGCCGCCCAGCGAATCGGTGCCCGGCACGGCCTTGGCGGTCGGTGATGTGATCGCACTGCGCACCGGCGACGTCGTTCCGGCGGATGCGCGGCTGCTGCGAGCCGAAGACCTGGAGGTCGACGAATCGGCGCTGACCGGCGAATCGGTCACGGTGCCCAAGGACAGCCCCGCCACTCCCGGAGCGGACCTCAACCAGCGGCGCTGCATGGTGTACGAAGGCAGCACGATCGTCAACGGCGCCGCGGTGGCGGTGGTCGTCGCGGTGGGGTGCGACACCGAAACCAACCGCGCCGCCGCCGTCGCCGTGCCGCCACGCCTGGGCGGAGTACAGGCGCAGTTGCGTGCGCTCAGCGATCAGGCGCTGCCGCTGACACTCGGCGGCGGTTCCCTCGTCACGGCGCTGGGATGGTTGCGGGGACAGCACATTCGCGCGGCCATCGCCGACGGGGTCGCGGTCGCGACGGCCGCTGTGCCGGAAGGACTTCCGCTCGTCGCCACGGTGGCGCAGCTGGCCGTCGCCCGGCGCCTGTCGCGCCACGGCCTGCTGGTGCGGGCCAGCCGGACGGTGGAGGCCCTGGGCCGGGTGCACACCATCTGCTTCGACAAGACCGGAACGCTCACCTACGGCCGCCTGCGGCTGACCACCCTGGCCGACCTCGATCACCAGTGGTCGCCGGAGGACGACGACCCGCGCGCCCGCCGATTGCTGCGGGCCGCGGCCCACGCCTGCCCCGACCCTGCCGAGGGCCCGATCGTGCACGCCACCGATCAGGCGGTGCTCGACGCCGCCGAACGGCTCGCCCCGGACGAACGCTGGGACACGATCGAGGAACTGCCCTTCGAATCGAACCGCGGATATGCCGCGACGCTGGGGCAGACGCGGCGGCGGCACTGGCGGCTGATCGTGAAGGGGGCCCCGGAGATCGTGCTCGCCCGCTGCACCGCGATCCGGACCCGGCACGACGGTGCCGATCGCGACGAACCGATGTCCGCCGGCCATCGGCGCGACGCCGACCGAATGATTCATCGCATGGCCGAGCGCGGGCTGCGGGTACTGGTGGTCGCCCGGCGGGATCTGTCCGCGGCACCGGGTGATGTGGTGAGCGCGGTCGAGAAGCTCACCCTCCTCGGCTTCATCGGGCTCGCCGACACCGCGCGTCCGCAGGCGCGCCCGCTCGTCGGCGCGTTGCAGCGCAACGACATTCGCGTGCGCATGATCACCGGCGACCATCCCGTCACCGCCGCCGCCATCGCCGCCGATCTGGGTATCGCCGCCGATCCCGTGGTGACGGGGAGCGATCTGGCCGAACTCGACGATGCCGCCCAGTCGGAGCTCATCGCGCGCAGCAACGTCTTCGCCCGCGTCAGCCCCCAGCAGAAGGTTCGCATCGTCACCACCTTGCAGCGGCGCGGCGAGGTGGTCGCCATGGCCGGGGACGGCGGCAACGACGCGGCCGCGATCCGCACCGCCGACGTCGGCATCGGACTCACCGCCCAGGGGTCGACCGCCGCGCGCAATGCCGCCGATCTGGTGCTGACCGATCCCGACCCACTGGTGCTGCTGCATGCGCTGATCGAGGGCCGTGGCATGTGGCGGCACGTCAGCGATGCGGTCGGCATCCTGGTCGGCGGCAATGCCGGTGAGGTCGCTTTCACGGTCCTCGGCACCGCGCTCGCGGGCCGGGCCCCGCTGGGCACCAGGCAATTCCTGCTGGTCAACATGCTCACCGACATGTTCCCTGCGATGGCCGTCGCACTGGCGACCGAGCGGTCCGGCGACGAGGAGCCGACCGGCCACCAGGAGCGCGCCGATCTGCTCGCCGAACAGCTCGCCGCCCGGCCTCGCACCGATATCGCGGCGGATCTGCGTCGCACGATCGTGATCCGCGGCTCCACTACCGCGGCCGCCTCGACGGTGGCGTGGTCGATCGCCCGCTGGACCGGTACCGAGCGCCGGGCGGCGACCGTCGCCCTGGTCGCACTGGTGGGCACCCAGCTCGGGCAGACCGTTCTGGCCGCGCGTCACAGCCCGCAGGTGTGGCTCACCGCGGCCGGTAGTGCGGCTTTCCTGGGCACGGTCGTCATGACGCCCGGACTGTCGACGTACTTCGGTTGCCGTCCCCTCGGGCCGGTCGGCTGGTCCACCGCGCTCACCTCGGCGGCGACCGCGACCGCCGTGGGCGCCCTCCTGCCCTCCCGCCGGCCGACCGCGCCGGATCAGCCCACTGTCGTGCTGGAACAGCACGCCGACACGGTGGTACGGGCGGCCGGGGACGGCGTCGGCGCGACCCTCACCCGCCGCGCCCGAACGGTGGTGTCCCCGAGTGGCTGATCGCTCCGGCGGCAGCGGTGCCGAAACGGTGTCGGTCAGTCGCCGCGGTTCTTCTGCAGACGTGCGATCTCGTCGCCCCATACGGATTGCGACCCAGCATCGCCGACGCGGTAGGTCTGCACGATCGACGCGATGGCGACGACCACGGCGAGGACGGCGACGGTCACCGTGACCAGGGTGCGGAGATCGGCGCCGCGGCGCTCGGCGAGGTGAAGTCCGGTCAACGCCACCGCGACGACCAGCAGGGCGATGGCGAAATAGAGCATCGTCTCACCGCGTTCGGCGTGCTCGCGCAGGATTTCGTCGGGATTGCGACGCAAGTTGTACAGCCATTGGCCGGCATGAATGGTGATCGGCGTCAGGACCATGACGATCACCGCGAGTGTCAGCGTCAGCCACACCAGATGGCCGCGGCGTGCGGCCGGCCACAGCGCGGACACGATTTCCAGGATCGCGGTCAACGGCACCAGGACCACGATGAAATGAACGAACAGCACGTGCGCGGGCAGGTTGTGGATGACGGTCACCGGGGCTCCTCGGTCACTCGCGGTTGTCGTGGCGCCGACGACCGCCCCGAACCCGCCGACGCCACAGTCGCACCGAGCATAGCCATCGGAGCCGCGGATTCGGCGGATTACTCGCCACCCGATCGGTGCGCCGCGGCAGGGAGACCCGATCGGGTGCGCGGATGGCCGCGCCGGTTGTCACCGTCGATCTCGTCCGCTGGGCCCGCACTGGCGTCGAACCGGGAGACGCGCATCTCCCACCAGTAGGTCGCCGCGACGGTGCCGTATGCGATGGTGACGGCCGCGGCGATGCCGGCGCCGCCGGTCAGCGTGCGCATCATCGGTACGAGATCTTCCTCCTCTCCGTGTGGTCGCAGGCACGGCGGGTGGGACGCATGACGGTGTCCCACCACGACTGCAGGGGGCTGGGGTCGGGCCAGTGCACGACCGCATCCGGATCGAGGTCGCGAGTATGGTCAGAAGGCGAGGCAGTCGTAGTCGTCATCGGCGTGGGGGAGGGTCCAGGACTGATCGATGCGGTCGGCGGTGTCGAAGGCGTCGCGGATGCGGGCGGCGAGCGGATGCACCCCGGCGAAGTCCGGGCCGGTGTCGCGGTCGCGGGTGTCGGCCAAGGCGTGCTGGTCGGCGTCGCTGCCGGCGGGAAACACGCTCATGACGGGGCTCCTTCCTCGAGCGATCACCGGCGCGGCGGCGCCGGTGGGGATCGGAAAAGCCGACCGAGTCAGGCCGTAATCGTCTGCCGGTCGCTGTCGACCCGGTCCACGCTGATCTTGCGTGGTTTGGCCTTGTCCGCCACCGGGATTCGCAACCGGAGTACACCGTCGCGGTAGTCGGCGCGAATGTGATCGGTGTCGAGGCTGTCGCCCAGCATCACCTGACGGCGGAACACCCCGCGAACGCGTTCGGCCGCGATCATCGACCTGCCCGCGTCCACGTCCGGGCGCGATGCCCGCACGGTGACCACATTGCGTTCGATATCCAAATCCAGCGAATCGGGGTCGATGCCGGGTAGATCGAACTCCACCACGAACTCGTCGCCCTCGCGCCAGGCGTCCATCGGCATCACTACCGGTCGAGCCTGCGTGCCGAACACCTGCTGCATCCAACGGTCCAGATCACGAAACGGATCGGTGCGCATCAGCATGGTCGCCACCTCCAGTTCACTCCTTATATCACTCGAAGGAACCTAAGATAACCTCTCTTATCTGAGAGAGATTTATTTAGCACTCTAGTCAGGAGAGTGCAAGGAGTGGCGAGAGATAAACTGGTTGCCGCACTAGAAGGGAGCAGGATGGATTCAGATCGGCGCGATGGACATCTGCCGGGTTCGGGCCAGGCGGTGTATCCGATATCGGTGGCTGCCGAGCTGGCCGGTATCGAAATCCACACCCTGCGCCTGTACGAGCAACACAGCCTGATCACCCCTGCTCGCAGCGCCGGCGGGACCAGGCGGTACAGCGGGGACGACCTCGCCCGGCTCCAGCGCATCACCGCCCTCACCCGCCAGGGCATCCACCTGTCGGCCATCGCGCGGATTCTCGACCTCGAGGACGACAACAGCGCCCTGCGCGCCCACAACACCGCCCTGACCGTCGAACGCGACCATCTGCGTGACACGATCACGCGGCAGCAGCCACCGCCCTGACCCGCCGCGCGAATCGCACCGCGTCAGAACATGATCGGATAGGTGGGGTCCTTGCCGGGCGGCGGCAGCGGTGCCGTCCAGGAGACCCTGCCACTGGGGAAGACGCGGCAGCAGCCGCCGATGGCGCGGGCCCGGCCGTGCACCGTCGCCACTGTGGCCGCCGGAAGTGCGTTGGACGTCGTGGTGCCGGTGGTGTCCAGGGTGTCGATGGTGACGGTGAGTATGTCGGCCACGGTGACGGTGACGACGACCGCCGCGACGCCCGCGTGTGCGACGACGGCGGCGACGGTATCGGCGACCACGGCTTCGACATGGTCGGCCAGCGTGTCCGGCACCTGCTCCGCCGATCCGGTCAGAGCGACGATGCTGCGCAACTGGGTGTGACCGATACAATGCTGCACCGCCCGCTCGACGCGCTGGAGCAGGCCGGCGCCACGGGGTAGCGGGGTGAGGCCGCGACTGCCGTCCGCTCGGCATGGCGTACTGGATACCACGTCGGCGCTCGGGCATTTCGGGTCCGCGCGCTCGGACCGGAGCATCGCGTCGACCAATTCGAAGGCCTGCGACAACGCGTTCCGCACCGCGACGTGGGCGATTGGATCGTTGTCGTTGCGGCCAGTGGGGATGGGAGCCATGGATGGCGTGACCTCTTCGTACCGACACACAGCGAACCGACCCTGCGTATAGAGCCGAGGACGTCGTGTGCAGAATGACCGGTATCGGCCACGGCTAAACCGCAAGTCGCGACTCGCGTCGTGAGGTATCGGACACAATGGGCTGCCGACCATATCCCGCTGATCGTATCCCGACCTGGTCACGTGTCCGAGTAGTGTCTGGAGTTCGGCACACCGATGACCGATCGGACCCGGATGCGTCATACAGGTATGGATCAGAAAGTGGAGGCGGCGCGCGAGGGTGACCAGGTCGCGTTCGCGCATCTGGTCGAGCCGTTGCGGCACGAGTTGCAGGTGCACTGTTACCGCATGCTCGGCTCGGTCGAAGACGCCGAGGACGCCGTGCAGGAGACCCTGTTGCGGGCATGGTCGCGGCTGGACTCCTATGCGGGGCGCGCTCCGCTGCGTGCCTGGTTGTACGGCATCGCGACCCATACCTGCCTGGACGCGCTGCGGCGGCGCAAGACACGGGCGTGGCCGGTCGATCTGGCCGGCCCCGCGGACCCGCATCGTTACGAGCTGGCCTCGGTGGACGTGCCGTGGCTGCAGCCCTATCCCGATCGGTTGCTGGACATGGGCGCCGCCCCAGGGGAGGGACCGGAGGCGGTCGTCACCGCCCGGGAGACAGTCGAGCTGGCGTTCCTGGCCGCGATCCAGCGACTGCCCGCGCGACAGCGCGCCGTTCTGATCCTGCGGGACACGCTGGACTGGTCGGTTGCCGACACCGCCGCCGCACTGGGAGTCAGCCGGGCGGCGGTCAACAGCGCGCTGCAACGGGCCCACGCCACCCTGTCGGAACATCTTCCCGCACAACGAGATCGGTGGCGTCCCGCCTCGACCGCATCCGAACGCCGGGCGTTGGCGAAGCTGATCACCGCATGGGAGAGCGCCGATCCGGCCGCACTCGTCGCCCTGCTGCGCGAGGACGCCACGCTGATCATGCCGCCGGGCACGGTCTGGTTCGCCGGTCGCCGCGACATCGGCGCATTTCTCGCCGACCACGTCTTCGGTGAGATGGGCAGCGGCTGGCGGCTCCTGCCGACGGGAGCCAACCGGCAACCGGCGTTCGGACTGTACTGGCGCGAACCGGGCGCGGACGCATTCGATGCCTTCGCCATCGGGGTGCTGACGGTCAACGGCGATTCGCTGGCCGAGATCGCCCTGTTCCACCAGCCGGAGCTGTTCGCCGCGTTCGCGTTGCCGTCCGCCCTGCCGTCTCAGGGCTGATGAACTCTCGGCGCGTGCGGCGCTGGAGCGTGGTCCTGCAGCCGGGGGACGCCCTCGATTACCTCGCCGCCGACTGGGCCGACGCCCTTGTCATGGTGACCAGCGGCGAACTGGAGCTGGAATGCCACAGCGGCCGGCGGGCCCGATTCGCCGCCGGGGCGGTCCTCGCCCCCGCCGCCGTGCCGGTGCGACGGCTGCTCAATCCCGGCCCCGAGCCGCTCGTGCTGTCCGCGGTGACGCGCCGACGCCACCGATGACGGATCGGGCCGGCGTGCGTCACACAGGTGGACACATCGAACACACCGAGTAGGAGCACATCATGTCCGTCTCAACCACTCTGGCCGGCAAGGCGGTCCTCGTCACCGGCGCCGGGCGCGGTCTCGGTCGCGCACTCGTCGACGAGGCGCTGCACCGCGGTGCGGACCGGGTGCACGCCGCCGCCCGCCGGCCGGTCGAGCATCCGGATCCGCGGGTCACTCCGGTGCGGCTCGACATCACCGATCCCGAACAGATCCGCGCGGCCGCCGAGGCGGTCGGCTCGCTCGACGTCCTGGTGAACAACGCCGGCGTCTCCACGCCGGACGACCTGACCGACGCGGCCGCCATCGAGGCCCATCTGGCGGTCAACCTGTTCGGTACGTATCGGGTCACCCAGGCCTTCCTCCCGCGATTGCGCGAATCCCGAGGGGCTGTGGTGAATGTGCTCTCGCTGGCCGCGCTGGCGACCGTGCCGGTCACCCCGGCATACGCCATCTCCAAGGCCGCCGCCTTCTCGATGACGCAGTCGCTGCGGTTCCTTTCGGCCGCGCACGGTGTCGGCGTGCACGCCGTACTGCCCGGCCCGGTGGATACCGACATGATCCGCGGATGGGACATTCCCAAAGCCGAGCCCGCGGCGGTGGCCCGCGCCATCCTGTCCGGTCTCGCCGACGGCCGGGACGAGATCTTCCCCGACCCGATGTCCGCGGCGATCGCGACCGGGTGGGACGACGGAGTCGTCAAGAGCCTGGAGCGAGCGAACGCTGCTTCCGTACAGGCAGTGGCGGTGGCGTCATGACTGCCTCCCGCCGCACGATGGTCGTCGGTGGCAGCCGCGGCCTGGGCCAGGGCATCGCCACCGCGTTCGCGCGCGCCGGTGCGGAGGTCGTGGCCGTGGCGCGCACGGAGTCCGCACTGCGGGAACTGGCCACCGAGACCCCGGGCATCGACATCGAGGTCGCCGACGCGGCCGATCCGACCGTGCCGGCGGCACTGCTCGACCGCCACCGTCCGGACACGCTCGTCATCGTGGCGGGTGCCGCCCCGCTCATGCGGCCGCTGCACCACCACACCTGGGAGACGTTCTCGGCGAACTGGAATACCGACGTGCGCATAGCCTTTCACTGGTTGCGTGAAGCCCTGCTGACTCCGCTGCCGCCCGGCGGTCGCGTGATCGTCGTCAGCAGCGGCGCCGCCGTCAACGGTTCGCCGCTCAGCGGCGGGTACGCCGGTGCCAAGGCGACGCAGCGGTTCATCACCGGATACGCCCAGGACGAGGCCCGGCGCGCCGGCTCGGACATCACTTTCACGGCGGTCCTGCCGCAGATCACTCCGGCTACGAGCCTCGGCCTGCCCGCGGTGCGCGCCTACGCGGCCCGCGCCGGCCAGAGCGTGCAGGAGTACATCGATCGGCTGGGTGAGCCGCTCACTCCCGAGATCGCCGGGGCGGCCCTGCTTGAACTCGCCTCCGCCGATGAACCCGCGGCGTCCTATCGGCTCACCGCCGAGGGGCTGACGGCACTGTCATGACCGTGCGCGCGGACGTTCCATACCTCGACCGAACGAAAGAAGAGAACCGGCATGCGCAAGCTCATCGCGGCGATGAAGATTTCGGTGGACGGGAAATACGAAGGGGCGCAGGGATATGCGGACTGGGTGCACGGCTGGTCCGATGATTACGGCCTGACGCCGCAGATCGACGCCTGTGTGCTCGGCGGGCGGATGTACGACGGATACGAACCGTATTGGACGGCGATCGGCGACGACCCGGACAAGCCCCTGCCCGAGACCGGCTCGGCGCCGACCCCAGGCGAGCTCGAATGGGCCGAATTCGCCCGTCGCACACCGCATTACGTCGTCTCGGCGTCACGGAGTGCGGCCACGTGGCCGAATACGCGATTTCTCCGCGGCCTCGACGACGTGGCGGCACTGAAAACGCAACCCGGACACGACATCTACCTCATGGGTGGCGCCGCCCTCACCGCCGCCGCGCTCGACGCGGGCCTGGTGGACGAGATACGACTGATCGTCTACCCGCTCATCGTGGGAAAGGGCCCGGCCCTGTTCGAGGCCGCGCGTGTGCGTCATCCACTGGAGCTCCGGAAGTTCGAGCAACTGCCCGACGGCCGGTTGAGTTACGTCTACCGCATCGGCTGACCGGCATCGAACGCCGGACCGCTACCGGCGGCGGCCCGGCGTTCGATGGCAGTCGTCGTCCGCCCCCGCGTTCAGGATGCCGCTCGCACCGGCGCTCGCCTCAGTTCGCGCAGCGCCGTCCGCAACCCCCGGCGCTTGCCGGTCTCGGGGTCGATGCCGAAATGCTCACGCATTCCGTCGCGGATCGCGAACCGCAGCTCGGAGGCGGTTTCGGGGGCATCGTCGGAGGTCGCGGTGAGCAGCGCGTTGGGCAACGCCAGTTTGGCGATCGTCCGGAACGACTGCAGATACTGGCGTCCGAGCGAACCGGTCGTGTATGGCAGGTCGTATTTGTCGCACAGTTCCCGCACGCGGACGCCGATCTCCTCGTACCGATTGCTGGGCAGGTCGGGGAAGAGATGGTGCTCGATCTGGTGGCTGAGGTTACCGCTCATGAAGCGCATGAGCGACCCGGCGCGAAAGTTGGCCGACCCCAGCATCTGTCGCAGATACCAGCGCGGCTGATCCTCCTCCGCGAGTTCCTCGGTGGTGAATTTCTCCGCGCCGTCGGGGAAGTGACCGCAGAAGATGACCATGTAGGCCCAGTAGTTGCGGATGAGATTGGCGGTGGCGTCGGCGGTCAGCGTCGTCTTCCAGTTGCGTCCCGACAATGCCGGATAGATCAGATAATCCTTGGCCGCCTGTTTGCCGACCTTCGTGCCGATGATGCGCAGATCCCGGAACGCCTGCCGCCAGGTCTTGTCCTTGCGGCGAATCTTCTCCACCTCGAGGTGGTGCAGCGCGACGCCCCATTCGAACAAGGTCCCCAATGTCAGGTTGTACACCGGATTTCCGATGTTCCACCACTCCCACCGCTGGTCCCGGGTCACCCGCAGAATTCCATAGCCGACATCGTCGTCCTTGCCGACGACGTTCGTGTACTTGTGATGGACGAAATTGTGCGAATGCTTCCACTGCACGCTGGGGCAGGTCGTGTCCCACTCCCACGAGGAGGAGTGGATCTCCGGATCGTTCATCCAATCCCATTGCCCGTGCATCACATTGTGGCCGAGCTCCATGTTCTCGATGATTTTGGCCAGCGCGAGCATCGCCGTGCCCGCGAGCCATGCGACCTTGCGGTTGCTGAACATCAGCGCCACCCGTCCACCGGCCGCCACGGCGCGCTGCAGGGCGATGGTGCGATGGATGTAGCGGGCGTCCCGTTCGCCGCGGGACTCCTCGATATCGCGGCGGATGGTATCCAGTTCGGCGCCGAGCGCCTCGATGTCCTCGGGGGTCAGATGGGCGTAGGCGTCGATATCGGTGATGGCCATAAGGGCTCCTACAGATCGAGGGTGCATTCTCCGGACACACTGCTGATGCATGTCTGGATTCGTTCTCCTTCGCGCCGTTCCGCGCCGGTGCGCAGATCGCGCACATATCCCCCCGCCAGCGGAACGACACACGTCTGGCAGATGCCCATCCGGCATCCGAAGGGCATCCCGATGCCCAGCTCTTCGCCTGCTTCGAGAAGTGTTGTGGCGCCGTCGATCTCCGCCTTCTTCCCGGACGCGGCGAAGTAGACCGTGCCGCCCTCACCGCCGTGGTCGGTGCGGGCGATGGTGAACCGCTCGGTATGCAGACGGTGGCGCAGTCCGCCGGCCTCGTAGTGCGATTCCATCTCGTCCAGCAACGCCGATGGGCCACACGCCCAGCAGTGGCGTTCGCGCCAATCGGGCACCCATTCGTCGAGGCGTGCCGCGTCGAAATTGCCCATTTCCCGGGTGAGTTGGAGAGTCAGGTCGTAGCCGGGGGAGCCGTCGGCCCGGCTCTGCATCTCGTCCAGGAAGATGACGTCGTCGCGGGTGGGCGCCGAATGGATGTGGCGGATGTCGGGCGACTGCTCATGGGCCTCGAGGGCGCGCAGCATCGCGATCACCGGCGTGATCCCGCTGCCCGCGGTGACGAACAGCAGGTTGTCCGGCACCGGCTCCGGGAGATGAAAATCGCCCCTCGGCGCCGCCAGCCGGATAACGGTGCCCGGCGCGACACCGTCGACCAGATGCGTCGACAGGAACCCGTCGGGATTCGCCTTCACCGTGATCGAGATGGTCTTGTCGTCCCCGCCGATCGAGGTCAGCGAATACGAGCGCCAATGCCAGCGGCCACCGATCTGCAGTCCGATACCGACGTACTGTCCCGGCGTGTACGTGGTCGGAAAGCCCCAGCCGGGCCGGATGGTGACGGTGGCCGAATCGGCGGTCTCCTTGACGACGTCGACGACCTTGCCGCGGAGCTCGCGCGCGGTCCAGAGCGGATTGACCAGGCGGAGGTAGTCGTCGGGAAGCAGTGGCGTGGTGGCCCGCGCCACCAGCCCGCGCACGATGTTGACTCGCGGCTTCTTGGCGCTGACATCGGCGGCAGGCCGTTTACTCCATTTCAGTAGATCCATGGAAGCCCTCACTTCCGTGTACATCCGTACACTCGAAACGCCTGTGCCTACGTGCGCTGGTATACCACCGTCGCGCGCGAGTACACAGGATTCTCGAGGGTCCCCCGAATCGTCCGACGCTCGCCGGGCGTGCCGCACCGTCGTCACATTCGCGCGCTTGTTGAGTGGACGCCTGTGCGCCGAACGGTCTCGCGCCGCCGCGCGCGGAGGCTGACCGATCGGTCCACGGTTCGCGCCGGTCGTAGGCTTGCCGCATGGCACACGATCGCGACGGGTCGCACGACCTCAAGCCTCGCTCACGCGACGTCACCGACGGGCTGGAGAAGACCGCCGCCCGCGGCATGCTCCGTGCCGTCGGTATGGGCGACGACGACTGGGCCAAACCGCAGATCGGCGTCGCCTCCAGCTGGAACGAGATCACGCCGTGCAATCTGTCGCTCGATCGCCTGGCGAAGGCGGTCAAGGAGGGGGTGCACGCGGGCGGTGGCTACCCGCTGGAATTCGGCACGATCTCGGTCTCGGACGGGATTTCGATGGGCCACGAGGGCATGCACTTCTCCCTGGTCAGTCGCGAGATCATCGCCGATTCCGTCGAGACCGTCATGATGGCCGAACGTCTCGACGGCTCGGTCCTGCTCGCCGGATGCGACAAGAGTCTGCCGGGCATGCTGATGGCCGCCGCGCGCCTGGATCTGGCGAGTGTGTTCCTCTACGCCGGTTCCACGCTGCCGGGCAACGTCGACGGGCGGGACGTCACGATCATCGATGCCTTCGAGGCGGTCGGTGCCTGTATGAAGGGATTGATCAGCCGCGCGGACGTCGACCGGATCGAGCGTGCGATCTGTCCGGGCGAAGGCGCCTGCGGCGGTATGTACACCGCCAACACCATGGCCTCGGCCGCCGAAGCGCTGGGCATGAGCCTGCCCGGCTCGGCCGCGCCGCCCGCGCCCGACCGGCGCCGCGACGAGTACGCCCGCAAGTCCGGTGAGGCTGTGGTCGGATTGCTCCGCAACGGCATCACCGCGCGCGACATCCTGACCCGCGAGGCGTTCGAGAACGCCATCACCGTCGTCATGGCGCTCGGTGGTTCCACCAACGCCGTCCTGCATCTGCTGGCCATCGCCCGGGAGGCCGGGGTCGAGCTGACCCTCGCCGACTTCAACCGGGTCGGTGACAAGGTGCCACATCTGGGTGACCTCAAGCCGTTCGGTCGCTACGTCATGAACGACGTCGACCGGGTCGGCGGCATCCCGGTCGTGATGAAGGCCCTGCTCGACGCGGGGCTGCTGCACGGCGATGCGCTGACCGTGACCGGTGCGACGATGGCCGAGAATCTGGCGCACATCGAGCCGGGGCTCGACGGTGACGTGATCCGCCCGCTCGATCGGCCCATCCACAAGACGGGCGGGCTGACCATCCTGCACGGCACCCTCGCACCCGAGGGCGCGGTGGTCAAGAGCGCCGGATTCGATTCCGACGTCTTCCGCGGCACCGCACGGGTCTTCGATGGCGAGCGCGCCGCGATGGACGCGCTCGAGGACGGCACGATCGGCGCGGGCGACGTGGTCGTCATTCGCTACGAGGGCCCCAAGGGCGGGCCGGGTATGCGCGAGATGCTCGCCATCACCGGAGCGATCAAAGGAGCCGGCCTGGGCAAGGATGTTCTGCTGCTCACCGACGGCCGGTTCTCCGGCGGCACCACCGGTTTGTGCGTCGGTCACATCGCGCCCGAGGCCGTGGACGGCGGGCCGATCGCCTTCGTCGCCGACGGTGACCCGATCGTCCTCGACGTCGCCAACCGCATTCTCGATGTCGAGATCGACGAGGCCGAACTCGCCGCGCGCAGGGCCGGCTGGGAACCGCTTCCGCCGAAGTACACCTCGGGAGTGCTGGCCAAGTATCGCAAGCTGGTCAGCTCCGCCGCCCACGGCGCCGTGACCGGCTGAGCCGCGGGCCGTGCGCCATGGCAACGTTGGTCAGTTTCCACGCCCATCCCGACGACGAGGCGATCACCTGTGGCGGGGTGATGCGCAAGGCGTACGAGCAGGGGCACCGAGTGGTTCTCGTGGTCGCGACACGCGGCGAGCACGGGGAGGTGCCGGAGGGTTTCCTCGACGACGGCGAACAGTTGCGGCAGCGACGGGTGCGCGAAACCCACGCCGCCGCAGAGATTCTCGGTATCGCCCGGGTAGAGTTCCTCGGCTACCTCGACTCGGGGATGATGGGGAGGTCCACCAACGACGCGGCCGGTTCGTTCTGGACCGCTCCCGTCGAGGACGCCGCGCGGCGGCTGGCGGCGATCCTCGCCGAGGAGGACGCCGAGGTGCTCACCGTCTATGACGACAACGGCGGATACGGTCATCCCGACCATATCCAGGTCCACCGCGTCGGGATGCGTGCCGCCGAACTGGCCGGCACCCCACGGGTGTTTCAGAGCACCATGAACCGCGACGAGGCCGTGCGCGGGATGACGGAGATGGCCGAGCAGGCCGGAGCGCTGGGGATCGAGGCGCCCGATATCCGGGAGGTCGCCGAATTCGGGAAGCCGGAATCGATGCTGACCACGGCGGTCACCATCTGATCCGGGAACGTCTTGCTGAACAGCACACCGCCCAGCTGCCAACGCTTTTCGTAGGCGTCGCGGCGCTCCTCGTCGGAGACCTCGACGCTGTCGACGTCGCAGCGCGCGCCCGGGTAGCGGTTCCAATACCACACGCCGCCCAGGCCGTCGCCCGCCTCGAACGCCTGCACGCCCAGGCCTTGCCCGCGCAGCCGATGAATCGATCTGTTTCTCCGCCTTCGACGCTAGGAACGCGCGCGGTTCTCGAGCACGTGTGGTCCCGCTGACCGGCGCTCCCGGCGGTACGGTTCCCGATGACCGGGACCCGCGCTGCGCCGGGCGTCCGCATCGGGACCACCGGCCGCCGCGGGCGGAGAACCGGGTTGCGGGCAGGAGTCGAACACCGTTGACAGGGTGAGTTCGCGGTGGTTGAGTAACTTTTACAGCGTGTAGCCGGTGGGTAGCTTTGCAGACCGTCGAAGTGCCCGGTACAGGCCCGTCGCTTCATTCGCCGAATCAGGTATCGACCATGATCATTCTCGGAATCATTCTCCTCGTCGTCGGTTTTCTGCTGAAGATCCACATCATCTGGATCATCGGAATCGTGGTTCTCGTCATCGGTCTGGTGCTGCTGGCCCTGGGGTCGATGGGTCGTGCCGTCGGCGGGCGACGCCATTACTTCTGACGCCATTACTTCTGACGCCGGTACCGGTGCCGGCCGTAGGCCGGAACCCCGAGCGAATTCGAGGAGTCGAGATGAGTACCACCACGATCGTCGTGATCGTTGTTGTCGTGGTTGTGGCGATCCTGGTCATCGCCGCGCTGGCGCGGGTGGCCATGGTGCAACGTAAGAAACACCGCCGCACGGAAGCCGCGGAGATTCGGGCGAAGGCGACCGAGCGGTCCCATGAGGTCGGCCGACGCCAAGCGCTCGCCGACGAAACCGCGGCCAAAGCCCGGGCAGCGTCCGCCGAGGCCGATATCAAGGCGGCGCAGGCGGCCGGTCTGAAGGAACAGGCGGCGGCACACCACAACGAGGCCGCGACCTCGCGCGACGAACTCACCCGGGAGTTCCAGCGTGCCGACAAGGTCGATCCGGACGCGCGAACCCGCGAGCAGGGGAAGGAAACCGAGCCCGGCCGGACACCCGGATCCGATGCTCCGGGCAGCGACGTTCCGAGAGGCGACGTTCCGAGAGGCGACGTCCGGCGAAACGACACCGCCGAAGAGCGCTGACACCTGCCGTCGTCACCGCGCTGTGCCGGCGTGTCACCGCCCCCACAGCGCGCGGTGCGCGCGCGGCCAGAACTCGAAGCCGGCGGTGGCCAGACCGCCGAGACCGATCACCAGCACCGCCGCATCGACGCTGGTCCGCCCTTCCCGTGCCCAATAGACGTCCTCGAGATCCAGCAGCAGCGCCAGTTCGTCGACGATCAGGGCTGAGCCGGCGCCGTAGGAGGTGGCCACCACCGGATGCCGGCGGGCGCGCTCGGTACCGCGCAACGCCACCAATCCCACCGCCGCGAGCGTCGCGATTCCGATGTTGTAGTGGTGAAAATGCTTGCCGCCCAGGCTCAATCCGCCGCCGCTGGGCCCGTGCCCGGCGCGGATCCAGTGCGTGAGGGCCCGCGTGGTCCCGAAGGTCGCCGTGAACGCCGCCCATGCCCACACTGCCGACCGCTCCCCGGGGCCCAACGTCTCCAGCCACGCCCGCCGCACCTCCCGGCTTCGATGCTGCGCGGTGGCCAGGGCGCTCATGCCGTCTTCGTCGGTCACCCTCTCATCGTCGCCCGGCGGCACCGTCCCCATGCAGTATTCGGCAAATTCCCAGACAACCGACTGAATGTCCGCATCGCCTGCTCCGCGCCGGAAGAAAGCCCATAGCAACCGGGCACCGGCGGACTTACGATCGAAGCAGTGCCCGAGCGGGCCGAGCAGGTGGCGAATGGGAGCACCGCATGAACGACCATCCGGAACACACGCCCCGGGTCACCGCCTTCCCGCGCGTCGACGACTACGCGTTCATCTCCGATTCCGAGGTCACGGCCCTCATCGCGCCCAGCGGCGCCATCGAATGGATGTGCTTGCCCCGGATGGATTCTCCGAGTGTCTTCGGCGCGATCCTCGATCGCTCCGCCGGGTCGTTTCGCTTCGCTCCCGACGACATCGCGACTCCGGCCGATCGCCGATACATCCCCGGGACGATGGTCATGGAGACGAGCTGGCGCAGTGGCGAAGGATGGGCAACCGTGCGCGACGTTCTGCTGGTGGGCCCGTGGCGGCACCAGCAACCCGGCCGCAGTGCGCACCGCCGCGCACCCACCGACTACGACGCCGAACACATCCTGCTGCGCATCGTGCACTGCGAGACGGGACAGATCCAGTTCGTGCTCGACTGCCAGCCCGCCTACGAATACGGGCGCGCCCGGGCCACGTGGGAATACCTCGACAGCTACCACCTGGCCCAGGCCGACGCCGTAGGTGTCGATCCACGGTTGCGGCTGACCACCGATCTGCGCCTCGGGATCGAGGGCTCACGCGCGGTGGCCCGCACCCTGCTCAAGAGTGGCGACACCCGCTACTGTGCGCTGTCGTGGGGAAGCCGGGCGGCTCCCGAAACCGTCGAAGAGGCTCGCGAACGGCTGAACGGGACCGTGCATCACTGGCGGCACTGGCTGGCCGGCGGCCGGTTCCCGGATCACCCCTGGAGCGCCCAGCTCACGCGCAGCGCCCTGACTCTCAAGGGCCTGACCTTCGCCCCGACCGGCGCCATCGTCGCAGCACCGACCACATCGCTGCCGGAAACACCGGGCGGAGAACGCAATTGGGACTACCGCTACACCTGGATCCGGGACTCGGCCTTCGCGCTGTGGGGTCTGTACACCCTGGGCTTCAACTGGGAGGCCAACGACTACTTCTCCCACATCATCAATCTGGCCGAAAACGCCGAGGACATGCAGATCGTCTACGGCATCGGCGGCGAGACCGACCTGCGTGAACACACCCTGGACCACCTGCGGGGGTACGAGAACGCCGCCCCCGTGCGGGTCGGCAACGACGCGTATCGGCAACGCCAGCACGATGTCTGGGGTGCGGCGCTGGATGCGGTCTACCTCTACGCCCGCCATCAGGACCAGATCGACGCGCGCACCTGGCCGCTGCTGCGCTGGGCGGTCAAGAGCGCGCTCGCGGTGTGGCGCGAACCCGACCACGGCATCTGGGAGGTGCGCGGGAAGCCGCAGCACTTCACCTCCAGCAAGGTCATGTGCTGGGTCGCCGCGGATCGCGGCGCGCGCCTGGCCCGCATCCATCAGGATTTCGAACGTGCCGCCCGCTGGCAGCGCTCGGCCGACGAGATCCGCGCCGACGTCTGCGCCGATGCCGTCGACTCGCGAGGTGTGTTCACCCAGTACTACGGCAGCACGGCACTGGACGCCTCGACCCTGCTCATCCCGCTGGTCCGGTTCCTTCCTCCCGACGACGAACGCGTCCGTAAAACGGTGCTCGCCATTGCCGACGAACTCACCAGCGACGGACTCGTCCTGCGCTACCGCACCGACGAAACCGACGACGGATTCACCGGGGCCGAAGGCACTTTCACGATCTGCTCGTTCTGGCTGGTGTCGGCCCTGTCGGAAATCGGCGAGAAGCACCGTGCCAAACAGTTGTGTGAGAAGCTGCTCGGCTATGCCAGCCCGCTGGGCCTCTACGGCGAGGAGATCGACCCCGTGACCGGACGGCACTGGGGCAACTATCCCCAGGCTTTCACGCACCTGGCGTTGATCAATGCCGTCATGCACGTCGTCCGGGACGAGCAGATCGAATTGCGCACCGCGCTCGGGGGAGAATCCATCGCCCCGCGCCTCGACGACGGCATGCTCACCGGCGGATACATCCACATCTGAGCGCCCCGATACCGGGCCGGGGCCGGGTGCGGAGCTGTCGTGGCCGGTCGCCCGGGGTCACACGGTCGACGCGGCGCGGCGTTCGCAACACCCGATCGGCAACCGTTGACTTCACGCTGAGCGAATACCTGGTGTTCGCGGCGGACGGGAGTCACGATCCGTACCAACAGGTGAATGTCCGCAGCTACCCGACGAAGGGCGCGATCGTGACCGTGACCGACGAGCTTCTGGCCAACAACGCCGAATACGCAGCACAGTTCAGCGGACCGCTTCCGCTGCCGCCGAGCAAGCACGTCGCCGTGGTGGCGTGCATGGATGCGCGGCTGGACGTCTACCGCATTCTCGGCCTCGAGGAGGGTGAGGCGCACGTCATCCGCAATGCGGGCGGGGTGGTGACCGACGACGAGATCCGTTCACTGGCAATCAGTCAGCGGCTGCTGGGCACCACGGAGATCATCCTGATCCATCACACCGACTGCGGCATGCTGACCTTTACCGACGACGAGTTCAAACGCGGAATCCAGGACGAGGTGGGCATCAAGCCCGAGTGGGCGGCGGAGGCTTTCGACGATCTGGATGTGGATGTGCGCCAGTCGATTCGGCGTATCGAGGCCAGCCCGTTCGTGACGAAGACGAGCTCGCTGCGCGGCTTCGTCTTCGACGTCGCCACCGGCAAACTCCAGGAGGTCGTCGCCTGACTCCGAGGCGGTGCGGGGTAGCTGCTGCGGAGTGCCGTCGGCGGATGTCAGGATAGGCCGGTCCCAGCTTCCCGTCCGATGGTTCGACGCATGGCGAGTGACTTCTCCGGATTCGCCGACAGCGCGCCCTGTCCCGAATCTGCCGTGCCACCTTCGGCCTGCCGCCGTCCGCGTTGAGCCGCAACGTCCGCGTGGCGATCGGCTCCGCGACCGAGCCGAATCGTTCAATCGTCGCGGTGGCAGCCGCGCGAGGCTGGAACGGTGGTGTGCGGATCGTCGACCGTCGGACCCCTCGCGTGTATACGACGTTCTCGCTATAGGCGAGTCATGCTGCCAAAATCGCGCGCCGCGTCACAGCTTCGTTGCAACTCGGCCAGCGCCTCCGCGAGGTGGGTGGTGATGTCCCAGACGTCGGGAACGGCCTCCGGGCAGGCGACGATGCCGAAATCGAGGTGGCCGTCGTAGGACATCACGGTGATGTTCAGGCCGCCGGACAACACGGTGAGCACCGAGACCGGATAGCTGGCCAGTACGCGGATGCCGTCGAGATACAGCGGAAGCTGTGGTCCGGGGACGTTCGAGACGATCAGGTTGACCAGGGGGAGGGTGGGGGCCGCGGCGCGCAGCAGCGCACGCGTCGGCAGCCCGTGCAGGACCGGCGTGAGCAATGTGGTCAGTTCGTGCAGCAGAGTCGTTGGCTGTTTGCCGAACCGATCCTTGGCCACGAGCAGATTGTTGTGCAGCAGTTTCAGCCGGGCACGGGGATCGTTCTCCCCGATCGGCAGTTGAGACAGCATGAGCGAGAACTGATTTCCCGCGCTGCCGAACTGCTCGGGAGTGCGCACCGAGACCGGGATCGCGGCCAGCAGGGGCCGGTCGATGGGGAGTTCGCGGTCGAGCATCCAGTTGCGCAACGCCGAGGTACACAAAGCCATCACGACATCGTTGACGGTGCCGTCGATCGATTTCTTGATCGCCTTGACCGCCGCGAGGGGCAATGAGGTGTAAGCGACACTGCGAGTCGTGGTCAGCGGCTGGTTGAACGGAACATCGTCGTGCTTGGCGCGGAATGCGTCCCGGGTGCGCAGCAGTGTCGGGACCGCGTCGAGGGCCGCGCGCGTGCGGGCCGACTGGCGGGTCACCGCCTTGGGAGCGCTGCAGGCCAGCATCTCGACGATCGACGGAGTGCGATCGCGGCGCATACCTGTCTCGGGTAGCGGTGTGGCCGTGGGTGTTTCGGAGATATCGAGGATCGCCCCCATGATCTCCGCCGCCGACACGCCGTCGATCACCGCGTGGTGCACCTTCGTGTAGACCGCCTGACGGCCGCCCGAGAGTCCGGAGACGAGATGGCATTCCCACAGCGGACGGGATCGGTCGAGCGGCTGGGCGTGGCGGCGGGCGACATAGTCGGCGAGGTCCGCGTCGGTCGCACCGTCGGGCAATCGCACGTGCCGCACGTGGAAACCGAGATCGACGGCGGCGCAATCTTCCCAGTACGGCTCGTCGAGGCCCAGCGGCACGGTCCGTACCCGGCGGCGCAGCGGCGCCACCAGGTGCAGCCGGGCGGCGAACAGCCGCCGCAGTGTGCCGGCGTCCAGCGGGCCGCGCGGCCCGCGGACCGAATCGAGCAACATGACGGCGCCGATATGCATAGGCGCCGCAGCGGTTTCGCTGTCCAGCAGATGCAGATCCAGGGCGCTCAACTGCCGCGGCGGTCCGATTTCCGCCGCGGCGGGGATCGTCGTGGACGCCGGCGCGGCCGCGCGTCGCGCACCGCTGGTCAACGACTCGCCGGGAGTTCGCAGGTGGACGGTGGTCCCCCGTGCGTGCGAGACAGTGCTGTACGAGCCGGTCATCGTTACCTCCCGAAAGACGGTCCGGGCAGGTTCACCGGCAGCGCAGGTGCACCGAATCGAGCCTGGACAGCTGGGTGGCGCCTCCGCGAGGCGCCCAGACGGTGTTCGCGCGGCACTGGTCGAACGACGAGTCGTCTCGATATCCGAAACGTGGCTGCCAGTTTAGGGCCGCTCGTGGCCGGCCGGGCTTCGCGGAGAATTCGGGCCCGTAAATTGTGTGCAAACACCCGATGCGAGCCGGTCCGCGCGGCCCGGCGCCGGGCCGGTTCCACCTTCGGCAGAACATGGGCCCCGAGACTTGTACGATGTGGTAATGCGTTCGCGGAGCCCTGGCGTTCGTCGCGTTGGGGCCCAAGGGCATTCGATCCGGGCGCGCGCCGTTCACCGAAGCCGCGGCACGCGAGATCGCCACCATCGCACGGATAGGAGGCGACGATGTCGTCATCCAACTGGAGGCCACCGCCGAGCTGGTGGCGATGGCGCTGACCCAGCCCGCGCATCGCATGGTGCGATGCCTACTGGGCTCGGCCCGGGGCATCGCGCCGCGGCCCCGCCGGGCACCCGCATCGGCGTGCACCTGCGCCTGGGCAGCCTGCACAACAAGGGTATGCCGCTGCGCACCGCACGGCCCTTGGTCGACGTGGTCAATTCCGTTGCGCGGCGCTGGCCTGCCGGACGCATCCTGGAATACGTCGATGTCCCGTTCGCCGCGGGCGACAGACCGCCGACGGCGCGGGGCCGGTTCTACGCACCCCTCGCCGATCTGTCCTTGCCCGCGGGCGCCCGCTTCTACGCGGGCGTCGTCCACGACGTACCCACCGAGGACGAGCAGCGAAAGACGCTGCACACCATCGAGAATGCGCTCGGCCGCCGCGTCGACGGCGTCGCCTGCGCATGCGGTCTGGGCCGTCGCCCCCGTCCCGTCGCGGACGCGCTCATGGCGCGCGCCGTGACGTTGGCGGGTTCATGACCGGGCGGACCGTGGTCTAGCCGGCTTTGTTGTACGCCTCGACGATGTCCTTGTGAATGCGGCCACGGCTGGAGATCTCATAGCCGTTGTTGCGGGCCCACTCCCGGATGGCAGCCGTCTGTTCCCGGTCCGGTGTCGTGCGGGCGGCACCGGATTTGACGGCGCCCTTGCGGTTTCGGCCGACCTTGCGCGCGGACCCGGTCCACTGCTCGAAGATCTTGCGCAGCTTCTCGGCGTTCTTGGTCGACAGATCGATTTCGTATTCGACTCCATCGATGCCGAAGTGCACCGTCTGGTCGGCATCGGACTTGCCGTCGTAGTCGTCCACCAACTCGACGATGACCTTCTTGGCCATGAAAACCCACCCTCCACTCAGCTCGTATGTGACGCGGCGAAAATGCTAATCGAGTTCGCGAGAGCGTCGTTGAGCAGGGTGAGGACAGCGGGCCGGGTCACGGACGGAAGATCGCGCGAACGCAGCCGTCTCGTTTGTTCTTGAACATGTCGTATCCGCGCACGGCGTCCTCGAGGGGCAGGTCGTGGGTGATCAGGTAGGACGGGTCGAGGTCGCCCTGCTGGATACAGTCGAAGATGCGTCGCACGTAGCGCTGGCCGTGCTGTTGCGCTGAGACGCAGAAGTTGTTTGGCGCGGTCGTAGGCGTTCTGCAGGCCGGTGCCGTGTCCCCCATGCCGACCGCGTCGATGCACGCGTCCGGTCCGCGGCCGCCGGTCATCTCGGCGATGGTGTTCTGCACGCTGTCCACCGCGGTGGAGTCGATGGTTTCGGCGTCGAAATGCTTGCGCGCCAGCGCCAATCGTTCTCGATAGCGGTCGATCACGATCACGCGATCGGCGCCGAGCAGCCGCGCCGAGCGTGCGACCTGATGGTCGTCGGCCACCCGCGGCCGGCGGAGCGGATTTCCTCGCCAAAGTAGAACGTGTTCCTATATCGTCGGCGCTGTGCAGAAAGAACAACGCCCCGCCGTGGAAGGTTGGTTCACTGCGGACGACGGCACGGTACGTCTCCAGGGAAGTCGCTGCGACGTGTGCGGCACACCGTACTTCCCGCGGAACACGCTGGCCTGCCGCAATCCGCAGTGTGCGAGTCCCAAGGACGGATCCGAGCTGGTCGAGTACCTGTTCTCCACGCGAGGCCGGATCTGGTCGTACGCGGACGCCCGCTACAAACCGCCCGCGCCCTATGTCTCGCCGGATCCGTTCGAGCCCTACGTCGTCGCGGCGGTGGAGCTCGAGCGAGAGCAGATGGTGATTCTCGGGCAGGTCGTGCGTGGCCTCACCGTGGACGACCTGGCCGTCGGCATGCCGGTCGAACTGGCTCTGGGCGTGCTGTACGAGGACGAGGAAGCGGAACACACGGTGTGGATGTGGAGGCCGGTCGATGCCTGACAACGATCGCGATATCGCCGTCCTCGGTGCCGGAATGCACCAGTGGGGCAAATGGGGACGCAATTTCGTCGAATACGGCCTGGTAGCCGCGCGGGCGGCGCTGGCCGACGCCGGTGTCGACCACCGCGACGTCGGCTACATCGCCGGCGCGGACACGATCCGCAACGGCTACCCGGGATTCGTGTCGGGTGCGACGTTCGCCCAGGCGCTCGGCTGGTCCGGCGCCCGCATCTCGAGCAGCTACGCCGCCTGTGCCTCCGGCGCCCAGGCCATCGCCAACGCGCGGGCCCAGATTCTGGCCGGGTTGACCCATGTGGCGCTCGTGGTCGGTGCCGATGCCGCGCCGAAGGGTTTCTTCCAGCCGTTCGGCGGTGAACGCCGCGACGATCCGGACTGGTTGCGCTTCCATCTGCTCGGCGCCACCAACCCCATCTACTTCGCGCTGTACGCGCGTCGGCGGATGGCGTTGCACGGGGCCACGCTCGACGATTTCGCCGCCGTCAAGGTCAAGAACGCCAAGCACGGCCTGAGCAATCCGTATGCCCGCTACCGCAAGGAGGTGGCGGCCGAAGAGGTCGCGGCGTCGGCGATCGTCTCGGATCCGTTGCGGCTGCTCGACATCTGCGCGACCAGCGACGGCGGCGCCGCGCTGGTGCTGACGTCGATGGACTACGCCCGCCGCCACGGCATCGCCGACCCGGTCCGCATCCGGGCGCTCTCGACGGTCACACCGACCTTCCCGAAAACCGTGCTCGATCTGCCGGATTTCGCCACGGATTCGGCGGTGGCCTTCGATGCGCCCTCGCGCTCGTTCCGGTCCGCGATCGCGGACGCCGCCTACGAGGAGGCCGGACTCGGCCCCGCCGACCTGTCCTTCGCGGAGGTCTACGACCTGTCCACCGCGCTGGAACTGGACTGGTACGAAGACATCGGGCTGTGCGAGATCGGCGGTGCCGAGGAGCTGTTGCGCAGCGGCGCCACCACGTTGGGCGGTCGCGTGCCGGTCAACCCCAGCGGTGGCCTGGCCTGCTTCGGTGAGGCCATCCCGGCGCAGGCGATCGCTCAGATCTGCGAACTCACCTGGCAGTTGCGCGGCCGGGCCGACGGTCGTCAGGTGGAGAACGCCCGCGCCGGTATCGCCGTGAACCAAGGCTTGTTCGGCCACGGTTCGGCGATCATCGCCACCCGCTGAACTCCGCTTCACTCACGAAACCCGGGTCGCACCCGGGTTTTCGCGTATCCGGCAGGATCGTGGTCGCCGGCGTGGCAGCGGCACCGGAGTCCGGCGCCCGAGATCGCGGCGGCGGTGAGTACACGGCGGAAGGTGAAGTTCGGCAATTCTGCTCCTTGCCGGGCGGAGAAGAGTTCACTGGCCTGTGTCGGCAACCCCACGGTCTGGCCTCGTGTGACGAAAAAGTGGTTTGGCAGGCCGCGATCGGGGTTTTCGGTAGTCAGCAGTGATCTTGGGGGAACGAGGAGTGAGCCGCATGCCGAGTAACAGAGATTCCGTATTCGTCGATGATGAAGCCGTGACACCGACGCCGGCCGAACAACCGGGCGCGGTGAGCTGGCCGGACCCCAGCCCCCTCGATTCGTGGTGGAACGACATCATGGGCCTGTCGGCCGACCCGCCCCGCCCCGCCGCCTGAACCACAGACCGCCCGGATGGAAGACGCGGGCACGCCGGACGCGGGCGACCAGCTCGAACGATTCCTCGACCAGGCGTTCGGCTTTCACATCTCTGCTTTCGTCGTGACGGTCGGGTCGGGTCGGCGGCAGCCGACATCTGGCCCGTACCCCGTCACGGCCGAGGTATTCGCGGCACCTGCGGTCAGGATTCGTCGCGGGCGCACGGGTAGGGGAGGACCTGCGTGGCCTCGGGCCCGCCGCTGGTGTGGGTCACGGTGAAGATCACCCCTTGCCCGGGGCTGAGAGTTTTGTATCCGGGCATGTCGATCGTGCGGTAGTCGACGAATACCGCGTCACCGGAGGCGCCGGTGAGGTAGCCGAACCCCTTCTCGGCGTTGAACCACGCCACCTGCCCCCGTTGCCAGCCCGGCAGTTTCTCGTCGGCCGGCATGAGGTGCGGATCCGGATGGGTCCGGTGCTCGGCGGGAACAACGGCGGGCGTCCAGGTCACGGTCATGCGCAAACTCATTCCGGTCGCGGGTGGGCAACGAGTGGGCGGCGACCGGTTTTCCGGTGCCGCCACCCGCGATACCCGCCGCTTCCGGAGCCAAACAATAACGCCGGCCCGTTCAGGCGGTTCCCTCAGCCGGCCGGTGCAGGTTCATGCGCGGTGAGGAACTCCGCGATCGCCGGATCGACCGCGTCGCGGACCCGAATCTTTTTGGCCAGCAGACCGTTTGCGTGGAGCAGGTCGGCAGCGTGCTGCTGTTCGTCGAGGAACTGCTCGGTGACCGGGTCCAGGCCGAACGGGCGGCCGCGCAGGGCGGCCTCCCAGGCGTCGAGGTCGGCGGCGCCGCCGCGGGCGACGATGTCGTCGACGAAGTATTGGGCCGCGGCGCGGGGGTTTTCGGCGATCCAGGCGTCGGACTCCCGCAGGGCGGTGATGATCGCTTCCAGGGCCGGCCGGTTGGCCTCGGCGAAGTCGCGGCGAGTGAACCACAGCGAGGGGTGGCTGAAGACGGACTCGGTATCGACGAGGGTGTGCAGCGGGGTGGCCGCCTCCACGGCGGTGAGGCCGGGATAGGCGCCGACCCAGGCATCGAGGCTGCCGTCGAGCAGCAGGTTGCCGCCGTCGTGCACGTCGGTGTCCACCGGTTCGATATCGCTCCAGCCCAGGCCCGACCGCTCCAAGGCGAACAGCAGCAGCGTGGTCTGCCAGGAGCCGTGTGCGATGCCGACTCGCTTACCTTTCAGATCGGCCACCGATTCGATGCCGTTGCCGGCCTTGGTGACCAGCCGGCCGTTCTCGATGCGCGGGCCGGAGATGCCGACGTAGACGATGTCGCGGTCGTTGGCGAGCGCGGTGATCGGCGGAGTGAAGCCGGTGCCGATGAAGTCGTAGCCGTCCGAGCTGAACAGGTAGTCCGAATGCAGCGACGGCAGCGCGGTTTTCACGTCGGCGCGGGCCGGCTGCGGCAGGGCGCGCAGGTCCACCCACTCCACGTCGGGGAGCGCGCGTTCCAGGATGCCGCGGTGGCGGAGGACGAACAGGGAATTGTTGTGCGGGAAGTAGCCGACACGAACACTCATGGGAGTCTCCTCGAAGAAGTGCGGAAGTAGGGGTCAGAGCAGCCCGCGGCGCCGGGCCTCGTCGGCCAGCCCGGTGCGCCCCCACTGCACCGCGAGATTGGACTTGTCGAATTCGACAGAGCCGCCCAGGGTTTCGGCGATCGCCTGGTATTGCGCACCTTCCTCGAGCAACACGACCAGCTTCGCCAGGTCCAGCAGTCCGGCACGGCCGACGACGTTCGCACCACCGTTGGCCTCGAAGATGGCGACGAGGTCGGGATCTCGGGTCAGCTGGTCGAGGATGAAGGCGCCCGCGCCGATGCTGCGATCGATATGTGGCGGGATCTCCCGCGACAGGGTCAGCCGCTGTACGGCGGCATAGCGGATCGGAAAGGTGCGGTGGGTCTGCGCCCAGCCGCCCAGCCACGGGCTGTGCACGTGCACCACGGAGGTGATCTCCGGGTGCGCGCGGAAGACCGCGGCGTAGCCGGTGACGAATCCGGCGGAACCGGTGCCGGACAGCACCTCTCCGTCGAAGGTCGCGACCACCGGTCGCACGGTGCGGTCGTCGGCCCAGGGGCCGGGCTCGTTGAGCGCCACCGCGATCTCCGTGCCGGGGACGCGTTCGACGAAGTTGACGGTGCCGTTGCCGGCGACGGTGCCGGTCTCGCGGAAGACCCGGAACGCCTTCTCGGCGTCGCGGGTGGCGGTGGCGACGAATTCGGTGACGGTGTCGTCGAGCCGGATTTCGGTGGTGGTCACGATTCTCCTAGTGGGCATGCGTCAGTTCGGGAGCGGCGCCGGGTGCGGTCAGGCGAGATCGGCCGAGCAGCGGCAGCACTTCCTCGCCGACCCGGTAGGCCTCTTCCAGATGTGGGTTGCCGGCGAGGATGAAGGCGTCGACACCGAGGTCGATCAGCTCGTCGAGGCGCTGGGCGACCTGTTCGTAGCTGCCGACCAGGCCGAAGGCGGGTCCGCCGCGGATGAGGCTGAAACCGCACCAGACGTTGGGTTGCACCTCCAGATCCCGGTAGCCGGTGATGGTTTCGGGGACCCAGCCTTTGATCCGCGCGGCTCCCACCGAATCGCCCTGCGCGGCGCGGTTGGCGGCCTCGCGGTCGACGAAGGCCCAGCCCTTGCGGATCTCGTCCCAGGCCGCCTCTTCGGTATGCCGGGCCAGGATGTCGATTCGGACCGCGAATTTCGGTGTGCGACCGATCTTTTCGGCATGGGCGCGAACGCCGTCGAATTTGGCGCGCAGGTCGCCGAAGGGCTCCAGCCAGGACAGGTAGTAGTCGGCGTGGCGTCCGGCGGCCTGCACCGCGGCGCCGGAGGACCCGGAGAAGTACACTTCCGGGAACGGTTGCCCGGCCAGGCCCGGCGGCAGAGCGGCGGCCTCGGTGCGGAAGAACCGGCCGTCGTGGGAGTAGGGCCGCCCGTCCCACACACCGCGCAGCACATCCAGGAATTCGCTGGTGCGGGCGTAGCGGTCGTCGTGGGAAACCTTGTCGCCCCACCACAATTGGGCCGGGCCGCCGCCACCGCTGATGATGTTGTAGACGAGCCGCCCGCCGGTGGCGCGCTGCAGACTGGCCGACATGCGCGCGGCCTGCACGGGGTGCAGGAAGCCCGGCTGGAAGGCGACCATGAAGCGGTAGGTGGTGGTCTCGCGGGCCAGGGCGGCGGCGAAGGCCCACGGATCCTCGGTGACCGGAAACGAGGGCAGCAGTCCGCCCAGGAATCCGGCGGATTCGCTCGCCCGGGCGACGGCGGCGACGTGATCGATATAGCTGTACCCGTCGAGTTCACCGCCGCGGACGGCCGGGGCGATATTGCCCGGACCGTAGCCGCCGGCGTCGCCGCGGTTGTAGCGGCGTGGTGTGCGCAGCGAGGCGTGGTCGCCTTCCATGCCGATGCGCCAGTAGATGTCGATCGTCACAGTGCGACCTCCTTCAGGGTGCGTCCGGCCGGATCGGCCAGGAACAGCAGGTGCTCGCCGGCGCGGTGCACCTCCTCGATGTGCGGGTGTCCCGACAGCACGATGGTGTCGAAACCCGTTGCGGCATAGACCTGCAGCTGCCTTGCTACCTGCTCGTAGCTACCGACCAGACCGATGGCCTGCGGATACCCGAGGAGGTCGAATCCGGCCCAGCGGCCGTCGCCCAGGGCCAGCGATCGGGCGCTCAACCCGTCCGGGCGCGCCTCACGCCATTGCCGTTCCGCGCGCGCCCAGGCTTCGTCCTCGGTCTCGCGCGCGATGATCGGGAGCTCGAGTCCGGCGCGCACGGTACGCCCGGTCTCGCCGGTGCGGGCGCGCAATGCGGCCAGCTGTTCGCCCGGGCCGTCGGGGGATTCGGTGAACACGTGCACATCACCGTGACGGGCCGAAAGGTCCAGCGCCTCGGGTGAGGTGCCGGACAGGTAGACGGTCGGGAAGGGCAAACCCGACAGCACGCCGCGGAAACCGCCGTCGATCACGTCGTAGTAGTCGCCCGCGAAATCGAATCCGGTGCCCCGGAAACCGGCCGCCGGCACCGGATCCCGGTTCCACACACCGCGTGCGACGGTGAGGAATTCCGCGGCGCGACGGTAGCGGTCGGCACCGGACACCCGGTCGCCCCGCGAGCGCGCCTCCGCGTCGTCGGTGTCGACCGCCAGGCGCCAGCCCAGTCGCCCCGCCGACAGCCGCTGCAGGGTGACCGACACTTTCGCCGCGTAGACGGGAGTACCGAAGGCGGGCTGGAATTCGACGATCACCCGGCTGTGCCGGGTGGCGCGCAGGGCCCCGCCGGCCACGACCCACGATTCCTCGCCGAGCGGATCGTAGGGTGCGAGCACCCCGTCGAGTCCGGCCAGTTCGGCGGCGTCGACCACCTGGTGCAGGTCGTCGAAGGGGCCGAATCGGCCGGGCCGCACATCGGTGGGTTCGCGATCGGGCGCACGAACTCCCGTGCGCCCGCCCGCGGGGGTGGGCACCGGATCGCCGAAACCACCGCGATGCCGCAGCTCCGGGCGCGCGCGGCGGCCGTCACCGCGGCTGGGCAGCCGCCACAGGTATTCGGTCATGCCGCCGCCCGTCCCGCCGCGACCAGCTCCCGTGCCCGTGCCAGAGGTTCCGGCGCGACCCACGATTCGAGGTCGAAGTCGGCGGCGAGGAAGCCGTGGGTGTAGAGGAACTGCTTCTGCACGCCCAGCAGCTCGAGCCGCTCGTCGTCCAGACCGGGGTGCAGGCCGCGATGGAAGCCGTCACCGTAGGCGGCCACGACACCTTCGGGGCCGGACAGGGTTTCGCGTTGCAGCACCGCGCGGACGCC
Organism: Nocardia nova; assembly: GCF_002933465.1. Lineage (GTDB taxonomy): Bacteria > Actinomycetota > Actinomycetes > Mycobacteriales > Mycobacteriaceae > Nocardia > Nocardia nova_B. The sequence goes on from NZ_PSZE01000012.1 coordinate 100,182, forward strand.
GTCGAGATTGTGCGCGGCCCAGTCGGCGGCGCGCAGACTCTGCGCGAGGAAGTCGATCACCACCTCGGGCCGGGTGTCGAGCAGTTGCTGATGCACGGTGATGGGGCGCGGGGTGCCGTTGTTGACGCGCAGCCGCCTGGTGTCGGTGGCATCGAGGTCCACTGCCACCCGCAGGCCGTGCTCGGCGGCGACCTCCTGGGCGCGTGCGCCCTTGACGTAGATGGCGTCGACCTCGCCGCGCAGCAACTCCTCCGCCCCCCAGGTGACGCGGCGGGCCCGCTGCTGAACATCGGTGCGCACCTGCGGATCCCGTTCGACGGCGAGTTCGACCAGGGTGACATCGGCGAGGGTCAGACCGCCCAGCCGCAGGGCGCTGGCGAAGCCGTGCAGCGCCATGGCGCGCGGGAAGCTGCGGGCCTGATCCTGTGCCCATGCCGGAATACCGATGCGCAGCCCGGCCAGATCGGCAGGGGTGCCGACCGGCGAATCCGGGCCGACCAGAATGGCCTGGGATTCGTCGATCCAGGTGAGGCCGATCAGCCGGGTGGGCGAGCCCGCGGCGCGGGCCGCCAGCGCGGGGACATTACCGCCTTCGCGTACCAGGCCGGGCAGCCCGTGGTCGAAGTGGAATCCGGCCAGTTCGGGCCCGGCGTCCTGCAGGACGCCGAAGGTGAGGCCGCTGCGCTGTGCGGTTTCCCCGAGCCAGCCCAGGCTGTGCGCCAGACCGCTGGCGGTCGGGACGGGGCAACGGGTGTACCAGAGGGTGTCGGTCATGAAATGCTCCGTGAGTTCAGGGGATTCGGTGGCTGCCGATGGTGTGGCCGACGCCGAGTTCGGCGAGCAGAGCCGCCTGGTAACGCAGGGCGGCGGGATCGGTCCGGTCGCGCGGCCGGGGCAGGTCGATGTCGATGTCGACGGCGAAGCGGCCCTGGTTCAGGACCAGGATCCGGTCGGCCAGCCGAACCGCCTCGTCCACGTCGTGGGTGACCATGAGCACCGCCGGGCGGTGCCGCTGCACCAGGTCGCCGACGAGGTCCTGCATCTGCAACCGGGTCAGGGCATCGAGCGCGGCGAACGGTTCGTCCAGCAGCAGTAGTTCGGGCTCCCGAACCAATGCGCGGGCGAGTGCGGCCCGCTGGGCTTCGCCGCCGGACAGGGTGCTCGGCCACTGCCGCGCCTTCCCGTCGAGTCCGACCTCGGCCAGGGCACGCAGGCCCGCTGCCCGGACTTGCTTGGAACGGCGTTGTCCGACAACCACATTCGCCAGGACCCGTTTGGACGGGATGAGCCGAGGCTCCTGGTAGACGGTGGTGCGGACGGCGGGTACCAGCACATCGCCCGCATCCGGAACCTCGAGGCCGGTGAGCAACCGCAGCAGCGTCGTCTTACCGGTGCCGCTGGGGCCGAGCAGCACGACGAACTCACCGCGGCGGATGCTCAGATCCACCCCGTCGAGAACGACCGTGTCACCGAAGGCCTTTCGCAGTCCGGCGATGTGCACGGCCAAAGGTGCGGCGGTGCGCGGTTGGTCCACCGCGGTCATCGGATCGCCACCTGCCCGCGCCACGGCATCGCGAAGCGTTCGATCAGCCGCACCACGCCGTCGAACAGCAAGCCCAGGACCGCGTAGAGCACGACGCACAGCACCATGTAGTCGGTGCGGTTGTACTCCTGCGCGAGGGTGACCAGATATCCGACGCCCTTGCTGGTGCCGACCTGTTCGGCCGCGATCAGGCCGGTGATGCTGATGGACAGGCAGACCCGCAGCGCCATCAGGATGCCGGGCAGCGCCGACGGCAGGATCACCTCGAGCACCAGGCGCGGGCCGGTCAGCCCGAAGCCGCGGGCAGCCTCCACCACCTTGCGGTCCACATTGCGCACGCCGAGATAGGTGTAGGCGTACATGGGCGCGACGATGGCGACCGCGATGAGCAGTACCTTGTACACCTCGTCGATGCCGAACCAGGCGATGAACAAGGGCACCAGCGCGAGGAAGGGGACGGCACGCACGATCTGCATCGTCGAATCGACCAATTCCTCACCGAGGCTGGTCAATCCGGCCGCCAAGCCGAGCAGCAATCCGGCCGAGACCCCGAGCAGCACCCCGAGCCCGGCGCGGACGAAGGAGGCGAGCGCGAAATCGACCAGCTGTCCGTTGTTCACGAGTTCGGTGAACGCCGACCAGACCTTCGGCGGGCCGGCCAGCACCTCGGGCGACAGCGCGCCGGTCGCCGACCCGATCCACCAGCCGGCGAAGATCAGTACCGGCAGCAGCAAGCGCAGGGGCAGCGAAAGCCATGCGGGCCTGCGTTTCTCGATCCGGCTGCGCGGCGGGCCGAGCCGGCCCGCCGATGCGGGGGAAGCGATGACGGCGGTCATATCAGCGGCCCGTCTTCAGCGCGGCCAGCTGGTCGGGGGTGAGCTTGGCCTTCAGGTCGTAGAAGATGTCGGCGGCGGTGATCTTCCGGCTGATCACGCCGTTGCCGGCGAACAGATCGACCACGTCGGCGAGGTCGGCGGCATCGGAATCCAGTGGTAGCCGCGGAACGGTGGCCTCGCTGTCCACCCGTATCGCATCGGCGAGCCGGGCGCCGGTCAGCGCGCGCGGGCCGGTCTGCTCGAAGACGTTCTCGAATGCGGACGGATTGTCGTGCTGCGCAACGGTCAGCCCCTGCAGCACCTCCAGGTACTTGGCGGCGATCTCCGGGCGCTTGTCGAGGATCTCGGTGCGGAAGACCACCACGGTGTTGTCCTTGGAGCCGATGCTCTGCTCGGTCGCGATCTCCACGCCGCCGTTGGCCTTTGCCTCCTGATAGGGCACCAGGAACGACGCCCAGGCGTCGACCTTGCCGGTGGCGAAGGCCGAGGCGGCATCCTTCTGCTGCAACGGAACTCGCGTCACCTGGTCGGCCGGGACGCCGGCCTGGGCCAGGGCCTTGAGCAGGATGTACTCGCCCTTACCGGCCGGATTCACCGCGACGCGTTTGCCGGCCAGGCCGGCCACCGAGTGGATACCCGATTCCTTGGTGGCGATGATGCCGCTCTGATCCTTCCCGGCCGGATCCTGCACCGCCACGATGCGGACCGCCACATCCTTCGACAACGCGCCCACCACCGGGCTGAACGCGGCTCCGGAGACGTCGAGTTGCCTGGTGTTGAACAGCTTGAGCATGGAGCTGAAACCCGGTGTCGTGTTGACCCATTCGACCTTGGCGCCCAGCGGAGCCAGGGCCTTGTCGAACGTGCCGTCCCGTTTGGCCACGGCGAGCGGGCCCGCGTTGCCCGGATCGGCCACCTTCAACACCAGCGGCGATCCGGTGCCCGATTCGGTCGCGGATCCGGAGCCACACGCCGCGACCAGAGCGACGACGGGGGCGAGCGCGAGCGCGAGTCGCCAACCGTGTGGCCTGCGCGTGCGGAACATCGTGGAGCACCTCTTCCGAATCGTGGACCGAAGTCGATTGATCTCCAGCCACAGTAGGGACGCACGGGTCTCGATACGAGGTAATGCTTTCCGAGGATCGGAAGGCTTGACGCGAGGGGCGCTTCGGGTGTATTTCGGCTCGGAGCCCTCTGTACTGGGCGATCAGGTTGTTCAGCGCAACTTTTCGCGCACCGTGATCCGAACTCCGCGCCGGAGAGCTTTCCGGATAATGGAATAGATCGGGCGATGACGGCCGAATTCCTGTGTTACGGTCCCCGTCGTGGAAGCCTCCGGAGTGCAGACCGTCACCCGCGCGCTGTCGGTCCTCGACTGTTTCCGCGACGGAGACGAGCACGGCGTGTCGGAAGTCGCCCGGCAGCAGGGACTCGCGGTCAGCACCGCCCATCGCCTGCTCGCCGCACTGGTGCAGGCCGGCTTCCTGGAGAAAGACGAGGTCTCCAGTCGCTATCGGATGGGCGGCGCCCTGGCCGAATACGGTCAGATCGCCTACCGGCAGCACCGCATCTACCTAGCTGAACCCAGTCTGGAACAACTGGCGGCGACCACCGGGGCCAGTGCTTCGGTCGCGATCCGGCACAGTATCCATGCCGTCCTACTCGGCACCAGCCGCTGGCGGGAAACCGACGGGCACCGTCTCATGGGCGTCCGGCTGCCGCTGCACGCCAGTGCCCTGGGCAAAGCGCTGCTCGCCTGGTCGGCGACCTCCGACGATTTCCTCGCCACGCTCACCTACGACGAGGGCACCGCCCGTTCCGTCTCCACACCGGCCGAACTCCGCGCCGAACTGGATCGCACCCTCGCTCGCGGTTATGCCTACAACGACGAGGAGCTCGACCCCGGCTTCCGGACCATCGGTCTGCCGATTCTCACCGGCGACGGCGACTGCCGCTTCGCTCTCGGTTTGCGCGGGCCCGCCGAGCTGATGATCCCGGAACGGCTACCCCTGCTCGTCGAACTGGCCAAGGTGACGGCGGCCGACATCGCCACGCGGTTTCGGGCCGGGTGAACGGATCTTCCGGATCGGCTGCCGACCCGCCCCGAGAGCGCTATCGTCGCTGCGAGGTCGCGTTTGCCTATTGGTTGCCGGACGTGTGAGCGCGCCCGCCGGCGCAGCGATGAAGGGACAGCCATGAGGATCACCCGTTTCGCGAAAGCCGTTTCGATCGTGTACGCGCTGATCGCCGGTTTCGTCGTGGCCGCAATCGGACCCGCGAACGCTCAGACCATGCCGACGATCGTGCTGGTACACGGCGCGTTCGCCGACACCACCAGTTGGGATGCCGTCGCCGGCGATGTGCGCGAGCGGGGGTATCAGGTGGTGGTGCCCGAGAATCCGCTGCGCGGACCGGCCTACGACGCCGCGGCGGTCGAGAAGACCGTCGCCGGGATCTCCGGTCCGGTCGTCCTGGTCGGCCACTCCTATGGCGGCGCGGTGATCACGAACATTCACAATCCGAACGTGAAGGCGCTGGTGTTCGTGGCGGCGTTCGCGCCGGCGCAGGGCGAGCCGGTGGCTCTGGCGTTGGATCCGATCCGTTTCCCCGGCAGCCAGCTACTGCCGCCGGCATTGCAGATGAAGGTCGTCGACGATTCGAGCAACGCCCTCGGCCGCAACCTCGACGCCTACATCGCCGACGCCTCGTTCCATCAGGTATTCGCCCCCGATGTCAGCGATGCCATGGCCGCTACCATGCTTGCCCACCAGAAATCTCTCGCGGTGGCGGCGAATGTCGAGCCGTCCGGATCGCCCGCGTGGTCGAACACGCCCAGCTGGTACTTGGTCTCGGCGAACGACACCGTGATCCCGCCCGCCGCGCAGCGGTGGATGGCGGGCCGGATCGGCGCGCACACCAGTGAGGTGCAGGCGTCGCACGTCGCGCTCGTCTCCCAGCCGGGCGTGGTGGCCGATGTGATCGCGTCGGCGGCCGCGGCGACATAGCCGCGGCGACATAATTTGTCAGCGCTGTTTGCGCTGACGCTCCCGGAGCACATGGGAACGCAGGCGGGAGAATCCTTTGACGCGCACGCTGCGTAGGTGACGAAGGGAGAACTCGGTGTCGCCGGCCAGGGCCGCGGCCGCGCCGTCGTCCACGAGAACCGTGCCCGGACGCGCGACACCGGTCAGCCGGGCGGCGGTGTTGACCACCGTGCCGTACAGATCACCGAAGCGGGTCAGCACAGAGCCGTAGGCCAGGCCCACCCGGATCTGGGGCATCTCCGAAATCTTCTGTGCCGCTCGGTCGATCGCTACGTGCAGGGCCAGCGCGATGCGCGCGCCCCGGTGCGGATCGTCGACGGCGAACATCACCTCGTCGCCGACGTTCTTGATCACCCACCCGCCGTGGGCGGTGATCGCCTCGGTGGTCGCGGTTTCGAAGGCTTCCAGCAGATCGGTCAGCTCGTCGGGGTCGAGGTGCCGTGACAGCCGGGTGTAGCCCGCCATATCGGCGAAGCCGACGAGCAATTGCCGTGCGGCGCCGTCGGATTCGAGAGACCGGCTCAGCGCCGCGGCCAGATGCCGCCGCCAGGCGTACTGCTGCAGGTCGGTGAGCACCTCGATGGCGTGGGTGGTGGCCTCGGCATCGGTGCCGGCGCCGAGTTCGCGGGTGATCAGGTCCGCCTGCCATTCGGCCAGCCGCGCCATCGACTGGCCGAGGGTACGGGCCGCGGCAATCTGGTTCTGCTCGTTGACATTCGAGGCCGGGCCCAAGGCGCAGAAGGTGCGCACCGCCGCGACGTCGGCGTCGGTGAACGCCTCCTCGTCGTCGCTGGCCGCGGCCGGGAAGCCCAATGCGATCCACAGTTTGCGGGCGCTGTCGACCGAGACCCCGGAAAGCTCGGCGACCTGAGCGCGGGTGTAGCGGCGGGGACCACCGAGGAGAGTTTTTTCGACCACCGCGTCGACCACGTCGGCCGGCTCACCAGACTCGCTCACCCGGCAAGTACAGCACATACGGCACGGATGGCGCCGCCGTCGTTCGGACGGATTCGACCGAAATCTCTTGTTTGATCGTCCGAGCCACGGATACCCAGGGCGGCATGGTTCATACGGAAGCTGCGGAGACGATCATGAGCACCGACACCACTGCTGCCTCGCCCCGTTGCGCGACCGCTCGCGACGACGGTGGCCGCAATTCCTATGACGGAATCGAAGATTCCTTCCGTGCGCTGGCCGAACTCGACGCCGCCGATCCGCGCCGGGCTCGGCTGCGGGAGCAGATCATCGCCGACTGCATGCCGCTGGCCGCGCATATCGCCCGCCGGTACGAGGGCCGCGGCCAGTCGCGGGAGGATCTGCGACAGGTCGCCAATCTCGCGCTGGTGCTGTCGGTGGACCGTTACGACGTTTCCCGGGGCGCACCGTTCCTGGGCTTTGCCGTGCCGACGATCATGGGGGAGGTGCGGCGTTATTTCCGCGACAGCGGGTGGGCGGTGAAGGTGCCGCGCCGGATGAAGGAACTGCGCGCCCGCATCTCCCAGCACAGCCTGGTGCTGTCGCAGCAACTCGGTCGCGAGCCCAGCAGCCATGAACTCGCCCGCGCCCTCGACGTCCCGGTCGAGGAGATCGTGCAGGCCACCGTCGCGGCGAACAGCTATCTGTGCGACTCGCTCGACGAAACCCAGTCCGCCGCGAGCGGCAGCCCCACGCCGCTGGGTGCCCGGCTGGCGGTCGACGAACCGCGCTACGAGCTCACCGAGGATGCCATCACGGTGAAACCGCTGATCGAGGCCCTGCCCGAGCAGGAGCGCACGATCTTGATCCAGCGCTTCTACGAGAACAAGACCCAGTCCGAGATCGCTGCGCTGCACGGTATCTCGCAGATGCAGGTCTCGCGGATCCTCGGCCGGGTTCTCAGCGGTCTGCGCGACCAGGCGCTCGCCGAACCCACGCGACCCCGGCACCTGAGCGCGGTGGCGTAAACCGGCGCGCCGGCTTCCAATTTGCCGGTTCCGTACTCGAATGCCCGGAGCTACGGCCATGATCGGTAGGGTGTGCCGGCTCTAGACCGCAGGGCCGGTTCGTTTTCTCGGCGAGAGAGGTCGGGCCGATCGATGGCTGAGACTCCAGCGGTCACCACCGCCCCGTGCGCTGTCGGCGCTCCCGGACTGTTGCTGCGCATCGACGAGGTGATGCGCCGCCACGCCGGTCACACCCTGTTCCGCATCGTCACCGCGATCATCGGCCCGGTGCACGCGGTCCCGGATTATCTGACCTTGCACGCCGAAGCTCGCCACTCCGCTGGCGTGAGTGGATGCCCAGCGGCCCCGCCGATGCCACGGCCGGGCGAAAGCCGTGCATCGGCGGGACGCACGGCGCTAGGCGAAGTTCTCCGTGATGTAGTTCGCCGCCGCGGTCGTCCACGTCACGTCGGTGCCAGGCATGGTGTGCGCCGGGTACAACACGTGCTGGCCGTCGGGATACGGGGTGAGATAGCCGATCACGCCGTTGACTGTCGTGGCGAAGCGTTGCAGGTTGGCCACCGGATTCGACATCAGGAATTCCAGCAGCTGCGCGAAGATGAGATAGCTCGCGTTGCCGAAGCGCGCGCCCTCGACGAACGAGAACGGCGCGATGCCCACGTCGATGATATGAAGCGGCGAGTCGGCCGGAGACGCGGTGATGATGTCGCCCGGGTTCGCGTACTCCCGGGTGGCGACCGCAGCGGGCCAGGTGCCGTGCTGTCCGTGCAGGCCGTACGTCGTGGGCGGGCACAGGTTGTTCACCGAATCGCCGGCCTTGCGCAGGGGGTTGGCGATGAACACGGCGAAGGCGATCTCGAGCGGGCTGCCGTCGGTGTTGGTGTACTCACCCGAGGCCACCCCCTCGAGGATCCGGCTCGCGCAGATGCCGCCGAGCGAATAGCTCAGCAGCGCACAGACATTCGGCGACTGCGCAATCGCCTCGACACCCGCGGCGATACCCAGCCGGACCGAGGTGTCCAGCGACGGCCCCCACAGATTCGGATCCGGCCCGACGGAGGCGGGCCAGTCGGGTTCGAAGAAGCTGAAGCTGTCTGTCGAGAGCAGATCGGTGACCGCGGCCAGCATGCCCGCGGGGCTGCCGTCCGCGTTCCGGGGCTCTCCGGTTCCTCGCAACGTGATGATGTCGATCATCGGGTTCTCCTTGCCCGCGACGAACTTCGACGGATCTTCCACGGTAGGTCCCGAACCGAGTACGGTCGGGTGTTGTGAAAAGAAGGCGGATGGCGTGGTGGTCGCTCACCGTGGCTGTGGCTGTGACCGCGGCTGTGGCTGTGGTCGTTACCGGCTGCGGGTCGGACCAGTCGGCGCCGGACACTCCGAATACGAGCACGGCCCCGGCCTTACACGTGGGTTCGGTACCTTCCGACGATGGTACCCCGTCCACCCGTGCTGCGAATGCCGTTGCGGCACAATGCCGGACATCGGATCTCGCGGCCGCGTTGGGACCCGCGAACGCCGCTGCCGGAACTGTCGCGTTTCCGATCGTGTTCACCAACAACGGGTCCGGCCCGTGTGTCCTCGAAGGTTTCCCCGGCGTCTCCTACGCCACCGGCCCCGATAGTGCACCCGTCGGCACTCCGGCCGCCCGCGAGGGAACCGCGTCCGGCCCGGTCTCGCTGGCGGCCGGCGGCCAGGCGTCGGCGCTGGTGTTCGCGGTCGACGTGCACAACATTCCGGCCGAGCAGTGCGGACCCGTCGACGTGCCGGGGCTGCGAATCTACCCGCCCGACAACACCGCATCGCTGTATCTCGACCATGCGGCGACGGCGTGCGGTAACGGACAAATGACTACGCATCAGCTGCGGGTGCGAGCCCTCGTACCGGGCGCCGAGGGGCGGTAATTCGATCATCGACGGGTTTCGTTGGGGGACCGTCGATTACGACGCGGTCACGAGAACCGCACTATCGATGACGGGACAGGCGTAGCCTCGGACAATGAGATAGCCACCCACTCGAAACCCGGTCCTGCCGAGGACCGGTCGACTCTTGGAGGGGAATATGGTCGATTCCCTTTTCGCCGACGTGTCCGAGTTCCAAGTGCCGGTCGACGACTCTTACCCGTATCAGATCTTCTCGTTCCGTTCCAACGACGGGACCTATCAGGACCACAACTTCTATTCGAACTATTCCTGGGCGGCCCGGGCCGCCGATTCCGGACGCATCGCCTGCTTCATCGTCTACTTCTATTGGCGGCCGAACTGGCTCGATACCGTCGACACCCACCGGAGCATGGTCGGTCAGGCGGGTGGCCCGCATCCGAAGATGATCGCGATGATCGATGTGGAATCGGGCGGCAACCCCGGTGGGGATCAATCGGACGGAATCAACCGCGCCTACTGGCGGCTGGCCGATTGGCTCGGCTCGACCCGGCGGGTCATCGGCTACGCCAACCGGCCCGACTTCGACAACATGTGGCCGGTGCGCCCGGACGGCCTCAACATGATCGGCGCCGGTTACGGCAGCAACCCCGATCTGCCCGGCCAGATCGCGCACCAGTACACCGACGGTCAGGGCTACGGCGGCGGCCTGCCCGAGGGCGCTCCGCCCTTCGGCAATTGCGATATGAACTCCGCCGACGGCTTCTCACCGGAGGATTTCGCCAACCAGGTCGGGGTCGGCACGGTGGCACCGGATCCGGTGACCGACATGTGGATTCAGTTCATGGGGATCGGCGGCAACGGCTGGCCGCAACTGGCCGGCCATACGCTCGTCGACGGTGTCGCCAGCGTGGGGCAGACCCTCGGCCTGCCGGGCTTCGCGGCGCCGCCGGGCCCCACCCAGGTGCCGCTGCCGCGTGACTCCGACGGCCGCATCCGCGACGAGTGGATCCAGATGCGCGGACTGCAGGGCACCGGCTGGCCGCAGCTGGGCGGCTGGTCCCTGGTCGACGCCATCGCGGCCATCGGGCAGAAACTCGATATCCCCGGCTTCCAGCCGCCCAACCCGTAAAGCCCCCGACGGAGTATTCGCATGCCGACAATCGCCAGTACGAACGGCCGCTTCTTCGTGATCATCGACTGCGTGCCTCAGGTCCGGGCGGCGGCGACAGCGGCCGCCGCGGGCGGCACCCTCGCCGCCCTCACCACCGCCGCGGCCGCCGAGATCGCGTTTCCGGAGGGGGCTTTCGCCGACGTGGCCACCTGCGCCACCCCACAGGCCGGGCCGACGGCCTGGTTCGCCACCTTCAACGGCGGGGTCCCCGACGGCTGCGTTTATGCCATCGATCTGACCACCGGGCAGGTGTGTGCCGAGAACGCCAACCGGGCCGCGGCATGGACCCGGTTCGTGCTCGCGGCCCCGGCATGAGCCGGCGATGGCGACGCATTGGGGGACTCCGCTCACCGGGTACACCGGAAGTACGGCGAGACAATTCGGTGTAGGCGGCACCGATCTCGGAATCCCGTACGACCGAGAACGTTTCGCGCCGGGCGGGTCGGGATTCGTCTTCGGTGACACGTTCACCGGTGACAGTCAGGGGTCCGGCACCTGGCTCGGCTCGCCGGTGTTGCTGTTCGGCTCGGACCTCCCGGACGCCACCACCACCTTCTCCGCGACACCCGATGGCGCGCAGGCGCGCCAGGCCCTCACCTACGCCCACAACACCGACAACGGCTACGGGGTGGAGGTCAGCCGCATTCCCAACGACGCGTTCGTCGATCCGAACGGGCGGACGTGGCTGACCTACACCAGTGTTCACGACTGGAGCATCCCCGACGATCGCTACGGCGCGTTGTTCTGTGGGCTGGCCTACTCCGACGACGACGGCGCGACCTGGACCGATAACGCGGCCGTCTGGCTCAACGACGGCAGTGACGGCTACGACGGCTGGAGTCCGTACATGATGCAGTCGTTCGCCGGCATCGGGAACAACAACGGCGACGGCTATCTGTACATCGTCTCGAAGGAGTGGGGCCGCAGCCACAATCGCAACGGCCCGATCCTGATGCGGGTGCCGTGGCAGCAGATCGCTGTCCGCGCCGATTACGAATACTGGGGCTACGACGGTTCGGCGTGGCGGTGGGGCAATCCCACGCCCACGCCGCTGTTCGGCGGTATGGGACCGATCGGTGAGGTGAGTGTGAAGAACATCGCCGGTACGTGGGTCATGTCCTACTTCGACGTCGTCGGCGCCTGCATCTCGACCCGCACCGCACCGGCCGTCGATCGCGTCTGGACGGCGCCGAAACGGCAGATTGTCGCCTCCGCACCGTGGTGGCAGTTCTGGGTCCGCACCTTCCCGCAACTCTACGGTGGCTATATCCACCCTCGGTCGAGCTCACCCACCGACATCACTCTCTATGTCTCCCAATGGAATACCACCACGAACAGTCCGTATTGGGTGATGCAGTTCGACGGAATCACACCGTAGCGGCCGGGGCAGTGCGGAGGGCGACCCGCGAGCATCGCCTTCGCCGCGGCGCGCTGGTCGGCGCGGGGGTATCGAGTTCGGCGATGCAGATCTGACGCAAGCTCCGCTTCGCCGCGCGGGTGTAGCGCGTCGACCCCGCGGCCGGCTCGCATCCGTGCGAGCCGGCCGCTGCGCTGTTCGCGTCCCTCAGCGCGACGACCAGGGCGCCGCCGCCTTCTTCTCGGCCCACCGATGCGGATCGCCTTCGAGCTCGGTGCGATCCCACCGCCCCAATTCGGCTGCCGCCGCGTACGTTTCGCGCAGAAAGGCCGCCACCACGGCGTTCGGGTCATCCGCCGTCCGCACAGTTTCGTACGGAAGAACGAATTCCCCCAGCGCGGCGTCGTAACCCGCTCCCGGCACCTGCAGCTGCCGCTCGCGGTAGCCCTCCGGTTCGGGATACGCGTAGGCGTAGAACGCGCCTTCCTCGCCGCCGCCGGGCCAGAATCCGCAACTGCTGAGTTCGTGGGAATAACCCTCCACCATGACCCAATCAGCACAGTGCGGCGCACCGCCGCCGTGTTCCGGCGCGGTTCGCCCCGAAAACCGCGTATAGGCGAGATCCATTGCGCCCCAGAAGAAATGCACCGGACTGGACTTGCCGACATATCCCGACCGGAACTCGTTGAGCCCGCGATTCGCGTGCACGAGCTGCCGCCAGAACGCCCGCGCGGACTCCGGATCGTAAGAGGCGTGCCGGGTGTCCTCGGCGAACGGAATGGACGGATCGACCTCGTTGGGCCGTCCCTGAATCCGAGTCGGCAACCCCAGCTCGTCGAGCGCCCGCATGGTTTCGGCGTAGAACTGTGCCACGGTTTTCGGCGCGAGCGCCACACTGCGCGTATCGCCGCTGTCGGCGCGGATCACCAACCGATCCGCGAGAAAGTCGAATTCGATATCGAACAGCCGATCACCGTAGGGAATCGCCGGCGTCATCAACCCCCGCGGACTCACGACGAGAGTCACCTGCCACCAGTGATTCAACAACGGAGCATGCGCGAGCCGAACCTTCCCCACGATCTGCATCCACATATGCAGGGTCTCGCGCGTCTGCGCCCACTCCGCAACCCGCAACCGCGGCCATGTGCTGGGATTTGTTTCCGGCATATCGATGGTCCCTTCGTCGATACCTTCGACCCGGGGGTCTCGAGCTTTTCCGGTTTCAGCGGGCCGGGAGAGGTACAGCGGTTGTCCCGGCTACGGTAGCGCAACCGCGACGTAGGGCCGGCCGTCGACCGTGTGGTTCAGGGGCTATGGCGGTCGCCGTTTCTCGGCATCGAGTGAGCGACTGCGTCGGACGGCCACGCGTTCAGGAAATCGGCGATCAGGGGGTTGGTATCGGTCACGCGGGTTGCCGGGACCACGCGGACCGGGTCGACACCTTCGATGGGCACGGTCGTCAGGTCGGGGCGCAACTCGGGCCGCCGGTCGCCGACGGCCAGAATCAAGACCGCCCGCTCCTCTCGGCGAGCCGCAGGCCGTCGGCGGCGAAGGGCAGAGGCGCTTGGGCGACCAGAGCGTCCACCCGCCGGTCGGGGCGGGCATGGGCGTCGTTCCACTGCAGGTGGCGAGTGCGGATGCGAGCCGTGGGGTGCCGGCGCCGCAGTCGGCGCACGGCGGGTGTGATGATCAGGTCCTCGACGTACCCGATGGTGAGTTCGCGCGGGCTGGCGGCGTCGCGGGCAGCGAGCTCACTGTGATGAGCGGCTTTCAGCAGCGCCTGAGCCCGCGGAAGAAAGGCCCGGCCCGCTTCGGTGAGTCGGCTGCCCTGGGGCGTGCGGTCGAACAGGCGCCCCCAGATGTTGCTCGAGGCGCTGGATTTGACGGCTCAGCGCAGTTGTGACACCAGCTCGATCGCGCCTCGTCGCCGTCAGGCCAGGAATCCGCCGTCGGCGTGCACCACACTTCCGGTGACGGCGGCGGATTCGGGGGTGCACAGCCATGCGATGGTGGCGGCGACCTCGTCCGGTTCGAGGATGCGGTCGAGGAGTTGGTGGGCGGCGAATTCCTCGACGGTGTCGAGGTGGTAGAGGCGGGCGGTTTCGGTGAGCAGGGCGGTGCGGGTGGAGCCGGGTGAGACGGCGGTGGCGGTGATGCCGGTGCCGCGCAGGTCGTGGGCGAGTCCCTTGATCAGCCCGACGACGGCGTGTTTGGCCGCGTTGTAGCCGGAGAGGTGCCACATGCCGTGATGGGCGGCGGCGGAAGCGACGGCGATGAAGCGGCCGGTGCGGGGTTCGGGGCGTGCGAGCATGGCGGGGATGGCGACCCTCGCGAGGTTGGCGATGCCGTGGACGCCGATGTCGAACATGGGCTCCCAGTCGGAGTGGGTGGTTTCCCACAACGGCCGGCCGCCGGTCATGACGGCCGCGGCGGCGACGGCCGCGTCGAGTCGGCCGAAGCTCTGCAGCGCGACTTCCACTGCGTCGCTGAGGCTTTCGACGTCGCGCACATCTGCTTCGACGTCGACGATCCCCGCGTGCGCGGCCGCCACCGCCGCGAGCTGATCGCGGGTGCCGAGTGGGTAGCCGAGAGCGGGATCGTCGTGGCAGATGTCGACGGCCACGACGCGCCAGCCCGCAGTGGCGAGCCGGTGCGCCGTGGCGGCGCCGATGCCCCGGGCGGCGCCGGTGACGATGGCGACCGGGGCGGGGGTCATTACATGCCTCGGGTGAAGCCGTCGGGGATGATGAGGTCGTTGGGGGTGAGGTCGTGGATGGTGGAGTGGCCGAGTCCGTAGAGGGCGGAGTCGATGCCTTGGCGGATGACTTCGAGGACGTTGTGGACGCCTCGGTCGCCGGCGGCGGCCATGCCCCATAGGTAGGGGCGTCCGATCATGACGGCGTTGGCGCCGAGGGCGAGGGCTTTGACGACGTCGCTGCCGCGGCGGATGCCGCCGTCGAGCAGGATCTCGACTTGGCCGCCGACGGCCTGGACCACGCTGGGCAGCATGCGGATGGCGGCGGGGGTGGTGTCGAGGTTGTTGCCGCCGTGGTTGGACACGGAGATGGCGGTGGCGCCGATGTCGACGGCGCGTTTGGCGTCGTCGGGGCGGCCGATGCCTTTGATGAGTAAGGGGCCGTCCCACTGCTGGCGTAGCCAGGCGAGGTCGTCCCAGGTGACCGGTGGGGTGCCCATCCATTGGCCGTAGGCGCCGAAGAAGGTCGGGCCTTGCTGCCCGCGGGGGACAAGGTTGGGGGTGGTGAGGTCGGGGAGTTTCCCGGAGCGGGCGAAGCGCAGCAACCAGCCGGGTTTGGTGACGACCTGGGGTGCGAAACGCACCGCGGTCTTCAGGTCGATCTTTTCGGGCAGTGGGGGGCTGCCCCAGTCGCGGGCGGTGGCGAAGACCCAGTCGAGGGTGACGATGACGCCCTTGGCGCCGGCCTCGCGGGCGCGGTCGAGGCGGGCGGCCATGTCGTCTTTGGTGCCGAGCCAATAGATTTGGAAGAAGGTTTTGTCGTTGGCGGCGATGACTTCTTCGATCGGTTTGGAGCCGAACGACGACAGTCCGAGCGCGGTGCCCGACATGGCGGCGCCGCGTGCGACGCCGACTTCTCCGGCGGGGTCGACCGCTTGGACGCCGGTGGGGGAGCAGATGACCGGCATCGAGATGTCTTGTCCGAGGACAGTGGTGCTCAGGTCGCGGGTGGCGGGCAGGTCGGCGATGTGGGGGCGCAGGCCGAGTTCGGTGAAGGCGGCGGCGTTGTCGTCGAGGGTGGCGCCGGCTTCGGAACCCGCGAGCAGTGCGAGATACACCGCTTTGGGGACGCGCTTTTTCGCGCGGCGCTGGGCCTCGGCGACCGATTCGAACCAGTCACGGGTGCTTGCCATGAGAATCCTTGTGCTGAAAGTGAAGTGCGTACCGCGAGCCGTTGGCGTAACCCCTGCGACCGATAGTGTTCAGCAGTGGAGTAGGTAACCGGCAGGCCGGCGACAAGACTTCAGTGGTCGGATGGTGACGGAGGTCAGGTGAGCCCCGCCAGAGGGCTGGTGTCGCAGGCGCGATCGGGGGCGGTGGTCCGGCTGCGAGTCGGTATCCCGAGGGCGACCGTTCGACGCGCCGGCGCACTGCGGGAGTGGTTCTTGTCCGGCTGGGGTTTCGCGCCGACGCCGGCCAGGGCGAGTTCGGCGTTACCCTTCACACATTCCGGGTCGGGCCCGTCCAAAGGCAGTCCGGTGAAGAATTTGGCGGCCATGCATCCACCCTGGCAGGTGTCGTAGGCCGAACACGACGTGCAGGCGCCGCCGGTTTGCGGTTGCCGCAGTCGGGCGAACAGTTCGGATGTGCGCCAGACGGTGTCGAATCCGCCGGTGTCGCGGACGTTGCCGGCGAGGAATTCGTCGTGGATGGCGAACGGGCAGGCATAGACGTCGCCGACGGGGTCGACCAGGCAGACCACCCGCCCGGCGCCGCACAGGTTCAGCCCGGCGATCGGGGTGGAGCCCAGCGCGTTGAGGTGGAAGAACGAGTCGCCGGTGAGGACGCCTTCGCCGTGGGCGACGAGCCAGTCGTAGATCTGCAACTGCTGGTCGGTGGTCGGGTGCAGCTCGTTCCACACGTCCGCCCCGCGTCCGGAAGGCCGTAGCCGGGTGATGCGCAGCTGGGCGCCGAACCGGTCGGCGATGGCTTTGAATTCGTCGAGCTGGTCGACATTGTGGCGGGTCATCACGACCGAGATCTTGAAGTTCTCGAACCCGGCGTCGGCGAGGTTGCCCATGGCCCGCATCGCGGTGTCGAAGGATCCGGGTCCGCGGACGGCGTCGTTGACCTCCGCGGTGGCGCCGTCGATGGAGATCTGCACGTCGACGTAGTCGGTGGCCGCCAGCTGCCGGGCGCGTTCGGGGGTGAGCCGAATACCGTTGGTGGAGAACTTGACTCCCACGTGGTGGGCGACCGCATAGTCCAGCAGTTCCCAGAAGTCGCTGCGGACGGTGGGTTCGCCGCCGCCGATGTTGACGTAGAAGACCTGCATGCGTTCGAGGTCGTCGATGAACGCCTTGCATTCTTCGGTCGACAGCTCGCGGGGGTCGCGGCGGCCCGACGACGACAGGCAGTGCTCACAGGCCAGGTTGCAGGCGTAGGTCAACTCCCAGGTCAGGCAGATCGGGGCGTCGAGACCGTGTTTGAAATGTTCGACCAGTTTCATCGGTGATCCTGTTCGTCCGGGCCGGCGGGGCGCGCGGTGATGGTGCCGGCCTCGAGCAGCCCGGCGAGCGCGCTCAGATAGCGGGGGCGTTCGGCGTCGGCGACCCCCGCGGCCGCCAAGGCGGCGACCGCGGAGGGTTGCTCGGCCAGGCCCTGCACCACCGCTACCAGCTGGGGTGTTTTCAGAAACGACAGCCGGCGGGTTGTGAAGTCGTAGACCAGCGCTCCGAACGGCTCGGGCCGCAGCGAGATCGAGGGCGCGAGCCGATAGGAGCCTGCCGGGTCGAAGACGTCAGTAGAC
Source organism: Nocardia nova (assembly GCF_002933465.1). Classification (GTDB taxonomy): domain Bacteria; phylum Actinomycetota; class Actinomycetes; order Mycobacteriales; family Mycobacteriaceae; genus Nocardia; species Nocardia nova_B. Next base: position 117,463 of record NZ_PSZE01000012.1, read on the forward strand.
ACCGCACATGCCATCGATCGACACATCCTCGACGAGCAGGTCGTCTTCGACGAGCGCGTCCTCGCCGGGGACTACTGTCTGGCTGGTGATGGGTTCGTTCATGACCGCTCCTTGGGGTGGGATCGGGGGAATGGGGTATGAGGCACAGCATAATGTCACCGAGTGACAAAATGAAAGAGGTGGGGGCGGGAAAATCTGTCGCACCCCGCGCAAGGGCGGGGCGCAGGCCCTCTACCAGCGCGGACGAGTTGGAGCGGGTGGCATTCGAGCTGTTCGAACAGCGCGGCTTCGACGACACGACGGTCGGGGACATCGCGGCCGCCGTCGGTGTCAGCAAGCGGACCTTCTTCCGCTACTTCGAGTCGAAGAACGACGTCGTGTGGGGCAATTTCAGCGACCAGCTGCAGGCGATGCGCGATCTGTTCGACCGGTGTCCACCCGAACAGCCGGTCGCCGACGCGGTCCGCAGCGTGGTGGTCGAGTTCAACCGCTTCGACCCGGCTCAGGTGCCCTGGCACCGCAAGCGCATGGAGCTGATCCTGAAAGTGCCCGCGCTGCAGGCGCATTCGACGCTGCGCTATCAGGAGTGGCGAAACGTGGTCGCCGAGTTCGTGGCGGCCCGGCTGGGTGTCGGCACTGGTGACCTGCTCGCCCAGGTCGCGGGGCACTGTGCCCTCGGCGTCGCGATCGCCGGATACGAACACTGGCTCGACCATCCCGACCAGGAACTCACCGACATCCTCGACCGCGCGCTGCGGAGTTGGGGTTCCGGATTCGGCGCCGAGGCGGCCACCGGGTAGGTGGACTGCGTAGAGAAGTACGTAGTTCTACGGTCGCCGACGGGCGAGGCGGAAGCAATGCTGGACCGCAGTCATGCCGGCACTACCCGCTCGGGGACGAAGATGTACGCAGAGATTCGGCAGCGGCGCCGCGATGGCAGCGCTGTCCCGGCCGTCCCGGCGCCGTGCTGAGGCCCGACGGGGGAGGGAACGCCGTGCACAACGATGTGCACTTGCGTATCTGGGTGGGCGGAACCGCCTTCGATTACCGGACCGCTGCGGCGGCGGTGGACAACATCGTCCGGGACTGGCGGCGGAAACGGTGGTGCACGATCGAATTCATTCTCAGCACGATCGACGGGCGTCTCCCGGAGACTCGCTTACCGAACGAGCGACTGTTCCTCGGCCCGTAAAGCCCCGCTCTCCGCCAAGTGGAGCGAGGGCGACCGCCTACGCCGGGCGCGCGTTGGCTGGCCCTGCGGTATCAGCGCTACCGATGCGAGGATCTGCGCCGCGAGCCCGACGCCGTCGACGCGGCGGCGACCTCGTTCGGTCCGATCGTCACCATTGCTGTCCTTCGATTCCGAGATCCGCCTCGGCGAGGCTTCGAATGGCTCTACGTGACGGGATGCGCGCGCATGTGCGTCCCGGCGCGTCCGTCGACGGGAGAGCCGATTGTGAGCGGCAACCGACGACACCGCCAGGGTCGTGCCCACCGCCTCGGATGGAACCGCAGTACCGTATCGGCAACACCGCCGTATGTCATCGGACAGGATGGTCATCGTATGCTCCGAATCGCGTCGATCGTTGTGGTTCTTGGCTTTTCGTCCCTGATCGCGTCCGCGCCGCAGGCGGGAGCCGTGGCCGAGGCGCAGTGCGGCACCCCGCTGTCCGCCGGGGAGATGCAGACCGTCGCCGCGCTGTCGGATACCACGACCATCGGCGCCGGGCCCACCCTCGACCGGCTCGACGAGGCCGTGGCGCGAAACCATCGGATCACCGAAATACTTGCCTCCCACCATGATTGGCGCGGGCTGTTCGATGTGGGGCTCGACGCCGTGGAACAGTCGCCGGTGCTGCCGCTGCAGCACGATCCCAGCGCCTTCGCCGACCCGGAATACGCCCACGCGATCAGCTATGAACTGCTGCGCCGATTCCTGGTGAACCTGCACGCGCAATTCACCGGCGGCGCGCCCGAGCCGCACTGGGCCTGGTATTTCCAGCTGGCCGGGCAATGCGACCAGTCGCCCGCCAGGGTCGCGATGGCCGGCTATAACGCGCACCTGACGGTCGATCTCGCCTACGCGGCCGCCGCGGTCGGCAGCAAACCCGAGAACGCGCCGGACTTCTTCCACATCGTCGACGCGATCGCCCGCAGCGGCGATCTGATCGTCGAACGGACTACGCAGGTCTACAACGCCGACCTCGGGCCGCTGTGGCGGTTCTACTTCGTCGGTGACGGGCTCGACCGGCTGTTCGGCCAGGGCGTGGCCACCGGGCCGCTGCTCGAGGTCGCCGACCTGGGCTACAACGTGGTGGTCTGGACCAACGGCCTGGCATTGCAGAATCCCGCCACCGCCGAGGCCACGCGCGCCGAGATCAACGCTCTGTGGTCGGCCGACGACGCGGCCTTCGCCGTACTCGTACGCCTCGGCGGTCTGTGAGCACGGCGCGCCCGGCCGGCTCCGTCACTCGGCCGGCAGCGGGTGGCGGCCGGTGACGATGAGCAGAATGTCCTTGGCGCACATCGTGATCGGCGTCCCCGACCCCAGTGTGACCGGTGCGTCGGACGCCCGCAATTGCCGACCGGCCAGGTCGACACCGAAGTAGCGCAGCGATTTCGGGCTCGCATGGTCGAGCACGAGGGCGATCCGTTCCGGCGGGGCGGGCGGCAGGCCCAGCGGCTCGGTGATGTCCAGGCCGTGGATCACGTCGTGGCTCAACGCGCCCACCACCCCACCGCCCGGCGGACGCCACGGGTGGTCGACGTTGTCGCGCAGCGACGCGAGCAGTGCGGCATCGCTCATCCGCGCGGTGTCGGCGCACGCGGCCCGGTCGGCGTAGCGGTGGAACGAGAAGCGCGCGCCGGCCAGGCCGCGCACGAACGCCCAGGTGGATGTCCGGTAGGGCATCGTCATATGGGCGAGCACCTCGCGGACTCGCCAGCCGTCACACAGCGAGGGCGCGGCCCACTGCTCCGTCGTGAGAGTGGTGAGCAGCTCCGCGAGGCGTCGGCGCTCGGCCACAGTGTGCTCGCGCAGGAAGTCGGTGTCGGTCGAGGTCATGAACCCGTCGTTTCGGTCGTAGGGCAGTGGTCACCTCTGTTACGAGCCCGACGGCGAGAATTCATCGGTGGGAGCGTGGAAAGCCGGCGGGAGGCCGAATTCGGCGAACCGGTCGCCGCTACCCAGGTATGTCACCTGCCGCGCTATCAGGCCCGACCGCGCCTCGATCGCGAGCAGAGCGAAGGGGCGCAGCACACCGTCGGTGTCGGGGCGGTACTGACCGAATCCGACCGAACCGTTCATCCGGACCGGTATCAGCCGATCGTCGACGCACGCCTCGCCCGCCGCGAAGACCGAGACGACGAGGTCGCGCCCGCTCAGTCGCCACGCGAGCGGCGGCATACCGGATTCGGCGTCCTCGCACAGCAGCGCGGCGAGGGTGTCGACATCGTGGTTTTCGAAGGCCGCGACGTAGCGCCGGACCAATTCGCGGTCGCCCGGATCGTCGGGATCGAGCGGATCCGTGGGGGACTGGCGAACCGCGGTCAGGGTGGCGCGCGCTCGTTGCAGGGCGCTGTTGACCGCGGCCGGGGTGACCTCCAGCATGGTCGCGGTTTCGGCGGCGCTGAACGCCAGCACCTCGCGCAGGACCAGCACCGCCCGCTGGCGTGGCGGCAGATGTTGCAATGCCGCGACGAAGGCCAGCCGCACGGACTCGCGGCGAACCACGCGGTCGGCCGGGTCGAGCACCCGCGCGTCCGCGATCGGATCGAGCCATCGGTCGGCGGGCACCACCGCATCCGGATCGAATCCGGTCGAGACCGGGCCTTCCCATACCAGCATCCGGCGCCGCGCCGAGCGCAGCATGTCCAGGCAGATGTTGGTGGCGATGGCATGGACCCAGGTCGACAGTCGGCCGCGCCCGGGGTCGAAGCTGTCGAATCGGGTGTAGGCGCGGATCAGCGTCTCCTGCACCGCATCGTCGGCATCGGCCGACGAACCGAGCAGACGGTAGCAGTAGCCGGTCAGCGGAATCCGCAGCGCCTCGAGGGCATCGGCCTCCGACAGCGGTTCACTCGCGGACACACTCACCGCCCCATGCTCGCACCTGCGTCTCGCTGGCGACAGCGGGACCGCTCCGGTAACTTGCCGTCATGAAACTGCGCGCGGGTGAGGTCGATTTCCACTACGTGGAGCACGGCACGGGCCGGCCGGTCGTGGTGCTGCACGGTGCCGGTGTCGATCACCGCGAGGCCGAGGCGTGCTTCGAGCGATCACTCGGCGATATCGCCGGATTACGGCGGATCTACCCCGACCTGCCCGGAACGGGATATACCACCGCGCCCGACACGCTGTTCGCGCGCTGTCCGCACGCGACGCTCGCCGTGATCGACGAGGCCGGACACGCCCTTCCGCACGAGCAGCCGGAACTACTGCGAGCCCTGCTGGCCGAGTGGCTCACACGCGTGGCGCGCGCCGGCGAGCGACCGTGACGTTCACCCGGCCGGTGCCGGCGGAGGCGGACCAATCCGACATACACCTCGACATCGAATACATCGTGGTTTGCCAACGGAAACGCTCGGAGAAAGGAACGCTGTGATAAGCGGAATCATCGCGGTTGTCGGAGCTTTGGCCTCGGGTCTCGGATCGATCCTCACCGGCCTGATCGGCGTTTTGCTCTGATCGAGGCTCTGCGGACCCGGTGAACCGATTCCGGCTTCGCCGGGTCTGCGCGGGCAGTTCGGCGCGCCGAGCGCCGAACTCTTGCCCGCGAGCGCATCGATCGGAAAAGTGGCCGCCGGATCTGTTCACTCGACGAGGAGGCGCGGCGTGCGTTTCGGCATCTTCATTCCGCAGGGCTGGCGGCTGGATCTGGTCGGCATCGAACCGGGGGCGCAGTGGGGTGTGATGCGGGAGCTGGCGCAGCGGGCCGACGCCGCGGAAGTCTGGGAATCGCTGTGGGTCTACGACCACTTCCACACCGTGCCGGTTCCCACCGAGGAAGCGACACACGAGGCGTGGACGCTCATGTCGGCATTCGCCGCCACCACGTCGCGCATCCGGCTGGGGCAGATGTGCACGGCGATCAGCTACCGGAACCCGGCCTACCTCGCCAAGGTGGCCGCGACCGTGGATCTCGTATCGGGCGGACGGGTGGAGATGGGTATCGGCGGCGGCTGGTACGAGCACGAGTGGCGCGCCTACGGTTACGGATTCCCTTCCGCGGGTGAGCGTTTGGGCCGGCTGGACGAGGGTGTGCAGATCTTCCGTCAGGCGTGGACCACCGGCACCGCCACCCTCGACGGCAAGTACTACCGGGTCGACGGTGCCCGGGTGTATCCGTTGCCGCTCCAGCGGGGCGGCATTCCGATCTGGATCGCGGGTGGCGGTGAGAAGGTCACGCTGCGCATCGCCGCGAAATACGCGCAGTACACCAACTTCGCGGGCGATCCCGAGACCTTCACCCACAAATCCGAGCTGCTGCGCGCGCACTGCGCCTCCGTCGGAACCGATTTCGATTCGATCACCCGCAGCTCCAACTTCAACACCGTGATCGGCGCCACCGAGGCCGAGGTGCGCGAACGGCTGGACGCACTCGCCTCGCGGCTCGCTCCCGCGCTCGGGTCCGACGCCGCGCAGGACTGGGTCACCAAGCTCTGCGCTGATTCCCCTGCGGTCGGCACACCGGAACAGATCGTCGAAAACCTGTCCCGGGTCCGCGATCTGGGCTTGTCGTACGCGATCCACAACTTCCCCGAATCGGCATACGACCTCTCCGGTGTGGAGTTGTTCGAGCGTGCGGTGATTCCCGCGCTGCGATGAACCGATGCCCTCAGTCGCCGCGCGCGTCCTCCGGTGACCAGAACGCTCGCATACCGGTGATCCGCGCGTCCTCGTCGAAGGTCATCACATCGATCGGTTCGATCGTCGTTGTGCGGGAGCCGGTTTCGGTGACCACCCGCGGGACATCCGAAGCCGCCACCACCAGGAAAGGGATAGTCATGAACCACCGCATGCGCGCAGGTGCCGCATGAGCGCCGCCGACGACCACGCGGACGACGAACGCTACCGAGAACTCGCGGCATCGGCCCGGGGGCTCCTGGCGGGGGAACACGACCGGATCGCCAACGCCGCCAATCTGTCCGCGCTCGTCTATCACGGTCTTCCCGACCTGAACTGGGTGGGATTCTATTTCTACGACGGGAGAGAGCTGGTGGTCGGCCCCTTCCAGGGCCGCCCGGCATGTGTGCGGATCGGGCTGGATCGCGGTGTCTGCGGTGCGGCGGCGCGGACTCGCCGGACGCAACGCGTCGCCGATGTACACGCGGTGCCCGACCATATCGCCTGCGATCCGCTGAGCAGATCCGAATTGGTGGTGCCGCTGGTGTCCGAGGGCACGCTGCTCGGCGTCTTCGATCTGGACAGTCCCGAACTCGACCGATTCGGTCCGGTCGATCAGCGGGGCCTGGAGGAGATCGCGTCGATCTATCTCGCCTCGGTCGCGCAGGGGAGGAACTGAGCCGACGTCCGGCTCGAAGTCGCAGTGCCGCAACCGAATCGAGGGCGCGTTGGGGGGTCGGCGTAGCCGGTCGGCTACGAGGCCGCCTGCATCGCCGACCGGAAAGCCTGGGGGTTCGGCCGGCCCAACGTCCACCTGGCCGCCGCCAGCGCCTCCGCACACGATGCCTTCAGGCGTGGATGCTGGGGGCGGGGATAGCCGGCGGCGTCGACTTCTGCCCGCAGACCCACGATTCGACGTTCCAGCAGGCGTGCGTCCGCGGTCTTCAGCCCGCGCCGCGCAGATGTCAACGCGGTCAACACTCTGCGCTGGAGATCGTCCATACAGCACACCTCCTGTGGTGATGGGCCCTCGGCGGTGACGAGGTTCGTTCCGAGTGCGGATTGTCGAGTGCGGATTGTCGAGTGGTACCCCAACGACGCGCCGCGAAAACGGCGGCCCCGCCCGGGGCGCAATGAGGCAAACGGCTTGTACCGGAAGGACATTCGTCCTACGCGGCGGCAGGCTTGCCGGGACGAGGTTTGCCGCGGCGGGCAGCGGGGCACTCGAAGACTGGTCGTCATAGCTCGGCCCCGCTTTGGCCGGGGCGGTATGCCGGCGGTGAAGTTGACTCATCGCGTCGGATCGAGGTCCGTTATGCACAGTGACCCACCCGGTCGCACCGGTGCGTCGCCTGTGTCGGCGGCCGGAGTCGCCGCATTGTTGCGTGCCCTGCCCGGCTCACCGATGGCCGGGGTGACCGCGCACGGCGGAACGGTGCTCGAGATCGTCGCGGCGACGACGCAACGCGCGCGCATGGTCGAGGAGGCTCAGCTGCTCCACCCCGACAGCCCTGCCAGAGACGTTGCGGCGACCGGCGTGCCGATCGTGATCACCGATCTCGCCGGCAGTTCGCGCTGGCCGGGGTGCGGCGCGGAACTGAGGTTGTGGGGAGTGCGGGCGGTGCAGTGCCAGCCGCTGTCCGACGACGACGGTGCGGTGGTCGGAGTGCTGAGCATCTACACCCCCGCCGCGAACGTGCTCACCGAAGAACTCGCCGACGCACTGCACCCGGTGTGCCGTTGTGCCACCGACCTGTTGCAGATCCGGCGCCGCAATCCACCGCGGCTGCGGCGGGACTGACGCCGCTACGTCCCGACGCGGGCGGTGTGGTCGCCGTCACTCGAACACCTCACCGCCGGGGAGCCGCCGTCGGTGATTTCCGGGCCCTCATTAGCATCGACGTGGCGTACCCGTCGAGGAAACCGAGGACCTGCGTTGACTACCGAACAACTTGACCGCTGGAACGCCCAGGAAGCCGCCGCGGAGGCGATGATCCCGATCATCGGCACGTTGTATCGGGCGAAGGGTGTGACGGTCCTGCTGCACAGCCGGTCGCTGGTGAACCGGTCGGTGATCAGCATTCTGCGGACACACCGGTTCGCCCGCCAGATCGAGGGCGACGAGCTGTCGGTGGACGAGACGCTCCCGTTCCTGCGCGTCCTGGAGGAACTGGATCTCGGCCCGTGCAAGATCGATCTCGGTCAGCTGGTCGTGGCCTATCGCGCCGATGATCGCGGGCTCTCGGTTCGTGAGTTCACCGAGGTGGTTCTGGCCGAGGTGATCGGCGGCAACAAGGCGCAGGCGCCGGGTCCGCGCGATGTCGTGCTGTACGGCTTCGGCCGGATCGGCCGGCTGGTCACCCGTCTGCTCATCGAGAAGGTCGGCTCCGGCAATGGGCTGAACCTGCGTGCGGTGGTGGTTCGCCGCGGCGGCGACGGTGATCTGGCCAAGCGCGCGTCGCTGCTGCGCCGGGATTCGGTGCACGGGCACTTCAACGGCACCATCAAGGTCGACGCCGACAACGACACGATCATCGCCAACGGAAACGTCATCAAGTTCATCTACAGCGACGATCCGACGACGATCGACTACACCGAATACGGAATCGACGACGCGATCCTGATCGACAACACCGGTAAGTGGCGCGATCGCGACGGGCTGTCGCAGCATCTGCGCCCCGGCATCGCGAAGGTGGTCCTCACCGCGCCCGGTAAGGGCGACGTCCCGAATATCGTGCACGGCGTCAACCACCGCGATCTGGATCTGACGCAGCGGATCTTCTCGTGCGCCTCCTGCACCACCAACGCGATCGTGCCGCCGCTCAAGGCCATGGACGACGAATTCGGCATCACCCGCGGCCACGTGGAAACCGTGCACTCGTTCACCAACGATCAGAATCTGCTGGACAACTATCACAAGGCCGACCGCCGCGGCCGCTCCGCGCCGTTCAATCTGGTTCTGACCGAAACCGGCGCCGCCTCCGCCGTCGCCAAGGCGATGCCGGACTTCAAGGCCAAGATCACCGGTAACTCGATTCGTGTCCCCACCCCGGATGTGTCCGTCGCCATCCTGAACCTGCAACTCGAGCGGGAGACGACGAAGTCCGAGGTGCTCGCGTACCTGCGGCAGGTGTCGCTCGCCGGCCCGCTGAGCCGCAATCTCGACTACATCGCCGCATCCGACGTGGTCTCCAGCGATTTCATCGGCTCCCGCGCGGCCTCGATCATCGATGCCAACGCCACCATCGTCGATGGCGACACCGCGATCCTGTACTGCTGGTACGACAACGAATTCGGTTATTCGTCCCAGGTGGTCCGGACGGTGCAGTACATCTCGGGTATCGAGTACCCCACCTACCCGCAGTTCGCGGATCGGTCGCAGGATGCCGCCGATGTGCGCGCACTCGTCGCGGTCGAGGCGGGGTAGCCGCGCCCGTTCAGTGGGTGAGGACGACCTTGACGACGACCACCGTCGTCGCGACGGCGGTCAGCAGGAGTGCCGAGAGGACGGTCGAGCGGCCGGGTCTGGCGCCTTTGAGCCGTTCGATGACGAAGACGATGCCGCCGATGCGGACGAGCATCGCCACCTCGGCGACGATCTGTGCGGTGTGGGGTGCGAGCCAGTCGACGGCGGCGCATGCCAGGATGATCGACGGCAGCACCGCGGAGCTGAGAATCGGCATCGAATCGCGCAGTTCCTCCCACCGCTGCTGCGGCGTGAGCGGGCGGTTCTCCCGCACGCCCTGGCCGACGCCCTCGGCGAAGGTGTGCGCGACGAAGGTGGACAGCGCGGTGCCGACGACCACGAGGATTCCGACGTGCTCCGCGGTGGTGGTCACCGGGATCAGCGCGGCGAGGACGAGGATGTTGCCGTAGACGTAGGCGCTGATCCGGCTGGCGGCATTGTTGCGGTCCAGCGGATCGCGCCGGGAGAACAGGGGGCCGTGAAGTAGTGCGTCGCGGCTGCCGTCCATGAGTCTCCCGTTCTGATCGTCTGGTGCGAGGCCTCGGGGCGGGCACGGGTGGGGCGGGTGGGCCGCCGCGAACAACCCTAGATGAGTCATTCCGATGTTGATCAGTGGTCGTAGGCGATCAGGGATCGTGTGACCGGTTGTCCGGTCTTGTGGTTGTGCCAGATCGCCGCAGCCAGCGCGAGGACGCGCTGAGCGACGCGAACGGCGACGCCCTCGAAGGTCCGGCCGCCGTGCTGTTCCAGGTCAAGCTGGCCTTTGAGGGTGTCGTTCACCGACTCGATCAGTTGTCGCACCGACTTCAGTGGGGACTCGCCTTTGCGGTGTTTCTCCCGCTTGAATGCTGGCCGCAGCAGCGCTGCGCCGCGTAAGGCCAGATCGGCCTCGAACTCCTTGGAGGCGAAGCCCTTGTCTGCGATCAGCAGCAGGCCGGGCCGGTCGGTGACCGCCTCCGGTTCGCGGTCGAGCATGGCCGTCAGTACCTCACGCTCGTCCAGCTTCGGGTTCGCCAGAGCCCACAGAATCGGCATCCCGGTGGGGGTGCACACCAGATACAGCCGCAAGCCCCAGAAGAACCGGGAGTGGGAGGCGCAGTACCCGTAGCTGGCCCAGCCGGCCATGTCCGACCGTTTCACCGTGGGCCGTGAGCGTCCGCACTCGACCGGGGTGGAGTCGATGATCCAGTGGTTGTCGAACCAGAAGTCGGTGTCCGTTGCCATGATCCGGATCACCCGTTTGATCAGCGGCAGCGCGGCCCTCAGCCGCTTGTTCCACCCTGGCTGCTTCGGTATGTAGGGGAACATCGCGCCCTGGCGGGAGCGGACGAATCGCAGCCACCTCGACTCCGACGCGAAGCCCAGCATCGCCTGTGCCACGGCGAGGCAGACGAGCTCGGAGTCCGTCAACTGTGGCGGGCGGCCCAGCCATCGGGGATCTCCGATCTCGTCGTCAATCCTCACGTACAGTGCGGTGAGCAGGGTGTCCAGATCGCTTGTCACAGAACGATCTTGGATGCCGTGCCTGCGCTCCCGGACGCGGGCCTCAGCAGAAGCCCGTTCAGAGGTGAGTGGCGGGAAGCGGTTCCACATCAAACGGGCGGGGCCCGAAAATGCTGACGGATCGCTCACGCACCAGCGGTAGTGCCTGACGGAGGTCTGCGCCGAGGTAGTGCAGGGAGTCGAGAGCGCGCGACTCCCAGATGGGGAACTCCCCGTCCGTGTTGCGTGACGCGGTGTTCCACAACAAGGCATCGCCGTTCTCGCTCCACGCGAAGACCTCCAGGGTGGCAGCCAGGGACCAGTGGCCGTCCGGTTCCACCATCCAGTCGAACGCTTCGGTCTCTCCGTCTCGATAGCTCGCGCGAAATCGCTTCGTGAGCTGGGTGCCCCGACCGTGCAAGCCGTCGGCGCATCCCGAACGGACTGGCGGGTAAACCAGCCACAACCCGAAGGCGCGTCCCCACCCCGCATGGCGAACGAACGCACTATAGGAAGCGGGAAACCCCTCGCCGTCTGCGAAGCGGTATCCATAGAGCGCCTCGAAGTCGATGTGCTCGATCGTCGGTGAACCCGGAAGACGCAGGTCGGCTATTGAATCGCTGATCATGTCGTGGATGCTAGCGGTCGCACAGGACCGGACTGCCGCAAACTTCCTCAACTCAGTAGACCAGGACAGGACGGCGGATGACCCTCTCGAAGCGCACGATGACCATGAGTGCGTACAAGGCACACCGCCAGCATTAGGAATAACTCGTCTAGGACATCGGTGACCGACCCACCTGGCGGTGCGGCGCGTTCGTCTGGTTTGCTCTGGCAGAGCACGGCATTCGGGCCCGGCGCGTGCGTGAGTGCCCGGCGACAGGTGGAACGCGAGGTCAGGTGATGGGGTTCGGGGACGGCGGTCCGGCGGGGGAGCCGCGCGGCGTGACCGGGGTGGTCCAGTGGGTGGGTGTGCTGTGGGGTGCGCTGGCGGCTGTGCTCACCGCACCGGTGGCCGCGGCGGGGGTGGCGAGCGTCTATCGGTTCCCGATTCCGTTCGGTGAGTACGCCGAAGGACTTCGCGAGGCGGTGAACGCCGCGCTGGCCGCGGTGTTCTATCTCGTGATGGGCGGCGGCATGCTGCTGGCCGTGCTCGGTGGTGCGGCGGGGTTGATGATCGTGCGCGCGCACGGCCGGCGGCTCGGGCGCTCGCTGGCGCTCACCTTCGCGGCGGGGTTCGGGCTGGCGGCGGTGGGCGCGTTCGCGCTCGCCCTGTTCGAGCACGTCATCGGCCCGTGGTGAGCGAGCGCCGTGGTGACCGCCGGGTCCGGTCACTCTGCCGCCGTCAGTGGTTCGCGCAGTTCACGTTTGAGTAGTTTTCCGCTCTGGTTGCGGGGCAGCGACTCGACGAAGCGGATGTTCTTGGGCACCTTGAACGGTGCGATCAGCTCCTTGACGTGCGCGATCAGCGCATCAGCCGTCGTCTCGCGGCCCTCGTGCAGGACCACGACAGCGGTGACGGCCTCGATCCACTTCTCGTCCGGGGTGCCGATGACCGCGACCTCGGCGACGGCGGGATGAGTGTAGAGGGCGTCTTCGACCTCGCGAGAGGCGACGAGGATGCCGCCGGTGTTGATGACGTCCTTGATCCGGTCGACGACGGTGATGTAGCCGTCGGCATCCCGCGTCACCAGGTCGCCGGAGTGGAACCATCCATCGCGGAACGCCGCGGCGGTCGCCTCGGGATTGTCCCAGTACCCCCGGCACAGCTGTGGTGAGCGATAGAGGACCTCGCCCGGCTCGCCGGGGCCGACGTCGTTGCCGTCGGTGTCGACCACACGGGTTTCCACGAAGAACACCGGCCGCCCGCACGACGACGGCCGCTCGGCATGTTCCTCCGGGCGCAGCACCGTGGCCAGCGGCCCGATCTCCGATTGTCCGAAGCAGTTGTAGAAGCCCAGGTCCCGATAGCGTTCCCGCAGCCGGTTCAGCACGGTTACCGGCATGATCGAGGCGCCGTACTGTGCCTTGCGCAGCGCGGAGAGGTCGCGGCGGTCGAGGTCGGGGTGGTTCGACAGGGGCACCCAGACGGTCGGGGCGAGGAACAGCGAACCGATCCGGTCCTGTTCGACCCGGCGCAGAATCTCCGGGATATCCGGGGTGGCCATGAGGTGCACGGTCGCGCCGACCGACAGGTAGGGCAGCATGAACACGTGCATGGCCGCCGAGTGGTAGAGCGGCATGGCGACGAGCGGATTGTCGTCCGCATGCAGGTCCAGCGCGATCACCGACGAGACGTACTCGAAGACGAGCGCCTCGTGAGTCATGATGGCGCCCTTGGGTTTCGACGTCGTGCCCGAGGTGTAGAGCAGTTGGGCGAGGTCGGTGGCGGACGCCCGGGACGAGAAGTCCGAGACCTCGCCCGCGGCGTCGGCGACCTCCCGCAGCGATCCGTCGGCATCGCGCAAGGGTATGACGTACTCGACCGCGGTGAGTTCGCCCCGCGCCTGATCGAGCGTGCCGATCAGCGCGGGGTCGGCCAGCACGGCCCGCGCGCCCGACTGGGAGACCAGGTAGCTCAGCTCCCCACCCTTCAGGGCATAGTTCACCGGTACGTGCACCAGGCCCGCCCGAGCGCAGGCCAGGAAACCGATGACGTACGCGTCCGAATTGGTGCCGTAGGCGGCGACCCGATCGCCCGCGGCCAGGCCGAGGTCGAGCAGATGGGCCGCCGCCCGGGTGACCGCGGCATCGAGTGCCTGGTAGGTGTAGGCCCGGCCTTCGAATGTCAGCGCGATGCGGCCGGGGACCTTTGCCGCCGAACGGTGCAGCACGCCGTCGATGGTGTGCGTGCGGGGGTCGAGACTCATAGGCCGCAGATTATAGGGCGTCCAACTAGTTTGGTGAGGAATTCGCGCGGCCGATGCATCGCCGCACTTCGTCCGCTGCGCATCGTCGTTGCTCCGGCAGGACCAGGATCTGCACGGGCTCGTCGGGCGCGCGGGGCGGTGGACGCGTCGGCGACCCTGTGAGTCCCACGCGGGCGGTGATGAGCGGTCGAGCATCGGAACCGGCTGCCGGGGCGTACATTCGTGTCCGTGGCGCCTGCCCGTCACGGCTCGCGTCCATCGCACGGGAACCGGTTGTGAGGAGGCGGGATGGCACAGGACAAGGGCGCGATATTCCGGGCTCTGGTGGAGCGGATTCGCGACGGCGAGGGCAGCACCCCACGAGAACAGCGGGCACAAGCCTTCGGAAACGCCGGACCGCCCCCGCTGCGTGAACTCGTCGACAAGGTCGCGACCCACCCGACCGAGGTGACCGATGCCGACTTCGCGGCGGCTCGGGCATCGGGATTCGGCGAGGACGAACTCGTCGAACTGGTGATCGCTGCCGCGGTCGGACAGTCTGCCCGACAGTACGACGCCGGACTCGCGGCGCTGGCCGAAGCGACCGGGGAGCGTGGCTGATGCGGCCGGATATCCTGAACCACGGCTATCGGCCCGGAACCACACTTCTGTTCAAGGCCATCCGAGTGTTCTCCGGCCAGCCGCTGCCCGATGCCGCGAAGCTGGTGTTCTATCGACCGGATTTCTACGGCGCGCGAGCGAAGGCGTTCACCCACGCGGCAATGCGCGGACCCTCCGAGTGGTCGGTCGCCGACCGGGAACTGATGGCGGCGTACGTGTCGAAGGTCAACGACTCCGCGTTCTGCGTCGGTGCCCACAGCGCGACCGCGAGGCGAGCGTATGCCGACGAGGCGAAAGTCCGCGCGGTCCTCGACGATCCGGAATCCGCCTCGATCGACGCGGGCCTGCGCGAGACGCTGCTGCTCCTGGGCACGCTGACTCGCGACGGGGAGGTCGCTGCCGACGACGTCCGAAAGGTCCTGTCCGCCGGCGTATCGCCACAACAGGTCGAGGACGCCCTGGCCGTCTGCGCCGCCTTCAACACGACCAACCGGCTCGCCGACGCCTTCGGATTCGACGTCCTGGGTCCGGACGGCTTCGACGCGGGCGCGAAATACCTGCTGAAGCGCGGCTACCGGTAGGTAGCGGGAGCGGTCCGGCGGTGTCCGTTCGGCGGAAATCTAGAACAAGTTCTCGCAATGGGTAGACAGTTTTGGTAAGTTGTCTACCAGTTCACCAGGGATGTCCGCCGTGCGGTCGGTTCGGTTGCGACAAGCCTTGTCTCACAACCGAAATCGCACGGGAACGCCAGCTCCGACCGAGGGGAAGACCATGGCCATCGTCCACCCACTGCCGACGACCGAGGGTAACCGGCGCACGCTGGCGTTGGACAGTCCGGTGGATCGCCGGCGCATCGGCGAACTCGAGGTGGACACCACCGCCGAGGTGCGGAGCGCGGTCGCGCGCGCCCGTGCCGCCCAGCCGGAGTGGGCGGCCCGCAGCGTCGCCGGGCGTGCCGAGATCGTGCGGGCCGCCATCGGCGTGATCGTCGCCCGGCGCGCGGAGATCGCCGAGACCATCCGCACCGAGACCGGTAAGCCGGAGGCCGAGGCGCTCGGCGTCGAAATCGTGCCCGCCTGCGACTTCCTCAACTACTGGACCGCGCGCGCCCCGCGTGATCTGCGCTCGCACCGGCAGCGGCTGCACGGTTATCTGAAACCGATGAAGAAGCTGTACATGCAGTATCAGCCGCTCGGCGTGGTCGGCGTCGTGACGCCGTGGAACGCGCCGTTCGTGCTATCGCTCAATCCGGTGGTGCAGGCGCTGGTCGCGGGCAACACCGTGGTGTTCAAACCGTCCGAGGTGACGCCGTGTTCGGGGGAGTGGGTGGCGCGGGTGCTGCACGAGGCCGGGGTGCCGGAGGATGTCGTGCAGGTGCTGCACGGCGACAGCGAAACCGGTGCGGCGCTGGTCGATTCGGATATCGACAAGGTCTGCTTCACCGGTAGCGTCGGCACCGGCCGCAAGATCGCGGCCGCCTGCGCGACCCGGTTGCTGCCGTGCACTCTGGAGCTGGGCGGCAAGGACGCCATGATCGTCTGCGCGGACGCCGATCTCGAGCGCGCCGCCGCCGGCGCGGTGTATCTGTCGATGTTCAACACCGGTCAGGTCTGCATGAGCGTGGAACGCATCTACGTGGTCGACAGCGTCGCGGACGAATTCATCCGGCTGGTCACCGAGAAGGCGGCGGCGGTCACCTACGGTCCTGGCGACACCGATATGGGCCCGCTGTTCTGGGATCGCCAGCGTGACATCGTCATCCGGCACATCGACGACGCGAAGGCCAAGGGCGCCGACATCGTGGTGGGCGGCGCGGCCGACGCCGGCGAGGGCCTGTACTTCCAGCCCACCGTCGTCGTCGGCGCGCACCACGACATGGAGTTGATGACCGAGGAGACGTTCGGTCCGGTCACCACGATCATGCGGGTCCGTGACGAGGACGAGGCCATCCGGCTGGCCAACGACTGCAGATACGGGCTGAGCGGCTCGGTGTTCACCAAGGACGCCGCCAAGGCCCGGCGCATCGCGGCCCAGCTCACCACCGGTTCCGTGGTGCACAACGACGCGGCCGTCATCTACGGTGTGCCCGAGGCGCCCTTCGGCGGGCGCAAGGACAGCGGCGTCGGCCAGGTCAACGGCCTGGGCGCGCTGCGCGGCTTCACCCATGCCCAGCCGGTCCTGATCGACCGCTGGCAGTCCAAGCGGGAAAGCATCTGGTACCCCTACTCGGAGAAGACCATTCGCAACCTCGACGGTCTCATCCGCTATGGGTTCGGCAACAAGATCATGCGCACACTGCTGTCCTGACGGTCGCGCTCACGCCCTGGCCCGGCCGGGCAACACGGCGAGCAGATTGTGGACCAGCGCTCGCCCGTCACCGGTGCGATGCGCGGTGTAAATGGTTGTGCCGGTGACGGTTCCGGCCATTCGTTGCCAGGGTCCGGGGCATCGGCTGTCTGCTGCTGAACGCCGCCATCGACCACGCTCGCTGATGCGGCGCGACTTCGCTGTTCCTGGCGAGCAGCGGGCGCCTGGCCGACGCCGTGCACCTGTACGAATCGGTGGGATTCGTCGTCCACGTGCCACCGGAGCAGCTGCGGCACATTCCCTACGATCGTGCGATGTGTTCATGAAAATTGTTCTGGTGAAACAGTTTTCGTCCGGCACATACCCCGGCGGTCAGTTGATCGGCGGACGCCCCCGCATGTCCACGCCCGAGCCGTTCCAGTGGAACGACACCGTCGTCGAACTCCCGTCGGGACAGGCGTTGCAGCTACCGGGCGTCTTGTAGGTCAGTACGACGGTGTCGTCGGTGTCGGCTCCGGTGTCGATCGTCGTGAACGCCTGGGCTTTCGGGGTGGCGGTGCCGACGTAGTCGCCCTTGTGGAACAGCAGTGCGTGCTCCGGTGAGCTCGCGGTGGCGCCCTGAATCGTCACCACCACGACCGACAATGTCGAACACCGGTTGTAGGTGCCGCGCAGTGCGGGCGGGTTGTCGTTCCACGCCCAGGTGAGACCGCCACCGGCGTCGTAGGGCGGCAGGGTGGTGACGGCCCGGCGAACCTCCGGCGCCGAGAGGTCGGTCGCGCAGTCCGCCGAACCGGAAGTCGTGACGGAAACGGTTTCCTGCGTGGGGTGGACGACCTGGGTCGGCGATAGCGCCGCAGAGGTAGCCGAACTCGGAGTGGCGGAAGCGGTTTCGGGTCCATTTCCACAGCCGGCCAGTGCGGCGAGAGCCACGCCCACAACCACCGGCAGACAGGCCCGCCGGAGTTGCCGGCGCGGGGTGCGAGGGGCGGCGGAGCGTTGCGCGGTGACGGTCATATGTCGAGTGTGGCGGATGGACCCGATGAGTCCCTTCGTTTTCCGAGCGAACGCTGACCCCAGTTCTCGGGTCGAGCAACTGGGAACCTGCCGGGCGGCCCGGCACCTGCGTAGCGTTTCTACACACGCGTCACCGGGGAAACGCGGCGGAACCGGAAAGGGCAGTGGCGGTTTCACCGGAACCGACGGTCGTCCCCGGTGGCGATGTCATGGCAGGCCCCTCCGTCCCGCGCGACGAGTACGGCGACAACATTCGCTCGATGGTATCGGTCCCGGACCGGGGTGGTCCGCGGTTCGGATTCTGCTCAGCGAATATCGGGTCGGTGCCGCCCGATCGAACCCCGACGGCTCCGCTACCAGTAGCGGACCTGCTTCCCGTCGGTGTCGGTGATGAAGACGGTCGCGTCGGCGGTGTCGAGATCTGCGCGGCGCAGCGGGATGTGGCCGAGGACGATCGGCTCGCCCGTGGCGATCGCGGGGGGCAGGCGGTCGCGCAATTCGCTTGTGGGGAAGAGGGTTCGGCGCGTCGTGGCCTCTGCCAGCACGCCCTGGAGGGTGGCCGGATCGGCGACGGGGGCGCCGTCGGTCGTCACGACCGCGTAGCGGGCTTCGAGGGAGAGGGCGACGAGGGCTCCGGCTCCGCCCCAGCCGGGCGCGTCCTCGCCGGGGGAATGCGCGCGCTGGAGGTGGGCGTTGTGCGCGAAGACGAGGCTCGGCCCGCGGTGCCGCTCCCGCTCGACGATCGCCAGCAGATTCTCGGCCATCATCTCGGCGCGCAGGCTCAGCAGGTCGCCGAGGTGATCGGCGGCCGGGGTCGCCATTGCCGCGTGATAACGCAACAGGCCCTGTGCGGTGCGCGCATGGTCGGCCGCCCGGTCGTAGCCGGTCGGATCGGCCGGCCGCAGGCCCGGACCCGCGCGGTGCAGGGCACTGGCGAGGTCGTCGGCGACGATGCGCAGGGCGCGGGCCCGGTCGGAATTGCCGATGGAAGCGGCCGGGTCGAACATGGCCGCTTCGTTCGTCCAGTCGGCATCCGCGCCGGCCAGGGCGTCGAGGTCGGCTGCCGACGGCGGCCGCAGCGCCGCGGGCAGAGAGTCGGCGACCGCGGCCAGCGTGTCGCGGACTCGGTGCCGCGGAGATCTCCACCGGGGCGTCGAAGCCGTAGCAGTGCACGCGATCCTCCGGCGGCCGGCCGGTGTTGTAGGCGCGCAGCCATTCGACGAGTTCGCGATTGCCCGGTACGGCGCCGAAGCCGTGGCTGAACCCGGTGGCGAGGACCTCGTCGATATCCGCGGTGGCGCCGCGGACGTAGTCGTCGACGCGGGTGGCGGCGAAGAGGTCGATCTCCAGCGCGATCGACCGGAATCCTCGCTGCACGAGGTGGGCCAGAATGTCGTTGCGCAGCAACGGAAATGCCGCGATTCCGTGTGTCGGCTCGCCGAGGCCGAGCAGGGCCGGGGGTTCGGGGCATGCGGCGAGCAGTTCGTCGAGGGTGTGGCCCAGGCTCACCCGATCGTCGAGTGGGCGGCCGATGGCGCGCAGTGTGGTGGCAGTGGACATGGATACCCCTTCCGGCAGCGAATACCTTCGACGCTATCGTTGAAGGTCCGAGTGAAACTTCTGCCGAAACGACCTGGTAAGAACCCGTAGAAGTCTCAAACGGAGGCACATCCTGCGACCCGTCGACCTCGCCCGCGAACACAATTTGTCCGCCCAGGCGATCCGCAATTACGACGAGGCGGGCATCCTGCCGCCGGCCGAGCGCACCGAGACCGGGTATCGCCGCTACACCGCGCTGCACGCGCTGGCGCTGCGCGCATTCCTCGCCCTTCGCGCCGGGCACGGACATCGGCAGGCCGCGGAGATCATGCGCGCGATCCATCGCGGCGACCTCGAATCGGCCTACCGGCTCATCGACGCCGCACATGTCGCCCTGCTGACCGAACGCGGCACTCGCACCGAAGTCGCTACGGCGTTGAGCGGCCTGTCCGCCGCCCCCACACCGGTTCCCGGCCCGCCCCTGACCGTCGGCGAGCTCGCGCGCCGGCTCGGGGTGCACCCGGCCACCTTGCGTACCTGGGAAACTCACGGCATCCTGCGCCCGGCACGCGATCGGGTGACGGGCTATCGCCGGTACGGCCCGGACTGTGTGCGCGACGCCGACATCGCCCGGCAACTGCGTCGCGGCGGCTACCTGCTGCCGCAGGTCGCGCAGTTTCTGGAGTCGTTACGCGAGGCGGGCGGCGCGCAGGCGCTGAGTACCTTTCTCGATGCGTGGCAGGACCGCCTGATCGCCCGCAGCCGACATCTCGTGACCGGCGCCGCCCGGCTCGACGAGTACCTGACGCAGGTGGATCGGATCCGATAGCCGGTCCGGAGACTCGCGCGGCGCCGTAATGGGTTGTGGCGGTAAGGCGATGGGTACGTCAGGTAGATGATCACACCCAAGGAGGCAGCGTGAAACGATGGATCGTGCGTACGTTGGCGATGGCCGGTGCGGCGGCGCCACTGGCGTTCGGCGGCGTGGCCGGCGCCGACACTTCCGGGCCTGTGTATTTCTCCGCGGGGAGTTTGAACTGCTCGATCGCCGACGACGGCAGCGTGGGATGCGACCTCGCCAGTCCGACGTGGATGTCCATCCAGCTCGGCGGCAATGTCTCGGTGCCGGTGCCCTTCCCGGTCCGCGAGGTCGTCATCGACGTGCCGTGGGCGCCCGCGCATCCGGGGTTCGATGCCGGTACTCCGCATACCCTGCCCGGCGGCAATCCGGACATCTCGACCTACGGCCAGAGCGCGGGGTCCGGACCGACGGCCGGACCCGCGGTCTCACACGCCGGGTCGACGTGCGCGGTCGGCTTCCATGGCAGCTTCTCCTGTGATGCGAAGGGCCACCACTTCTTCTACTACGAGCAGATCACCGGCAGCTGACCCCGCCGACGAAAACCCCGGTGGCGCAATGTCGCCCGCATAGGTGTGTTCGGGAGTCACTGTGACGACGTCGGTGATGGCGAGGAGGTCGGCGGGGATCACCCGGTCGGCGAAGTGGTCGAGGCTCGGAACGACCACGGCCTCGGCATCGAGTCGCACCACCGCGTCGATCAACTGCTGGATCGGATCGGTGGTGCGGTTGCTCAATGCCACGGTCTTGCACAGGTTGTAGCCCAGACGCCCTGCCAGCCAGCGGATTTGGGACTCGTCCCAGTGCTGGTGCCGTCGCGAGACATCTCTGCGCAGATATCCGAGGGCAAGGAAGGTCATGTCGGTCCATCCTCGAGTCGACTACACGCGGGCGAACTCGGTGGCCAGTGAGCTTCACTCTCAGCATCTTTCTGGCAAATTCAAGCTTAACGGCGTTTTTCGTGCCGTGACAACCAGCGGCCGGGGGACCGGCACCCGCCTGTCCGGTCGAGTTTGCTGAGGCCGAAATCGTTCTGCACAGGTAGCGGCCATTTTCAGCGCCCGGCGTCCTGCGTCGGAGGTCAACGGGGACAGGCGTTCAGGGCACTTTCATCGCCGCCGTATGCCCTCTGCCCCGCAGGCCGCGCGGATGGGAAGTGTCGGCCCGCGGCGGACGTCGTCGCCTGGATCGACGGTGCCGCCTGGATCGACGGTGCCGCCTGGTTCGACGGTGCCGCCTGGTTCGACGGTGCCGCCTGGTTCGACGGTGCCGCGCCGCTGTCGCGTCCAGCCCGGGATGATCGGAGAACCAGGTTGTTCCGCAAACCTTTTCGTGGCGAGACGGCGAGCAGTGTAATTCCGCGCCGCCTTCTCGCGCCGAAACGCGCGTGACCCCGGCACCGCACTGTGCCGGAGCCACCCGAGGGCCGACGATATCGGCCGGTCTCGGTCAGTCGTGGTCGTACGCCGGTTCCGAGGGATCCGTTTCGGCGGCCACGCCGCCGGAGGGCAGGTCGTAGCCGAGCCGCACGTCGTGTTCGACCGCGCCGCCGGCGACCTCGACCCGGCCCTCGCGCGGCGGATAGCCGCGAACCACCACGGTGTGGGTGCCCTCGGTCAGGTCGGTCACGGCGTAGTGGCCGTCATCGTCGGTGCGGGCCGTGCCGAGTACCGCGCCGGTCTCGTCGAGCACCGTGACCAGGGCGTCGGGGACCGCCCGGTCGCCGGCCCGGACCGCGCCGGTGAGCACGGCCAGCGGGGTCAGTTCCACATCGTGGTGCAGGACGCCGCTGTCGGGCACGGTCAGGGTCATGGCGGCCGGGCGCAGATGCGCGGCCACCGCGACGAGGGTATAGGTACCGCCGACGACACCCGAGCACAGGTATCCGCCGTCGGCATCGGTGACCGCGGCGCCGACGACCTGGCCGCGCAGATCGGTGAGGGTGACGGTGGCGTCGGGAACCGCGCGGCCCGCCGCGCGGACGAAGCCGGACAACTCGCCCGAACCGTGCAATGTGACGTCGAGGCGGTGCGGCCGGCCGTCGACCGAGACGGTGACCGCGGTCGGCTGCTGTCCGCGAGCCGACACGATCAGCACGTAGCTGCCGGGAGCCGGCGGATCGATTACGTACCCGCCCTGCGGATCACCGGTGGCGCGCGAAACTTGATGTCCCTGCTGATCGATCAGCGTCAGCGCCACACCGTCGAGCGGACGGCCGTCGGTCCGCAGCACGTAGCCGGTGATCGAACGCTCCGACCGGGCGGGCGGGGCCGCCGCGGGCATCACCGCGGTGGCTGCGAGCGCGTGGCGACCGGCGGACGCGGCATGCCCGTTGGTGGCAGGCCGGCCGGTTTCGGCCTCGGCGTCCACGCCGGTGACCAGACCGGTGCCGGCCGCTTCGGCCAGTTCGTGCGCCTCGTGCTCGACGTAGTCGCCGCGGGCGAACCAGGACGCGATCGAACCGAGCAGCATCATCACCGCGGCGGCGAGGAACACCACCACCAGGCCCGAGTGGAACGGATCGGAGATCAGGTGCGGGAAGAACTCCTGGCCGGTCAGCACATCGGAGTGCACACCCGGCTTGTCCAGGGTGCCGCTCGGGCCGAGCAATTCCTTGAACGGGTTGTAGCCGAGGAAGGTCGCGAACAGGCTGCCGACCGGCGGCATATCCGCGATCTGTCCCGCGACGTCGGCGGGGACGCCCTGGTCCTTCAGCCCGGAATTCATCGCGCCGGGCAGGGTGCCGGACAGGCCGACGATCATCAGCGAGAAGAAGATGCCGATCGACAGTGCCATACCGCCGTTCATCAGCGTCGCGCGCATACCGGAGGCGACACCGCGCTGCGAGGCGGGGACCGCGGACATGACCTCGGCGGTGTTCGGCGAGGTGAAAATGCCCATGCCGAGGCCGTTGAGCAGGATGATCAGCGCGAACAGCCAGTAGTTGAAGTTCACCGGGATCACGATCAGCAGGACGAAGGTGATCGCGGCGAGCAACAGCCCGCCGGTGGCGAACAACCGCCCGCCGAAGCGGTCGCTCAGATATCCGGACAGCGGTCCCGAGATCAGGAAGCCGATGGTCAGCGGCAGCATGTAGATGCCGGCCCACAGCGGCGTCGATTCGAAGTCGAAGCCGTGCAGCGGCAACCAGATGCCCTGCAACCAGATGATGAGCATGAACTGCAGGCCACCGCGGCTGATCGAGGCCATCAGGCTCGCGAAACTGCCCAGCGCGAAGGTCCGGTTGCGGAACAGGCTCAGGTGGAACATGGGCTGGCGTGACTTCGCCTCGATGACGCAGAACGCCACGAGCAGCACGATGCCGCCGATGACTCCGGTCAGCACCCACGGGTTGCCCCAGCCGGTCTTGGAGTCGCCGTAGGGCTGGATGCCGTAGGTGATGCCGGCCAGCAGAGCCGTCAAGCCGAGGGCGAAGGTGACGGTACCGGGAATGTCGAGCGACCCGGGCGTGCGTGCGCCGTTGTCGTGCAGCGACTTGTAGGACCAGATGGTGCCGAGGATGCCGAACGGCACGCTGACCCAGAAGATGGCCTTCCAGTCCCATTCGGCCAGCAGGCCGCCGATCAGCAGGCCCAGGAACGAACCGGCCACCGCCGCGACCTGGTTGATGCCCAGAGCCATACCGCGCTGCCTGGCCGGGAAGGCGTCGGTGAGGATGGCCGTCGAATTGGCCATCAGCATCGCCCCGCCGACACCTTGCGCGACGCGCCAGGCGATCAGCCATATCGCGCCGCCGCCGAGATCGAACGGATCGAACGACAGCGCTATCGCGCAGACGGTGAATATGACGAAGCCGAGGTTGTAGATGCGGACTCGGCCGAACATATCGCCGAGGCGGCCGAACATCACCACCAGCACCGCGGACGTGAGCATGAAGCCCATCAGCATCCACAGCAGGTAGCTCACGTTGGCGGGTTCGAGCGGATTGAGGTGGATCCCGCGGAAGATCGCCGGCAGGGAGATGATCACGATCGACGAGTTGATCGTGACCATCAACATGCCGAGGGTCGTGTTCGACAGTGCCACCCACTTGTAGTGCGGGTGGTCGTGATCTACCCGGAGCCGGCGGCCGATGGTCTGGATGTCGGAGGCATCCAGGTCCTCGGCGGGTTGGGCGGAAGCCAAGTTCTCTCCCTCATCGACAGAAAAACGGAATGGGTCTCCAAATAATATAGTTGCGATGGCTAACTAATTGAAGGGGAGTATGTCACGTCCGAATTGTCCGGACCTTAGGTTTGATTCGGCGGGCGTGTAATCAGGCGCGACGTGATCGGCGCTCTCGAACGGGGGACACATCGGCGGAAACTTCCGGCAACCGCTGGCCGGCGGGTAGCGTATCGCCGCGCAACATTGCTCTCGGATCGCCCTTGTGTGTCGTAAACCCGATGGTCACCTTTTCGAAAGGAATTGCATGCCAAAGGATTGGACGCAGTTGCAGTTGCTCACCGAACTCGAGCCGGTTGTCGCGGACCAACTGGACCGGCATCTGGCCGCCGCCAAGGAATGGCACCCGCACGATTACGTGCCGTGGGACGATGGCCGCAATTTCGCCGCACTCGGCGGTGTCGATTGGGATCCCGAACAGTCTCGTCTGTCGGAGGTGGCGAAGATCGCCATGATCACCAATCTGCTCACCGAGGACAATCTGCCCTCCTATCATCGGACCATCAGCGAGCATTTCTCCCGCGACGGCGCCTGGGGCACCTGGGTCGGGCGCTGGACCGCCGAGGAGAACCGCCACGCCATCGCCATGCGCGATTATCTGGTGGTCACCCGCGGGGTCGACCCGGTGGCGCTGGAGCAGGACCGGATGGTGCACATGACGCGCGGGGTGCACGCACCCGACTACTTTCACGGCATGCTCGACCAGGTCGCCTACGTGACGTTCCAGGAGTTGGCCACTCGCATCAGCCACCGCTCCACCGGACGGGTGTGCGACGACCCGATCGCCGACCACATGCTCGCTCGGATCGCGGCCGACGAGAATCTGCACATGATCTTCTACCGATCGCTCGCGGCGGCGGCGTTCGACCTGGCGCCGGATCAGGCGATGGAATCGGTCACCAAGATCGCGAAGAATTTCGCCATGCCGGGCACCGGTATGCCGAACTGGCGGCGCAACGGTGTGCTGATGGTCAAGCACGGCATCTACGATCTGCGCCAGCATCTCGACGAGGTGCTGAATCCGGTGCTGCGGTACTGGAATGTCTTCGGCCGCACCGATTTCACCGATCGGGGCGAGCGCGCCCGCCAGGAGCTCGCCGACTATCTCGACAAGCTCGGCCGCGACGTCGTGCGCTTCGAGGAGCAGCGGGCGCACATCCTGGCCCGGGAAGCTGCCAAGGCCGAGACCCGGGATCCGGCGCGGGTGTAGCCGGGCGATGTGAGATCAGCGAGCCATGGGTTTTCCGTGTCCCGGTATCAGCAGCCGTGGCCGGTGGGCGAGCAGGGATTCCGCGGTGGTGTGGGTCTGTGTCTCGTCGTGGTTGAAGACCTCGGGTAGTGCTTGGAGTTCGGTGTCGGGAAGCAGTGGATGGCCGGTGACCAGGGCGTCGCCGCCGAAGAGGATGCCCTCGTCGGGCATGAGATAGGCGGTGTGGCCGATGGTGTGCCCCGGCGTCGGGACGGCCACGATGCCGCCGGGCAACTGCCGCAGGGTGTTCTCGTCGTAGGTGGTGGCGGTGGGGACGCTCATGCGGACGTGGCCGCCCAGCGCGCGCAGCGTCTGGAACACCCACCGCGGTCCACCGGGAGTGCGGAGCTGGCGGGCCATATCCACGGGAGTGATCTGCTGCAAATATTCGCGACGGGCGTGCGCGGCCTCGTCCGCGCCCGTGTAGACCGGCACACCCGTGCGTTCGACCAGGGTCGGGATGGCGCCGATGTGGTCGAGGTGGGCGTGGGTGAGCAGAATCGCCGCGAGATCGGCCGGTTCGTGGCCGATCTGGCGGAGCGAATCGAGTACCGCGCCGGTATCACGCGGATAGCCGGCGTCGACGAGGACCACGCCGGAATCGCCGGTGATCAGCGACCAGTTGACGTTCGTTCCGGCCACCACGTACACCGAATCGGCGACCTGCTCGATGGCGCTCATGCGGCGACCCTCCTGCGCTCGTGCCGTTTCCCGGCCGGCCGCGACCGGCCGGCGGTGGTGTTCTCCCGCGTCCGTGCCGCGCTCGGGATGCGCGGGACGACTGTGGTGTCTGGTGCCGCGGTACGGCGCAGGGCGGTGGCCCGGTACCGCGGGTTGCCGAGGTCGACGTGGTTCTGCACACCGGCGATGGTGGTTGTGGTTGCGGCATCGCGCAACCACGCACCGCTCATCTCGGACGATCCGTCGCGACGGACCGGCCGGTGGCGCTTGCGCACATCCGCTGTACGCCTCAGCACGCGGCGCGGGTGGGGATCGAAAGAAGTTGTCCGGGAACCAGTTCGACAGGGCCATCCGCCGTCTGCAGGGTGATCGGGTCGCCCGAGGTGAGGGTCAGCGTGGTGTTCGCGGGCGCGATGTGAACGGTCGTCCGGCTGGCGCCGATCGCCAGGCCGCGAATGGTCAGGCCGTCGGGAAAGCCGCTGGGCAGCATGGGATCGATGGACGGGCCGCTCTCGGTCCAGCGCAATCCGAGGGGAGCGTAGAGCAGTCCCTGCAGGAATCCCGCGGCACCGGTGACGAAGATCCACGCCGACTGCCCCTGCGCGTTGGCACCCGACCGGTCCCCGCGCGCCTCGGCCTGGAATGCGTACGGTTCGCGGGCGTAGGGCTGCACGGATCGGTCCAGGTAGTACTGGGTGCGGCAGGGGTCGTAGCGGGCACTGAGGATCGCGCCGACGCTGTTGCTCATATTCGGGCCGTCCGGATCGGTGCGGTCGAAGTAGTACCGCGTGGTCGCGGCCGGCGAATAGCCGGGCGCGGCATAGGTGAACGGGTAGCTGAGCAACACCGTGTCGGCCTGTTTGATCGGGGCGCCGGTGTAGCCGAGATATTCGGCGGGCACCCCGGGCGCGATATCGGGCGGCATCGCCATATGCGCTGCGATATCGGCCCAGCGCGGGTCGATGGGAAGACCGGAGAGTCCGGCGGCTCGGGCAGCGATGTCCATCGTGTTGCGCACACCGCCGTTGGTGAGGGCGTTGTCGACCGAGAAGGTGACGTACTCGTCGGATCCGGCGGCCGGGGCGAAATGGTAGGCGCCGTCGGGCAATTTCGGCCCGATCCGCGCGGTCAAGTAGTCGGCGATCGCGGTGATGACCGGCGCGCCGCGGGTGCGTAGCCATTCGCGATCGCCGGTGGCCAGGTAGTACTGCCATTGGGCCAGGGCGATCTCGTTGTGCAGATGTTCTTCGGTCAGGCCGCAGCCGATCGGGGACGCGCAGCGCTGGGCGGGCCCGTCGTCCCAGGGATACAGCGCACCGGGCAGTCCGTAGCCGCGGGCGTTGGCCCGGGCGGCGGGTAGTGCGGCGGCGCGGAAATCGACCACGGTGCGAGCCAGGTCCGGATACAGCGCCAGCAGCGTCGGGAAGATCCAGGTCTCGGCATCCCAGAACGTCATGCCCCCGTAGTCGTCGGACGACAGCCCCGCCGGTTGCACCGACCAGCGCTCGCCGGCGCGGACGCTGGCCAGAACGGAATACAGGGCGGCGCGGATCCATCGGGTGTAGTCGGTGCGCCCCGGAGCGTCGATGGTGGGCTGCCACAACCGATCCCACTGCGCGGCGTGGGCGGAATGTGCGGCCTCGAATCCCTGGGCGCGGCCCGACTCGGCCGCGGCGGTGGCGGCGGCCAGGGGATCGGCTCCGTAATCGGTGGAGGAGATTCCGGTGTAGGCGGTGAAGGTGTAGCTGTCGTTCCCGGTGACGGGCAGAAGGTATCGGATACCGTCGGCGCCGGGCAGCGCGGTGCCCGCGGCCCGCGGCGGGGAATCGACGGACGACACCACGAATGCCGTGTCCGACGTTCCCTCGGCGCGGACTCCCGACACCGTGCGTCCGCTGCTCGGATCGGCCGTCGTCGTCACCGGGACGACCCGCCGCGCCGCCGCGCCGTCGATCCGGTCGACGACCTCGAGCTCGCCCGGGCGCTCGGGTGTGACGGTCAGTTTCTGTACCGCGAGATCCGGCCGGTCGCGGGAGACGAAGGTGTCGTAGCGAAGCCGCAGCCGGTGCTCCGGATCCGGCGTCCAGTCGACCCGGGTGGTGACCGTCGCGGTGCGGTAGTCCAGTGTCTGCCGATAGTCGTGCGCGGTCGCCGGATCCACGTCCGCGTCGTATCGGTGCCCGCCGATCTCGACGGTGAGCCCGGACCACGCGGGCAGTGCGGCGATCACCTGGGTGTACTGCGGTGACGGCGCGGCCTGCGCGTAGAACCCCGCCAAATACGTTCCGGTATAACGGGATTGCTGCAGCGGGAAGGAGGTCCGCACCGCGTCGCCGTAGTCGTGGTAGCCGCCGCCGCTGGGCGGCAGCACCGTCCCGATCCGGCCGTTGCCCAGATAGGGCGCGGCGTGGAAATCGCCGGGTGCGAACGATTCCGACGTCGAGGACCACAGCTCGTCCGCCGGGGTCGCGGTCGCCGCCGGCGGCGGTGTGGCCACCACACCGAGGGCGACGATCACAACCGGCCACAGGCGCCGACGCCGCGCAGCGGGCGTCCTTCGGATCGGGCTCACCCCGAAGATCGTCGGAACCGGCCGTCGCGTGGTCAACCCGACACGCGCGGCGCGGTCCGATATCGGGACGGAAATATCGCCCGGCGCCTCAGTTTTCGGCGAAGTCGATCCCGTTTCCAGAGAAGTCGATTCCAGAGAAGTCGATCTGGGCGGCCGCGTTGCCGACCGCGGTCACCATGCCGGTGCCGATCGGCCCGCAGGAATCGAAAAGTGTTGCGGTGCCGACGGATACACCGTTGCCGCTGAGGTGGGTCTCGGCCCGCAGCCCGATCCGGTCGCCGACGGGCAAGCGGTCGAGTGCCACGGTGAGGTCGGCATTGATGTATCCGATGCCCTGCGATCCCCAGTTGGTCACCAGGCTGGTGGACTCGGCGGCGACCACGGCCTCCACGAACGCGCTGCGCTCCTCACCCTCGACCGCCCCCAGCGGCACCGCCCACAGGCTCTTGCGACCGGAGTTCTGGTGGTCGCCCATCGACGTCGACCAGTCGTTGTGGCTGCGGTACCACCAACCCACCCCCGCGTCGGTGGGCGGGTCGAACGGATCCTCGGAATGCCACTCCTCGCCCGGAGGGGCGTCGGTGGCGCGCAACTGAACGAGGCGCGCCTGCGCGACCTCGACCTCACCCTGGCGGAGCGTGGCCGAGGCGATGTGGATCCGCCGCCCGGCGCGGATCACCTCGGTGTGCACCTCGAGGGGCTGGCCCTTCGCCGCCTTGAACAGGTCGATGGTGAATCGAGCCGGCACGAAACCGGGCAGCCCGTGTTCCCGTTCGAGGGTGCGCGCGGCGGCCGCGCAGACGGCGGGGCCGCTGAGCATATCCGCACCCCAGCGGCCGTACGCCCACTTCCGGGGCAGGTACCGGCCGGCGTCGTCGACGGTGAACATGGCAGGCATATCGGTCATCAGCCCATAGTGGCCTATCGCCGCCGGCGGTCGTCGGCCGACTCACTTGGTGGGCAGGGCGTTCTGCAACCCGCCGCCGTCGGTGATCTTCCGGCCCGTGTTGCGGTCGATGGTGAGGGAGTAGGTCACGGTGGTGCGCCATCGGGGTCTGCGCGCTGGTCGATGTCACGTCCAGGTCGGCGCGGTGCGTCGGCTCGTCGCGCAAGGGGAAACCGCGTGATGGCCAGGCGGTTTCAGTGCAGGGGCGCCCAGCCCGGCCATTGCCGCGGACCTTCGTCGCCGCGGATACAGGCCAGCCGCCACCGTGCCTGGTGGAGGTGAATCGGGTCGGCGACGGCGGCACGGACGGCATCCATCGTCATCCGCAACTCGACGATATCGCGCAGCAGGAAGAAGCCCGGCCACCGCAGGACGTCCAGGTGGTAGGTGTCGCAGAACCGGGCGTACTGCGCGCTGGTGATCCAGCCCAGCGAGGCGTAGGCGATCGCGGTCGGTATCAGATCCCATTCCGGCGGGCCGATCGACAGGTTCTCCAAGTTCAGCATCAGTACGTCGTGGTCGACAGTGGCGGCGAACTCGCGGCCCCAGGCCTCGCCGTGGATGACGCACCACTGCATCCCACTCGGCAGATCGGCCCACCGCCCGCGCAATTCGGCGAGATGTTCGCGCAGCCAGCGCCGGTCGTCGCCGGTCGTCAACTCGGCGGTGTCGATCAGCTCGGCGATTCCGCGAAACGGCTGCAGTTGACCGAGGGGGAACGTCGTCGGCGGCGCCAGGCTGTGCAATCGCAGCAGTGCCTGGGCCATATGGTCCAGCGCGCCGTGCTGGTACAGCGGCGGAACCTGCCAGAATGTCACCGTCCGCCCTTGTATTTCGAGCGGTTGACGCACGTCGGGCAGGGTGCGCAGCGCGGCGACTCCGGATGTGGTGAGCCAGCGGGCGGCCTGGATCTCCCGGCGTGCCTCGGGCCGATGATCCGGATGGCTGATGCGCACCACGACCCCACTGGGTAACTGGTAACCGGTGCCCGCGCCGAACCGCACCTTCTGTGCGCCGTCCGCCTCCATGCCGGCACTCGAACACGCGGCGCGCAGAACCGACAGTGTCCCGTTTCCGGATAGTTGGGCGGTCATACGCATCCTCGAGTCCCTGTTGAGGCCCTCATCCTTGCCCTTATTCTGATCGATCGGCGAACCGTCCGACGTGTTTTCGAGCAACGTCACGGTTACCGATTGCTGAGGCCGAGATCACGTCCGCTCGGTCGGAGACTGCCTCACATCCCTGTTAGGGTTTCTAACCGGAGATTTACTCCGCTTCCGTCTCGTGGGGAGGAAACCACTTTTGGCGCGCGTCAAATCCCGCCCGCACTACAACGTCGTCTTCGCGGTGCTGCTGCTCGGCATCTCCGCCTACGCACTGCTGCAGTCGATGGTCGTGCCGGTACTGGCCTTGCTGATTCCGGCGCTGCACACGACGCAGAGCACCGCGACCTGGCTGATGACCGGATATCTGCTCTCGGCCTCGGTGGCGACGCCGATTCTCGGGCGGATCGGCGACAAGGTCGGCAAGGAACGCATGCTCGTCGTCACCCTGGTCGCGCTGACGGTCGGTTCGCTGATCGCGGCGCTGACCGAATCGGTCGGGGTGATGATCGTGGCGCGGGTGATCCAGGGCCTGGGCGGTGGGGTGATTCCGTTGGCCTTCGGCATCATTCGCGACGAGTTCCCGGCGAAGAAGCTGCACGGCGCGGTGGGGATCGCCTCCTCGCTCCTCGCCGTCGGCTCCGGGCTCGGGCTGGTGCTGGCGGGCCCGATCGTCGAACACCTGAACTATCACTGGCTGTTCTGGGTGCCGATGATCATCACCGCGCTCGCCGCGGTGGCCGCGATCCTGTTCGTGCCGGAATCGCCGGTGCGCAGCCCGGGCAATATCAATTGGGGCGCGGCGATTCTGATGTCGGCCTGGCTGGTGGCGTTGCTGCTCGCGGTGAGCAAGGGGCCGTCCTGGGGCTGGGGTTCGGCGCTGACACTGGGCCTGTTCGCGCTGGCCGTGGTGGCGGCCGCCGCCTGGATCGTGGTCGAGCTGAAATCGGCCACTCCGCTGATCGATATGCGCACCATGCGGATTCCGGCGGTGTGGACCACGAACCTGGTGGCCGTGCTGACCGGCGCCGGAATGTACGCCCTGATGACCTTCCTGCCGCAGCTGCTGCAGACCCCGAAAGCGGTTGCGGGATACGGCCTGAACGCCAGTATCACCCAGTCCGGGCTGTACATGCTGCCGATGTCGGTGGCGATGTTCGTGATCGGCCTGTCGATTGGGCCGCTGGCGGCGCGCATCGGCCCCAAGGCGATCGTGCTGATCGGCAGCGTCATCAGCGTTCCGGCGTTCGTGCTGCTCGCGGTCGGGCACGACCACAGCTGGGAGATCTACCTGGCGGGTTCGCTGCTGGGTATCGGTATCGGACTGGCCTTCTCGTCGATGCCGGCCATCATCGTCGCCGCGGTGCCGCCCGCCCAGACGGGCGCGGCCACCGGGATGAACGCCAACGTCCGCACCGTCGGCGGTGCGATCGGCAGCGCGGTGTCGGCTGTGCTGCTGACCTCGGGCGCCCCTACCGCGCACGGACTGCCGGCGGATTCCGGGTACACCCGGGTCTTCGCGTTCCTGGCCGGTGTTTCCGTCCTCACCGCACTGGCGGCTGTGATCGTTCCGTCGGTGCGCGCGCATGCGCCGCAGGCCGTCGCCGCGGAGTCGGACGGCATCGTGGAGACGGCGGAGCTCTCGCAGCCGCAACCGGTTGCCGCGCAGCATGGCAGTGCGGTGGCCGCTGGAATCGCGGGTGTGGCGGCGCCGCAGGCGGTGGATTTGGCGGGCGACGACCGGGCCATCGGTGGCAGCGTCCGGCGGGAGAACGGCCGGCCGGTGCCGGATGCGGCGCTGACGCTGATCGACCCACGCGGACACCAGGTTTCGCGCGCCGCAGCTGGAGCCGACGGTAGCTACCGCCTTCCCACCCCAGGGCCCGGCAGTTATGTGCTGATCGCCTCCGCCGCCGCGCATCGCCCGGTGGCCGTCACCGTCGTCGCCGGCGCGGTAGCGCAGACCGTGGATCTGACGCTGCCGAGTTCCGGTGAGCTCACCGGTACCATCCGCCGCGCCGACGACGGGAAACCTGTTGCGGGAGCGACGGTTACCCTCACCGATCCGTGCGGAGAGGTGATCGGGGCAGCGGTGACCGGCGGCGACGGCGGCTACAGTTGCGGCGGCGTCGCGTCGGGTACCCACACCCTGGTCGTGGTCGCCGAGCGGATGCAACCCACCGCGGTCACCCTGACCATCCCCGAGAGCGGACTGCTGCACCACGACGTCGACCTGGAACCGATGGCGACGCTGGCCGGCGCCGTGCAGGCGCACGGCAAGGCGGTCGCCAACGCCGAGGTGACCGTCCTGGACGCCGACGGCGATCGGATCTCCACCGCTCGCACCGACCACAACGGCCGCTATGTGGTCTCCGATCTGCCCGCCGGTCACTACACCGTGGTGGCGCGCGGATATCCCTCGGTGAGCAGCACCGTCACCGTGGGCGCGGGCCGGAGCACCCACGATGTGGAACTCGGCTACGACGAATCGGCACCCGTGCGCTGCGGCTGAATCAAGCCTCGATCTGCGGGTGTGACGGCGCCGTCGACCACTCGGGTGATGTCGGCGGCGCCGGAATTGAGCTGATCCGCACCGGTCTGCAGCGTCCGGCTGCCGGCCTCGAGCGCGCCGAGCCCGGCGCCGATCTGCGCGCCCTGTCGCCGATCGTGCGCGAGGCCGCCCTAAGTGCCTGGAGTGGAGCGACATCCCCACCGTTCAGCCCAGCACCACGAACAGCACCACGATGACGACCAGCGCGACGACCATGGTGACCACCAGCAGGAGCGGGCTCGTGCGGCTGGTCACTCGCCGCTAGCTGCCGACCTCCGCGCCCCGGATGCGGGTATGCGCGGTGAGCAGCAGGTGGTCGAAGGCGGTGATGGTTTCCGGCGCGGGCGGCGCGACGAGGGGAAGTTCCTCGATGATCTGGGCGGCCAGGTCGCGCAGTTTGGTGTTGGTCTCCTGCGATCGCCATGCCAGCACCTTGAAGGCCTGTTCGGCGTTGATGCGGTACATGCGCATCAGCACGCCCTTGGCCTGTTCGATCACCGCGCGGTTCTCGATCACGTCGGGCAGCGTCGCGGACAGGGTTTCGCGTTCGTTCTCGGCGAGGGTGTCGGTGAGGTCGATGTAGAAGCCGGCGGTGGCGGCGACCTGCCCGGCGTCGTCGTAGATCCGGTCGGCGACGACCATCACGTTGTGCACCTCACCCGCCGTGTCGACGAACCGATGCCGACTGGAGAACGATTCGCCCAGTTCGATCGCGCGGGCGATCGTCTTGGCGACCTCCTCGCGATCGTCGGGATGCTTGTGCGCGAGCAGCAGTTCCGTGGTCGGCACTACTCCGCCGGGTGTGTAGCCGTGCATGCGATACACCTCTTCGGACCACTCCCAGCGGCGGGTGGCGAACCAGAACCGGAACGACCCCACTCTCGGCATAGTGCCGGCGGTGTCCGAGCGAGGCTCGGGTGTCGCATGGTTGCGAATGGAGTCGGTTCTATGCACAAGCATCATTATGTTCGCGGGGTGGGCCCACTGCCGTTGTTCGAACGCACAGTGGACTGAACCGTTCGTTTTCCGTCCTGAGGCGGCCCCGTACCGGAATATGCCCCGGTCCGGCGCTCAGCCGGCGAGCGCCGCGGCGGGCGAGCGTCCGTAGTGACGGCGGTAGAGCGCGGCGAAACGACCGGGGTGGCCGAAGCCCCAGGTGGCGGCGATGGCGGCGACGCTGTCGCCGTCGTGGGCACTGCCCGCGATCAGGTCTTCGTGGGCTCCGCGCAGCCGCATGCGCTTCAGATACGCGGTGGGCGTCGTGTCGAGGTGGCGGCGGAAGGCGATCTGCAGCGCCCGCACGGTCACATAGGCAGCCGCGGCGATGTCGGTGACCGCGATGTCGTCGTGGATACGGGCTTCCATGTAGGCCACCGCGCGGCGCACGGTCAGCGGATGCGCGTCCCGTCGATCGAGGGGGCTCGCCTCCAGGCCGGCGGTGGTCGGAAACGCGTCCAGCACGGCCGCCGCCAGGTATTGCGACGCCGTGGACGCCACCAGCGGCGGCACGTCGCCGTCGTACGACCCGGCGAGCTGGTGCATATGGGAGATCACCGCGGTGAGTCGATGACCTGCCTCCGGGGTCACGGTGCGATGGCCCGCGAGAGCTACCTCTCCGTCCTCGGGCCGATCCGCCGAGGCGACGCGGTTGAGCAGCGCGGGATCGAACATCGTGATCGTGTAGCGGGCCTGGTGGATGACGCCGGAATACGGCAGATCGGGCGGGGTCAGAACTCCGATTTCGCCCGGCCCGAAGGTATCGGTATCGGCGTCGACGTAGTTCTCCTCGACAGATCCGGATTCGACACCGACCAGGCAGATCTTGTTCAAGGGATCGGCGTCGTAGCTCATGTCGAATCCGAGTTCGAGCCGGTCGAGACTCACCCCGCCCAGCATGTCGCGCGCGATGCGGCTGCGGACCGGCGCCTCGGTGGTTTTGCCGATCTCCATCGTCGTGTAGTTCCGATTCAGGAACTGCTCGGTGGCAGCCAAGCTGTCGCTGTCGAACTCTACTGTCATCGGTCGGTGATCCTCCGCTGTGCCACTGCCACTGCTCCGGGCACGGTCGCCTGGCCCAGGCCGCGCCGTGCGGACTTCGAAGCCTACTTGTCCATAGTGTTGCGACGGAGCGCGTCGTGTCACCCGAGGGTGACATGATTCTCGAAGTGGTAACGAATTCGCGCCGGAAATGATCAGAGAAGTGACGCGAGCGGGCTGCGGTCCAGGTCACGGCGCAGATGTGCGACATCGTCACAGACGTACGCCGCACCGTCGGCCGCCAATTCGCCACGGGATATCCCGCCACTCAGGACGCCGATCGCCGCCACCCCCAGCTTGGTGCAGGCGCGCATGTCCCAGACCGTATCGCCGACGAACACCGCTCGCTGCGGCGTGACCCCGGCCCGGTCCAGCGCCACCTGGACGATGGTCGGGTCGGGTTTGGCCGTCTCCACGTCTTCGGCGCCGGTCACCGCGTACAACCACGGCTCGGCGTCGAGCAGGTCACGCAATCGAGCCAATTCGTCGGGTGGTGCGGAGGTGGCGAGGACGACGCGCAGGCCCGCGTCGTGCATATGTCGCAGGATCTCGCGGGCGCCGGGCAGCAGGGGCAATTCGTCGGCGCGGTCGAGGTAGTAGCGACTGTGTAGATCGCTCGCGGTATCGGCGGCCTCGCTGTCGAGATCGGGGGCGAGGGTGCGCAGCAGTTCGTCGCCGTCCATGCCGATACTGCGGTGGATCCGCCAGATCGGAACGTCCGCGTCGACCTCGCGGAAGGCTCGATGCCAGGTCACGGCATGCAGATAGTTGGAATCGACGAGCGTGCCGTCGATGTCGAAGAGGACGGCTGCGGGTTCGGGCACGGCATCTCCTTCTTCCGGTACAAGCCTGCGCGCTTCCGGTACAAGCCTGCGCGACGAGCCATTCGAGAGCAGACGCCACTGTACGAGCAGACGCCACTGCACGAGCGGATGCCGGTGTTGCGTCGGACATCCTCGCCGGAGTCGCCGGATGGCCACTACCGGGGCCACCCGGAACGGTGCCGGAGATCACCCCGCGCGAGGACGCCAACCCGACAGTCGCCGACGGTCCGCCGCGGCGGTGACCGCTCGCGCCGTCACCGGTTGCCGGCCACCGGCGCGGGCAGCGAGGGCACGCCGTCGGTATCCGCGAAAGCGTCTGTCCTGAACTCGTTTTCGTGGTCCACGGCCGTCCGCCCCGGTTCGCGGCGCAACCAGCGCGGTGCCCACCAGCAGGCGTCGCCGAGCAGGCGCATCGTCGCCGGAACCAGCAGCACGCGCAGGATCGTCGCGTCGATGACCAGGGCGGCCACCATGCCGAAGGCGATGTACTGCATCATCACCAGATCCGACAGCGCGAAGGCGCCGGTAACGACCAGCAGGATCAGGGCGGCGGCGGTGATGATGCGTCCGGTGTGGGCGACGCCGGCGCGGATCGCCGTGCGGGTGGACGCGCCCGCGGCTCGGGCCTCGACCATGCGCGAGAGCAGGAATATCTCGTAGTCGGTGGACAGCCCGTAGATCACCGACACGATCACCACCAGGACCAGCGCCATGATCGGTTGCGGGGTGAACCCGAGCGGCCCGGCGCCGTGCCCGTCGATGAAGATCCAGGTGAGGATGCCGACCGTGGCGCCGAGCCCGAGCAGATTCAGCGCGGCGGCCTGCAACGGCAGCACCAGCGACCGGAAACTCCGTGCCATGAGCGCGGTGGTGGCGAGGAATACGAGGGCGACCACCAGCGGTATCCGGTGCACGAGGGCGTCGATACTGTCCTTCTCGATGGCGGGCTGCCCGCCGACGAGCAGGGTGGTGCCCTTCGGCAGCGGCATCGAACGCAGGTAATCGATCGCCGCATCCTTGTCGGCGGTAGGCGCGAGCACCGTTTGGGTGGTGAACACGCTGGACTGCGCGGGCCGCTGCAGCCAGGCGGGGAACGGCGTCGCGAGGCCCGGGGCGTGGCCGGCCTCGGCCAGCACGGTGTCCTCGGCGGCGGGGTCGTAGGTGATCAGCACCAGATCGATCGGATTGATGCGGCGCAGCGGGAAGATCTCGTCGAAGTGTTGCTGGGCCAGCCGCGTCGGATGATCCGGTGGCAGGAACCGTTCGTTGATCGCGCCGAAGGCCAGATCCCGGATCGGCGCGATCAGCACCAGCAATCCGATGACCACCGAAACCGTCACGAGCAGTGGCCTTTTCATGACACGGTCGGCGATCCGCCCCCACAGATTGTCCGGAATCCGGCCCGGCGGAGTGGTCCGGCGGAACCAGGAGACGCCGAAGCGGTCCACCCCGTGGCCGAGCACCGCCAACATCGCGGGCAGCAGTGTGACCGAGGTGAACGCGGCCAGCGAGATGGTGATGATGGCGCCGTAAGCGAACGAGCGCAGAAAACCTTGCGGGAACACCAGGATTCCGGCGGCGGCCACGGCCACGATGGTCGCGGAGAACGTCACGGTGCGGCCCGCGGTCGCCACGGAACGCCGCACCGCGTCGTCGACCTCGCGGCCGTCGGCGAGTTCGTCGCGGAACCGGCTCAGCACGAACAATCCGTAGTCGATGGCCAGGCCCAGCCCGACCATCGAAACCACCGGTGAGACAAAGGAATTCACCTCGGTGACGGTGGTCAGCAACCGGATGAGACCCCAGGCGCCGAGGACGGTGAGCCCGCCGACGATCAACGGCAGCGCCGCCGCCACCACACCGCCGAAGAGGAAGAACAGCAGCACCGCCACCGCGGGAATCGCGAACAGTTCCATGCGCTGCTGATCGTGGGTCATGGTGTCGTTCAGTGCGCCGGCGACCGCCTGCCCGCCGGCGACCTCCATATTCACTCCCGGAACATCGAAGGCGTGCGCGACAGCTCGGAAGTTGCGCATCTGCTCGGTGGGGTTGTCGCCGTGGATGGCGATCGAGGCGAAGGCGTGCGCACGGTCCGCGGAGCCGAACACGTCCGGTAGCGCCACACCCGTTCTGGTGGGCCAGTACGCGCCGTTCACGCGGTCGATCTGCCGCGGGTACCGATCGGGCAGACTGTTCAGACTCGCCACGATCGGCGCGGCGAAGGCCGGATCGTCGATCGTCGTGCCGGGCGGTGCGTGATACAGCAGAACCACGTCGGCGCTGTGGTCGCGCCCGAAGATCTCCTCGTGCACGTGCGCGGCCCGCACCGATTCCGAGGACGGATCGTCCCAGCCGCTGGAGCTGAGATGCGCACCGAGGCCGAGCCCGTACCAGCCGAGGGCGAGCAGGCCCGTCACCAGCACACCGATCACCGTGAACCGCCGGCCCAGCACGACATCGGCCCAGTGATTCGATTCGGCGGACAAGTGCCGGCTCCCAACTGTTTGCGCGGATCGGTTCGGCTGTGGTTTCGCGACGCTCGTCCCGAGACCGGAACTGGGATTTCGGCGGAATTTCCGGACATTAACCGCCGCGTTGTCGTGGGGACGGCCGACAGCTCTCTCGAGAAAATGAGCGTTCGAGGAAAGATAGGACGGGCTACGCGCGAATTCTGTCGATGTACAGCAATGTACCGACGGATCATAATCGCGGTGCGTCAGTCTTGTGAGCGGTGAGCAAAGCCGCTGTTACGCCGGGCAGGCCCGCCGCCGATGTACCGAATACTGTTGCGTCCCTGCTGGTTCAGGAGAAGGGTGGTCGGCGCCGAACATTTCGGCGCAGCTTCTGGGCGGGTTCACAACTCCGCCGCGCGTCGTTGGTTGGAGGGTCCAAAGGTGCAATGAATCTCTTCCTTCCTCGAGCACGGTCAATAGCGTGGGCGCCATCGGTCAATGCCCAGGACCGCAGAGAGACGAGTGAGTCGCCGAGATCAGCCGGTGGCCTCTGAACGCGAGACCGGAGGATATTCGTGTCGGATATTGCAATTGTGGGTATCGGCTGTCGATTCGCGGGCGGAATCGACTCGCCCGAGACATTCTGGGACTTCGTGGTCGACAAGCGCGACGGCGTGGTCGAGATGCCGGCGGATCGATGGGACTACCGCAGGTACTACGATCCCGAACCCCGCACCCCGGGCCGCAGCTACACCAAGCGCGGTGCCTTCATGACCGTCGATCCGTGGCAGTTCGATCCCGACTTCTTCGGGATCTCCCCGCGCGAGGCGACGGTGCTGGACCCGCAGCAACGCCTGATGCTCGAGGTCACGTGGGAGGCGCTCGACGACGCCGGGATGGCGGGCCGCGCGGCCGGTTCCTCGGTCGGGGTGTACGTCGGTGGATTCGTGGTCGATCAGTCCGTGATCGGCGTGGTCGGGCCGGCCCTGTTCCACACCGATATGCACACCCCGGCGAGCGCGTCCTACACGATGCTGTCGAATCGAATCGCCTACGCGCTCAATCTGGTCGGGCCCGCGCTCACCGTCGACACCGCCTGCTCGTCGTCGCTGGTGGCCTTCCATCTGGCCTGCCAGGCCTTGGACAACGACGACTGCCGGGTGGCCCTGGCGGGCGGTGTGAACGTGATGCTGCAGCCGGAAACCTTCGTGCTGATGTGCAAGGGCGGCTTCCTCGCCGCCGACGGCCGCTGCAAATCCTTCGACGCCTCCGCCGACGGGTACGGCCGCGGCGAGGGCGCCGGCATGGTGGTGCTGAAGAAGCTCGACGACGCCGTGCGCGACGGCGACCGCATCTACGCGGTGGTCAAGGCCACCGGCTCCAATCAGGACGGCCGCACCACCGCCATCACGGTGCCGAATGTCGATTCCCAGGAGGCGCTGGCCCGCACCGTCTGCGAACGCTCGGGTCTGGCGCCGCAGTCGATCACCTACCTCGAGGCGCACGGCACCGGAACCCTCGTCGGCGACCCGGTCGAATTGCGGGCGCTGGGAAAGGTTTTCGGCGCCCCCGCCGGACGCACCGAGTCGGTCGGCGTCGGGTCGGTGAAGGCGACGATCGGCCACACCGAGGCCGCCGCCGGAGTCGCCAGCGTGATCAAGGCGGCGCTGGCCATCAAACATCGCACGCTGCCCCCGCAGGGCTGGCTGGACAGGCAGAACCCGGATATCCCCTTCGAGGAACTGGGCCTGCACGTGCAGACCGAGGCGCAACCGCTGCCGGCCGACGCC
The DNA here is from genome assembly GCF_002933465.1 of Nocardia nova. Lineage (GTDB taxonomy): Bacteria > Actinomycetota > Actinomycetes > Mycobacteriales > Mycobacteriaceae > Nocardia > Nocardia nova_B. The sequence continues at coordinate 157,839 of NZ_PSZE01000012.1, forward strand.
GGCCCGATGTCGGTGGCGGTCAACGGTTTCGGTTACGGCGGAACCAATGCGCACGCGATCCTGCAGGAGTATGCCGGCGCCGTACCGGCGCCCGCCGGGACGCACCGCCACCTCGGCATTCTGCCCATCTCGGCCCGCAGCACCGCCGCGGCCCGCGCGCTGGCCGGGCGATTCGCCGACCTGATCACCGCGGGAGCCGACCCCGATCACCTCGCCGAGGCGGCGTGGACGCGGATGGCGCACCACGCGTTCCGCACCGGCGTACCGGTCGGTGACTCCACCGAGGATCTGGTGCGGGAGCTGCGCGGCTACGCGGCGGGGGAGGGGCGCGACGCCTCACGCACCATCGTGTCGCGCGCACCCGAACCGGTCTTCGTCTTCTCCGGGATGGGCCCGCAGCACTGGCGGATGGGACGGGAACTGCTCGCGGCCGGTGGTGTGTTCGCCGACACCGCGGCCGAGATCGACGCCGAGTTCCGGGCCCTGGCGGGCTGGTCGATCATCGACGAACTGCGCAAGCCGGAGGACGAATCCCGGGCCACCCGTACCGAAGTCGCGCAACCGGCCAACTTCCTCGTCCAGGTCGGCCTGGTGCGCGAGCTGGAGCAGTACGGCATCACTCCGGCCGCCATCGTGGGGCACAGCGTCGGCGAGGTGTCGGCGGCGTATGTGAGCGGCATGTTGTCGCTGCGCGATGCCGTGCGGGTGGCCTACCATCGCGCCCGGCTGCAGGCGACCACCGCCGGCACCGGCGGTATGCTCGCGGTAGGACTGCCGAAGGACAAGGCCCTCGATCTGATCGGCGACGATCCGGGGATCGATATCGCGGCGGTGAACAGTCCCAGTGCCGTCACCCTGTCCGGCGATGCCCAACGCTTGAACTTGCTGGCCGAAAAGCTCACCGAGGACGGCGTTTTCGCCCGCCGCCTGCGGGTGGAGGTGCCGTATCACAGCCGCCTGATGGAGCCGATCGAGGCCGAATTGCGATCGGTACTGGCCGATCTGGAGCCCCGTACCCCGACCGTGCCGCTGTACTCGACGGTGACGGGTGTGCGCGTCGCCGAGGCCGACTGGGACGCGTCCTACTGGTGGTCGAACGTGCGCCGGCCGGTCCGATTCTTCGATGCCGTCGGCGCCTTGATCGGCGCGGGTCATCGGATCTTCGTCGAGGTCGGCCCGCATCCGGTGCTCTCGGGCAATATTCGCGAAGCTCTGCTCGGCGCCGATGTGCAGGGTACGACGGTGCCGACGCTGGACCGCGAACAAGCGGATTCCGACAGCCTGCGCCGCACCCTGATCGGTCTGCACGCCGCCGGTGTCCTCGACCGCGATCTGCTGTTCCCGCCCGATCGCCCGGCCACCCCGCATCTGCCGCTGCCCCGTTACCCGTGGCAGCGCACCCGCTTGCACTCGGCGCTGCCGCTGTTCGAACAGGCCCGGCTCGGCACCCCCGGCTCCTACGCCATGCTCGGCGATCCCGATGTCGAAGGCCGGCCGGAATGGCTGCTGCAGGTCGGCACCGAATTGCTGCCGTGGCTGTCGGATCACGTGGTCAACGGCATCAAGATCATGCCCGGGGCCGCCTATCTGGACGCGGCGCTGAGCGCCACCACGTCGCGGATCGGCTCGGAACAGGTTGCCCTGGAAGGGGTTCGGTTCGTCGCACCGCTGATCATGGGTGCTCCGGACGTACCGCTGGTCGCGCTGAGTATCGAGGAGGCCAGTGGCCGGTTCCTGATCCGGTCGCGCAGTGCGACCGGTACCGCGTGGACGGTGCACGCCTCCGGACGCACCCTCACCGGCGGCCACGAGCAGACCACTGTCGACGTTCCGGAGATCGAGGTCGGCATCGACGTCGACCCGGCAATGTTCTACACGGGCCTGGCCGCGGCCGGCCTGCAGTACGGCCCGTCGTTCCGGCGGGTCACCTCGGTGCGGGTCGGCCGCGATGTGGTGGTGGCGACCGTCGACGGCGCCATCGCCACGGACTCCGGTCATCTGGCGCATCCGGCGGTGGTGGACGCCGCCATGCAGTGCGCGGCCATGCTGTTCGCCGACGAACGCATCGACGAGGGCGTGATGGTTCCGGTCGGCGTCGCAGCGGTGCGCTTGCTCGCGGCGCTGCCCGAGACGGTGACGGTGGTGGCCCGGCGCGATCCGAACGCGCGGCTGCGTGCCGATGTGGATCTGCTCGACGCCGACCACAAATTGGTCGTCCGGCTGTCCGGCCTGCAGATCGGCGCGCTGCGGCCCGGCGACGATCCGCTGCACCGGATGGCCGACTTCTACTACGCCGAGACCTTCGAGGAACGGGATCCGATCGACCCGGCCGCACTGGCCGAGGCCGGTTCGGTGAGTACCGTGGTGGTCCGCCTCGGCGAGACCGCACGGGCCGACCAGTTGATGGCCGTGCTTCCGGATTCCCGCCTGTACGTGGTGGATTCGACCGGGCCGGAGCTGGAATCCGAGCTCGTCGCGCAGTTGCGCGCCGCTCGCGGCGAGCCGACTCGGCGGTTGCACATCTGCGTGGTCGCCGGTGCCGTTGCCGATGACGTGGCGGAGTTGTGGACGCTCAAGCGCATCGCGGTGGCTGTCGCCGACTTCGTGGAACCGCGGAGCGAGAACGGCGCTCCGCAAACGATTTTCGGTGATGGCCTCGTGCATTGCACCCTGGTCACCGAATCCGCGTTCGCCCTGCCCGGCAGTTCCGCCGTTCCCGACACCGGGCAGGCCGCGCTGGCCGGCGCGCGGCGCGTCCTGCTCAACGAGCAGACCGCACTGCGGTGGCGGCTCGTCGACACCGACTCCGCCACACCGGTCGCCGATCTCGTGGCGGAGCTGGCGGTGCCCGGCGCCTTCTCCCTCGACAACAGCGACGAGGTGCTGTTGCGCGCCGGTAAACGCTGGGCGACGGTGATCACCAAACCGCTGCCCGAACGGCTGGAAGCCCTGGAAACTTCGGCGCCACTGACGGATCCGGAGGCCAACTTCGAACTCGACATGCCGCGCACCCGGCTGCTGTCGGCACTCGCGTGGCGGGAATGCCCGCGCGTGGAACCGGGCCCCGGCGAGATCGAGATCCGGATGCAGGTCATCGGATTGAACTACAAGGATCCGCTGAAGGTCATCGGGCTGCTCGGCGAACGTGAGCTGGCACCGACGTATTTCGGCACCGTGCCCGGTATGGAGGGTGTCGGCACCGTGGTGCGGGTCGGGCGGGGCGTCGAGGATGTCGCGCCGGGTGATCTGGTCGGTGTGGCCGCCAAGGGCATGATGCGCCGCTTCGCGGTCGTGGACCGGCAGCTCGCGGTCGTCCTGCCCGAGGGCACCGATCCGGGTCACTGCACCAGCATCATCGCGTTCGGCACCGCCGAGTACGCGCTGCTGGATCTGGCCCGGCTGGAACCGGGGGAGACGGTGCTGGTGCACGGTGCGGCCGGTGGTGTCGGCACCGCCGCGATCCAGGTCGCCAAGGCCCGGGGCGCCACCATCATCGGCACCGCGAGCACCCCGGAACGGCGCGCGCACGTGCTGGCGATGGGTGCGGACTACGCCGTGAATTCGCGGTCGCTGAACTTCGTCGACGAGGTCGCCGCGATCACGGGCGGCGCGGGCGCCGATGTGATCATCAGCAGCGCGCCCGGTGAGATCCTGCGCCAGAACTTCAACGCCGCAGCCGAATTCGGTCGCATCGTGGAGGTCGGCAAGGCCGACATCTATACCGGCGGGCTACTGGAGCTGGCCAATTTCGACAAGAACCTGTCGTACTTCTCGATGGACCTGGACCGCCTCGTCAAGGTGAAGCCGCAACGGCTCGTGGCCCTGCTGCAACGGGTGTTCGAGAAGGTCACCGAAGGCACCTACCGCCCGCTGCCTTACCACATGTTCGACACCGCCGAGGTGAGCAAGGCGTTCGAGGAGACACTGCGCTCGTCGCGGCCGGCCCGGATCGCGCTGCGCATGGACGCGGCGGAACCGCCGGTGCGCCCGTACCTGTCGGATGTCGAGATCAGCGACAGCGCAACGTATTTGATCACCGGTGGTTTCGGTGGTTTCGGTCTGGCGATCGGCCGCTGGCTGACCTTGCGTGGTGCGCGGCGGCTGGTGCTGGCCGGGCGGCGCGGCGCGACCACCGAGGCGGCGCGCCGTGAGCTCGAGGCGTGGCGCGCGATCGGGATCGAGATCGTCGAGGAACTGCTCGACGTGACCGACGCCGAGGCGGTGGCCGGTGCGATAGCGCGCATCCACAGTGCCGGCCATCCGCTGCGCGCGGTGTTCCACGCCGCGGGTGCGGTCGCGGACAACAATCTCGCCAAGATGGAACGCGCCCAGCTCGAACGGGTCTATCTGCCGAAGGTGCTGGGCGCGCAGATCGTGCACCGGGCCGTCGCCGATGCGGGCATCGACCTCGACATGTTCGTGTTGTGCTCGTCGGGCGGGTCGATGTACGGCATCTACGGCCAATACAGCTACTGCGCGGCCAATGTCGCGGTCGAATCGCTGGCGCTGCGCTGGTCGCAGGCGGGGGAGCGGGCGTTGTGCGTCGGCTGGGGTCACCTGTCCGGTGCCGGCGGCATGGCGGCGAACGAGACCTCCGAGAAATATCTGGACCTGGTCGGATTCGGTCCCATCGAGATGGGCGACGCCACCGCTTATCTGGAACAGTGCCTGCGCCTGGGAGCCTCGCGCGTGGCCGTCATCCCGACCGATTGGGCCAAGCTCACCGGTACCTTCCCCCAGCTGGCTCGCACCGGCCGCACCGCCGCACTGGCCCGGGCCTCGGCGAAGGACACCTCCGAGTTGGCCCGGTTGCGTGAGGAACTGGCCGCGATGGAGGAGTCCAAGCGCGGCCCGCACATCGCCCGGCTGATGGCCGGTGAACTGGCCGTCGTCATGGGTGTGGATGTCGACACCATCGATATGACGATTCCGGTGCCGGAGCTGGGCCTGGATTCGCTGATGGCGGTCGAACTCGGCGCGCGCGTGACCAAGACGCTCGGCATCGACCTGATGTCGTTGCAGATGGGACGCTCGTTCAGCCTGGAGCAGGCCGGACCGAAGGTCGCCGAGCTGATCCTGGCGCACGAACCCGGTGGGGCTCAATTGGATCCGGCGGCCGTGGCCGCGGCGGTGGACGGGGCCGTCCCGAGCGGATCACAGCCCGCGGCCGAGTCGAACGGCCACGACGCGCCGGCCGGTGCGGTCGCGGAGATGGCGGGAGTCAGCTGATGGCCCGCCATTTCGATGCCCACCGGTGGAAATGAGGTAGTCGTGGTCGACTTCGGACTCATCGACGAATGGTCGCCGCCGCCGGGGCGGATGGTCACCTGGGTCGCGTCACCGCAGGCGGTGGCGCGGGCCCGGACCGCCCCGGTGCATCCGGCGCCCCCTTCGCTGCAACAGCAACAGTATCTGCGCCAAGCGGATCGGCACGCCGCCGCCGACTTCCGCTTCTCCGGGCTGTGCCTGGCCACCGCGCGGATCCCGACCGGTGGCCTGGACCGGGACGCGATGACGCGGATCATCAACACCTTCCTGTTGCGCCACGACACGTTCCGCACCTGGTTCGACATCGACGCCGACGGCACCGTGCGGCGGCATCTGGTGCCCGAGGAGGTGGTCGACTTCATTCCGATCGACTACGGATGGATCGACGATCCGGCCGCGATCCGTCAGCACGTCGAGAAGACGACTCCGGATCCGTTCCACTGGGATTGCTTCACCTTCGGAGCCGTCGAACACGGTGACGCGACCACGGTCTACCTCGCCGTCGACCACCTGCACACCGACGGTCTCGGGCAATACCTGTCCGCATCCGATTTCGCGCAGCTGTATCTGGCCGAACTCGGCGGCGAGGCGGACCCGCTGCCCCCGGCGGCGAGTTATCTGGACTACTGCGTCGCCGAGCGGGCCTACAGCGAGACGCTGACGCTGTCCTCGCCGGGTGTGCAGAAGTGGTTACAGTTGTTGCGCGGCAACGATAATCGGCTGCCGTCCTTTCCGCTGGACCTCGGCAAGCGCTCCGACGGTTACAACCGCAGCGCTCATCGGACGGTGACCCTGCTGGACGAACAGCAGGCGCTGGTCTTCGAAGAAGTCTGCCGGGCCAACGACGCGGAATTCGTGGGCGGGGTCTTCGCGGCGGCGGCCCTGGCCGAACGCGATCTCACCGATTCCGACTACTACTTCGGAATGACTCCGGTGAGTACGAGAACCTCGGCGGCGGAGGGTAATTCGGTCGGCTGGTATGTGACGCTGGTGCCGGTGGCCTTTCCACTCGGCCCCGGCACCCCCGTCACCCGCACGCTGAAACTGGCCCAGCGCGCCTACGAGAACGGGCTCCGCCTGGCGCCCACCTCGTTCCACCGGGTGCTCGAGCTATTGCCCGCCGACTCGGAGATCAAGGCCGAACCCGGCTGGGTCACACCGATGATCTCGTTCATCGACGCCCGCGACTTCCTGGGCCACGAATTCTTCGACGAGGTCACCGCCGGCGTCTACGCCAACCGTGCCGCGTCGGAAGAGGCGCTGATCTGGGTCAACCGGCTGCCGTCCGGGACCACGCTGAGCGTCATCTATCCCGACACCGCGGTCGCCCACGACTCGGTCGAGCGCTATATCGCGGCGATGCGCTCGGTTTTCGCGTCGATCATCGACAGCGACGCGGAAACGAACTGAACTACAGGAGGTTTCGTGGATTCAGGAGGTACGGTGCCCACCCTCTTTCGCGACCCCGGCATACCCGACGGCGAAAAATGCCGGTACACCGTCGCAACCGACGGGCGCAGTTCGGGTTTCGAGCTGACCAGCGTCGTCACCCACGAGAACGGCGGGTACCGAACGCTGCTCGAGGCATCGAGCGGCGACGGCGAACTGGAACTGACCGTCGACCAGCGCTTCGGCCGGCTCGACGGATTCCTGCGCGCCGAGGACTACCGCGCCGAAACCCGCTCTCGCGGCGCGGTGGTCTCTCGCGAGGAGGCGCATTTCATCGACACCGTCCACCTCCCGATAGGCGGCGCACCCACACCGTTCCCCACCGACGTCATGCCGATCGTCGGCGGCCTGACCCTGCTGCGCGGCCTCGACCTCACCGAGGGCTCGGTGCAGTCGATCGATACGTGGCTGGCCTTCTCGGTGCACTGGCCTTTGGTCGCGCGCGTGGACAAGCGCACGGACTCGGTGGTCGGCGCCGGCGAGATCGAATGCCGCCAGGTGCGCCTGCGGCCCAGCTTCGGGCAGGTGAACATGTTGCTGGACAAGATGATCGGCGGGCTACTGCCACCGTTCGTGGCGCATATCGAGGTAGCACCACCACATCGTGTGGTGCGCGTGAGTTTTCCGACCGAACTGGCCTTGTCCGCGCCTCGTAGCGTGATCGAGCTGGCCGGATGAGGGAGAATACCCTCGGTGGGCCGGAAAGCGTTGTCCTGCTTCCCGGTTCGTCACCTTCCGAAGGGACGGCGTGGCTGGCCTTCGCCGGCTGTCTGATCGCGGTGTTCATGCAAATGATCGACGTGACGATCGTGAACACAGCCCTGCCTCGGTTGACGTCCGATCTGGGGGCCTCCCGCTCGGCGGAATTGCTGGTCATCTCGGGCTATTCGCTGGCCTTCGCCTGCACGTTGCTCAGTGCCGCCCGACTCGGGGCCGTGCTCGGCCGCCGTATGCTGTTCCTCGCCTCGGTGGTGGCGTTCACCGCTGCCTCGGTGTGGTGCGGATTGTCCACCGGCGCCGATGAATTGGTCCTGGCACGCATAGTTCAGGGCGTCGCGGGCGCGGGCATGGCGGCGCAGACCATCGCCATCCTTATCGCCAGCTTCCCTCGCGAACGCCATTCCCTGGTCTTCGCCATGTACGGCGGGGTGGCCGGTTTCGCCGGTATGCTCGGCCCCATCCTCGGCGGCGCCCTGCTCACCGTCGACATCGGCGGCTGGGGCTGGCGCACGGTCTTCCTGATCAACCTCCCCATCGGCATGGTCGCGTTCGCCCTGGCCTGGCGTTTTCTGCGGATCGGCCGACCGGCGTCACCCGAGCGCCTCGACCTCGGCGGCGCGGCATTGTCGGGCGCCGGGCTACTGCTGCTCGTCTCTGCCCTCGCCCTGGTCCAACAGCACGGCTGGCAACCCCAGCCGTTCGCCCTCGTCCTGGCCGGGGTAGTGGTGTGCGCTCTGTTCGTGGCCCACCAGATCAGGCGTTCGTCTCGCGGAGCCGGCCCGTTGATGCGCCTGGAACTCTTCTCCGACAGAGGCTTCCGTATCGGCTCGATCCTTATCTGCGTCTTCTTCGGCCTGTTCACCGCCTTCGTTTTCGCCGCCTCCATCACCATGCAGGACGTCCTCGGCTACACGCCTTGGCACACGGCGATCGTGATGACGCTATTCGCTGTGGGAGCTGGCGCAGGAGCGATCGCCTCCCTGTTCCTGGTCCGCCAGTGCGGAGTGCTGATCCTGGCCGGCGGAGTAACCCTCTACGGAGGCTGCATGGCCGGCGGCGCCATCTACCTCCACCTGACCAGCGGCATCGCCAACCCCCTCATCGCCACCCCCGCCGTGTGCGCAGCCGGTTTCGGAGTAGGGATCTTCGCAGTCCAAATCCAGCCGATCATGCTGTCCGGCCTGAACGCCGACCACATGTCCGAGACATCGGGTGTGGTCCCGACCATCGAACAGATCGGCAACGCACTGGGTTTGGCAGTGCTGACCACCCTGTTCTTCCGCTCCCACACCCTCAACGGCGCGATCACCATGATGTTGGCCTTGGCCGTGGTGTCGTTCGGTCTGGGGGCGCTGACGTTGGCTCTGCCACGAGCGCAGAACATGAACTGAGGCTCCCGCCGTGCGTGTCGGCTGTCATTCGCTATCCGGCGGCACACCGGGATGTGGGCTCGAGCTCGCCCACCCGCTCTGCCGCCAGGGCAGCAGGGCCGAGCTGGCGAGCACCGCTGCGGTCGCGCAGCCGATCGCCACTCGCGTGCTCGTCGCGCCGGCTATGAGCCCGCCCAGGGCGATGAACGCGGGCTGGACGCTCTTCGAACTGATCGACCACGCGGTGCGGACGCGGCTCATGTGATCGTCGGTGGTGCAGTTCATTCGGTAGGTGGCGAAGATCGGGTTGAACACTCCGGCGCAGAGCAGCAGGAGAGTTTCGGCGGACAGGATGACGAGAAGTCCTCGCGTACTGGGGCCTGCGATCAGGAGTAGCCCCATCCAGCAGGTTCGCAACGTACCGGAGCCGAGGAGGACTGCGCGTCGACCGAATCGCGCGACAAGTCTCGGGCTGCACAGCGACCCGATGAGGCCACCGAGGCAGGGCAGTCCCAGGGCGAGTCCGTACTGCCACGGTGCGAAGTGCAGTTCGCGCAGTATGAGCAGGGCGAGCAAGGGGGTGGTGAGGGTGACTGCTCCGCCGAAGAGCATGCCGTTCCAGAACAGCCGGCGCAGTACGGGGTGATCGAAGATGTAGGTCCATCCGCTGTGGATCTCGCGCCGCCAGTGGTGGCCTACCGGTGCGTGCGCTGGTATCGGTTCGATGGTCGCGATGCTGCGGATCCCGAACGCGGACAGCAGATAGCTGACCGCGTCGAGCGCCACGGTGATCGTCGCACCGAACACCGTGACGAGCAGGCCGCCGATCGGCGCGCCGATGGTGGATGCGGTCCAGAAGGTGGCTTCGAACCGGCTATTGGCTCGCACGCGCTGCGGCTCGGCGACGACGGCTTTGACATAGGCCTCGTTGGCGGCGTTGAACACCATTCCGCAGAGGGTTTGCAGCGTGAGTACGACGCAGAGTTGCCCGTAGGTAAGCGCACCGAGCCATGCGGCCAGAGGAACACTGGCGAGGGCCGCGAACGAGACGAGGTCGGCATGCATCATGATGGGTCGTTTGCGACGGAACTCGATGAACGATCCCATCGGCAATGCGATTGCCGCACTGGCAAATCCGGCCAGCGCCGCCATCAGCGAGACCTGCAGCGCGGAGGCGTGCACGACGAGGACGGCGACCAGTGGGAGAGCACCCGCGCCCAAGGCACTGCCCATCCGACTGACGGTGGAGGCGCGCCACAGGCGATAGAAGTCGGGTGAGAGTCGATCCGTCTGCGCGGTAGTACGTGTCACAGGCCGACTCCGATCCATCGGTGGTGGCGCCCAGCTGTACCCGCGGCGACCGCTCGCGGACACGAGGTGGTGTGCCGTCGCGGATCCCCCGATTTTCGCTGTTCCGGGGTATCTTTCGAAAGTCGGTGCGGCGTCGGCCGCCGCCGACCCGCGCCCTTGGGTGCCGGGTAGCCGGGACTGTTCCACTTCTGCACGACCTTCGGTTCGAGTACGACTCCGACAGGACGGGTGTGTTGTCGTGAAATGTCTACGGGGCATTGTGGTCACGGTGGCGATGGGTTGTGCGCTGACCTCGGGGCAAGCTGCCGCGGTCGCTGACCCGTCGGCGCTGACCCCCGCCCCGACCACTGCCGCCCCGACCACTGCCGCCCCGGCCACCGCCGCCCCGACAGCTCCGTCGGCATCCGGTCCCAGCGTGCCGTCGACCACCGACCGGCCTGCGCCGCCTGCCTCCGGTCCGGATGTGCCGCCGGCGTCCACTTCCGCTGTGCCGCCGGCGGCCGATCCGGGCGCTGCAGCGTCCTCCGATCCGAAACCTTCGGTCGCCCAACAGGATCCGGGCCCGTCGGCGTTCCAGAAATGGCTCGACGACACCATTCCCGCGCCGACGTCCGTGCTGCCCGGGATCGGGTCCGCTGCCGCCGATCCCGGCGGGGCATCGGACCCGCAGGCGCTGTGGAAGGCGATTCAATCCAGTCCGACCGGTGATCCGTTCTTCGACGACGCTCCGCCGGATCTCGCGCAGTACGCACCCGGTGACGTCATCGAATCGCGTGACGTCAGCTGGCCGGGGGTTCCGATGGTCTTCCTGACGGTGCTCACGCCGGTTCAGCGGGCGATACAGCTGAAATTCCGGACCACGAACTCCTCGGGTGCGCCGTCCTTCGGGACCGCGACGCTGCTGTTGCCCTTTGCCCGGTGGAGCGGGCCCGGAACCCGGCCGGTGCTGCTGAACGCCCCACCGATCAACGCGCTCAACCGACGCTGCACTCCCGGCTACGTGTTCTCACACGGATTCGACATCACGACCGGCGGCACCGGCAATGATTTCGTCCCCTCACCGACGATGTGGGCCGCGAGCCGGAACTACGCGGTGGTGATCCCGGATCACGAGGGACCGTTGATGGCGTATGCCGAGCCGACCGTGGCCGGCCACATCATGCTCGACACCGTGCGTGCGGTACGGCATCTGATGCCGGACGAGTTCGGCGAGAGCCGTTTCGCGATGACCGGCTATTCCGGCGGTGCCATCGCCAGCTACGCCGCCGCGATGCTCTCGCGCGAATACGCCCCGGAACTGGCACCCAACCTGGCCGGTGCCGCGATGGGCGGCCTGCCCGTCGACTACGAATCCTTCGCCAAGACCTTCGACGGCACCTACGCCTCGGGACTGATGCTGACCGTGACCCTCGCGCTGGCCCGAGAGCATCCCGACATCCTCGGCCGCATGAATCATCTGGCGCAATGGGCGGCCATTTCCCCGCTCAAAGACGTGTGCAGTTCGACCATGGCCGACATCGGCGTCTTCGTACCCTTTGCGGCCGTGGCCGATATGGCCGACCCGCTCCACACCGAATTCGCCGACATGATGTTCCGGCGGTTGAGTCTGAAAGGCAAGAAGGCCGGCATGCCGATCTATGTCTACAACGGTGTGCACGATCCCTGGATGCCGGTCGCGAAGGCCGAGGCGTTCTATGCCGAACAGTGTGCTCTGGGAGTTCCGGCCACGAAGAGCATCGTGGGCGGGGAACACATACTCGGCTACTTCGACGGCTTTCTCGGATCGACGCAGTGGCTGGGTGAGCGCTTGGCGGGTGTCCCGGCGCCGAACGCCTGCGAAGTGGCGCCGCGCGCGGATGCCGCAGCACAGCAGAGCACCTCGAACAGTGCGCCCAGCGAGGTCTCCCGGCCGAGAAACCCTCCGCAGCACCCGTAGAGCGAGTGCCGAGTCGATCCACCGATCCACGACAGCATCGCTGACATCCGGCGTATCGCGTGATCCACGTCACTCGTTGTCACAGCCGTGCGGGATGCGGCGTCGTATGCCCGACACCCTCAGCACACGGAGGAAAGACGATGAACAACTACGAAGTCGTGGTGATCGGCGGCGGATACGCCGGTGTGATGGCAGCCAACCGTCTGATGCAGCGAGACGACGTGCGGGTGACCCTGATCAACCCACGCCGGGTCTTCGTTCCGCGACTGCGGTTGCACCAGTTGGTGGGTGCGACTCACGAGGCGGTCGTCGACTACCAGGACGTCCTCGCCGAGAAGGTACGGCTGGTCGTCGACGGCGTGACGCGGATCGACGCAACCGAGCGCACCGTGCACTCGGCCGACGGCGGCAGCATCGGATACGACTATCTGATCTACGCCGTGGGGAGTGGGACCCCCACGCCGCAGGTACCGGGCGCGGCCGAATTCGCCTATCCCGTAGCGACTTTGGAGGCGGCGCAGCGGCTCCGATCGGTCCTCGTCGATACGCCCTCATCGGCCCCGGTGACGGTGATCGGGGGCGGGCCGACCGGGATCGAGACCGCCGCCGAGCTGGCCGAGCAGGGACGCACGGTCACCTTGGTCTGTGGCAGTGTTCTCGGACCGTATCTGCACCCGAAGGCGCGGCGCACGGCCCACAAATACCTCGCGAAGCTCGGAGTGAAGGTCGTCGAAGGTCCCGATGCGACCGTCACCGCGATCCGGCGAGACGTGGTGAAACTCGGCGACGGCCGAACCTTGGTGAGTGCCGTGACAATCTGGGCTGCCGGCTTCGGCGTACCGGATCTGGCCGCTCGCAGCGGATTGAGCGTCGATGCTGCCGGACGCCTGCGCACCGACGAGACACTGACCAGTGTCGACGACGAACGCATCGTCGCGGCGGGTGATTCGTCGGCGCCCTCGGATCTGCCGTTCCGCATGAGTGCCTACACGGCGTACTGCCTGGGAGCACACGCCGCCGATACGGTGCTGCATCGCATCGCGGGTGAACAGCCCGCACCCGTCGACCTCGCCTTCCCCGCGATGTGCCTCAGCTTCGGCCGGGACGCGGGGATCTACCAGCTCGGTCACAAGGACGAGACCGCCATGCGGTTGTACTTCGGCGGGTTCGCAGGCAAGAAGCTCAAGGAATTCGCGTGTGAGGCAGGAATCAAGCACTTGGCGACGGAGGCCCGCAAACCCGGCTCGCACCACTGGTTCTCCGACGGCAAGCACCGGCCGGCCCAGCTGCGGGCCCGTCGCGGAGGACGGTTGAGTCCAGCAGGATGGTGTACGACTCGGGCGTCAGACCAAATCTGAGCGTGTCGTAGCCGGGAAAAGGGTGGTCACCGCGTGATCCTTCAGAAGACCTACCAAGTCGTTCAGAAGGAAGAAGA
>NZ_PSZE01000013.1 GCF_002933465.1 Nocardia nova
CGCGTATGCCGGCCAATTGCGGATGTGCGCGCAGCACCGCGAGCTGGTCCGGGTCCCAATCATTGACCTGAGCGAGCTGCTCGCCGAATCCCGGAATCTGGTAGTAACTCACCGCCCGGCCGGCGACTATGGCAGCTTCCTCGGCCGGGGCCAGTCCCGAGGCGGTGACGACGGTGGCGCAGATTCGCACGGCATCGGCCGGGCGGCCCGCGGCCGCCGCGGCGGCGCGCACCAGTTGCGCGGACCGCGCCACCGCCTCGGGGGTCAGAAACGGATGCAGGATGACCCCGTCGAAATGGCGGCCGGCCAGCTCGAGCCCGCGCGGCCCGATGGCGGCGAGCAGCAGCGGGGGCACCGGCTGGTCGGGCACGTCGGTCAGGCGCAGCGCCGGGAAACTGCCGGCGGGCCCCTGGTAGCGAACCTTTTCGCCGCGACACAGCCGCCGGAAGATGTCGGCGGAGTCGGTCAGTGAGCGATTGGTCGGCACCGGCAGTCCCACCGACCGCCACATCGCGGCCACCGAGCGCCCGACACCCAGCACCAGGCGACCGTCCGACAGCGCCTGCGCGGTCATCGCCATCGACGCCAGCAACGCCGGATGCCGCGAGTTGAGATGCGTCACGCCGGCAGCGATGTCGATATCGCTGGTGACCTGACTGATCGCACCGAACAGCACGCCGAAGTCCTTGGCGCCCCAGCGTTCGCTGAGCCAGACCGTGCCAAGCCCGAGGCGTTCGGCCTCGGCCGCCTGGGTCAGCGCGGGCCGGGGATCGGTGACGCGGCCGGGAACGACATAGGCGCCAAGCCTGCCTGCCCGCTCGGCAGCACTGGATTTTTGTTCACTCATACCCATATTCTGACAGTAATGGTCAGTTTTTGGCCGACGCGGTCGAAGTCGGCGGCCGGGCCGTGCGACAGAGAGCGAGTTTCAGTGAGTTACACCGCCGAGCGAGGACACCTCGACGACCGGTCCCGCGGCGCGTTGACGGCGTGGGCGCGTACCCGTCTGGCACCGCCAGGTCACACCGGCTTGGAACTGTCGGAGTTCTCCGCCCCGGGCGCCGGATACTCCGGCAAGACCGTCTTCTTCACCGCCGCATGGACCGAAGCGGGCGGCCGGCGCGTACGCCGTGCGCTGGTACTACGCATGCAGGCACCCGATCATCAGCTGTTCATGGCCCCCGATGCCATCCGGCAGGCCGAGGTGATGCGTGCGCTGACCCGGTATGCGCCGATGCCGGTCATCACCGCCCAGGAGCCCGATCCCGGCGTACTCGGCACACCTTTCTACGTCATGGACCGCGTCGACGGGCGCGTCCCGTCGGACGTTCCGAGCTGGCACAAGGCGGGATGGACCGCCGACCTCACCCCGGATCAACGAAAACAGCTGTACGACAACGGGTTACGCGCGCTGGTCGCACTCCATGGAATTGCCGACCGTGCCACGATCGACGCGCTGGCCACACCCGGGCCCGGCACTGCCCTGACTCGCTACGTCGATCAGGTGCACCGCTGGTACCTCAGCGCCCGCGACGAGCTGGTGGTCGACCCCGAGGTGCTGGCCGCGGCGGTCGCCGAGTTGACCACCGACATCCCCGACACCGACGCCGAGGGCGTCGTCTGGGGTGATGCCCGGGTGGGGAATATGGCCTTCGCGGCGGACCTGTCGGTCGCCGCCCTGTTCGACTGGGAGGGCGCCACTACCGGACCGCCCGATATCGATCTGGGCTGGTGGCTGATGTTCGAGCGGTTTCTGTGCGAGAGCATCGGCCTGCGACGCCCCGAAGGCGTGCCCGACGATCCGGATATCGTGCTCCGCTACGAACAACTCGGTGGCCGACGAACCGGCGATATCGGCTACTACACGCTGCTGGCCGCCGTCGTCTTGACGCTGATCACCAACCGGCTCTCGGCCCTGCTGGTCCGAGACGGTCTCGACCCGAAGACCGCGCGTTCCTATCCGGCCGCCGCGCTGGAGCTGGTACGGCGCTACCTCGGCGAACGCATCGAACGAAGGAGTATCACACGATGAACGAACCTGCCCCGGTCGGCACCGTAGGCACGCCGTGGGAAGTGATCGTGGAGCGCGGAAAGATCCGCGAATTCGCTCGCGCGATGCAATCGGAGAACTCCGCCTACGAGGGCGCGGACGCGATCGTCCCGCCCACCTTCCTGATCACCGCCGGTCAGTGGGCGCCCCCCGGCGCGCGCGTCGACGTCGGATTCGACCGCGCCCGCCTGCTGCACGGAGAACAGGAATACATCTTCCACGGGCCGCTGCCACGGGCCGGAGATCACCTGACCGCGCGCGAAAAGGTGGTCGATCGATTCGAGAAACCGGGAAAACGCGGCGGTGTCATGCGATTCGCCGTGGTGGCCACCGAATTCCGCACCGGCGACGGGGAATTGGTGGCCGAGGCACGAGCAACATTCATCGAAACCGCACCCAGGGAGAAGAAGGAGAAGTCCGCATGACCACCCCGGCCGCCGCATTCGAGATCGGCACCACGGCCCCGCCGCGCACATTCGGCCCGCTGACCCGGCAGATGTTCGTACGCTATTCCGGTGCCTCCGGCGACCTGAATCCCATGCACTACGACGACACCATGGCGATCGCGGCCGGCTACCCCTCGGTCTTCTCCCAGGGCATGCATCAGGCGGCGCTGCTGGCGACGTTCGCCACCGATTGGCTGGGTGCGCACAACCTGCGGCGATTCGGCGTGCGCTTCCGCGAGCAGGTCTGGCCCGGCGACGTCCTCACCTGCACCGGCACGGTGACCGCGATCGAGCCGGTCGACGGCGGCCGCAGAGTAACCGTCGAACTTGCATGTCAACGTCAGACGGGCGGCACCGCCCTCGCCGGAACCGCGGAGTTCCTGCTCGACCACGGCCACGACACAGTGGTGGCCAGCACATGAAGCGCACGCGCGAGATCGACTAAAGTAGCCGTTGATGTCAGAGAACCGAATCCTTCGCCGGGCGAGCTACGGCCCGTCGAGCCCCGAGATCGGCACCCGGGGTACCACCACGCGGCGAAAGATCGTCGACGTCTCGCTTGTGCTGTTCGGTGAACTCGGCTTTTTCAACACCTCCGTGGATGCGATCGCCAAGGCGGCCGGGGTCTCGCGAGCCACTCTGTACCAGTATTTCCCGGGCAAGGACGAGATCTTCCTGGAGCTGATGGACGAGTGTGGCAGCGCACTGTTGCGTGTGACCCGCCGCATCGGCCCGCTCGGGCCCACCCCCACGGGTTTCGACAATCTGAACTGGTGGCTCGGCGAGTGGAGCTGGGTCTTCGAACGCTATTCGACGATGTTCGTGCAGTGGGCCAATGTGGCCGCCACCGAAAGCGTGGTGCAGCCGGAGATCGACCGTTTCGTCGGCAAATACCAGCATCAGCTGGCGAATCGCTTGGCCGACGCGGAACTCGACGGGCTCGACCCGGAATTCGCCGCGATGGCGATGATGGCGGTCGTGCACCGGGTGAATCTCTACCTGCACACCGACCGCGCCCACGGCCGCAGCATCGAATCGGTGGTCGATGCCCTGTCGGTCTTCCTGCAGCTGGTGTTCTTCCCGGATACACCCGCGAACGTCTTCGATACCTTGCCGCTGCGCGTCGACTCGGCGCAGGTCATCACTATCCCGCCGATACCGTCGGCGCGGGGAATAACGATCGAGGAACGCACGCGTGATCTCAGCACGCGCGCCCGGCGTACCGTCGAGCGGCTCGTAGCCGCGGGTGCGGCGCAGTTCGCAGCTCGTGGGTACCACCGCGCCAATGTAGACGATATCGTCGCCGCGGCCGGCTACGCCCGCGGCACTTTCTACAAATACTTCAACGAAAAGCAGGACCTGTTGCTCACGGTCAGCGCCGAGGCGGGTGCCACGGCGATCACCCTGGGCGACGAACTGCGTCATCTGCGCCCGCCCGCTGCCGACCCTGCCGCGTTCCGCGGCTGGCTGTCGAGATTCGTGGAGTTCGAGGCGGAGTTCGGCGGGGTCATCGATGTCTGGACCGAACGCGGGACCGAACGGTCGCTGGTCGCCGATCTGGCCGCCTATGGCGAAGCTATGACCGATTCCGCGATCCTGGATTTTCTCAGCACCGTCGATCGGCCCGACATTCCGTTCGATCCCATCGCCTCGGTGCTGATCTTCCGCGCCATCATGGAGCGGCTGGCCCGCGCGTCACAAGAGATCGAGACTCCTCTCGACCCCGAGCAGATCGTGGATCTGATGTCCGCGGTGATAGAGCGCGGATTCTTCTCGCGCGCCCGAAACTGACCTCGACGCAGCCCGGCGCTCAAATGGTGCCGGCGGAGCGGAACCGCTGAATCTCGGCCGCGGAGAAACCCAGTTCGCGCAGGACCGCCTCGGTATGGGCGCCGACGGCCGGGACGGGATCCATCCGGGGTTCCACGCCGTCGAGCGCCGCGGGCGGCAGCAGCGCTCGGATATCACCGCCGGGAGTATCCACCTGGCGCCAGCGATCGCGCGCAGCCAGAACCGGATGCTCCCATACCTGAGTCATATCGTTGATCCGGGCGGTCGCGATGGCCGCCGATTCCAGGCGCGCTATCAGCGCCTGGGTGGTGAGGCTGTTCGTCACGGCGGCGATGATCGACTCGAGTTCGTCGCGATGGGCCACCCGGCCGGGATTTGTCGCGAATCGCGGATCGGTGATCAGCTCCGGCCGCTCGAGCACCTCGGCGCACAGTCGCTGCCATTCCCGATCGTTCTGCACCGCCAGCAGGACCGTCCCGCCGTCACCGGCGGTGAACGGGCCGTAGGGCGCGATGGTCGCGTGCCGGGCCCCGGTCCGCACCGGGGCCGTGCCACCGTAGCGGGCGTAGTAGAGCGGCGAGCCCATCCATTCGACCAATGCTTCGAACAGCGATACCGACACCGCCCGCACCCGTCCGGTCGTGGCCCGGGTGTACAGGGCGGTCAGGATGCCGGAGAACGCGAAACTTCCGGCGGCGATATCCGCCACCGAGATACCGGCCTTCGCGATGTCGGCGTCCGAACCGGTCACCGACAGCAGGCCCGCCTCCGCCTGGACCAGCAGGTCGTAGGCCTTGCGCGACTGCCAGGGTCCGTCACCGCCATATCCGGAGATTCCGCACGGAATGACAGTGGGATACCGCTGCGCCAGCCGGTCGACGCCCAGGCCCATCCGGGCCACCGCACCCGGCCCGAGATTCTGCACGAAGATGTCGGCACCAGCGAGCAACCGGTGCAGCACCTCCCGGCCGTTCTCGGATTTCAGATCGAGCGTCAACGATTCCTTGGACCGGTTGAGCCAGGCGAAGTAGCTGGACTGGCCGAGCACCGTGGTGTCGTATCCCCTGGCGAAATCCCCTGCACCCGGTCGTTCGATCTTGATCACCCTGGCCCCGAGGTCGGCCAGCTGCCGCGTGGCGTACGGGGCCGCGACCGCTTGTTCCAGGCTGACGACGACCACGCCTTCCAGCGGCAATTCGTCCATCGAATTCTCCCTGCTCATTCGGTGCGAGCGCTTGGTGGCCGAAGCCTCCGCGATGGCACTCGAAATGACATGCATTGTCAGATCGACACTATAGAATGTCGTATAGGGCTGGCAAGAATGACCGGACGACAGCCTACTGTGCGCAGTATCAGGGGATTTCGACTGAGAGCAGCAGTAGTCGACCAATATAGACAAGCTGTCAGATCATCGCTTACTGTGGTGTGACACAGACCCCCCTAACACATCATCTGGTCGTGCCGGAAAGCGCCGGTCCCGGCACCGGTTCGCCCGGTCGGCCCGCGCGGAAGAGGCCGCACCGAACTATGCCGATCGGAACACACGATGACGATCTCCCTCCTCCTCGACATGGCGGTTGCCGCCAATCCGGACCGCGTCGCCCTCACCGCGGGTGACCGGTCGCTGACCTACCAGCAATTCAGCGATCTGGTCCAGGGCGTCGGCTCCGCATTGCGCCGATCCGGCGCCGAGCACATCGTCTATCTGGGCGGCTCGGGTGTCGAACTGCCCGCACTGCTGTGGGGCGCCGCCCACGCCGGAATCCCGTTCGTCCCGGTGAACTACCGGCTCGAGGCCGGCCGGCTGGTCCGGCTCATCGAGCGGGTCGGCAACGCACTCGTCGTCGCCGCTCCGCGCTACGCCGAGTCGGTCGCCCACGCCGGTGCCACCGTCGAGACCACGGACGCATTCTTCGCGCGCGCGGCGACCGGTGCGCTGCCGATCGCCGACGTCGATCCCGAGAGTCCGGCGGTCATCCTGTTCACCAGCGGAACCACCTCGGAGCCCAAGGCGGTCCTGCTGCGTCACAGCAATCTGCTCAGCTACGTCATGGGCACCGTCGAATTCGGTTCGGCGGATCCGGCGGACGCCACGTTGGTGAGTGTGCCGCCGTACCACATCGCGGGGATCGGAACGATCCTGACGAACTTCTACGCGGGCCGCCGCATCGTGTACCTACCCGATTTCGACGCGCGGGAGTGGTTGCGCCTGGTCCGCGAGGAGGCCGTCACCTCGGCCATGGTGGTGCCCACCATGCTCGACCGGATCGTGTCCGCGGTGGACGGGGCGGTCGCCGACACCCCGGCGCTGCGATCGCTGTCCTACGGCGGCGCGCGCATGCCGCGCCCCACGCTGGAGGCGGCGCTACGAGCATTCCCCGGTACCGGATTCGTCAACGCCTACGGTCTCACCGAAACCAGCTCGACCATCGCACTGCTGGGCCCCGAAGACCACCGGGCCGCGATGGACAGCGACGATCCCGCCGTGCGCGCCCGGCTCGGCTCGATCGGGCGTCCGGTGCCCGATATCGAGATTCTCATTCGCGACGCCGACGGCAGTCCGGTGGCTCCCGGCGAACAGGGTGAACTCTGGGTTCGCGGGCCACAGGTCTCGGGCGAGTACATGGGCTCGGGCTCGGTGCTCGACGCGGAAGGCTGGTTCCCCACCCGCGACCTGGCCTATCAGGATGGCGAAGGCTTCTTGTACATCGTCGGCCGCAACGACGACACGATCATTCGCGGCGGCGAGAACATCGCCCCGGCCGAAATCGAGGACGTCCTCATCGACCACCCGGCCGTGCGCTCGGTCGCGGTGGTCGGAATTCCCGATGAGCACTGGGGCCAGGCGATTCTCGCCGCCGTGGTCCCCGAAGGCGATGAGCTGCCCGACCCCGAGCAGCTGTTCGAATTCGTGCGCTCGCGGCTGCGTTCTTCACGCACGCCCGACCACCTCGTCTTCCGCAGCGAGCTGCCGGCCACCCCGACCGGAAAGATCCTGCGCAAGGACATCGCCGCCGATTATCTCGCGGACGCGGCCGCCGATTCGGTCCGCTGATCCGCACCCCGGAAAGGAGTAGCAATGGTAAAGCCCGGAACCCGGTTACGGAGTCAGGTCTGCAACACGGAGGTGATCGTGGTGCGCGCCGGTGACAACGCCGGGGAATTGCGTTGCGGCGGGGCGCCGATGGTCGATCTGGACCGGCCTCGGGAATCGGGGGCGAGCCCGGCCGCGGAGTTCTCCGGCGGCACCCTCATCGGCAAGCGCTACGTGGATGCCGAGGGCACCATCGAGGTGCTGGTGACCAAGCCGGGCGAGGGCTCGCTGTCCCTGGGCGACACCGCGCTGTCGGTCAAGACCGCGAAACCCCTGCCCGCCAGTGACTGACCTGGTACAGGCAGGCGGTGCGGGCCCCTTGGCCGGTGTGCGAGTGGTCGAGCTCGCCGCCATCGGTCCCGCACCGCACGCCGCGATGACACTGGCCGATCTGGGTGCCGACGTGGTGCTGATCGACCGCCGATTTCCCGGCGCGACCGGCCACCGGCCCGCTCAGCAGCGCGGGCGCACCCTGGTCGAAGCCGACCTCAAGCACCCGGCCGACCGTGAGCAGATCCTGTCCCTCATCGAACGAGCCGACGTGCTGCTCGAGGGTTTCCGGCCCGGGGTCACCGAGCGCCTCGGCATCGGGCCGCGGGTTGCGTTCGAGCGCAACCCGCGGTTGATCTACGGCCGCGTCACCGGCTGGGGACAAACCGGTCCACGCGCCCAGCAGGCCGGCCATGATCTCAACTACATCTCGATCACCGGACTACTGCACGCCGTGGGTCGTGCGGATCAGCGGCCGGTTCCGCCGCTGAACCTGTTCGGCGATTTCGGTGGCGGCTCGATGTCGCTGGTCGTCGGCGTGCTGGCGGCACTGGTCGAGCGGCAGCGTTCCGGCCGGGGCCAGGTCGTCGACGCCGCGATGGTCAACGGGGCCCCGGCGCTGGGTCATCTGCTGTGGTCGATGCGCGCCTCCGGACGCTGGTCCGATGAGCGCGGCACCAATATCTTCGACGGTTCCGCGCCGTTCTACGACACCTACGAATGCAGCGACGGACGCTATGTCGCGGTGGCGGCGCTGGAGCCGAAGTTCTATGCCGAACTGCTGCGAATCCTCGATCTGGAGCCGGAAACCCTGGGCCCGCAACGAGATCCGGAAGGCTGGGTGAAGATGCGCAAGGTCTTCGCCGAGAAGTTCGCGACCCGCTCCCGCGACGATTGGGCGAACATGTTCGACGGCACCGACGCGTGTGTGACACCCGTGCTGACGATGACCGAAGCCCAGGACGACGAGCATATGCGCGCCCGCGGCGTATTCGTCGACATCGACGGCGCGGTGCAACCGGCACCCGCGCCGGTGTTCTCCCGCACTCCCCCGGCCGTCCCCGCACCACCGCCGCGGTGGCCGGTGGACATCGCATCAGTATGGAAATGACTCCGCCGCACGGCGGACCGGAAAAGATAGGGACCCAGGTGACCAATAGCCAGACCGAGGTCGCGGCGCCGACCGTTCTCGTCGAACGCCACGGCCATGTCCTGCTCATCACGCTCAATCGCCCGCAGGCCCGCAATGCCCTCAACGCCGAGATGTGCGTCCGGATCGGCGACGCGCTGGAAGCGGCCGACCGCGATCCGGAGATCCGCGCGGTCGTGCTCACCGGCGCCGGCGACAAGGCGTTCTGCGCCGGCGCCGATCTGAAGGCCATCTCGCGCGGGGAGGCGGTGATTCCGGAGGGGCGCGAGCACTGGGGACTGGCCGGTTACGTCTCGCATCCGATCAGCAAGCCGACCATCGCCGCGGTCAACGGTCCCGCCCTCGGTGGCGGGACCGAATTGGTGCTCGCCAGCGATCTGGCGATCGCCGCCGACACCGCGAGCTTCGGCCTGCCCGAGGTGACCCGCGGGCTGATCGCCGGTGCCGGTGGCGCGTTCCGGCTACCCACCCGGCTGCCGCAGGTAGTGGCGTTGGAGCTGCTGCTCACCGGCGATGCGATCAGTGCCGAGCGGGCCCTGGAACTGCATCTGGTCAACCGCGTGGTCCCTGCGGGGCAGGTGCTCGAGCAGGCGCTGGATCTGGCCCACCGGATCGCGGACAACGCACCGCTGGCGGTTCAGGCCACCAAGCGCATCGCCCTCGGGCAGAGCAGCGCCGGCGAGCGCCCCGGCGAGGATCGCGGCTGGGCCGCCACCACTGCGGAGTTGACCGCAGTCGCCTACTCCGAGGACGCGCAGGAGGGCCCGCGTGCCTTCGCCGAGAAGCGCAAGCCGGTGTGGAAGGGACGCTGACCCCCGCTGACTGTCGCCCCAGACCTCGACGACACGAAAAACGCTGGGTGCCCGGACATTTCGTCCAGGCACCCAGCGTTTTCCGTCTGCCGCGAAATCTCAGCGACGGGTGTCGGGGACGGGCCGGGCCCAGTCGACCCACGGGCCCCAATCGCGCGGTGCGGCCGGTTCCCGCACCGGCCCGGGCTGCTCACGGGCCCGCAGATATTCGCGGACGAACTTCTTTCGCTCCGGCAGCAGCCACCAGCAGTCCATGCCCGACCAGTGGCCGTCCCCGGCGTAGGTGAGGATCGTCGTCGAGGTGAATTCCGCGGCGATACTGCCCCCATCGGGGCGGTCCGCGCGATGCACGCTGCGGAAGACGACGCGGTCCCCGTCGGCGGCGTACCAGACCAGCGGTGAATAGACCGGAATCGAGCCGGCCAGACTCGACTCGACCAATTCCCGGATCGCCTCGGGGCCCACGGCGGCGCCCCGGTGCGGATCGTGGTATTTCGCATTTGCGGTGAACGAGTCGGCCCAGCCCGCCCAATCCCCGTGTATCGGGCCGGTCGAGTAGAAATGCCGGAAAGCGGTGTCGATCTCACTGCCCAGTTGTGTCATCGGTCAATTCCTCCACCAGGTCTCGGCCACATCTCGACGGCCCCAATTCGCCGGCACTGCGGTCCGACGCGGCCGCCATCCAGATGGCGCTGCAATTCAATGGCTCCGCACGCCGAAATCGATATCGGCGATACCGGAGAAGGGAACGAAACCCTCGCGGGTCACCCACGACGGTTCGGCGACGTGACCGGGTTCGGGACGCGCCCACGACACCCATGGTCCCCAGTCGCGGCGGCTCAAACGCTGCTGCGGGGTTTGCGGATACGCGTCGAGTGCGCGCTGATATCGCGCGGAGAAATCGGCCATCTCGCCAGTAGCCCAGATATCTTCCTCCGAACGCCACCGGCCGCCGCCGGCGTATTCGATGATCTGCAGCGACGGGAAGTCAATCGGCGCCGCACCCGGTTCCGGATTGTCGGCGCGATTGGCGATCTCGTACACCACCCGGCCGCCGTCGATCAGATACCACTTCAGCGGGCTGTACACCTGCGGGGCGGCGCCCATCGTCCCCTCCAGGAACCGCACGATTTCACCGGGGCCGGTGAACCGGCCGTAGTAGTGATCGGTGTAGACGGCGTCGTCGGTGAACAGATTCGCCCACGCCTGCCAGTCCTCGTAGACCAATCCGGTCATCACATAGTTGCGGAATGCGGCCTCGACCTCGCTCCGGTCGAATTCAGCCATCGTGCCCCTCCTTGTTCCGGCGGATGCCATTCATCCGCGCGAGATAGCGAGCCCCATCCCGGTGATCCATTTCTCCACCGGTTCGTAGCAGACGCATTCGAACGGCTTCCCGGCACCGGCCGCGCCCGCGGCCATCCAGGTCCGGACCTCATTGGCCCCGACACCGGCCTGTTCGGTGGCGACAGCGGCGAGCTCGGCCAGCCGGGTGGCGTCCCAGGTGGTCAGCGCGTCGAGGAAGGCGCGGTCCCACTCGGGCCGGATCTTCTTCTCGGCGGCGGCGTAGCCCGCGGCGATGATGCGCGCCCGTTCCTCATCGCTCATATCGTGGGTATCGACCTCCAGGCTCGGCGGGGAGTGCGAGAGCCCGCCGGTGCCGATCACCAGCACCCGCTCGTCGAGACCGTCGAGGAAATTCCCGACGGCGGCGCCGAATTCGAGTACGCGCCTCGGCGTCGGCAGCGGTGCCGTGGCGCAGTTGATCGGCACCGGAATCACCGGATAGGCGGCCAGGCCCTCGGTGAGATCGCGCAGCGGCTGTGCGAACGCGTGATCCAATTCGATATCGCGGCATACCGTGATATCGAATCCGGCGTCGAGCAGATGGTCCGCGAGCCCCCGCGCCGGCTCGGGCGGCACCCGCAATGCTCCTGCGGGCTGACCCGCCTCGGCCATGATCGAGGCACTGAGCGCGACCGCGAACGACGGCACCACCTTGCGGAAGGCGCGACGATGGTCACCGCCGAAGAGCACCACCACATCCGGTGCGAATTCCTCGACAAGGGCGCGTACCCGCACCAGACCATCCCGGAACTCTTTGCCGTAGACATGTTCCACATCGCGCATCATTCCCGGACTGTGGCTCGCGCAGACGATCAGCCGATCCGGCCCCGACATATGAACTCCTTACTCTGTTCGTCGCACGTGCGTACGGCGGTGACCGCCCACGTGCGGCGTGGTTCTAGCGTCGAGTCGCCATTCCCGCATCGACGTTGAGGGTGCTACCGGTGAACGAGCGCCCCGACTCCGTGATGAGAAAAACAATGGCCTCACTGACATCGCGCGGCTCGATCATCGGCAGGTCCGGTAACAGGGTCTGCATGGCATTGGCCAGGTTCGGATAGGCGCCGAGCACATTGAACAGTTCCGGGTTCTGCGTCACCATTGGTGTCGCGCAATTGGTCGGCGCGACACCGTTCACCCGAATGTGGTACTGGGCAAGGTAATTCGCATACTGGCGCACCATTCCGGTCAGCGCGAGTTTCGCCATACCGTAGGCGTCGTCACCGCCCGTTCCGTTGCCGAGTCCCAACATGGCCGCCATCGAACTCGTCACCACGATATTGCCGTCCCGGTGCCCCTGCTCGCCCCGCTCGATCAGATGGGGCAAGGCGACACGAACCGTATTCCAGGGCCCGATCAGCAGCAGATCGATACCGGCGCGAAACACCTCGGCGGCATCTCTCTCGCCGGTATTGCTCAGCAGCACACCGGCATTGGCCAAGACGGTGTCGATATGACCGAACCGTTCGACGCCTGCGTCGAATGCGGACTGCAACGACGTGAGATCGCGGATGTCGGCCTTGCGGGCGAGCATGGACCGCCCCGTCTGCTCGACCAGTCGCACGGTCTCGTCGAGGTCTTCGGAGGTGCCGAGTTTGTATGGTACGAGGTCGATATCGGCGCAGATATCGATGCCGACGATGTCGGCGCCCTCCTCCGCGCACCGAATCGCATGCGACCGGCCCTGACCGCGCGCGGCTCCGGTGACGAAGACGACCCTGTCTTCCAGCTTGCCCACTGCCTTGCCCATTTCTCTTGTCGCGGTAGTGATTCGGCGCCTGAAGGCGGCCAGATCAGATGACGGCCCCGGACTCCTTCAGGGCGATGATGCGGTCCCAGTCCAGCCCCAGTTCCTGCAGCACGTCGTCGGTGTGCTCCCCGTGGCCGGGCGCCGGGCGCAATGCCGCGGGTGTCTCGTCGAACTGGACGGGATTGGCCGCCAGCGCGAAGGTGTTTCCGTTGGCGTCGGTCACCTTCGGCAGATAGCCGTTGGCCGTCACCTGCGGATCATCGTGCAGTTCGAGGGCGGATTCGAAGGCATCCCACACCCCGTCGAAATCCTCCAACTGCTTGCGCCAATACTCGAGCGGTTGAGCTTCGAAGGTCCGGCGCAGTTCTGCGGTGCATTCGCGGCGGTTGGCGAAACGAACGCGAGCGTCGGCGAATCGGTCGTCGGAGACGAGATCGGACCGGCCGATGCGCGCACACAGATCGGGCCAGAATCGGTCCGACTGCAGCAGCACCAGTGCCAGGAACCGATTGTCCTGGGTGCGATAGATACTGGTCACCGGGTTCGGCATTTCATCGAGGTCGTATTTCGGGATGTTCGAGCCGATCACCTTGGACCCCACCACATCCGGACCGAGCTGCCACAGTGCGGTTCCCAGTAGTGATACGTCCACAACCGAGGCCTGCCCGGTGCGCTCGCGCCGGAACAGGGCGGCCGCGACACCGCCCGCGATGGCGAAACCTCCGAAGACATCGCCGAAGGCCGGCCGCTGGATCGGCGGATAGCTGCCGTCACCCGCGGCCAGCGCGTCACCGATGCCACCGCGCGCCCAGTAGGCCGCGAGGTCGAATCCGCCGCGATCGGCCTGCGGTCCCTTCGGCCCGTAACCGTGCCCGCGCGCGTAGATGATCTTCGGATTGCGCGCCCGGATCGCGTCGAGGTCGACGCCGAGGCGCTGCTGAGACCCGGGCAACAGATTCGTCGCGAAGACATCGGCCTGTTCGACGAGTTTGTACAGGATTTCCAGTCCTTGCGGGTTGGCGACGTCGAGTCCGACGCTGCGCTTCCCCCGGTTGGGCTGCTCGATGAAATGGTTGACCCCGGTCGCCCCGGCCACCACCCCGGAATTGACCAGTCCGCGCTGCGGGTCCCCGGTCTCCGGGTGTTCGATCTTGATGACGTCGGCGCCCCAGTCGGCCAGCACGGCGCCCGCGGACGGCACAAATGTCCACGCCGCGAGTTCGACGACTTTCACACCTTCGAGAATCGGCTCCATTGATCGGAGTCCTTTCTTCCTGCTCGTTCCGGAACAACCCCGCGAGGGATCAGCGGAATCCGACAACCTTTGTCTGGAGGTACTGTTCGAAACCTTCGCGACCGTTCTGGCGGCCCAGACCGCTCTGCTTGTAGCCGCCGTACGGTGAATCAGCGCCGTAGAACATTCCGCCGTTGACCATCAGCGTGCCGGTGCGGATGCCACGAGCGATCGCGTCGGCACGTTCGGGGTCGCCACCCCACACCGAGCCGGACAGCCCATACGGGCTGTCGTTGGCGATGCGGATCGCATCGCGGTCGTCCTCGAACGGGATCACCGAGAGGACCGGGCCGAAGATTTCCTCCCGCGCGATGGTCATCGTGTTGTCGACGTCGGCGAACACCGTGGGCTGCACGTAGTAGCCCTGCGAAAGATGCTCGGGGCGACCGCCCCCGACGGTGATCCTGGCGCCTTCCGACTCGCCCTTGCGGATGTAGTCGAGCACACGGTCGCGTTGGCGCGCGTTGACCAGCGGGCCGGAGAAATTGGCCGGATCGGTGGGATCGCCGTACGCGATACCACCGAATGTCGCGGTCGCGATCTCGACCGCTTCGGCGTAGCGGCTGCGCGGCACCAGCAACCGGGACGGTAGCGCACATCCCTGACCGGCGTGCATGCAGGCGATCATCGACTGCGGAATGACGGCACCGAAATCCGCGTCGTCGAGTACCACCATCGCGTTCTTGCCGCCGAGCTCGAGGAAGGTCCGTTTCAACGTCGCCGCCGACAACTCGACGATGCGTTTGCCCACGCCGGTCGAGCCGGTGAACGACACCATATCCACGCGCGGATCCACCAGTAGCTGCTCGGCGACTCCGTTGTCGGAGGTCGTCACCACGTTGAACACACCCGCCGGGATGTCGGTCCGCTCCGCGACGAGCCGGCCGATGCGGGCCGCGCCCCACGGGGTGTCCGGGGCAGGCTTGAGAACGACGGTATTGCCGGTGGCCAGGGCCGGTCCGATCTTGTTGAGCGCCACTTCGATCGGAAAGTTCCACGGCACGATGGCCGCGACGACGCCGATCGGCTCCTTCACCACGCGACGATGACTGACCGCGCCGAACAGCTCGGTGTCGGGAAGCGTTCGCTCCCACTCGAAATCATCGATGAGTTCAGCTGGATAGGCGATCGCGTCGGCCAGTGGCCAATCGAGCTGGGCCATATAGGTGATCGACACCGGCGATCCGGCTTCGGCGACGAGCTCGGTACGGAAGGCTTCCTTCTCGTCCTGCAGAGCCTCGTGCAGCTGACGCAGGCAGTGTTTGCGGAATTCGCGATCGGTGGCCCAGACACCGTCGTCGAATGCCGTCCGCGCCGCAGCGATCGCACGATCGACATCCGCCGCGCCGGCGTCGGCGGTATCGCCGATGACCTGCTCGGTCGCCGGATCGATGTTGTCATAGCGCGCGCCCGAGGCGGCATCGGTCAGGACGCCGGCGATCAGCATCCGCGCTTCTCCGCGGGTGATGTGTGATGTCGTGGGGGCTGTCATGATCTCCGAGGACCTCTCAATCACGCCGGCTGAGCAGCATGGCCCCGGCGACAGGGCCGCCGCCGACCGCCACCGCCACGAGCTCCGGAGTCTTGGGCGCCTGCCGATCGCCACCCTCACCCCACAGCTGGACGCAGGCTTCGTGCAGGAATCCCATGCCGTGCAGGCGGCCACCGGACAGCTGGCCGCCACTGGTGTTGAGCGGCAGCTCCCCGTCGAGAGCGATGCGATGCCCGCCCTCGACGAATTCACCGACGCGGCCGCGCTCGCAGAATCCCAGCGCCTCGAGCCACTGCACGGTCAGGAAGCTGAAGCCGTCGTAGAGCTGGGCCATATCGACATCGGCCGGGCGCAGGGTCGTGCGCTCCCACAGCGTCGTCGCGGCATCGTGCGCCGCCATCGTCGTGATGTCGGCGCGCTGGTCCCAGGTCGCGCGTTCGAACATGCCGGTGCCGACGGATTCGACTGTCAGCGGCGGCTTCGGCAGACCGGCGGCGGCCTCGCGCCGGGAGATGATCACCGCGCTGGCCCCGTCGCAGGGCACATCGCAGTCGTAGAGGCAGAACGGATCGGAGATCATCCGCGCCTCGAGGTAGTCCTCGAGCGACATGGGGGTGCGATAGACGGCGTCGGGATTGAGTCCGGCGTTGGTCCGGGCGTTCACCGCGATGGCGCCGAGCTGTTCGCGGGTGAGACCGAAGTCGTGCATATAGCGCTGGGCGGCCATAGCCAGCCAGTTCGCCGCCGACACCGCGCCGAAGGGGCCGAAATATTCCAGGTGATCGGGCAGCCGGCCGCTCCCGAACAGTACCGATGCGCGCCCGGCGGTCTGCGCGGTCGACTCCCATACCGATCGATACACCAGCACGTGGTCGGCCAGCCCGGTGGCTACCGCCATACAGGCATCGATCGCCGGGCCGATCTGCCCCGCGGTCTCCATACTGCTGGTGAACCACCGGCTGCGCAGTCCGAGTGCGTTGCGCAACTCGTGCACAGTGGCCCCGGAGAAACCGGGATCGGGTACGCCCGGACCGGGATAGCTGGCCACCCCGTCGATATCGTCGGGCTCGAGGCCCGCATCGGCGATGGCCCGCAGGGCGGCCTCGACGGTCAATTCCAGACCGCTGCGGCCAAGACGCCGCCCGACCTGAGACTTGCCGGCGCCGGTCACTACGGCCTTGCGTCCGAACAGACCGCTCGGCTCACTCATCGCTCACTCCTGCCGCGGGACGGAACAGCGGAAGCCAGACGTCGTCCCACTGCTCGAAGAACACCTCGACCTCGAGGCCGACCGACACCGTCTCCGGCACCACCCCGACCACATTGCTCACCACTCGGACATCGGGCTCTTCGGCCAGTTCGATCATCGCCACGACATAGGGCGGCGGAAATCCCGGAATCCAAGGCTGGCGATTGACGGTGAACGCGGCCACCCGGCCGCGGCCGGAAACCGGTTCTGGGACCACATCGGTGCTCCGGCAGCGGAAACACGCCGCCGATCCGGGATGAAACCACCGCTGGCAACTGCGACACCGGTAGATCAGCAACCTCCCGTCGCGGCCGCCGGTCCAGAATGGTTCCGATACCGCCGTCGGCGCCGGCAGCAGCCGCACCTCCGGCCGCACGTATTCGACCGCGACCGCACCACCGTGCGACACACCCTCGGCCTGTTCCAACAAATCCAGTCACATCCCGTGTCCATGCGGCACGTCGTCACGATCGGCCGCAACCACTTGATCCTCTTCACTGTAGAACTGATCTGACAGTAGCGTCAATATTGCGCAGTGACTTTACGACGGTAAAGCGCGATGATTTTCCGGCGCCGCAGGGAGTAGTCTGACACTGCGTCACTAATCCGCCACGCCAAAGACAGGCCGGTCGGCCCGGCGGGGCCTGCGCGAGCAGACGCACCGGAACAACCCCATGGCACGTGTCGGCGGTGCAGCCTTGGCGACATGATAGGAGCGCAGCGCCCGGCGTCGGATCCAAACAGGAATAATCGTAATAACACCACAATTATTTAGCTGTATCAGTCCCGAGGTTGCCGTGCGGCACCTCGACCGGACCGTCCAGCTCGCCCCAGCAACCCCCGCGTACGCCGTAAGGGATCACGCTGCGGCCGGTAGCGTTCTCGATCTCGGCGGCGCCAGCCGGCGCGAGTCGACAGAGGAGCCGCTCTCGCGCGGCTGCGTGAGTAGGCCGGCGCGCCCTCGGTTCACGGCCGCACCGCTCGACATCCGCGCCGATCCGCATCGGCACATCGCACCCCAATGTAGTATAAATAGTTAGTTAAATATGCTACTTCGAGCGCCCTTAGCGCCGACGACCGAACAGGGGTTGTGGCAATGAGTTGGATCAGTTCACTAGGCACTTACCTGCCGCCATGGGGAACTGCGCAGCGGCGCACCGCCGGGGACGACGAGGATGCGGTCACGATGGCGGTCGAAGCCGGGTGCGCCGCCCGGCGAGGCGGCGGACAGATCGCCCGGGTCACCCTGGTCACCAGGGACTTTCCGCTCTTGGAGGGCGGTAGCGGAGCAGTCTTGCTGGCAGGACTCGGACTCGATCCCGACATCGAGGTCACCGAGCGCATCGGCGGCGCCCCCGCGGCGCTGGACGCGATCGCCACCGCGCGCCCGCGCACCCTGGTCATTGCCGTCGATCTGGAACCGGCCGGCGCCGCCGCGGCGGTGATCGGCGAGACCGGTCTCACCGTCCGTCCGGTGGCCCGGCTGGCCCGCAGCCTTCCGGTCCGGACCCGTGACGCCGGGGGCGTGACCCGTGACTACGGGGATCCGCGCCTGCTGCGCGAACGCGGAATCCTGCGATCGGTGCGGACCGCTTGGCCAGGTGAGGTGAGCGCGGTTGCTGGAGTGGATCACAAGACGGCCACCGCGCTGTCGAGTGCCACTGCGCCGCAGCTGCCGACGACAGGCGCGTCCGCGGCCGTGTTCGCCCTGGCTCGGATGGCCGAAACCGGCACCGAGGGTGTACTTCTCGGTGTCGAACAGGCGACGGTGAGCGGTCTCGGCGTGGATGGCGGTACCGCATCGGTGGTGCGCAACGAACTCCAGGCGCGCCCCGTTCCGCGCCTCGTCCGGGCGCCGGGCCTCGACATCCCCATCTCGCTGGCCGCCTACGAGCGCGCCTTCGATGCCAAGCTGCGCTGGCAGGCCTCGCGCAACCCCGCCACCGGCGCGCTGGATTTCCCGCCGCGGCTGTCGATCGACACCGAGGGCCGCCTCGTCGAGCCGGCCGAGCTGGTGGAGTTGCCGCGCACCGGAGCCGTCTACACGCAAGTCACGGTGCACGTGCCCGTCCCCGGCCTGCCCAGCCCGTATTCACTGGTCATCGTCGAACTGGACGGAGTCGCGGTGCGCGCACTGGCGAAAACCACTGCCGCCGAATCCGGTTCGGTCGGCATCGGTGACCGCGGCCGCATGGTCCTGCGCCGGGTCGCGGTGCGTTCGGGCGTTCCCGACTACGGGTACGCCTTCATCCCCGACACCGCGCAACACACACAGAAGGAGATCGCATGAGAAGGGTCGCGATCGTCGGGGCGGGAATGACACCGTTCGGCGAACATTTCGGGCTGGGCATCAAAGATCTGCTGCCGATGGCCTTCGCGGAGTGTATCGCGAACGTGGACAAGGGCATCGCTCCCGCCGAGATCCAGGCGGCCTGGTTCGGCGAGCTGTCCACCACCGACGGCTTCCCGTCCGGGATCCTCGCCGACAGCTGCGGCCTGCTCGACATCCCGATAACTCGAGTCGAAAACGCCTGCGCCACAGGCAATGACGCGGTGCGCAACGCGCTGTTCGGGATCGCGTCGGGCGCCTTCGACACCGCCCTGGTGATGGGCGCCGACAAGGTCCGGGAGTCCGCGAGCAAGGACACCTTCTGGGAATGGGCCGGGATGACCCGCGATATGGCGTGGGACTATCCGCTCGGACTGATCGCCCCGGCGAATTTCGCGCTGCACGTGAGCCGCTATCTGCACGAATCCCCCGCCACCCGCGAACATATGGCGATGGTGGCGGTGAAGAATCACCGCCACGCGGTGCCGAACCCGAAAGCCCAACTGCGGCAAGAGATCACCATCGAGCAGGTACTCAACGCGCCGATGGTGGTGGAGCCGTTCGGCCTCTACGACTGCACACCGCAGAGTGACGGCGCCGCGGCGCTGGTGCTGGCCGCCGAGGATGTGGTGGACCGCTATACCGATCGACCGGTGTGGATCCGGGGCGTGGGCCTGGGCGTCGATCGGGTGATGCATCAGCACAAAGCCGATATGACCACCTTCCCCGCCACCGTGCGCGCGGCGAAGGCCGCCTACGCCATGGCGGGCCTGACGCCCGGCGACATCGATGTGGCCGAGGTGCACGACTGCTTCACCGGTGTGGAACTGATCAGCTACGAGGACCTGGGATTCACCGACCGGTTCGGGGCATACAAACTCATGGAGTCCGGCGCGACGACGATCGGCGGATCACTGCCGGTCAATCCCAGCGGCGGACTGAAGGCCAAGGGGCACCCGCCGGGGGCCACGGGCGTGGCGCAGTGCTTCGAGATCTTCGAACAGCTGCGCGGTAGCGCCGCCAACCAGGTCGACGGCGCGCGGATCGGCTTGGCGCACAATATCGGCGGCCCCACCGCGGTCTCCGCGGTCACCGTCCTCGGACGGGATCGGGCCTGACCCGAGCGGGACCCGATCGCGCTGCTCGCCCCGGCCGCGTCCCCACCGGCGCGCGGCCGGGCGGCGGCCTAGGGCAGCACGTCGAGGACCGACTCCTCCGGATCCTCGATCATGAAGTTCTTGACCTGGGCCAGATGTTTACGCCAGAAGGTTTCGGCCTTGACGGCGTCCTTGTCCCGGATCAACTGCACGAGTTTGACGTGTGCCCGGTGCGCTGCCGCGGCCTTGGATTCGGCGCCGGTGTCACCGCGGTGCTCACGCAGGAAGTTCTCGACATGGCTTTCGATGATCGTCGAGACGATGTCGAGCAGCACGATCATCGTCTGATTGCCCGCCAGCTGCATCAGTGTGCGGTGGAATTCCAGGTCGTATCCCTTACCGAAGGCCAGCGGGTCACTCAGCAACGCTTCGCCTTTGGCAAGCATGTCGTCGAGGGCTCGCAGGTCGGCCGCGGTTCGCTTGCGCGCCAACGTGGCCACCGCTGCCACCTCGAGATTGGCCCGGGCCTCGTGCACGTCGGCGAGGGTGGCCTTGCGGTACTGCAGCAGGGTGCCGGCGTAGCGAGCGGCTGCGGATACGTCGGGCATCATCACCCGGCCACCACCGCGCGCACCGCGCCGCACCTGAATCACCTGTTCGGACTCCAGGATTCGGAATGCCTCGCGCAGGGTGGGACGCGACACGCCGAATCGCTCCATGAGTTCGGTCTCCGATGGCAGCGCATCGCCCTCGCGCAGTTCACCGGTGACGATCTGACGGCGCAATTGGGCGGCCACCATCTCACCGGCCTTCGGCACGCGGACGACCGACGTCGACAGTGGCATCGCAGACATGAATTCCTCCGGTATGGGTCAGCTGATACCACTATTATCACCTATCCACCTGTATCCGGCGCCAACCGACCGTGATCCGGCCCATGGGTCGAACCATCGATCAACGGGTACTGCCGCACCTCGACACCGGCGCAGATCCCGCCCTCGACCGGCCGAGTCGATGACGGAAGCGCCCGAAATGCCAGAGTTGACAAAACTGTCCGGATTGCCTGCCCGCCCTGGCGCGCACAGCCGGATCCCACGCCGGAATCTCCTAGACTGGCCCCATCATGAACGATTCATCGGCGCCCGCACTCGACGACGACGACAGCAGCCGGACCGACGACGGCACCGGCGACCTGCGGCTGGGCGCACGCGCGGCCCGCACCCGCAACGCCATCCTGGAGGCGTCCAAACAGCTGTTCCTGGAACGCGGCTATTCGGGCACCCGGATCAACAACATCACCGATGCCTGCGGGATCTCGCGCGCCGGTTTCTACACCTACTTCCGCGATAAGCGCGAAATCTTCAACACCCTGGGCGAGGAGACTTATCACGAGTTGCTCGACGTGGTCGCGCGCTGGGACACCATTCCCCAGCCGTGCACTCGCGAGGACGTCGAGACCTGGGTGCGCGGCTATTTCGCCTTCATGGACAAGCACGGGGCCTTCATCCTGTCGGCCCAACCGGGCCCTTCCGACGAAGATGTCAAGATTGCCAGCACCCGGATGCAGATGCGGGTGGTGTGGCTGCTCGGGATGAATCTGCGCAACCGCCAGCGCCACCCGGCCGCCGCACCGGAGGCGCTGGGACTGTGCGTCCAGGCCATGCTGGACCGATCCTGGTATCTGAGCCACACCCAGCAACAGCTGCCGGTGGATCCCGACGACATCGTCCGCACCGCAACCGATTTCCTGATGGCGATCCTGACCGCCTGAGCCCCGTCCGGTTACGCGCGCAGAGCCGACGCGGCCCAGGCGGTGGTCAGGTCGTCGACGGTGACGATATCGGCCAGCATAGCCATCGTATTGCGCAGCACCTGCTCGGCGTACTCGGCCGGGGTGCCCATCACCGCGTCGCGCGCGACCACCACCCGGAATCCCTCCTCGCTCGCATCGGCCGCGGTCAACGGCAGGGCCACATTCAGCGAGACCCCCGCCAGCACCACAGTGTGAATTCCCATGCTGCGCAGCACCGGAAGAAGTTCCGTACCGTGTGTGGGCGAGAGGCCCTGATGCCGGCCGAGCACGAAGTCGGCCGGATCCAGCAGCTCCGCGACGACTTGGGTGGACGGGTCCCCCGGCCCCCACCCGCCGGCTCGGTCCAGTGCACGCCACAACGGCGCCTGCCCGGGCCCACCGGCACCGAGGAATCCTTCGAACGTCGCGTGCACCACCGGGATACCGGCAGTCCGGGCGCCGGCCAGCAGCCGCGCGATGCCCGACACGACGGCCCGTACATCGGCGGCCAGCGCAGGAAGAACCGACTCGGGCCCGATCACGCCGTTCTGACATTCGACGCATACGACGGCGACTCCGGTGGGATCGGCCCCCGCCCGGGTGGCGCGGGCGCTGGATCCACTTCCGCTACTCTTACTTGACGTCATCGTCAAACACTATCGAAAGTGGGTTCTTGTTTGTGTAGCAACAGGAGATTTTCGTAGGATCCCGCCCATACCCGTCCGGAACGGGCCAGTTTGTCACTATCGTCAATTAAAGTCCGGAGCTCGCCGTCGGCAGCTGCCGGGAAAGGCGTCCCCATGAGTTACCGCTACATCCGCTACGAAACTCTCGAACAGGGCCGCATCGCACGCATCACCCTGAACCGGCCGCAGGCGCGCAACGCCCAGAACCGTGGGATGCTCTTGGAATTGGGCGAGGCCTTCGAACGCGCCGAAGCCGACGACACAGTCCGCGTGGTGGTTCTGCGCGGCGACGGTCCCGCATTCTCGGCCGGACATGATCTGGGCACCGCCGAGAGCGTCGCCGAACGCGAGCCCGGACCCGACCAGCATCCGAGTTTCCAATGCAACGGAGGCACTCTCGACGGCGCCGAATCGCGGCTGCGTCAAGAGTGGCATTACTATTTCGAG
The DNA here is from genome assembly GCF_002933465.1 of Nocardia nova. GTDB lineage: Bacteria > Actinomycetota > Actinomycetes > Mycobacteriales > Mycobacteriaceae > Nocardia > Nocardia nova_B. The sequence goes on from NZ_PSZE01000013.1 coordinate 23,097, forward strand.
AACACCAAGCGCTGGCGACAGCTGCGCAAGATCACCATCGCCCAGGTGCACGGCAAAGTCCTTTCGGCCGGACTCATGCTGGCATGGTGCTGCGATCTCATCGTGGCCGCCGAGGGCACTGTCTTCGCCGATGTGGTCGGCACCCGGCTCGGCATGTGCGGCGTCGAATATTTCGCCCACCCGTGGGAGTTCGGCCCTCGCAAAGCCAAAGAGCTACTGCTGACCGGTGATTCGATCGACGCCGAACAGGCGTATGCGCTCGGCATGGTGAGCAAGATCTTCCCCGCCGAAAGCGTATCGGAGCGAACGGTCGAATTCGCGGCCCGCATCGGCAAGGTCCCGTCGATGGCCGCGCTGCTGATCAAGGATTCGGTCAACCAGGCACAGGACGCCCAGGGCTTCAGCACCGCGCTGGACGCCTGCTTCACGATCCATCAGCTCAACCACGCCCATTGGAGTGAGATCTCGCGCGGCGAAACCTACGTCGGCACGGTGGACTACGGACTGGAGGACTGGCGGACGGCCTCCGCGCTGCGGCCCGCGGACAAGAACACGCCGTGACGACCGCCGCCCCGTGGAGACCGAGCGCCGCCGGATTTTCCGGCGGCGCATCAGGTTTCACAGCCGCGGCGGCGATTCAGATCTTCGGCAGGGGCCTGCCGGGCGGCGGCTCCCGGAACAGCGACTCCTGAGCCAGGGTGGCCACCGTGGCGCCGTCGGCCCGGCGAACCGTTCCGGTGTAGAGCCCCCGCCCTCCGGCTACCGTCCGCGGGAGCAGGTCCACCAGCACCCACTCGTCCAATCGCGCCGGACGATGGAACCACACGGTGTGGTCGAGAGTCGAACCCGCCCACTGCGCGCCGCCGGGCACATCCACCAGACCACTTGACGTATCGGACAGATAGGTCAGGACACAGGCGTGCACGAGCGGCGAATCCGGCAGCTCGATCGCGCTGCGAGCCCAGAACCGGCTCGGCCACGGAGTGGATCGGGTTCGCTGCGGTGGCACTCGCGCCTGCATCGACCACATGCGCTCGAATTCCCACTCGGGCAGCAACTCCGGCGCTGCGATGTCGGGCATCGGCTCGACCTCGTGGTCCGCGTCGCGCCGCGGCGTCGCGAACGACGCGGACATCGTGAAGATCACTTCGCCATCCTGCAGTGCGGTCACCCGGCGCGCCGAATACGACCGGCCGTCGCGGTCCCGGTCGACCCGGAACAGCACCGGCCGCGCCGCACTGCCACCGCGCAGGTAGTAACAGTGCAGCGAATGCGGCGATCGCCCCGGTGGTACCGCCCGCCCGGCGGCGTACAGGGCCTGCGCGGCGACCTGCCCCCCGTACAGCGAGAACGGCTCGTCGAAAAGCACGACCGAACGGTGCAGATCGCGATCGATCTGCTCCAGCTCCAGCAGATCCAGCAGCGTCGCAGACGCTATCGGTGCCGACTCCAGCGACATCTCACACCTTTCTCGGCGCACACCCGCGCGCCGGACCGACCGGGTCGTCAACCGGCGTGTGCCATACCGCTCATCGAATACCAGTGTGGCACAATATATTTTGATTAGGCGGGGACGGGCACGCTGTCACCGGCGGGGTTGCGCACAGGAAGCCCGAGCAGACGACGTGCGTTGTCACCCATGAAGTCGCGGGTGCGCCGCTCGTCCATGCCCTCGGCGTATTTGTAGAAGCCACGCGGTTCGGTCAGGCCCTCCGGATGCGGAAAGTCGGAACCGAACAGCACCTTGTCCCAGCCTACGGTGTGCACCACATCGGCGACCTTGCCCTCCCAGAACGGGCTGACCCAGATGTTGCGGCGGAACACCTCGTGCGGATGCTCGTCGAAGGCCTGCGGCATTTTGGCGTACGTGGCCTCGAAATCGTCGAACAGCGGCTGGATCCAGGCGCTGCCGTTCTCCACACTGGCCACGCGCAACTTCGGGAACCGGGTCAGCGTGCCGTGGCAGATGAGGCTCGTCATCATGTCGGCGATTTCGCGGTGCCCCAACGCGATCCAGCGGAACGCGCTCATCTCCAGGTGGTTGTTGGTTTCCGGCGGTTCCCACTGGTTGATGTAGCCGTCCAGCGGCGGCTGACTGGCGTGGAATACCACCGGGATCCCCGCCTGCTCGACATCACTCCAGAACGGGTCGAACTCCGGCAGCGCCGGCGAGCGCCAGCCCCGCAGGCCCTTCACCGGAGCCGGCTTCATCAGCACTACCTTGGCCCCGTTCTCCACGACATAGGCCAGTTCCCGGCGGGCGTCGTCGACCATGGCGGCGCTGATCACCGGTGTCATGAACAGCCGATCCTGATGGGTGTAGCCCCAGGTGTCGAGCATCCAACGGTTCAGCGCGTGGATCACCGCGACCACCAGTTCGGGGTCCTCGGCCGCGGAGTGCTCGACCAGATTGGCCAGCGTCGGATAGATCAGCGCCTCATCGACACCCTGACGGTCGAGTTCGGCGATGCGGGGTCCGGGCTCCCGGAACGAGGGTTCGGCATCGATGCCGACCGACAGCTCGCGCAGCGATTTGCCCTCGGCGTTCTGACCCGCGAAGAACTTCTCCCACGATCCCGGCGCGGCCACCCGGTCGAATGTCGGGTTCGGGATGTATTCGGTGATCCGGCCGAGGATCGCGATCCGCGCCGCGTTCCCGACCTGCACGAATTGCACTGCGCGGCGGTACTTCTCAGGTAGATAGCGGGTCAGCGCGTCCGGCGTCTCGTACATGTGCTGATCGGCGTCGAAGATCGGCGCGTCGGTGAACTGCGTCATGGGATGTCCCCTGTCCGAAAATGCGGTTGCTGCGGCATGGCCACTGAGTCGATCTCTACGATAGGACTAGTTTGACGAAAGTGTCAAACTTATAGAGGCTGTTCAGCGGCTATCTATCGCACAATATTCCTAAAACTCTGATCTAATCGTCAACCGCACTGCCGTTACGGCCTATACAGCATAATAAGTTCGCCGTATCGGATCGGTTCCGCCGACGAAGGGAAGACGATGTCCGCACAGGAGCAGCCCAAACCACCCTCGGGCGACTGGCTCGGCACTCCGTATCTTCGCTTCGAGCGCGACGGCGTATTCGCCGTCTGCACGGTGGACCGGCCGGAGGCACGCAACGCGCTGACCCCGGCGATGTACTTCGGTCTGCGGTACGTGATTCAACCGGGTCGACCGCGATCCCGCCGCGGCCGGACTGCTGCTGACCGGCACGGGCGACACCTTCGTCCCGGGCGGCGACCTCGGCAAGAGCGGCACCGACGACTGGCTGGATTTCGAAACCGCGCTCGGAATGGACGTCACGCCGTTCGATACGCTGCGCCGTTCGGCCAAGCCCGTGGTGTGCGCGGTCAACGGCCTGTGCCAGGGCGGCGGCCTGATGATCGCTCTGTGCAGTGATCTGGCGGTGGTCAGCGACCGGGCGAGTTTCCGCGTCCCGGAACTGTTGCGCGGCATCGCCGATACCTACTACGCCCAGGTGCTCGCACGCGTGGTCGGCGTCGTGCGCGCCCGCGACTTGCTACTCACCGGGCGCACACTGTCCGCGCAGGAGGCACTGGACTGGGGGCTCGTTTCGCGGGTGGTGCCCCACGACGAACTTCTCGGCGCCGCAACCGAAGCCCTGGCCCAGATCTGCCGGACCGCGCCGGCCGCGCGCCGGGAGATCAAGGCCAGTCTGGACGGCTACCTCGGGCATTTCGCTCGTATCGCGATGGAGTCCAGCCTCGCCGGGCCCGAAGCACTGGAAGGCTTTCAGGCATTCAAGCAGCGCCGCTCACCGCACTGGGTGCCCGCCGAATTGCGCCGCGACGGCCGGCTGTGAGCTCTCAGCCGAGCAGATCCAGCACGCTGGTCGCCGCATCGTCACCGAGAACGTAGCCCTCGGCTTCGCCGAGGTGACGGTGCCACAGCTCCTCGGCCGCGCGCGCATCTCGCTCGCGTATGAGCTCCACCAGCTTGCGATGGACCCTGCCGGTGTCGCGCCGGGCCCGCTCGGCGGAGGGACCACTGTCGGGTTGCAGTGTCACGTTGGCGGTCTCGATGATGTGATGCACCATCTCCGAGAGCAGGGTCAGGGTTTCGTTACCGGCCAGCCGGACCACCAGCTGATGGAATTCGCCGTGCAGCCGGATCGACCGCGACGGGTCGTATTCGTCGTCGTAGCGGTCGAGCGCCTCGGTCAGCGCGGCCAGATCGGCCGCGGACCGGCGCAGCGCCAACCGGCCGACGCTCGGCACCTCGAGCGCGGCACGTGCTTCGTAGACGTCTTTGACCGAGGCACCCTGATACTCGAGGATGAAACCCGCGTAGCGGGCGGCGACTTCACGCCGCGGCGGCTGCACGCGCGCCCCGCCGTTGGCGCCGCGGCGGATGACGATCAGCCGTTCGGACTCCAGCACCCGATACGCCTCGCGCAGGGTCGGACGCGACACCCCGAATCGGCTCATCAGCTCCGTTTCGGACGACAGCGCCTCACCTTCGGACAATTCGCCCCGGATGATGCGGCGGCGCAGTTCGGCAGCGACGAGTTCGGCCATCTTGGGCACCCGGACGCGCTGAGTGGTGCCGCGAGCCGGGGACCGCTGGGCACCACGCGACGCCCCGGTCGGGGAATCGACTGCCACGCTTACCTCCCACCGCCGAACGATACCTTAAATGAATCATATAATAAAACTAATTGGGCGCACTGCGGACATGGCGGCGGTCTCTGCCGATCCAGGCGTGAAATGCACTGCGCCGCCCGACCGGATCGGCCGGGCGGCGCAGGGAACTCAGCGGCTCGGCGCATCTCGGGCGTACCGCATGGCGGTCAGCCACCTGGTCAGCAGATCGGTATCGGTTCAATCGTCACGGGATCTGCTCGTGACTCGTCGCGAGCTAAACTCGCCGCGCCCACCTGCGCCGGAGCGGCCGCAAGGAGGCGGTAGAACCGGCGAGCGTTCAGCTCCACGACCCGGCCGACGTGGGCCCGCCCGCGGGCGGGCCCACGTCACGCGCTCACCGCGGGGTGAACCGCTGCGCACCGTCGAGCCGGATGGTCTCGCCGTTGAGGTATGCGTTTTCCAGAATGTGGCGCGCGAGCGCACCGTATTCCTCCGGCTTTCCCAGCCGCCGCGGATTCGGGATGTTGGCGGCGAATTTGGCCAGTGCCTCGTCGCCGACGGACTCCATGATCGGCGTGCGCATCGTGCCCGGCGCGATAGTGACCACCCGGATGCCCAGGGACCCGAGGTCGCGGGCTGCCACGATGGTCATGCCGACCACACCGGCCTTGGCCGCCGAGTAGGCGATCTGGCCGATCTGCCCCTCGAAGGCGGCGATGCTGGCCGTGGCCACGATGGCGCCGCGCTGCCCGTCCTCGTCGGGCTCGGTCCCGGCGATGGCCGCCGCCGCGATGCGCAGCACGTTGTACGTGCCGGTCAGATACAGGTCGATCGTCTTGGTGAAGCCCGTCAAGCTCGCCGGGTTGCCATCCTTGCCGACCACCTTCTCCGCGACGCCGAAACCACCGTGCGCCACCACCGCGTACCGGAAGGTGCCGAGCTTGCCGGCCTCGGCCACCGCATTGCGCACGCTGTCCTCGTCGGTCACGTCGGTGCGCACGTACTTGGCCTTGGAGCCGAGGTCGGCAGCGAGTTTCTCGGCCTTCTCGTCGGCGAGATCGGCGATGACCACCGCGGCACCGGCCGCGGCGACCTCCCGGACCACGGCCTCACCGAGTCCGCCCGCGCCACCGGTCACCAACACCACACTGTCGGCCAGATTCATATTTGCTCCTCGTCTCGATCCGATCGCCCGTCGCGACCGCGAGTACCTGGCGGCAACCCGGCCGCGACGCTGGGCGACATCACCCCCATAGTAGAATCAGTTATCTAAATATTCTAATTCTGCGGATAGAGCGGATTGCGCCGTAGGTAGCCGGCCCGCGCCCGCCACGTCGGTGACATGCACGCATTCCCGTTGGACACTCTCAGGCCGGCGCCGGGCCCGCATTCCAATAATCGCGGTTGGTACCGATGCGCCCCCCGCGCAGCGAGCCGACCGACGCGCCCCGCAACCCGATCGGTTGCATGATCCATTCCACGACGAACGCATCCCCGCTGATATGGCTGCTCACCACGTCGTAGGAGGCCCCGGGCGCCTTCTCCAGCGCCCCGGCGACGAAAGCCCGTGCCTCGCGGGGGCCGCGGGCGACGTGGCCACTGGGCACATCCTCGAGTACGACATCGGTATCGAGCGTTGCCATGATCGCGTCGGCGTCACCGGCATTCCATGCGGCGAAGTAGCGTTCGATCGCGGTCGTTTCGGTCATGGTTTTCTCCCGTCTCGTGGATTGTCTCGTTCGTTCCCGGTGCCCGACCGGGCCGCCGCAGCGTTTTCCAGCAGTCGCCGCAGTGCCCGGTCGAGCGCCGTTCCGTCTGCCAGGTCCGGTGCCGTGACACCCGCGGCGATCAGCGCCGGATGGGTGCCGCCGGTCTCGCGCAGGCCGCGGGTGGCCAGCCATCCGGCGAACATCAGATAGGTGGCCGTGAAGAGGTCGACGGCGTCCGCCTCGCCGAACCCGGCGGTGCGCAGAATCGACAGCGCCGCACCGGTCAGGCGTTCGGCGGCCGGGGATTCCCGTGCGGCCGTGAGCACCCGAGTGCCCGTGCCCGGATAGCGCAGGAACGCGCGGTCCATGCTCGACACCAGACCGGCGTACTGATCCACCCAATGCGCCTCGGGGTCGACGGCTATCTCGATGCGGGAGGCCACCGCTTCGATCACGCGCGCGTCCAGATCCTCTCCGCCGCGCAGGTGGTAGTGCACCGCCGGCGGCGTGACCCCGAGCTCGTCGGCGACCGCGCGCACCGTCAGCCGATCCAGACCACACCGCTGCACGATCCGCAGTGCGGCCTCGAGAATGTCCTGCGCCGACAACGGAACGGGTTGTGTCCCACCACGCTGACGCGCCACCGACACCTCCGGGTGCTCGAGCCTCTCTCGCGTTCCGCGAATCATTATGTCACAGTAAATGAGAATCTCATTATGCACCAGTAAATGAACCGAAGGAGGATGGAATGCGTTGTGACGCAGTCATAGTCGGCGGCGGCGTGGCCGGATGCGCATTGGCGGCCCGGCTGGCGGCCGCCGGGGTGGCGGTGACCGTACTCGAGCGCGAGCCGGTCTACCGAGACCAGGTTCGCGGCGAGGCCCTGGTGCCGTGGGGGTTTCTCGAAGCGATCGATCTCGGCATCGCCGACGCCGTCACCGGCGCCGCCGACGCCTCGGTGATCACCCGGATGGTGCCCTACGACGAAAGTCTCGACATCGCCCGGGCGCGGCGCGGGGCGATCGATCTCAGCGCGGTGGTACCGCAGGCGCCCGGCGTCATCGGAGTCGGCCACCCCGAGCTGCGAGAGGCCTTGGCCACCGCGGCGACCAAGGCGGGCGCCACGGTCGTGCGCGGTGTCGCCCGCTGCGTCGTCGGGCACGGCGCGTCACCCTCGGTCGACTACGAAAGGGCGGGAACCGAACACCATCTGGACTGCCGGATCGTCGTGGGCGCCGACGGCAAGAACTCGGCCACCCGGACCGCGACCCAGGTCCCGTTCACCATCACCAGCCCGCGAGTGATGCTGTCGGGCATGCTCGTCGACGACCACGGCGCATGGGATCGCGCCGAGACCACGATCGCGGTGAGCGGTCGCAACCAGTACATCGTCATCCCGCGCGCCGACGGGCGGATCCGGCTCTACGTGGGCCGCCGCACCACCGATCCGGAACGCATCACCGGGCCGGATCGGATCAGCCGATTCCTCGATGCCTACCGCACCCCGGCGCTGCCGTGCGGCGACGCCCTGGCCACGGCGCAGCCCCTGGGCCCCTGCGCCACCTTTCCGTTGACCGACGCCTGGACCGATACCCCCGTCGTCCCCGGCGTGGCGCTGATCGGCGACGCGGCCGGGTGGAGCAATCCCATCGGCGCCCAGGGACTCAGTATCGCCCTGCGCGATGCCCGGCTGCTCGCCGAAGCGCTGCTGGACAACCGGACGTGGACTCCGGCGACCTTGCGCGGCTACAGCGAGGAGCGCAGCGTGCGCATGGCCCGGCTGCGTTTCGCCACCGCGCTCACCGACATGCTCTCGGCGTTCGGGCTGCCCGACCGCACCGCCAAGCGGGCACGCATGCTGAAACTGGTGGCCGAGCGCCCGGAAACGAGCGCGGCGCTCGGGGGCATCCACTCCGGCCCCTGGACGCCGCCGGCCGCGGCCTTCAGCCCCGACATCCTGACCACGCTCGCCCTGACCTGAGGGTAATGAGATTACTTATTCATCTAATTGATGGCGGACCTATTGGCTGTTAGCATGCTCGACACCGGGGGCACAGCGGAAGGGTCGAGAATGAGAAGTCTGCGGGCAGTATGGTTCTGGCCGACGGTCATAGCGGTCATAGCGTTCGCGGGCCTGGCGGCACCTGCCACCGCCGCGCCGGCGGCCGGCCCCCGGTGCACGGAGGTCTCCATCCCGGTCACCGTCGACCGCGAGGCCCGGATCGCGGGCACCTACTGCCGGCCGGCCGATCCGTCCTCCGCACTCCAGATACTCGTGCCCGGAGCCACCTACGACCGGACCTATTGGGACTTCCCCGGATTCGACGGCCGCTACTCCTATGTGCGGCACGCCGCCCGCGCCGGATTGGCGACCCTCGCCATCGACCCGATCGGCGTCGGCAAGAGTTCCAAGCCGGTCGGGGTACAGGTCTCGGCGTTGTCGGCGGCCCAGGCCGTGCACGAGGTCATCGGCGCCGCGCGCGCCGGGGCACTGGGACGGGCGTGGAACCACGTCGTGCTGGTGGGCCACTCGTTCGGCTCACTGACCTCGATGCTCGAGGCCGGCACCTATCACGACGTGGACGGGCTCCTGGTCAGCGGCGCGTCACACGCTCCCGGGCCCGGCGGCATCGCCACCATCGTCGGCGCGGCACGTCCGGCACTCGACGATCCCGCCACCGCGGGTCGGATACCCGCCGGCGACCTGGGTTACCTGAGCGTTCCGGGCGCCCGCCAGGCCGCCTTCCACGCACCGGGGGACTCCGATCCCCAGGTGGTGGCCGCCGACGAGGCCACGCGCGCCGCCGGCACTATCGGCATTCTGGCCACCATCCCGGTATTCATCCCCGCCACTTTCGATATCGCGGTGCCGGTGCTCATCGCGAACGGGACCGCGGACAAGGTCTTCTGCGCGCAGGGAGCGGGCGGCTCGCTCACCGATTGCTCCAGCGCCGCGGCTCTGTACAGCTCCGAACGCCCGTTCTTCCCCCGCGCGGAGCTCGAAACCTACGTGCTGCCGGGATCGGGCCATTCGATGAACCTGGCGCTCAACAGCGCCGAGTTCTTCGACCGGGCCGCCGAATGGGTGCACAGCATCAGCGAATCATGAAGCCGCGCATCGTGTTCGACGGCGACGCCGGCGGATGACAACGCATCGAGCAAGAACGGGAGAGTTCGTGTATCCAGCCCACTTCGCCGCATCCACCCCGGACAAGCCGGCGGTGATCGACACCGCCACCGGCGCCGTGCAGACCTATGGCGAGCTGGTCGCCGGTGCGAACCGGCTCGCCCGGCTGCTGCGGGAGGCCGGATTGCGGCCCGGCGACCACTACGTGGTTCTCGCCGAGAACCACCTGAGATATTTCGAACTGGTCTGGGCGGGACTGAATTCCGGTCTGTACGTCACTCCGGTCAACTCCCACCTGACCGCCGCCGAGGTCGCCTATCTGATCAACGACAGCACCGCGAAGGTGGTCATCACGACCGCCGCGCTGGCCTCGGTGGCCGAACAGATCGTCGACCTCACTCCCGACGTCGTGCGGCGTTTCATGCTCGACGGCACCAGCACATCCTACGAATCGCTGGACGACGCGGCCGCGCGGTATTCCGGCGGACCGGACGATCAGGAGGTCCGCGGCACCTTCATGCTCTACAGCTCCGGCACCACCGGCCGGCCCAAGGGCATCCGCTACCCGCTGCCCGATCACCCGGCCGCCGACGGTGACGCGGAGTTACTGCCCAGCGGGCGAGCCCTGTTCGGGCTCGATGCCGACACCATGTTCCTGTCCCCCGCTCCGCTGTACCATGCTGCGCCACTGCGTGTTTCATGTCTTGTGCACTGCAGCGGCGGTACGGTGGCAATCATGCCGAAATTCGATGCCGAGGCCGCGCTGCGCGCCATCGACGAATACTCGGTCACCTCGAGTCAGTGGGTACCGACGATGTTCGTGCGCATGCTGAAGCTGGCGCCGCGGATTCGGTCCCGCTTCGACCTGTCCAGCATGCGGGTGGCCGTGCACGCCGCGGCGCCGTGCCCGATCGAGGTCAAAAAGCAGATGATCGACTGGTGGGGGCCGATCATCACCGAGTACTACTCCGGCACCGAGAACTTCGGCACCACCGCCCTGTCCAGCGAGCAATGGCTCGACCATCCGGGCTCGGTCGGGCGGCCGGTGGGCTGCACTGTCCATATCTGCGACGACAACGGCGACGAACTGTCATACGACGACATCGGCACCGTCTATTTCGAAACCGCCGGCGCGAACTTCAGCTACCACCGCGACCCCGAGCGCACCGCTGCCGTCTCACATCCGGAGCATCCGGACTGGCATACCCTCGGCGATATCGGGCAGCTGGATGCCGACGGATATCTATATCTCACCGACCGGCGTGATTTCACGATCATCGCGGGCGGAGTCAACATCTATCCCCGCGAGATCGAGGATGTGCTGATCCTGCACCCGCAGGTGGCCGATGTGGCCGCCTTCGGAGTGCCGGACCCAGAACTCGGCGAACAGGTCAAAGCCGTTGTCCAGCCCGCCGATTGGGCCGATGCGGGACCTGAGCTGACCCAGCGGCTACTCGACCACTGCCGTGGCCGGCTTGCCTCCTACAAGTGGCCGCGATCGATCGATTTCGCCCGCGAACTTCCCCGCCAGGACAACGGAAAGCTGTACAAGAAGCTGCTGCGCGACCCGTACTGGGCCCAGGCGAGGCTGTGACCGATGCCCGCGCCGATTCCACAATTCGGGGTCTTCCTCCCGCAGTTCAACACCAGCCCGGATGCCGTGATAGCCACCGCTCGCACGGCCGAGGACGCGGGTTTCGATTCGTTCTGGCTCATGGATCATCTCTACGCCCCCGCCGCCCCGCCGGTGGATGTGCCGGACAGCTGGATTCTGCTCACCGCCATCGCCACCGCGACCGCCACGATCCGCCTGGGCCATCTGGTCGGATGTGCACCATTGCGGCATCCGGCGGTGCTGGCGAAGATGGCCGCGACCCTGGATCGCATCAGCGGCGGCCGCCTGGATCTGGGCCTGGGCTGGGGGTCGATCGAGGAGGAATTCGACCGGTTCGGCATCGAGGCCGGTTCGCCGCGGGTGCGCTCGCAACGACTGGCCGAGACGCTCGAGATCCTGGCATTGATGTTCACCGGTGAACGTTTCGACTACGCCGGCAAGCACTTTCGGTTGCGGGACGCGTGGGGACTGCCCGTACCGGCACAGGACCGGATCCCGTTCCACATCGGTGGCGGCGGGCCGACCTTGACGATGCCACTGGTCGCCGAATACGCCGACTGGTGGAACTGCGTCGCCGGCGCCCGCGAGCGTATGGACCAACTGGCGCCGCTGCGCGGCAGCGCGCGCATCTCCGCACAATATCCGGTCGGCCTCGTCCATCCCGGCGACGACCCCGAAGCCGTGCGCGCGAAACTTCTGCGGCGCATGCCCGAATCATCTTGGGGCCCACCGGTTGTCGGCACCCCGGCCGAACTCGTCGACTACTTCGCCCGCGAGCGGGCGCGGGGCGTGGATCTGTTCATCCTGCGCTTCCACGATCACGCCCCCGCACGCACGCTCGACCTGTTCGCCACCCAGGTCGCGGCGCCGTTGCGGCGCGCGGCCGCGGATCGGTAGGTGCGCCACCGGCCGCGAGGCCCTGGTCGCCCCCACGTCAGGGGGGGCGACCAGCCCCTCACCAGCTCAGCGCGGGGCTGTGCCCGAATCGGCCAGCGCAGATCGACCGGGACCGGGCTCGGGCTCGGACTCCTGCACCGTGATCGTGCGCAACAGGCGGACCACCGGCGCAGGATCCATACACAGGGCATCGGACATGTGCAGGGCTCCGCCTACCGCAGCGGCCAACAGCCGGTCGACCACGGCCTGCAGATCGTCGGCCTCGATTTCGTACAGGGCGACGAACGGGCCGTCATCGGCGACGGGCTCGAGCCGGCGGCCCGAGACGAACCCGTCCATCGCCACCACCTCGCGCAGATGCGTCTCGTCGTACCAGCTGTGATACTCCGCGGTGCGCTGCGGGGCACTGGGCCGGGTTTCGACGTACAAGATTCCTCGTGCCACGACTGTTCTCCTCGAACGAGCATGTCTGGTACAAAACATGTTGGTGCGCGGTAACTTCGGTGAGCTCCGCGCATCCGGAACCCCGCCGGTGGTCAACGGTGCAGGACACCGGCCCGCGGCAGCGGACAACGGCGTGCCGCGGGATCCGGCCCCGCTATTCGATCCGGCCGACGACTGAGCCGACCGGGTACTCCACCTCGATCTCACCGACTATGACCAGCGTGCCCGCGGCAGGTGATTCGATATCGGTCTCAGTCTTGTCGGTGGCCAGGGTGTAGAGCAGATCTCCCTGCTGCACCGTCTGGCCGTCCTCGACCAGCCAGGCCGTGATCGTCCCCTCGGTCATCGTCACACCGAGCTGGGGTATCAATAGTTCGTGCGCCACGGAAGGCGTCTCCTCTCGCGATGAATCGGGTGATCGGGTGTCACAACAGCCCGCGCACGGCCGCCTCGATCTGCGGCGGCCCGGGAATGTAGGCCTGTTCCAGCGATTTGGCGTAGGGCACCGGCGTGTTCGGTGCCGTCACCCGCGCCACCGGACCGGCCAGCTCACCGAACAGCTCGGAGTGGATGGTCGCGGCCAGTTCGGCGCCGAATCCGTTGCGCCGCACCGCTTCGTGCACGACGACCGCACGCTTGGTCTTGGCCACCGAGGCGAGCACGGTCTCGATGTCGAGCGGCTGCAGCGTCCGCAGATCCACCACCTCGACGTCGATCCCCTCGGTGGCCAGCTGTTCGGCGACGGCCAGGCAGTCGACCACCTGCCGCCCATAGGTCAGGATGGTGACATCCGATCCGGGGCGCGCGATGGCCGCCTTACCGAGCGGAACTCGATGGTCCCCCACCGGAACCTCACCGCGCGAGGCGAAGTAGAGCCCGAACATCTCCACGAATACCACCGGGTCGTCGTCGAAGATCGACGACAGCAGCAGTCCCTTGGCGTCGGCCGGATTGCTCGGCACCACGACCTTGAGGCCGGCGGCATGCACCAACTGAGCCTCAAGCATGTCGGAATGCTGTGCCCCGAATCCACCGCCGGCGCCGGTGGCCGTGCGCACCGTGATCGGCACCGGGGTGCGGCCACCGGACATGTAGCGCAACTTGGCGGCGTGGTTGACCAGCTGATCCATGCAGACGTGGGTGAAGTTCATCAGCATGATCTCCGGGACGGGCCGCAGCCCGGAGATGGCCGCGCCGATCGCGGCCCCCATGATCGCCTGCTCGGAGATCGGTGTATGCCTAATCCGTTGTGTCCCATACTTTTTTCCCAGGCCCTTGAACGCACCGAAACCGCCACCGCCGGGCTCCTGGATATCCTCGCCGAGGGCGAAGACCCGCTCGTCGGTCTCCAGCGCGATATCGAGCGCGTCGTTGATCGCCTGGACGAAGCCCAGGGTCCGGGTCTGCACGGGCTGTTCTGCGATGGTCATGCCGCCGCTCCTTCCGCATACACATCGGTGGTCAGTTCCGCTGGATCCGGTAGGGGCGCATCGAAGGCGAATTCGGCGGCATCGGCGACCTCGGCGGCCGCCGCCGCTTCGACGGCCTCGATCTGCTCGACCGTGGCCGCGCCCGACTCGATCAGTTGGGCCCGGAAACGCGGCAGCGGATCGTTCGCCATCGCCGCCGCGAGTTCCTCCTTGGGCATGTACCCCTGCTGATCGCCCATGACATGGCCGTGGAAGCGAAAGGTCATGGCCTCCAGCAACGTCGGCCCCTCACCGCGCCGGGCCCGGCCGATCGCGTCGCCCGCGACCTGGTACATCGCAATGGGATCATTGCCGTCCACAGTGACACCGGGCATCGAATAACCGGCCGCCCTGGTGGCGATGCTCTCCACCGAGGTGCCCTCGCGCAGTGGCGTGTACTCGGCGTATCTGTTGTTCTGACAGACGAAGACGACCGGAAGCCGCCACACCGACGCCAGGTTGAGCGCCTCGTGGAAGGCGCCGATATTGGACGCGCCGTCACCGAAGTTCACCACGGTCACCTGATCGGTGCCGCGCATCTGCGCGGACAAGCCCAGTCCGTTCGCGATCGGCAGACCGGCGCCGACGACACCGGTGGTGACCATCAGCCCGTACTCCGGCGCGGTCACATGCATCGGCCCGCCCTTGCCGCCGCAGGTTCCGGCGGCCTTGCCCAGGTACTCGGCCCACAGATCGCGCAGCGGCACCCCCTTGGCGACCTGGTCGTGTAGTCCGCGATAAGTGGTCACCACGTAGTCGTCGCGCCGTAGATGCGCCGCTACCGAAGCCGCGACGAACTCCTGTCCGCGCGGCGAATAGTACATGCCGCCGATCTTGCCGCTCAACATGTATGAGCGATATTTCTCGTCCGACAACGCGATTCGCGTCGCGGTGGCGAAGATGTCGAGTTGCGCCTCGGGGCTCGGCGCGGGGGTCGATGGACTCACCTGGTCTCCTGATTCTTCAATTCGAGGATTTCGACGTCGCGGCCGGAGCGAGCCGCATGCTCACCGGCACGGCGGCCGGAGAACACCGCGTCGGCCAGCGACAGCCCGGACACGTAACTGTTGCTGCAGATTCCGACCGCCGCGCGGCCGGCGGCGTACAGTCCGGGGACGGTGCCACCGGTTGCCCGGCGCACCGCCCCGGTGTCCTCGTCCACCGCCAACCCGCCGAGAGTGATGAACGGGAACGGGTAGGCGGGGCTGACGCCCGGCGCCAGATTCACCGCGAAATACGGGCCGCGGTCGAGCACCCGCCGGTACTGGTCGGCCTTGCCGAACCGATCGGGCCGTCCGGCCTCGATGTCCTGGTTGTATTTCGCGACGGTCGCCGCCAGACCGGCCGGATCGATACCGCACGCTGAGGCCAGCGCCTGCACGGTCGCGGCCCGGCGGTGGCCGAATGGGCTGAAAATATAGAGGCTCTGCGGAACTTGGAAGAATGCCGATTGTTCCCGCGCCTGCCGTCGCGCGGTGCGCCAGCCCGGCGCGTCCAGAATGAGGAATCCGCGCCCGCCTTGTTGTTCGATCAGCGGTTCGGACATGGTCGCGCCGTAGAGCTGTTCGTTGGCGAACCGATCGCCCTCCATTCCGACCGCGACCCCCTCGAGAAATCCCGACGGGGGCGAGATGAATTTCCAGCCCGACATCTTGTGCAGGTGGCTGGTGGCCGCGTCGACCTGCGCACCCAGCCGCAGGCCCGCGCCGTCGTCACCACCGGCGGCCAGCGGCGACACCTCGGTCCAGGCCGGCGCGTGGCGCCGGACCAGTTCCTTGTTCTGCCCGAAGCCGCCGGTGCACAGCACCACCCCGCCGCGGGCCAGGACCCGGTGGCGAGTGCTCCGCTTGCGTTGGGCCGAAACGACTTTCGCCATCAGGCGGTCGCCCAGCGGCGGATGCCACACCTCTGCCTTGGCGGCGATCTCGGTGCGGATCTTGTGCCGGCGCCCGAAGACACCGGGGTCCGGGGCGTCGAATTCGACGCCGACCACCGCACCGTTGGCCACGATCAGCTCGCGCACCTCGGCCAGCGGGCGGAACTCGATGCCCTTGCCCAGCGCGGCATCTCGCAGCGTGGCGTAGAACGCGGCCCCGCTGAAATTCTTCGCCCGGACCCGGTGCCCGCGCGGGGCCGGGGCGGCGTTGTCGGCATAGCTGGGAACCTGTTCGTTGCCCGAGTAGTACAAGAAGTGGCGATTGGTCGGATAGGACGTCTTGTACGGGCACAGGCTGCCCTCGAACGGCACGCCCTGGCGGGTAAGCCATTCGATCATCGCGGGACTGCCGTCCACGAACCGGCGCAGCGTCGCGGTGCCCACCGCGTCACCGGCCTCCTGTGCGAGATAGGTGAACATGGCCTCGGCGGTGTCGGTGACGCCCGCCTCCCGCTGCGCGGGTGTGCCGCCGCCGGCGTAGACCACACCCCCGGAATGCGTCGTCGATCCGCCACCGTAAAACCTGTCCACTACGAGCACCGAAGCGCCGGCTTCGGCGGCCGCGATCGCGGCGCAGGCCCCGGCGCCGCCGAAGCCCACGACCACGACGTCGTAGACCTGTTCCGGCGTCGTTGCCGGTCCCTGCTCACTCACCGTCCCGCTCCTCACTGTCGGACACTCCGGGCGCACACGGCCGGGCCGCCCGCTTTTCCACTGTGATGTCACCGGTCACCGTCAACCGGCATGCCAGCCGGGTATCGCGCAGGGGCCATCCCATGCGCCGATTCGTGATCTGCCGCAAGACATCTCGCTCTTCGTCGGAGACCGGGCCGAGCCGGTCGTGCCCGTCGATCACTCGCACGGCGCAGGCCGTGCAGCGGGCCTGCCCGTAGCAGATGGTCGGCCAGCGAGCCCCCACCCGCAGCGCCGCCTCGAACAGCGTCTCACCGTCGCCGACGGCCAGTTCGAAACCGGCCGGGTCCACTCGTACCACTGGCACCCGGATCACCGCGCCAGATACTGATCGATCGTCCGATGACTGTTGACGATCATCGCCTCGTACGGTTCGGACAGCGTCAGCCCGTCGAGCCCTCGAGTCTTCAGACCCTTCTGCTGGGCGATGATGTTGTGGAAATCCTCCTTGAGGATCTGCGGCCAGTCCTCGACCGGGATCGGTCCCTCGAGTTCGGGCCGATCGGCGCTCTCCTCCCCCGCCGCCGGAATCTGCAGTGCCCAGACCTCGAAGACACAGCTTTCCGGATCGTCGCCGTTGGGCCGGACCCGGTACATGATCGAATTGCCATAGGCGGGCAACACGGTGATGTTCGGAAAAATGTGACCGTAACCGCTGGTCTTTGTCGGCGGCGCCGGCAGATCGACGCCCGCCCCCTTCGCGTAGTCGTACAGCGCGCCGAAGAACGCCGACGGGAACTGATCGGGATCGATGTCGCGCTCGAGCAAGCCCTGCTGGATGAACATCTCCCGTTCGGTGGCGTAGGCATCGGTGCCCAGGTAGAGCGCGGTGTTGTACTGGACGAAGTACTCCGCCGCGGACATTCCCTCGACCGGAATCTCACCCGGCACGGGCAGCATGTGCGCGTGGCCGCCGTCGAAGGTCTCGAACGTGCCGCCGAACGCGTCGAGGTTGAAGTCCTCGTCGGACGCGCCCATCGACAGCGACGGATGCGCCTGCATCACGTGGTAGGCCTCCATGAACGCCTCCTGGGCGACCTTCCAGTTCCCCGGCAGGATGAGGTGACGCCACCAGCGCACCCGCATCCGTTCGAAAGCGATCGGCGCCAGCGCCTCGGCGATCCCGGCCATCGCCTCGTGCAACGGCGGCGCGGCCGGATCCATATTGATCCACACCAGCCCGAACAATTCGCCGACCTGACACTCCACCAGCCGCAACGACTCCGGATCGAGACAGCGCGGAGCGAAGCCGCGTTCGGCATACACGTAGGAATTGGAGCCGTCCAGGTTCCAGCGCCAGCCGTGGTACGGGCAGACGATCTGACCACCGTGGAAGGTTCCGCTGTCGGAGGCCAGGGCCGTGGCACGGTGGCGGCATGCGTTGAAGTAGGCCTTCACGGTGTCGTCACGCTGACGCACCACCATGATCGACTGATCGTTGATCTTGTACTCGGTGAAGTCACCCGGGCGTGGGATCTCGTCGGCCCGGCAGGCCATCTGCCAAACGTGCGGCCAGAGCTTCTCCTTCTCGAGCTGGGCAAACTCAGGCGAAAAGTACCTTCCCGCAGGAACTTTGGCCGGGTCGGTGATCGCGAACGGGACTCCGGCTGTACTCGGCTGCTCGATCCGGTGTTCGACGTGGGTGGTCAAAGCCAGCCACCTCCTCGTGACAAGGCTGCATGTAACTAACTAATTGATGAGTTACTTTATGGAGGTGGCCCGAGCCGCGGGAGCGATTCCGAAAAAATGACTTAAATTCGTTTAATGATTGCGTTCAATCAACAAAGTTCCGGCCAGCAGCGCTTCGGTCGCACGGACCGCCGCCCGGTGCCGGTCGGCGGTCGCGGTGGCCGACAGATGAGCAAGCCCCCAGGTCAGCGAGGTCAGCATGTCCACCACCGACCGCGCATCGATACCGGGCGCCACCTCGCCGGCGCGCACCGCCTCATCCACCAGCCGCGAGTAGAGCGCCTCCTCGGCTCGCTGGCGTCGCGTGACCGCGGCACCCAGATCCGGGTAGCGCGCGGATTCGAGGTAGACGGTGGCATCGAAGCGGGTCACCGACGGATAGTCGCGCACACACGCGATCGCCTCGTCCAGCAGGGCGACGAAATGTTCGCGCAGCGTGCCCGGGAAGTCGACCGCGTGCACCAGTCGAGCCATCACCTCGTCGATCCGCACGTTCAGCGTCGCGGTGACCAGCTCCACCTTGGAGGGAAAGTAGTGGTAGATCGCCGCACTGGTGAGCCCCGCCTGCTCGGCGATCGACTTCATCGTCGCCTTGGCGTAGCCGACCTCGGCGATGTGGTCCATCGCCGCGGTCATGATTCGGAGGCGAGTCTGTTCCCCGTCCGCATTCACCGGACGGCCCATCCTGGCGGGCGCCGACATCGAATCTCCTCCCTACGAGGACAGTATCGAGCTGCCATTGTTCCATCTCGGACACCTGCCATCGCCTCCCGCCCGGCAGCGGGGCGAGCGAGAAGACCCACGGGTTACTACGCGGAATCCGGGCGCGACTCGGTAGCACCCGCACAGCGCCTCGGGCAATATAGTTAGATAGTTAAGCGACAAACGACGGGTTGGTGGGTACCCGTGCGGGCTTGCCACCGAGAGAAGAGGTTCCAGCGATGAGTATGGCGACGCGGACTGTCGATCCGGTCTCCCTGGCCGACGTTCTGAGCATCCACCGGATCGGCGGATCCGAATTCCTCGGCCCTGCCCGGCCCACCGCGGCACCGCGCATCTTCGGCGGCGTCACCGTAGGACAGGCCATACTCGCCGCCCGGGCGACGGTCACCGACGATCGGCCGATACACGCCCTGCAGACCACATTCCTGCGCCCGGGATACGGCAATTCTCCTGTCACCTACCGGGTCGAACCCCTGCACGACGGGACGTCACTGACCACCCGGCTTGTCACAGCCACCCAGCACGACCGGATCATCTTCATCGCCACCGCCTCGTTCCAGCGACCCGAAAACGGTCTGGCACATCAACTTACGACGCTGTCCGCACCCCATCCCGAAGACGTCGAACCGGCCGCGCAGATCGTGGGCGAGGGTGCCGATCGGGCATGGCTGTCGGCACTCGAGCAGACCACGATGCTGGAATTCCGCTTCCCCGACACCCCGGTCCGGGTTTCCGCCGGCCAGGGCACCGCTGTGGCACCGTACCAGAGGTTCTGGGTGCGTCCCCCGCAGCCGCTGCCGGACGACGACGTGGTCCATGCCGCTGTACTCGGTTATCTCTCCGACGCGCTACTGCTGTCGACCTCGCTCGGTCCGCATCGCCGGACCGTACACGACCCCGATCTGCGCTTCGCCACGATCAACCACAGCATCTGGTTCCACGCACCCGGCCCTGCCGACGAGTGGCTGTGGTACGAGCAGGAAGGCATCTGGGCCGGTTCGGCCCGTGCGCTGTGCCGGGGCTCGATCTTCCGGCGCGGCGGCGAGCTGGCGGCGACCGTCGTTCAGGAGGGGCTGATCCGGATCGCGCCGGAATAACGCGGTGCGCCCGCCGGCCGGCACGGACGTGCGCACCCGCTCACGCTCCGGAAAAGGTCCTCCGCAGCGACTGCTTGTCCAGCTTTCCCAGCCCGGTCTTGGGCAGCTCCGCCAGGACCTCGAGGCGCTCGGGGAGCTTCTGTGGCATGAGGCCCGCCCGCCGCAGATGCGCGGCGACCTCGTCGAGGGTGGGCGTTGCCGCACCCGGACGGACGGCGATCACCGCACACACGAGCTCACCGCGTTCGTCATCGGGCAAGCCGATCACCGCGACCTCGGCCACGGCGGGATGTTCGGCGAGCAGCGCCTCCACCTCGACGGGTCCGATGTTCTCACCTTTGCGAATGATCATGTCCTTCAGACGGCCGGTCACCTCCACATGTCCGTCCGAACGCAGATGACCCAGGTCGCCGGTGCGGAACCAGCCGTCGGCGGTGAACGCCGCGGCCGTCAGCTCCGGATCGGTGTAGCCACGAAATACCGATGCGCCCTGGACCTGAATTTCCCCGTCCTGCCCCAGCGGTAGCTCCCCGGCCGCGCCGACGACGCGCAGCCGAAGGCCTGGAATCGGGCGGCCTTCGGTGTTTGCCAACTGCTCGTCGGTGTCGTCGGGGGACGCGACGCAGATCATCGGCACCTCGGTCGCGCCGTAGTCGTGCGCGACCGTCGCGTTCAGTTCAGCGCGGACCGCGTGATACACACTCGGCGGGCACGGCGCTCCGCCGCCCTTGAGCAGGCGCAGGCTCGGCAGCAGCCGTTCACCCGGGGGCAGTTTGCGCTGTTCGTTGAGCAGCGCGTTGTAGAACACCGTGCTGCCGCCGGTGAATGTCACTCGGTGCCGGCGGAACAGCTCCGAGGTGGTGGCCGAATCGAACGCCTCGACCACGACGGCGGGGAATCCGACCAGCAGCAGCGACATCAGATAGAGCACCCCGCCGACGTGTGCCACCGGGAACGGGATTCCGCCGACTTCGCCGGGCTCGCGCCCGAGTCCGCCGCGCTGGGTAAATCCCCGCGCCGCGGCCAGCAGGGAGCTGTCGCCGTGACAGGCCCCCTTGGGCAGACCGGACGATCCCGAGGTGAAGTAGATCCACCGGATATCTTGCGAGACACCGGGTTCGGGCGGGAGCGCCACCACATCCGCCGACTCGGGTGCGGTCATCCCGATGGTCAGCACCCGCCGCGTCCCCGGCAGCCCCTCGGCCATGGCGCGGTAGTCGGTGCCGCGCCACGTTCCCGGTATCAGCATCGTGTCGGCCTCTGCGGCGGCCACCGCCGCACCGGTTTCGCGTTCCCGATAAATCGGAATGATCGGCGCCTGCACCGCACCGAGCCGGGCCAGCGCGGCCATCACCAGCAACGTGCTGATCCGTGTCGGCAGCTGCCAGGCCACCCGCGAACCGGGGCCGATCCCCTCGGCCCGCAGTGCGGCCGCGACCCGCTCGGCACGCGCACGGAACTCCCCGAAGGTGAGTGTGGTGCCGTGTTCGTCGACCAGCATCGGCAGTCCCGCCGATCGTTGCGCGCGCTCGCGGATCAGATCCCAGATTCCCTCCGCCGCAATCTGATCGGTGTCATTCACAACAGCAGCAGCGGGGTCGACCAGCATCGGAGGAGTCCTTTCACCAGCCCGTGGCGGGCGTCACAGTCTGTGCATATAGTAAAAAGATCTCACTATTAATTCAATGCCTGGCTTCCGGCCCCAGTTCGGACCGGCACCGGCGGCGGACACGAAAACGCCGCAAATAGGGCGCACGCTCCCGCGGCGGCCGCGGAAACCGGCCGGACCGCCGCCGGCCGGCCGGTGGGCCTTTGCGTAATCTGGCAGCAGAGTTCACCGCCCGCCGACCGGATCGACAGATGGACCACACCGATTCCCCGCGCGCCCCGGCCGCACACCGCGATGACGCGGTGGCGGCCCGGCCCGACGATGCCATGCCGCTGTCCGGGATCGCCGCCCGGATACACGGCGACGGACCGGCCGCGACGCACGCGCGCAGACTGCTTCGCGAATTCGGCGCCGCCACCGCCGACCCGGACGGAAGTGCCCCGGAGCTCTCGGTGGCAGTGGATTCCTTTCCCGCAGTGCGGGATTGGGCGCAATCGGGTGCAATGGCGCTCACCGGCCGAGCCGGCGGACCGCCCCTGGTGGCCCCCGGAACGTCTGCCGCGGCCACCCGCGCCGCGTTGGCCGTCTTCGCCGCACTGCGTCACGGTGACGGTGCGGTCGATTCGGCGCTGCCCGGCGCCGAGGTGCTCGGCGAGCGCGCGGCGCTGTTCGGCCGTGGCCGCAATGCCCCATGGTCGGTCGGGGGAGCATTTCGGGCCCTCCCCGCGGCGGACGGCCACCTGGGGATCTCGCTGCCGCGCCCGGACGATCTGACCCTGCTGCCCGCCCTGATCGAGGGGGAGCCCGGGCGGTACCCGTGGCGGGCCGTCGCCGAGTGGGCGCGCACCCGGCCCGCCGCGGATGCTGCCGCCCGCGCCCAGCTGCTGGGTATCGCCGCGGCCGCGGTTGCCGACCTGCCCGGCCGGCCGCGCGACGAACAGTTCCGCCAGCGGGGCGAACGCGCAATCATTATGCGGCGCGGTGGTTTTCGGCGCCATCGTCGGCCCGCGCCGCTGGTTGTCGATTTGACCTCGCTGTGGGCGGGTCCGCTGTGCGCGCATCTGCTGGGTATGACCGGCGCCCGGATCGTCAAGGTCGAAAGCACCCGCCGCCCGGACGGGTCGCGTGCGGGTTCGCGGGACTTCTACGACCTGATGCACGCCGGACACGCCTGCGTCGGCCTCGATCTGACCACCACAGACGGCGTCGGCACGCTGGCACAGCTGATCGATTCCGCCGATCTGGTCCTTGAGGCGTCGCGGCCGCGGGCGTTGCGCGGCCTCGGCATCGATGCCGAGGCCACGGTGGACAGCGGCACGAGCTGGCTGAGTATCACCGCCTACGGACGCGCCGGCCCCTGGTCGGATCGGGTCGGTTTCGGCGACGACGTCGCCGCCGCGGCGGGGGCGGTCATCATCGACGAGGGCGAGGCGCTGCCCTGCGGGGATGCGCTGGCCGATCCGGTCGCCGGGGTGCACGCCGCGGCCGCGGCCGCCGCCGTCTTGGCCTCGGACCGGGCGTTTCTGGTCGACGTATCGATGCGCGACGTCCTGGCGGCCGCGCTCCGCGACCCGGTCGAGGCGCACGAGGTGGTCCGCGGGCCGGACGGACACTGGCGGGTCCGGACCGCGCGGGCAGAATTTCCGGTGGCCGCACCGTGCCCGCGCCGGGCGGCGAGCGCCGCCGCGGACTTGGGGGCCGACACCACCGCCGTCCTGTCGCGGTGGGTGGGTGGGTGAGCGTGCTGATCCAGGAGGCGGAAGTAGCGGGGCAGCTGCTGGATGCCCGCATCGAGCAGGGCGTCGTCCGTGAACTCGCCCCCGGACTGGTTCCCCGGCGCGGCGAGGAGCTGATCGCCGCCCGTGGCGGCGCCCTGATTCCCGGCCTGCACGATCATCACATCCACCTGCTGGCCGCCGCGGCGGCGGCGGACTCCCTCGACTGCGGCCCACCGCACGTGCGCACCGCCGAGCAGCTCGAACGGGCACTGCGGGCCACGGGCGCTCGCCTGCCGGCGGGGCACTGGATCCGCGGGGTCAACTATCACGAATCGGCGGCGGGAATTCTCGACCGCCACATCCTGGACGGGATGATCGGCGAGCGGCCGGTGCGGATCCAGCATCGCGGCGGCGCTCTGTGGACACTCAACTCGGCCGGCATCGCGGCGCTCGGCAGCGCGCTCGATACCGGCACCGAGGTGGAACGGGACGCCGAAGGTGTTGCGACAGGCCGCTTGTGGCGCTTCGACGCACGCCTGCGCGATGCGGTCGGGACCACCGCGCCGGACCTCGCGGCTCTCGGCCGTCGCCTGTCGGCCTACGGCATCACCGGCGTGACCGACGCCACCCCGGACGAGGACGGAACTGGGCTGGACACTCTCGGCAGCGCCGTCCGCGACCGCCGCCTGCCGCTGCGTGTCCACGTCCTCGGTGCGACAGCGGCCACCACTCCCGTCGCCGGTCTCACCACCGGGCCGCGCAAAATGCTGCTGCACGACCATGATCTGCCCGGCATGTCCGACATCGTCGACACGATCGGCTCGGCACGAGCGCAGGGCCGCGCCGTTGCCGTGCACTGCGTCACCCGGGAATCGCTGCTGCTGACGCTGGCCGCCCTGCAGACGACCGGAACGATCACCGGCGACCGGATCGAACATGCCGCGATCGTCCCGCCCGAGACCCGGCTCGAGCTGGCACGGATGGGCTTGGCGGTCGTCACCCAGCCCAGTTTCGTCGCCGACCGGGGCGAGCAATACCTGGACGCGGTCGAACCGCAGGACCACGAACTGCTCTACCCCTATGCGTCGCTGGCAGCGGCCGGTGTGCGGGTCGCACCGTCGAGCGACGCCCCGTTCGGTGCGGCCGACCCGTGGCACACGATCCGCTCGGCCGTGCGGCGGGCCACCCCTTCGGGCACGATTATCGCTGCGGCAGAACGTGTTTCGGCTCGGGTAGCACTGGCAGGATATCTTTCGCCGCCCGAGGACCCGGGCGGGCCGCCGCGACGGCTGTACCGCGGCTGTCCCGCGGATCTGTGCCTGCTGTCCGAACCACTCGGCACGGCGCTGACCCATCCCGACGCCGGTCTCGTCAGCGTGGTCGTGCAGGCCGGAGAGGTCGTGTTCCGGCGACGGTGATCGCCTCGACGGTCGATGCGGCCCGGCGCGGTGACGCGAACCGCCTCCTCCGGGCCATTGCCCTCACCGAGGTTCGACCTCATCGACCAATCCCCACCGCAACGCCGTGTGCACATCGATCCGTTCCCCGGTGAGCATCATCCAGGCCGCCCGCCGGGCCTGGCACCGCTCGCGCGCGTGCATACCGCGGTACTGGCGGGCTCCGATCCGGTGATCATGCTGACCGGCCCGATTCCCGCCACCGAGAAGGCGCTCGAGCGCAGCGGCCTGAGCATCGACGAGATCGGCGCGTTCGAGGTCAACGAGGCGTTCGCGCCGGTGCCGCCGGCCTGGCTGGCCGAAACCGGTGCCGATGTCAAGGCGCTCAACCCGAACGGCGGGGCCATCGCGCTGGGTCATCCGCTGGGCGGTAGCGGGGCCCGGCTGATGACGACGCTGCTTTATCACATGCAGGACAACGGAATTCGCTACGGACTGCAGACGATGTGCGAGGGCGGCGGCCAAGCCAACGCCACCATCCTCGAGCTGCTGAGCTGATCAGCCGCCGTTGCCGAATGCTCTGGGCTACACCGGAAATGCAGAGTCGGCACCGGCGTACCGAGCCCGCAGCACCTTCTTGTCCAGCTTTCCGGTCGGCAGTTTGGGCAGCTCGTCCACCACGATCGTGCGCCGCGGCGCCTTGTATCGGGCGATCCGCGCCGCGACATATTCGCGCAGGTCGTCCGCATCGACGGTGACTCCCTCGACCGGAACCACCACGGCACAGACGGATTCACCCCAGCGCTGGTCGGGAATGCCGATCACCGCACATTCCGCGACCGCCGGATGGCCCGCGACAACCTCTTCGACCTGTACCGAGTAGACGTTCTCGCCGCCGGAGATGATCACGTCCTTCTTCCGGTCGACCAGATACAGCAGGCCCTCGGTATCGAACATCCCGACGTCACCGGTACGACACCAGCCATCGCGAATCGTTTCGGCGGTGGCCCGGTCGTTGTTCCAGTAGCCGCGGAACATCACGGCCGAGCGAACCACGATCTCCCCCGGTTTTCCCGGCGAGCACTCGCGCCCGTCGCCGTCGATGATCCGTACCTCGGTCTCGGGGAAGGGATGACCGACCGAAGTCAGCCGGCGCCGGTCGTCCTCGGTCGCGGTGCGGTGCAGCTCCCGCGGTAAGCCCGAGGTGATCACCTCGGTCTGCCCGTATAGATTGAGGAATCCGGCATTCGGCATCGCCGCCATCGCCGCGCGCAGGATACTGCTGGTGACCGGCGCCGCCGAGTAGACCACCGTGCGAATGCCGGCCAGTGCCGGACTGTCCGGGCCGGCCGCGTCGACCAGCGTCTGCAACATGGTCGGCGCCAGGTGCAGGATGGTGATCCCGTCCGCGGTCGCCGTCGTCAGCATCGCCGCCGGCTCGAACTGCCGGTGCAGTATGGCGGTGCCGCCGCGCGCGTGCACACCCAGCGCGATCGCGATCGCGCCGATGTGCAGCATCGGCATAACCAACAGCGCACGATCGGTACTGCCGCTGCGCATTTCGCCGTTGACCACGGCTCCCATCCGCCGCAGCTCGCGCTGGCCCAGGATGCATCCCTTGGGACGTCCGGTGGTTCCGGTGGTGTAGATCAGGCAGGCGATATCGCCCGCCACCGCACTGAACGGCAGCTCGCGATCGGCGCCCGCGTCCAGCAACTCCCGGTATTCCACAGCGCCGGGGGCCGGGACATCCAGGCATACGTAGAGGTCGACACCGGTCAGCTCCGGACGAAGCTCCTCGACGGCGGCCAGATATTCGGACTCGAAGAACAGCACCCGCGGCGCCGCGTCGCGCAGGATCGAGCCCATCTCCGGCACCGCCAGCCGATAGTTCACCGTCGCGACCACTATGCCACTGAGCTGACCCGCCGCTAGCACCTCCCCGAAACGAATGCTGTTGCGGCTCAAGACCGCGACGCGATCCTGGCGGCGCACGCCGCGCTCGGCCAGTGCGGCGGCCAATTCCGTGGCACGGCGGAGCAACTGGGAATGGGTCAGGATCTCACCGTCGGCGATATAGGCGGGAACATCCGGGAAGCGCACCGCATTGTCACCGATGATGTCACCCAGGGTCAGCTCCGACCGCATGGCGCTCCTTTTGTCCGCGAGCCTTCGAGTCCTTCGTATCAGCGCGACAGAATCGTGACCGCGGCCGTCCCCGGGGAACCGTAAAGCTGCGCGTAGCCGACCCGCGCCCCCTCCACCTGCCGGCCGGTCGCCCGCCCGCGCAGCTGGTTGACCAGCTCGAACACCTGCCGCAGGCCGGAGGCGCCGACCGGTTCACCATTGGCGAGCAGTCCGCCGTCGGTATTGATCGGCAGCCGCCCGGTGATCTCGGTCTCCCCGTCGGCGAGCAGCTTCTCCTGATCGCCGTCGGCGCAGAAGCCGTTCTCGGCCATGTGGATGACCTCCGAGCCCGCGTCGGTGTCCTGCAACTGGATGACGTCGACATCCTCGGGGCCGATGCCGGCCTCTTCGTAGGCGGCCCGGGATGCGAACACGGTCGGACTCGGCGCGGTCTCGATCTTCAGCGACGGCGTCAGCACCTCGATCGAGCCCTCCCGGCGGGAGAACAGCTGGGAGGCCCGCAGATAGATGGGCGTATCGGTGTATTTGTGTGCCTGGTCCGCGCGGCACAGGACCGCGGCCGCCGCCCCTTCGTCCGGATTGCAGTACATGTATTGGCGCAGCGGATAATTGAGCACCTGCGAGGCCAGCACTTCCGCCTCGGTGACGGGCTTGCGCCGCCACGCGGTCGGGTTGGCCGCCCCGTTGCGGAACGCCTTCGCCGACACCCGCGCGAGCGTCTCGTGCGAGATCCCGTGGTCGTGCATGTAGCGGTTGATCTTCATCCCGAAGAAGTGAGTGGTGAGGAACAGGCCGATCTCGCCGTACCAGTCCGGGAGCCCGACCACCGACGGGTGGTCGGAGAACGCGCCGCGCGGATGCTTGTCCAGGCCCACCGCCAGCGTCAAGTCGTGATCGCCGACCCGGATCGCGTTGGCCGCCATGGCAAGTGAAGTCCCGCCGGTCGCGCATCCGGTGAACACCGCGCGCGTGGGTATGCCCGTGGGACCGAGCAGAGAGACGACGTTCTCCGGATTCTTCACCTCCATGCTGCCCGCGTAGAGGGCCTGAACATCCGGCCAGGCCACGCCGGCGTCGGCGAGGGCGTCGATGATGGCATCCTCACCCATTTCCAAGGCGGACTTGCCCGGATGGCGCCCGAACGGGTGCAGACCCACCCCGATGATCGCGACCTCACTGCTCGCCACGGCCGTCCTCCTTCTCGTCGACCGGAGCGAAGGCGAACATCAACGTCTGCACGCCTTCCTTGTTCTTGCCGAAGGGTACGATCCGCAATTCCATCTGCTGACCGATCCGCAGCTTTTCCGGGTCGGGCTCGGTCAGCCGCGCCTCCACCCGCAGTGCGCCGGGGAGTTCGATGTATCCGACTGCGAACGGTTCGAAGGTTTCGGCGTCGCCCGCGTAAGGCGGAATCGGCGGGCAGAACCGCTGCGTGGTGAACGTCCACAGCGTGCCCCGCCGGGGCAGCTCCACTGGCTCGAGCTTCTCCCGGCGGCCGCTGACGAGGCGGTGCTCACGGTAGGGGAAGACGATGCTGCCGTCGGAGGCCTTCCCGCCGATCAGGGCGGGATTGTCCGCGGGCCAAGTAAACAACCCCTCGGCCAGGGGCACTGATTGGGTCATGCGCGATTCCTTCCTGGAAGTGTCGCCAAGCACGGGAGGCGTGTGACGCTGCATAGGCGGGCCGATATGGGGACTCCCGGTCGATGGCACCGAAGAGTGCGGATCCCCCGCTCGAAGCAGGTGAGCTGGGGAAATCATACGGCTCACGAAGAGTTCTTGTCAACGAAAGCGTCAAGTCTGGTAGCGCCGGATAGCAGGCCATTAAAACCTTACAATTACGTCGTAATATAGGTCCCGATCCCGCGTCGATCAACGGAATCCGAGCCCTCGAATCCGTCGCTAATTGATATAAGCGTCATATTTGTGGCTCGGAGCGAGAGCAGCTCAGACGGCGATCGTCGAACCGACCGATGTGACCGCGGCGGTGATACCGCGCTCCCGAGCCATTGCCGCGCCGAGCCGCAGGTTCAGCGTCATCTCGTCGCCGAATTCGCCGCGCCAGCCCTGCAGGCGGCGAGAGAGCAGTTGCAAGGAGTACTCCCTCGTCATCCCGATCGCGCCGTGTGCCTGATGTGCGGCCCGGACCGCGAGGCCCGCGTTCCGGTTGGCCAGCGATTTCGCGGCGACGATCTCGAACGACGCCGGGCCGCGCAGTGCGGCGACCCCGGCGCGATCGACCGAGAGCGTGGTCAGTGCCGATGCCTGCGCCAGCTCCACGATATGAGTCTGGACGGACTGGAACGCGCCGATCGGCCGGCCGAACTGCACCCGCTGTTCGACGTATCGTCTGGTGAGATCGAAGGCCGCGGTGATCGCGCCCGCCATCTGCGCCGAGCGCAGCAGTGCGCCGCGAAGCAGCAGGAAGTCAGCGGTGGCGTCGCTGTCCCAGCTCTGCACCTCGACCTGCGCGGCCGATATCCGATCCTTCGGCATACCGGCCAGGTCGGTGCCCGCTTCGATGTCGA
Organism: Nocardia nova; assembly: GCF_002933465.1. Lineage (GTDB taxonomy): Bacteria > Actinomycetota > Actinomycetes > Mycobacteriales > Mycobacteriaceae > Nocardia > Nocardia nova_B. The sequence goes on from NZ_PSZE01000013.1 coordinate 52,506, forward strand.
GATCGGCCGCATTCACCGAGACGACCCGCGAGGACCCGCTGCCGTCCTCGATGATCGCGACCACACGGGTGGCGCCCCGAGCCCACGCCACGCCCGCAGCGGTGCCGGACAGGCGATCACCGTCCAGATGCAGGTGGCTCGAATCCGCGACCACGGTCATCGGACCGGGCTCCACCCGGGCACCGGCGGAGGTGAGCAGCCAGGCCGCCAGGCTGGTCTCGACCAGCGGCAGCGGCACCGCATGCTCTCCGGCGCCGTGCGCCACCGCCAGCAGATCCGGCAGCGAGCCGCCGGAACCGCCGAGATCTTCTTCGATCCCGATGAGCGGAAGTCCGAGTTGTTCCACCGAGGACCACAGATCGGGTGAGAAACCCGCGTTCTCCACGGTTGTCACCACATCCGGGGTGAATGTCTGCGAGAAGAATTCCGCGACGAGCCGGACCAGATCCGGATCGCGCCGGACGACACCACTCATAACCGGATCAACCCCTTCGAGATAATATTGCGCAGGATTTCGGTCGTGCCGCCGCGGATGGTCCACGAGGGTCCGGTGAGAATCGCCCTGGCGAGCAGCGACTCGTAGGGGTCCGAGGAGGACAATTCGGGTGTCCTGCCGAAATGGCGGGTAACGATCTCGATGGATTCCTGTTCGAACCGGGTCGCCATTTCCTTGGCCAGTGCCGCCTCGATCGTGGGCGAACGACCTTCGTCCACGGCTCTGGCTATCGACAGCGACACACCGTGGAATGCCCAGGCCCGCGCGGCGATCGACCCCAAATCGCTCTGCGCCCAGCGCGGATCCGTGCTGCTCAGGTGGGCTGCCCAATGCTCGAGGACCGGCATCAGCGACATCCAGCGGTCCACTCCCCCTCGTTCGAGGACGAGCTCCGCCTTGTTCTGGCCCCAGCCCGCGCCGATGTCTCCCAGCCGCATGGTGTCGGGCACGAAGACGTCCTCGAACGACACCTCGCAGAAATGCCGGGTCCCGTCGATGAACGGGATCTGCGATACCCGCAGCCCCTCGCTCGCACGATCCACGATGAACTGGGTGAGGCCCCCGTACCGTTCGTCGGAGGTGCGGAACAGCCCGAGAATATGGGTCGCCTCCAGCGCACCGGAAGTCCATATCTTGGTTCCGTTGATCAGCCAGCCGTCATCGACCCGGACCGCCCTGGTACGCACCGACGCGAGATCCGAACCCGATTCGGGTTCGCTCATGCCGATGGCGAACGACAATTCTCCATTGGCAATCCGCGGGAGAAAGAATTCCTTCTGTTCGTGCGTGCCGTTGGCCGCGATATTCGGCCCGGATTGGCGATCGGCAACCCAGTGCCAGCCCACCGGCGCCCCGACCGCGAGCAGTTCCTCGACGACGATCAGGCGCTCCACCGCCGTGCGCCCGCCGCCGCCGTACTCCTTGGGCAGTGCCATTCCGAGCCAGCCGCGCTTGCCGAGGTCGCGGGAGAATTCCGCGTCGATATCCGCGGCGAATCCGAGGCCGATGTCATAGGTTCCCGCGGGCAGCCGCTCGGCGAGGAATTCGCGTACTTCCTCCCGCAGTCGTTGTTCGCCGGCCGTCAGTTCCGCGGCTTCGAGCCGCTGCAGATCCGCGGCCATCAACGCACCATGACCAGTCCGCCATCCACCGGAAGCACCTGTCCGGTGATGTAGTTCGCGTCCTCGGAGGCTAGGAAGGCGTAGGCGCCGGCGATCTCCTCCGGCTGCGCCCACCGCTGCAGCGGGATCTTTTCGAGGTAGGCCTCCTTGAAGCGCGGGTCCGTACGCACGGTCTCGGTCATCTCGGTGGCGGCCGCGGGCGCCACCGCGTTGACGATGATGTTGTACCGGGCGAGTTCACGCGCGGCCGAGCGGGTCATCCCCAGGAGCGCGGCCTTGGCGGATCCGTAGTTGATCTGGCCGATCGTCCCGTTGATGCCCGCGGCGGAGGTGGTGAAGATGATGTAGCCCTTGCGCGCCTCCTTCATCGCGGGCACCACGGCCTGCAACCAGTAAAAGGCACCGTTGAGGTGGATGTCGAGCACCCGCGACCATTCGTCGTCGGTCATCTTCGTGATCAGAGCGGTGCGCGTGATGCCCGCATTGCTCACCAGCACATTGGCGGGGCCCAGCTTGGCGGTGACCAGCTCCGCGGCCTGGTCGACGGCGCTGCGGTCGGATACGTCGCAGGCGACGGCGACGGCTTTGCCGCCCGCCTCGGTGATTTCCCCGGCCACCTTCTCGGCCGTGGCCTGGTTGATGTCGACGACGGCGACCTGGGCTCCTTCGGCGGCGTACCGGAGCGCGATCGCCCGGCCGAGGCCCTGGCCGGCCCCGGTCACGATCGCGACGCGGTCGGCGAGCTGTGCAGCGGAAGTCATGTACATCTCCTTGAACGGATGTTCCACGGTGAGTTGACCGGGGGCGGACGAACGTGGATCCTATAGTTAAATTAGTACGCTAATTACACTCATACTATGTCATCTTCGCGCTGTCGGAACAAGTGGTCCGCGGGCGCGAGCAGCACGACGGGAGGGTTCATCGGATATGAACGACACGACGGCCGAAGACGAACGCACCGCGACGATTACGACACTTCTCGCGCGGTTCAGTTCCGGAGGGTTCGATGAAGCGATGGACCTGTTCTCCGAAGACGTGGAGATGCGGCTGCCATTCCAAGATACGAGCACCGGATTCTGGTCCGAGGTCGACGGCAAAAAGGGCCTGATGCAGCTCTTCGCCAGTATTCCGAGATTGTTCGACACGCATCCGCTTTATCTCGACAGCGTCGTGCGATCCACCGATTCCCGCACTCTCGTCGCTCGATACCATGGTGATTTCACGGTCCGCAAAACCGGAAAGCCGTACCGGAACACCTATATTGCGGTCTTCGAGTTCGCCGACGACAAGATCCGCTCCTGGACCGAATTCCACAATCCGCAGATACTCGCCGAGGCATTGCGTCCATAGGCCGGGCGGGCGGTGTTGCCGCGCGGAATACGCGGCAACACCCGAGCGGGAATTACGGTTCAGAAGCCGAATGCGGCGTCGTCCTCCACGCCGTCGAGCACCGCATTTCCGACGACCTCGGTGAGCAGGCGATGCCCACCCAGCAGCGCGTCGAGCGCGGCTGCCCTGGTCACGTACCTGTGCAGATCGCCCTCCTGCGTCAGCCCCAAGGCACCGAATACCTGAACGGCGTTGCGCATGAGTTCGGCCTGGGCGCGGCCCGCTCGCACCTTGGCGAGCTTCGCCGCCCACGCGCCTCCGTCGGGCGCCGAGGCGGCATACCCCGCCGCATCCAGGACCGAGCGGGCGCCGGCGATCGCGACGGCCGCCTCCGCGAGCCGGTGTCGCACCGCCTGGAACGAGCCGATCGGGCGGTTGAATTGGACGCGGGCCGTGGTGTGCGCGGTGACCAGATCCATGGCCGCATCGCAGATTCCGAGTATCTCGGCCGACAGCGCTCGATGCCCGGCGGCGACGGCCCGCTCCCAACTGCGTCCGGCCGGTGCGGGAACCAGATTCCCCAGTGCGAGCCCGGCGATCGCCGTCCAACCGGTGGCCGGATCGAAACCGCCCAGCGGGGCAGCCGAGGTGCGGATATCGGCCACCGGCACCACGAACAGTTCCGGTGTTCCCTGGGCTCCCACCGTGGGGATCACCACGTCGTCGACGTCGTCGAGTGATCCGAGCACGATTCCGTCGATCGGACCGCCGGCCGGCGGCAGATCGAGGGTTCCGCACGGATAGACGACCGCGCGACGCAGGTCGGCGGCGACCACCTCGGGGAGTTCTGCGAGCACGACGTCATCGAGCGCACGGGAACTGGCCAGCGCGCGCCCGTGCTCGGTGAACAGCAACCTGACGGCCGCGCGCGGATCCTCGGCGAGTACCTCTGCCCAGCCGAGCTCGGCGAGTAACGGCGCCAGACTCGCTCGCCCGTTCCGCGCCGCGAACATCTCTCGCAGCGATTCGGCGATGACCGTCTGTGTCTCGGCGTCCAAGCCCATATTTCTTCCCTCGGCCGTATCCGTCGCTGAGCGCGTGGTCGTGATCGATGCGCCACTCATGCGCCACGCTCCTTGGGCAGACCGAGGACACGATCGGCGATGATCCCGCGCTGGACCTCCGCGGAACCGCCCATGATGGTCGAGGCCCTGCTGTACCACCAGTCGGCCCGCCACTGCTGGGCGGCCGGGGCGTCCCCGAAGAGGAATTCACCCGGCAGCACATCCCGGGCGAGATCGTGCAGTCCGGTCTCCACCGTTGCCAGCAGGATCTTGTCGATACTCGCCTCGGGCCCCACCGTCTCGCCGGCGGCGAGACGGCGCACCGTATCGGCACTGCGCGCCTTCAGAGCGACTATGTCGCAATAACATTCGCCGAATCGCCGGATCGCGCCGTCGGGCAGCCGCCGCCCGAGCAGCGCGGCACGCAGTTCGCGCAGCCGACGCGAGGCCACGGTGGCGCTGAGCCAGGCGTACATGGCCCGCTCGAACTGCAGCAGATACATCGCCACCGCCCAGCCCTCGCCCTCCTGGCCGAGCAGGCGCGAGGCGGGTACCACAGCGTCGTCGAAGAACACCTCGGCGAGCTCGTTGTGCCCACTGGCCAGGGCGATGGGCCGGATGGATACTCCCGGGGTGTCGGTATCGACCATGATCATGCTGAGTCCGCGGTGCCTGCTTTCCAGCGTGCCGGTACGAACCAGGCACACCAGCCGGCGCGCGGTGGCGCCGTGGCTGGTCCAGATCTTCTGGCCGGATACGACGTAATGCTCGCCCGCACGCCGGGCGCGGCAGCGCAGCCCGGCCAGGTCGCTACCCGCCTCCGGCTCGGAAAAGCCCTGACCCCACCACTCCTCACCGGCCAGATAGGACGGCATGAACTGCGCCGCCAAGGCCGGAGCGAACCGCAATACCGCCGGCCCCAGCGTCTCGAGCAACTTGTTCTGCTCGGGCACGGCCAGCCCCGCGGCGCTCAGCTCGTCGTACATCACCGCGCGGTGACGCTCGTCCCCACCGAAGCCGCCGGCCGCCGCGGGCCAGCCGTAGCGATTCCAGCCGCCGTCGCTGAGCAGCTTCATCAGCGCGGCGTTATCACTCATCCGGTCTTCGGTGGTCGGATAGTCCACGCCACGCCAGCGATCCAGCGCGGGCTCGGTGGCGATGAAATGCCGCAGGGCCTCCCGGTAGGCCGCCGGATCTTGTGCCCAGTCCTCGCGTGCCGCGGGGTGAGAAAGCTCCACTCGGGTCGAACCGGTCATCCGAATCCGCCCTCGATCGACAGCTCGGGTACGAACGGGTTCTGCATCGACCCCTCCTGGATCCGGCGGCCCCACCGAGAGGCCCGCGCGATGGTGATTGCCGGTCATGCCCACGCCCTCGACCGACCAGTGGGGACGGGGGCGTCGGTCGTACGTATTCGCCACTGTAGCACTAAACTTGACTCTTTTGTCAACAAAGGGCATCTCGAATACAGAAATGCCCTTCTCACAGGCCTTTGGGCCGTTACAGTCGAATGATTGCGAGTGGCGCGTCGACCTCACAGCCCGGCTAGCGCCCCGCATTGACGCAAACGTCATAACTGGTTACATTCAGTCGATACGTGGTTCCGATATCTGCTCCGGCCCAATCTCCGAAAGCGAGAACCCCTGCTGTGAAACCGCCCCCTGAGCACGCACATGCCGTGATGCACTGCAACCTCAACACCGTGGAGCAGGCGCGCGCCGAGGCCTATTACACGACCCTGTTCGAGGTCGTACCCCGGATGCGATCAACCGGCAAGGGTGTGGACGCCACATGCATGGGGATGCCTTCGAGCATCGACAGCGAGACGGTTTTTCTCTACGACCAGCGCGGCCCGCGCGCGGCCGCCGCACTCGAACTCGTCGAGTGGCAGGCGCCCGCGACTGCCGCGCTGCGACTGAGTCCGGGGACTCCGGGCTTGGCGGCCATCGGATACCGCGTGCCGTCGCTGTCCCGGACTCGCCAGCGCCTTGCCGAAGCCGGTCACGATCCGGTGGAGGTCGCCGGCGGCAGCCTGGTCCGTGGAGCACACAGGCCCGCGGTGCGAGTGCAGGACCCCGACGGCGTTGTCGTCGAACTCGTCGAGATCGAAAGTGCACCCTCGGACCCGCAGACCGCACTCATTTCCCATGAGCGGCTCAGTTGTTCGGATCTGTCCGCGAGCCTGCGGTGGTACTCGCGGATCGGCTTCGCCGAGCGCGCCCGGGGCGAGGACTGGGTATCGCTGATCCTGCCCGAGGACCCGACGTTCTCGCTGGAACTCGAACAGGCGCCGCCGTCGGCCGTGGCACCGCAGCGCGCCGCGAATACGCAGGGCCTCTACCGGATGGCACTCGCGGTCGACGATGTCCGCGCCGCGCACGCGGCACTGGCTGCGGCCGACCACCCCGGCCTGCAGCAGCCGACGTTCATCCCGATGCCCGACGTTCCGACCGGCGGTTTCACCGTCCTGTTCCTGGCAGACCCCGACGGTGTGGTCGTCGAACTCGTGGACCGCCCGCGCACCGAGGTGCGCAGGCCCTCCGAACCTCGCTGAAGTCCTCGACAGTGCCGCCGGCAACAAACGACACCGACACATTTCGACAAGGGAGATGACAATGGGGCAATTCACCGATGCGCCGATCTTCGACGCCGACCAGCACATGTACGAAACGCCGGACGCCTTGACCAGGTATCTGCCGGAACGATTCCAGAAAGCGGTCCAGTTCGTCCAGATCGGGCACCGGACCCGAATATCGATCCTGAACAAGATCACCGAGTTCATCCCCAATCCGACTTTCGACCGGGTCGCGGCGCCGGGTGCGCACGAGAAGTTCTATTCGGGCCAGAATTCCGAGGGACTCTCGCTGCGAGAGCTGACCGGTGAGCCCATGAACTCCATTCCGGCATTCCGCGATCCCGCGGCCCGGATCACGATGTTGGACGAACAAGGCGTGGACGAGGCGCTCGTCTACCCGACATTGGCCAATCTTGTCGAGCACTCCGCGGCCGAAGATCCGGAACTGGTGATTGCGATCATCCACGCCCTTAATCGGTGGATGCTCGAGACATGGGGCTTCACCCATGAGAACCGCCTGTTCATGACCCCGGTCATTTCCTGCGCCCTGGTCGACGATGCGCGCCGGGAATTGGAGTACGTCGTGGCGAACGGCGCCAAGGCGATCTTGATCAAACCGGCCCCGGTCAAGGGCTACCGCGGCTGGCGCTCGCCCGCGCTGCCGGAATTCGATCCCTTCTGGAATGACGTGCAGGACGCCGGAATACCGGTGGCCCTGCACGCCAGTCAGCCGCCTCTCGACGACTACATCACCAAATGGGAGCCGAGCGACACCAACAATTTCTTCGAGCTGAGCGCCTTCCGCTGGCTGGTGCTCGGGCATCGCGAAATCTCGGACATGCTGGCCAGTCTCATTCTGCACGGGACCCTGACCCGTTTCCCCAGGCTCCGCGTCGCCAGCATCGAGAACGGGAGCGCCTGGATCAAAACCCTGTTCGACGACTTCGAGGGCACCTACGCCAAGATGCCGCAGGCCTTCGACGAACATCCACTCGAAGTCTTCCGGCGCAATGTCTGGGTCAGCCCGTTCTGGGAGGGTTCGGTCGAGGACGTCGTGAACACCGTCGGCTGGGACCGGGTACTTTTCGGTTCGGACTATCCCCACCCGGAGGGACTGGCCGAACCCAAGCGGTACTACCAGTACGCCGAAGGTATGGACGAGCGTCGCACCCGGGACTTCATGGGCGACAATGCGCGGCGATTCATGGGCCTCCCGGTCCGGAACCCGAACGCCGAGGACGCGCCGGCTTCGGTCTGAGGTCCCGAGGTCCGGGCTCCGGCGTTCCGCAGCAGGAAGGGCGCCGGCTCGCGGTATGCGATCCGGCGCCCTTCGCTCGGCTCACTGATCAGAAGTAGTAGCGGGCAACAAGTTCCGCGACACAGCCCGGCTTGTCACCGCCTTCGATCTCGACAGCCGTCCGGGTGACGAGCTGCACACCGTCCGCACCGACGCGCTCGGCCCCGATCAGAGTGCTGCGGGCCCGGATCCGGTCGCCACCCCGGACCGGCGCCGGGAAACGAACCATGTTCAGCCCGTAGTTGACCCCCATGCGTATACCTTCGATCCGGCGCAACTGGTTCAGGAAATACGGCACCAGCGAGACCGTGAGGAACCCGTGGGCCAGCGTCGCGCCGAACGGCCCCTGGGCCGCACGCTCCGGATCGACATGAATCCACTGATGGTCCTCGGTGTCATCGGCGAAGCCATCGATTCGCTTCTGCTCCATCACGAACCACTCCGTGGGCCCCAATTCCCGGCCCACCGCGGCCTCGAGGTCCGCGATACCGCGGTAGATCTCCATAATTCACCTTCCGACTGGATACCCGGTGTCGAAACGCACTTCGGGATTCTCCCGAAGATAACGCCGTCGGGTTAATCAGTCAAATAATTGAACTAAGTGGCGATAACCATCACTAGCGCGGGCAACCATATAGATATATGATTCTACTAAATAAAGGATTCTCAGGAGAAGGTGGCGTATGCGGGTTCTGGTGATCGGCGCGACGGGCGACGTCGGGAGGGGTGTCGTCGCATCCTGCCTGAAGCGCGGGTGGACGACCGTCGCGGCCGGGCGGACGGAGTCGACGCTGGCCGACCTAGCCCTACAGCACAACGACCCCCTGCTCTCCGTCGTCACCGGGAGTCTGGACAGCGAAGCGGCTGCCGCCGAACTCGCGGACGCGGCCGACCTCGCCACCGTCGGCGCCGTCGTGGTCACCGTCAGCGGGCCGTGGCGGCCGACACCCGTCGCCGAATGCGGCTGGGACACCGTCAGCGAGGTATTCGACAAGCTCCTGCGTCCGCATGTCAATGCCGCACGGGTGCTGGTGCCGCGGCTGTCGCCGGGGGCAACCTATCTCGCGATCGGTGGCGGCATGGCCGACGCCGTCTTCCCCGGGATGGCCCCGGTCTCGATGGCCCAGGCGGCCCAGCGCAACCTCGTGCGCGCCTGGTCCAAGGAAAACCGCGACTCCGGAGTGAACATCCGGGAACTCCTGATCGCCGCCATGGTCAACGGCCGCAGCACCCGCACGGCGGCCGGCCCGGACTGGCTGACCGATATCGAGATCGGTGAGCGCGTCACGGAGCTGTTGGCCGCCCCGGATTCGAATCCCGGTCCGGTACTGACCTTCTCGGTCAAGGACCGCGCCGGCGCCTGACGCCCGGCACCCGCCGATCACACACCCATCCGAACACCTGGGAGTTTCAATGAGCTCGACTTTCGAACCCGAACTGCTGATCGAGGCGCGCGGCGCCGTGCGTATCGTGACCCTCAACCGGCCGGAGGCCCTGAACGCGGCGAACGAGGAACTGCACGACGCCGTCGTCGGGGTCTGGCGCCACATCGCGGCCGATCCGGAGGCACGCGCGGTGGTCTTGACCGGGGCCGGGCGGGCGTTCAGCGCGGGTGGCGATTTCAACCATCTGCGCGCCGTGCGGCTGGACCGTGACAAACGGCGTTCGGAGATCGACGGGGCACGGGCCCTGGTCACCGAAATGGTCGACTTCCCACTGCCGATCGTGGCCGCGGTCAACGGGCCGGCGGTCGGACTCGGCTGCAATCTCGCGGTGCTCAGCGATGTCGTCCTGATCGCCGAGAGCGCCTATATGGCGGACCCGCACGTGGGCGTCGGACTCACCGCGGCCGATGGCGGCGCACCCACCTGGCCGCTGCTGATGGGTCTGTTGCGCGCCAAGGAGTACCTGTTCACCAGCGAGCGCATTCCCGCTCAGCAGGCCGTCGCGCTCGGTCTGGCCAACCGCGTGGTGCCCGACGCCGAACTGCTGGAGCAAGCGGTCACCTTGGCAACCAAGTTCGCCGCCCAGCCGCCACAGGCCATCCAGTCCACCAAGCGAGTGCTGAACCTGCATGTCAAGCGGGCGATCACGGGAATACTCGAGTACGCGCTCGCGGAGGAATTCCAGTCCTTCGACACGCCCGAACATCAGGCGATCGTCGACAACTTCCTGAGCAAGAGCGATGCCAAAGCCTGAGCGGCCACACAGCACGAACGAATAATCGCGGGCACCGACCCTATGGTCGGTGCCCGCGATTGTCGTGCTCGAGGCCGGTGCGGAATCAGAACCCCATCGACCGCCCGATGAGGTCCTTCATGATTTCGGTCGTTCCGCCGTAGAGTCGCTGCACCCGGGAGTCGCGCCAGAGCCGGGCGATCTCGTATTCGTTGATGTAGCCGTAGCCGCCGTGCAACTGCATGCAGCGGTCCAGGATCTCCCACTGCACCTCGGAGGTCCACCACTTGAGCCCGGCGGCCTCCTCGGCGGTGAGTTCACCGGCGTTCGCCGCCACGACGCACTGGTCCAGATAGGTCTGCGCCACCTCGAGCTTGGTCTTCATCTCGGCCAGGAAGTGCCGGTTGACCTGGAACTTGCCGATCGCGGTCCCGAACGCCGTGCGATCGGCGGCGTACGCGAGAGTCAGGTCCAGGGCGCGCCGAGCCATCGGCACAGCGTAGGTGGCGATACCGAGTCGCTCATAGGGGAGGTTGGCGACCAGGTGGTAGAAGCCGCGGTTCTCCTCGCCCACCAGGTTCTCGACCGGCACGCGCACATCATCGAAGAACAGTTCGGCGCTGTCGGTCGCCCGCTGGCCGATCTTGTCGAGCTTGCGGCCCCTGGTGAAGCCGGGCGTATCCGATTCCACGACGATCAGGCTGATACCGCGACGCCCCGCGGCCGGATCGGTCTTGGCGGCCACAAGCACCAGATCGGCCAGAATCCCGTTGCTGATGAACGTCTTCTGGCCGTTGATGACGTAGTGGTCGCCCTCGCGGCGGGCGGTGGTCTTGATGCCGGCGAGGTCGGAGCCCGCCGCCGGTTCGGACATTCCGATGGCCGTGATCGTCTCGCCTCGGACATATCCCGGCAGCCAGCGTTTCTTCTGCTCATCGGTGGTCAGGCCGATGAGGTAGGAGGCCATGATGTCGTTCTGGATGCCCAGACCGATCCCGGTGGAGCCGGTCGCGAACATCTCCTCACTGACGATCTGATTGAAGCGGAAGTCGCGCAGCCCGAGGCCACCGAACTCCTCGGGGGCCTCCCAGCCGATCAGTCCGAGCTCGCCGGCCCGCTTCCAGGCCTGCCTGCCGACCTTCCCTTCGGCCTCCCACTCCTCCACATGCGGAGCGCACTCCGTTTCGAAGAAGGCTTTCGCGGTTGCTCGGAACTGCTCGTGCTCCGGCTCGAAGATGCTACGACGCATCGCCTGTATCCTCCATCTTGCAGGTAAATTAACTATATAATAGAGCTATTTTGTTCCGATGTGGTGCCGATCGCCGCGCACCGCCGCCGCTTCGGCATGAACTCCCACGATCGCGCCGCGCGGTGTCAGCGCCCGCGAACCAAGCGCACCGGCCGGTATTCCACCACGACCGTGCCATCCCGTTTGACCACCGAATTCTTGGTCGTGACAACACCTCTGCCGCCCGAACTCGTCGGCCGCGATTCCAGCACCTCGACCACGACGGAGATGGTGTCGCCGACGAAAACCGGCCCCTTGATATCCAGATCCGAACGCATGAACGCCATGCCGGTGCCGTGCAGCACACCGGTTTGCAGGACCAGCCCCTCGGCATAAGCGAAGGTGAGCGTCCCGGGAATGATCCGCCCGGAGTACCCCGCCTCGACCGAGCCTTGCTCATCGAGGAACAGGGGCTCACTGAGCCCGGCGAGGGTGACGAAGGCGATCAGGTCGGATTCGGTGATGGTCCTGCTACTGGTCCGGAAGCGGTCCCCCGGCCGCATCTGTTCGAATGTCTGCCCGCGCAGGACCGGTGCGATCGCCCACGGATCCGGTTTCTCGCCGCCACTCATCCGGTCTACCTTCCTCTAATTGTGCAGATCAGTTAGATAATTTATCCTAATGCTCACCAGGAGGACCGGGTGCGACGCCAAGACTCCTGCGTATACTGATAAATTATCTAACGATTATAGCTGATTAGACAGGAGTGAACATGTACGGCGTACGCAGTGCGGAACAGGAGGAACTGTCCGCCGTTGTTCGAAAGTTGCTGGAGGAGCGGTCATCGGAAGCCGCCGTCCGCGCGACGATGGACTCCGCCGAGGGGTACGACCGGGACCTCGCGGCTCTGATGGCCGAGCAGATGGGCCTACACGGCATCGCCATCCCGGAGGAGTACGGCGGCGCGGGGTTCGGCTTCGTCGAACTGAGCGTGGTACTCGAGGAAATGGGCAGGGTGCTGCTGTGCGGCCCCTTCTTCAGCAGTGTCGTCCTGTTCGCGACCGCACTACTGGAAGCCGGGGACGACGACGCCTGCAGGACCTGGCTGCCGCGGATCGCCGCGGGCCGGCTTGTCGGCACGGTGGCGTTCGTCGAGGAGGCCGAGGGCCTGGATGAGCAATCGATCCGGCTGGCAGCGCGCCGCAACAACGAGCGCTACCTGCTCAGCGGCCGCAAATACCATGTACTCGACGGCGGGTCGGCCGAGGCGATCGTGGTCGCGGCCCGGCTACCGGAGGGGGTGGGACTGTTCGTCGTCGATACCGATCTCGGAGTGCGCCGCACCGTCGCGCCGACGCTGGACCGGACCCGCAGGCAGGCCACCCTCGACTTCGAGGACACGCCGGCGCGCTTGCTCGCCGGGCCGGGGCACGGCTGGGCGATATTGCGCCGGGTGCTCGACCGTGCCGCCGTCGCGCTGGCATGCGAGCAGGCCGGGGGCGCCGAGCGCGTACTCGAGATGGCGGTCGACTACGCCAAGACCCGCCACCAGTTCGATCGGCCCATCGGTTCGTTTCAGGCGATCAAACACAAATGCGCCGACATGCTGGTCGCCGTGGAATCGGCGCGCTCGGCCGCGCGCTGTGCGGCCGATGCGGTGGCCGCGAACGACCCCGATCTGGAGCTGCTGGCCGGGCTGGCCAAGACCGTCTGCTCGGATGCGTTCAGCCTGTGCGCACGCGACAACATCCAGATTCACGGCGGAATCGGCTTCACCTGGGAGCATCCGGCACATCTGTACTACAAGCGCGCCAAGAGCAGCGAAGCACATTTCGGAACACCCCGCCACCACCGCGAGCGACTGGCACTGCGCGCGGAGGCGCTGCCGGCGTAAGCGGACGTGCTTCGACCACTCATTGATAGCTGAATTAACAAGCTAATTTGCCTAATTTACTGCCGCCCGGCGGATTCGACCGACCAGGCGACAAGGAGGGAGCCGGCATGGCAGGGACGCCGACCGCACGACAGGGTTCCGGGAACACGTCGGATCAGGCGGATGACACGACCGAATTCCGCGAGCAGCTACGGGCGTGGCTGGAGTCGGTGCCCAGGCCCGCCGGCCTGCGGGACTACGGCCCGACCCCGACGGTGGACGACGTGGGCCCCGGACGGCAATGGCAGCGTCTGCTGGCCGATGCCGGCTATGCCTGCCTGCCGTGGCCGGTCGAGTACGGCGGCCGCGGCGCGAGCATCATGGAACAGGCGGTCTTCGCCGAGGAGACCGCGCGCGCGGGGGTTCCCCGCCAGCTCGGACTGGTCGGCCCGGCGCTGGCCGCGCCGGTGATCATGGAGTTCGGCACCGATGCGCAGCGGGCGCGGTACCTGGAGCCGATCCGGGTCGGCGAACACCTGTGGTGCCAGCTGTTCTCCGAGCCGGAGGCCGGATCGGATCTGGCCTCGCTGCGCACTCGCGCGGTCGCCGAGGGCGACGAGTGGGTGATCGACGGACAGAAGGTCTGGACCAGCGCCGCGGCGGCGGCCGATTACGGTCTGCTGATCGCCAGGACGGGCCCCGGCCGATACGACGGCCTGACCGCGTTCATCGTGCCCATGTCGGCGCCCGGAATCACCGTGCGCCCGCTCGAGCAGATGGACGGTGAGAGCAAATTCAACGAGGTGTTCCTCACCGGCGTGCGACTGCGGGCACAGGATCGGCTCGGGGAGATCGGGCAGGGCTGGGCGGTCGCGACCGCGACGCTGGGCACCGAACGGCTGTCGCTGGGCACGCAGTCGGTGTCGCTGTTCGCCGCGCTGGACGATATCGTCGCCGCCGCGACCCGGCGCGACCGGCTCACTCCGCGCCTGCGCGAGGACATCGTTTCGATCTGGACCCGGATATGGCTGCTGCGCGCGACCTGGCTGCGGGCGGTGCACGCGGAGTCGTCGCTGACCTCCCCGACCTTCTCGGTGCTGAAGGTGATGAGCTCGGAAACCCATCGCGATCTGGCGGATCTGGCCGTCGACGCCCTGGGACTCGATATCACCGACGATCCTGCGGACAATCCGATCGTGCACCGGATGCTCGTCGCCCGGGCGCAAACCATTCTGGGTGGCACCAGTGAGATCCAGCGCAATATTCTCGCCGAACGGGTGCTGGGACTCCCCCGCGAACCCGCTGTGAAGAAGGGCTGACCGATGCCGGCCGACACCGTGGCGTTCACATCGCTCATCCGCCCGGGTTCCACCGTCGCGATCGGTGACGGGTTCGGGGCGCCGCGGGCGCTGTCCGAGCAGCTGACCGCGGTGGCCGAGAACACCGAGGGCCTGCGGCTGGTGCTGGGCTGGATGCCCGTCGCCGATCCCGATCTCGACCCCAGGGCCTTCGCCGATGTGCGAACCTTCATGCCCGGCTGGGGGCTGCGCTCGGCGGTCGCGCAGGGGCATATCCGTTTCCTGCCGGTGCGGCTGTCGGGCACTCCCGCGCTGCTGCACGGGCCGCTGCGTCCCGACGTGCTGGTGGCCACCGTGGTGCCCACGCCGGACGGATATCGGTTCGCCAACGAGATCTCCTGGCAGCGCGCCGCGATCGCCGCCGGCGCCCGGGTGGCCGCGATGGTGTCGCGGGCTGCTCCGGTGTGCGCGGCGGGTCCGGCGCTGCCCGCGGAGCGGCTGACCGTGGTCGGGGAGACTGACCACCCGCCGCTGAACATGCCGGACGAGCCGGTGGCGCCGGAGCTCGAGCGGCTCGTCGATAATCTGGTGCGCTTCATTCCCGAGGGGGCACGATTGCAGATCGGCCCCGGAGCACTCGGTGCGACGGTGCTGCGGAAGCTGGAGGTCCCGGTGCGCATCGACTCCGGGCTGCTGCCGGACTCCGTGGTCGACTTGGCCGAGCGAGACCTTCTCATCGACACCCCGGTGGCGACCTACCTGGCTGGTGGACCGCGGTTGCGGGAGTGGGTGTCGGGCCGAAAGGTGTTGCACCCCATCGAGTTCACCCATGATCCCGGAAGGCTGTCGGCATCACCGCTGTTCGCGGTGAACACCGCCGTGGAGGTCGATACCCACGGCCAGATCAACGTCGAAGGCACCGAACGGGCCGTGGTCGGCGGTATCGGCGGCCACCACGACTACGCGGCCGCGGCGGCGCGGTCGGTGGGCGGGCTCAGCATCATCGCCGTGACCACGACACACCGGGGTCGATCGACCCTGGTCGACCGGCTCTCACGCCCGGTCAGCACACCGTCTCACGATGTCGACATCGTCGTGACCGAACACGGCATCGCGGATCTGCGGGGTCTGGACCGGACGGAACGGACCGAGGCATTGCGCGCCGTATGGGGTTCCGCCGGCGTTCGCGGACCCGAAGATTCTCCCGAAACGGTCGGCGGCACACCATGATCGCCGAGGTTGTCATGTCAGCGGAATCCCGGTCGGTTTCAGACGCGGTAGAAGCGAGGTTCCGCGAGACCTGGCATCCAGGTCGGCAGTGATTCATCGCCGCGTGCTGCGGTGACGTCGGAGTCGCACCTTTCACTCAGTATTGAAAAGGGCGATCAACTCGGTGGTCGCCGACTTCAGCGCAGGGTGCGATGTTGCGCGGTCACGCAGCCAAGCGAGCGCAATCTGACCTTGGCTCCAACTGTTGTCATCGATCGGGACCAGCGTGAACTCCGGCGGCGAGAACACCCGGCCGAAGGATGAATCAGGAGCGTAAGCGACCAGAAGGACCAGTCGTTTGCTACGGACCTGTGCCGCGAGTTCGACCTCGCTTCCCCTCTCCCCCGAGGCCGCGCGCACGATTTGGGTGACACCGCGCGCGTTGAGCCGACGAACCAGCGTCGACATGGCGAGCGGGTTGGCACTGGCGACATCGACGGCAACCTGCCGATCACGCAGATCCTCGATGGTCACCGCGTCGCGTAACGCCAACGGATCATCAGTGCGTACCGCGATGCCACTCTGGTAACGAGAGATCACCCGGAACTCGACCCGCGGGTCGGTGCACGGTAAATGGATCAACCCCAGATCCAAATGACCGGCGACCAGATGTGCAGCCACCTCAGCGGCCGAACCCGGAATGCTGAACTCTGCCGGTGCCGACAGCTGACGCACCGTGTCTTCGAACGCATACAGCAGATCCGACGGCGCATACGCCGTCGCGCCCACCCGCAGGGGGGCGACGCGGTGCGTGATGCTGTTCGCGGTCGTCTCGAATTCAGCGACCAGATCGAGTATCCGTCGCGCGGGCGCGACCAAGGCAGCACCGAGCGCTGTCAGGCGTACCGCGTGATAGTCACGTTCGAACAACGTGCCACCGAGTTCTCGTTCCAGCAGCTTGATCTGCTTGCTGAGCGGCGGCGGAGTGATATGCAGCCGGTCGGCCGCACGCTTGAAATGCAATTCATCCGCGACCGCCAGAAAATACTTCAGGCGGGTGAAGTCAATACCCATGAACTCGTTCCACGTGTCGTCGTCGACCTCCGCATCATAGGTGACGTTGCCGCCTATCGAGCGCTCGGAGCCGCCACCCTGTTGAACTCAGGAACGGGAAGCGACTTCGAGCACGCCCCGACGCACGAGCTCGTCGATCTGCGCCTCGCTCAGGCCGAGCAGATCCTGTGCGATCCGGTAGGTCTGCTCACCGAGCAAAGGTGCCGGACCGAGCGGGGGTGCGGCGACGCCGTCGGCGTGGATCTGCACATTCTCCAGGACATACGGTTCGCTCCCGTACGGGTGGTCCTCCGTGCGAAATGCGTTGCGCCGACGGTAGTACTCCCATACCGGTAGATCGAGGGCGCGCAGCATCGCACCGGCAGGAACCCCGACCGCCTGCATAGTCGTCATCACCTCCATCGGCGAATGCGCGGCAGTCCACTCGGATACCGCCGTCTCGACGCGCCCGCGCTGTGCCAGTCGACCGGCCGCGGTGGACAAGGACGCATCGGACATCAGATCGGGACGGTCGATCACCGAGCAGAGCGCAGCCCAATCGGCGTCGCCGCGCACGGTGACCGCCACCCATTCGTCATCACCCGCGGCGGCGAAGACTCCCCACGGGGCGTCGTGCACACCGTCGCCGGTCACAGTCCGGCCGCTTGCGGCAAGTCGTTCCGCCAGGATCCGCGAGCTGAAATGGCTCAGCATCACCTCCGACTGCGCGATGCTCGCCGACCCGCCTCGCGACGTGCGTTCACGGCGGATCAGCAGCGCCAACGCGGCCATCGCGCCGACGCGGGCACAGACGTGATCCGGGTACACCGTGATCGCGTCACTGAAACTACCCGGCTCGCCCGGATACACCCACTGATCGGTGCAGCCGGTGGCGGCGCGCACCAGTGGGCCGTAGCCGAGACGCTTGGACCAGGGACCGGTGGGTCCGAAGGCGGAGCTGTCGACGACCACGATGCCGGGATTGACATCTTCGAGCGAGCCGTAGTCGAGCCCCAGTGAATTCATCACTCCCGGTTTGAAATTCGTCAGCACGACGTCTGCGGAGCGAACGAGCTCCCGAACCAGTCGTGTGCCTTCGGGGTCGCGCAAGTTGATGCCGATGCTGCTCTTGTTACGGTGACCGGCAGCGAATCCGGGGGTCATACCGGCCGGCCCCTGCGCGCCGCGGGCACCGTCGATGAAGGCGGAATTCTCGATCTTGATGACGTCTGCGCCCAGGTCGCCGAAGAGCCGCCCGGTGTCGCCACCCACCACGATGACACCGAGGTCCAGCACACGAATCCCGTCTAATGGCAGGCTGTCCCGGGTCCGGGGACGGGAGGCCAAGATCGCGCCGCCCGGCCGGGTCGCCGCCGCTTCGGGCACAGCGTCGACCCATGCTCTGGCACCATCGATCTCGACCACACCGGCCGGAACCGGACCGACCACACCTGGGGCGAGTTCGACCTCGCGCAGGAAGCCACGTTGATGAATTTGCTCGGTCGCCAGCGCTTCATCCAGCGTCAGCACCCCGGCGGTCGGCACCCCGTATCGCTGTCCCTGCTGCTCCAGTTCGGCTCGCGTCTTGTCGGCGAAATGCCGTGCGATGGCGGTCAGAAGAGTAGATGAGCGGAACCGGACTATCAGCTTGTCGTACTTCGGGTCCGCGAATTCCTCGGGACGGCCCATCCATTCGAACATGCCCCGCCACTGACGCGTGGCCAGCACACAGATCCGCGCGAACCCGTCTTTGCAGGGAATGATCGGATATTTGTACCGCTCGTCGGCGCGCCCCCGAGGCAGTGCGCTGAGCGGCACCCCGGCCGACGCGCTGCCGGTCATGCCGAAGGCGGGATCGAGCGCCTGCATCGCACCGTCGAGGATCGAGAAGTCGATGCGGGCACCCTTTCCTGTTCGCAGCCGGTCGAGGTACACACTCAGGGTCAGGAATGCCGCCTGCGCGGCGGCAACGTCGTAGGGCAGCTCCCCCGGGGGCACGAGCGGGTCACGCCCGGGGAGGCCGGAACGTGACAGCTCGCTGGTGAGTGCGTGCAGGACCGGCGTAGTGGCCTGCCATGTGCTGAAGTCGTCGGCCCGGCCGAAATCGCTGACAGACAACAGGACCAGGGCCGGGTACCCCTTCCGGATCTCCTCGGTTTCCAACGCCGCCTCGGCCGAACTGCCGGGCGCTGTGTTCTCCAGAAGAATGTCCGAGGCGGTGAGCAGTTCGTCCCATTCCGCTCGCCCCGCGCGCGTCGACCGATCGATCGTGACCGTCCGCGTACCCCGTGTGGCGATGGCGGTGCCGAGAGCGACTCCGTCGACGACCGGACCGAAGCCCGCGTCATCGATGACGCCTACAAGGTGCACGCGGGTGACCGACGCGCCGAGATCGATGAGATGCCGACCGACGTTCTGCATCGGACCGGAGATGAGGTCGAGGACCCGAACGCCGAGCAGGGGCGGATCGTAGCTGGAGGTGATGGTGCTCAAGGCCAACTTCCTTGTCGGTGTGAATGGCGGTCGGCGTGAATGGCGTTGTCACGCCGCCCATATCGCGGTCTCGCGGCAGACGACGGAGTCCGGCGGGCACTGTGAAATCAATGCTGGCGCGGAGCTATTGCGTTGTACATCACAGATCGGGACACCGGCGCATGTCCGAATCGCTCATCTATCGGGGCGCATACACATGTCCGAATGGCTCATGTGGGCGTGATCATGCCGGTCGTTTACCGCCACTGGCGGACGTGGGAATGTCGGAATCAGAACACGACATGAAGTTTCGAGAGGGAAGCATGACGAGCACCGATGGGCCGGTGAGGGCGCCGCAAGTGAGTCTTGCCGAGGAAGTACGTTCCTGGCTGGCGGACAACTGGCATGGCGTCGACGACGCGGCGTGGCGAAGTCGAGTGGTGGGCGCCGGATGGGCGGCGCCGACCTGGCCGACCGATGCCTACGGCCGGGGCCTGTCCCGAGTGGAAGCGAAAACAGTCGCGGCGGAATTCCGCGCGGTGGGAGCGCGCGGCGCGGCAGTCGAGAGCCGTGGTTACCCCGCTCTCGCTGGAAATACGATCGTCGAATTCGGCTCGCCGGAGCTCAAGCGCGAAGTACTGCCCAAACTGCTGTCGGGCGAATGGAGTCGTGGATGCCTGCTCTACAGCGAACCCGGTAACGGCTCGGACCTGGCTGGATTGCAGACACGAGCAGAGCTGGACAACGACGTATTCGTCGTGAACGGCCAAAAGATCTGGACGACAGGCGGACACGAGGCCGACTGCGCGCTGCTACTGGCGCGGACGGACTGGGACAAGCCGAAACATGCCGGGATCAGCTTCTTCATCATCCCCATGGACCTGCCGGGCATCGAGGTCCGCCCGATCAAGCAGATGACCGGGGAATCGGATTTCAACGAGGTCTTCCTTACCGATGTCCGCGTTCCGGCGGGTTCGCTCATCGGTGAGCTGAATGACGGATGGCGAGTGCTGCAGACCGCACTCAAGGAGGAACGCCGCACGATGGGCTTCGAGCTCGGTGCGGCCAAACGCGAAAAGGACGGCCGGGCACCGATTTTCACCGGCGCGAACGACCTCATCGAGGCGGCGCGCGAAGCCGGCAAGCTCGACGACCAGGCCGTTCGGCAGGAGATCATGCGCATTCATTCGTGGCGCCTGGTGAACGACTGGAATGCGATACGCGCCCACAAGCAGATCCAAGCCGGCGGCGGTTCCTCGCTCGCGTCGCTGGGAAAGCTCGCGAAATCACGCATTCTTCACTCGTCGTGGGCATTGCGGTTCCGTTTGCTCGGCGCCCGCGGTCTGCTCTACGACCGGGCCGACGAACAAGCTTACGAGGTCGACCACGAGCTGATGTGGTCGTTCATCAACTCGATCGGCGGCGGCACCGATCAGATCCAACGCAACATCATCAGCGAACGGATCCTCGGCCTGCCCAAGGGATACGAACCCGACCGCGGCGTGCCGTTCCGTGAGGTCCGCAAGGGCGGCACGGCCCGACCGGTCGAGAGCTAGGAGTACGACGTTGTTCGGATCATTCACCGAAACTCAGGACCAGTTACGCGATCTCGTCCGTGACTACCTTCGAGCCAAGTCACCGGAAACCGAAGTCAGGCGCCTGATGGACACCGAGGAGGGGTACGCCCCCGGGGTGTGGACACAGATGGCGCGCGAACTCGGTCTGCAAGGCTTGGCGATCCCGGAGCAGTACGGCGGTCAGGGTGCGGGCTGGATAGAACTGGGGATCGTGCTCGAGGAAATGGGGCGCACGTTGCTGTGCGCTCCGTTCTTCTCCACCGTTGTACTCGCTTCCACTTCCCTGCTCGAGTCCGGCGACGAAGAGGCCAAGCAGCAGTA
This sequence comes from Nocardia nova, assembly GCF_002933465.1. Lineage (GTDB taxonomy): Bacteria > Actinomycetota > Actinomycetes > Mycobacteriales > Mycobacteriaceae > Nocardia > Nocardia nova_B. Next base: position 73,597 of record NZ_PSZE01000013.1, read on the forward strand.
TCTCCCCGCGATCGCCGACGGTTCCCTGATCGCCACTGTGGCGCTGCCGGAAGACAATGGACGCTGGAATCCGGATGAGGTCACCGTCCGGGCCGTCCACTCGCCCGACGGTTGGACCGCGAGTGGCGCAACACGTTTCGTACTGGACGGAGCCATCGCGCAACTGATCATCGTGCCGGCCCGGACTGCGAGCGGTATCTCACTGTTCGCCGTCGAGGCAGCGGCCCCCGGTCTTGTCCGCACGCCCTCGATCACTCTCGATCAAACGCGGAAATTCGCGACAATAGAGCTGGACAACACTCCGGCACGCCTGATCGGCGCGGAAGGCGGTGGGCGGCGGATACTGGAACGGGTTTTCGATTTTGCCGCCGTCGCCCTCGCGGCCGAGCAGGCCGGCGGAGCTCAGGCGGTGCTGGACACATCGGTCGACTACCTGAATTCGCGGGTGCAGTTCGGTCAGGTGATCGGCGCGTTCCAAGCACTGAAACACATGGCCGCCGATGTGCTGATCGAAGTCGAGTCCGCCAAATCGGCGGCGTATTACGCTCTCGAAGCCGCCGCCGAGGACAACGACGAACTCCCGGCCGCGGCAGCACTGGCTCAGGCGTACTGCAGCGAGGCATTTGTCACCGCAGCCCACCAGAACATCCAGTTTCACGGCGGTATGGGCTTCACCTGGGAGATGTCGGCCCACTTGTATTTCAAGCGTGCACGATCGTCGGAAGTGTTCCTCGGCGATGCCTTCACACATCGCGAGTCACTGGCCCAGCACATCGGAATCTGATCTGAACCGTCAAATCGCTACCCCCCCAGCGGTTCTGACTTGGCTCGACAACATCAGGCCGCCTCATTCGAAACAGGAACACAACGTGACCGATTACTCCGCGCTCGACCCACGCACGCCTGTCCTCGTCGGAGTCGGGCAATCCTCCGAGCGCCTCGGCGACCCCCAGTACCGTGGCCGTTCCGCGGTGGACCTCGCGGCGGACGCCGCCCGGGCAGCGCTCGCAGACACCGCTGCGGACGTGGTCGCGGTGAGCGCGGCGATCGACACCGTCGCCGGCGTGCGGCAGTTCGAGATCTCCACCCCGGGCGCTCGCGCACCGCTGGGCAAATCCGACAACTATCCGCGCTCGGTGGCGGGCCGGGTGGGCGCCGCACCACGGCGAGCCATCCTCGAAGTCAGCGGCGGTCAGTCTCCGCAGCACTTGATCACCGAACTGGCCGGCACGATCGCCCACGGCGACGCCGAGGTCGCGCTCGTCTTCGGCTCCGAGGCCATCTCGACCACTCGGCACCTGGCCAAGTCTCCTGACAAGCCGGACTTCACTGAGACGGCCGACGGCAGTCTCGAGGACCGGGGTTACGGCTTGCAGGGGCTCAGCTCCCGCCATCTGGCTGTACACGGACTTACCGGTGCGCCAAGCCAATACGCCTTGTTCGAAAACGCCCGGCGGGCCCGCCTGAAGCAGTCGCGCGACGAGTACGCCTCCGCGATGGGCCAGTTGTTCGCCCCGTTCACCAAGGTAGCCGCGACCAATCCGCACGCCGCCGCGCCGGTGGAACGGGATGCGGCCGAACTGTGCGCGCCGACCGAACGCAATCGCCTGATCGCCGAGCCCTACACGCGATTCCTCGTTGCTCGCGATCAGGTGAACCAGGGCGCCGCCGTCGTACTGATGTCGATCGGCGCGGCCCGGCGACTCGGCGTACCGGAGGACCGCTGGGTATTCCTGCATGGTCACGCCGACCTGCGCGAACCCGCGCTGATGGACCGGGTGGATCTGTCCTGCGGGCCGGCATCGGTGCGCGCGATCCAGCACGCGCTCGAGGTCGCCGAGGTCGGCTTGGACGAGATCGCGACCATCGACCTATACAGTTGCTTCCCCATCGCGGTGTTCAATATCTGCGAGGGCCTGAACCTCGCGACGGACGATCCCCGCGGCCTGACCGTGACCGGCGGCCTGCCGTTCTTCGGCGGTGCGGGCAACAACTACTCCATGCACGCCGTCGCGGAAACGGTTGCCCGGCTGCGCGCAGAACCCGGTACGTTCGGCCTCGTCGGCGCCAACGGCGGCACGCTCAGCAAGTATTCCGTCGGGATCTACTCCACAACCCCGGCGCAGTGGCGTCACGACCACAGCACCGAGCTGCAGGCCGAGATCGATGCGTGGCCCGCACCCGAGCAGGCACTACACGCCGACGGCTGGGCCACTATCGAGACCTACACCGTCAAACACGACAAAGGCAGCCGCATCGGGGTGGTGATCGGGCGACTCGAGGCCGACGACCGCCGGTTCGTCGCCAGAACCCAAGACGGTGACGAGGAGATCCTCGACCGCCTCACCACCGGCGAACCGATCGGCGCCCGGGTCTACGTCCGTTCGTTCGGCTTCGGCAACCGCGTGACCACGACACCTACCAGGATGGACCACCTGTTCCCAGCCCGTCCGAAAATGTTGCGCGACAATTACGAACATGTGCTGGTACGCCGCGACGGGCATCTGCTCGAGGTGACGATCAACCGGCCGGAGGCGCGCAACAGCCTGCACCCAGCCGCGAACGAAGAACTCGACGAGATCTTCGACGCCTACTTCGCCGACCCTGAGTTGTGGGTCGCGATTCTAACCGGTGCAGGTGACAAGGCCTTCTCCGCAGGCAACGATCTCGTCTACTCCGCATCGGGAAAGCCGGTGTGGGTGCCCAAGAACGGATTCGCGGGACTGACCAGTCGCCGCGAGATGACGAAGCCGGTCATCGCCGCCGTCAACGGCTTCGCGATGGGCGGCGGGTGCGAAATCGCGCTGGCCTGCCATCTCGTGGTCGCGGACGAGACCGCGAAATTCGCACTGTCCGAGGTGAAGGTCGGGTTGGCTGCGGGAGCCGGCGGGCTGGTGCGCCTGCCGCGCACCGTGCCGCAGAAGGTGGCCACCGAAATGATCCTTACGGGGCGGCGCATCAGTGCCCACGAGGCACAGTCCTACGGATTGGTGAACCGTGTGGTCGCTCCCGGCAGCGTTGTGGAGGGCGCGCGGGCACTGGCGGAAGAGATCCTCGACGGCAGTCCTACCTCGGTTCGGATCTCACTGCAGATCATGTCCGAGACCGCCGGGATCGCCGATACTCACGACGCCGTCACCCACCCCTCTCCAGCACTCGACGAGCTCATGCTCAGCGAGGACAGCGTCGAGGGCATCGCGGCGTTCGCGGCCAAACGGCGTCCGATCTGGCGCAATCGCTGACCAGGTGCCCCGCGTCCCCGGCTAGCACACCTGCTACGAGCCGCTGCCGGGGCGGGGCTAAGCGTCGCGACGGCCGCAGAACTCGGGGGTGGCCGGATCGACACGGTCGACCTGGTCGACCAAACCCCACCGCACCGCGGTCTCGGCGTCGATCCGCTCCCCCGTCAGCATCATCCATCCCGCCCGCCACCGGCCGATACGCCGCACAACGCTCACCGTCCCACCGGCGCCCGGCACCAGCCCCATCCCGATCTCCGGCAACTGAAAAAACGTGCCCGGGGCGGCGATCACGCGACCGGCGAACGCCGCCATCTCGATCCCCGCCCCGATACAGCCGCCGTGCACCCGCGCTGTGACCCGATCACGCAGCCGATCGATGATCCGCCACGGCGCCCGCTCCAGACGCACCAGGTACGCGGCGACCAAATCGGTGGCGATTCCGAATTCGTCGAGATCCCCGCCGCTGCAGAAAACCGGTCCGGCACCACGCATTTCGACCTGCCCGATCGATGGGTCGAGCTCCGCCAGCTGCAATGCCTCCAGCAGCGACTCACGCATCCGCATACTCAACGCATTGCGCCGGTCCGGATTGTCCAGTACGACATCGAGCCGCTCACCCGCACGCCCGACCCGCACGAACGGCCGCTCCGATGAAACCACCGGCCGCACCGGACGTTCGGCGCGCCAGCGCGCGAATTCGCTGCCGCCCAACAACATCGAATACACCGCCGCCTCCGCGGCGAGCCCCGCTTCCACATCCAGCGCCGCCGTCTGCCGCAACAGTCTGCCCAAAGCCACACACGCACGCGGATTCCGGCCCACCGCGTCCGAGAGCCGATCCAACCCGGCCGCGACATCGGCGCATTCGACCAGTTCACGACCCGCGCGTCGCGACGAGGTCAAGGTCAGGGTCATGGCACGCAGCAACGGTTCCAGATCCGCTGTCGGCTCGGACTCGAGCACCCCCACGGCGATTCGAAGACCTCCCGACACCGCTTCGGCGGCGCGCTGGATCCGGGCAGGGGACTCGCCTCGCCACTCGTCAAGCGAGACCACCACCAGCGGCGACTCAGGATCGCCGAGCGGACTCAGCCGCAACTCCAACGCGCCCGGGACGAGCGACAACCGTTCGTACACCACTCCTCGATCCTTACACCACCGGTCCGAAGTTCGTCGAACCGGCCGCGTCTACCCACCAACCATTTCCTTCAGATAGATTACATAGTGAACTATGTTATGGGAGTTGGTGAAATCTCCCGCCGTTATGAAAGGACATCCAGATGCAGATCAACGACAGCGTCGCCGTCGTCACCGGCGGCGCCTCCGGGCTCGGTTTGGCCACCACCAAGGCTTTGCTCGCCGACGGCGCCCACGTCGTCATCCTCGATCTCCCCTCCTCCAACGGTGAAGCGGTCGCGAAGGAGCTCGGCGACCGGGTGCGCTTCGTCGCCGCCGACGTCACCGATGAGAGCGCGGTGTCACAAGCCCTCGATGTCGCCGAATCTCTCGGACCGTTGCGAGTCGCGGTCAACTGTGCCGGGATCGGCAACGCGATCAAGACCGTCGGAAAGAACGGCGCCTTCCCGCTCGACGCATTCACCAAGGTTGTCACGGTCAACCTGATCGGCACCTTCAACGTGCTGCGCCTGGCCGCCGAACGCATCGCCAAGACCGAACCGGTCGACGGCGAGCGCGGCGTCATCATCAACACCGCCTCGGTCGCCGCCTTCGAGGGCCAGATCGGGCAGGCCGCCTACTCCGCATCCAAGGGCGGCGTGGTGGGCATGACGCTGCCGATCGCCCGTGATCTGGCCTCGCTGCTGATTCGGGTGAACACCATCGCGCCGGGGCTGTTCAAGACGCCGCTGCTGGGCACCCTGCCCGACGAGGCACAGAAATCGCTCGGCGCGCAGGTGCCGCACCCGTCCCGACTCGGTGACCCGTCCGAATGCGGCGCTCTCGCAGCACATATCGTTTCCAACCCGATGCTCAATGGGGAAACCGTTCGCCTCGACGGTGCCATCCGCATGGCGCCGCGCTGAAGTCTTGGCAGCGCTCGTGCGGCGGTCCGGTTCACGAACGGATCGAGCCGCCGCACGACCACCGATGGGGCCTACAGCGTTCGCGGGCGCCCGGCCGGGTGGCCGCCGTCGAGTCGCCCGAAATACGCAGTCGCGCATGGAGATCGAGGGTTGCGCTACTCGCGGAATGCCCGGCCGGCCGGCAGCGATACGGATCCTCAACGGATCGGCACCGTATGACATCGCCGAAAGGACGTGGATTCGGTGCGGAGCCGGCGGGGGTTCAGCTCGGAGGCAAGGGCACACGCGCCTCGCCGTATTCCACCATTAGTTGGCGCCGCAGGACTTTTCCGCTGGGCAGCCGTGGCACTTCGCCGAATGCGATCGATCGGGGCGCCTTGTAGTGCGCCAGCTTGTCGCGGCAGTAGTCGATCAGTTGTCGTTCGAGATCCGGGCATGGCCGGACGCCAGCCGCCGGTTGGACTATGGCGTGCACGCGCTGGCCCATTTCCTCGTCCGGCACTCCGATCACCGCCACGTCGAAGACGGCCGAGTGCAGGGTAAGCGCGTCCTCGATCTCCTGCGGATAGATGTTCACCCCGCCGGACAGGATCAGATCGGATCGGCGGGCCGACAAGTACAGGTAGCCGTCCTCGTCGACATGCCCCAGGTCGCCGAGGGTGTTCCAGCCCTTGTCGTTGAACGCCTCCGCGGTTTTGGCGGCGTCGCCGAGGTATTCGAATCGCTTGATGTCGCTGAACCAGACGGTGCCGACCTCGCCCGGCGCGAGTTCGTTGCCCTCGTCGTCGCAGATGTGCACGACGCCCTGGACCGCTTTGCCGACGGATCCTCGATGGGTGAGCCATTCCGGTGTGTTGATCATGAAGAATCCGGTTCCTTCACTGCCGGAGTAGAACTCGGTCAGCTTCGGGCCGAACCATTCGATCATGCGCTGTTTGACCTCCACCGGGCACGGGGCGGCGGCATGCATGACCAGCCGGAGGCTGGATACGTCGTAGCGGTCCCGAATATCGTTGGGCAGCTTCAGCATTCGCACGAACATGGTCGGTACGAACTGGGCGTGGGTGACGTGGAATTGATCGATGAGCCGCAGGGTTTGTTCGGCGTCGAATTTCTCCATCACGATCGCGGTGCCGCCGTTGCGTACGGTGCCCAGGGTCCAGCCCAGCGGCGCGGCGTGGTAGAGCGGACCGGGGCTGAGGTAGACCGAATCCGGTCCGAAGCCGAACGCGCTGCCCATCAGGTGGTCGATGCCCAGTCCGGTACCGAACGGCTGCCCGGTCAGGGTCGGCAGAATTCCCTTGGGGCGTCCGGTCGTTCCGGACGAATACAGCATGTAGTAGCCCTCGGACTCGTCGGCGATCGGGGTGCCGGGCAGGTCCGCGATCGCGTCGTCGAGGCGTTCGGTGTCCTCGGCACTGTCGCCGACCACCAGACGCGAGCGCAGCTCGGGCGCGGCCGCTTCCGCCGCCGCGGCGAGATCGGCCAGGGCTGCCGAATGGATCAGCATCCGGGCACCGCAATTGGCGACGATGTAGGCCGCTTCGTCGGCGCTGAGGTGCCAGTTGACCGGGGTGTAGAGCAGGCCGGATCGCTGCGCGGCCCAGGCGATCGGGAACACCTCGAGCTGATTGCGCAGCAGGATCGCGATGTGGTCGCCGGGGCCGAGTCCGCGCGCTCGGAACAGGTGTGCGATCTGGTTCGAGCGCTGCTCGAGCTCACGATAGGTCAGCGTTTCGCCGCTGTCCGCCATCACGATCGCGGGCTTGTCCGCGTACCGGGCGGCCAGTTCCGTGAGATTCATACCTCATCCCGTTCCTTCTCGTCGCGTGACGGTGCCGGCTTTGCTGCTACCGATCATCGATGCGCCGTTCAACCGTTGTGCGACAGGGCCTTTCGCCAATCAGCAGGTATACGCGCGTTGTCGAACTCGACGGCGAGCCGGTCCACGACCGCCTGCACGCTCGGCACATCGTTGATCAGTCCGGTCGAATGCCCGGCGCTCCACACCGACTTCCACGGTTTGATGCCCGCGGGCAGGTTGGGGCGATGCTTACCCGTCGGCCGGGGCAGGTTCTTCGGATCGAGACCGGCCCGGACGATCGACGGCTCGAGGAAACTCGCCGGCAGGCCGGCGATCGCATCGGTGAACAGCACGTCCTCACTCTTGGAGGTGACCAGCATCTGCTTGTGGTCATCGACGGTGCCCGATTCGGCGGTGGCGATGAATCGGGTGCCCATGACCACGATATCTGCGCCGAGCGCGAGCGCGGCGGCGATCCCGTTGCCGTCGGCGATGCCGCCGGCCAGCATGATGCGGCCGTCGAAGATGCTGCGGACCTTCGGCAGGAACGAGAACGGCGACAGGGTTCCCGCATGTCCGCCCGCACCCGCGCAAACCAGCATCAGTCCGTCGACACCCGCCTCGATCGCCTTCGCGGCGTGCCGGATGGTCGTCACATCGTGAAAGACCATGCCGCCCCATTCGTGCGCCGCGTCGACGACCTCGCGTGGGTCGCCCATATTGGTCAGGATCAGCGGCGCCCGATGCTTGCGCACGGTGGCCAAGGCCTCGTCGCGGGCCCGTTTGTCCAGGGCCGCGGAGGCGAGCATGTTCACACAGAACGGCGCGAACTCACCACCGGCGTCCACGGTCTGCTTCTCGGCCTCGCGGATCGCATGCAGCCAGGTGTCGAGGGTTTCCGGGCGGCGCGGGTTGGCCGACGGGAACGCGCCGATGATGCCGGCCCGGCACGCGGCGATGACCAGGTCGAGGTTGGAGACGATGAACATCGGCGCCGCCATCACCGGCAGTCGCAGTGAGTTCCAGTTGATCATGTGTTGTCCACCTTGGCGAAGTATTTCTTCCGCAGGTCGGCCTTGCGGATCTTGCCCACCGCGGTGCGCGGCAGTTCGTCGACGATCACGAGTTTCTCGGGGATCTTCTGCTTGGCCAGACCGGAGGCTGCGAAGTGGCGGCGGATCTGGTCGAGATCGAGTTCGGCACCGGGTGCGAGGACAACGATCGCGGCGGCGACCTCGCCGTACCGCTCGTCGGGTGCGGCCACGACCACGCCCTCGGCGACGGCTGGGTGAGTGCCCAGAACATCCTCGATCTGACCGGAGGAGATCGTCTCGCCGGCGCGGATGACAACGTCCTTGATCCGGTCGGTGATGGAGAGCCGGCCGTCGCTGTCGAGGTGGCCGAGGTCACCGGTGCGCATCCAGCCGTCGTCGGTGAATGCGGCCCGGTTGAGCACGGAGTCGCGGTAGCCGACGAACTGGTCGGGTCCGCGGGTGACGATCTCGCCGTCGACTCCGGCCGGCACGTCACGGCCGGCGGGGTCCAGCACACGGACGTCCACGCCGGGCAGTGGGGAGCCGTCGGTGTGGATGCGTACATCCTGCGGATCGTCGACGCTGCAGACGGTGATGGTGGGGTGCTCGGTCGAGCCGTAGCACCGGTAGGTGGTGATGCCGGCCGCCGCGGCCCGCCTGCCCAGTTCGTCGGGAACCGTTGCCGCACCGAGCATCAACTCGGTCAGGGTGGCCAGTTTGTCGCCGCGGTCGGCCACATCCAGGATCCCGGTCAGGTGGAACGGCGTGCCGACCGTGGAGGTGACGCCGTACCGGCCGATCAGTTCGACCGCGGTGCGCGGGTCCCAATTCTCCAGGTACACGGTTTCGGTGCCGTGCAGGATCGGCCGCAGCACACTGCCCACGCCCGCGATGTGGCCGGGCGGGAACGACACCAGATGCACCGCCCCCGCAGTCGTGTTCTGCAGCCGCGGAAGCGTGCGCTGCTCGGCGAGCATCGAATTATGGCTGTGCTGAACACCTTTCGGCGCCGAGGTGGTCCCGGAGGTGTAGACGAGCAGGCAGACGTCGTCGGACCGCACATTCGGTTCGGTATACACGCCGTCGCGGTCGAGACCCGCCCAGCTCGTGGCACCTGCGTATTCGCCGTCGCCGACCACCACGATCCGTTCCAGAGTCGCAACCGCCGACAGCTCGGTGATCCGGTCGGTGTAGCGGGTCGAGCGGACCCGGTCCGGCATGATCAGTACCTTCGCCCCGGATTCCGCGAGGATGAACGACAGTTCGGCCGTGCCGTAGATGTGCACGACCGGAACCAGCGTCGCACCGGTGAGCAGCACCGCCTCGTAGGCCACCGAACATTCGAACCTGTTCGGCAATTGCACGACCACCGCGTCACCGGGTCCGACGCCCATCCCCTGCAAGGCGGCCGCGACGCGCCGTGCCTCGCGGTGAATCTCGCCCACCGAACTGTCGATCAGCGCGTCGGCCCCGGCGAAGACCACCGCCGTGTCCGCATACTTCTCGCCGCCCTCTTCCAGCGCGTCGACGACCGTGCGGTCGGAGTACCAGCCGTCCCGGTACCACTTGGCGCGCAACGCCTCCGGATCGTAGGTGGCGATATCTGTCATCGCGTCGCTCCCATCGACCGGGCGGATCTGCGCAAATGCTTGTGCCGCACCGCGCGCGGCTCGTAGGCCAGGTCGGCGCGCGCGAGGGTCACGCCGGGAGCCACCACCTCGTCCACCAGATCGAGCACCTCGTCGGTCAGCGCGGTGTCCACGACCTTCAACTGGCTTTCCAGCTGGTCCATCGTGCGCGGGCCGATGATGGTCGAGGTCACCGCGGGGTGGGCGAGGGTGAAACCGAGCGCCAGGGTGATCAGATCGATGCCCGCCTCGGCGGCGATAGCGTCGAGCCGGTCCAGCAGTGCGAGTTTGCGTTGGGCGCCGTCGGAATCGATGCGCCATGCCCCGTGCCCGAGGCGGCTGAACCGCGCGGTGGCATCGGACTCGTTGTCGCGCCGGTACTTTCCGGTGAGCCATCCGCCGTTGAGCGGACTCCAGACGATGGCACCCATGCCGTAGCGCTGACAGGTGGGGAATACGTCGCGTTCGGCGCCGCGCACGAAGATCGAATACGGCGGCTGCTCACAGCGCGGCCTGATATGGCCACGGTCGGCGGCCACCCACTGCGCCTCGACGATCGCCTCCGCCGGAAACGTCGAGGTGCCCACCATCCGCACCTTGCCAGAACGGACGAGATCCGACAGCGCACCGAGGGTTTCGTCCAGATCGGTGGCCTCGTCGAGCCGATGCACCTGATACAGGTCGATGTAATCGGTGCCGAGTCGGCGCAGGCTGTCCTCACAGGCCCGCACGATCCAGCGCCGCGAGGCTCCGCGTTGGTTGGGATCGCGGCTCATCGCGTTGAAGAATTTGGTCGCCACCACCACATCGTCGCGACGACCGGCGATCGCCTTCCCGACGATCTCCTCGGACTCGCCGCGCGAGTACACATCGGCAGTGTCGATGAAGTTGATGCCCGCATCCAGCGCGCGATCGATGATCGCGCGGCAGTTGTCGTGATCGGCGTTACCCAGGGCCCCGAACGACATCGCGCCCAGGCACAGCCGCGAGACGGTGACGCCACTGCGCCCCAGATGCTCGAACTCCATACTCATGGTCCCTTCTTCCGCGCCGAGAGCCGCTAGCTCGCGACGCTCGCTTCGCGCACCGGGCGATAGCACGCACCCAGCAGCCCCACCGCCGCCGCGAGGCCGAGTACCACCGACACCGCGAATCCGGCCCAGCCGTCGAAGACGTTGCGGCCGAAGATCGCCCAGTCCAGACTCAACCGGCCCGCGCCTCCGACCGCGACGGAGACCGCGCCGACCGCGAGGATCAGGTTGTACTCCCACCCGTTGGCGGTGATGAAGAAGCCGTGCCCGCGATGCACCGTCCACGCGGCCACCAGCATCAGCGAGACGAACGCGGACGAAGCGAACGGGGTCAGCAGGCCGAGTGCGAGCAGGATTCCGGCGCCCAACTCGGTGCCCGCGGCGAGCCACGCCTGCAGGGTGCCGGGACGCATGCCGATGCTGTCGAACCATCTGGCGGTGCCGGGAATTCGGCCGCCGCGGAACAGCTTTGCGTATCCGTGGGCGGCCATGGTCAGTCCCATGCACACCCGCAGCAGGGCCAGGCCCGCATCGACCGCAGTCACCAGATCTCCTTGTTCACGACAGTCGGGCCAGTACCGCACCGGCGGCACGGTCGCGCAGATTCTCCGCCCGGCCGAGCGCGACCTGATTGGCGGTGGCTCGGCGCAGCAGCAGGTGGGCGGGATGTTCCCAGGTGAATCCGATACCGCCGTGGATCTGGATGCAGTTCTCCGCCGCCCATACCGCGGCGTCGAGCGCGGCCGCGGTCGCGATATCGGTGGACAGTCGCGACTCGGCGTCGCCGGCCTCAACTTCGGCCGCGGACAGCACCTGGGCGCGCGCGCCCTCCGCCCGGACCAGCATGTCGGCGCAGCGATGCGAGATGGCCTGATACGAGCCGATCAGGTGACCGAACTGCTCGCGCTGCCCAGCCCAGTCGACGGCGAGCGCCAGGGCCCGGTTCGCGACCCCGACCGAGTCGGCCGCGAGCACCAACTGGGCCACCGGCCGTGCGGCGTCGAGGATTCGGGTCACCTCGGCCCCGCGGGCGATGATCTGCGGCTCGACACCGTCCAGCACCACCACACCGATGGTGCCGGTGACATCGACCGATTCCTGCGGATCGATCTCGACCTCGATGGGTTTCGCCGTGCCGAGCACCAACTCGCCGGTAGCGACATCGCGTGCGAGCAGCACCAGCCGATCGGCGACCGGCGCCCCCGGCACCCGCTCGACCGAACCCGACAGCCGGGTCCCGTCGAGCATCGGCAGCGGGCCATCGACGGTCCAGCCGTTGTCGTCGACGGGAACCACGAAGGCCGCGGTGGCGCCGTCACATACCGCACGCACGGCCTCGGTCGCACCGGCCTGCGACAGCACCTCGAGCGCGATGAGAGTCGGAACCAGCGGCACCGGGGCGACCGCGTAGCCGGCCTCCTCGACGGCCGCCGCCAACAGGCGAAGGCTCGCGCCACCGCCGCCGAGTGCCTCCGGCAATGCGAGACCGGGCAGGCCGAACCGGATCAGCTCGTCCCAGAGCCCGATGTCGTAGTCGGCGGTCTTCGTCGCCCAGGACAGCAACTGCTCGGTGCTCGTGTGCGAGGCCAGCGCCTTGCCGAGGACCTCGCGCAGAGCGGCCTCGTCCTCGTCCGGCGGGGACAATGGGCGCCCCGGCGCGACCGCTGCCGGACGGGTGCCTTCGCCGCGATGCGACGGCAGCCCGAGCACCTGCTCGGCGATCGCGTTGCGCTGGATCTCCGCAGTGCCGGCGCCGATGGTCGAGGCCCTGGTCATGAAATAGCCGTAGGTCCAACTGCCGCCGGCGACCGCACCCGGCGACCGGCCACCGAGGGCCGCGCCCGATCCGGTCAGCCGCAGCGCGAGCCGGTGCAACCGCTGTTCGAACTCCGATTTGACGAGGCGATTCACCGAGGCGACCCCGCCCGGATCCGCTTGGCGCAGAACGGCATCGAGGGCGCGCGCGCTGTTGGCCGCGATGGCGCGCACGCCGGTTTCGACGGCGGCGAGTTCCTGGCGAATCAGGGCATTGTCGGCGTAGCCCTGGCTGATCGCGAGGGAGAACACCTTGTCCACCAGACCGCGGTAGCGGAACTCGTCGGCCAGGAATGCGGTCGCACGCTCGTGGCCGAGGGAGGTCCGCATCACCGACCAGCCCTTACCCTCCTCGCCGACCAGGTTCTCCGCGGGCACCACGACATCATCGAAGAAGACCTCGGCGAAGTGATACCCGCCGGAGGCGTCGCGCAGGGGCCGGACGTCGATGCCGGGTGAGTTCATCGGGATCAGCAAATAGCTGATGCCGTCGGTGCCGCGACCGGCCGGACCGGTGCGCACCAGGGTGAACATCCAATCTGCCTCGGTGGCCTGCGTGGTCCAGATCTTCTGGCCGGTGACGCGGTAGGTGTCGCCGTCGCGTACCGCCTTCGTGGAGAGCGAGGCCAGGTCGCTGCCCGCGCCGGGCTCGGAGAAGCCTTGGCACCAGTTCTCGTCGGCCCGCAGCAGCGGTTCGAGGAACCGCTTCTTCTGCAGTTCGCTGCCGTAGACGATGAGGGTGGGCGCGACGATGAAGGCGATCGGGTTCGGATGCTTCGGGGCACCGGCGGCGCTGGTCATCCGGTAGTAGTCGAGCTGGTCTTCGAGCCCGAGCTCGAGTCCGCCGACAGCTTTGGGCCAGCCGGGTGCGGCCACTCCCGCGTCGACCAATTCCGACTGCCAGGCGCGTGCCGCCGCGGCACGTTCCCTCGACGTCTGCGGCCGCGGACGCTTCGCATAGTCGTCGAGCAGCGCGGTCAAGCGCTCACGCCAGTCGCCCGTCCCGGTCGGCCCTGTCGCCGGACCTGTCGATCCTTCCACCACGCCTCCTCAGCCAATTTTCAATAAGCACTAGGTTAACTTAGTAAGAGATTACAGCTCCGCCTTGTTCGGCGAAAGGCCCTCCGGCCGGTGGGCCCGAATACCGGGAGCATTCGGGACTCAGCCGAGAGGCAGGAGCAGCTTCTCCGCCGCAGTCCGGTATCGCTCGCTCAGCGGCGCGGAGCCGGGCCGGCCCTCGATGGTGTTGACATCGACCGAACGCGAGACCGCCACCGGCCTGCCGTGCTGGAACAGCCCGGCCCGGAACTCGATCGAAGTCCGCCCGACCCGGTGCACGCCGGTGCCGACCTGAACCTCGCCCGGATACATCACTTCCGCGAGGTAGTCGATCTCGACATGGGCGAGGACCATCCGCAAAGGCATCGGCTCGGACAGCAACTCACCGATCATCCGTCCCGCGGCGACACGGCCCTCTTCGAAGAATCGCGCGATGGCGACGTTGTTCACGTGACCGATGGTGTCGATATCGGCGAATATCAGACTGATCGCCCGCGTGCACGGATACGCCTCGAGCGGCAGGTGGTCGATCATTCGGCATCGTCTCCACCGGCCTCGCCCGAAACGATGAACAGTCCCCGCGCCGACACCGTCACCTGCCCACCGGCGATGATCGCGCCGGTGGTGTAGACCTTGCGGCCGTCCCGGCGCAGTTGCCGGGCACGCACGGTCAAAGGGACGTACAGCGGTGTGGGCCTGCGGTAGGTGATATCGAGTTGCGCGGTCAGACCGCCGGCTCCCGCCAACCCGTTCGCGACGGCCAGCGCACCGTCGAGCAGCAGTGCGCATACGCCACCGTGGACGAGCGCGGGCGGACCCTGATACGGCAGGCCGAGCGTGACGACTCCTTCCGCCCAGCCGTCACCGACATCCCGCATGGTCAGCGGAGGCGCGATCGGGTTCTCCGGACCGGTCGCCGGATCGTGTCGCGCGACCCCCTCGCCCTGCCACATCTGCGACAGCTGGGCCCGAACAGGGCGGGTGCGGCTCTCCAGGGATTCGGCGATGCGCTCCAGCTCGGCGGCCGCAGCGGGCAGTCCCTTCTCATCGGGAGCAGTGCGCGCCAATGCATCAGTGATTCGCCGCACCGCGATCGCGGCATCATTCAACGGGTCGTCGATCGGCAGCGCGGTCAAGCACGGATCGCCAGGAGTGAAGCGCGACAGCATCTTTCGCCGCGACGGCACACGCCAATCGATCATCGCGCCGAGCCGTCGTTCCGGGGCACCGTGTGCTGGTAGGCCATTTCCTGCGCCAGACTCGCCACGACCTCACCAGCGGCGATGACACTGCCGGTGTACCAGCCGCGGTGGCCCGCCGACACACCGTTGCGATAGTCGAGAAACAGCCAGTCGTCCCAGCGTGGAGTCCGATGGAACCACAGCGCGTGGTCGAGGCTCGGACCGAGGACCTCGCTGCCGACCGTGCGCCGCAGTCCGGTGGAGAAATCCGACAGGTAGGCGAGCGCGGCGACGTGGACGAGCGGATCATTCTGCGGCAGTTCGCCATTGGGCCGTGCCCAGAACCGGACCGGAAAGAACTTCTCCGGATTCGACCAGTCCTGGACCCGGACCTGCAGTGCCAGTTCCGGATCCAATGTGACCGCGCGACACTGCTCAGGCGCGAGGAGTGGCGCCACGTCCGATCGAGTGCGCTCCTGCCCCTCGGCCACCGTCCGGAACGACGCCGCCATGCTGAAGATGACCTCGCCGTCCTGCAACGCGACCACCCGGCGCGCCGAATACGAGCGGCCGTCACGATCGTTGTCGACCCGGAACAGCACCGACCGTGCGCCGTTCCCGCGACGGAGAAAGTAGCCGTGCAGCGAATGCGGTAACCGGTCCGACTCGACCGTCGCGCCGCAGGCGAGCAAAGCCTGCGCCATGACCTGGCCGCCGTACAGCGGGCGATCGACCTCGAAGCGGTGCACCGATCGGAACAGATCGCGATCGATGCGGTCCAGAGCCAGGACGTCGGTCAACGGGACCGCTCGCAGCTCGTCGGCATATCTCGGTGCGGCTGTCTCAGGCATCGGAATTCGACTTCGCCGGACGCTTGTCGAAACGGGCGCCGATATCCTTGCCGTCCGGCCGCCATGCCGCCGACGCCTCGGCCTCGAGGCCGAGGGCGTGTGCCACCGACGCCCCGGCGCCCTCCTTGAGCAGCCGCAGCATGCGCTGCACCGCGACCGGATGGCTGTCGGCAATGGAATTCGCCACCGCGAGGGTGCGCTCCATCAACTTCTCGTGCGGCACAACCTCATTCGCCAGGCCGATGCGCAACGCTGTCGCGGAATCCACCGGATCGCCGCTGAGGATGATCTGGATCGCGGCCGGCAGACCGACGATTCGCGGCAGCATCGCGCTGCCGCCCCACCCGTTGAGCAGTCCGATCGAGGCGTGGGTGTCGGCGAACACGGCCTGTTCGGAGGCGATGATGAACGAACAGTTCACCGCGAACTCGAAAGCTCCGGTGTAACAGGGCCCGTTGACCGCGGCGATCACCGGTTTGCCGATCGCGCGCAGGACCTGAGTGGGTGTGGTGCCCTCGGTGCGCGGCGGCGGACCGGTCAGCGCCTCGGGCAGGTCGACGCCGGCGGAGAAGGCGCTGCCCGCACCGGTGATCACCACCACGCGGACATCCTCGTCGGCATCGGCCTTCCACAGTTCCCGTTTGATCGCCTTGCGCATCCCACGATTGATCGCATTGCGCCGATCGGGCCGGTTCAACGTCAGGATCGCGACGTGCCCCTCGCGGGTCACCAGGACCGGTTCGGCCTCGACCCCGTCGTTCTTCTCACCCATCGGGACTCCTTATTTCTCAGACGAATTCGACTACGGCCTCGGTGAACGCGTCGTTGTCGTCACCGGCGGCGGTATGACCCGCTCCACTCAACTCCACGAACTGCGCGGCCGGCACCACCGTGAGGAAGTTTTCGACCGCCTCCCGGCTGACCACATCGGACAGCGCGCCGCGAACAACGAGGATCGGCACCCCGAGCCGGGCTGCGGCCGATTCGAGGTCGCGCACCCACGTGTGCAGATCATGCTGCGGTTTGCGGAGAAACTGCGGGTCCCAATGCCACCGCCAGCGCCCGTCCGGGCGCTGTCTCAGATTGCGGCGCAAACCTTCCGGGCTGTGCGGGCGCTTGCGGTGCGGCAGGTAGGCCGCGATCGCGTCCGCCGCCTCCTCGAGGCTGGCGAATCCGTCCGGGTTACCCTGCATGAAGGCCCGGATCCGGGTTCCGCCACTTCGCTCGATTCTCGGCACCACATCGACCAGCACGAGTTTCCGGACTCGCGCGACACCGAGATCGGCGGCGACCTGCAGGCTTGTCAGCCCGCCGAGGCTCGCGCCGACGATGGTGACCGGCTCCCCGATCTCGTCGACGACCGCGCACACGTCCTGCGTGAGGACCTCCAGCGCGTAGTCGTCGGCCGAGGGCGCCCACGCGCTTTCGCCGTGGCCGCGCGTGTCGATCGCGATGACGCGAAACCCCTTCGCCGCCAGGTGGATACCGGTTCTCTTCCACGAATGCCTAGTCTGTCCGGTTCCGTGTAGCAGCAGAACCACCGGGTCGCCGTCGTTTCCCCAGCAATCCCCCGCCAACCGCAGGCCCCCGGCCCCGCGAAACTCCACGGGCCTACCTGGCTCGGTCGTAGCGATACTCATTGCGTTCCTCGTTCGGCGGGATCAGGAGACGGCGACCGGATCCGAGATCAGTGCCGCGTTGCGGCGCAGGACGGTCTCTGCTTCGGCGGCGATCCGGGTGACCAGATCGCCGGCGGTCGGGATGTCGTTGATCAGGCCCTGCACCATCCCGACGGTCCAGATGCCGGCCTCGGGATCGCCGTTCTCGTAAACCTTGCGGCCGCGAGTTCCCGCGACCAGCTCCTGCACATCCTTGAATCGTCCGCCCTTGCCGAGAATCTCGACGACCTCTTCGCTGACCGAATTCTTCGCCGCGCGCATGGTATTGCGCAGCTGCCGGAAGATGAGCTGCGTGTCGAGTTCACTCGCCTCGACGATCTGCTCCTTGATCCGCTGGTGGATCGGACTCTCCACGGTGCACATGAAACGGGTGCCCATATTGATGCCGTCGGCGCCGAGCGCCAGCGCCGCGGCCAGGCCGCGACCGTCGGCGAAACCACCAGAGGCCAGGATCGGGACGTTCAGCTTGTCCGCCGCCGCGGGAATCAGCACCAGACCCGGCACATCGTCCTCGCCGGGATGTCCGGCGCATTCGAAGCCGTCGATACTCAGCGCGTCGACGCCGAGGCTCTGTGCCTTGCGGGCGTGCCGGACGCTGGTGCACTTGTGGATCACCTTGATGCCGTGTTGTTTGAAGTGCTCGACGTGGACCTGCGGGTTGGAGCCCGCGGTCTCGACGATCCGCACGCCGGAGTCGATGATCGCGTGCCGATACTCCTCGTACGGCGGCGGATTGATCGACAACGTGAGGGTGAGATTGACGCCGAACGGCTTCTCGGTCATCTCCCGGGCGCGCGCGATCTCCTTGGCGAGATCCTCCGGCGTGGGCTGGGTGAGCCCGGTGATGATGCCCAGGCCGCCGGCCTCGGAGACCGCGGCGGCGAGTTCGGCGCGGCCGACCCACATCATCCCGCCCTGGACGATCGGATGCTCGATGCCGAACTCTTCGGTGAATCGTGTCTTCAGCATGAGGGGCTCCTAGATGTGCGCGGTGGGGGCGGGCTGCGAATCGGGTCGGTAGAAGAGGGCCTCGCGCTTCTCCAGGAACGCCGCCCGGGCCTCCGCCGCGTCGGCCCCGACGATGTTGTTGGCCTGGACGTGGTTCTCTCGCTGCAGCGCGGCCTCGATACTGCCGCCGTCCGCGGCCGCGTCCAGCAGCTGTTTGGTCAGCGACAGCGCCTGGGCGGGCATGTGCACAAGGCGTCGAGCCATGGACTCGACCGTGGCATCGAGCTCCGCGGGAGTCACAATCCGAGTCACCAGGCCGAGCGTCGAAGCCTCTGCGGCGGAAAGGATCTCACCGAAGAAGGCCAGTTCCTTGGCCTTCTGCAGGCCGACCAGCCGGGGCAGCAGCCAACTGCCGCCGAAGTCGAGCGAGAGCGCGCGGCGGATGAAGATCTGGGAGAACCTGGCCCGATCGGTGGCGACGACGAGGTCGCACCCGAGCGCGAGGTTCCAGCCCGCGCCTACCGCGACCCCATCGACCTTGGCAATGGTCGGAATGGTCAGCGCCGACAGCGCCTCGGCCGCATGGCTGGCGCGCTTCATGTAGTCCAGCGCATCGTCGGAGATGCCGTCCAGGTCGGCGCCGGAACAGAAGTCGCCGCCCACACCGGTCAGGACCATGACCCGGTCGCCCGCCGTGCGTTCGATCTCGGTGAACATTTCGGCCAGCTCGCGCCACATGGCCGGACTACCTGCGTTCTTCTTCTCCGGCCGCGACATCACGACCGTCACCACCCCGTCGTGGCGTTCGACATTCACCGTCTGCACCCTGCCCACCTCTCTGCCGAGTCCTCCTGCGCCGCCCCCAGGAACTCACCTAGATAACATAGTTTACTATCTGCAACGCCGCAAGCTTATCCGCACACACTTCGGCCGACACCCTCCATGCGTCGAAAATCGTTAGCGGTGCTCAGCGATTTTCCGTGCTCAGCTGATATTTCCGCCGCTGCCGCAGCTTCCGGCAGGGTTCGGACGCAAGATCGCACACGCACAGACTTCTGCGAGCTTTCAATGCGCACCAAGTGAACTTAGATTGCTTATTGACACATCTAGTTTTCGCACCTACGTTTACCTGACCCCGGGTTTGTGATCCACATCACCGCCGAGCGTCGCAGCTCAGGCGCCCTGAGAGAAGGACTCTCAATGATCGTGTCAAGCCGTAGCAGCCGTCGGGACGGGTGCGTCGAGGCTGAATTCACGTCCGTCGCGCAGCAGTGCCCACAGCACGTCGACCAGGCGCCGGGCCAACGCTAGGAGGGCTTGGGTATGAATGAGTCGCTCACCGCGTTTGCGGTCGTAGAACCGGCGCGAGGGTCCGTTTTCGTAGCGCAGGCTCGACAGGGCGGCCATGTAGAACACGCGCCGCATGCGCCGGTTGTAGCGTTTCGGGCGGTGCAGGTTGCCGCTGACGCGGCCCGAATCGCGAGGGACCGGGACCAGCCCGGCGTAGGAGGCCAAGCGGCCCGCGCTGGCGAAATTCGCGAGGTGACCGCCGGTGCCGACGAGGAATTCCGCTCCGAGCCCGGGCCCCATGCCGGGCAGGGATTCGATGATGCCGGCCCACGGATGCTCTCGGAATCGGGCCGTGATGAGCTTGTCGGTGTCTTTGATCTCCCGGTCCAGATCGAGGAGCTTGCGCGCGATGCGTTTGACCAGCATCGCGGTGTCGGCCTCACCGGGCAGAGCCAAGCTCTGACGTCCGGCGGCGTCGAGGGCGGCAGCGGCAGTCTTGGCGATTCCCGGCTTCCAGGCCCCGTTTTCAACGAGATATGTTGTGACACCATCGATTCCGGCCGCCCTGATCTCGGCGGGGGTGCACATTCCGGCGACCAGGATCAGCGGGGTCCGGTTCGCGAAGTCGAACGCGGCTTCCAACGCGGGAAAGATCGACCCGATCAGCGCACGCAACCGGTTGATCCCGGCCACCCAGTCCGCCATCAGGTCGGTGCGGTAGCTGGTCAGCTGGGTCAGCCCGACCACGAGCTCGTCGGGCATCACGACCTGGTTCAGGTCCTCACGCAGGCGGGCGCTCTGCGCGATCACCCGCGCGTCTTTGGCGTCGGTTTTCCCTTCGCCGCGGAAGCTGCCGGTCATCGAATTCACCACTCGGCCCGGCACATACGTCACCGTCTGATCAGCGGCCAGCAGCACGGTGATCAGCAGCAACGCCATCGGGCTGGTCAGATCGATCGCCCACCACACCTGGTCGGCCGCCTGGCCGGCACGGGCGATCAACGCCTCGATCGCAGCCTGTTCATTGCCGAACTTCTGACTGAACACCGTCTTGCCGGTCTCATCGACCCCGCACGCGTGATGGGCGTGCTTACCGACATCTATCCCGACCCAGATCTGAGGGCGAGTTGCCACCCACATGCTCCTGACCTAGCAGCTCCAGCCCATGGACAACCCCGCCGACCGATCCCTAACCAGCGACGACCGCAACAAGCTCTCAATCAGCAGCCGGAGCGTCCAGCACGGCGGGGCAGCCAGTCCTCCTGAGCCAAACCAACGACAGAAAACCATCAGCTACACCCCACCGCCCTGGGCATCCAGGGCACCAACCCCAGACACCTACAAACTTAGGGAAGCACCATGACCGACAAGCGTGACAATTGGCGATCCATCAAGACCCGAGTCGGTCGGCTCGGCCTGATCGCGCTGGTTCCCGCGATCGCACTCGCCACTGCCTGCAGCAGCAGCGACAACTCCTCGAGCACCTCGGCCGAGGCTCCCAGCAGCGCCTTCCCCGACAAACCTGCGACGGGCAGCCCGATCAAGATCGGTCTGATCAATCCCGAAGGCGGGCCCGCGGTATCGCAGCCGTCGAACCGCGGAGCTGCCGAGGCGGTCGTGAAGTACGCGAACGCGAACCTCGGCGGTATCGCCGGGCACCCCATCCAGCTCGTCACCTGCGCGGCGAAGGAAGATCCGGCGTCCAACCGTGACTGCGCCAACCAGATGGTCGAAAACAAGGTCTCCGCCGTCGTCGTCACCACCACCGCCTACGGTGACGCGATGGTCCCGGTCATCACCGGAGCCGGAATCCCCTATCTCACCCCGGCCGGGGCCAGCGGCGCGGAGATGACAACCCCCGGCGCCTTCGCCCTCACCGGAGGATTCCCTGGCACCCTGAAGTCGATGGCGGTCTACGCGGCGGGTAAGGGCTACAAGAAGGTCACCGCCTTCGTCACCGATTCCGGCGCCGCCCCCGCTACCGCGAAGACCATGGGCGGGGCCGCCTTCGGCGCCGCGGGCATCGACCTGCAGGTCGTGCCCATCCCGCTCGGCACGCCGGACGCGACCCCGCAGGTGAGCTCCGGAATCTCCGGCAATGTCGGCGCCATCGCCGTCGTCGGCGACGCCACGATGTGCACCTCCGTGGTCAAGGCCCTCGGCACCCTGGGCGCCACCCAGGACAAGATGCTCATCCAGCCATGCCTGGACCCCGCCACCGTCGAAGCAGTCGGCGACGCGATGAACGGCGCGCACGTCTTCACCACCGCGGACCTGGTCTCCAATGATCCCGAGGCGGTGCTCTACCGCAGCGTGATGAAGAAGTACTCCCCGAACACCGACCTCGGCGGCTACACCTACACCGGCTACCAGGGCATGCTCGGCCTGGTCCGCGCGGCACAGGGCGTAACCGCCGATCCGAACGCCGCGGCGGTCTCCAGCGCAATCAAATCTGCCCAGAACGTTGTCCTGCCCGCCGGACACGGCATCACCGTCACCTGCAACGGCACCGCCATAGCGCCGCTGCCCTCGATCTGCAGCACACAGCTGGTGACGGTCACCGTCAGCGACGGCAAGCCCACCGACCCTCAGGTCACCAAGTAAGTCCAGGCTGCAGCGAAATATGTGGTATCCGAGGAGCTTTCCGTGACCGACCATCTCGTCTTCCTGGCGCTGGGGCTGGGCAACGGCGCCGTGTACGCGGCGCTGGGCCTGGCCCTGGTGATGACATTCCGCAGTTCGGGCGTCGTGAACTTCAGCACCGGCGCGGTCGCCCTGTACGTGGCCTACACGTACGGGATGTTGCGCAAGGGCGAACTGCTCAACCCGATTCCCGGAATGGCGAAATCGGTTCATCTCGGAGCGCGCCTCGGCTTGTGGCCGGCGATGGCGATATCACTCGTCATCGCGGCCGCACTCGGAATCGCGATCTACGCCATCGTCTTCCGGCCGTTGCGCACCGCGCCACCGGTCGCGAAGGCCGTGGCCTCGATCGGGGTGATGCTGTTCGTGCAGGCCCTGCTCGCGGTGCGAGTCGGCACAACCCCGGTCTCGGTGAAGGCGATTCTGCCGTCCGGGGCGCTGTCGATCGGCGATGCCCGTATTCCAGCGGACCGGCTGTGGTTCGCCGGGGTGATCTCGGCGCTCGCGGTGGTTCTCACGCTGTCGTTCCGATGGACGCGATTCGGCCTGGCCACCCGCGCCGCGGCCGAAACCGAGAAGGGCGCATTGGTTACCGGCCTGTCCCCCGAACGCATCGCTTACGGCAACTGGGCGTTGAGCACGATGGTGGCCGGGCTGAGCGGAATCCTGATCGCACCGATCGTGCCGCTCATCCCGGTCTCCTACACGCTGTTCATCGTGCCCGCGCTCGCGGCCGCGCTGGTCGGCAACTTCACCGCACTGGGCCTGACGGTGGTCGCCGGCCTCGGCATCGGCATGTTGCAGTCGGAGACCACGCATCTGCAGAGCACCATCGACTGGTTCCCGAAATCCGGTATGGCAGAACTGGTTCCGCTGGTCCTGATCCTCATCTTCCTCGTGTTCCGAGGACGCCCGCTCCCCTCGCGCGGCGCGATCATCGTCCAGACCCTCGGCCGCGCACCGCGACCGAAAAGCCTGCTCGTTCCGGCCGTCCTGTCCGTCGCCGTCGCACTCGTCGCCATGCTGACGACCACGGGCAGCTACCGCGCCGCCGTCATCACCACCCTGATCCTGGCGGTCGTCGCCCTGTCACAGGTCGTCGTCACCGGATTCGCGGGACAGATCTCGCTCGCCCAGCTCACACTCGCGGGCATCGGCGCGTTCACCCTCAGCCGCCTGACCAGCGACCTCGGGATTCCCTTCCCCATCGCCCCCATCCTCGCGGCACTCGCGGCCACCGTGATCGGCGTCATCGTAGGACTGCCCGCGCTGCGGATCCGCGGATTGCCCGTCACCGTGGTCACGCTCGCGTTGGCGGTGTTTCTCGACGCCTTCTGGTTCCGCAACAGCAACCTCAACGGCGGACTGAACGGCGCGCACATCGCGAAACCAACCCTGTTCGGCATCGATCTCGGTATCGGTGCGGGACAGGCATATCCGCGCATCGCCTTCGGCATCGTCTGCCTCGTAGTGCTGGTCCTGGTCGCGGTGGGAGTCGCGAAACTGCGAACCAGCCGCCTCGGCGCCTCGATGCTGGCCGTGCGGGCCAACGAGCGCTCTGCGGCGGCATCGGGAATCGACGTGTCCCGCACCAAGATCAAAGCCTTCGCGATCAGCGCGTTCATCGCCGGACTCGGCGGAGCGTTGATGGGCTACCAGCAGACCGTCGCCACCGCCGAATCGTTCTCCGTCCTCGCCGGTATCGGACTGTTCGCGATCGTCTACATCGCGGGCATCACCTGTGTCTCGGGCGGCATCCTCGCAGGAATCATCGGCGCGGGCGGCATCCTGTTCATCTTCATGGACCGGGTCCTGCACCTCGGCGACTACTACTCGATCATCTCCGGAATCCTGCTGGTGCTGACGATCATCCAGTACCCCGAGGGCCTCGCCGGCCACCTGCATCAGCATTCGGCACGAATTCGCCGGTGGTTCAGCCGAATCCGTCCGGCTGAACCCGACCGCCCGGCCGCGACTCCCGTGCCCGAAGCGCCGCCGCGGCTGCGGGAGGTCTCCGATGAGATTCTGCTGTCCGCCGCGGGCATCGGCGTCCGGTACGGCGGTGTGGTGGCCCTCGACGACGTCAGTTTCGAGGTGCGGGCCGGGGAAATCGTGGGGCTCATCGGCCCCAACGGCGCCGGCAAAACCACCTGCATCGACGCGCTCAGCGGCTTCGCCACCTCCTCGGGGACGGTCACACTCGGCGACCGGCGCATCGACGGACTGGATCCGCACAAACGCAGCCGGCTCGGGCTCGGCCGGACCTTCCAGGGCATCGAGTTGTACGACGACCTGACGGTGCGCGAGAACGTCGCCGTCGGCACGGTGGCCGCCGCCAAACGCTCCGCGGGAGCCACACCCCCCGATATCGATGCCCTGTTCGGTGTGCTCCATCTCGACGCGGTCGCCGACCGTTCCGTCAGCGAGCTGTCCCAAGGTCAGCGTCAGCTGGTCTCGGTGGCCCGCGCACTCGCCGGACGTCCCCGGATTGTGCTGCTCGACGAACCGGCCGCGGGCCTGGACAGCAGCGAAAGCCAATGGCTCGGTGCACGTTTGCAGGCGGTGCGGGACGCGGGCGTGACCGTACTGATGGTCGACCACGACATGGAACTGGTTCTGGAGATCTGCGACCGGATCGTCGTCCTCGACCTCGGCCGGGTCATCGCCCAGGGCACGCCCGAGGAAATCCAGTCGAATCCCGATGTGGTGCGAGCCTATCTCGGCACCACGCACGCTCCCACGGAGGTGTCCGCATGACCACGGTTCTCGAATGCGCCCGAGTCGACGCCGGATACTCCAAGGGCCGTCCATGTGTGCGCGGGTTCGACCTCTCACTCACCGCCGGTGAAGTGCTGTGCCTGCTGGGGCCCAACGGTGCGGGCAAGACCACCCTGCTCATGACGCTGGCCGGACTGCTGCCCGGGCTCGGCGGCGCGGTGTCCATCGCGGGCACCGGCGTCAAACCGGGCCAGGCGCGCGCCTCCTCGCGCGCGGGCTTGGTACTGGTGCCCGACGATCGCGCGCTGTTCACCGGACTCACCGTGAAGGAGAATCTCGAGCTCGCGCGCCGCCGCTCGGGCCCGGCCGTCGCCGACATCATCGAATACTTCCCACGGCTCGGGGAGCGGACGAAGGTCGCCGCGGGCATGCTCTCCGGGGGTGAACAACAGATGCTCGCAATCGGGCGCGCCCTGATGCAGAAACCGAAGGTTCTGCTGATCGACGAGCTGAGTATGGGTCTGGCCCCGGTGATCGTCGAATCGCTGCTGCCCGTGATCCGCCGGGTCGCCGACGACAGCGGCACCGCGGTGATCCTCGTCGAACAACACGTGCGGCTCGCCCTCGACATAGCGGACACCGCAATCGTTCTCGCCCACGGGCGCGACGTACTGCGCGGCAGTGCGGCAGAACTGGCGGCAGACCCGGAGCAGATCGAGCGCGCATACCTCGGAGCGGCGGACGCGCAGGCAAGCGCCTGACCGACCACGGGCAACTCCTCGATGTCACATCGGTTCACATCATGTGATCCGGTGCGGCTCAGGGGTTTCGGCTTCGTCCGACCGCGCTCAGGGTTGACCGGGGCGCAGGGCGACGAACAATCCCTCCGCATCCGCGAGCAGGGTGTCACCGTCGCGCAGTTCGGCGGTCAGGAAACGCTTGCGGCCCTCTTCGCGGTCGAAGCGGGCGGTGAGGGCCAGTTCGCGGTCGAGTGGTGTGATGGCGCGGTAGTTCACATGCAGATAGGCGGTGCGCGAACGGGGGCGGCCACCGGCGTTGGCCAGTCGGCCGAGCACCTCGTCGAAGACCAGGGGGATCGCCCCGCCGTGCACCGCTCCCCCGCCACCGAGGTAGAAGCGGCTGAAGCTGACCCGCCCGCTCACCTGCCCAGCGTCGCCGTGGTCGACCACGAATGCCGGCGCCAGCGACTGTCCCCGGCCGGGAACCTCGAGATGACCGGCCACCGACTCCGAATGCGGGACCTGGTACGCGGCGAGCAGTCGCTCGATCTCATCGATACGCTTGGTGACCTCGACCAGCTCCGATGCCGGCGGATTCGATCCGGCCACCCGGTCCTGCAGGGCCCGTAGCGAGTCGATCATCGCGGCGAACTGCTGGGCGCTCTCCGCCGCCACCGCGACCTTCCACGCGGATTCGCCCGACAGCGGGCTCGCGTCGTAGGGTTTACCGTCACCCGATTCCGCACGGCCTGATCCGCTGTCGATCGATCCACCATTGTCTTCATGCGACATGAACTTTCCCTTTCGAACGTTGGACCTATCTGCGGGCCGACCGGACTCGACCGGCCGCCGCCTCCGCCTCGATCGGGCCGCGACCTGCTCACGACACTACGACGGCGCCGCGGTCGAGTTCGGATTCGGGGCGCACCGATCGGCGGACGCGCGGAATCGCCGAGACCGATTCGGTCGGAAACCATGCCGACGATCGGGACAGAGGCGGACGCGCACAGAGACGAAAAGTCCGCCCCTGTCGATTCGGCAGGGACGGACTCTGCGTGGCGCCGATATTCGAGTTGATCTGGCGCACAATGCCTTCGAATGGCTATCGCAGCCTTTCGACGGTCAGCGAGCCTTCCACACCGGGGCACGCTTTTCGGCGAAGGCCAGCGGCCCCTCCTTGGCGTCCTCGCTGTCCATCAGATCCTGCCATTCGGCCTCCGAATGACCCCACCGGTCGTTCTCGGCGGGCCGGTCACCGGCCTGGATGCCGAGCGCGATCCGCTTACTGGCCTGCACCGACAGCGGAGCGTTGACCGCGATCCGTTCGGCCAGCGCGAGCGCGGCCTCGACCACGGTGCCGTCCGGCACGACCTGGTTGATCAGGCCGTACTCGCGGGCGGTTGCCGCCGAGATCGGGTCGCCGGTGAGGATCATCTCCATGGCCAGGCGCTGCGGTATCTGCGCCGGCAGCCGGAATACACCGCCCGCACCCGCAATGAGCCCGCGTTTGACCTCGGGCAGTCCGAAGCTGGCGCCCTCCGCCGCGACGATGAGGTCGGCGGCGAGCGCGAGTTCGGTGCCGCCGCCGAGCGCGGTGCCGTTGACCGCGGCGATGGTCGGCTTGCTGATGACGTGCCGGACGAATCCGGCGAAGCCCCACTCCTCGTTGCCGGGCGCGAACAGACCCTCGCCGCGTGAGATCGCCTTGAGATCCGCTCCCGCGCAGAAGGATTTGTCGCCCGCACCGGTGATCACCACTACCCGGATTTCCGGGTCGTTGTCGGCCTCCACCAGTGCCGCTCCGACGGCCTCGCTCACCGCGGCGTTGACCGCGTTGCGCGCCTCGGGACGATTGATGGTGATCAGCAGGACGTTGCCCTTGCGCTCGACCAGGGCACCGGTCTCGGTTGCCGCCGTCATCACTTCACCAGCTCGAGGATCGTCGCGTTGGCCTGCCCGCCGCCTTCACACATCGTCTGCAGCCCGTAGCGAATGTCGTTGCGGCGCATATGGAAAATCATGTCGGTCAGGATGCGGGCGCCGGAGCCGCCGAGCGGGTGGCCCAGGGCGATGGCGCCACCGTTGGGGTTCAGCTTCTCATCCGGCGCGCCTATCTCCTTCTGCCACGCCATCGGCACCGGCGCGAACGCCTCGTTGACCTCGAACACACCGATGTCGTCGACCGACAGACCGGAACGCTCCAGCGCCTTCTCGGTGGCGGGGATCGGGGCGCCGAGCATCATCACGGGATCGGCGCCGGCGACGACCGCCGTGTGCACACGGGCGATCGGCGTCAGTCCGTGCTTGGCCGCGAACTCGTCGCTGACGATCAGCAGCGCGGCCGCGCCGTCGGAGATCTGCGAGGCGTTGCCCGCGTGGATGACACCGTCCTCCTTGAAGACCGGCTTCAGGCCGGCCAGCTTCTCGACGGTGGTGCCGCGGCGGATGCCCTCGTCCTTCGAGACAACCGTGCCGTCGGGCAGGGTGACGGGCACGATCTGCGCGTCGAACAGTCCGGCGTCCTGTGCGGCCGCGGCGCGTTCGTGCGAGCGAGCCGAGAACGCGTCGACTTCGGTGCGCGTCAGCGCCCACTTCTCGGCCATCATCTCGGCGCCGACGCCCTGGTTCGGCGAGGCGTTGTAGCGCTCGGTGAACTTCGGGCTGAGCGGGCTGCCGCCGCCGGCCACCGCCGCGCCCATCGGAACCCGCGACATCGACTCGACACCACCGGCGACCACGGCCTCGTAGTGACCGGCAAGCACGCTGGCCACGGCGAAGTTCAGCGACTGCTGCGACGACCCGCACTGGCGGTCGACGGTCACACCCGGCACCGACTCCGGCCAGCCCGCGGCGAGCACCGCGTTGCGGGCGATGTCGTGGGTCTGCTCGCCGACCTGCCCGACGCACCCCCAGATGACGTCCTCGATCAGCGCTGGGTCGATGCCCGCCCGCCGCACCAACTCCTGCAGCACGAGGGCGGACAGATCGACAGGGTGAATTCCGGACAGGCCACCGTTGCGCTTGCCGACCGGGGTCCGGACGGCCTCGACAATTACTGCACCCATAGGGTTTTCCTTTCTACAGTCCGAGCGAGCGCCCGATGATTTCCTTCATGATCTGAGTCGAGCCGCCGTAGATCGTCTGGATCCGAGCATCGGCGTAGGCCTTGGCGATCGGGTACTCCATCATGTAGCCGTAGCCGCCGTGCATCTGCTGGCAGGTGTAGATCAGCCGCTGCTGCAGTTCGGTGGTCCACCACTTGGCCTTGGCGGCGTCGGTGCCGTCGAGGGTGCCCGCATTCAACGCGGTGATACACCGGTCGACGTACACCTGCGCGAGATCGACTTCGGTCTCCAGGGTCGCCAGCTCGAACTTGTTGGCCTGGAAGGATCCGATTGGCGTCCCGAATGCCTTGCGGGACTTGACATATTCGAGGGTCATATCCAGCAGCGTGCGGCAGGAGGCGACAGCTGCGACGGCAATGGACAGCCGTTCCATCGGCAAGTTCCGCATCAGATGCAGGAACCCCTTGCCGACCTCACCGATCACATTCGCCGAGGGCACCCGGGCCTGGTCGAAATTCAGTTCCGCGGTGTCCTGGGAATGCATACCCAGTTTGTCGAGGTTGCGCCCGCGAGTGAATCCCGCCATGTCACGTTCGACGGCCAGCAGCGTGAACGCGGCGCTGGCCTTGGCGTCGGGATCGGTGCGCGCAACCACGATGACCAGATCGGCGTGGATACCCGAGGAGATGAAGGTCTTCGATCCGGTCAGCACCCAGTCGTCGCCGTCCTTGCGCGCCGAGGTCCGAATCCCTTGCAGGTCACTGCCCGCGCCCGGTTCGGTCATCGCCACCGCCACGACCAGCTCGCCGCGCGCGAACCCCGGCAGCCAGCGGGCCTTCTGTTCGTCGTTGGTCAGCTCGAGCATGTAGGGGGCGAGCACGTCGTTCTGCAGGGTGAAGGCCGGGCCACCGGAACTCGCGCGGGCCAGTTCCTCTGCCACGATCGCGTTGTAGCGGAAGTCGCCCGACATTCCGCCGCCGCCGAACTCCTCGGGAACCGAGAAGCCGAGGAGTCCGAACTTGGCGGCCTCGACATAGAGCTGCTTGTCGATGATGCCGTCTTTCTCCCACTGCTCCTGATGCGGAGTCGCGTAGCGAGCCAGGAACTCTCGGACGGTTGCGCGGTACTGATCGTGTTCGGTTTCGAAGATCTCTCGCTGCATTTTGCGCTACCTTCCCGATGCCACCGCGGGAACCGCCGCGGATTCGTCGATCTCGGAGACCATTTCGAGGAGCCGACGCCGATCTACCTTCAGCGACACACTTCTCGGCAATTCCGGGACCGTGTAGATCCGCACCGGGATCTCGTAGGCGGTGAGCCGGCCGCGGCAGAAGGTTTTCAGTTCGTCCTCGGGAACCTCGGCCGCGCCCTCGCGCAGTTCGACGACCGCGACGGGCACCTTCCCGAGCCGCTCGTCTTCGCGGCCGTAGACCGTGGCGTCGGCGATCGCGTCGTGCGCGCGCAGCGCCTCGGCGACCGTCTCCGGGTGAACCTTGAATCCGCCCCGGATGATCGCGTCGTCCGCGCGGCCGTCGATGTAGACGAAGCCGTCCTCGTCGAGGTGGCCCAGATCCGAGGTACGGACCCACTCGTGTTTGCCGGTGCCGGTCTGGCTGGAACTGACCTCGAGGCGTCCGGACTGCCCGACCGGCAGCACCGTGCCGTCCTCTGCGACCGCCCGGAGCTTGACCCCCGGCATTTCGCGGCCGACGCTGCCTCGCTTCTTTTCCCACCACTGCGCGTGCATGGGCTTGGTCCACCCGGCGATCGCGCCGGAAAACTCGGTGGCGCCGTACATGACCAGCACCGGAATCCCGTACTTCGCGGTGAATTCGTCGGCCAGATCAGGGTTGACGAATGTGGTGCCCGCGGTGATGGCACGCAGGCTGGCCAGATCCTCGGCCGGAATGTCGGCATTGATCACCGCGCGCATGGCAGCGGGCGGCAAACCGGCGACCTTGGGCTGGTGTTCCTTCACCGCCGCGCACCAGCCTTCGACGGTGAAGCGCGGGAGCATCACGAACGGCCGGGCCTCGGCCAGGTTCTGCAGCACACCCCACAGACCTCCGATATGCACGATCGGAAGGGTGACCAGCGCGACGCGCCCGGTGAGCGGCGTACGGTCGGGCGGTCCGGCCGCGCCGGTATGTCCGTGCACGGCGGTGAGAGCGGCCTCGAGCTGGCGCCAGGTGAGCGGAATCCGCTTGGGCGGGCCCGTGGTGCCCGAGGTGAACATCTCCACGCCCACCGGATCTGCGATCTCGTCACCCTGTGGTGCCGGCACCGCCGGCGCCTCGGTGGTTGCCGCGACCTGCTGCCCGTCGATGGCGAATCCGATCATGCCGCCGTCCTCGGCCGCGGACCGGAACACCGGCTCGCTCCACAGCGCCGCCGAGGCCAGCACGGCGCGCGGATCAGCATCGGACATATCGGCTGTCAGCCGGGCCACCGGCTGCATGGGATTGAGGGTGATGACCGTACGGCCCTTGCCGAGAATGGCGATCAGGGCCGCGATCGACTCCATCCGGTTGTCGAGCACCACGCCGATCCTGCTGCCGGCGCCACACCCGGCGGCGGCCAGTTCGGTGTCCAGGGTTTCCGCAAGCGCCCGGACCTCTCCCCAGGTGAACCAGGTGTCGCCCTGCTGGATCATGGCAGCGTCGTCGTCGGCCTCCCATAGCCGCGCCAGCGCGCCTCTGATACTCGTCATTCGTTTCCTCCCACTCTTGCGGTAGCGGGCCACCGAGTCGGAACGCCGTGCTCAGCGCCCCGGCCGTATCGATCGCCATGAACACCCAATCCGGAATCCCGGCTGTCGTATGCTCTATTCAGAAGGTAGCTGACATGGTTAACTAGGTCAACATTCAAAGGGAGAAGCTTCGTGGATTTCGCATTGAGCGCCGAACAGGAAGAGCTGGCCGCCAGTGAGCGAGCTTGGCTGGCCAAGCACGATCCCCTCGCCGCGCGCCGGCCGACCATCGACACCGGCCCGCCGCGCGTTCCCGACACCGCCGTGAAACACGTCGTCGAGTCGGGGCTGATCGGACTGCTGACCGGCGAGATGGGCGGAACGCACGTCGACCTCGCGGTGCTCGTCGAAGAACACGGCCGGGCCGGCAGCGCTGTGCCACTGGCCGAATTGGCCTTGGCCACCGCCGCTCTCGACCGGCTCGACCACCCGCTGTCGAGGCTGGCCGAGGCGAATACCGGCGGCGCCGAGGCGATCCCGCTGGTTCTCGCCTCGACCGAAGGCGCACCGCTCACCGCGGAGATCAGCGGCGACGAACTACGACTCGGCGGCGCCACCGCGCCCGCCACCGCCCTGCTCGACGCCACCGGATTCCTGCTCGCCGCAACTACTTCCGACGGAACCGAGATCCTCGCCCACATATCGAGCGACGGTGCCGCGCTGCGCACACTCGAGACCCTCGACCTCACCCGGTCCTGGTCGGTACTCGAGCCGGCCGTGACGGTGCCCGCACAGCGCTGGGTGAGCGCGCCGAGCGGAACCGTGTCCCATTTGACCGACGCCCTCGCGTTCTACCGGAAGATGGATGCGCTGGGCGCGGCCGCGCGACTGGTCGACCTGACGGTCGAATACGCCGGTCAGCGTACCCAGTTCGGTCAGCCGATCGGCTCGTTCCAGGCCGTCAAACATCACTGCGCCGATATGGCGTTGCGGACCGAGGCCGCGCGGGCGTCGCTGTGGGCCGCCGCTGTCGCGCTCGACGGGTCCGACCCCGCCCATCGTGCCGCCGCGGTGTCCGCCGCCGCGGCCTACACCGGCGAGGCGACCAGCACGGTCGCCTCGATCGCGCTGCAGGTGCACGGCGGTATCGGATTCACCTGGGAGCACGACCTGCACCTGCTGACGCGCCGGATCAAGGTGGACGAATTGCTGAACGGCACCGTGAGCTGGCACCGCAGGCGCCTCGTCGACGCCTGAGTTCCCCCCGAACACCGATTCGACTCTCCCGCAGTGTCGTTCGACGCCCGGCATCCGAGCACCCCGGCTCCAGGCCACGAGGCCACCGGGCCGGGCTCAGCCTCGCGCCGGACCCAGTCCGAATTTCACCGGATTCAGGCATCCGATGTATTCGAGCGCGGTGTCGATCGCGTCGCTCAGTTCCGCGCGGGTGCGGCATTTGAGCACCACACGTGCGGACTCCGCGCGCATCGCCAGCAGAAAGTCACGCAGCAGCTTTTCCCGGCGAGAGGCGCCGAGGCCGAGCAGTGCGATGTCGTGATCGCTGCCGCGGCGGGCCTGCTCCCGGCGCAGCGCGTCGAAACCTGGTGGGGTATCCCCCATCGCGACCACGCGTGCGCGAGATTGGTTCTCCCACAGCAGTTCCAGATAGGCACGGGTGCTCACACCGTAGAGCTCCATCGGGTCGTCGACGCCGTCCGCGCGGGCCTTGTCCACGGCCTCCCGCGCATGTCCATCTACCCGCTCGATCAGATCGGTCCAGATCGCCAGGAAGACCTCCGCCTTCCCGCCGAAGTGGTGGTAGATGCTGCCGACGCTGACGCCGGACTGCTGGACGATGTCGGCCATCGTCGCCGCGGTGAACCCCTGCGCGCCGAAGATCTCCGCGGCGGCTTCGAGGACCCGATCCTTGGTCTCCGGTGAACTCGTCCAGCCGCGGGTGCGGGGGCGGCCCTTCGCTTCCGTCATCGCGATCCTCCGTCGATTCGAGCCTTGACTTCTCCCACCCTTCGTGGTGATAATCACCTTACATTCTAAAATGCTATTCTAGAAACTAATTCTTCGACAACCCGTCTCACCGTCTCGGGTGAAGCGATCAGGAGGCATCGAAATGACAACCAAGCTGTGGGCAAACTCGGCGGACTCGCACTTCCTCGAGCCCGAGGACCTGTGGCGCACCCGGCTGCCGAAGCGGCTCGCCGAACTCGTCCCTCGCTCGGAGAAGGATCCGGATGGCAAGTGGGAGACGGTATTCGTCGACGGCCAGGCCTTTCGGCGCCGGCTGCCCACGATCGCCCAGGAGGAGTTCTTCGCCGCGAGCATGCGCGCCCCCGGCTCCGGCGATGTGACCAAGCGCCTGCCGGACTTGGATGAAGAGGGCATCTGGTCGGAGCTGGTGTTCCCGTCCCTGGGCATGTGGGCCTCGTCGTTCCGCACCCCCGAGGTGCTGCGGGAGGCGACCAGGGCTTCCAACGACTGGGCCAAAGAGGTCATCATGGACTACTCGCCGCGGCTCATCCCCACCGCGCAAGTCTCCACCCTCTCCATCGAGGACGCGTGCGCCGAGCTGAAGCGCTGCGGTGAGCTGGGCTTCAAGGCCGTATTCCTGACCGTGGCCCCGCACCCGCAGCAGAAGGACTACAACCACGACTCGTGGGAGCCGTTCTGGGCGCTCGCCGAGGACATCGGCATGGTGATCTCGTTCCACATCGGCACCGAGCCGATCGATATGGCCAGCGGCGGCGCGGCCGGCGTCATGTACCGAGGCCCCGGCGGCGCGGTGCTGAACTACACCGAGACGACCTTCGGCGGTCAGCGCGCGGTAATGAAGCTGGTCGCCTCCGGCGCGCTCGACCGGCACCCGAACCTGAAGATCCTTGTCTCCGAAGGCGGTGCGACCTGGGTGCCGTTCATCGCCGACCGGATGGAGGAGGGCTACCGCCAGCATTCGCAGGTGGTCCGCCCGAAGCTGAACCGCTCGCCCAAGGAGATCATCTACTCCCAGGTGTACGCGTCGTTCCAGCACGACGAGTCGGCTGTGCACGCCATGACCGCGATGGGCTACAACAACGTCATGTGGGGCAGCGACTACCCGCACATGGAGGGCACCTACGGGCACACCCAGAAGACCCTGCACCACCTGTTCGACAACGTCGACCAGAAGACGCGGGACCGGATCACGTTCGGTGCCTTCCAGGAACTGTTCCCCGACGCTCCCCTGCCGCCCGCCCCGGGCACCGTGAACCCGGCCGAAGCGACGGTCTGACGCCCCGCCGTCCCCGACAGAATCGAGAACACCTCATGGGAGACAGCGTTCTCTACGACCTGCCGACCGAGTTTTTCGCCGACATGGCCGCCGCCTCGGGCTACTGCGACGCCCAATCCATCCTGCCCGTCGAGGGCAAATACCTGTGCCACTGCACCTGCGGCCGCTGGGACGTAGAATCCCCCACCCGCGACGAGGGCCTGGCCCTCGCCCGCGCCCACACCGCGGAAACCGCGTAGCACAACCGAATACGAAGCATCCGCATCGCGCCCCGGCCGGTGCGGATGTTTCGTTTCAGACCTTGTTTCAGGCATATGGGCATGCCCCGGAGCCGATGCGCTCCGGGGCTTCCAGTTGCTCGGGGGTCAGGTGTCGTGATCCGCCGGCGTCTGTCAGCGCGGCATTTTCAGCCCGCGCTCGGCGATGATGTTCCGCATGATCTCCGAGCTGCCGCCCGCGATCGTATACGCGCGGGCGTAGAGGAATTCGTCCTGCCAGCGGCCGTTGTCGACAGCGCCGGGATCACCTTCGACCAGGATGCCCGCCTCACCGCTCAATTCCAATGCGAAGCGCGCGATGTCGACGCCGAGCTCGCTGAACATCAGTTTGGCCATCGGCGCGTCCTGCACGCGCTCGGTTCCGCGCGACCACCGGCTGATGTTCGCGTAGACCAACGCGGACAATGCCTCGACCTCGGCCCGTAACTTGCCGAGCGTCTCCTGGACCGCGCCGTCTTCGATGGCCGACCGTCCGCCTCTGCTGATTCGCTTCGCCAGATCTTCGAGCGCGTCCACGTTCCGACGCAGCCGCACCACGCTCGTGGCGACCCCACTGCGCTCGTGTCCGAGACTCGAATTGGCAATGGCCCAACCGGAATTGAGCTCGCCGATCAGGGCGTCGGCGGGCAGTTCGACGTTGTCGAGGAATACCTCGTTGAAGTCGGAGGTCCCGGTCATCTCGCGCAGCGGGCGCACATCGACACCGGGCAGACTCATATCGACGATGAACGCGCTGATGCCCTTGTGTTTGGGCGCGTCCGTGTCGGTGCGAGCCAGCAGATAGCCGTAGTCGGCCCAGTGGCCGTTGGTGGTCCACACCTTCTGCCCGGTGACGCGGAAGCCGCCGTTCTCGGTCCGGACCGCCTTGGTGCGCAACGATGCCAGGTCGCTGCCGGAGCTGGGCTCACTGAACAGCTGGCACCACGTGTCCTTGCCGGAACGGATGCCCGGAAGGTAGCGCTGACGCTGCTCCTCGGTGCCGAAGTCGATCAGGGCGTGCGAGACCAGAGCGCCCGCGCCCGCGAAGTGCGGCGCTTGGGCTCGTGCGATCTCCTCCCCGACCACCACATCACGTTCGGCCTGGTACGAACTCCCCTGTCCTCCATACTGTTCCGGCCAGTCGCCGCCCATGTATCCGGCGGCGAAAAGCTTGCCGATCCACTCGGTGATCAGGGTGTGCTCGGCCCGGTCCTCGGCGCTTCGCACACCGGCCTTCGGCGGGATCGCGGGCGCGTTGGCCTCGACGAATTCCCGCACTTCGAGCCGGAACCGCTCGAGCTCCGGGCTCATTCCGTAGTCCATCTAGCTACTCCTCCTGGCGACCGTGGTCAGCGAACCTCGTACGTGCGGGTGGGCACCTCGGACCGTACGACCTGCTCCTGACCGATCGGATTGCCGATGATCGTGTACGACATACCCGTGGCGAGGGCGTTCGAGCGGCCGGTGTCGCGGGACTCCCAGATCGCCCGGATGCTGCCCTGCACCGCGGCCGGTGGTTTGGCGGCGATCCGCTCGGCGAGGTCCTGCGCGCGATCCCACAGCTGCGCCCGCGGCAGCACCTCGCTGACGAAACCGATCTGATGCGCGCGTTCGGCGGACATGCGCTCGTCGAGTCCGAGCAGCACCATGCGCAGTACCTCGCCGATCGGGATGCGGTGGGCGAGCCCGATCGGCTCGAGGGCCGCGACCATGCCGT
The DNA here is from genome assembly GCF_002933465.1 of Nocardia nova. Classification (GTDB taxonomy): domain Bacteria; phylum Actinomycetota; class Actinomycetes; order Mycobacteriales; family Mycobacteriaceae; genus Nocardia; species Nocardia nova_B. Next base: position 110,313 of record NZ_PSZE01000013.1, read on the forward strand.
AGGAGACGTGCGGGTCGAAGAACTGAGCGTCGTCGCTGGAGATGATGATGTCGGCCTCGTTGAGCCAGTAGAGGGCACCACCGGCGACCATGCCGTGTACCGCGCAGATCAGCGGCTTCCAGCACCCGTTCTGCTTGGGTGAGAGATCGACGCCGGGGTCCTGCCGGCTGAACGGATTGTCGGCGAGGAAGGTCCCTTCCTTCACGTCCACCCCGGTGCAGAAGGCGCGATCACCGCTGGCCCGCAGCACGATCGCGTGCACATCGTCCTTGTCGTCAGCGAACCGCCACAGTGCCTTGAACTCCGCGCGCATCGCGTCGTTGAAGGAGTTCAACCGATCCGGCCGGTTGAGCGTGATGGTCAAGACGTGGTCCTTCAGCTCCGCTATGACCGTGGTCAACCCGTTCAGATCCACCGTTCCTCCTGCAGTCGCCTATGATGTCAACAAAGCTTACTAAGTTATCCTTCAAATGTCAGCAGTCGGGCCGTGCGCCGACGAGAACGAGGCCGGGAGACCAGATCCATGACGCAAAGCTTGCTCTTCTCACCGCTGACCCTGCGCGGGGTTTGGTGATGTCGGAAGCCACCGCGGTGGTGCCCGAGGGCCGCATCTGCATCCCCGACGCCGGTATCTGGAGCGACGAACACGCCGAAGCCTGATCCCGGATCACCCGGTTCATCGTCGGCCGAGGGTCGATTCCCGGGATGCAACTCGCGCACGCCGGCCGCGAGGGCAGCACCCAGATTCCCACACAGGGTCGCGACGCGATCACCGAAGCCGAGGGCGGCTGGCGCACCGTGGCTCCCTCCGCGATCGCCTATGCGGGATTGCCGGAACCGCATGCACTCACCGTCGAGGAGGTCCTGGAAATCCATACCGCACACGGCTATCTGCTCAACGAATTCCTCTCCCCGCTCGGCAACGACCGCACCGACCGCTACGGCGGCGACTTCACCGGCCGCACACCGCCGGCGGGCTCCATGTTCGAGCCAGATCGATGGTGTCGAGCAGCCCGGTTTTGCGGACCTTGTTGGTCGGCGTGCGCGGTAGCGTGTCGATCAGGGTCAGGTATTTCGGCAGGGCGTGTTTGGGGAGGCGGCTCCTCATCCACTCGTAGAGGGCAGGCTCGTCCAGGACGCTGTTGTCGACTACCTCTGCCGCGATCAGAATCTCTTGTCCCGCAACGGAATCGGGTACGCCGATGACGGCGCAGCCGACGAGTTGCGGATGTTCGTCTATGACTGCTTCTACAGCGGTGGTCGAGATGTTCTCACCCAGCCGGCGAATGGTGTCGCCGGCCCGATGGAGAAATTCGAAATCGCCTCCGGGGTGCCGGATGACGTGGTCGCCCGTGTGGTACCAACCGCCGGCCAATGCACGCTCGGTCGCCTCCGGCTGGTTGAGATATCCGACCATGATCATGCGGCGGTCGGCGGGCTGGATCCAGAGCTCTCCCGGGACGCCGTCGACCACCGGTTGTCCGTTCTCGTCCACGACTTGGGCCCGATAGCCGTCGCGTACGCGGCCGCACCACGTGTGTTCGAGATCGGGTGGATCGCTCAGCACCAGGGGGAAACCGACCTCCGTGGATCCGTAGAGGTCGTAGCATTTCGCATCGAATCGCTGGGCGAATTCGGCGGCGAGAGCGACATTGTGGCCGGCGAACACGGCCTCGAGTGGATTGTCGGCGTCATCCGCGCGTGGCGGCAGCGCCAGCAACAATGGCGCCAGGAGAGTTGCTGTGGTGCAACCGAACTCGCGGACATCGTCCATGGTGGCCTTCGCCGAGAACCGTTCACGGAAGACGACTCGGCCGCCGGTGGCGCACATTGCCACCAGCGGGCTGCGTCCGGTGACGTGGAACATCGGATGGCAGTTGTAGGTCACATCGTTGGGGCCCAAGGGGATTCGGCCGGCCATAGTGGCGAACTGAGCCCAATCGAGTATCACGCCCTTGGCCGGTCCGGTACTGCCCGAGGTGTAGATCACGCACGCGATATCGGCCGGTGCGGGAAGCGCGTCGAATTCGATGGTGGCGGCGTCCAAGTGTGTCCACGCGCCACGCTCGACAGTGTGAATGGGTAAGGCCGGTCGGGTATTCCGGATGTGGTCGACGAATTCCGGTCGGGCCAGGCACAGTATCGGAGCGGCGTCGTCGAGAACGTGTTCGAGGAACGCGCCCTTCAGTTCAGGGTTGACCGGAACCTCCACCGCGCCGAGGCAACCGAGCGCGATCCAGATCATCGCCGCATCGATCGACGGCGGCAGCAACGTCGCCACCCGGCAGCCAGGCGCAACGCCGAGACCGCGGAGGTACTCCGCCCAGCCGCGCACGCCCTCCCACGTCGCACCGTAGGTGGCGTGGGCGCCGGTCACCTCTTGGAGAAACGGCCGGTCCGGCTCCGACCCAGCGCGAGAACGTAATTGAACCGGCAGCACCGACGCCGGATCGGTCACCGCGGAAACGAACGTCGATACAGCAGACACCCCGGGTTCTCTTTCTTCTCACGCTTCGGACGCCGACCGACAGCGCCCTGGAGAGCGGGCCGGCGCTACATCGGGCCGCGGCCGCCCGGCCCGGCGCCCGCAGCCCGTCGGCAATTCAGTTGTCGCAGGCGATGATTCCGAGCTCGAGCAGCTCATCGATGCGCTGCTCGCCCACCCCGATCTCGCGAAGCACCGGTCGGGTGTGCTGGCCGATGGTGCAGCCCGCATCGGCCTTGGTGCGCGAGCGCGAGAAGCGGGTGAGCGGGGCCAGGCGACGGTGCTCGTCGAAGATCGGGCTCACCGCTTCCACGCAGTAGCCGGCCTCGAAGAACGGATCGGACTGCAGCGCCGATTCGGAGTTGCGTTCGAGGATCGCGACACAACCCACGTCGAGTGCGGTGAGTTCGTCCTCCCACTGCTGGTTGCCCTTGCCCGCGAACACGCCAGCGAGGACCTCCGCGAGCGCCGCATCGTTGGTGTGGCGGTCCTGCGCGGTGGCGAATCTCGGATCCGACGCCAGATCCGCATACGGCGACAACGCCTTCACCAGCGCCTCCCATTCGCTCGGCAGCGGCGCGGCCAGAAAGACCCAGCCGTCGGCGGCCTGATACATCCGGTAGAGCGCGCCGAGTCCGTAGAACTGCGCATCCGGGATCGCGATCTGCGGGCGGCCTTCGTAGCTGGAGTTGTAGGAGATCAGCGCCTGATGCACGGTCCCGAGCATGGTGGTGACCATTGTCGAGAGCTCGACACCGTTGCGCTTGGCATAGAGACCCACCAGCATCGCCGAGGCGACCCCTAGCGCGGCGATGCCGTCGGATTGGACGGCCGGCACCGCACCGGCCGCATGCAGGGTGCGCGCGCCCGCGCGCAACGCATCCGCATCGCTCGGCGGGTTGGCGGCGTCCCGACCGTCCACGACCGACAGTCCGGTCGCCGCGCCGATCGAGGGAGCGTATGCGGGCCTGGCCGCATACGGGCCCTCGACCCCGTAACCGGGGGTGCTCAGATAGACGAGGTCGGGATTGATCGACTTCAACGTCGCCTCGTCGATCTGCGCCCGCTCCGCGGCGGCGCCCCGGAAGCATTGCAACACAACGTCGCTGCGCTTGACCAACTCGTAGACGAGTTCGAGTCCGGCCGGCGTGGTGAGGTCGATCGCCACACTTTCCTTGCCCTGCAACACCTTCGCGCCCCCGGCCTCAGGGAAGGCGACCAGGTTGCGAATGTTGTCGCCTGCGATCGGCTCGATCTTGATCACCCTGGCGCCGAGATCGCCGAGCACGGTCGCCCCGTAAGGACCGGCGAACATGGTGCCGAATTCGAGAACCGTCACCCCGCGCAGCGGCAACTCCTCCGGCGCCGACGTACCGGCCGCCGGTGCGGGCGTCGCCGCGGCGATCGCGGCGCGGACCTCGTCGTCGTGCTGGCCCGGCAGCGGCGCGGGACGCACCGGCGTCAGCGGCTTCCCGTCGGCGTGGATGAGGGTGGACGGTTGGCGCACCGGACCGATCCCGGGGTTGTCGACCGTGACGACTCGGCCCTCCGCGACGACCTGCGGGTGGTCCAATGCCTCGTCGGGGGTGCGGAATGCCTCGGCGCTGATGTCGTGGTTGGTCTCGAAGACCTGCTGCCATTCCTCGAAGGTGCGAGCGCCCACCCGGTCGAGCATCATCTGCCAGAATTCGGTGCGGAGTTCGGCGGTCGGCAGCATCGGGAACCCGGTCCACTTGGGGTCGGCCAGTTCCTTCACCAGATCGAGTTCGGTGAGCCAGGCCTGCATCAACCGGGGCGCGGTCTGCGCGAACTGCAGCCAGCGACCGTCCTTGGTCGACGCGATCAGCAGGGCATAGATCAGATAGGCCTGCGGACGTCCCTCGTCGTCGTAGGCCACATCCATCGGGCTGAAGGCGTCGGGGTAGCGCTCGAGCACCATTTCGTAGAACCAGTTGTAGGGATCCATCGCGCCCATCCCGGTGACCAGGTTGGATTCGACGGCCTGTCCGCGGCCACTGGACATGCGTTCGATCAGCGCGGCGAGGATGCCGTGCACAGCTGCCTGCGACGCTCCGAACGACGCGTAGGGCGCGGTGACGAACGCCGGTCCGGGCCGAATCGTCAGCTGCCGCTTCTCGAACATGACCCCGGTCTTGGCCATCACGAGGCCTTCCCAGCCCTTGTAGTCCTTCCACGGACCGGTACTGCCCCAGCCGGTGATCGACGCCCAGACCAGCCGCGGATACTTCTCGTCCACGGACTCCGGGGTGAGCCCGATCCGCGCCGCCGAGGTCGGCCGCATCGTCGTGATCAGCACATCCGCGGTACTCAGCAGCGCGCGCAACGCGGCGAGGTCGTCCTCGGCGTGCAGGTCCAGGGTGATGCTGCGTTTGCCGCGGAGCAGGCCGGGCCAGCCCGCGAGGTGGCGCAGGTCGCTGCCGCCGGGCGGCTCGACCATGATGACGTCCGCACCGCAGTCGGCCAGAAACTGGCTCGCCTGCGCACCGGGCAGGGTGGTCGAGAGGTCGACGACCACCACCCCCGCGAGGGGACCCGAGCTGGTTGCCTGGTCCGGTTCTGTCGTCACGGTGAATCCTTTCGTCACAAATCTGGTCGGCACCGAGGTGCCACGCCCTACCCGTGGGCCCGGCGAAAAATCAAGCGATGGCGATGTTCTTGAGCCGCAGGAACTCCTCGATCCCTTGCCGCCCGCCTTCCTTGCCCAGGCCGCTGAGCCCGACACCACCGAACGCCCGGTTGACACCGAGGTTCATCGCGCCGTTGATCAGGACCTCACCGGTGACCAGCTCCTCCGCGACCCGATGCGCGCGGCGCAGATCGTTGGTTTGGATATATCCGGACAGGCCGTACTCGCTGTTGTTGGCGATCTCGATCGCCTCCTGCTCGGTCGCGAACGGGGTGATCGCCAGTACCGGACCGAACACCTCTTTCTGGGCGAGTTCGGACTGCGGATCGACATCGGCGAAGACGGTCGGCTCCAGGAAGAAACCGTCGGCCAGCGCCCCCTCGACCCGGTGGCCGCCGGTGACCAGACGCGCGCCGTCGGCTTGGGCGCGCTCGATCATGCCGAGAATCCGATGCAGCGCCGCCTCGTTGACGACGGGACCGGACACGGTCCCCTCGGCCAGCGGATCGCCGACGGTGATGAATTCGGCGAACGCCTTGACCCGCCCGATCATCTCCTCATAGATGCTGTCCTGCACCAACATTCGAGTCGGCAGCGCGCAGCCTTGGCCGCTGAGCGCACCGATCGACATCATCGTGCCGTGCGAGCACGCCTGGTCCAGATCTGCGTCGGCGAACACGATATTGGCCGACTTGCCACCGAGTTCGAGCACGGACGGCTTCATAAGATCCGCGCAGCTGTGCAGGATCTTGCGCGCGGTATCGGGACCGCCGGTAAAGGTCACCTTCTTGACCAACGGATGCTCGACCAGCGCCGCACCCGCCTCGGGCGCACCGGGCAGGACGTTGACCACTCCTGCCGGGATGCCGGCCTGCTCGACCAGATCGGCGAACAGTTCGGCGGTGAACGGCGTCAGCTCCGACGGCTTGACCACCACCGTATTTCCCGCCGCCAAGGCAGCCGGAATCTTCATCGCGAGCGAGATCAACGGACCGTTCCAGGTGATGATCACACCGATCACGCCGTAGGGCTGGCCCAGCGAATAGGAGAACTCGCCGTCCACACCGAGCGATCCGGTGACCTCGGAGGTGAGTTTGTCCGCCCACCCGGCGTAGTAGCGAGTCCACTCGATGGACGTCGCGACCAGACCGGCGGCGACCGGGATGGGAGTGCCGTTGTCGAGCGCACCCAATCGAGCGAATTCTTCGGCATTGGCCTCGATCAGATCGGCAAGCCTGGTCAGCAGCAGCCGCCGCTCCGCCGGCCGAGTGCGGCGCCATTCGGCGAACGCGTCATGTGCCGTGCGGGCGGCCCGGTCGACCTCGTCGGCACCTGCCAGCGGTATCCGCGCGTCGACCGTGCCGTCGACGGGGTTGACGTGCTCGTGCACCCCGCCCGATCCGGTCGCGATCCGCTCGGTACCGATTCGGAGGTGCACGGTGGGCCTGGTCGTATCGATTGCCTGACTGGTCATGGATTCACCACTCGCTTCGCTGCGGTCGGATGAGAAGACAACGCCATCTTAGTTAGCTATGTTGCGCAGCTCACACACTATTACGGACTCCAAGTGTCTGCAAGTAGCAAAATGGGGAGACCGCTCGGCCGCTGCGGCAGTCGACTGTGATTGGTTGATTCGAGAAGAATGCGCGGACAGATGCGACCGAGGAGTGAGAACACATGGGCCGGCAAGCCACACCGCTCGGACGACCGCGCGACCCGGAACTCGACGAGAAACTGATGACGGCGGCGCTGCTCGAATACGCCCAGCTGGGCTGGGGCGCATTCACGATGCAGGGCGTCGCCAGGCGCGCCGGCGTCGGCAAGTCCGCGCTCTATCTGCGCTGGGCGAACAAGGAACAATTACTGCTCGACAGCGTCGAATCGGTGGCGCTGACGTTGCGCATCAACGTCGACACCGGCTCGCTGACCGGCGATTTGACGGCGCTGGCCACCGCACTGCTCGAACACTTCCTCGACCCGATCGGCTGGGCGACGTTGCGGATCACCATCGACGTCACCGCCGAGTTCACCGATCTGCAACCCTTCCAGCAGCGCATCGTGAAGGCGCTGCGGGCGCCGGCGACGGGCGCCTTCACCAGGGCCGTCGAGCGCGGCGAGATGGCCACGGACACTCCACACGAGCCACTGATCGAGTCGCTGTTCGGCGCGGTGCTGATGCACACCCTCGGATGTTCACCGGAGCAGCGCGCGCACGCACGCACACATCCTGTCGAGCATGTCGCACCACTCGTCGAGGTGATCGTGCGCTCCGCCCGCCCAGCGAAGAAGTGATTGCACATAGATAACTCAGTGGGTTACCTTAGTCACCGCATGCGAGGCATGCATTCCCACCCCGTACACGGGGCCCCTCCCGCGGCAAACCCGTGTCGATCAAACGGAGGACCACCATGACCGGTCTCGAGGGCAAAGTCGCCCTGATCACTGGAGCCGCACGAGGACAGGGCCGCTCACACGCGGTGCGCCTGGCCGGCGAGGGCGCCGACATCATCGCCCTCGACATCTGCGCGGATATCGACACGATGGACTACCCCAACGCGACCCCCGAGGACCTGAAGGAAACGGTGGCCCAGGTCGAGGCACTCGGCCGGCGGATCGTCGCGACCGAGACCGACGTTCGCGATGCCGCCGCGACCCGGGAGGCCGTCGACCGGGGTTACGAGACGTTCGGGCGACTCGACATCGTGCTGTCCAATGCGGGCATCGTCCGGCTCAGCGACGGACCCGACGATTACGCACAGATGTGGCGCGACGTGGTGTCGACCAATCTGAGCGGCGGCTTTCATGTCGTGAATGCCGCTGTGCCGCATATCATTTCCGGTGGCCGGGGCGGGTCGATCGTCTTCACCGGATCGACGGCGGGTGTGCGCCCGACCGCGAGTCTGAACACCGCCGCACTGGCCTACACCGCGTCGAAGTGGGGGCTGGTCGGCATCTGCAAGCAGTACGCCGCGTCGCTGGCCGAGCATTCGATCCGAGTCAATATCGTGCATCCGACGGGCGTCGCCTCGGGGATGACGATGAACGAGGCGATGGCCCGGCTCGCCCAGGAGGCGGCCGCGGGCGGCGATAACTCGATCTCGCAGATGCAGAATGCGATGCGGATCCAGATCCTCCAGCCCGGTGACATCTCCGACGCCATCGCATTTCTGGTCTCCGATCAGGCGAAGTGGATCACGGGAGTCTCCCTGCCGGTGGACGCCGGCTTCTCCATCCGCTAGCCGAAGAGGACCTTTCACGGTAGGAAGCGAGTTCGCGGGCACCGCGCTGTCCGTGGGCGACGGAGTGCGGTCCGTCGCCCCCGGAGACCCGGTCATGGGTGTGTGTTCACCGGCGCCTTCGCGGAGCAGATCGCGGTGCCCGAGGCCTCGCTTTCGCCAATTCCGCACGGGCTGAGCATGATCGACGCCGCGGCGTTCGGGGTCACGTATCGTACGGCGTATCACTCGCTCGTCCCATCGGCGAGATGCGGCCCGGCGACTGGGTGGTCGTCCTGGGCGCCGCCGGCGGCGTGGGGACCGCATGCGTCGACATCGCGACACGACTCGGGGGCCGGGTGATCGCGGCGGCGTCGTCCCGGGAGCGGATCGAATTGTGCCGCCGCCTCGGCGCGGTCGCGGGTATCGCCTATGAGGACGAGGACCTCGAAGACCGCATCAAGGCGATCACCGCCGGTCGTGGAGCCGGCGTGGTCATCGATCCCGTCGGCGGCGCGTACGCGGAACCGGCGATCCGCGCCACCTCTTGGGGCGGCCGTCAGTACAAGCCGCCGTCCACCCGGATCAGTGAGGCCGTGGTGTAACTGGACGCCGGGCTCGCCAAATACAGTGCCGTGGTCACGATCTCGGAGGGATCACCCGGCCGGCCCGCCGCGCTGCGACTGGTCCGCCGCCCCTCTTCGGGCCAGGCCTTGGAGATGTCGGTGAGAAACGGGCCCGCCGAGATGGTGTTGACCCTGACCTTCGGGGCGTACTCGCGTGCGAAAACCTGGGTCAGCGCGTTCAGTCCGGCCTTCGCTCCGGAGTACGGCCCGAATCCCGGCTGCGGCATGAGCGCACCGGAAGAGGACACGTTGATGATCGAACCACCCTCGCCCGCCGCCATCCGCTCCCCCACCAGGGCGCACAGCCGGAAGGGGCCCTTGAAGTTCACATCGACGATCTTGTCGAAAAGTTCCTCGCTCGTCTGCGCGGACGACGGTGCCAGCGGCGACATCCCGGCATTGTTGACCAGCACGTCGACCTTGCCGAACTCGGCGTAGGCGGCCTCGACCAACGCACCGATCCGGTCCCACTTGCCGACGTGGCATCCGACAGCGAGCGCCCGATGCCCCAGTGCTGCAACCTCTTTCGCCACTTCCTCGCACGCCTCGGCCTTGCGGCTGGTGATCACCACATCGGCTCCCGCCGCGGCGAAGGCCAGCACCATCTGCCTGCCGAGACCGCGGCTGCCGCCGGTGACGAGGGCGACCTTGCCGTCGAGTGAAAACAGATCCGTCATGCGATCCCGTACTCCTTCAGAATGTCGGCGTACCGCGCGCGGGCCGCGTCGCGTCGCGTCGGAATGTGTTCGGAGGGAAACAGTCCCGCGGCGGGACGGTAACCTTTGAGCACCTGCTTGGCGACAGTCGCCTTGTGCACCTCGGTGGGGCCGTCTGCCAACGCCAGCGACGGCACGCTGGTCCACCACTCGTAGAGCGGCAGTTCGGTGGTGACACCGAGGGAACCGTGGATCTGTACCGCCCGGCCGATGATGTCGGCGAAGATCTTCGCCATCGCCACCTTGCACATCGCGATGTTGGTGCGTGCCGCGCCGTGTGGCTCGTTGTCGATGATCCACGCGGTCTGCATCACCAGCAGCCGGAATTGGGCCAGCTCGATCCACGAATCCGCGATGAACTGCTGAACCATTTGCTTGTCCGCCAGTAATTCGCCCTGCGTGCGCCGCGAGAGCACCCGCTCGGCCATCATGTCGAAAGCGCGCCGGCATTTGCCCACCGTGCGCATCGCATGGTGGACCCGGCCACCGCCGAGCCGGGCCTGAGCCACCTCGAACCCCTGGCCGGGGCCACCGAGGATCGCGTCGGCCGGCACCCGCACATCGTTGTAGCGGATATAGCCGTGGGTGCCCTCGTCGAGCTCCTCCCGGTCCGGCATCGCCACCACGTTGCGGATGATCTCGATGCCGGGCGTTTCGGCGGGCACCACGAACATCGACATCCGGCGATAGGGCGAGGCGTCCGGGTCGGTGACGGCCATGACGATGAAGAAGGCCGCATAGCGCGCGTTGGAGGAAAACCACTTCTCCCCGCTGATGACCCATTCGTCACCATCGCGGCGTGCGGCGCAGACGAACTCCTTCGGGTCGGCGCCCGCCTGTGGCTCGGTCATCGAAAAGCAGGACACGATGTCGCCGTCGAGCAGCGGCTGCAGATACCGCGATTTCTGCTCCGCGGTGCCGAACATGGCCAGGATTTCCGCGTTGCCGGTGTCCGGAGCCGCGGTACCGAAGACCGTCGGCGCCCACATCGACCGGCCCAGGATCTCGTTCATCAGGGCGAGTTTCAGCTGCCCGTACCCCTGTCCGCCGAGTTCTGGACCGAGGTGGCAAGCCCACAGATCTTGCTCGCGCACCCGCTGCTGCAACGGTTTCAGGATCGCACGAGCCGCCTTGTTCTCGGTGTTGTACGGCTGGCCGATGTGTGGGAAGAGCAAGTCCAGCGGCTCGCACTCCTCCCGCACGAAGGTGTCCATCCAGTCCAGCTTGGCCTGGAATTCGGGTTCGGTCCGGAAATCCCACATGTGTTCGGATCCTTTGTGTCAGAGGGAAAGTGGTGTGTACGTGGCGGCCGGGCCGGTCGCGTCAGCGCCCCAGCAGGGCCATCGCCTCCTCGACCAGGCCCGGCAGCGCGGGTTCCATCCGCAGAAACGCCTCGGGCATGGCGTCGGCCTTGCGGGCCCGCTTGATCAGCAGCGCGGTGGCCGCGGCCTCCTTGTAGCGAGTCAGCGCGTCGAACCAGGCGAGGTCGGGTACCGAGCGGCCCAGTGCCTGCTCGTACTCGCGGACCACCTCGGCGATGGTCGGCGTCCCGCACGGCTCCAGGCTGGGGGCGGCCGGGTGCCGCGCCTCGTCGGTGAAGTAGGTCAGCCAGCTCAGGTCCACCCGGGGATCGCCGATCGACCAGATCTCCCAGTCGATGATCGCGGTGACCCGGTCGCCGGCGCACAGAGTGTTGCCGAGCCGGTAGTCGCCGTGATTGATCACCCGCTCGGCCTGCTCCGGCACGGACTCGTGCAAGGCCAGCGCGCAGGCTCGATAGTTGCCCCGCAGATTCTCCGGCACCGTCTCGAAAGCGCGTGTCCACCGGTCGATCTCGGCACCGAGAGTAACGACGGGCTCGCCGCCCAAGCCGACGTGGGCCGGCTGCACGCGATGCAAATGACCGAGCATGCGGGCCGCGTCGAGGTACCTGGCCCGGACGCGGGGCGCCGCCGCGGCGTCGCGCGCATCCTCGAGCAGCGGCTCCACACACTCACCCGCGACCAGATCCATCGCCACGAACGGCGGCGTCTGCGGCGGCAGGCCCTCGTCGTCGAACAGTACCGCGGGCACCCGGACGCCGGGTGCCCGCGCCAACGCGGCCATCACCTGCCCCTGCCGCAGCACATCCCTGTTGCGCACCGGCATCAGCCCGGGCGGTGCGACCTTGAGCACCACCGGCTCGGTCGTCCCCGCCGAGGTTAGGTCCGCGACGAAGGTCAGGCTCGAGGCACCGCCGGTCAACGGCCGCACGCCCGAGACCGCCGCACCGGCGATGGTGCGGGCCGCCGCATCGGTGGCGCGGATCGCGAGCTGGTCGGCAAAGGTCGCCTCATCGAGTTGGATGGCTGCATCAGACGGTTGCACTGAACTGTTTCCTTCGAGGCGAGGAGCGGGACAAAGCGACCCGTCCGATGGTCAATAAAATCGAACTCGCATTCTCAGAATATGATTCTGCTTTCAGTTCGAGCTGTCAACCCCCGGAAACGCCACAACGCGGGCCCGAAACACCGGACCCGCGTTGCCGCACAACACAATCGAGCGAATCAGAACACCGACATGCTCACCCCTGCGCCGGGCGGAACACTGGTAACAGCCAGCCGTCCGCGATCGGCGAGAAGGTCACCTCCAGCGCCATACCGATCTGCACCTCGCTCGGATCCACGTCGACGACATTGGTCACCAGCCGGGCATCACCGGCGCCCTCGAGCGAGACCACCGCACCGACCAGGGTGATGTCGGGAATTCCCGGGAAGCCGTGGATGACCGCGTAACTGTAAACGCTGCCACGGCCCGAGAGTTCCTTCCAGTTCTTCTCGGTGGACTGACACTCCGGACAGAACGGCGTGGGCGGCATTCGGAAGTGCCCGCACGAACCACATTGCAGGGCAACCAGTTTGCCCTCCTTGGCGTACTGCCAGAATGGCTCGGTGTCGCTGTTGGTGGTGATATGGACCGCATCGGCGGGCAACGTGGTCGCTCTGACGTCACTCATGCCGCACTCCCGAGGATCAGGCCGGAGACCGGCACGGACGCGGGACCGCCTGTGGCGAGCGCGAATTCGGCATCTTTCACCTGGTTGATCGCAGTGCCTCGCATCTGCTCGACCGCCTCCTTGATGTGGGTCATCCCGATGATGTAGGCCTCCGACAACTGGCCGCCGTGGGTGTTGACCGGGATCGAGCCGCCCTTGTACCGGATGGCGCCGCTCTCGACGAACTCACCACCCTCACCCTTACCGCAGAATCCATAATCCTCGAGCTGCATGAGCACCATCGGCGTGAAGTGGTCGTAGAGCAGTGCGACGTCGATGTCCTTGGCCGTCAAGCCGGACTGTTCCCACAGCCTCTTGGCGATCGGCGCATTGCCCGAGGATGCGAAGTACTCGTCCGGCATCCCGTACCAGGCGAAGGCGCGCCCCCATTCACGGCGCCCGCCGTGCGCGACCGCGACGACCGGCACCGGCTTCTGCCGCAGATCCTTCGCTCGCTCGGCACTGGTGGTGATGACCGCGACCGCACCCTCGGTCTCGAGGCAGAAGTCGTAGAGGCACAACGGATCCGCGATCATGCGGCCGTTGAAGTACTCCTCCTTGGTGAGCGGCGTCTTCTGAATCGCCTTGGGGCGGTTGAGCGCATTCTCCCGGGTCGAGATCGCGATCTCCGCGAACGCGTCGCGCCGGGTCCCGTACAAATGCATATGGCGGCGGGCCAGCACCGACATCAGGTGCCCCGGACCGGACAGCCCGGAGGGCTGCAGGAAGGAGTTGATCGGATCCGCGGCTGCGGCCGCGAACACCGAGCCCAGGCGCTGCTTCTGCTGCTGCAGCGTCATCACCGTGACCACGGTGGTGGCGTCACCGGCCACGATGGCCGCCCGGGCCAGCCCGATGGAGCCGGCCGCGCCGCCGCCGCCGGAGGTCAGTGAGGCGGTGAAGGTGACTTCCGGGATGCCCAGGGTTTCCATGAAATCGGCGGTGTCCATCTTGTCGCCGTAGCCGGCGCCCGCGCCCGAATAGTAGGCGAAACCGTCGATTTCCTTGACCGAGATTCCCGCGTCCTCGCAGGCCGCCAGGATCGCCTTGCCCGCCAACTCCAGATTGGTCTGTGGCGCCGATCCGCCGCGCTTGTAATACGGGGTAGCCCCCACCCCGACTATCGCGACATCTCTCAAACCGTTGGACACATCAACACTCCATTCTGGTTGCCGTCGGCCACCCGAACCCGAGGCCCGGAACCGCAAGTGAGACCTCGGCATCATCCGACGACGAGGACACAGCGTCACCTATATCACATAGTAATCTATCAGGTTGGCCAACTGCAGGGAAAGGGACGTGAACGCGAAGTCCAGCGGTCGAGAAATTGAACCTTGTGCACTATGTGAGCTGGCGCTACCGTGAGACGCGGCTCACATGCGATCGGCGCAGTGCCCGGCCTCATACCACCCTTTCGCGCAACCGATCGCACACTCACCCCTGATCCGGAGGATCGCCAGTGACTGTCGACTCGCCCCGCCACGACACCCCCGGTCCCCTCGACCGCCTCACGGTGATCGATCTCTCGACCACCCTGCCTGGCGCGCAGGCCACCATGTTCCTGGCCGATGCCGGAGCCGAAGTGATCTTCGTCGAACCTCCCTCGGGCAGCCGGCTGCGGGCGCTACCCGGCTGGCCCGCGCTCGGGCGCGGCAAGAAGAGCATCACCCTCGATCTGCACGACGACGCGGATGCCGCGACACTGCGCGCGCTGCTGCGCACGGCGGACGTACTCGTCACCACTATGCGCCCCGGGGCCGCCACCAGGCTGGGTCTCGACCCCACCTCCGTGGCTACCCTCAATCCCCGGCTGGTCAGCGCAGCCATCACCGGATGGGGTTCGACCGGTCCGTTCAAGGATCTCAAGGGTTACGAGGCCCTGGTGATGGCGAAGCTCGGCATCATGTACGGCAAACGTCAGACCACAACCCGGCCCGGACCGTCGTTCGTGCCGAGCCCGTTCGCCTCCTGGGGCGCCGCACACACCGCGGTACACGGCATCCTGGCCGCATTGCTCGAACGCGAGGACAGCGGAACCGGACAGCATGTCGAGGCCGACCTGGTCCGCGGCATTGCCACGATGGACACCTGGCAGTGGTTCTCCGAACTCGTGGTGAACCGGTGGCCCGACGCGTTCGTCCCGGTGTCCGCATTCGACGACCAGGGCAATCCCAACGGGCATTTGATCTATCCGTTGCTGGTCACACCCACCAAAGACGGCCACTTCATTCAGTTCGCGCAGACCGAACCTCGCCTGTTCCTGGCACTGATGAAGGAACTCGACCTCACCTGGATGTTCACCGACCCCAAGTGGGCCGGTCTGCCCCAGCTCGACGACGTCGCGCTGCGAATCGAACTGTGGGAGATCATGCTGGCGCGCGCATCGGCCCGCACCCTCGCCGAGTGGCAGCGGGTCTTCGACACCAACCCCGACCTCAGCGCGGAGGTCTTCCGCACTCCGGCCGACGCCCTGCACCACCCGCAGCTGGTGCACGACGGACGGGTCGTGACGATCACCGATCCCGACCTCGGCGAGGTGACCCAGCCCTCCACACTCGTCCATGTGAACGGCGCCGCCCTGGCCCCGCCCCGGCTCGCGCCCCGGCTGGGCGCCGATGCCGACGAACTGCGGCGGCGGGCGGTCGAATCGTCCCTCGTGCCAACGAATTCCGGCGAGGCTCGTGCCGAACTTCCGCTGGCGGGCATCACCATCCTCGAGCTCGGCTCCATGTTCGCGGGCCCCTTCGCGGCCACACTGCTGGCCGACCTCGGCGCTCGAGTGCTCAAAGTGGAACCGCTGGCGGGCGACACCATTCGCGGTCTGGTCCCCTTCCCGGAGGCGGGCGGCGCAAAAGTGATGCAGGGCAAGGAATCCATCGCCCTCGATACGCATTCACCGGAGGGACTGGCCATCGTGCACCGGCTCGCCCAGCAGTCCGATGTGGTGTTGCAGACCTACCGCGCGGGCGCCGCCGAGCGGGCCGGAGTCGACGCCGCGACCCTGACCGCGCTCAACCCCGACCTGATATATCTGTGCGCACCAGGCTACGGAACCGACGGACCGTACGGCGGCAAGCCCGCCTACGCCCCGTCGATCGGCGCGGCGACCGGCCTCGGCCTGACCGACGTGCCCGATATCGCCGCGCATGTCGACAACCTCGACGAGGTCAAGGCCGCGGTGATCCGGCTCTACGCCGCGGCCGCCAACCTCTCGGTGCAGGCGGACGGGGTCGCGGCGCTCGGCGCGGCGTCGGCGATGCTGCTCGGCCTGCTCGCCCGCCGTCGCGGCCGGCCACTGGGCACCTTGACCACCACGATGATCGCCACCGGAACGCACGCGCTGGTGGACCGCAATGTCACCTACCCGGGTGCAACCGAAACGTTGCGCCCCGACCCCGACATGTACGGCTACAGCGCCCTCTACCGCCTCTACCGGGCCGAGGACGGCTGGATCTTCCTGGCCGCCCCGCTCGAACACGAATGGGCGAACCTCACCACCGCGCTCGAACCGCACCTGCGACTGGCCGACGACCCTCGCTTCGCCACCACCCGAGCCCGCATCGACAACGACGACGCACTGGCCGAGGCACTGGCCCGGGTCTTCGCAACCCGCGCGAAGGCGTGGTGGGAGAAAGAATTCGGCGCCGTGGATGTGGGCTGCGTGGCTGTCGCCGAGCAGGTCGCCGAGAAGACGCTGCAGAGCGACGAATTCTTCGAGGCCGGCTACGGCGTGATGGCCGTGCACCCGACCTTCGACGTCCACCGCCGGCTGAGCCCCGCCACCACGTTTTCGCGGTCACGCACCAAAGCCGACGGCGGCTGCCTGACGGGCGAGCACACCGACGCGGTACTCACCGAGATCGGTTATGACACAGCGAAAATCGCCGATCTGCGCGCCCGCGGGGTCGTTGCCTGACCCCGCTCGACGCACCGGCATCCGCACGGCCACGGAACGGAATCCAGCGACCTCGCTCTCGGTGTCTCGCACAGCCCGCCATATCAATCAGCACCACCTCCTGATGCGCAGCACAAGTTCGCGCATTCACAGAAAGCGAGTAATCGTGCGTTATTCCACCTGGGCGGCGGCCGCCCTCATATCCATTGCCGCCACCGCCTCCATCACCGCGGCCAACCCCGCCCTCGCGCGAGCGGATCAGCCGATCTCGGCCGCACAGGCGCAGGGCCGGTCGGCGGCGCACGTCACCGAAGCAGGCGAACCTGGCGACAGTCCTGCCACGCCGACGGATCCGGGCGCGGAATATCTGCAAGCGTTCGACGCCATCGCCGGCGCGTGGGCCGGCAACTCGATCGTCGGCCAAGCCATCGGCACGGCGGCCGGGATAGCGGTCGGTTGCCCACTGGGAGCCGTGACCGGAGGCTCACTGACGATTCCGTTGCCGGTGCTGACCCCGGTCGGAATCGTCGGCGGCTGTGTCATCGGCGCAGCGGCGCTGGGCTTCCTGGGCGGCACCGTCGGCGGAATCATCTCCGGCGCACCAAGTTTGGCCAACGCCGTCGGCGAGCAGTACGGCACACTGCACGCCAAAGGACTTGTCGCGCAGCAGGTTACACCCGAGTGCCCCGCGCAGTAATCCCGCCCGAACCTGACAGACCAGAAGGCAGACAATGAAACTCACTACCCAGAGCGCCACCGTCACCGCGCTCCTCGCCGCGGCCGTGGTCGCGGCTACCGGCGTCGCCCACGCCGACAGCACGGCGGCCGCCACACCGCCGCCTGACCGGATGCATACCGTACTGGCGCCCGGTGTCGCGTTCGACGACAACCTCACCACCGGCGTCGCCGCTGTGCGCACGCCCCTCGGCTCCGTCGCGGTGCAACCCGGCGCACTCGGCGTTCGCGACGCCGCGGGCAACACGGTGCTGGGCACTGCGATCGACGTGCCCGTAGCGACAGCCGACAGTGCCGATACCGACCGTCACCCCGCGTCGTCGGACGTTGCGGGCCAAGCGAATACGGCGGCTCAACCGGCGCAAGCCGCGCCGGGGGATCTCATGTCGGATATCAACCAATCCGTGGCCGCGGCGGCACCGCATATGGGTTTGGGGATGGCCGTCGGCGCCTTGGGCGGCTCCGTGATCGGCATCGCGCTCGGCTGTCCGTTCGGAATCGCCACCGGCGGAACACTGATGTCGCTGGCCAGCGCGGGGACGATGACAATTCCGGCGATTGCCGCGAGCTGCGTGGTGGGCGCGGTGGCCGTCGGCGGCCTGGGCGCCAGCCTCGGTGGCGCCGCGGTGGCCATTCCGGTCGGCATCGCGGCCGGGACACAGAAGTTCAATCAGCTCCAGGCCCAGCGAGCACGGGCTTCGGCGAACCCGGGCCCGTCGAACCCGATAGCTGAGCGCTCGCGGTGTTCCGGCTGCCCGTCCGGCGGCCGGAACACCGCGCGCATCACACAGTCCGGTGCGCCGAGCTGCGAAACCTATTAAACCTAGTACGATATATTCTGGCGATCAAGGAAAACCCTTCGGTCCTGCAACGGCCACGGCCGCCGGAATGCCGGTCAGCGACACGAAGTTCGTACCAGATGGTTGACTTGGTCAACGAAGACGATCTACCGGGAGGAATTACGTGGCTGACAGGGCCTTAGCACCGATCTTCGACTCGCGCGGCACGGCGGCGCGCCCGATCCGGACGCCCAAGACCGCCCAGCTCGTCGCGCGCAACCTCCGCCGCATGATCATCGACGGCGAGCTGAAGGACGGCGACCACCTCCCGCACGAGGCCGAGCTGATGGAACACTATTCCGTCAGCCGCCCGACGCTGCGCGAGGCGGTCCGCGTCCTGGAGTCCGAGCGCCTGGTCGAGGTTCGCCGCGGATCCCGCAGCGGCGCCCGCGTTTGTGTCCCGGGGCCCGAGATCGTCGCGCGACCGGCCTCGCTGCTGCTCGAACTGTCCGGCGCGACAGTCGCGGACGTCTTCGTGGCCCGTGAGGCCATCGAACCCGACGCCGCCCGCATTCTCGCGACCGACGGCACCGAAGACGACTTCGACGAACTCGAGCGCATCGTCGATGAAGAAATTCCGGCGGCCTTTGCCTCCGACAACCTGGCCGCCGGCACCTCCGCGTTCCACCTGCGGATCGTGCAGCTATCGGGCAACGCGACGCTGGCCATCATCGCCGGCATGCTGCACGAGATCACCGAGCGCCACACTGGCGCGGTGCTGCTCGAGACCCGCGCGGACAAGGAACGCTACGAATCCTCCTACAAGCTCGAGATCCGATCCTGCCGACGGCTGATCAAACTGCTGCGCGCCCGCGACGCCGACGGCGCCTTCGCCCACTGGCAGAAACACATGGTCAACGCCCGGCTCTCCCTGCTCGAGGGCCGCGAGAACGTTCAGGTACGCGATATCCTCGACTGACTCGCCCGGGCAGGCAAAGCGGTCCCGGATCCGTTGCGGTAGAGCCGTATTCGGTTCGTGGTGATCAGCTTCTGATCATCGGCACATGGAAAAACCCGCCGGGGTGGACGTGACACGCCCCGGCGAGTTCGTTCGTGCTCCAGCGCGGTGACGAGCTGGATTCGGTTGGCAGAGTTGTCAGTCGGCGGAGCCGCGGGCCGCGGCGCGCAGCTCGCCGTGGCGCGCGAGCATCTGCGCGGCGACGGCCTCGAGTTCCTTGGGCGCGGACGGCAGAGTGACCAGGCCGCCCTCGCGGCTGGGCAGCGCGATGGTCGCGGTCGCCGGGCAGGTGACCTCGCCGCGCTGGCTGGTGCCGCGGAATTCGACGTCGACCAGGTAGCGACCGCCGTCGACACGCTTGCCGACGACTTCACCGGTGATGGTGTGAGTGTCGCCCTGGTAGTTGAACTTTCGCATCTGGCTCGACATGCTCACCAGCCACGCGTCGTCGCCCATCCAGTCGGTGAGGTAGTGCGAGAGCCAGCAGTCGCGCATCATGCCGTAGTCGTAGGCAGCGGGCAGGCTGATCGAGCGGGCGTAGTCGCTGTCCCAGTGAATGCGCTGCGCGACATCGGGAATGCCCTGCTCGTTCGGGATGTAGAACGGCGCGATGCGCTTCCGGTTCAGATAGGTCAGGCGGCCGGTCGAGGGGGTGTAGGGCGCGAATCCGTAACCACCGGAATGGAAGACGACCATATCCGTGGTGGTCAGTGGCCCCTTGGCCATGGTGCCGAGGCTCTCACCCATCGAAACATCCTCGTAGAAGCGGGTATTCGCGCCCCGGCGCTGCTCGGCGGCATAGATCTCGTCGATCTTCGCGATGTCCTCGGGAGTGTAGGACGCCGGTTCGATGCCCTGATACTTGTTGCGCTTCTTCGACTCGTGTCGCTCGATGTGGATGGTGATGACCTTCTGTACCTGCACGACCTCGGCGCGCTGGTTCATCTGCACATGCGAGCGGGTAACGATCAGGGACCGGCCGGCGAACTCGGACTCCTTGAGTTCCACGTCGCTGAACCCCTGGAACGAGTACAGGGTGTCGCCGTCGTACACCGGGCGGTACCAGTCGGTGGTTGTTCCCGAGACGAAGACGTGAATACCACGGAAAGAGGGGCGGCGCTGCTCTTTCGGAATCGGATCCGCCCGCAGATCCCGGGTCAGGGCGATGTTGATCATCGGCGGCGCGATCTGCCCGCCCCATCGGGTGTCCAGGCCGTACTCCTCGTCGACGAACAGCGGATTGTCGTCGCCGTAGCTGCGCGCGAAGTTGCGCATGACATCGGGCGTAGCGCGGGTGAACTGCTCACGCTGGGTCACCGCGTGGTAGATGCCGACCAGGTCGTGTGCGCGCTGAATGTCCTCATCGCGGAAGGTGTACACCTGCGGCGCTTCCTTCTGCTTCTCTTCCGCGGTCGTCATCGATACTACCTCCATGGTCGTGAGCTGATGTGGGCCCGCGCTGCGATTCGGCGGCCGAGCCTCGTACCCGAGGGGCGCACTCTCACCTTACATAGAAAGTAAACTAAGTAAAAGAGGTTGGCGACAAACTTCGGCCGAGATAGCTATCTAAGTTAGCTAGGTTGACCGCCGCATTGACCTCCCGCCCGACACTGCGCTGCGCCCCGTTCACGAAAGGATGCGAACGGCCGCGCCCGGCAAGAACTTTCACCGCAACCTGTGCTCGCTCGGGCGACTCGTAACCCTGAGCGCCGCAGGCGATCGCGACGGCGCCCAGCATTGTTGGACCGAGCATATGCGCGGCACGAGTAAGGGACTGTTCCGGCGAGACCACCGTGCGAACCTGTTCACCTGAGGCCACCGCGATTGCCCCAATACGACTGTGCCCTTCCGAATTCGGAAGGGCACAGTCGTCGAGGCGAGGTGCTGATCAGACCGCGACGTCGTCGGCGACGATCCGATCGAGCACGTGGCGGCGGACCAGTTTTCCGGTCTCCGTGCGTGGCAGCTCGTCCCAGTAGACGATCCGCTCCGGTGTTTTGCTGCCGCGCAAAACGTTTCGCACGTGGGCACGCAGCTCTTCGGGATCCAGGATCATGCCCGGACGTACCACGACCGCCGCCTCGATCCGCTGGCCCCATTCCTCGTCCGGCACACCGACGACGGCGGTGTCGAGTACCGCCGGATGGCGCAGGATGACGTCCTCGATCTCCGCCGGCGCAATATTCTCGGCGCCGCGAATAATCGTGTCGTCCATCCGGCCGCCGATGTAGAGGTAGCCGTCCTCGTCGACGAACCCCTGGTCGCGAGTGTTGAAGAAGCCGCGGTCGTCGACCGCGCGGCCGATACCCGCATACTCGGCGGACACCTGCTCACCGCGCACACAGATGCTGCCGGCGACGCCTGGCCCCACCACCGCGTCGTTCACGTCCCGGATCTCGAGCTCGATGCCCGGAACCACCCGTCCGACCGACCCCAGACGCGCCCGCACGGCCGGCTCCTCGCTCGCGAGCGCGGCCCGGTGGTCCTCGGGGCCGAGCACCGCGACGGTGGAACTGGTCTCGGTGAGACCGTAGGCGTTGACGAAACCGACCTCCGGCCACATTCGCAGCGCCTTTTCGATGACGGAGGTGGGCATCGGAGCCCCGCCGTAGGCAAGGCTGCGCAACGAGGGCAATGTCTTGTCTTCGTCGGACTCGACGATCCGAGCGAGCATGGTGGGAACGACCAGGGCGTTGGAGATCTCCTCCTCGCGCGCGAGCTGCAACCACTGGGCGGGGGTGAACCGTTCCAGCACCAGGGTGCGCCGACCCGAGTACAGGCTGGTGATCGCATTCGCCACGGCCGCAATGTGATACGGCGGGACACTGATCAGCGCGGCATCGGTCGGCTCGGCGGAGGCGAATTCGACCGACCCGAAAACGTAGGAGGTCAGATTCTCATGCCGCAGCAGCACCCCTTTGGGGGCCGAGGTGGTGCCGCTGGTGTAGATGACGACGGCCGGGGCCTCGCTCTCCTCGACGTCCGGCACAGCAGCGACCGGCGCGGACGTGCGGTCCAGCCACTGCGCGGGAGTAAGGACGGTCAACCCGGCTTGCTGCAGGATCGGCACTTGGGCCTCGTCAGCGATCCCGATCGCGTGCGGATGATTCGCCAGCAGCGACTCGAGCTGCTCGGCCCCGAGCCGGTAGTTCACCGGGACCAGCGGAACCCCCGCCCGTGCCGCGGCGAACATGGCCACCGGGAACGCCGGTCCGTTGACCGCGAGGTAGACCACCGAATCCGCACCGGATTCGCGGATGGCGGCCGCGCCCGCGGCAGACATCTCACCGAGCCGCGCGGCGGTGATGCCGCCCTCGCGGCGACCGATCACCACACGGTCGGAGAAACCGTCGATCGCCATGTCCAGCAGCATCGTCAAATTCATTCGAAACTCCAAAGATCGTGATCGAGCCCGGGATCAGTCCGAGGACGGCAGCGGCTTGGCCTGCTTGACCTCGAGTGGGCGGCCCGCCACCGCCAGCGAACCGTCACCGGCCTTGGTACACAGCACCTCGAGCCCGGCCTCCTCGTCGACGTAGCGTTTGCCGAGCAGCGTGCCGGCACGATGTGCGGAGTCGATGCCGCTGCCATCGCCGACGCCCGCCCTGCCCACCACCATGTCCGCGCCACCACAGGTGAGCGCGACATCGCCAGCGGGCGCGCGCACGACGATGAGCGCGGTCGAGTCGGTGGTGCTAGCCAGCGACTGGCCTACCTTCAGAATCACGGTGCCTCCATCTGTGTCTCTTGCTGGACCGGCGCGTTACGGGTGAGTGGTTTCGATCCGTGGCCCCTGTCACATAGTTAAGATAGTACTATAAGTGAGCGAAGCAAGGCATCGTCCCAACCCTCACAAAACTCTCCGCCGAGGTGCCGGCTCAGGCCCGGCGGATCCAGCGACAGGAACCACATATGGAGACCAAGGGAAAGAACGCGGTCGTCGTCGGCGGCGCGTCCGGTATGGGCAAGGCCACCGCGCAAGCTCTGGCCGCAGCGGGCGCGAAGGTCGCGATCCTCGACCGCGAGGCCAGTGACGGCAAGAAGATCGCCGAAGAGATCGGCGGCATTTTCCATGCCATCGACATCACCGATTTCGAGGGCGCCGAACAATCGCTCGCGGCGGCGGTAGCCGAACTGGGTGGCTTGCACATCGCGGTCAACACCGCGGGTGGTGGCACCGTGAAGAAGACCCTCGGCCGCGGCGGTCCGCACGATCTCGAAACATTTCGACAGGTCGTCGACCTGAACCTCGTCGCCACGTTCAACCTGAACCGTTTGCAGGCGGCGCATATGAGTGCGAACGCCCCCGAGGATTCCGAGCGCGGTGTCATCGTCAACACCTCCTCCATCGCGGCGTTCGAGGGCCAAATCGGTCAGGTCGCCTACACCGCTTCGAAGGCGGGCATCGCGGGGATGGCGCTGGTCATGGCCCGCGATCTCGGTCCGCAGGGCATCCGGGTGCTCGCTATCGCACCGAGCCTGTTCGCCACCGGCGCGACCGCGGCCTTCACCGACGAGCAGGTCGCTCCGCTGGTCGAGGATGCCGCTTTCCCCAAGCGAATGGGCCGGCCGGAGGAATACGCGAAACTCGCGCTCGCCATCGTCGAGAATCAGATGCTGAACGGTCAATGCTTGCGACTGGACGCCGGCCAGCGGTTCGCGCCGCGCTGATCCTCACCCGCAACCAGCTAGGAGATATCCATGCCGTTGGCACTGACCGACGACCACCTGGCCATAGCCGAGGCGGTCCGGTCCTTCCTCACCGACCAGAAGGCGCACGATCTCGCGCGCGCCTTCCTCGACGACCCGCAGACCGATGCGGCGGGGCTGTGGAAACAGCTGTCCGGCCTGGGCTGGCTCGGGCTGCATCTGCCGAGCGAATTCGGCGGCGATGATTACGGCTTGCCCGAATTGGCGGTCGTTGCGGAGGAACTCGGCGCGGTGGTGGCACCGGTCCCGTTCATCGCGACGGTCGTCACCTCCAGTGTGCTCGCCGCATCCGGCGCGGAGGCCGCCAAGAAGGCGCTGTTGCCCGGTTTCGCAGACGGCTCGCGGTCAGCCGGCCTCGGGCTGCGCGGGTCGCTGGTCGCCGACGACTCGGGGACGCTGAGCGGGGACGCCGGATATGTCGTCGGCGCGGGCGCGGCGACGCTGCTCGCGTTGCGCGTCGGAGACAGCATCGCTCTGGTGCGGACGGACGCCGACGGAGTCGGCTCGAAGGCAGTCGACGCCCTCGATCCCACCCTGCAGATCCACGCCGTGACACTGCGCGAGGTCACCCCGGAGGCGGTTCTGCACGGCGCGGCCGCGGCGGCCGCCCGGATCGCTCGCATTCTCGGCGCCGCGGAGGCCGCGGGCGGTGCCCGGTCGACCCTCGAACACGCACTCGGTTATGCGAAGGTACGCGAGCAGTTCGGCCGTACCATCGGCTCCTTCCAAGCGGTCAAACACCATCTGGCGAATATGCTGGCTGGTTCCGAACTCGCAACCGCTACGGCCTGGGACGCGGCGCGGGCCGGCGCGCACGGCGAACAGGGGACGCTCACCGCAGAGGTCGCGGGGGCGATCGCCTACGACGAATACGTTCGGAATGCGGAGAAGAGCCTTCAGATTCACGGCGGCATCGGTTTTACCTGGGAGCACGACTGCCATCTGTATCTGCGTCGCGCGCAAAGCATCCGGGCGCTCTACGGCGCGGTGGACGCCGCATTGGACGAGGTCTACGCGCTCGCCGTCGCCGGAGTGCGCCGCGAGTACGCCGTCGATCTGCCGCCGGAGGCCGACGTGTTCCGCAGCGCGGCAGCCGCGTTCGTCACCGAACTGAACGCCGCGCCGGAGTCCGAGCGACGCCGGATGCTGGTCGACTCCGGTTATCTGATGCCGCACTGGCGCAAGCCTTTCGGCCGTGAGGCCGGCCCGATCGAACAGCTCGTCATCGACGAGGAGTTCGCGGAGGTGGACATGCCGAATCTGGGCATCGGCGCCTGGGTGACGCTGACCCTGAGTCAGCACGGCACGCCCGAGCAGATCGAGCGGTGGATCCGGGCTAGCTTGCTCGGCGAATTGGTGTGGTGCCAGTTGTTCTCCGAACCCGGTGCGGGTTCGGACGCCGCCGCGGTGAGCACCCGGGGCGTGCGGGTCGACGGCGGCTGGCGGGTCACCGGGCAGAAGGTGTGGACCTCGAACGCGCAGAACTGCAATCGCGGTCTGGCCACCATCCGGACCGACCGGAACGCACCCAAGCACAAGGGAATCACGGCCGTGGTGATCGACCTCGGGGCGCCCGGTGTGCAGGTCCGCCCGCTGCGGGAGATCACCGGGGACGCGGTGTTCAACGAGGTGTTCTTCGACGATGTCTTCGTGCCCGACTCCGACGTCGTCGGCGAGGTGAACAACGGATGGACCGTCGCACGGGCGACCCTCGGCAACGAGCGCGTCTCCATCGGCGGCATGTCGCACGGCCGGACCCCCTTCGATCTGATCGACCTGGTCCACATCGCCGGCGACGAGCTCGCCGCCAAGCGCGAGGTGGCGGGCCTGCTCGCCATGGAGCAGGCCTTGCAGGTGCTGAATCTGCGGCATGTCGCCCGTGCCGTCACGGGCGCGGCACCGGGTCCGGAGGGCAGCGTGACCAAGATGCTGTCGGCCGAGCATTTACAGCACACCGCCGAGGCGGGCATGCGGCTCGCGGGTGAGGCCGCGGTGGTCGGGCAGCTTCCCGAGGTGAGTCGCGACTACTTGTTCGGGCGGGCGCACACCATCGCGGGTGGTACCTCCGAGATCAATCGCAACGTGATCGCCGAGCGGCTGCTGGGACTGCCCCGGGAACAGATCGCCCGCTGATCCCTGCTGCGATAAACCAGGGCCCCCACGTCATTCGATGCGGGGGCCTCGGTCGCGAATGCCGGCCTCTGTCGCGGGCGCAGCCGATTCACAACAAGTATTACCTAGTTATATACTTAACAGATGTCCACCACTTTGGAGACCGGTGTAGTCGACCCCACCGACGGCCGGCGTCCACCACTCGGGCGCATCCTCGAACTCGAGGAAGTCGACACCGACCTCTACCTCGGCCGCTCCTACAATGACGCCGCACTGCGCATCTACGGCGGCCAGGCCGTCGCACAGGCTCTCATCGCCGTGGGCCGGACGGTGCCGGCGCAGCGCCGCGCCCATTCACTGCACGGCCATTTCATCCACCCCGGCAATCCGCAGGCACCGGTGTTCTACCACGTCGAAAGAGTCCGCGACGGTGGAAGTTTCACGACTCGATCGGTGCGAGCCACCCAGGGCGGGACGACGATTTTTGTGCTGACCGCCTCTTTCCAGCGACCCGAACAGGGGTTCTCACACCAGGCTCTGGAGACCACCGCACCGGCGCCCGAGGAGCTGCCGGCGTTCGAGGACTCGATCGACCCGGCCGAGGCCACCTGGTTGCCACAGTTGCGAGCGAACGTCGCGGTCGACTTCCGATTCCCGGAGGAGTATCCGCGAATCGCCAACGCGCGGGGCGAATCCCGGCCGCCACGCCAGCGCGCCTGGGTCCGCACCGGCGCGCGACTCGCCGACGACCCGCTGATCCAGGCGGCGGGCTTCGCCTACACCTCGGATCTATTCCTGCTGTCGTCGGCCCTCCCGCCGCATGCCGTCACCATCGACGAGCCCGGCATGCAACTCGCCAGCCTCGACCATTCCGTCTGGTTCCACCAGGACTTCCGCGCCGACGAATGGCACCTCTACGAGCAGGAAGGAATCTGGACCGGAGGTGGCCGCGGACTCGCCCGCGGCCACCTCTACGACCGCGACGGCGTCCTGGTGGCCAGCACGATGCAAGAAGGACTGCTGCGACTGCGAAAATAGCCCACGGGCAGCAGATACCCGAGATTCTCAGCCGCGCTGCGCGTTCCGGTTCTGCGCACGCCCGCGGTCGATCACGGCATCGCGGCGTTCGGCCACCGCGGACGGATCGAACTTCACCATCCAGGCCCGCGATGTCGCATCCTCGACGGCCAGCGCGGGATCGAGGAGATGGGCTTCAGCGCGCCGGTACGACTCGAGCAGGGTCCGGACGCCGTTCTGGTCGTTGCCGACCACCGAGACCGCCACTTCCATTGCCGTCGCCAGCAGCTGGTCGTGCGCGACCACCTCGGTCACCAGGCCCACGCGCAGTGCGGTGGCGGCATCGACGAAGTCGCCCGACAGGCTCATCCGGCGAGCGAAGCCGCGCCCGACCGCGGCGGGCAGCCGGGAGGTCAGACCCCAGCCGGGCAGCACTCCGACGCGGGCGTGCGTGTCGGCGAACCGGGCGCGCTCGGAGGCGATGAGGAAGTCGCAGGCCAGCGCCAACTCCAAGCCGCCGGTGATGGCCGCGCCGTTGATCGCCCCGATCACCGGCTTCGACAGCGGGC
The DNA here is from genome assembly GCF_002933465.1 of Nocardia nova. Lineage (GTDB taxonomy): Bacteria > Actinomycetota > Actinomycetes > Mycobacteriales > Mycobacteriaceae > Nocardia > Nocardia nova_B. The sequence goes on from NZ_PSZE01000013.1 coordinate 137,871, forward strand.
GCCACGGATGGCCGACGGGAATCTCCGAGGTAGCGATCCGGGCGGCATTGTCGCCCGTTGCCCCCAGCTCACGCAGATCCAGCCCCGCACAGAACGCCGGATCGGCGCCGGTCAGGATGACCACGTCCACCCGGTCGTCGCTGTCCGCCGCGGCGAGTTCGCGTCGCAATGCCTCGATCAGAGGACTGGTCAACGCGTTTCGCGCGGCCGGGCGATGCAGCGTAAGGATGCGGACCCCGCCGCGCTGTTCGGTGAGCAGCATCGGCCCCTTCGGCATTTCGGCGCTGGTCATTGTGCACTCCTCATCGAGTTTGCGGCCGGATTCCCGCCACCATGCTACGCGACTTGTTAATCTAGGTTATCTATCTATGCGGGGCCCGTCGCCTCCTATAGCACTCACGCTCTGGCGAGGAGAATCAATGAGCGTAACGATCGACAGATCCGAACACGCCGCTATAGTCACCCTGCGCTGGCCGGAGCGCCGAAATGCCCTCGGGCCGCAGGAAGCCGAAGATGTCGCGGAGGCGATCGCCGAGGCGGCCGGCTCCGGCGCCGCGGCTCTGGTACTCACCGGCGACCAGGCGTTTTGCGCGGGCGGCGACCTGCCCGCCATTCTGTCGGCGATCGACGGCGCGGCCCCCGCAGACGTCGAAGCAATCGTCTACAACCGCTTCCAGGCACTTGCCCGAGCGCTGCGCGAATGCCGCATACCCACAGTCGCCGCGGTGAACGGCGCCGCCATCGGGCTGGGACTCGATCTCGCCCTGTGGTGTGATCGGCGATTCGTGGCGCCATCGGCGCGCTTGGGCCAGGGATGGGCCCGGATGGGACTGATACCCGGAACCGGCGGAGCCGCACTGCTCGAGCGGCTCACACCCGGCTTGCTGTGGAAGCTGCTGGGCAGTGGCGGGGAGCTCACCGTCGACGACGCCGCCGCGTACGGCATCGCGGATGTCGTCGCGGATCCCGTCGCCGCCGCGGTCGAGTACGCGGCAGCACTCTCGCGCGTGGGTTCGCAGGCCCTGGCAGGGTATGTAGCGCTCGCCAGGACCGGGTTACCAGACGACGCTTACCTGCACGAATGCGCCCGGCGCCAATCACGCCTACTCACATCGGCCGATTTCGCCCGCCGCGTGCAGCAGTCCGGGCTCACCACCAGGACGGCGTAAGCGCACGCGGGGCGCAAACTTTCCGGGGCTAGCGTTCCGGCACCTGGGTATGGCCACACACTGACAGTGATAACTTACTAAGTACACCTCGTGCTCCAGGCGCGAATTTGCCTCGCCGGCCTCGTGCAGCGAGCCGGCGCACGAACGATTCGAAGGAGGCCCGTTTTGGTGGTCGAGATACCGTTCGGCCTCGTCGCCAGGGGCCCGGCCGAGGCCACTCCCCCACGCCGGCCCGGTTCGGTGCGACGCACGTCGAGCATCGATATGCACTGGCCCGCCGGACCCGGGACCCAGCTCCGCCTGCTCGGGCGCGCACGAGATCTGTCGACCCCCAGCGACGGCGGCGACCCGGTGGTACTGCGCGAGGACACCATGCGCGTGGGCGTCAACTCCGCGACCCGCACCATCGAGGACATCGAGGCAACCCCGGCGCGCGCGAACCTGGCACAGCTGATCGGCGCGCGCGGCGGCGGCAATTCCCGCGCCGTGCTCGCCGAGGCGCTCGCCGACGAGGCCGCGGCCGGAACTCCGCTGTATCTGCTGCTGGACGATATCGCGGGCGCCTCGCTCATCGCCGGGTTCGCCTATTCCCGATGGATCGACCGCGACGTGCTCATGCAGCAGATCAGCGCCGTGCCGGTCCGCAATATGACCGGGGTCTGCACGGGATTCCAGCCCGGTTCCGGCGCCCTGATGCCCGACGGCTCCTCCAGATGGAATCACCAGGTCCAGCCCGTGCAACCGCTTCCCCGTCCCGGGGATCCGATGAGTTGGCATGCGCTGGAAGAGATCACGGCGATGGCGATGCGCCGGGCACGCCGCATCGATGTGCACGTCGGGGACGTGATCACCATCGATTCGATGTTCCAGGACAGTTCGACCGTGCCGACCGGCGGCCGCGTCGCGGTGCACGAGTATCGCCTGACCGCCACCGCGGATCCGACCACCGGAGAGGTGCTCACCATCGACGCCGATCCCCGCGTGCTGCCCTATGACGAGTGTCCCCTCGCCTCTCGCAATGTCGAAAAGATGCTCGGCACACCGCTTTCCGCGCTGCGTACCGTCGTACTGGAGAAGCTCGCCGGGACCGAGGGCTGCACCCATCTCAACGACGCGATACGTGCGCTCGCGGAGGTCCCCACCCTGGTCCGTGCCCTGCACGAAGACACCGAGCGCCGCTGAACCCCGCGGCCACGACGGTCCGAACCCGGCGGAAACCTCTGCGGCTCAGTCGATTCCGATCCCGCCCAGACAGAAGCGCAGCAACTGCTCACGATCGGCCGGCGTCGGCACAGTGCCGCTGTCGTGATAGCGCGAGGTCATCCCCAGAACCAACGTCTGCACGAACAGCGCGGCACGCTGATGATCGGCCACCCCCGCGTCAGCCAAAATCGTCTCGAGAAGACCCAGGATCCGCACGAAGCCGACGGGTTCGATCTCACTCTCCCGCCGGGCGACCTGCCCGACGTTCCACAGAATCACCGCACTGAGTTCCGACAAGTGGGCATCCTCGATCTGCGCCAGCACACCATCGATCCAGGCCCGAATTCGATCATGCGCGCCCGAACACTTCGACACCTGGTGTTCGAGGTAACTGTGCAGAGTCAGCAGTCCCTGCTCGTAGGTCGCCACGATGGCGTCGTCGCGACTGCGGAAGTGGCGGTAGAAGGCCTGATTCGTCACCCCCGCCGCACGCACGATCTCAGCGACCGTGGGCACCTCGGTCCGCCCTTTACCGAGCATGACCTCCTGCGTCGATCGGATCAGTGTCCTGACTTCTTCGTCGTAGCGCGCCTGCCTGGCGGGATTGACGACCCGACGCAGGTGACGACCACCGGATACCACCGATTCGGCAACGTCGGAACTACCGTCAGTCACGAGCCCACTCCTGATTTCAGAACCGCAGTTTGGAAATGGGGTTCCAACTTTAGCATCGACACAGAGGGGGCGGCGGGCTGCGACCGGGCGAAAGGAGGCGACAGACTTCCTCGGGCCGCATACTGACACTCTTGACTAGAATTGTCAGGTGCCCGAACTCGATGAAATGCGACGCGACCGTGTCCTGTGTGCGGTCGTCGGCTGCTTCGCGCGCTACGGCTATCGGCGCACCTCGATGGACCTGCTGGCCCAGGCGGCCGACATGTCGCGTCCCGCCCTGTACCAGTACTTCCGCAACAAGGAGGAGATCTTTCGCAGCGGCGTCGAATGGGCCCTGGGGCGCACGGCAATTCAAGCCGAACACGCTGCCGGCTCCGATGCTGCCGTGGAGCAGCGGGTGCGTGACATTCTCGACGCGCTCCTCGACCTCTATGGAGGCAGTTCCGTGACCGGCGGGCACTTCCATGAACTGCTCGCCGAGGTCTACTCCCGTACGGCGGATCTGTGGGCGGCGTTCGAGGGGCGGATGCTCGCGGCGCTGCGTGACGTCTTGGATCCGGTGTCAGGGGATTCGCCCGTGATGCCGGTGGGAGACGTGGCAGCGGTGCTGTTCTACGGAGTCAAAGGTCTCGGACTCGAGTCTCGGCCCATGCGAACACGGGTCGAACACGCGCACCAACTCGCGACGCTCGTGCTGCGCGGGTACTCCTCCGTTCAAACTGACAAAATAGATCTATAATGTCAGCAGGACCACGCAAAGGAGTACACGATGAACATCACCGAGGCACGCACCCGCTTCTCGGAGCTGCGAGCAGGCGGGGGCGCGGCATCCTCGCAAGAGCTCGACGAGATCTGGTCGGCGCTCGACACGGTGCGCCCGGAGCAGATCCTCGGGCAGTGGAAGGGTGACGAGTTCGACAACGGCCACCCGATGTGCGGAAAGCTGGGGCCCGCCGGGTGGTACGGCAAGACCTTCGCCGCGATCAAAGATGCCAAGCCGCTCGTCATGCGTGACAAGAACGGTGAGCTCTACTCCGCGACCGAGCTCGGCAATGGCGAGGCCAGCCTCTGGATGGTCGAGTTCCGCGGTGAGGTGACCGCGACGATGGTCTACGACGGGCGTCCGATCTTCGACCACTTCAAGCGGGTCGACGAGAACACGCTGATGGGCTGCATGAACGGCAAGGATCTGCCCGGCGAGACCTTCGGTTTCACCGAAGATGGCCCGATGTACTACTTCCTGCTCGAGCGGGCCTGAGCCATGCGTATCCAAGCCGCTGTGATCGAGTCGCCCGATACCGCCTTCACCATTGACGACGTCGACCTCGAGGCGCCGTGCGCCGACGAGATACTGGTCCGGATCACCGCCGCAGGACTGTGTCACACCGACCTGAGTTCGCGGGCGCGATGGCCGCAACAGCTCTCCCCCATGGTGTTCGGGCACGAGGGAACCGGGATCGTGGAGGCCATCGGTGCGGAGGTGACCGGGCTCGTGGTGGGTGATGCCGTATGTCTGACCTTCGACAGCTGCGGCGTCTGCGCGCCGTGCTCCACCGGGCACCCCGCCTACTGCACCGATTTTCAGGTGCTGAACTCCTCCGGCGGCCGCCGCGACCGCACCACACCGCTTTCGCGCGCGGGCGAACCCGTGTTCAGCGGGTTCTTCGGGCAGTCCAGTTTCGCCACCTACGCCATCGCGCGCGAGCGGAACACCGTCAAGGTCCCGGCAGATCTGCCGCCCGCCGTCGCCGCTCCGCTCGGCTGCGGCGTGCAGACAGGCGCCGGAGCCGTGCTCAACGTGCTGCGCGCCGAGGCAGGTTCATCGTTGGTCGTGATCGGCGCGGGCGGGGTGGGCCTCAGTGCGGTGATGGCCGCCGTCGCCGTGGGCTGTTCGCCGGTGATCGCCGTCGATCCAGTGGCCTCGCGTCGGGAATTGGCGGTGGAAGTAGGTGCCGCGGCAGCCCTGGACCCGATCTCGACCGACGACATCGTGGCCGGCATTCGCGAACTCACCGGCGGCGGAAGCGATTACAGCGTCGACACCACGGGCCGCGCGGAAATGATCAACCAGGCGGTCGCTGCCCTCCGGCCGCGGGGCAGCCTCGCCCTGGTCGGGTTGGGCGCCCAGGTGGCCCTCGACCTCCCGCCACTGCTGCTCAAGGGCGTCAGCGTGCACGGAGTAATCGAAGGGGACTCCGATCCCGCCGAATTCATTCCCCGATTGGTCGAACTTCACCGACAGGGCCTGTTGCCCGTCGAACGGCTCGTCACGGAATTCCCCTTCGCCGATATCGAAGCGGCCGTCGAGGCGATGCGCCAGGGGCGGGTCGTCAAACCCGTGCTCATCTTCGGCTCATAACTCCCCGGACGCGAGGTCACTTCAGCGACCGGTTCCCCCGGTGCGATCGCGGTAGGCCGCGGCCTTCGGTTCGATTGCGCGAGCGGCACTTTCCAGCGCGGCGATCAGTTCTTTCGCCTCGGCGTCGGGCAGGTCCGCGAACAGCGTGAGCAATGTGGGCGTGGCGTCCAACTCGGGGGAATCGGCGAGCAATTTCACCAGCGCGGGCGTGCCCGTCACCAGACTGCGTCTGCGATCGCCCGGATCTGTTCCGATTTCCACGAGCCCTCGCCCCGACAGTTCCGCGACGACCGTGGACACCCGGCTCTGCGCGAATCCGGAGCGACGGGCGATTTCGCCGACGGTCAGGCCGTCCTGCACCCGCAGGCAGTCGAGGACGGCCACCTCCGTACCGGTCAGCGAGTTGTCCACGGCCAAATGCATCGAAGTCAGTGCGGCATTCGACAGCGCCCGCCCCAGCCGACGCAACTCCGACAGATCCATGCGCCCAGTATCCCAAATCGGTAGGTGACAACTTACATCTGTCATGATACATCTGTAGTGATGCTTTTCCTTGCTCCCTCTCGTCTCAGGAGTCCACGTGACCGATCCGCTGACCGCCCGGCTCACGGCCGCCATCGCCGCCCCGGCGTCCGACGACGCGTTCGATCCGGTCACCGAGCTCGCGAACGTGCTCGGCCCGCTCGGGATGTCGGCCACCGACGCCGGTGGGTCGCTGACCTTCCACGGCGCCGACCCGATCGTCCCGAGCACACTGCGGCTGGGCGGGGCGGCCGCGATCGCACTGGCGGCCAAATCGGTGGCAGTAGCCAAGTTGTGGCGGCTGCGGGGCGGAAACGAACAGGACATCACCGTCGATCTGCGCTCGGCGCCTGTGCCCGATGTATGAGAAGAAATGGGAACTGCTCGGCGGGTATGCCCCCGGTATGAGCGCGATCGCCGATAACGGTCTGAGCCTCACCTTCCACCGCACCGCCGACGACCGATGGATGATGCCGGTCAATCTCTACCCCAAATTGAACGTCGCGGCGCAGCGACTGCTCGGAACCCCCGACGACCGGTCGGCGGTAGCCGCGGCCATCTCACGCTGGAAGGCAAGCGAACTCGAGGACGCCGCCGAGGAGGCCGGCGTGGTCATCCCCATGGTCCGCAGCGCCTCGGAGTTTCTCGAAGAAGCGCATTATCGTGAGGTACTGGCGACGATGCCGCTGATCCGATCACCAAGATCGGCGACAGCGACCCCGAGCCATTGGCCGCGGGGGTTTCCGATCCGCTCCAGGGAATTCGGGCACTGGGGTTGGGGCACGTCATCGCCGGTGCCGGAGCAGGGCGCGCACTGGCACTGCACGGTGCGGACGTGCTGAATCTGTGGCGCCCCAACGAAATCGAACACGACGCCACCTATTACACGGCCAACGTCGGTATGCGTTCGTCGACCGTCGACCCTTACTCCGGGGACGGGGCGGCGCGTATCCGGTCGCTGCTCGCTGACGCCGACGTCTTCTTTGCGAACCGTCGCCCCGGCTACCTCGACAAGATCGGACTTTCCGCAGCAGAAGCCGCGCACCTGCGGCCCGGCATCTGCACGCGACGGTGTCATTGCACGGCGAGCGCGGCCCATGGGCGCAACGCATCGGGTTCGATCAGGTCGCCGGCGCCGTCAGCGGAATGATGGAACTCGAAGGAACCGACGGCAAACCCGCGCTGCCGCCGATCGGAGTGGTCAACGACTACATCGTGTCCTGGCTGCTTGCCGCCGGCATCGTCGAGGCGTTGATGCGTCGCGCCGAGCACGGCGGAAGCTACCGCGTCCACCTGTCCCTGACCCGAGTCGCAGTCTGGGTCCTCGGACTCGGCATCTTCGACAAGGACTACGCCCGCAGCATCGCGGGTCCGGGCGAACTCCACGCCTATCTGCCGCCGGAGACCTTCACCGCGGACACCCCGCTGGGGCGCTACCAAGGCGTCACCGACCAAGTGGTGATGTCGCAGACGCCCGGCCACTACCGAACGGTCCTCGTGCCCCGCGGCTCGAGCCGCCCCGAATGGCTACCACGAAACCTCACGAACTGAAAGCCGTTGACATGAACGAAAATTCCATACGGATAGCGAACTTCTCCGGCTACCTGGGCGACCGCTTCACCGCCCTGAGCGAAGCACTGGCCGGGGACCCGGTCGATGTCCTGGTCGGCGACTATCTGGCCGAGATCACGATGGCCGGCGTCTCTGCCGGATTCACCTCCGACCCGAAAGCCCTCGGCGACTTCTTCGCCAAATACTTTCTCGACCAGCTCCGCCCCCACCTGCGCACCATCGAGGAACGCGGCATCAAGGTAGTCGTCAACGCCGGTGCGTTCAATCCCGCCGGACTGGCCGAGGCGGTGCGCGCCGATATCGACACTGCCGGAACGCATCTCACCGTCGCTCACGTCGACGGCGACGATCTACTCGACCGGCTCGATGAACTCCGCGACGCCGGGCACCTGTTCGGCCACCTGGACACCGGCGAGCCATTCACCGCACACGGCGAAAATCCTCTGGCCGCCAACGCCTATCTCGGCGGCTGGGGCATCACCGCCGCACTCGCGGGCGGCGCGGATATCGTCATCTGCGGCCGCGTCACCGATGCCTCCCTGGTCCTCGGACCGGCGGCCTGGTGGCACGACTGGGCGCCCGACGCGTGGGACGAGCTCGCGGGCGCGGTCGTGGCCGGTCACATCATCGAGTGCGGTGCACAGGCCGTCGGCGGAAATTTCGCCGGCTTCACGGCACTGCCGCGGTTCGTCACCCCGGGCTTCCCGATCGCCGAAATCGCCGCTGACGGAAGCAGTGTCATCACCAAGCACAGCACCGACGAAGGAGCGGTCACCGTCGACACGGTCACCGCGCAACTCGTCTACGAGATCCAGGGTCCCCGCTACCTGAACCCCGACGTCACCGTGCATCTCGACACCGTCGAACTCGAACAACTCGGACCGGACCGCGTGCGGGTGCACTCCGCGGTGGGTTCTCCCCCGCCGCCGACCACCAAGGTGTCGATCTTCACGCCGGGCGGATACCGGATCGCGATCAACACCTACCTCACCGGGCTGGATATCGACGCCAAATTCGAGCTGTTGGTAGCCCAGCTCGAGGACTTGGCCGCAGACACCGAAATCGACGACCTCGCGGTGTCGCGCTTGGGCCGGCCCGAAACCGATCCACAGAACCAGGACGCCGCGACCGTGTGCGTTCGGATCGCCGCCACCGCGCCTACCCGTGAGCCGCTGTTCCACCTCCAGCGATCGTTCGGCGCGCTGGGCCTCAGCAGTTTTCCCGGATACATGGGTGGGGACACCAGCGGGCCGAAGCCGATCATCGAGTACTGGCCGGGCGTGCTCCCCCAAGAGGCAGTACCGCACCGCGTCGTGTTCGCCGACGGTGACCAGCAGACCATCGCACCTCCGGCCAAGACCGAACAGTTCACCGGCCAGCCTGTCCACGAAGAACCCGGCAGCCATCAACCGGGACCGACCGAGCGAGCCCCCTTGGGGCGCATCGCCTTCGCGCGCAGCGGCGACAAGGGCGGCAACAGCAACGTCGGAATCTGGACCGACGACCCGCGCGCCTGGCCGTGGTTGCGCTCGCTGCTGACCACCGAACGACTGACCGAATTGCTGCCCGAGGCCGCCAACGCGGGGGTACTCCGGCACGAGTTTCCGCACCTGCGCGCCGTCCATTTCGTCCTCCCCGGACTCCTGGGACGCGGCGGCTCGAGCAACCTCCGGCTCGACAGCATCGGAAAAGCGGTCAGCGAGTACGTCCGCGCACGCTTCGTCGACATTCCGGTCGAACTGCTCGAACCACGGTGACCCCATATGAGCGCATCGGGTAGCTCGAGGGCACGCACGGAGTTTTCAGAAACGTGACCACCGGAACCAGACCCCGCACCATGGACAAATCATGGCCGATTTCGGACCCGGTTGACGCCGACCGTGCGTCCGAGCACCGCCTCGATTCCGGTCAGCCGGCCTTCCAGTTGAGTCCCGACGAACAACGACGAATCGAGGCGGCTCATGGTGAGGTCGACGATGCCGGTCAAATTCGCGAGTCGCCGCGCATCCACTTCGACAAGGTTTCTTTCGGCCATCGACGAGCGGACAACGCGAATGCTCGACGGCATCGAGCGCATCGAAGGCCGCAACCTGCCGACGAGGCCCCGGCGAATGTCCCCTACCGACACGGACACCTGCCCGCGGTCCCCGAAGGAGACCGGCTGGCAGTGCCTGTCAGGAATCGTCAGCCAGGAGGCGCGGTGCCGTTCATCATGGGCAGATGGTACGAACCCCGCACGGCTGAACGAGAAGCAGGCCGACGTCCTCGAATGGATCGTGAATTCAATAAGCGCAGCACAATGTTGAAGACCAGCCCTATCCGGACTCGTGGAGCCTAGGGGAATCGAACCCCTAACCCCTGCCTCACAAAGGTCGAGCTGAAACGTTCGATGCAACGTCTCCGCCGGTAGAAACAGGAATTTCACGAGATTTCGCGCAATATTCCGTCGAAAAACATACCTGTTCTCTGCTGACGCCGTCAATATCCCATCGCTGCTGCTGACGGCGTCAGCACATGAATGGACCACACGTGACGGGTCGCTAGGAGGGTGTCGCGCTAGACCACGCTCAAGCGGCGATGTGTACCTCACGAGTTCCATGCAGACGACGGTGCAGGCATCTTCTATCGCAATTCATGTGACCTGCAACACATTTCCCTCGCAGATGAGGAGGTCTGTGCACGATGCGTGACACAACTGTGCGTTTTGCCTATCGACAGGTTCCGGATGGCGGTGTTCGATGGACGCAACTATCTCGACACCAGCCACGACCAGAGACGTTGTTGCGCACCTGCTCTGGCGATCTCCACAGCGCAGCGGCGGTCGGAGGGAATTGGAACCCTATGAGCGTCGATACAACTTGTCCCTCTTGCGGATACGACGACTGTGTGCAAAGCGTTCCTGCGATCCGCGCTTCGGGTACCTCGACGGTTTATGGAACCGACTACTACTCCGGCGTAGGTGTGAGCTCGGCAGGTTTGGTGCCGGTAATCGGCTCGTCCATCGTTGAGCGAACCCAATCCAGCCATCTCGCGCAATCGCTCGCGCCCGAGCCCGCGTTCCGCGGTGCCGGGCGCCTCACTGCCCTGGCTTTGGCCTTAGGGGTGCCGGCCGGAGTGAATCTCCTCATCGCGGTGGTGGTGCTGGTCAGGCCACATCCTGACATCTCGACTGCCGCGATCGTGGTAGGGATGTTCGGTCTTGCGCTCTTGCTCGCCCTGCCGTCACTACTGATCTTGTGGTTTGCGTTCCGGAGGCTGCGACGGTCGGCCCGAATTCGCCGTGGTGCGCCTGCGGCTTATGCGGTGTGGCGCGCCGGGGTGTACTGCCATCGATGCGGCATGTGCTTTTGGCCCTTCGCACCGGCCGCCGGGATCCCGGTGCGGCATCCGGTGCCCCCGGGCGGTTTCCAGGGGATCGTCTGGAACACCGGGGGTTATCTCAACGACGCGTGATCTCCACTGACACGAGTCGTAGGCCACTACCGTCGCCACGCCGAGCTTGCTGGCGGGCCGTCGGCTCGCCGGTCCGCTCGGCGGGCTATTGCCCGGATGCCGGTTTCGGCGATCGCTCTGCCAATTCCGCAGACCGCTGCGGCTCGTTGAGTCTCTGCTCGCTCTGACGATGTGTCGTCTGCACACCGGGTTCAGGCTCTGCCCGCCCGGCGGCAAGTAGTTGGCGCGCGCCTTTGACGCTGATTTCGAGCAGTTCGGCGATGTCGTCGGTGCTACATCCCTGCTCGTTCATGCGCGCCACAGCCGCCGCCTGCCTGTCGTGGTGTACCGCGATTTCAGTTGCGGCGGCCTGTTCGAGGTGGCGGATCTTGTCGCGCAACGCACGGACGCGGCGGTCGCGGCGCTGTTCAATCGTCGAAATCGCCTGCCACGCAGACCAATACTCCCGCACCGCGTCGCTGACATTCTGTTCGCGCCGACGTTCGACCGCGCGGCGGCGATCCAATACTTCCCGCGAATGACGCAGTTGGCCAGCGAGCTTCCCGCCGTCTGGTCCACGTTCGCTCCTGCTCGCCCGGGGGTCGTTCATGTCGGGATCTCCCAAAATTCTGGGTGAGATCAACCCGAGCCTCGCAGTTCAACGATACGCCCACCGCCCGCCATCCGGCGGCGCCGCATCCGGCACATCGCGGTCAGAGGAAGCGACGTCAGCCGTCAACTCGCGGTCATGTCTCGCCTCCCCTTTTCTCTACTGCCCATTGCTGTCGAAAGGAGCCCCCGTGACCGAAAGCCAGCTCGACGAGGTCGCGAATGTCGCATCGGTGGTGTCTCGGTGTCTGTCCGATCTCGAGCCGGTGTTCGAGCAGATCGACTGGGCCGAGAACGAAATCGCCCGCGCGCAACGCCGCCATCCGCGCCACCGCAACACCCTCTATCACTCGTTCGGGTTGTTGATGCCGACCCATGAGCGGATGCGCCAGGAGTTCGTGTTCCGCTCGCACTGCCGTGAGTTGCTCGACCGCGTGGCCGCAGGTCTGTCTCCTGTTCCTGGGACCGCGGCCGAGGTCGCGCTCGCGGTCATGCAAGCCAGCCAGGAAGCCCCGCTCAACACTGCCGGATTCGGCCTCTACGTGCGCATGTGGATCCAGGCGGGATTCCCAGAGCTGGAGTCGGTGACCGGTTCGCACGAGCACTACGAAGCAATCGCCAAGTCCCGCATCGACGATCTCGAAGCCAAGACACGCACCCGCCTATCCGTGGCCGACCGTGCCCTGCGATCTATCGAATGTCCGGGCCGCCACCACGGCCAACCCGCCGACGACTGCGAGTACGCCCGTCGCAGCCTGGCCGCCTGAGCGAAGGCCGTAGTCCATATCGACTGCTCACCGTTTGTTCTTGCTTGCCCCTGTTCCTGTCCGTGTCCCCGCGCCGGTCGACTCCCCTTGTCGGCCGGCGCTTTTCTGTTGTGGAGGGTGTGTGCGTTCATGACCGATCCGATTTTGGGTCCACCGTGCGCGGTCTGCGACGGCGCGGCAGCCGGTACGGAGCTGTGCATCGCGAATTCCGCTGTGTGCGACTCGTGTTGGCAACAGCTACCCCGCTGCGCCTACTGCCGGACCCCCTCCTTGCGGTTGACACGCACTGCCGACGAGGCCGAGTTGTGCGCGCACTGCCTGACCGGGTGGGCCAGGTGTGTGTCGTGCCAGGAGTTGACCGGACCCCAGTTGCGCACCGATACCGATGACCCGGTGTGCGCGCGGTGCGCGAGCGTGTTGTTCGCCGCGTGTTTCAGCTGCGGGCGGTTCACTGCCGAGAGCCGCTACATCTCCGGCGGGCACCGCGCCTGCCCGACCTGCGCCAGCCGACTCCGCGCCTGCCCAGATTGCGGCACCCTCGTCCAACCCGGACACCGATGCGACGGGTGCACCGCCCGCGGGAAGGTGTGGAACTACACCTACCGCCCCGACCCCCACTTCCACGGCACCGGACCCCTGTATCTGGGGCTCGAACTGGAAATCATCGTCCCCGAACACCGCTTCGACACCTGCGCCACCCTGGCCACCGACCACCTCGCCGGCCTCGGATATCTGAAACGCGACTCTTCCATCAGGCCGTCCGGGTTCGAGCTCGTCACTCACCCCCTCTCCTACCGGTATGCGATCGAGTCGTTTCCCTGGCCGCTGCTCGACCAACTGCACCGGCTGGGGTGTGAGGCCGACACGTCAGTGGGGCTGCACGTGCACGCCAGCCGGGCCGGGTTCGACAACCCGGCACACGTGTATCGATGGCTGAAACTGTTGTACCGCAACGAGGAAGCGGTCACCCGGTTGGCGCGCCGCCGCACCCATTACGCCCAGTTCGACAGCGCCGCCCGCGCGCGTGCCCGCGACACGGCCAAGGGGCCGCAGCACGCGCTGGGGCTGGAGCGGTATCAGGCGATCAATCCGCTGCCGCGCAACACCCTGGAGGTGCGGGTGTTCGCCAGCTCGCTGCATGTGCAGCAGGTACAGGCCGCGCTCGCGTTCACCGCCGCCTCCATCGACTACACCCGCGGCCTGCGGGTCGCCGACATCCGCGCCGGCGCCTGGGACTGGGCCCGCTTCGCCACCTGGGTCACCACCCGCCCCGACTACCAGCCGCTGGCTCAGGAGATGGAGGCCCTCCAATGTGCCTGCTGACCTACTACCCCGCCGGTGCTGCGATCGACACGGCCGCGCTGCGGTTCGGGGCTGATGCGAATCCCGACGGTCACGGCTTCGCGATCGTCGCCGACGGCCGCATCATCACCGGGCACGGCATGAACGCCGACACCGTGATCGACACCTTCGCCCGCACCCGCGCCGACCATCTGAACGGCCCGGCGTTGTTCCACTCCCGCTACGCCACCCGCGGCGCGGTCGATCTATCCAACTGTCATCCATTCCGGCTCGGCGGCGATGCGCGAACGGTATTGGCGCACAACGGCACCCTGCCCAAGCGGGTACATCCACGCGCGTATGACCGGCGCTCGGATACCCGGATCGCGGCCGAGGACTACTTGCCGAGGCAACCGTTCGGCCCGATCGACACCGTGGCCGGTGCTCGCGGGCTTGCGGGGTGGTTGGGGTCGAGCAAGCTGGTGATCTTGACCGTCGACCCGGCCTACGCCCACACGGCCTACGTGTTCGGTGAGCGCGCGGGGCAGTGGGTGGGCGGGGTCTGGTATTCCAACCGCTCCTATCTGCCGCCCGAGCAGCGGTGGCCGGCCCGGCGGCGGACGGTGTGCGGGTACTGCCTGGATCGCGATCTCGAACGCGCCAGCCGCTACTGCCGCAGCTGCGGCTGGTGCTTCGGCTGCCACCACGCCCTCTCCCACTGCACCTGCCTGCCCACCCCGACCAGGCCAGCTCCCACCGCGGCCCCCGCATCCAGCTGACCTGACCCGACCGCCAGGCCCGCTCGACCCGAGCTGCATGGCACCGCTTTCCTCTCGCGCCCCGCTTCGCGCCGCTAGCCCGGCCCGCAGCGGGGCGCCGTCATGTGTCCCGCCACTTTTTGGAAGGACGTGAATCCTGTATGCCCGCATTTACTCTCACCGATCGGCGGTGTGAGGACTGTTCACACCCGATCGACGACACCACGACCGTCCTCACGGTCGAGGGCGATGATTTGTGTCGCGCGTGCGCCGACCGGCTCGACACCTGCGACGACTGCGCCACCCCCACACGGGAGCGCCGCTCTACCGTGCGCGGCACCGACGTGTGCACGGATTGTTCGATCGGCTGGCGCCGGTGCCGCGATTGCGACCGCTTCGACAGCGACCTGGTCCGTGTCATCGGCCATGGCGAGGTCTGCGACGACTGCGCCGACAGCTACCTGGTGTGCGATGACTGCGGCTCGCGCGCGGACGGGCTCAACGAGACCGAATCCGGAGCGGATGTGTGCGGGCGGTGCGAGGACGCCGACTACCACCGTTGCGGCGGCTGCGACATCCTCATCCGCTGCTGGGAGGACTACTGCGACGCCTGCGCCAACGAACGTCCCGATCATCGTGGCGTCCACTCCTACGGCTACAAACCCGAACCCGACTTCCACGGCACCGGACCGCTGTATCTCGGACTGGAACTGGAAATCAAAACCCCCCGAGACGTTTTCGATGAAGCCGTCGAGCTCGCCATCGACCAGCTGGGTGACATTGGCTATCTAAAGGAGGATGGAAGTATCCAGCCGTGCGGATACGAGCTCGTCACGCATCCGATGTCGTATGAGTTTGCGCACCAACAGTTTCCGTGGTCGCTGCTGCACCGGTTGCGGATGCTGGGAGCCTACACCGATACCAGCGTCGGCATCCACGTGCACGTCTCCCGCGCCGGCTTCTCCTCCCCCGCGCACGCGTACCGGTGGTTGAAGTTCGTCTACCGCAACGAATCACACGTCAAAGTACTGGCGCGCCGCGACTCCGAGCAGTGGGCGGTATTCGACCCCGGCGCCCGAGCCAACGCCGCCGCCCACGCCAAGGGTGAAACCGGAGGCGCATTCCGGTACCAGGCGATCAATGTCTGTCCCGAGGACACCTTCGAACTGCGGGTGTTCGCCAGCTCTCTTGACGCGCGGGAGGTGCAGGCCGCGCTCGCCTTCGCCGACGCCTCCGTCGAATACACCCGCACCCTTTCGGCCGCCGATATCGCCCGCCGCCGTGGCTGGGAATGGGCCGCGTTCACCGCATGGCTGGCCGCCCGCCCCGAATACCGCTGCCTGACCGACGAATTGGAGGCCCTCGCGTGTGCATCCTGACCTTCTACAAACCCGGCCAGGACCCCGACCTCGACGCCCTACACGGCGGGGCCCTGGCCAACCCACACGGCCACGGCTACGCCATCCACACCGGCAAGACGATCCTCGTCGGGCACGGCATGAACCCCGACCAGGTGATCGCCGAATTCGCCGAACAACGCGCCAAGCATCCGGGCGGCCCGGCGTTGTTCCACTCCCGCTACGCCACCCACGGTGACCGTGACACCAGCAACTGCCACCCCTTCACCGTCGGCGGCGACCAGCGAACCGTGCTCGCCCATAACGGAGTCCTGCCCGACAACGTGCACCCCACCGCGGGCGACGCGCGCTCGGATACCCGGATCGCGGCCGAGGACTTCCTGCCCACCAAACCGTTCGGGTCGCTGGACAGCTGGGCCGGGCGAGAGCGGTTCGAGCACTGGCTCGCCTCCAACAAGGTCGTCATCTTGACCACCGATCCGGCCTACAAACACCCGGCCTACATCTTCAACGAACGCCACGGGCACTGGGTCGGTGGCACCTGGTACTCCAACGACAGCTACCTGATGCACGAGTGGGCCAGCGCTGACACCGACTACGTCGGATTCTGCGAATACTGCGGCGCATTCGAAGACGACCCCTTCGGCCCGCACTGCGGCTACTGCGGATACTGCGCCGACTGCACACATCCGTTTCCTCGCTGCGCGTGCCCGCAATTCGACGGCGCCGACCGCTACGCCGACCTGTTCGGCCTGCAAACCCACTGACCAGCCCGACCACCAATCGTGGCGCTCCTGGCGGGCCGAGCGGCAACGGCTGGGGGCCAGAGATCCCGAAAGGAATAGCACCCGTGGGCAATTCCACCGCTCACCCGTTGAGCCGCGACGAGACGGTCACTGTCTTACTCGACGCCCTCGCCCCCTACATCGCCGCGACCCGGCGTGCAATCGGTATCGCCCACGCCATGGCCACCGTCGTCGGTGGCGAACCTTTGGATCTGCTCAACGACGCCATCGCCGACTACCGACTCCGCGAACGGCTCGTGCGCGTCACATATCGCGCACTGCGCGAACACCAATCTCACGGCTCGGCGGCCACTCATGAGAAGTAGGTGCTACCAGGACCCCGCCCGTGCTTGGAATCGCCAGCCGAACGTCACGGCTTCCGACCGTGCCCCGAGGGAAACGACGGTGCTCGCGGCGACCGACCCGGCTCACCGCAGCACCACTCCCCTCCTCTCTCGCTTTCGCCCCTCTTCGATCCGAATGGAGGTACCCGATGCCCGACACTCCCGGCGGCGCCATCCCGAGCCCGGTTCCGGTTCCGCAGCACATGGCCGAGGCGCCGGTCTCGGCGGGCATGGTCGTCCCCTACATCACGATGACCCACCGTGACCCCGGCAAGCCAGTGTGGGGCGCGGTGAATCCCGCGCGGCTGCAACAGATCTGGCTGCACAGCCTGTGTCAGGTGTGTGGTCGGCGCCTCGACGGCCCGTGGGTGGTGGTCTACATCCGGCCGTGTGACTATTTGCGCGGTATCGGCCCGGAACCCGCGCTGCACCCTGAGTGCGGTCTGTATTCGAAACGGGCATGCCCGATGCTGTCCGGGCAGACCGATCACTACAACCGGCATCCGAGTCGGCGCCCGTGCGGCGACCCGGAGTGCACCTGCCGACTGTGGGCGCCACCGAATCCCGAGCCCGGTGAGGGCCGGCGTGAAGGCCAGCCGGCCGAGGCCTGGTACGAGGCGTGGATCGCGATCGAGGACTACACCCTGATCCGGGCACCCGGCGGCGAGCACAGCATGGAGATGTTCGGTGTCGAACTGCGCCCCGCCTCGCGGCTGCGCAAACTCCGCAAGATCCGCGACGCCGCACCCACCGACACCGGTGATCAGCCCCTGGATCTGCTGGCCGCGATCATCGCCACCCACACCCTGTTCACCGGGGACGGTGAATGATGGCGGATACGGACAGGTTGCTCACCCGCATCGGTGCGTTGATGCGCCAGGCCGAGGGCACCGACAATCCGCACGAGGCCGAGGCCTTCCTCGCCCGCGCCCAGCAGTTGGCGACCCAGCATTCCATCGACCTGGCGGTGGCCCGCGCCGCTGCCGCCGACCGCGGCCATGCCCGTCCGATGCCGGGGATGCGGCGCATCGAGATCGGCGCCAAACACACCAAGGGGCTGGCCACCTATGTGCAGTTGTTCGTGGCCATCGCCCGCGCCAACGACGTGCGCGTGGACGCCGCCCACAACTCGACCTGGGTGATCGCCTTCGGGCTCGGCTCCGACATCGACACCACCCAGCTGCTCTACACCCACCTGCTCGCCCAGATGGTGCGCGGCTCACGCGCCTACCTGCACTCGGCGGCCCACCAACGCCACCCGGTCGCCGGTGTCACCGCGCGGCTGGCCTACCAGCGCGCCTTCGCCGCCCGCGTCGGACAACGCCTACGGGACCAGCGCGACCAGGCACGCGCCGACGCCCTCGCTCCCACCTCTCCGGACGGGGCGGGCACGGCGTTGGCGTTGCGGGACAAAGACATCGAGTTGCGCGACTACTACACCGCCCACTCCACCGCGAAAGGCACCTGGTCGGGGCACCGCCGCGCAGGCGGCCACGCACCCGCCGCCGCCGAGGCCGGTGACCGCGACGGGCAACGCGCCCGCCTGCACGGTCTGGGCGAGATCGACGGACCGCGAAAAGGTTTACCGTCGTGACCGTACGACCACGTGATAGCCAGCGACGCAAGGTCTACGACGCCGAGCACAGGCTGCGTGCCCTGTTCGATCTCGCCGATCGCGCTCCCGGACGCAGCATCGAGGTGTTCGGCTCTCAGATCTGTGTGCCGGTCGAAAGACGCCTGGGCACAGTTGAATCCGTGGCCGCATACCTCGCAGCCGTGATGGCGCTGCCCTCGATCCGTGCCCGGTACCCGCGGGCAGCGGTGGCGGTGCGGGTGCGTGCGCGGCGCGGCAGTCGTTATGCGCACTATGAGCCTGCGACCGCCACGGTCGCGGTCCCGCTGCGCGAGCATGCGGTGCGAGAACTGCTGGTGCTGCACGAGCTTGCTCACCACCTGCAACCACGCCCAGCTGCCGGGCACGGGCCCGAGTTCTGCCGCGTGTTCTGCGATGTGCTCGACACCGTCGTCGGCGCGGAAGCCGGATGGCTGATGCGCACCCTGCTCCACGACACCGGAGCCCACCTCACCTAGCACCCACGACCGACTCTCCACCCTGCGACCACGACACGAGCAGTCGTGGTCGGAGTCCGCTCACCACTGCCGGAGCCGAACGGTGAGGTCTAGACTTCGCGATGGGATCGGGGGATCGAGGGGATACACGGGTGGCTCGCACCATCCCCTACCCCGATGCGCCCCGTCATCATCACGGTGCGTTTACACACCGTTGCAGGGCGAAGGGTGCGAGAACGGGCGCAGTCCAACCCCTCCGGACACGCCCGTTCTTCTCCCAGGCGACCCGCGCCCGGGGCGGCGCGGACTCAATCGGCTGGTAGTGGCCAGTTTTCGCCCCTGCCGTCCACTGCGAACACCGATGCGCTGGCCTGGTGTCATGCGCCAGAGCGGCAGAGGGCTCGTCCGGCCGTCCGGCACACCCGCTTGCTTCGGCGCTGCGTGGTCGCCGCCCCTGCTGCGTGATCGCCGCCTCGCTGCGCTGATCGACTCCCCCAATTGACTTCCTCAGGAGATTGCCGTGTCCGCTTCCGCCCCTGCCTGCGACGAACGCTTCGCGCCGTTGAGCGCGCAGCGGCGGTTTGCGTGGGCCGTCGCTGCTCGCGCCGCGTTGACCAATTCCCTTGCGGTGTCGGCCCTTCTGGCTGACACCGACGTCGAGCAGGTCGCCGAACAGTTGTGCACCGATCACGAACTGTTCCAGCTTCCACCCGATCTGCGCGCACAGGCCGTGGCCGATCTCGATCGCGCGGCCGCGGTCGAGGCGATGCTTCTGACTCCCGAGGACCCCGATTGGCCGACGGCCGCGGTCGCCGACCTCGAACGCGCGAACATCGCTGCCCCGGTCGCCTTGTGGGTGCGCGGCCCGCTCGCGCTCACCGTCTGCGTTGATCGCCCCGTGGCAGTGACGGGGGCGCGGGCGGCCTCCGACTACGGCATCCACGTGGCCCACGATATGGCGACCTACTTTGCCGAGCGCGGCTGGTGTGTCCTCAGTGGAGCCGGGTACGGCATCGACACCGCCGCCCACCAGGCCGCGCTGCTGGTGTCGGCGCCCACGATCGCGGTCGTGGCCACCGGGATCGACCGCGCCTACCCGACCGGAAACACAGCGCTGTTCGATCAGCTCGCCGAACGCGGGCTGATCGTTTCCGAGTATCCGCCCGGCTCCCCGCCGACCAAAACCCGTTTCCCCGAACGTAATCGACTCGTCGCGGCCCTCTCGACAGGTCTGGTGATCTGTGAGGCCGGTGCACGGTCGAGCACCCTCGACACCGCGTCGTGGGCGCGGCGGTTGCAACGGCGCATCGCCGCGGTCCCTGGTCCGATCTACTCAGCCACCTCCACCGGCTGCCACCACTTGCTGCGCGAGCACATCGCGCACCTGGCCGCCAGCGGAAGCGACGCGCTCGACATCGTCACCGACCTCGGCGCGGGACCGGCCTCGTGACCGACACCAGCACCTGCGACCTGCTGGACCGAGCACTCGTCGCCCGCGCACTCACCACCAGCGATCACCGAACACGCCTGCTGTGGCAGTCCAGACCCACCAGCGAGATCGCCGATCGGATCCGCCGCGGACACACCGGTTTCCCGACCCCTTCCGATCTGGGCGACCTCGCGCGCCGCGACGTCGATCGCCTCAATGAACTCGATGCCCGGGTGGTCACCCGCGACGACGACGAATGGCCGCGGTCACTGTCGGCGCGGCTGCACCGCGCCACGCAAACGAGCCCGTTCGCGCTCTACCTGCGCGGCCCTGTCCGCCTCGACACCATCATCGAGCAGACGATCACCATCACAGGTTCCCGAGCCGCGACCGGATACGGCCGCACCGTCACCGACAGGATCGCCGCCGAACTCACCACTCTGGGCTGGCCTGGTGTGGCGGGCAGCGCGTACGGCGTCGCCGCGATCGCACACAAAGCCGGGCTCGCCGCTCACGGCCATCCGGTCGCGGTTCTCGCGGCCGGGATCGACGTCGCTCACCCGCCCGGACATTCCGGGCTACTCGCCACCATCGCCACCATCGGACTTTTGGTATCCGAATACCCGCCCGGTATGTCGGTGACCCGGGCCCGTCGCCGCGCCCAGACTCGCCTGTTGGCCGCGCTGTCGAGGGCCGTGCTGATCATCGAGTCCACACCAGGCGGTGAACCCGCCACGATCGCGGCGCACGCTGTGCGCCATCGGGTTCCGGTGTTCGCATTGCCAGGGCCGGTGACCAGTGCGACCACCGCGCTGCCGCACGAGTTGATCGCCACCGGCCGCGCGCGCCTGATCACCAGCGGCCACGACATCCACCACTTCATGAGCTGACCGCGACACGCCGACCTGGCTGCCCGCGCCCCAGTCAGCTGTGTCGGCCGTCTCCGATTCGTTGTCCAGTGAAGGGATTGTTCATGACTCAGCCGACGACACTACGCATGTCTGCCCCAGGTGAATTCATCGCCGCCGTGCCGGCCCTGCTCGGCTTCTACCCCGTCGATTCATTGGTCGTGGCGCTCCTCGAACGCCGCCCTCCCGCCGACGAGGTCTGCATCAAAGTCGTCGCACGCCACGACCTCCACATCAGCGACAACCGGCTCACCGCCGTCGCGACGCAACTGGCCGCCGTCGCCGCGAACGAAAACGCCTCGGCAGTATTGGTTCTCGTCGTCGACAGCACCGCGCAACCAGCGTCCGCGCCCCCTGGCAGGCACACCCACACCCTCGAGGTCCTCGACCGAGCCCTCACCACACGCGGGGTTGTTCTCGCCTCGGCGTGGGCGACCCGCGTGATCGCAGCAGGCGCGCCGTGGTGGAGCCTGCTCGATGCCACCGAGTCCGGCGTCGTGCCCGACCCCGACACGACCACGCTTGCCGCCACGTTCGTCGTCGCGGGACATCCGATCCGCCGGTCACGCGAGGAACTGACCCGCCTGATCGAGCCCGACCCGGCGCTGGCCGACCAGGTCCGCTCACTGCTGCCCGCCGACACCGGCATCCGCACGCAGCACGCGCCCAGCGAGATCACCGCCACCGTCGCGACGGTGGTCGAGCGCATCGACACGCTCGCCGCAGGTTCGACGCTGACTCCGGCGGATATGGCCGCACTCGCGGCGGCCTTACGCACAGCGACCGTGCGCCATTGCCTGCTCGGGCTGGCCGGCACTGCCCGTGTCGACGCGGCTGAACGGTTGTGGGCGCTGCTCACCCGCAGCCTGCCCGATCCCGAACGCGCCCATGCCGCGGCTCTGCTGGCGTTCTCGGCCTATCACCGAGGCGATGGAGCGCTGGCCTCGATCGCGCTGGACGCAGCCCTGGACTCCGACCCACAGCATCGGTTCGCCCGGTCCCTCGACACCACACTGCGAGACGGCACACCCCCATCCCGACTCGGTGCTGTCGTCACCTACGCACACGACATCGCCGACGCACTCGGCATCGATCTGCACCGCTGACCAGCGTCGCCTCTTTCCCGTCTCCTCGTTTTCTTTCCCGATCAGAAAGGTGATTGTTCATGCCGTCCGCGAACTCTGTCCCGACCCTGTCCCGCGCGGAATTCGATCGACTCGAACACCGTGGCGCCGCGGGCACCACCGTCGTCCTCGCCGAGATGGATTCGGCTGTCGCCGACCGCTGGCGCGGCGAGCACGCCGGGTGGCGCGGTCGTCACTGGGCCTATCTCGACGACGAGCACGGCGTGCTGCGCCTGCACCCGATCAACGTCACCCGCGCCTCGAGTCAGGCAGCCGCCTGACCCATCTCTGTTCCGGTTCACCGTCCAGATCGGCGCGGTCCCATCGCTATTCATATCGGTGGGGCCGCGCCGTTCGTCATCTCATAGGAGGTCTCCTTTGAGCCCCACCACTCTCACCGTCGTGCCCGACATCGAACCCGCCGCCGCCTCGCCCGCCCCCCTCGGTGATGCCGCCGTTGCGGAATCCGCGACCAGTGCCGAGTCCGCCGAGAATGAGCGCGCCCCGCACCCCGCCGGCGGGGCCGAGCTGGAGGTTCCGCCGAATGCGACCGCGGCGTACATGGATCCGCGGGAGTTGGTGATCGCGGAGAATGTGCGCACCGGCTTCGACGTCGCCGAGCACCCAAAACAGGCCGACTCGATCCGCGAGTTCGGTGTCGGCGCTCCGGTGCTGGCCGAACGCGAACCCGACGGGTCGGTCCACGTGCTCGACGGCCAGGTGCGGGTGTTGATCGCCCAAGCCGTCGGCCTTACCCGGGTTCCGGTGTGGATCACCGACGCACCCACCGACGTCGATGCGAAGCAGCGTCGTATCGATCGCACGATGACGCAGATCAACCTCAACGAACGCCGGATCCCGTTGACCCAGGCCGACTACACCGCCGGAGTCGCGCTCATGCTCGACCTGGGTGCCTCCCCGACACGGGTCGCGAAAGGACTGCAACAGACCAAACGCGCCGAGGTCCGTAAGCTCGCCGCAGTCGGCAGGTCGGCGACAGGACGCGAGCTGGCCGATGCCGGCCAGTACAGCCTCGACCAGCTCGCCGTCATCGCCGACTACGACAACCTCGGCGACACCGACGCCGTCGAAAAACTGACCACGACCTCCCGCTACAACTTCAGCTACACGGCCAAGGCCATCGCCGCCGATCGCGACGAAACCCGCCGTCGCCTCCACGCCTCACTCCCCTACGCCGCCTACGGATTCGGGATCCTCACCGACGAACCCGGCCCCGACGACGCCTACCTGCCCGCCACCGAACTCACCCGCGCCGACGGCGAACCGGTCACCGATGACGACGTGTACGCCGATCCGGCGCGGTGGCTGGTGTGGGTCGATCTCGAGGAAAACGCGGAACTGGTCGACACCGCCACCGGCGCGCTCGTCGATCCCGACACCGTCGACTGGGACACCCAGCACAACCCCGACACCGAACCCGGCGACGGGCTGCGCCGCGCGGACGGGCTCGCCTGGCGTGATCGCTGGATCCCGGCCTACTACCTGCCCGCCGACCAACTCGACACCACCGGACTACAGCGGCCTGTTCCGCCGGCCGCTGACCCGCACGAGGCTCTGGCCGCGGCCGAACGCGCTGCGGCGGTGCGGAAAGAAGCACGGTTGGCGCGCCGCCGGGTGCGGGAGCTGAACAAGCGAGGTGTCGCCGCAGCTGAGCGGCGTGAGGAATTCCTGTCGAAGTATGTCCAGCGGAGCAAGCCGCCGGTGCAGGCCGCGCACTTCGTGGCCGAGTACCTGGCGCGGAATCTGGCGCCGGGAGCGTTGCAGTTGGTGACCAAGCTGCTCGGCATCGGCTGGTCGACCGAGGAGTTGGTGAAGGTGATCGGTGCCGCGTCGACCAACCGAGCCTGGGTGCTCGCACTGGGCATGGTGCTGGCCAACCGGGAAGTCACCCTGGACAAGAGCCTGTGGCGAACACGATCGGAAACCGCCGCCCGGTATTTGCACCTGCTCGCCGACATCGCCGCCCCCGACGACGATTTCGCGTTGGTCGACGTCGAACAGGCCGCCGCCGGCGACATCGACTTCCACGACATCCCCATCGACAAATAGCCACACCCCGGCCCTGCCACATCCCGGCAGGGCCGGTCTCGTATTCCATCCAATCCCCGTTGCTGATGATTGAGGAGAACGCCCATGGCCGGTGACACGGTCCTGACCGTCATAGGAAACCTGACAGACTCGCCAGAGCTCAGATTCACTCCAGCCGGCGCGGCGGTCGCGAACTTCACCGTCGCTTCCACACCGCGGTATTTCGACCGCACCGCCGGGGAGTGGAAAGACGGCGATCCGTTGTTCCTGCGCTGCAATCTGTGGCGGCAGGCAGCGGAGAATCTCGCCGAATCCCTCTCGCGGGGAGCGCGTGTCATCGTCACGGGCAGACTCAAGCAGCGCTCGTTCACCACCCGCGAGGGCGACAAACGCACCGTCGTCGAACTCGACGTCGACGAGATCGGCCCCTCGTTGCGCTACGCCACCGCGACCGTCACCCGAATCTCCGCCGGCACATCCGGCGGGCCACGCACCGACCGCGCCGTGACCGCGCACCGCGACGGGTTCGGCGGCCCCGCCGCGGACACCAGCACAGGATTCGGCCAGCCTGCGACTTCCCCGTCCCGTGGTGAGGATCCGTGGCGGGAGCCGGTGATGGCTGGGGCCGCCGCAAGTTTCGGAGACGACGCGCCTCCATTCTGAGCTCATCACCTCGCTCCACCCTGCTCGTGCCGACTCACCCCGTCCGGAACCCTCTCCCGGTTCCGGGCGGGGTGAGTTGCGTTGCGGGGCGGGCGGCCGGTCGCGGCGACCAGCCGTCCGAGGGCTACCGGGGCGGGCGGCGCCGCGCGTGACGGCCCGCGCCCGGCGCCCACGAATTCCCCTGCGCGCCGACCCTAATCTCCATCACCGGTTTCGGTGGTGTGCGCGGGAATTCGTGCGCGCACGCCCCGGCGCGTTCCGCCCCTGCCCCGCGCGTCGCCGCCCGCCCCGGTGCTTGCGCCCTCGGCTGGTCCCCACGACCAGCCCGACACCCGCGTGTTCGATCGGGGCCGTGACGGTCCCGGCGGGTGCTCGCCCACCATTCGATCGACGACAGGACGAACTCTCGTGACCGAAACCAGCACCTTCCTCGATGCCATCGCCCACCTCGACTACAGCATCACCAGCGACCGCCGCGCCGCGCGCCGGACCTTCACCACCGCACTCACCCACGCCACCCCCGGTGAGCGCGAGGTGCTCGACGCCATGGTCGACACCTTCACCCTCTACCCGTTCCGCACCGCGCTACTGCGCCTGGAAGCCGCCTTCCGCTACGACGAACCGAAGCGAGATCTGCTGGCGCGGCTGCTGCCCGACACCGACCCCGGCCTCTACGTGCGCGAGCGTGCCGAGCGGATCGCGATCCTGGAACAGCGTGCCCGCGCCAACGGCAGTAGCGTCGACGAGGAAGCCTTCCGCGACTACGCCCCACTCACTGCCGCCGAGACCGCGCCGACCTCGATCCGGCTGTGGCGCAACCCGCCCGCCCGCGTCTACCTCGCACCCTCACGGGCAACCGACAAGTCCCGCATGACACCCGAACAGATCACCGCCCGTGTCCGCGCGCGCGGCAAGCGCCGACCCGCGCCCATCGAGCCCGACGTGATCACCGGCTACATCGCCGAGAACCTGCACCGCGACACCATGGCCCGAGAGATCGCCAGGACCCGCGCCACCGAACAGCGGTTCCGCGAGCGCGGCCTGCTCGCCGAACCCGCACCCTCCCCGTCGCTGCGGGTGCAGGGCACGCAGCCGCGTAGCGACGAGGAGGTGCAGGCGCGGTGGGACCTCGAGTTCGTCCACCACGTCGCCGAACAGCACACCCACGACGCCGCGACCGCCGAACACAGTCGCCGCGTCTCCCACGACAACGCGCTCGCCTACGCCGACACCCGCACCGGTGTGCGCGGAGACCTTCGGCCGCAGTTGCCGTTCCACGGCGACAGCGTCGACTACACCCACGAAGCCATGACCCCGATCTCGGGGTGGCGCTGCCTCGCCTGCTTCATCGAACGCTCCACCCGCGACCAGCGCCTCATCCACTCCGTCGGTGGACGGCGGCGTAGCGACGACGGGTTGTGCGACTCCTGCCGCAGCGACGACCGCACCCCGCGCCTGCCCGAACTCCCCACCGGGTTCACCGCCACCGATCTCGCCCGCACCTACTGCCGATTCCTGACCACCACCTACCCGGGTGCCGCGCCCGCCCTGCTCGCTGAGACACGCCGCCGCGCGCCGCGCTGGCTGACCGCCATCATCGACGAACACCTTCCCCAGCCTGAACACATCGAGCAGGCCGCCGACTCGAAGGCCGACGTCGAAACCGGTGCGGCACAGGCCAAGCCTGTGACCCGTCGCCGTCGTGGCCCGGTGGCCGGTGCCGGGCAACGCCAGGCCCGCTGCGAAGGGTGCACCCGCATCCGCGCCATCCACGACGACGGGTTCTGCACCGAATGCCGCGTCTGGCTCGGCCTCGTCACCCCACCCACACGCCAGACCGTCGCCGCCTAAAACGCGCGAGTCTCGATCCCCGGTCCGTCGCGGTGACACCCCTCCCGCGACGGACCGGCCACCACTCATCCTCTCCTGCAAGGAGTTTCTCGTACACGACCTGCTCATCTTCGTCGTCGGACTGCTCATCGGCTTCGCGCTCTCCGGCCACCCGCTCATGACCGTCCCCGGCACCCGCACGCCGGGCGACGACAAGCGCCCGCGCGACTGACCCGCTGCGCCGCGCGACCGCGGCGCAGTCGTGCTCGCTGCGTCGCCGTGGGGCCTGCGACAGCCAGCTCGCAGGCCCCAGCACTCTCCACATTCACTCTCACCCACTCACCCCATACTCACTCACCCACCACACCACCTATTCC
>NZ_PSZE01000014.1 GCF_002933465.1 Nocardia nova
AACACCCCGAAGAGTGAATCAGAAATATCTCGAACCAGAGTCCGAAAACCCAACTAAAACGCCAGCCGGAAAATAGCTGACAAAAATGTCCGTCACCCTCACGGGGAGAGGATGAACGGAACCAAAACAAAACATTTGGCACTGACATTCATCGACACACTATTGAGTTCTCAAAGAACAGGCGCGCAAACAGTCCGGCCGACTAACCGACCTTCCTGAGAGGCAACTTTTCCAGCCTAACCACTGGAGCTCGCGAAGTCAAATCACGATCTCTGGGTCCTACTGGCCGCCAGGCGCTCCTCGTCCGACCTC
Organism: Nocardia nova; assembly: GCF_002933465.1. GTDB lineage: Bacteria > Actinomycetota > Actinomycetes > Mycobacteriales > Mycobacteriaceae > Nocardia > Nocardia nova_B. The sequence continues at coordinate 313 of NZ_PSZE01000014.1, forward strand.
GTTGTCCCGGGCCTCTCGGCTCCGGGTCGGTGTCCGTGTCGCTCTGACCTGGAATAAGTTACGTGGCAGAGAACAGAACGTCAAATCGCCACGTCGTCTCGCATTTGCGCAGGTCACCGGCCCGGCTCCGGGCCGGTGACCGACCCGAATCACACGGATGTGACTCAGGTCATGGCCAGATCAGCTCCCAGCCCGGCGGGCGCCGGCGAAATTCTTCTTGCCGCGCCGCAGGACCAACCAGCGTCCGTGCAGGTAGTCGGTGTCGGCGGGCATCCACTCCGGATCGGAGATGCGGACGTTGTTCACCGAGGCGCCACCGTCGGCGATCGCCCGGCGAGCTGCGCCGCGACTGTCGGACAACCCGGAAGCGACCAGCAGATCCACGATCGTCGATTCGGGACCGGCCTCCGCCACCGTGCCCTCACCGGCGGCTTCGGCCAGCGCGGAACCGAGCGTCGCTTCGTCCAGATCGTGCAGATCGCCGCGCCCGAACAACGCCTGGCTGGCCAGCTGCACCGCGCGGGTGTGCGCCTCGCCGTGCACGAGCGTGGTCATTTCGGAGGCCAGGCGGCGCTGCGCTTCCCGGGCATGCGGACGTTCGGCGGTGGCGGTCTCGAGTTCGGCCAGCTCCTCCCGGTCGAGGAAGGTGAACCAGCGCAGGTAGCGGATCACGTCGGCGTCGCCGGTGTTCACGAAGTACTGGTACCAGGCGTACGGGCTGGTCATCTCGGGATCGAGCCAGAGACTGCCGCCGCCGGTCGACTTGCCGAACTTCTTACCGTCGGCGGAAGTGACCAGCGGGGTGGTCAGGGCGTGGACCTGTTCGCCGTCGAGGCGGCGGTTGAGTTCGACGCCGGCGATGATGTTGCCCCACTGATCGGAGCCGCCGACCTGCAGTCGGCAGCCGTGGGCGCGGCGCAGCTGTACGAAGTCGTTGGCCTGCAACAGCATGTAGCTGAATTCCGTGTAGGAGATGCCGTCGCTGTCGAGGCGGCGCTTGACCGTCTCCCGCGCGAGCATCACGTTCACCGAGAAGTGCTTGCCGATATCGCGGAGGAAGTCGACGGCGCTGAGGTTGCCCGTCCAGTCCATATTGTCGGCGATGATCGCGCCGGTCGGCGAATCGTCGAAGTCGACGAAGCGTTGCAGCTGGCCGCGGATCCGGTCGGCCCACTCGGCGACGGTATCGGTCGAGTTCATCACCCGCTCCCCCACGTCGCGGGGGTCACCGATCAGACCGGTGGCGCCGCCGGCCAGCACGATCGGGCGATGTCCGGCCTGCTGGAAGCGTTTGAGCGTGAGCAGCGGAACGAGATGACCCGCATGCAGACTCGCCGCAGTGGGGTCGAAACCCGCATACAGGGTGATGGGGCCCTTCGCCGTTTCGGCCCGCAGGGCGTCCGGATCCGTGGACTGTGCGATCAGCCCACGCCAGGTCAGTTCGTCGATGATGTCGGCGCTCACGCCGTCCCATCTTTCCGCACCGAGCCCGATCGGCTGCGCTGGGTCGGCGATGTCCGGGATGGGCGGCCCGGTCGGTCACGAAGGAACCGCGCCGATGCGCCGGAGGCCCGGCCGATGCTCGCGCCTCGTCGGCTGGGAAGTCCGTGAGCGGAGCGTGGACGCGTGCGTATGTGTGCGAGCGTCCCGACCATGGCCGGTGGCCCCCGATGCGGATGTACTCGATACATGACACAGAACATCCTGAGTGACAACGAAACCATCGGCACCGCAACGGTTTCCGCCGACACGAGTACCGATCGCACGTCCACCCCGAAGACCGGTCCCGGCCACACCGTTGTGGGCCCCGTCGTCGTCTTGGGTGGCGTCGGGAAGACCGGCCGGCGAGTGGTGGCGCGTCTGGCCGAGCGTGGCATCGAGGTGCGGCCGGCCTCCCGTTCGACGGCGATCCCGTTCGATTGGGACGACCGGACGACCTGGGCGGCCGCCCTGCACGGCGCTCGATCCGTCTACCTCGCCTACCAGCCGGATCTTGCGGCCCCGGGCGCCGACGAGGCGGTGAGCGCACTGACCGCGGTGGCACGGCGGGCCGGGGTGCGGCGACTGGTTCTGCTGTCCGGCCGGGGCGAGCCAGAAGCGCAGCGTTGTGAGGAGATGGCCTTGCGTAGCGGCCTGGCCACGACCGTCGTGCGGTGCAGCTGGTTCGCGCAGAATTTCAGCGAGGATTTTCTCGCCGAGGAGATCGCGGCGGGACAGGTGACACTGCCCGCCGACACGGTCGCCGAGCCGTTCGTCGACGCCGAGGACATCGCCGATGTGGCCGTCGCGGCACTCACCGAGGACGGGCATACCGGTGAGATCTACGAACTGACCGGGCCGCAGGCACTCACTTTCGCCGAGGCCGTGGCCACGATAGCCGCCGCCACCGGTCGCGCGATCGGGTATCGACCGGTGAGCCTGGACGAATACGCCGCCGCGATGTCGGAGATGGGACTGCCTCGGGAGGTGGTCGACTCGCTGACCTATCTGTTCGGCACCGTCCTCGACGGCCGCAACACCGCCGTCACCGACGGTGTCGAGCGGGCGCTGGGACGGGCGCCGCGATCATTCGCCGACTATGCCCGGCGGACCGCGGCCGAGGGCAGCTGGCCGGTGACCGGCGGTGGCGAGGCGGCCGGTGCGCCGCGCGGGTGATCGGCGATGCCGGTGATCGTGCGCGATTTCCCGGGGTGCCGTCGCCCCGCCGCTGCTGGGAACCCGGTTGCCGCACTGGCCGCCATGCGCGATCGTCGTGGCATGGATGCCCTCGCCGACCTGCTCGACGGCCCGCGCGCTCGCGGTGCGTTCGTGATGCGCTCGCTGCTGGACCCGCCGTGGTCGCTGCGGATCCAGGATCGGGCGCCGCTCACGGTAGTGGTGGTGACCCGCGGATATGCCTATCTCGTCCCGGACGGCGACGACCCGATCCGGCTCGAGGAGGGTGCGGTCGCTATTCTGCGCGGTCCGGATCCGTACACGGTGGCCGACGAACCGTCGACCCCGCCGCAGGCGATCGTTCACCCCGGGCAGACCACGACCACGCCGGACGGTGAACTGCTCTGTGAGACATGGGATCTCGGGGTTCGCAGCTGGGGCACGAATGCGGCCGGAACCACTGTGCTGCTGACCGGAACCTACGAGGTGGCCGGTACGGTCAGCGACCGTCTGCTGCGCGCACTGCCGCCGCGGGCCGTCCTCGACGGTCACGAGGTCGACGAACGTCTGCTCGGCCTGTTGGTCGACGAAGCCGGCCGCGACATCCCCGGGCAGGCATCCGTGCTCGACCGGTTGCTGGATCTGCTGACCATCGCCGCACTGCGCACCTGGTTCGCCCGGGCGGAGGCGCCGCAATGGTACAGCGCCTACGCCGATCCCGTGGTGGGCCAGGCGTTGCGGCTGCTCGAACACAATCCCGCCCACGATTGGACGGTCGCCGAGCTGGCGGCGACGGTCGGTGCGTCCCGTGCGGCGCTCGCCCGCCGGTTCACCGAACTCGTCGGGGATCCGCCGATCGCCTACCTCACCGAATGGCGGCTGGCGCGAGCGGCGGACCTGCTGCGCGGCACCGACGCCACCATCGAGTCGATCGCGCGGCAGGTCGGTTACGGGACGGCGTTCAGTCTGAGTGCCGCGTTCAAACGGCGTTACGGGGTCAGCCCGGGTATGCATCGGCGCACCGAAACCCTTGCGGCGGAACCGGAACGCGACGCCGGAGCAGGCGGCTGACGAGCCTTCAGCCGGCATGTCGATGGGCCCGCGCCGGGTGTTTCCCGGAGCGGGCCCATCGGCGGTCGCGAGCTCAGTGTGCGGGGCGGCGTTCGTAGGCGATCCAGGCGAAGACCGCCATCAGGACCAGGGGGAAGATCGCGCCCGCCGGGGCGTCCATGACGAAGGCCTGGGTAGCGGCGGCGCAGACCATCGTGATCGACAGCCCGGCGGCCGCGAGCCAGGACAGGCGCGGCACCAGCAGGCCGATACCGCCCGAAATCTCGACCAGGCCGGTGAAGTAGCGGAACCAGTCGCCCCAGCCGATGTCGTGGAAGATGCGGACGGCGTCGGACTGGCCGACCACCTTCGGCAGTCCCGAGGCGATGACGAAGAACAGGCCCAGCACGATCTGCAGGGTCCACAGCACGCGCGTGCGGATCTTGCCGGGACGAGTGGCGACGGACGGGGCGGAGGCGGTGATGGCGGTCATGATTCGTGTCCTTCCGGATGCTCGGGGTCTGTTCGAGCCCGCTCACCACAGAAGACGGGCCGCTCCGGAGGAATTCATCGGTCAGGAGAAAGCGGATTTCAGGGCGCTCAGGTGTACTCGGCTGGCCGTGGCCGCCGTATCGGCCGACCGATCGCGAATCGCCTCGAACAGCACCTCGTGGGCGTGATGGTCCGCGGCGGGATCGGCCATCGGCCGCATCCGCAGCATCTCCGTCATCGCGCGGTGCACGCGCGGAACGAAGGCGTCGAACAACTGCAACAGCACCTCGTTGTGCGCCGCCGCGATCACGGTGCGGTGAAAGGCGGTGTCGGCGTCGACGAGTTGTTCGACCGAATCGTCGGATTCGGCGCGTACTGCCAGCGCCTTCCGCATAATCCGCAGGTCGGCGGGGGTGCGCCGCCGCGCCGCCAGAGCCGCGGCTTCGGCCTCGATGGCGATGCGGGCCTCGATGACGGCGGCGATGTCGGCGCGGCGCAGCACCTCGTCCCAGTCCGCGGCCACCTCCAGCGCCGTGACGAAAACGCCCGCCCCTTGGCGGCTTTCGAGCACACCCTGACCGGACAGTTCCCGGATCGCCTCGCGCAGCGTGGAGCGTCCCACGCCCAGCTGGGCCGCGAGGGTCGTCTCGCCCGGCAGTTTGTGTCCGAGCTGCCATTCGCCCGCGCGGATCCGGTCGAGCAGGAGTTGAGCGGCCTGGGCCGCCAGCGGTTGCCTCCGCACGGTCTCCATCGGCCCTCACCTCTCTACTTGTCTGAGGAGTTGTCTCTCGCTATGGTAGCGGACATGGGACAGGGACTGCTTCTCCTCGGCCGCCGCGGCGGGGTCTGAAACGACCGGCACCCTGCCCGCGGGTTGCTGGGCTGCGCCGGTCGATACCTCCGACGCAGAAAGTCGATCCCGTGCACGACCACGCTTCCCGCTGGAATCGCCAGCGCCCCTCTGCCATGTCCTCGCATCGCTATCACGATGTGTATCAGCGAGTTTCGGTGCCGCTGACCGAGCGCAGCTGGCCCTCGAAACGCCTCGAATCCGCCCCGCTGTGGGTGCCGGTCGACCTGCGCGACGGCAATCAGGCCCTGGCCGAACCGATGGATCCGGTGCGCAAGCGCCGCTTCTTCGACATGCTGGTCGCAATCGGCTACAAGGAGATCGAGGTCGGCTATCCGAGCGCCTCGCAGACCGATTTCGACTTCGTTCGCCTGATCCGCGACGCCGAGCTCGCGCCCGCCGACGTCACCCTGGTCGTCTTCACCCCGGCTCGGGCCGATCTCATCGCGCGGACCTTGGAGTCGGTGGAAGGGATCACCAACGACGTGGTGATCCATATGTACACCGCGACCGCGCCGCTGTGGCGCGATATCGTGCTCGGACGGTCCCGGGCCGAGGTGGCGGAGATGATCCTCGCGGGCGGACGCGAGATCGCGCGGTTGGCCGGCGACCGGCCGAATCTGCGATTCCAATTCTCCCCCGAGGTTTTCATGCTCACCGAACCGGATTTCGTGCTGGCGGTCTGCGATGCGATGACGCAGCTGTGGGACGCGTGCCCGCAGCGGCCGGTCGTGCTGAATCTGCCGGCGACGGTAGAGGTGGCCACGCCCAATGTCTACGCCGACCAGATCGAGTACATGGACCGCCATCTGAGCCGCCGCGACGGTGTGATCCTGTCCGTGCATCCGCACAACGACCGCGGCACCGGTATCGCCTGCGCGGAACTGGCGATGCTGGCCGGAGCCCAGCGCGTGGAGGGCTGCGTCTTCGGCAACGGTGAGCGCACCGGAAATGTCGACATCGCGACGCTCGCCTTGAATCTGCACGCCCAGGGAGTGAACCCGATGATCGACTTCTCCGATATCGACGGGATTCGCCGCACCGTCGAGTACTGCACGCGGATGCCGATCCCGGAGCGGCACCCCTACGTCGGCGATCTGGTCTACACCGCGTTCTCCGGAACACACCAGGATGCGATCAAGAAGGGCTTCGCCGACCAGCGCCGGCGGGCCGCGCTGGCCAGGATGCCCGAATCCGAGATCGAGTGGCAGGTGCCGTATCTGCCCATCGATCCGGCGGATGTCGGACGCGGCTACGAGGCGGTGATCCGGGTGAATTCGCAGTCCGGCAAGGGCGGTATCGCGTATCTGCTGCAGACCGGATACGGACTCGAGCTGCCGCGACGGTTGCAGATCGACTTCGCCCGGCACGTGCAACGCCATACCGACGACACCGGCGCCGAGGTGAGTGCGCGGTGGTTGTGGGATCTGCTGCAGCAGGTCTACGGCCCGACCGGCGACGGTATCGACTGCGCCGGAGGCCGGATCCACTGGCGATACAGCGAGTCCGGCGATGTCGTGATCACCGCACCGGATGCCGGCGCCGCCGTCGAGACGACCGCGGCGGCCGCCGAGGCGGCAAACGAGCTCACCGACATTGTTGCCGCACACGGCATCTCGATCGAATCGCTGCAGTCGACCCACCACCGGATGCCTGCCGGCGCGGGTGCGGAATACGTGGTCTACGGCGAATTCCGGATCGGCGGTGAGATTCGATGGACGCTCGGCATCGCCGATACGCTCGCGGCGGCCGAATTGGCGGCGACGATCGCGGCGGCGCAGCGCGGGCGGATCGGCGCCGAAGTGACGAGCTGACCGCTCAGGCCGACCGCCCGACCTCCGGGGCGCGCGGATTCCGGCGGTAGGCCGAGACCGCCGGGGAGTCGCGCAACCACAGCCGCCACGGGCGGTCGGCGGCCAGGCTCACGCCGACGCGGGGGCCCACCCCGATCGCTGCGGAGTCGGTGATCTCGGGGCCCAATTCCAATCTGATCGGCGCCGCCGGGTCGAACAGGGCGGTGCCGTAGTCGGTGAGCGTAATTCCGAGGGCACTGCCGAAGTTGCCGGGCCCGCGCGCCAGATCGGCCTCGGCGCGGGCGGCGGGCCGCCGGGAGCGCGCGACCTCGTGGCCCTCGATCACCTCACCGGCCCGCAGCAGCACGGCACTGGCGATGCCGTCGGGGCCGCTGGTGACGTTTACGCAGGTGTGCATGCCGTAACTGAAATAGACGTAGAGCATGCCGGGTGGACCGAACATGACGGCGTTGCGCGGGGTGCGCCCGCGGCCGGAGTGGGCCGCCGGGTCGTGCCACGGTCCGGCCGGATCACCGCCGTACGCCTCGACCTCGACGACGCGCACGGCGACCGGGCCGGACCGCATCGTCGCGCCCAGTACGCGGCGGGCGGCGGCCAGCGGTTCCACGGCGAGTTCCTCGGCAGACACGGGTTCTCATTCTTACTCGAGCACCCGTGGTGACCGACGCCACGGCCGCCGTGGATCGCGCTCGGTCAGAGCCAACGCTCGACACCGCCGTGATGGGAGCAGGTTCCACTGCGGTGGCGGCTGTAGCTGTAGGTGCCGTCGCTGCACTGCGCGGTCGCGCCGTCGGGATCCGAGCCGGGACGCGGGACGCAGGCGTGGTCGACATTCTCGTAGTCGCCCGCGGGGCAGGAGATGAAGGCCGGGGCGGCGGTCGCGGTCGCCGTGGGGGCGAAGACGGCGGCAAAGCCGACACCGGCGGCAAGCAGCCAGCCGGTCAGGGTGGTTCGACGGGTGCGGCTCGCGACGCTGTGCACTTGTGAAACTCCTACCGTTCTAATTTCGGCCGGAACAGTCCCGACGGATGACAAAATAGCGCACCCCGCAGCCACACAGGACATTTCGGTCGAATCGGCGGTAACGGCTCTACTGCGGCGGGCGCAGGCCGGCGAGTTTGTCGGGGTTCACCTGGAAGCGCAGGTTCTGCACGCGACCGTCGAGGATGTCGAAGGTGAGCGCGCCGACCGGGAAGCCACCGACCTCGCCGACCACGCTCAGTTCGCCGTTCAGCACCGCGGCCCGCATCCGGATTCCGGTCAGGATGGGTTTGGCCAGCACACCGAGCAGCCAGCGGGCGACGTGGTCGGGGCCGCGCAACGGGCGGCGGGCCGCGGTGACCTTGCCGCCGCCGTCGTTCCAGAGGGTGACATCGGGGGCGAGCAGCTGCATCAGCGCGTTGACGTCGCCGCCGTTGGCGGCCGCCAGGAACTGCTCGGTGATCTCCTGTCGCGCAACGGGATCGGTGTCGTAGCGGGGCCGGCGCGCCTGCACGTGATCGCGGGCGCGATGCGAGATCTGCCGGACAGTCGGCTCGGGGCGATCGAGAAAGCCGGCGATCTCGGCGGGTGAGAATCCGAAGACGTCGCGCAGCACGAACACCGCCCGCTCGACCGGTCCCAGTGTCTCCAGCACCACCAGCATGGCCGTGGACACCGTCTCGACGATTTCGACGCGCTCGGCGGCGTCGGGCTCGCTGAGCAGCGGTTCGGGCAGCCATGGGCCGACATAGGTTTCGCGCACCGCGCGGGCGCTGGTGAGCCGGTTCAACGACAGGTTGGTCACGGTCCGCACCAGGTATGCCTTGGGGTGGCGGACCCGCTCCCGGTCGGCCTCGTGCCATTTCAGCCAGGCGTCCTGCAGCACGTCCTCGGCGTCGGCCACACTGCCGAGCAGTTGATACGCGGTGGCGAACAGCAGCCGGCGATGCGTGTCGAACGCATCGCCGGGGTCCGCCGGTGGGTCCGCGGGCCGCGCGATCACCGCACCGGCGTCCTCGGCATCGCCGTCCATGCGCTCATCCTCTCCCGATCGATCGAGCGCCCGCAATGTCGGGGCAGATCCCCTCACGCCGCGATCCGGTCGGCCGCGCGCGTCGCACGTCCCCCTCGCGACAGGGTGACCGAGACATTCGCACGCCGGCTCAGCCGGAATGTGGGGACCGGGCTGCTGCTCACGATCTCCTTGTAGCGCACCGCGGCGCGGCCCTTCAGATACGCGCGCCGGGGGCTGTCGTCGGCGTGCGTGAACCCGATGACCGCATCGCGGCGGCCGAGGCTGACCGGCTGATGGAAGTATCCGAACCGGAACGGCCGCACCGACTTTCCGCGCAGCCGCCGTGCGATGGCGTCGGCGGCGTAGGCCGCGGTCGGCATACCGCTCTGGCAGGTGCCGTGCATGCGGCCCCACGGCTGGGTGATGGCGGCGGCATCGCCGATGGCGTAGATGTCCGGATGCGATATCGAACGCAATGTGGCGTCGGTGACAATGGCACCGGTCGCGTCCGTGGCGATACCGGCCACGGCGGCCAGAGCGGGCACGCGCACGCCGGCGGTCCACAGCGTGAGCCCGGCGGGCACCATCACACCGCTGTCCAGGAGAACCGCGTCGGGCAGCACCTTGGTGACGCGAGTTCCACTGCGGCGCACGATATTCAGCCGATCCAGGGCACGCTCGACGTAGGCGCGCGGACGCTCACCCATCATCGCGGCGGGTTCACCGGTGCTGATCAGGGTGACGGTGAGATCGGGATGGGATTCGGCGATCTCGGTGGCGGCTTCGACGCCGGTGAGACCACCGCCGCAGACCGCGACCGCTCCTGCCCCGCCGACCTCGAGTTCGGCGAGGCGCTGCGACATCCGATGCGCCGTGCGCGGATCGTCGAGCGTCCACGCGTGCTCGGCCACACCCGGCACGGTGGTGGTGTCGGCGCGGCTGCCGAGGGCATAGACCATGGTGTCGTAGCCGAGTTCGAAGCCGTCGTCGCAGATCACGCGATGGGCGACCGGGTCGATCGCGGTGGCGGCGGCGCGGCGGAAGGTCACACCGGTTCCGGCCAGCAGGTCCGTAATCCGGTGATCGGCGAGTTCGGCGCCGGCCGCGACCTGATGCATACGCAGCCGTTCGGTGAACCGGTCCGACGGATTGACCAGCGTGATGTGCACCCCCCGCTTGCCGGTGCGGCGCGCGAGCCGGATCGCCGCCAGCATTCCGGTGTAACCGGCGCCGAGGACGACGATCTCGTGCGGACGCCCGGCGGCCGGCTCCCGCTGGGTCTTCAGATCGCTGCGCTGGGTCTTTCGATCGCTGCGCTGGGTCTTTCGATCGCTGCGCTGGGTATCGCTCATGGTCCTGTCCTTTCGCGGCGGGTCGGCTGTGCGATTCGGTGATGGGACAACTCGGCCGCGGCTTTCGTGACACCCTCCGACGTGATGCCGATCACATCATCGGGAACAGGCCGGGTACCCGCCCGGTTGACATGTCAGAACTCCCCGAAGACGCGAACGAGGTGACCATGGCCGTACAGGTCGAGATCTGGACCGATATCAACTGCCCGTTCTGCTACCTGGGCAAGCGGCGCTTCGAGCAGGCATTGGCCGGCTTCGCTCACCGCGACCAGGTGCGGGTCGTGCATCGATCCTTCGAGCTGGATCCGACGCTGCCGGCCGGGCACAGCGGCCCGGTGGTCGCCCATATCGCCGAGAAATACGGCATCAGCGAGGCCCAGGCCGCCGCCAGCGAACGCGGCATCGCGACCCAGGCCCAGGCTGTCGGCCTGCCGTATCGCACCGAGGGCCGCGACTTCGGCAACAGCTTCGATATGCATCGGCTGCTGCACTTCGCACTGGAGCGCGGGCGGCAGGAGGAGCTGCTCGACGCGCTGTACCAGGGCAATTTCGCCGACGAGAAGCCGGTGTTCGGGGACCGGGAACGGTTGATCGAGCTGGCCTCGCGAGCCGGGCTCGACGCTGCCGAGGTGCGCGCGACCCTCGACGACCCGCAGGCCTACGCCGAGGCGGTGCGCGCCGATGAACAGACCGCCGCCGAACTCGGCGCGACCGGCGTGCCGTTTTTCGTCTTCGATCGCACCTACGGGGTATCGGGTGCTCAGCCGCCGGAGGTGTTCACGCAGGCATTGGAGCGGGCGTGGGCAGATCAGGCCCCCGCGCTGCAGGTGCTCGGCGACGGCGAGACCTGCGGTCCGCACGGCTGCGCCGTGCCTGTCGCCGACGACCGGGGCTGAACACTGCGCTCCCACGTCGAGTCCGCGGCCGCGGTTCACCGACGAGCTGCGCCATTCCGCCGGAGGCGGTGGTGGCCGAGCCGGGGGGAGGGCCGCAGCGTCACCGCACGATCACCACTGACCCCTCTTGCGTCGCGACCGGCCCGCGGGCAGAATTCAACACACAATGAATTCAACGCTCGGTGAATAGTCTCGCCGGTCGTGTGACGTGGGAGGTGGACCGTGGCGAACCCTGATTCGTCCCCGGCGATCACCGTCGAGCACCTGCGGGTGCGTCGCGGGGGACAGGAAGTGCTGCACGATATTTCGCTGACCGTTCCGGCGGGCAGTATCACCGGCCTGCTCGGGCCCTCCGGCTGTGGTAAGACCACTCTGATGCGCAGCATCGTCGGCACCCAGCTGATCGAGGCCGGCAGTGTGCGGGTGCTCGGCGAGCAGGCCGGCACTCGTGGACTGCGTTCGCGCGTCGGCTACGTCACCCAGGCGCCGAGTATCTACGACGATCTCAGCGTGCTGGACAACGTCTCCTACTTCGCCGCGCTCTACGGCCGCGACTCGGAAGCGGTGCACGCGGCGATCGAACAGGTCGGCCTGGGCCCGCATATCCGGCATCGGGGCAATCAACTCTCCGGCGGGCAACGCACCCGGGCGTCGCTGGCGTGTGCGCTGGTCGCCGATCCGGAACTGCTGATCCTCGACGAGCCGACCGTCGGACTGGATCCGGTGCTGCGGGCCGAGTTGTGGAAGAAGTTCGACGAACTCGCCGGTCAGGGCCGCACACTCGTGGTGTCGAGTCATGTCATGGACGAGGCCGAGCATAGCGACCAGCTACTGCTCATGCGCGACGGTCATCTCCTGGCCCAGCTCACCCCCGACCAATTGCGCGCCGATACCGGCGAAACCAGTTTGGAGAACGCATTTCTCGCCCTCATCACGATGGGACAGCCGCGATGACAACGACATTCGCCCCGCCGTCACGCCCGCCGCTGCGCTGCTACACCGCGACCTCGGCGCGCATCCTGCGTCAGTTGCGCGCGGACCGGCGCACCGTGGCCATGCTGCTGCTGGTGCCGACGCTACTCATGGCACTGCTGTATTTCGTCTATCACGAGACGCCGACGATGCCGGGAGAACCGTCGCTGTTCGACCGCGTCGGCATCAGCATGCTGGGCATCCTGCCTTTCATCGTGATGTTCCTGATCACGGCGATCGCCATGCAGCGCGAGCGAACCTCGGGCACGCTGGAGCGGCTGATGACCACACCGCTGTCGAAGCTGGATCTACTGGGTGGGTATGGCACGGCGTTCTCCCTCGCCGCGGCGGCGCAGGCGGGCCTGGCATGTCTGGTCTCGTTCTGGTTGCTCGGATTGCACGCCGCGGGCAGCGTGTGGCTCGTGCTGGTGATCGCCGTCGTCGACGCGGTGCTGGGCGTCGCGCTCGGCCTGTTGGCGAGTGCCTTCGCGCGCACCGAATTTCAGGCCGTGCAGTTCATGCCGCTGGTGGTGGGCCCGCAGTTCTTCCTCTGCGGCCTGCTGGTGCCGCGCGATCAGCTGCCGCGCTGGCTCGAGATCATCAGCGATGTGCTGCCGCTGAGCTATGCGGTCGACGCGTTGCAGGAGGTCTCCCGGCATCCGGGTGCGACCGCCGCGATGTGGCGCGATCTCGGCATCATCGCCGCATTCGCCGCTGTCGCACTGGCATTGGGTGCCGCCACCCTACGCAGGCGCACGGCATGAGCGGCCGGGCGCGGAGGCGGCAGCACAGCATCACCACGCAGCGCCCCCGCTCATGCCACAAAGCGAACAGCATGAGCGGCCGGGCGCGGAGGCGGCAGCACAGCATCACCACGCAGCGCCGCTCCCATGCCACAAAGGGAACAGCATGAGCGACGTGACCGATCGGGTGAGCCCACGCAGTGGGCGGCGGGCCGGCGAATCGGGTACCCGGGAGGCGATTCTGGATGCGGCACGCACCCGTTTCGCCGAGGTCGGCTTCGACAAGGCGTCGATCCGCTCGATCGCGGGCGCGGCCGGAGTCGATCCCGCGCTGGTGCATCACTACTTCGGCACCAAACAGCAATTGTTCTCCGCCGCATTGAATCTGCCCATCGATCCGGAGCTGATCCGTGCGCCGATCCGGGCCGCCGAACTCGACCGGCTCGGCGAGACCGTGGTCCGGACCGTGGTCGGCGCGTGGGATTCCTCGGTCGGGGTGCACGCGGTCGCGGCCTTCCGCGGCGTCCTCGCGGGCGGGGATGCCGCCCTCGCCCGCAGCTTCCTGCTGGAGGTCGCGCTGAAAGATGTTCGGGAGAAGGTGGATTCGCCGCCGGGCACCGGCACCACGCGAGTGGTGCTGGCCGCGTCGCAGATGATCGGCCTGCTGGTCGCGCGCAAGATTCTGCAGGTCGACCCCGTGGCGTCGATGCCGCTCGACGAGCTGGCCGCGGCGGTCGGGCCGACCATCCAGCGTTACCTGACGGGTGAACTGCCGGTCGTCGGCGGCTAGGCTGGGCCGGCCTACTCACCGCCGACCGGAATCAGCCCTGCGCGGTGAATGCCTCGTGCTCGGCGTCGCCGACCGCACGGGCCTCGTCCACCAGCAGCACCGGAATGCCGTTGTCGACCGGGTAGGCGCGACGCAGGCGCGGGTTGTAGAGCACGCTGTTGCCGTCCGCGTCGTGCACCAGCGACAACGGCCCCTTGTCCTCCGGGCAGGCCAGCAGGCTCAACAACGTCGGGTCCAGGGTTTGCTCCGCCATATCCGACAACCTACCCGCCCGCCGAATCCGCGGGCCGGGCCGCTCGCCGGAACGAGATGTGCCGATGCCCGAAGAAGCTGAGCACCGCCACCGCGCCCATCACGACCACCGTGGCGGGGGTCTCCGGCAGGTCGAACACCCCGACCGCCAACTGCACGCCCGTCATGTTCAAGATCAGCCCGCCCGAGTTGACCGCGACGAATCGCAGGAAGTCGGCGATCAGGTGACCACGCACTCGAAAGACCAGGGTGCGATGGGCGAAGAAGGCGAACACGATGCTGATCGCGTAGGCCAGTGCCACCGCCGCCGCGGGCGGCCAGCCGCCGGGCAGCACCTTCAGCCACATCACCGTCAGCCCCATGCCCAGCAGCGTGTTGGCCGCACCCACCGCGGCGAAGGCGATCTCCTGGCGGCGAATCAAGCGCAGCAGCAGACCGGGCGGCGGGGTGTCCGGCTCCCCCGCCACCCGCGCCTCGGCCGCTCCGCCCGCACCGCCGCTCACGACACTACTTCCGCTGCTTCCTGTTTCACCGGATCGTCGGATTCGCCGGGGCGCCGCGACCGCAAGTACCACCACTGCATCACCGCCAGCAGCACCAGGCCGCCGACCGCGCCGGCGACACCGATGCGCCACCCCGGCGGCTGCCAGGAGACCTCCAGCGTGGCATCCCGGGTGCCGGCCGGAATATCCACGGCGACGATCGATTTCGCGATCTCGTGGATCGGGAGTTCGTGGCCGTCGAGAGTGGCGCGATAACCCGGCCAGTTCAGCCGCGCGAGGACCACGCGCCCGCCGTCGGGCGAACTCACGCGTACCCGGCTGGTGCGGTCCGATTCCGACAGCGAGGTCGCCTGCACGTCGTGCGCGTCGGAGATGCGGCCGTTCGTGGTCGAGACCGGGCCCTGCTCCCGCTCGAGCACCCAGATATAGCGTTCGTGGCCCGGATAGCCGACCCACTTCCAGCCGGCCGGTGCGGGCTGATTCCCGAGGTCGGGGAACATCGCCCGCTGGAGGACCACCCGGTCGAGTTTCATCAGGTCCACCGGGGTGCGCCCGGTGATCGGCTCGGGGGTGAACAGCCGCCGGAACGCGTCCGGACAGACGCTGGAATCCCAGCGCATGCACAGCATTTCGCCGAACCAGTAGTGCCCGTTGGGTGTGTAGCCGTTGACGTAGTTGCGATGCACGTCCTTGGCGAAGTTGCCGAACACGAGCGATCCGTAGGCGCCCTGCAGACTCTTGTCCGCCGGCTGCAGCAGTCCGCGGTCGCCGAGCTGAATCGTGACACCGTCGAATGCCGGAAACGCCGCCTCCGCCTCGGAGCGGTGCACGGGCAGATTCCAGCCCATCGGCGTCGGCTGGACCAGACTCACCTGCAGATAGGCGATCGGGAGCATGGCGACGACGGTCGCCAGCGCGGCCGCCCCGCTTCCGCGCCGCGCCCACAACCACACCACGCCGGCGCCCAGTGCCGCGACCGCGAGCGCGGAGAGCACATGCCACCAGATGTGGTGCGGATCGGCGGAAAACGTTCGCACCCAGAGCAATCCGATCAGCACCGCCGCCGCCACCGCGCGCGGGCGCCAGTCCCGGACCGT
The DNA here is from genome assembly GCF_002933465.1 of Nocardia nova. Taxonomy (GTDB): domain Bacteria; phylum Actinomycetota; class Actinomycetes; order Mycobacteriales; family Mycobacteriaceae; genus Nocardia; species Nocardia nova_B. The sequence continues at coordinate 15,775 of NZ_PSZE01000014.1, forward strand.
GCCGAACCGGCCCAGCAGCACGCAGACCAGGATCAGCAAGCCGACCGCCACCATCGGCAGCACCCGCGCCGGCCAGCGCAGCGGGCCGACCGTCCCGGGTCCGGCCGTCCACATCAGGAACATGATCGCGAACAGCGCCACCGAGATCAGTTCCCGCCACACCCGGCGCGCGCGATTCCAATCGACGAATGCCAGCGCCGGAATCAGGAACCACGCGATATAGGTGACCGGCAGCGGCTGCACATACCCCCACCAGGAGGTGAATGCCGGCATCGACGACGGCAGGCTGGCATTCAGCGATTCCGACCATGGCACCGTCAGGAAACGATCGTTGTTGATCTGTGAATTGCCTCGCCAGCTCACCGTCGCGGACAGCATGCTCGGCAGATACGTCATCAAACCGGCCATACCGGCCGCCGCCGCGACGACCGCGACCCGAAGCACCGGGCGCCAGGCGCGTTGGACGACAAGCTCTCCCACCGCCACGGCCACCAGCATCAGCGCCGCCTCGACGGCCGGAAAGACGTATTCGACCGAAATCGCCAGATACAAGTAGACGAACAACGGAATCGGCCCGTAACCGCGGGTGCCGCCGTAGCGCGACCGATCGCCGGCCGGGCCGCGGGCGTAGCGCACGGCACTGGCCCAGGCGTGCAGCATCCAGGCGGTGCCGGTCAGCGAGGTGACCCAGCTGGACTCGTCGAAGAACAGGAACCAGCCCGAGAGCGGAAAGGCGATGCCCGCCACGGCAGCCCAGGACGCACGACTGCCGTAGACCAGGCAGACCCGGTACACGCCCAGTGCGGCGATGATCGAGAAGATCAGTTTGACGACCGTCGCCAGCAGCGCGAGATTGTCCACCGACGGTGCGATCAGATCGATCAGCAGTTGCGGCGGATTGAACAGACCCGCCTCTTCCATGGTGTAGTTTCCGGTCATCCACTGTTCGGGCACCATCAGCGGCAGATGGCCCTCGCGCAGGTGCCGGCCGAGCATCACCCACAGCGGGGTGTACTGGGATTCGGTGTCATCGGTGTAGAAATGCCGCGCGTTGGCGAGCAGCACCGCGACATACCCGGCAATGACCCCGACTGCGGTGACCGCTCCCCATCGGAACACGATCCGCCGCGGATGCCCCACGGCACTCGACTCGGGCCGGGGAGCGGCGGGCCGCCCATCCTCGACGGCGACATCGCGCCGATCCTTCCCGGGCTCCGCGAGCGCCGTCGTCGACACTGCACTTTCCACCACGATTGACAGACCCTACCCGCCCGCGCGCTCACGAGCATCGCCCCTGGAACCACTGCCCCCTCGCGGAGCCGAAGCCGGTGACCAGCAGCGTGTTAGAGTTCACCCCGATTCGGGCTCTGGATACAGGCGAGGAGTTCCGGTGCGCACCGTCATCGAAAGTCGAACCAGCTGATGCCGATTCCGTCCGCAACCGCATATCCCCCTGCCGCCGGGCAGGCTTCGACACCGGATGTTCACCCGCCGGTCACCGGCGGCGGCGAGCGAGTGCATGCGGTCTCGGTGGTGATTCCGGTGTATCGCGGCGAGCTGACCATCGCCGGATTGGTCGCCGAACTGCACGGATTGGCAGAGTCCTCGCGCACGCCGGACGGTAACAGCTTCGCGGTCGAGGAGATCGTGCTGGTGCACGATCACGGCCCCGACCGCTCCGACGTCGTGCTGCAGCAGCTCGCCGCCCAATACCCGCAGGTGCGCGTGATCTGGCTGAGCCGCAACTTCGGCCAGGACGCGGCCACCATCGCCGGCATGGCCGCCGCGCGCGGTGAATGGATCGTCACGATGGACGAGGACGGACAACACGATCCGGGATTCATCGGCGCCTTCCTCGACACCGCGCTCGCGCAGCGCGCGGATCTGGTCTATTCGAAGCCGACCAACACCCGCCCGCACGGCGTGCTGCGCAACCTCACCTCACGCGGCGCCAAGGTGGTGCTGGCGACGGTCTTCGCCTTCCCCGATTCCACCCGGTTCGAAAGCTACCGGCTGATCCGCAGCGATATCGGCCGTCAGCTCGCCGAGGTCGCCTCCAACGGGGTGTATCTGGATGTGGCGCTGACCTGGGTGGTGGACAACACCGCGCAAGCGCCGGTGGTCCTGCGCGCGGAGGGCCGCGAGGAGTCCGGTTACAACTACCGCCGGCTGTTCTCGCTGTTCTGGAAGATGGTGCTGTGCAGCGGAACCCGCGGCCTGCGCCTGGTGAGCCTGCTGGGCGTGACCCTGGCCGCCGGTGGTGCGGTGATGGCCGCGGTGGTGATCTGGAATGCCCTGTTCGGCAACGGTCACGACCCCGCGGGCTGGGCTTCGATCATCGTGGTGCTGCTGCTGGTCTCGGGCGCGATCCTGTTCTCGCTCGGCCTGATCGCGGAGTATCTGGGTGTGGCGTTGCACGTTCTGGTGGGCAAACCGCTGTATCTGACGGTAGATTCCCCGACACCGCGTCCGCATGCCGAGGCGCGGGTTCCGACCACGGCCGCAGCAATCGGGGGACACAATCCGGGTGAGCACTGACCGTATCCTCTTCAGCCGTCCCTACCGCGCGCAGGCCGAACTGACGAATCTGGCCGCCGTCCTGGCCTCCGACCACAGTCACGGCGACGGGCCGTTCACCTCGGCGGCGACGGCGAAGTTGCGCGCCATCACCGGCGCCCCGCACGCCCTGCTGACCACCTCGTGCACCCATGCGCTGGAGATGGCCGGACTGCTGCTCGAACTGGGGCCCGACGACGAGGTGATCGTGCCCAGTTTCGCCTTCACCTCCACCGCCACGGCGGTCGCGATGCGCGGGGCCACCTGCGTCTTCGCCGATATCGATGAGCGCGGCAACCTCGATCCGGAGTCGGTGGCCGCGGCGGTCACCGAACGCACCAAGGCGATCGTGGTCATCCACTACGGCGGAGTCGGCGCCGATATGGACCGGCTGCTCGAGATTTCCGAGGCGCACGGCCTGGCCATCGTCGAGGACACCGCGCACGGCCTCGGCGGCCGGTGGCGCGGACGGCCGCTGGGCACGATCGGCACCGTGGGCGCGCTCAGCTTCCACGACACCAAGAACGTGCACTGCGGTGAGGGCGGGGCCATCTTGCTCACCGATGAGATCCTGATGGGGCGCGCCGAGATCATCCGCGAGAAGGGCACCGACCGGGCCCGGTTCCTGCGCGGGGCGGTCGACAAGTACTCCTGGCAGGACATCGGATCGAGTTATCTTCCCAGTGAGTTGAATGCCGCGGTGCTCGATGCGCAACTGGCCGAATTCGACCGGATCCAGGCCGGGCGCATGCGGGTGTGGAACGCCTACGCCGCCGCACTGCCCCAGTGGGCCGCGGGTAACGACGTGCGGCTGATGCAGGTGCCGGACGATCGCGAGCACACCGCGCATCTGTACTACCTGCGCACCCCCACCGAGGACGCCCGCGACGCGTTGATCGGATACCTTCGCGAACAAGGCATTTCGGCCCCGTTCCACTATGTGCCCCTGCATTCCAGCCCGGCCGGTCAGAAACTGGGCCGCACCACGGTCCCCTGCCCGCGCACGGATGAATTCTCGGCGACCCTGCTGCGCCTGCCGCTGTGGCCGGATCTGAGCGATCAGCAGATCGCGCGCGTCATCGAGGCGGTCACCGCGTTCACAGTGTGAGCGCGGCGGTGACCACACCCGCGAGAACGGTGGAGGCCGGCAGGAGGCGGGCCGAACCGGGCGCGGTACCCGCCTGGTTCGGCCCCCGCCTCGTGGCGGCTATCCCCGCAATGCGGCCGCGACCTCGGCGGTGAGCACGTCGTAGCCTTCCGATTCCCGGTTGTAATACCAGGTGTTCTCGTCCGGTTCGAGGCGAAGCGCCGATCGCACCGCGTGGGTGGCGGGACGGAAGCTCGAGCTGCGCGGAATTTCGTCGACGACTCGCACGATGTCGGGGCGCTGGGCGGGGTCGAGGGCACGCAGGCCCTCGGTGACGTCGGCGGGTTCGAGGCGGTGGCCCGCGCGCACGCTCACCACGGCGACCGCGAGCGTGGCACTCGGGGTGCGGCGGCCGAAGGCGACCTCCATATCGACGGCCGTGATGTCGTTGAGCGCATCCACGATCGGCTGGGTGTAGACCGGCCCGCGGGCGGTCGCGATGACGGTGTCGCGGCGGTCCATCAGCCAGTAGTCGCCGTCGCTGTCGCGGCGGAACAGATTCTCCGTCGGCATCCAGGCATCACCGGCGGTGAAGACCCCGCGCAGGCCGCCGCGGGAGATGTCGACAGTGTCGGCGGCCCGCCCGATCAGCAGGCCCACCTCGTTGTCGGCGGCGCGGCGCGCGAAACCCCGTGTGTCGGTGACGATCTGCTCGGCGATCGGATCGTAGGAGATCAGTTCCACCTTCGCCGTGCCCGGCACCGGGCGGCCCTTGCAGCCGATCTTCACGCCGGCCACATTGGCGAGCACCACGTCACCCTCGATCGAGGCGTAGAACTCCAGCACCCGCGCGGGGGCGAACCGCTCCGTGGTGCGCCGCCACAGACCGGCCGGCATGCCGGAGCCGATGAACAGCCGGATCGGATGCGAATGGCCGGCCGGGAAGGTTTCCACGTCGAGGATGTCGCGCAGCATGGTCCAGGTGTAGGTGACCACGGTGACCCCGTAGCGGTGCACCTCCGCGGCGAAGCTGGGCGGATCCAGCGAGCGGGCCAGCGCGATTCGGCTGCCACCGGCCACCGCACCGCCCAGACTCACCAGCAGGCCCGACGAATGATGCAGCGGCGCAAGGCAATACACCGTGTCGCGGCGGTCCAGATCGGCCGCCGACGCGGTGCCGAAGGCCGACAGCGCCCACCGGTGGTTGGTGATGTACTTCAAGTCGAGTTTGTCGCCGGTACCGGTGACCAGGATGAACGCCAGCTCGCGGGCCAACCCGGGATCGGGCCGGAACCAGCCCGGCAAGGCCACCGCCGCCGGGTCGACCTGCTCCAGGTCGACGACATCCGCGCCGTCGGGAATGTCGAGCGTGCGGGCATTGCCGCCACCGAGCACCAGAACCCGGGTTCCGGCGGCGGTCGCGGCCCGCAGGTTCTCCGGATCGGCCACGACCACCGTGGTCCCGGTCGATTCGACCGCCCGCGCGGTCTCGCCGCCGGGTGCCAACAGCACCGCCACCGCCCCGATCCGCGAGAGTGCCGCGACCGAGGCCAGCGCGCTCGGCCGGGTTTCCATCAGCACCCCGACGCGGGTGCCGGGGCGTACGCCCGCCGAGATCAGCCCGCGCACCACGTTGTCGATGCGAGCGCCGACCGCGGCGTGGGTGTGCACCCGGTCGTCGAACAGGAACAGCTCGCGCATCGGCGCGTTGCGCTGTTGTTCGGCGAGCAGGCGGCCCAACGAGATCCGGGTGTGCGGCTGGATCATGCCGAGCCGGGTCAGCCGAGGCAGCGCACGGGCGGCCTCCCCCGGCAGCTCCTTCGATCCGCGCAGCGCGTTACCGGCCAGCGTGCCGAACGCCGCGCCGATTCCGGCACCGGCCTCGGCCAGCGTGGCCGCGGTGTGCACCACCCGGGTGGCCGCGGTGGCCTGGCGGTCGGCGGCGACGTGCTCGTGCATCGGCGCGATCTGTTCGGGCAGGTCACCATGCCCACCCAGCCAGTTCACCCAGTCGCGCACCAGCGGCCAGGTCTGGTTGGTGGCGGTACTGCCCGCCACCAGGCCGAAATGCCCGGCCACCAGCGTGGCCTCGTAGACCTCGGCATTGGGCGCGGCGCGCACGATGCCGCGCACCGCGGCCGGCTGGCCGATATCGTCGACCTCGCCGACGAAGGCGAGGATGGGGCATTTGAGTTCGGCCAGCGAGATCGGCTGATCACGAATGACGAAGCCACCGGACATCATTCGATTGTGCGCGACGAACTGCTTGAGCAGGTCGGCCGCCGCCGGTCCGGAATAGCCCACCCAGCCGTCGTGTGCGAGGAAGCGGCGCTGACGTTCCTTGGGCAGCAACGCCTCTCGATCGTGGAGCTGGCGCAGGAAATCGATGCGGGCCTTGGCCGTCTTCACCGGATCGAGCAGCTGGAAGCCGACCCGGACCATCGCATCGGTGATGGGCAGCCGGGGCAGGACGTGGTCGGCGACGAAATCGGCCACCTCCGACACCAGGCCGTAGGGCAGACCGAACGGCAGCCCGGCGACGATGTCGACCGGGCTGCCGAAGGTGACGATGCTCTGCACGCCCTTGCCGTAGCGGAAGGCGGTGGCCTGGTAGGCGAACATGCCGCCCTGCGAGTAACCCATCAGGTGCACGCCGCGGCCGGTCAGTTCGTTGACCGTGTCGATCGCGCTCGACAGGGCGAGGACGTGGTCGGCCAGATCGCGTTGCCAGCCACCTTCCTCCGTGGCCGGCGATCCGAAATCCAGTACCCAGCAATCGATTCCGGCGCGATGCAAGATACCGACAGCGCCACCCTCGGCATTGACGTCGTAGATGTCGGCATTGACCATCAGCGGCGGCACCAGCAGCGCGACGGGCCGGTCGGCGGCCGGATCGTCCGGGAAGTAGTGGCGCAGCCGGTACATCCGCTTACGTTCGGTGACTTCGAAGGGCGAGGACTCCACATCGTGGGCGAGGCCGCCGAAACGGATGACCTCGAGACCGTTCTGCGCGGTCGCCATCAACCGTCGCGCCGGTCCCGTGAGGGTTCTCGTATCGAATTTCACAACCACTCCCAGCCCTTGCGCCCTGCGCTCACACCTTCACGCCCCCTGCGTGCGGGTCGAGCCTGCCACATCGACAGCCTACTGCGGGCCCGTTGTGACCGGTCCCATCCGCGATCACAGGTTGCACACGGACGGGGTGCGGGTGGAGCAGACCGGGCTACGTTTTCGCGCATGCGGTCACGCCCCGCCGACTGCGCCTCGGCCGCCGTCCGGCCGGTAGGAGACCTGGCCTCGCTGGGGCCCAAAGGTTCTCCTGCGGAAGCGAATTCACCGCGCCGGTGGTTCCGGCCACCGTCCGCGCCGATCGCCGCGCGAGCTTCCTCGGCGATGTCGGCCCCCGGCGACCGGCCGGCAGCGGCCCGGGCCGGCTGCGGCGGCACCGGCGTCGCCGGTCGGCATATCGCGAGGGCAGGTTCCTTTACCTGGTGACAGCCGCCGATAAGGTAGGACGGTGACCGGCACCCACACCACTTCCACCGACAGCACGGTCGACCGCGAGTCCTTGCCCGTCGAACTGGTCGACGAGCAGGGCCGCGCGACCGGAATTTGCCCGGTGTCCGACGCCCACACCGCGCCCGGACGGCTGCACCGCGCGTTCTCGGTGCTGCTGTTCGGGCCGGACGGCCGGGTGCTGCTCCAGCAGCGGGCCGCGATCAAGACCCGGTTCCCGCTGCGCTGGTCCAACACTTGCTGTGGACATCCGGCGCCGGGCCAAGCCCTCGCCGAGGCCGCCGCGGTCCGGCTGGGTGAGGAACTGCGGGTGAGCGCGCAACTGCGCGAGGTCGGCGTCTACCGCTATCGGGCCGACGATCCCGCGACCGGGCGGGTCGAGGACGAATGGGATCACGTACTGATCGGCGAGTTCGCCGGCGTGCCCGACCACCCCGACCCGGCGGAGGTGGCCGCGCTGCGCTGGGTCGATCCCGATCGACTCGACGCCGATATCGCCTCCGCCCCAGCGGATTTCACGCCGTGGCTGTCCGGGGTGCTGGCCACGGCACGCGCCGGCCGCTGAGCCGGCTCACAGATCCAGCAACCAGTCGTTGGGGGCGAACAGTTCGAAGTGAACCTGTTCGTCCGCCACACCGGCCGCCTTCAGCTGGGCCCGTGCGGCCTGCAGGAAGCCAGTGCCGCCGCAGAGATAGATATCGGCGTTGCCGGGCAGGTCGATGCCGGTCAGCGAGAGCAGACCGGGATGCGCGCCGACGCTGGACTCCTCGTACCAGACGTGCAGCTCGGCGTCCGGTAAACCGGCGACCAGATCGGCCTGGGTACCGCGCAGCGGGTGGGTGGATTCGGCCCGGTCGGCATGCAATGCCAGCACACGGCGCGCCGAACCGGTGGCGGCGAGATATTCCAGGATGCCGACCATCGGGGTGACGCCGATTCCGGCCGAGACGAGCACCAGCGGCGTCTGCGCGGCGGTGTCGATGGTCAGATCACCGAACGGCAGCGTGATCTGCAGCCGGTCGCCCACCTCGACGTCGGTATGCAGCCACGACGACACCTCACCCTCGGGCCGGTCACCGACGGCGGTGACACGGCGCACCGCGAAGGCCAGCCGGCCCGCGCCAGGCGCGTTGACGAGGCTGTACTGGCGCAACTGGCGGGCACCGTCGGGCAGGTCGGCGCCGACCGAAACATATTGCCCGGGAACGAAATCCGGAAGCGGTGCGGCCGCGTCGGCGGACTCCACCACGAACGTGACGGTATCGGCGGGATCCTCGATGCGCTGCACCACCCGCACCTCGCGGAAGACCGCGCCCGGTTCGACACCGGCGCCCGAGTACAACTCGTTCTCGAATCCCATCAGCGTGTCGGCCATCAGCCAGTAGACGCGGTCCCAGGCCGCCGCCACCTCGGGAGTTACGGCCTCACCCAGGACGTGCACGATCGCCGCGAACAGATGTTCGCGCACGACCGGATACTGTTCGGGCACGACGCCGAGCGAGGCGTGCTTGTGGCCGATGCGGGCCAGCAGTTGCCGCGGGTGCGGGAGGTTCGGATCGACGAGGTGGGTGGCGAACGTGGCGATCGAGGCGGCCAGCGCACGCTGCTGCTCCCCCTGGGCCTGATTGCCGCGATTGAACATGTTGCGCAGTAGATCGGGATGCGCGGCGAAGAGGCGGCGGTAGAACTCGGCGGTGATGTCGTCGATCCGCGCCCCGATCACCGGCAGGGTCGCCCGCACGATCTCGGCGTGATGTGGTTCCAGTTCGGCGATGGTGTCCAAGGCCGATGTCGACGCGGTCGTCATGGTGAAACTCCTCTTCGAGCAACAATTCCGGTGAATCACCGGGCAAATTCCACGGTAACCATTTCGGGTGCCTGGAATCCAATTTCTCGGTCGTGTGTTCAATTACTGACCGGGTTGCGGATTATGTTGTCCGGGCCACATTTTCATCCGGATATAGCAAAATGCGCTGTGCGACCGAATATGTTGGCGCACAGAGCATTACGAAGAGAGCAGACGTCAGGACACAGCGGAGATATCTGCCGTGAATCCACCGAACGGCAATTTCGGCGACGCCGACAGATGCAGTAATTGCTGCGTCCGCTGATCAACCAGATCACTGAGCGTGTATCGGTCGAGTTCGCGATAGAACGACTCCTGCGCCTCCGCCAGAATCCGGCGCAGGCGGCACGCCCCGGCCATCGGGCAGGGGTGGTCGCCCACACAGTCGACCACCTCGGCCGCCCCCTCGAGGCCGCGCACGATCTGCCCGGCGGTGGCGGTGCGACCGGCGTCGGTGAGGAAGATGCCACCGGCGCGGCCGCGCTGCGACGCCACCAGCCCCAACTCGGAGAGTTTGGTGACGGCCTTGGCCACGTAGTGTTCGGAGGCGTTGACCTGGCGGGCGATCAGCTTCGCGGTAACCCGCTCCTCGGCGCCGCTGCTCACCGCGAGCCGCATCATCGCCCGCAGCCCCAGATCGGTGAATCGCGACAACTGCATTCACCCAGGCTACTCAATTCCGCCTGTGAAAAGCGCATTCACCGGTGTGGGTTCAATTACCTCGTGGCATGCGGATTTTGCGGGCCGGCTCACAGTCACGCCCCGGCGCCGGGCTGCGCGGCTGCGCGGCAACCGTCTGGCACCATGGCCGCCATGGAGCTGATCGGATTCGATCGCATCAGCGCGGCGCGGGATATGCTGGCGCCCGTCATCCGCCGCACCCCCCTGGTGGCCTCGCGGGTGCTGTCCGAACGCACCGGCGCCGATGTGCGGCTCAAATGCGAGAATCTGCAGCGCACCGGATCCTTCAAACCGCGCGGCGCGTACTTCCGGATCGCCAATCTCGCCCCGGAGGAACGCGCCCGCGGGGTGGTCGCCGCGAGCGCCGGCAATCACGGTCAGGGAGTCGCTTGGGCCGCAACGACTCTCGGCCTGACGGCCACCGTTTTCATGCCGGTGGGCGCGCCGCTGCCGAAACTGGTCGCGACCCGCGCCTACGGAGCCACCGTCCATCAGGTCGGCGAGACGGTGGACGAAGCCCTGCTCGCCGCGCAGGATTTCGCCGAGAACAGCGGAGCGACCCTGATCCACCCGTTCGACCATCCCGATATCGTCGCCGGGCAGGCTACGGTCGCGCTGGAGCTGCTGGAACAGTTTCCCGAGGTCGGGACGGTTCTGGTCCCGACCGGCGGCGGGGGTCTGCTCGCCGGAATCGCCGCGGCGCTGCATCCGGTGGCTCCGCAGGTGCGGGTGATCGGGGTGCAGGCGGCGTTGGCGGCGGCCTGGCCGGATTCGCTGCGCCACGGCGAACCCGTCGCGTTACGACGCATGTCGACCATCGCCGACGGCATCGCGGTCGGGCGGCCGGGCGAAGTGCCGTTCGCCCACGTCATCGCCCATCACCCCGCGATCGTCACGGTCGACGAGGATGCGCTCTCGGCCGCGGTGCTGCTGTGCCTGGAGCGGGCGAAGCTCGTCGTGGAGCCCGCGGGTGCGGCGGCGGTGGCCGCCCTGCTGAGTCTTCCCGCCGCCGACCTGCGCCTGCGGGGGCCGGTGTGCGCGGTCGTCTCCGGTGGCAATGTCGATCCGATCCTGCTGACCCGCATCATCGGGCAGGGGCTGAGCACCGGCGGCCGCTACCTCGCGGTGCGGATCACCATCTCGGATCGGCCGGGCAGCCTGAGCCGGCTACTGGATACGGTGGCCGGAACCGGGGCGAACGTACTCGACGTGGTGCACGCTCGCACCGGCGCGAGCCTGAAGATCGACGAGGTGGAAGTGCTGCTGACGCTCGAGACACGCGGCCCGGCCCACCGCGACGACGTCCTCGACGCGATGCGGCACGCGGAATACCTTGTGCGCGTGCAGGACTGATCCTCGCCTCAGTGTGCGCCGCCCAGCTCCAGTGCCAGCACTCCCGCGATCAGCAGCGCGATACCGCCGATCTGCACCGCCGAGAGCGGCTCGTCGAGAAACAGCACGCCGATCGTGGCGACCAGCGCCACACCGATCGCCGACCACACCCCGTAGGCGACGCCGACCGACATCCCCCGCTTCAACGCCTGCGACAGGAAGAGGAACGCCGCCACGTAGCCGACCACCACGATGATCGAGGGCACCACCTTGGTGAACCCCTCGGACAGCTTCAGCGACACCGTCGCCGACACCTCGGTCACGATGGCCAACCCGAGAAAGAGGAACATCATGCGCGCACGATATCGGGCGCGGTGACCGAAGCGCGGGCAAGCACCCGCTCAGCCGCGTAGACGGCCACACGGGTGGCGGAGCCGACCCATACACGGCGCGCGGCAACCGATAGGCCGCCGCCGGATCAGCTCAGCCAGGTACGGGCTTCGGCGGCGGTGGCGCGCACCTCACCCAGCTGTTCGGCGACCCGCACCCCGGCGGTACCACCGCGGGAGTTGCGAGAGGCGATGGACCCCCGCACCGTGAGCACCTCGCGCACCTGCGGCGTCAACGCCGGATCCACGGCGGCGAACTCGGCATCGGTGAGCTCGTCCAGGCCGACGCCTCGGGCCTCGGCGGCGCGCACGCACGCACCGGCCGCCTCGTGCGCCACACGGAACGGAACGCCCTGGCGCACCAGCCATTCCGCGATATCGGTGGCCAGGGTGTAACCGGCGGGCGCCAGTTCGGCCATCCGCTCGGTGTGGAAGGTCAGGGTGGAGACGAGACCGGCGATGGCGGGCAGCAGAAGTTCCAGCTGTGCCACCGAATCGAACAGTGGTTCCTTGTCTTCCTGCAGGTCCCGGTTGTACGCCAGCGGTTGCGCCTTGAGAGTGGCGAGCAGGCCGGTGAGGTTGCCGATCAGGCGCCCGGCCTTACCGCGAGTCAGCTCCGAGACATCGGGGTTCTTCTTCTGCGGCATGATCGACGATCCGGTGGACCAGGCATCGGCGAGTGTGATGTAGCCGAATTCCGGCGTGCTCCAGATGATGATCTCCTCCGCCATGCGTGAGAGATCGACCGCGATCATCGCGAGGACGAAGGCGGCCTCGGCGGCGAAGTCGCGCGCGGAGGTCGCATCGATCGAATTGGCCGCGGCGGCATCGAAATCCAGATCGGCGGCGATGGCCTCGGGGTCGAGACCCAGCGACGATCCGGCGAGCGCGCCCGAACCGTAGGGTGAGATCGCGGCGCGCTTGTCGAAGTCGCGCAGCCGGTCGACATCACGCAGCAGCGGATGGGCGTGGGCGAGCAGTTGATGGGCCAGCAGCACCGGCTGGGCCGCCTGCAGGTGGGTCTTGCCGGGCATCACCGCATCCGGATGCGCGGCGGCCTGCTCGACCAGGGCGTCGACGACCTCGAGCACGCCGAAAGCGATGCGGCGCACCGCATCACGCAACCACATGCGGAACAGTGTGGCGACCTGATCGTTGCGAGAACGCCCCGCGCGCAGCCGGCCGCCGAGTTCGGCGCCGACCCGATCGATCAGACCGCGTTCGAGCGCACCGTGCACATCCTCATCGGATTCGGCCGGAGTGAAGGCGCCGGCGGCGACATCGGCCGCGAGCCGGTCGAGCCCGTCCAGCATGCCCGCCAGATCGGCCTCCGACAGCAGTCCAGCTTTGTGCAGCACACGAGCGTGGGCCTTGGACGCGCGAATGTCGTAGGGCGCCAGCGTCCAGTCGAAATGGGTCGATTTGCTCAGCGCCGCCATGGCCGCGGCGGGGCCGGAGGCGAAACGACCACCCCACAGCGCGCCCTCGTTGGTGGCTTGGCTCATCGGTTCTCGTCTCCTCGTGTGGCGGTCATCAGAATATGTCGGTTCAGTTCGGCGCGAGCCGCCTCGGACTGCTCGCGGCCGCGGTCGGACAGGAGGGCGACCGGATCCCCGGTCGTGACGGCCCAGCCGTGCGCGAGGAACCATTCGCGCGGGTCGGTGCGCCCCTCCCAGGGATATATGAGGTCTTCGAGGTTCAGCGTGATCCCGGCCTCGGCGAGCAGTCGCGCGCGGCGTTCGCGCAGTGCGGGCGAGTCCTTGCGCGGGCCGCGGCCGATGTTGAGCCCGATCCGGCTACCCGGCGCGCTGAGAGCCGCGAGATCGTCGAACAACCGGTCCTGCACCTCGCCGGGCAGGTAGCGCAGCAGCCCCTCCGCCAGCCAGGCCGTCGGCTCGGTCGAATCGAAACCGTTGTCCCGCAGTGCCTTCGGCCAATCCTGCCGCAGATCGACCGCGATCGCACGGCGCTCGGCGGAGGGCTGCACATCGGCGAGCACGGAATCCTTGAACGACAGCACCTTCGGCTGATCGATTTCGAAAACGACGGTGCCGGAAGGCCATTCGAGCCGGTAGGCGCGGGCATCGAGCCCGCTCGCGAGGATCACGACCTGCCGGATACCAGCGGCGGAGGCGGCAGCGAAGTACTGGTCGAAGTAGACCGTGCGAGCGATGAGCATCGCGGCAAGTGGGCTGTGGCCAGTGCCGCCCGCGGCGGTTCCGCTGCCCAGGCCGTCCACACCGGAACGGGTGTCGCCCTCGCTCATCGCGTTGCCCGTGCCCTCGCTGCCGCACGATGCCGCCCCGACCTGCGCGCGCATGATGCGGCTCCAGCCCGAACCGGCGGCCTCGACCAAACGCTCGGCGTAGGGATCGCGGAACAGCGCATCCGGGCGCCGGGTTTCGGCCGCCCGCATCGCGGCCACGCCGATCGCGGTCGCACCGACGCTTTCGGTGATATCCCAGCTGTCGTCGTCACTGCGCACGGACATCTCCTCCCGTTCGGGCTGCGTCGCCTCCTACACGATGCGCACCCTGCGGTCGTGCGGCTTCACCCGGTGGCAGGCTACTCCGCACCGCGCGCAGTGCCGGATACCGCGGCCCGGCCGAACGCTCGACCGAGCCCGCGGTGATGCCTACTTCTTGGACAGATCCCGGCGGGCGGCGACCTTGGAGGACAGGCCGTGGATCTGGACGAAGCCCTTGGCCAGCGACTGGTCGAAGCTGTCGCCCTCGTCGTAGGTGGCCAGGTTGAAGTCGTAGAGCGATTCCTCGCTGCGGCGGCCGTTGACGACGACATTGCCGCCGTGCAGCACCATCCGCACCTCACCGGAAACGTGCTGCTGGGTGTCGCGCACGAAGGCGTCCAGGGCGCGCTTGAGCGGGGAGAACCACAGGCCGTCGTAGACCAGCTCGCCCCAGCGCTGCTCCACCTGGCGCTTGTAGCGGCCGAGTTCACGCTCGACGGTGACGGCCTCGAGCTCCTGGTGGGCGGTGATCAGCGCGATGGCGCCCGGCGCCTCGTAGATCTCGCGGCTCTTGATGCCGACCAGGCGGTCCTCGACCATGTCCAGCCGGCCGACGCCCTGGCGGCCCGCCCGCTTGTTCAGTTCGGTGATGGCCTCGAGCACGCTCACCGGGCGACCGTCGATGGCGATCGGCACGCCCTTGTCGAAGGTGACGATCAGTTCGTCGGGCGCCTCGAAGTTGACGGTCGGGTCGACGGTGTAGTCGTAGACGTCCTTGGTCGGCGCGTTCCACAGATCCTCGAGGAAGCCGGTCTCCACCGCGCGGCCCCACAGGTTCTGGTCGATCGAGAACGGGGACTTCTTGCTCACGGTGATCGGCAGCGCGTTCTCCTCGGCGAAGGCGATGGCCTTCTCGCGGGTCCACGCGTAGTCGCGCACGGGGGCGATGACGTTCAGGTCGGGCGCGAGCGCGCCGATGCCGACCTCGAAGCGAACCTGGTCGTTGCCCTTACCGGTGCAGCCGTGGGCGACGGTGGTCGCGCCGTGATACTCGGCCGCCTCGACCAGGTGCTTGACGATCAGCGGGCGGCTGATCGCGGACACCAGCGGGTAGCGGCCCATGTAGAGGGCGTTGGCCTGCACGGTCGGCAGGCAGTACTCGTCGGCGAATTCGTCACGGGCGTCGACCACGATGGCCTCGACCGCGCCGCAGTCCAGTGCGCGCTGGCGCACCACGTTCATATCCTCGCCGCCCTGGCCCAGATCGATCGCGACGGCGACCACCTCGGCCCCGGTCTCCTTGCCGATCCAGCTGATGGCAACGGAGGTGTCCAACCCGCCGGAATAGGCGAGTACGACGCGATCGGCCATATCTGATGCTCCTCAGGTTCGTGCGTATGCGTAGGGGTGCGCGATGTCACCGGCGCGATGTGCCGCCGCTACCCGCCCTCGGACGGCTCACATCAACTGCAAATGATTATGCATGATGATGCAATCCCATTCATAACCGGGGGTGGGGACCTCATCGCCCGATCGCACGGGCGCCCCGCCCGGCACGCGGCCCGGGTCGGATCAACTGCGGCTTTTCACCCCGAAACCCCTGGAGGTCAAAGAAATTGCCGCAATCGGGTATCTCCGATGTGGCACCCTGATAGCGAACGGCACCACGTGCCCGGGAAAGGCGGACCCATGCTCTCCACGTTTGCGGGTTATTTCGGCACGATCGGCTCCGATGTGCTGGCGATCGGACAATCGGTGATCAACCTCATCTCCGACCTGATCGGCGCGGGCGGCGCGGGCACGCCGGGCGGATCCGGCGGGACCTATCCGCCGGGACAGTACCCGCTGGCCTGAACCGCCGCAGCCGCGCTCGCGTTTCCGGGTCCGGCACTCATCCGAAGCTGACCCGTTCGAGCCAGAAGTCGAACAGTTCCCGGTCGCCCAGAATCTCGAGATCGGCGCCCTCCACCGGACGGCGCCGGTAGATCACCAGCAAGAGTTCGGTGAGCGGACCGCGGATCGCGACCGCGGCGCGTTCGTGGGCACGCCGCCAGCCGATGGCCTCGCCGGTGAGATCGACGATCCATTCGGCATGCAGATCCTCGGAAGTGTCGGTGGCGTGGAAGTGCAGGGTGCGGCCGGGGCCGAGCAGTTCCCGGGATTCCGGTTTGTACTCGAACATGACCGGCAGCGAGGCCAGTTCCAACCACTCGTCGATCGCGTCCGCGGCCACATCCGGCGCGGCGTGATACTCCGCGCCCAGAGCGAGCGTGGCGTCCGCGCGATGGATCAGCGTTTCGTGGGTGAACCGGCGGGCGTAGAAGTCGGTGGTCGGCACGACCGGCACCGGTGTCCACAGCTCGAGGCCGGGCCCGGCCCTGCGAAGTTCGGCGGACAGAGCCGCGGCCCCCTCGGCGAGCCAGCCGCGTAATTGCTCGGGGTCCTCGTCCAGATATCCGGAAAGATCCCGGAACGCGAAATCGTCCTCCGGCAACGGTTCCCGCACCCGGTCGGCGACCGCCGCCCGCGCCCACCGCTGTGCGCCGCCGAGGTGGCGGCCGAGCTGACCGACGGTCCAGCCGGGGCAGGTCGGAACGGAAACCGAGGTGTCGGCGTGTGCGAGCGCGGCTCGCAGCAAGTCGGTCTGGGCCACGATCTCATCGCAGTACTGCTCGAAGGTCAGCGCCATGCGCACACCCTAGGTACGGGCACCGACAGGTTCGCAGGCTCGACGCCTCAGGCGGTCCCGAGTGTGCCGGTGACGATCCGGCGAATCCGCTCGTAGTCCGGATCGGTGGGCGCCGGTGGCCGTTCGGGCCACTCGCCCGGCGCCTGCTCGATTCCGAACAGGACCGCGGCGAAGCGCGGATAGATTGCGAGAGAGAGGATTTCGTCCACGACGGCGAGCGTCTCGGAGTCCGGCAGGTTCCAATTCGGCCCGACGAACGCGGCGAGATTGCGCCGCGTGGTCGCGAAGATGGCGTCGTAGAAGTCGGCGGCGGCAGCCGGCACCCGCTCCGCCTCGGCGATCACCAGCCGGCAGGTTCGCACCGATTGAATCCACACTCGATCTGGTCGCCGACAGCGAGCAGCCGATCCGGGTGATCGCCCGCGACCCGGCACGCCTGGCCCCGCATATTCGCGAGCGGGTCGAAGTGGTGCAGGGATCGACCACCGACCGCGAAGTCGTCGCCGCCGCGGCGAAGGGGGCCGACACCGTGTTCTGGCTGGTTCCGCCCAATCCGTCGGCGCCCAGCGTGCCCGGGCACGTCCTGGAATTCGTCACGCCGCTGTGCGAGGCGCTCGACAGCATCGGCCGGATCGTCGCCGTGTCCAGCCTGGGCCGCGCCAACGGCCGTAAGGCGGGCCAGATTTCGGCGATCTTCGCCATGGACGCGCTGATCGAGAGCAGCGGGGTGCATTACCGGTCGCTGTGCCCGCCCGGATTCATGGACAATATGCTGCGGCAGGTCGATCCGATCCGGAACCTCGGCACCTTCTTCGGCACCGTCTCCGGCGATCTCCGGTTGCCCGCCTGTGCCACGCGGGATATCGCGGCCGTCGCGGCCCGGCTGCTGCTCGACGATTCCTGGACCGGACAGGAGAGCGTGGAGATCCGTGGTCCGGAAGATCTGTCGCACAACGATATGGCGGGCATCATGTCCGAGGTACTCGGCCGCCCGATCGGCTACCAGCAGGTCTCGGCGGCCGAATACACGGCGTCGCTGACGGCACACGGGATGAGCGCGGCCTGGGCGCAGGGCCTGGCGGATATGTCGGCCGCGGTCGACGACGGCCTCTACGACACGCCGCGCACACCGGAGGTCTACTCCCCCACCGGTTTCCGGCAGTGGTGCGAGGAGGTGCTCGCTCCGGCGGTCGCCGGCTGATTCGTCCGATTCGGGCTTCCGCTCCGGAATGTCGCCCGCGTAATCGGCGAATCGACCCGTACGGAACGACCAATCCCATTGATCGACAACACCTTCCGGTCGGCCGGGAATCCGTGCACGAGCGCTTGGTTTCGCATATCATCCGAGCGAGACGACCCCGTGCCGACAGGAATGTGATGACCGCATCCGACAGCAGTGCGACCCCCGATGCCGAGGTGCCCAGCAGTGCCCGCATCTACGACTACGCATTGGGCGGCAAGGACAACTACGAAGTCGACCGCCGCGCCCTCGAGAAGGTTATGGAGAGCTTTCCGACGGTGCGGATCGCAGCCCGGCACAATCGGCAATTCATGCACCGCGCGGTCGATGTGCTGGCGAACGCCGGGGTGAAACAGTTCCTCGACATCGGTACGGGTATTCCGACCGAACCCAATCTGCATCAAGTGGCGCAGGAGCGGGCACCGGAGGCCCGCGTGGTGTACGTCGACAACGACCCGGTGGTGCTGGCCCACGCGCGCGCCCTGCTCGCGGGATCGCCCGAGGGCCGCACCGCCTACATCGAGGCCGACCTCACCGATCCCGAGGCGATCCTGGCCGCACCGGAACTGCGCGAGACCCTCGATCTGGCCAGTCCGGTGGCGTTGAGCCTGGTCGCCGTGCTGCATTTCCTGTCCGCCGAACAGAATCCGGCCGGCCTACTGAAGACCCTGCTCGACAGCCTCGCGCCCGGCTCGTTCGTCATCGCGTCACACATCACCGCCGATCTGGACCCGGAAGGTATGGACCGGGCGCTCGAAATGTATCGGCGCAGTGCCGTGTACGCGCAGGCTCGTACCCGCGACGAATTCGCCGCCTTCTTCGACGGTCTCGAACTGCTGGATCCGGGCGTGGTCGCGGTCAACCGCTGGCGTCCCGGCATCGAACCGCCGTCCTGGCTCGACGCACAGGTCAACTGCTGGGGCGCGGTCGCCCGGAAACCGTAGGTTCCACGGCTCAGCCGCGCCAGTCCGGATCGCGTCCCAGGAGGGCGACGATGTTGTCCAGCGCCGGGCGCGATTCGTCCTCGGCCAGACGGGACCGATAGGCGCCGCCCGGGCCGTTGAGCGGGCTGCCCGGCGCGGTGATCGAGCGCGCGATGGGCAGTGCCGCGGCCGCCAATCGCCGCGGAACGGGACAGGGGCGACGCAGTGCCCGCGCGAGGTCCCAGCGATGAGTGAGCATGTCCACCAGATGGACGCCCAGCACTCGTTCGGTGGCGAGCGGACCGGACCGGGGCAGCACCACGACCTCACCGGAGCGCTCGATCGCCGCGATCCACCGGGCGGTGATGTGCGCGAACGCCGCGCGCGGATCGTCCGCGAATTCGGCCGACGTGCCGAGCACCGAGGCGTTGACCGCCTCGTGCCGCTCGTTCATATGCGTGATCAGGTCGGCGACGTCCCATCCCGCGCACGGCGTCGGCGCCGTGAGATCCGCATCCTCGAGTGTGACCACATCATGTCCGATCAGGGCCAGAGCCATCGCGTCCAGCCGCAGAAGTTCGCTCATCACAACACCTTTCACAGTTTAGCGAACGCTCGTTCGCCAAATGACTATAGCGAACGATCGTACGCTATGCTGGGCTGATGTCACCTCGCCGTTCCGCCGTCGACGCATCCCGCACGCGGGACCGGATCGTCTCCGTAGCTGTCGAGCAGGCGTCGCTAGTGGGCCTGGAGGGTGTGACAATCGGATCGATCGCCGAGAACCTGGAGATGAGCAAGGCCGGCGTCGTCGGCCCTTTCGGCTCCCGTGAACAGCTGCAACTCGCGGCCTTGGAACAAGCCGGAAAGATCTTCCGAGAGGCAGTGATCGCACCGCTGGAAGGATTGCCGCCGGGGACCGAACGGCTGGGACGGCTGATCGACAACTGGATGGCCTATCTGGCCGAATGCCCTTTTCCCGGAGGCTGTTTCGTCACCGCGGCCTCGACCGAACTCGACGGCCGACCGGGAATGCTCCGCGATCGCCTCCGCGGGTACGTGGACGGCGCCCGCGCAGCGCTGGAATCCGAAATCATCGCCCATCAAGCAGACTCGGACGGACCCCACCGTCCGGTGGACGAACTGGTCACCACCGTCATCGGAATTACGATGGCGGTCAACCAGGAAATTCAACTGCTGAATGATCCCCGCGCCGCCGATCGCGGGAGGGCGGCGCTTCGAGCCGCCCTCGGGCTGCCCGAGCCGACGCGTCGATCTCCGGGCCGGGCGGGACGTCGGCCCACGCCGTAACCCGCACAGCCCCCTCGCGGGACACCGGAGCGGGCGCGGACTCCGCTCGAATGAGTCGCCGGCGGCGGGGTCACTCGAATACGATGACCACGTGCCCGACCACCGGGCATGCCGGTTGCTTGCAGGACGAGCGCGGCAGCAGCGAGGACTGAAACCCGTGGCGATCACCCTCGCCCGGACCCGTTTACGACCGCCGGGCGAGTCCTCCACCGTCCTGATCCCTTCGCGTCGGCATGAGGAGACGGCGCGGAATCGGCCGTCTACGCCAGGTGTTCGATCTTCGCGGCCAGTTCCGCACCCGTCATGGGTTCGCGGGCGATGACCGCGATGGTGTCGTCACCGGCGATGGTGCCGACCACCTCGGGCAACGCGGCGCGGTCGAGTGCGCTCGCCAGGAAGTGCGCCGCACCCGGCGGCGTGCGCAGCACCGCGAGATTGCCGCTGTGATCGGTGGAGACCAGCAGGTCGCCGAGCAGTTTGGAGAGCCGGGACGTGCCGCCGGTGACGCCGCGCACGGGGCTGCCGTCCTCGGGGACGACATAGATGCCGGCGCCACCGTCGGCCGCGCGCAGTTTCACCGCGCCGAGTTCGTCCAGATCACGCGACAGAGTGGCCTGGGTGGTTTCGATGCCCTCGTCGGCGAGCAGGGCCGCCAACTCGGTCTGACTGCGAACCGCGTTGGCGGACAACAGTTCCACGATGCGCTGCTGGCGGCCGGCGCGAGTGCGTGCGATGGCCGGGCCGGTGCGCGGACCCTCCGATCCAGCGCCGGACCCGTTCGCTCTCGCCGTGCTCACGCCGCACCGCCCGATCGTCGCTCCAGCAACCACACCAGCAGCGCCTTCTGCGCGTGCAACCGGTTCTCGGCCTCGTCCCACACCACACTGTGCGGGCCGTCGAGCACCTCATCGGTGATCTCCTCGCCCCGATGCGCCGGAAGGCAATGCAGCACAACCACATCCGCGGCGGCGTGCGCGAGCAGCGCGGCGTTCAGCTGGAACGGGCGGAACGGGCCGACCCGGTCCAGGCCGTCGTTCTCCTGGCCCATCGAGGTCCAGGTATCGGTGACCAGGGCGTCGGCACCGGTGGCCGCCGCGACCGGATCCTCGGTGAGCGTGATCGTGGCACCGGTTTCGGCGGCACGTTTGCGGGCGGCCTCGAGCACCCAGTCGTAGGGCTGGAAACCCTCGGGCGCGGCGATGGTCACATCCAGCCCGGCCGTGACGCCGCCCAGCAGCAGCGAATGCGCCATATTGTTCGCACCATCGCCGAAGTAGGTGAGTTTGCGGCCGGCGAGTTCGCCCTTGCGTTCCCGCAACGTCAGCAGATCGGCCAGCACCTGGCACGGATGGAATTCGTTGGACAGCGCGTTCACCACGGGAACCGTTGCCGCCGAGGCCATCTCGTCGAGCCGGTGTTGCTCGAAGGTCCGCCAGACGACGGCGTCGACGTAGCGCGAGAGCACCCGTCCGGTGTCGGCGAGCGTTTCCTCGCGACCCAGCTGGGTGTCGCGGCCGTCGACCACGACCGCGTGCCCGCCGAGTTGCGCGATGCCCATCTCGAAGGAGAACCGGGTGCGGGTGGAGTTCTTCTCGAAGATCACGCCCACCCCGCGCGGCCCCTCCAGCGGCCGACGAGAGATCGGCGCCGCCTTCAATTCCGCTGCCAGCGCGAGGATTTCGGCCTGTTCGGCGGGCGTGACGTCGTCGTCACGCAGGAAATGCCGCACCATGGTCACTCACTCTCCTGGAAAGCCGCGTCGAGGATGCCGGGCAGGTCGACGAGGAATCCCTGGGCCTGTGCCTCGGTCAGGATCAGCGGCGGGGCCAACCGGATCACATTCGGCTTCGGCGGGTTGATCAGATAGCCGGCGGCGCGTGCGGCTTCCTCGACCTTCGCCGAAACATCCTGGGTGAGTTGGA
The DNA here is from genome assembly GCF_002933465.1 of Nocardia nova. Taxonomy (GTDB): domain Bacteria; phylum Actinomycetota; class Actinomycetes; order Mycobacteriales; family Mycobacteriaceae; genus Nocardia; species Nocardia nova_B. Next base: position 37,734 of record NZ_PSZE01000014.1, read on the forward strand.
TTCCGATGAGCAGCCCGGCCCCGCGAACATGATCGATCAGCGGATGTCCGAGTTCCTCGATACCGTCGATCAGCGTCTTACCGACCGATTCCACATGCGCGGCCAGCCCCTGCTCGTCGATGGTCCGCAGCACCGCCAGCGCCGCCGCGGCGCTGACCGGATTACCGCCGAAGGTGGTGCCGTGCAGTCCGGGGGTGAGCAGTTCCGCCGCCGGACCCTGCGCCAGCACCGCGCCGATGGGCAGACCGCCACCGAGCCCCTTGGCCAGCGTCATCACATCGGGCACGATGCCCGCGGCCTGGTGCGCGAAAAACGGTCCGGTGCGGCAGATTCCGGTCTGCACCTCGTCGAGGATCAACAGCGCGCCGCGCTCGGAGGTGATCCGGCGGGCCTCGGCCAGATAGTCCGGCGGCGGCACGATCACGCCGCTCTCCCCCATGATCGGCTCGAGGAAGACCGCGGCGGTATCGGAATCCACCGCGGCGGCCAGCGCGGCGGCGTCACCGTAAGGCACGTGCACGACACCGGGCGGCATCGGTTCGAACGGCGCCCGCTTCGACGGCTGTCCGGTGAGCGCCAGCGCTCCCATGGTGCGGCCGTGGAATGCCTCCTCGCAGGCGACGATCGTGTGCCGTCCGGTGAGGCGTGCGATCTTGAACGCCGCCTCGTTGGCCTCGGTGCCCGAATTGCAGAAGAACGCCCGGGCTGTGCCGATGCGGCCCGAGCGGGGGCCCTCCGTGGTTACGCCGGCTGCCTCCTCCGAGCCCTGACCGATCGGGCCGGTGCCGTCACCGAAGTGCGCGAGCAGTCGCTCGGCCAGTTCGAGCACCGGCTCGCTGACATACAGATTCGAGACGTGGCCGAGGGTGGCGAGCTGCTGGGCGACGGCCTCCAGAATCGCCGGATGGGCGTGGCCCAGGCTGTTGACCGCGATACCGCCCAGGAAGTCGACGTAGCGTTTGCCCTCGGCGTCGTATACGACCGCGCCCGAGCCGCGCACCAGCGCCACCTTCGGGGTGCCGTAGTTGTTCATCAGCGCGGACGACCACCGCTGCTGCAATTGCTCTGTGCTCATGACGTTGTCGCTCATGACGTTGTCGTTCCTGCCGTCTCGGGTGGGGTCACCATCGTTCCGATGCCTTCCCCGGTGAACAGTTCCAGCAGTACCGCATGCGGCACCCGGCCGTCGATCACGTGTGCGGTCGGGACACCGGCCCGCACGGCGCGCAGGCAGGCCTCCATCTTCGGCACCATGCCGGCGTCCAGGCTGGGCAGCAGGGCGGCCAAGGCGTCGGTATCGATATGGGTGGTCAGCGACGAGCGGTCGGGCCAATTCGTGTACAGGCCTTCGACATCGGTGAGCACCACCAGCTTCTCCGCGCCGATGCCCTGGGCCAGCGCGGCGGCGGCGGTATCGGCGTTGATGTTGTGCACCACGCCGTCGGCATCGGGCGCGATGGTCGAGACCACCGGAATGCGCCCGGCGCGAACGAGATCCAGCACCGCGTCCGGATTGACGGCGGTGACGTCGCCGACCAGGCCGATATCGGTCGGCTCGCCGTCGACGGTGACGGTGCGGCGGGTGGCGGTGAACAGCCGCGCGTCCTCACCGGAGATGCCGACCGCGTACGGGCCGTGCGCGTTGATCAGCCCGACCAGTTCCCGGCCGACCTGACCGAACAGCACCATCCGCACCACATCCATCACCTCGGGCGTGGTGACGCGGAAGCCGCCGCGGAATTCGCCCTGCAGCCCAAGCTTTTTCAGCATGGCGCTGATCTGCGGGCCACCACCGTGCACCACGACCGGGTGCACGCCGACGGTGCGCAGGAACGCCATATCGGCGGCGAAGGCGTGTTTGAGGGTGTCGTCGATCATGGCGTTGCCGCCGTATTTGACGACCACGATCTTGTCGCGGAACTTCTGCAACCACGGCAGTGCGCCCGCCAGCACATGCGCTTTGTCCAGCGCGGACAGGTCCTGGGTGGTCACCGGAACCTCCGGCGTCGCTTCCGTGGTCATGAGCTGTAGGCCGAATTCTCTTCGACGTATCCGTGCGAGAGGTCGGTGGTGCGCACGGTGGCGGTGCCGTCGCCGAGACCGAGTTCCACCAGCACGGCGATGTCGGGTCCGGACAGATCCACCTCACGCGCACCGGGAGCGCCGGTTCCGTTGACACACACCGGATTTCCGTTGAACGACACGGTGACTCGATCCGGATCCAGTTCGATGGGAGCGATGCCCACCGCGGCCAGCACCCGGCCCCAGTTCGGATCGGAACCGAAGAACGCGGTCTTGACCAGCGAGTCGCGGGCGACCGCGCGAGCGGCGATCAAGGCCTCGTCCTCGCTCACCGCCCCGGTGACGGTGATCTCGACCCGCTTGGTGACGCCTTCGGCATCGGCCATCAGCTGCGCGGCGAGATCGTCGCACACCGCCAGCACCGCGGCGTCGAGCTCGTCCTGGCTCGGCGTGACGCCGCTGGCGCCGTTGGCCAGCAGCAGTACGGTGTCGTTGGTCGAGCAGGAGCCGTCGACGTCGAGGCGGTCGAAGGTGAGCCGAGTCGCGTTGCGCAGGGCGGTATCCAGCTGTTGCGGCGTGGCGGCGGCGTCGGTGGTGACCACCACGAGCATGGTCGCCAGCGACGGGGCGAGCATGCCCGCGCCCTTGGCCATCGCGCCGACATTCCATTTGTCGGCGTGGTGGAACGCGGCCTGCTTGGGCACGGTGTCGGTGGTCATGATGGCGTGCGCGGCATCGGCGCCACCGGACAGCCCGCCCGCCATCTCGTGCACGATCTCGGTCACGCCGGGCAGCAGTTTGTCCATCGGCAGCCGGTCACCGATCAAACCCGTTGAGCAGACCGCGATCTCACCCGCACCGGTCTCGGTTCCCCAGTTGCTCAACGCTTTCGCCAGTTCCTCGGCGGTGGCGTGAGTGTCCTGGAATCCGCCCGGGCCGGTGCAGGCGTTGGCGCCGCCGGAATTGAGGATCACCGCGCGCAGGCGCCCGCTGGTGAGCACCTGCTGCGACCACAGCACCGGCGCGGCCTTCACCTTGTTGCGGGTGAACACGCCCGCCGCGGCGTAGTCGGGCCCCTCGTTGAAAACCAATGCCAGATCGAGCTTTCCGTTGGCCTTGATACCGGCTGCGATACCGGCGGCCCGGTATCCGAGCGGTGCGGTCACACCCTGGGTGCGGACCAGTCTGCCGCCGGCGATATCGGTGTCGGTCACGGTGCCACTCCTACGGTGGAAAGTCCGGCGGTCTCGTCGAGACCGAGAGCGAGATTCATCGATTGCACCGCGGCGCCCGCGGTGCCCTTGGTCAGATTGTCGATCGCGCCGATCACCACCAGCGTGCGGGCGGCGGTGTCGACGGCCACCTGCAGGGTGATGGCGTTGGAGCCGACTACCGAACCGGTCTGCGGCAGCACGCCTTCGGGCAGCAGGTGAACGAACGGTTCGTCGCCGTAGGCCTTGTCGTAGACCGCGCGGGCGGCGGCCAGGTCGGCCACCGCGCCCGCGGCATCGGGGCGCAGCCGAGCGGTACAGGTGGCCAGGATGCCGCGCGGCATCGGAGCCAGCACCGGCGTGAACGAGACTGTGACATCGCCGATGTCGGCACCGGTGGCCGCGGCCGCGGCCTTCAGGTTCTGCGCGATCTCCGGGGTGTGGCGGTGCGCGCCGGCGATGTTGTAGGCGCGGACCGAGCCCATCACCTCCGAACCGAGCAGTCCCACGTCGAGTTTGCGGCCCGCACCCGAGGTGCCGCTGACCGCGACCACGGTCACATCCGGTTCGACGATGCCCGCCCCGACCGCCGGCGCCAGCGCCAGACTCGACACCGTCGGATAGCAGCCCGGCACCGCGATCCGGGTGGCCCCGCGCAGCTGTTCCCGGGCGCCGGGCAGCTCCGGCAGACCGTAGGGCCAGGTTCCGGCATGCGGGGATCCGTAATAGGTCTCCCAGTCCTGCGGGTCGATGAGCCGGAAATCGGCCCCGCAATCGATGATCACCGTGGATTCCGGCAACTGCTCGGCGATGGCCGCGGACTGCCCGTGCGGCAGCGCGAGAAACACCACGTCGTGCCCGGCCAGCACCTCCGCCGTCGTCGCCGCGAGCACCCGATCGGCCAGCGGCAGCAGATGCGGCTGCAGCTGCGCCAGCGTGGTACCGGCATTGGATCCCGCGGTCAGCGCCCCGATCTCGAGGCGCCCGGCTCGATACTCCGGATGTCCCAGCAGCACACGCAGGACCTCACCGCCCGCATATCCGCTCGCACCAGCTACCGCGACCCGCACCACAGGCCCACTCGAGGTATCCGCCATGTGATGATTATGCACGATCATGCAAGCTCATTCACGGGCGGGTCGCGGATCCGTGGGCACAGGATCGCTCCGGTCGGTGAAGACCCAGTTCGGCAACGATATGTGACAACCGGCCCTTCCCGCCGTCACAGCCGGTCGCGACGCTGAGATCATGAATCGCCGCACCCACGCGGATCCGTTGCTCGCGGCCGAGGCCGCCGCGGCATCGGGTGCGCCCGCGCTACGAATGACAGGGGTCGGTAAGACCTACGGTTCCGGTGCGGGACAGGTGGTCGCGCTGCGCGACGTGGATCTGGAGATCCGGCCGGGGCAGTTCGTGGTCCTGCTGGGTCCGTCGGGGTCGGGTAAAACCACGCTGCTGAACCTGGTGGGCGGGATCGAGGAGCCCTCGGGTGGTGTCATCGAAGTGGCGGGCATGGATATCGGCGCGCTGAACAACAAGCAGCGCACCGCGTTCCGTCGGGACCGCGTCGGGTTCGTCTTCCAATTCTTCAATCTGGTCCCGACCCTGACCGCGCTGGAGAACGTGGAGATCCTGGCGGAGCTGACGGGGCCGGATGCCGCCGCCCGCAGTCGCGCCGCGCTGAACCTCGTCGGTCTCGCAGATGTCGCCGACCGATTTCCGGGACAGCTGTCGGGCGGACAGCAGCAGCGCGTGGCCATCGCCCGGGCGATCGTGAAGGAACCGCCCCTGCTGCTGTGCGATGAACCCACCGGCAGTCTCGACCTCATCACCGGCCGACAGGTGCTGGCCGTATTGCGCGGTCTCGCGCGGGAGGGCCATCACACCGTCCTGATCGTGACGCACAACTCCGAGATCGCCCGGATGGCCGACCGCGTGGTGTGGCTACAGTCGGGTGAGATCAGCCGTTCCGAGTGGGTGGACCATCCGGTTGAGGCGTCGGAGTTGCAGTGGTAGGCCGGGCGCTACTGCGCAAACTGCGCCGGGATCTATGGCGGCAGCGCTGGCAATTCCTGGCGGTCGCCACGGTGCTGGCGATCGGCGTCGCGGCGTTCGTCGCGGCCTCGAGCGCCTACCGCAATCTCGATCAATCGTTCTCCCGGGCCTACAGTGCGCAACGACTGCCCGACGCGGTCGTCTCCGGCCCGGGCGCCGGACAATCCGTTCCGGCATTCGAGGCGCTACCGGGCGCGCCGGTGGCCGAGGTCAGGCATCAGAGCGAGGTCGGCATTCGCATCGGGGGACGGACCTTCCTCGGCCGCGCGATCGGTGTCCCGGACGGGTCGCAGCCCGAGGTTTCCCGGCTCTCGATGCGGTCGGGAAGGTTGCCGTCGGCGGGCCGGCTCGTGGTCGAACAGCACCTCGCCGATCACTACGACATGCACCCCGGCGACAGCGTCGAACTTCTGAATCCCGGCGGCTGGCAAGCGATTCCGGTCGCCGGTTCGGCGTTGTCGACGGAGTACTTCTGGCCCGCCCGCTCCACGCAGGAGATCATGACCACCCCCGAGCACTTCGGCGTCGTGTTCCTTCCCGACCGCGATCTGGTCCGGAATCTGCCCGATCCGGTGGAACAGGTCGCGTTGTACGCGACCGATCGTGCTGCGGCGGGTGATCTGGTCAGGGCAGCCGGGCACTACACGCGAGCACATGGACTGCAGCTTGTCCCGCGCGATGAGCAGCCGTCGTATCGAGCCCTGCAGGACGACGTCGCCGCATTCGGGACCTTCGCGAATCTGTTGCCGTGGTTGTTCCTGGCCGCAGCGGTGCTCGGGACCTACGTGCTGCTGTCCCGCGTGGTGGCAGCGCAGCGGGCGGTCATCGGAACCCTTGCCGCCAACGGCTTCTCCCCCGCGCTACTGCGCCGGCATTACCTCGGATACGGCGTGGCGTGCGCGGTGCTCGGCATCGTTCCCGGTCTGGCCGGGGGCTATCTGCTCGGCGGCTGGATCACCACCCGCTATACCCAGGCTCTCGGATTGCCCTTGCATGTGACCGCATTGCATCCGGGCATCCTGATCATCGCTTCCGCCGCGACCCTGACCGCCGCGACCGTTGCCGCATGGGCGCCCGCGCGAGCCGCAGCGCGAATGTCGCCCGCCGAAGCCATGCGAGTCGCGCCGCCGTCCCGGCGCGGCGGACGCAGCGTCCTCGAACGCCTCGTTCCACCGCTCGAACGCGCGCCGGCACGCTGGCGGATGATGCTGCGGGCCGTATTGCGGAACCGTCGCCGCACGGTGTTGACCATAGTCGGTGTGGCCGTCTCGGTAAGCCTGGTGATGGTGTTCGCCGGATTGCGCGACACCGTCGCGACACTCATCGACCGGCAGTACGGCCGCATCATGCTGCAGGACGCCGAGATCGCGACCGCCCCCGGCACCACCGATTCGGTGCTGAACCGCGTCCGGCAGGACCCCGACGTCGCCGCGGCCGAGCCGATGGGCCGCTACGACGTGGCACTCTCGGCCGGAGATCGTCACTACGACACCCTCGTGATCAGCTTGCCGCCCACGACGCAGATGCACCGGTTCATCGCAAAGTCCGGTTCGAACCAGTTGTCCGGCAAGGGGTTACTGCTCGGCTCGGGGCTGCATGACACCCTGGGCGTCTCAGTCGGGGACGCGATCGATGTCGCCGATACCGCCACCGGGCAACACATATCGGCACCGATCGCCGGATTCGTCGACGAGCCGCTGTCCCCGGTTGTCTACGTTTCGGCCGACTACCTGCGGCAGGCTATAGGTCCCGTACCGGATACCGGCGTGCTGGTGAAGCTGCGGCCCGGCGTGACCGATCAGCGTGCCGTCTCCGATCGGCTCACCGCGATCCCCGGTGCGGTCGCATACCTTTCCACGGCCACCGTGGCCTCGGCCATGCGGCAGGCATTCGCGATGTACGACACGCTGGTGGGAATCATGCTGATTTTCGCCGCCGCCATGGCCGCGGCGCTGCTTTTCAACGCGATGTCGGCCAACATCGGTGAGCGGCTGGGAGAACTCGGCGCCCTGCGGGCGGCGGGCATGGGTACCGGAATGCTGTCGCGCCTGATCGCCGCCGAGAATCTCGTCCTCGTCGTGGTCGGCATTCCGCTCGGCATCGGATGTGGCATCCTGCTCGCCCGTAGGCTGCTGGCCACCTACGAAAATCAGGGCGCCCGTCTCGAATTGGCGATGAGTCCGCCGACACCGATACTTGTCGCGATCGCCATTCTGGCCGCCGCGATCGCCGTCCAACTTCCCGCACTGCGCCGCGTCCGCGACATGGACATCGCCCGCATCGTCCGCGAGCGCTCACTCTGACAAGGGGGCACTCGGGCCCGCGTAGCACACCGTCCCGACCATCACCGGAGTCATCGGGCTGTCCCGCGCCCGATCGCATCGGTTGCCGCGGAACCCGGCGACGAAGGTCGCTGCGCCGATGGGACCGAGGACCCTGCCCGGACGATCGACCTCGACGGGAGAGTGGGCCTATGGCCTCCGATCAGAGCGAGCACACGGTACTCATCGTCTACGCGTCCGCGGCGGGTTCGACCGCCCAGATCGGCGAGTTCATGGCGCGCCGGATGCGGGACGCGGGATTGCACGTCCGAGTGGAGCCGGTGGATCGGGCACCGGACCCCGGCGGCTTCGAGGCGGTCGTGCTGGGCAGCGCGATCCACAACGGAGGCTTCCTACCCGGGTTCGCGGACTGCATCGAGCGCTATGCGAAGACGTTGAAACAACGCCCGAACTGGCTGTTCAGCGTCGGTATGGGGCCGGCCCTCCGCGGCCCGGTGGGAGCGTTTTTCAAACGCCTCACACCCCGTCGTCACCGAATGCCGGACTTCGGCCGGTAGCAGGAATCGGGCCCAGCCCGAGCCGCACGGATCCCGTCGGCGCACGATTCCAGTGGACCGCTGAATGTGCTGTGCTACATGAGCATTCGACATCCGCGAGCCGGCGCTGCCGATCAGACGACGGTGACGATGATCGCGCTGCCGATGACGGCCACAGCAAGGCCGGGTAGGTACGTGATCATCGCGGTGATCGGCTGGATGTGGCGATCTTTACGAGCAATCACGGCGATAGTGCGCCGGTCGATGACGTGGACGGAAGCCAGATCGCCGACAGTGCTCGCAACAACCGTGTCCCGCGGCAGCGTCGGGGCGGGGAGCGCAGACACCGCGTCGCGCACCCGCCGGATCACACTGACCGCATGCTGCGCGGCCTCCCTCGGGCGATCGATGGTGGACGGAAGCAGGGGCGGGGCAGTCATCGCACTCTCCTTGGCTTCTCCGATACGGATGGGGTGCGAGTTCGTCGCCCGATGATGAATGCCACTCCCGGTGCGGCTCGGCGCGTGAGCCTCGCGGGGTTAGTTTATACAATGCGTTATTGTAAAAATAGGACCTGGGTCACAGATCACCGTCGGCCGCACCGGCGGTGAGGTGGACCAAGCAGAGATCGGGCGCGGCGAACGGCTCGAGCCGGTCGACCTCGATGGGCGCCGCACGCCCCTCCAGCACACCCTGCATGAGGCCCAGATGGATGCGGCACACCACCGACGGGCGGCGTTCAGCCAGGTCCAGGAAGGGACAGTGACGCAATCGGATCGGTGCAGCGGCGCGGGATTCCGGGTCGAATCCGACCTCGTCGAGCACCCGTATCAGTTCGCCCACGGCGTGTTCGGCAGTCCGCGCCGTGGCATCCATGCCTTCGGCGACGCGACGGCCCCAGGCGCGTCCGGCCTCGGTCGCACGAGCCGCCGGGTCCGGATCGCCGGCCAACTGGGCGGTGAGGATGTCGGCGAGCAGCCGGTAGTTGCGCGGCCCCGCCGGATTCATCACCGCACGAGCGCGAAACATCTGCGGCGGGCGGCCGGGTCCGGTGCGCGGGAGTTCGACCCGTTCGGCCTGCCCGTTCTCGACCAGGGCCTCGAGATGGAAACGCACCGTATTCGGGTGCAACCGCAGGTGCGTGGCGATATCGATGATGCTCAACGCATCGCGCGAGCCGCGCAGAACCGCGAGCACCTCGCCGCGACGCCCGCCACTCCCTCCGGTCGGCGCGGCGGCGGCAGCCGTCGGATGCGTCATGGCTGAACACTCCGTTTCGGCAGCCGGGCCACCAGCGGAGTGTCGACCCCGACCGGACCGAGTTTCGCTGCGCCGCCGGGGAATCCGAGCGACCGATCACGACCCGGCAGGGTGTCGGTGAAGAAGGCGGCGTTGTCGTCGCGGTAGACCTCGAGTTCGGCGGGCAGATCGTCCTCGAAATATATCGCCTCCACCGGACACACCGGCTCACACGCCCCGCAGTCCACACACTCGTCGGGATGGATATACAAGGAACGTCCCCCCTCGTAGATGCAGTCGACCGGACACTCCTCCACACACGCCCGGTCCATGACGTCCACACAGGGCTCACCGATCACATAGGCCATCCTCCTTTTATACATCTCCAGCTTGTACAAATTAAGTACGGCGGCGTCGGCCATCTTCTCGACAGACTCGCCGACAGCGACGACGCCGTGCAGGATCGGGGCCGCCCACCCCCTGACCGCCGATGCGATCGAGACCAGCGTGCCCGAAGGTGCGCCGCTCGGCTCACGCGTAGATCGCAAGTCCGGCGGCGCGGCACGTCTGACGAGCTGGTTCGTCCGTACGAGCCGGGAAGCGCGTTCCGGACCTCGGGCGCGGTGTTCGGAAAATGGGTGGGCGCCGGACCTCGGAGTTGCTAACCTTCTGCGGTCCGACCTGATCACGCGAGGGGGTGAGTCCCATTTTCACGGCATTCTTTGGGCGCTCCCCGTTCTCACGATCGGACGATTGACGCACGTCGTCATCGGGAGCGCTCGTCCGAGCAATCCCGAAAGGGGACGACAATGCGTTCTTCCGAACTCATGGTGACGCGCATCGCGGACCGGCGGTGGCATGCGCTGATCGGCGACCTGCTGGTCGGTCGCGGTGAGGCATCGCCGCGGCCCGATGGGCGACTGTTTCTCAGCATCGACTCCTGGCAGGACGACGCCTTCGATCGCCTCGCCACCGCCATGCTGAGCGCTCTGCCGAAGCCGCTGTACACGGTGGTCGACGAGACCGACCTCGAGCTGATGTCGCGATGGCGGCGAGCCGGTTCCACGCCACGGCGACGCGAATGGGAGTACCGGGTGCCCACCGATCCGGTGGTCACCGGGCTCGACTCGACCTCTCCACCGGGGATCGAGATCGTGAATTTCGGTGCGGCCGAGATCGATTCGCTGCGCGAACTGGATCGCACCGTCCGCGCGGAGATCGAGGCCGCCGCCGGGTGGCAGACCATGCCTGCCGAGGTGATCGCCCCGCCGATCGATCCCGCGAACTACGTAGCGGCGGCCCAGGCCGGCCATTATGTCGGGTTGTGCCGGGTGGCGCAGCCGACTCGGCTACCGCGGATCGGATTGATCGCGGTCCGCGCCCACGTGCACCGGCGCGGCATCGCCCGTGCCCTGCTGGGCCGGGCGCTGAGCTCGCTGAACCGTACCGGAAAGGCATGGGCCACAGCCGAAATAGATGAATCCAACGCGGCGGCCACTGCCCTGTTCGAAGGCATCGGCGCCGAACGGTCGAACAGCACGTTGGAGTTGATGTGGCGATGAAGAAGGGAGCGATCGAAGTTCAGTGGCACGTGGTGGAATGCCTGCGCAACGCCACATTCACGGTCGAGCTCGCAGATCGTCGACGTGCGGCGTCGCTTTGCTGCAGCGGAATTCGGTCTGCCCCGTGCCCACTATCGGGTTCAGCCGATCAGTGCGCATATTGGTCAGCCCATCTCCCCGAATCCACAGCCCCGCTTCACTGTGGGGGCAGCTGCGGTTCCGAAGGCGGCGCGCCACCCGGACCCGCATGGACGGTGGGAGCCGAGGATGATTCCGGGCCACTGGGCTGCTCCGGTGAGGATCGGTAACCCGGTTGCGGACGGGCCGCATCCGGGGCCGGCGCGACAGGTTGACGGACTTGGGCTGACGGCGCGCCAGCAGCGTACGGACCGGCGACCGGGTGCTGACCGGCGGCGGCGTTCGGATCTCCCAGCGCGCCCGACGGAGCGGGCGGGTAGCCCGGCGCCCCCGGGTAAGCCGGTGTGGGCGCACCCGGATAGGCGGGAACAGCGGCGCCCGGATACGACGGCCAGCCATGAGGCGCGGGGATGGGTGACGGAGACTCAGGGACCGCGGGCGCCGAATAGCCGGGCTGAACGGCGGGGGCTCCGGGGTAGACCGCCGGCCCCGGGTAAAACGTGGCGCCGGGGTAACCGGGGATCGCCGACGGAGAAACGGGTGTCGCCGAGGAGGCCGGCTTTGCCGCGATCAGGCTTCCCACCGCCACGAGGATCGCGATGGCGGCGGGTATCGCCAGCCAATTACCTCTGTCTGCCAACCGAACGTAGGAGTCCAAGCAGAGAACCACAATGTTCTGGGCGACCGTGACGAACAACGCGCCACCGCCCAGCGCGGCAATGGCACGAATTCGAACGGATCTCGAACCGGCGATGGACAACAGGATGCCGCCGACCAACGCGACGAGTGAGCACACCCAAAAGGGGATCAGGGCGCCGCCCAAGCCGTACTCGAAGACCGAATAGCCACCGCCGGAGACGACGAGTCCCCATACGGATTGCGCGGCAGCGAGAATCGCCGCCAGCGCCAAAGCGATTCCCGCGACGACGTCGGCGACAGCGCGATTCGTCGGCGGCTTGGGCGGCGAGAACGGCTGAGCCTGAGGATAATTCGGTGGCATACCCCAGCCCGGTGGTTGCGGTGCGGGATATCCGGGCTGGTACGGGTTCGCCATCGGTCGGAGCTCCTTGTCGACATCGCTTGTGGCTCAGGCTAAGCGAATGCCGACGTCCGCGTGGGTTCACCGGCATACCGTCGGAGCATCGGAGCGACGCGGCGACAACCGACAGGGCGACAGCCGACAGGCCGATAGCGCGACAGGGCGACAGTCGGTCAGCCGCGGAACCGCCGACCCGGCTGCCGAACGACGCACACCAGCCGTACCCGGCTACCGCAGCTCCGCCCGCCCACCAGGTCGCGGCCTGCGCCATGTGGCCGTACGGTCGACACCGCCGTCACCGCGGCATGGGCAGGGCTACATCGACCCCGTGCAAAACATCGGCTGGACCACGAAATTGTTGCCGGGGTTCGCATCCGGCGTCGTGCTCGTCACCGTGGCGGTGATCAGTTCCAGCGTGCGCGCGGTGCCGACCGTGTAGTTGGCGATTTCTCTCGGCGCCAGACTGGGTTCGATGATGGATCCGGACGGGCCGAACGGCGTCCAGTAGGTCACCGCCACATTCTCCGCGGTCGCGGTGCCGATATTGCGGACGATCACCTGCAACGGCGGTGGGAAGCCCGGCAGCGCCCCGCCGCAGTAGGTGTAGACCTCCACATCGGCACCGGTCGGTTCGGCCTGCGCCGCAACGCCGAAACCCACCGCGGTCGTGGCCGCCGTCGCCACCCCGGCCGCCAACACGCCGATACGCCCGACCTTCATAGGAACCTCCCGTTCGACGAACTCTCGTACGGAATATCGACACGTCGGCAAACCTGTTATGCCCCGAAAAAGGTGGGCGCCGGGCATGCGAGCCTTCGTGCGCTCTCGAGCGGTTCACAAGTTTGGCGATAACCCACGAATCGTGGTTCACTTTCCGCTATCGTCGCGCACGTCGGGACGGTGTCTCGGCGGGCCGGTGTCGCGGCGGCGAGGCAGGCCCCTCTCGACCGGCGGTCGCGTCAGAGCCGTCGGCGGTGTTGCGGAGGAGCAGGATGTACCCGGGTGCGCATGTCGATCGTTTCCCTGACAAACCGGCGGTCGTGCTGGCCGAGAGCGGTGAGACGCTGACCTACCGCGAACTCGAGGACAACTCGGTTCGCCTCGCCCGCCACCTGTACGACGCGGGCTTGCGCAAGGGCGATCACATCGCGCTGCTGTCCGGTAATACGCTCGAGGTGTACGAGGTCTACTGGGCGGCATTACGATCCGGCCTTTACATCACGGCCGTCAACCGGCATCTGTCCGCAGCCGAGATCAGCTACATCGTCAACGATTGCGGCGCGCGGGCGCTCATCGTGTCGGCGGAGCTGGCGGATGTGGCTCAGCGGGTGGCCGAGCAGACGCCCGAGGTCGGACTCCGGATCGCCTTCGGCGGTGACGTGCCGGGATACCAATCCTATGAAAAGGCTGTGGCCGCACAGTCTCCCGAACCGCTGCCGGATCAGCCGCGCGGCGCGGACATGCTGTATTCGTCGGGCACTACGGGACGACCGAAGGGGATCAAGCATCCGCTGTCGGACCTTCAGGTCGGCGATCCGCTGGGTGACACCTACACCGCCATCTTCGGCCCGCTCTACGGATTCGACACCGACACCGTGTACCTGTCGCCGGCCCCGCTGTATCACGCCGCGCCCTTGCGGTTCGGCGGCGTGGTTCATGCCTTCGGCGGAACCGTGGTGGTGATGGAGCGGTTCGACGCCGAACAAGCCCTCGCCGCGATCGAGCGTTATCGCGTCACCCACAGCCAGTGGGTGCCGACGATGTTCGTGCGCATGCTGAAACTGGACGAGAGCGTGCGTGCCCGCTACGACGTCTCGAGTACGCGAGTCGCCGTCCACGCCGCCGCGCCGTGTCCGGTGCAGGTGAAGCAAGCGATGATCGACTGGTGGGGGCCGGTGCTGCACGAGTACTACGCCTCCACCGAAAGCAACGGCGCCACCTTCATCGACAGCGAGCAGTGGTTGCGCAAACCCGGCTCGGTCGGGCCGGCGGGCCTGGGTGAGGTTCGCATCTGCGACGACGACGGCCATGAGTTGCCCGTCGGCGAGATCGGCACCATCTATTTCGAACGCGAGGAACTCCCGTTCGGCTACCACAACGATCCGGAGAAGACGGCGAAGGCGATCCACCCCGACCATCCGACCTGGACCACCACCGGCGATATCGGCTATGTCGACGCCGACGGCTTCCTGTTCCTGACCGACCGCAAGGCATTCATGATCATTTCCGGCGGGGTGAACATCTACCCGCAGGAAATCGAGGACGCCTTGGCCCTGCATCCCGACGTGCTCGATGTGGCGGTGATCGGCATACCCGACGAGGAGATGGGCGAATCGGTGAAGGCGGTCGTCCAGCCCGCACCCGGCGCCGAACCCGGACCCGAACTGGCACAACGACTCCGCGACTTCCTGCGCGAGCGCATCGCCCACTACAAGGTGCCGCGCAGCGTCGACTTCGCCGACGAATTGCCTCGTACGCCGACGGGAAAACTGGTCAAGGGCAAGCTGCGCGAGCAGTACGTGTGACCGTTGCCGGACGGGTACGTCCTGCCCGCTTCCGCGAATTCCGCTGGGGAACTCGCCGTTTCAGCGCGGCACGTTGCGCAGGTTGGATCGGGCCATATCGATCATGCGGCCCACGCCGCCGGTGAGCACGATCTTGCTGGCCGCAAGCGCGAAGCCGCGCACCTGCGCGGCGGTGATGTGCGGCGGGAGAGACAGGGCGTTGGGGTCGGTGACGAGGTCGACCAGTGCGGGACCCGGATGTTCCAGCGCTTCGGCGATGGCATTCCGGATCGCGAACGGATCGGTGATCCGCGCCGCGTGTATGCCGGCGGCGCGGGCCACGGCGGCGAAATCGACCGGGGCATGGTCGGTTTCGAAATTCGGCATGCCGTCCACCAGCATTTCCAGCCGGACCATACCCAGCGACGAATTGTTGAAGACGATGATCTTCACCGGCAGCCGATGCAGCGCCACGGTGAGCAGTTCACCCATCAGCATGCCCAATCCGCCGTCGCCAGACATCGAGATGACCTGCCGGTCCGGATAGGCGAATTGCGCGCCGATGGCGTGCGGCAGGGCATTGGCCATGGTGCCGTGCAGGAACGACCCGATCACCCGGCGGCGGCCGTTCGGGGTCAGATAGCGGGCCGCCCACACATTGCACATGCCGGTGTCGACGGTGAAGATCGCATCGTCGGAGGCGAGTTCGTCGAGAATGTCGGCGGCGTATTCGGGGTGAATCGGCTTGTGGTCGGCGACATTTCGAGTGTAGGCGTCGACGACCTGCTCGAGCAGCCGGTAGTGCTCGGCGAGCATGCGGTCCAGGAATTCCCGGTCGGATTTCTGCGTCAGTAGGGGATGGACCGCGCGCAGGGTTTCACGGACATCGCCGTGCACGGCCAGTTGTAGTAGCGTGCGCCGGCCGAGGTGGGAGGCATCGTGGTCGATCTGCACGGTATTGGTTCCCGGCAGGAATTCGTCGTAGGGGAAGTCGGTGCCCAGCAGCAGGACCAGATCGGCCTCGTGCATCGCCGTGTAGCAGGCGCCGTAGCCGAGCAGGCCGCTCATCCCCACGTCGTAGGGATTGTCGAATTGAATCCATTCCTTACCGCGCAGGCTGTGCCCGATGGGGGCGTGCAGCATTTCGGCGAGCCGCAGTACCTCGTCGTGCGCGTCGCGGACGCCCGCACCGCAGAACAGGGTGACGGTTCGTGCCGCGTTCAGGGCGTCGGCGAGCGCCCGTACCTGTTCGGCGGCGGGCATGACGCGACCGAGTTCGGAGACGAGGCTCGTTTCGCCGGTCGGATGCGCGGTGTCCAACTGGGCGACATCGCCCGGGAGCACCACCACCGACACCTCGTGGCGCGCCAGCGCATGCTGGATCGCGATCCGCAGCATGCGCGGCATCTGTTCGGCCCGGCTGATCATTTCGCAGTATCCGCTGCATTCGACGAAGAGGCGTTCCGGATGCGTTTCCTGGAAGAACTGCGTGCCGATCTGATCGGAGGGGATGTGAGAGGCCAGCGCCAGTACCGGCGCCCCGGTGCGGTGCGCGTCGTAGAGGCCCTGGATGAGGTGGGTGTTGCCCGGGCCGCAACTTCCCGCGCAGACGGCCAGGCGGCCGGTCAATTGCGCCTCCGCCGCCGCGGCGAAGGCGGCGGCTTCCTCGTTGCGCACATGCACCCATTCGATCTGCGGGGTGCGGCGCACCGCGTCGACGATCGGATTGAGGCTGTCCCCCACCACGCCGTAGATCCGCCGCACTCCGGCCTGCGCGAGAACGTGCACGAATTGGTCGGCCACAGTCGTTTTCGCCATGCGCTCTCCTCCACCGCTGTGATCGGCGCCGGCGTATTCGCCTTCGCCCCGGAGCCGAAGCTCCCTTGCCGGATGAACAGATTCGCGATCGCCACGAATACTACCGGGCGGCGAGGAGCGGAAATGGCGTCGTACCGCACGCGGACCGCTTGCCGCAGCAGAGCCGATTTCGGAAAGAGCACCGAGACTCGCCCCTTGATTCGATCCCGTAGGCGATTCACAGCCAGGTTCGCCAGCGTCGGCGAAATTGCACTCTGCATATTCGCAGCGCATGCCGGTCGGCCGGCCGGCCGAGCCATCGTCCGGCACTGTCTTGAGGATGAAAAGTGGTTGTCGGACAGCATATTTCGGTCGCACAACAAACTGTGCCACCGGCCTGCGGATACGACCGATAACGCGCACGCGACTTCGAGCAACCACCGCCGTGATCTCGATGTGATCGGTGATCGGACGTCCGTGCATCGGTGCGCTCCTGCGGGTTTCATCAATGGCATGCCCGATAGCCGGGGCCGAAGACCGCCGATTCCGAGAACGATCGGAATTCGGCGGTTGGTTCTTCCCGGCTACCGGGCTGATGCCAGTACACTCGAAACGTCCCGCATCCGGAATAGGCAAGTGCCCGAATGTTTCTCACGGATCCCGGACATTCACTACGGGGACAGAACTTCGAACGCCACCACAGGGTGGCTTCCAGAAACAGGCTCGACCATTAGGGAGGCTAAAGATATGTCCGTCACCGGCAGCACCCTCGCCCGCCGCGCCCTGGGGCGCGAACTGCGCCGCCTCCGCGAGGCCAAAGGACTGAAACAGGCCGCCGCCGCCCGCGCCGCCGAAACCTCACCCCAGTCCATCGGCCGCATCGAGGAGGGGTTGTCGACGAGAACCACTGGGCTGCAGGTGAATGCGCTGTGCGACTTCTACGAGGCGTCGGACGAGGAGCGCCGGACACTGCTGGGATTGGTGTCGGAGGTGCGGGCATCGCGGGAGCGCGGAGGCGGGTGGTGGCGGGCATATGCGGACGCCAAGATCCCCAGCGGGTTCGACCACTACCTCGCCCTGGAAGAGGCCACCAGTCGTCTGACGGCATGGAAAACCGAGATCGTGCCCGGGTTGTTGCAGACAGCTGCATATCGGCGCGCACTGGCCTGGTCGGAGATTCCCGAACTGGCCCCCGAAGCAGTCGAAGGGCGTCTGGAAGTGACTGCTCACCGGCAAAAGCGCCTCGAAGACCCCACTTTCATGCTGGATGTTCTACTGTCCGAAGCCGCTGTGCGTGACCAAGTCGGTGGCCGAAACGTGTTGGCAGAGCAGCTGGTTCACCTAGCGAAGATGTGCGAAAGGCCGAACGTCTCCATACGGATCGTCCCGTTCAACGCTCGCCGCCACACCGGACCGCTGGCCGGGTCGTTCATTCTCCTCGAATTCCCCGACCTGCCGCAGTCGAAATTGTCGGAACCGCCGGTGGTGTACATCGAAGCGTATGCGGGCGATCTGTACTTGGAGCGGCCCGAGGAAGTCACTCGCTATCGCGCTGCGTTGAGCGCGATTCAGCAGGTAGCGTTGGACGAACACGACAGCAGGAACATGATCCTGGCACTAGCTGAGGAGTTCGCGTGAGTATTGATCTATCCG
The DNA here is from genome assembly GCF_002933465.1 of Nocardia nova. GTDB lineage: Bacteria > Actinomycetota > Actinomycetes > Mycobacteriales > Mycobacteriaceae > Nocardia > Nocardia nova_B. Next base: position 55,772 of record NZ_PSZE01000014.1, read on the forward strand.
GCGCCCAGTGGTTCAAGTCCAGCCGCAGTTCGTCAGGCAAGGAATGCGTCGAGGTAGCCCACCTTTCCGAAGGCATGGTCGGCGTCCGCGACTCCAAGAACCCCACCGGCCCCGCCCTCGTCTTCGCCCCCGCCGAATGGGATGCGTTCACCGCCCGCCTCGAGTGCGGCGGCTTCGACCTCACCTAACCTTCTGTGCCACAAGGGCGTTCGGGCCAATGAGCTCGGACGCCCTTGTCGTGTCGTCATCTTCACGAATCTTTGGACCGGACGCTCGTCGTTTTTTGCACGAAGCCAGGGGGTACAAACGGCCCCACCGCACGGCCCATCCGACGCGCCAAGCGCTGCTGTCGACCGCCCCGAGGAGAAGTCGAGCGCCTAAAGTACAGCAAGAGGGTAGTTACTATAGGTTAACCACTATAAAGTATAGTAACGCTGCGCTTACTATACTTTCCCGCTTCGAGGAGCCCGATATGACTTGGCCGTCTCACCGCAAGGAGAAGCGGGACTGGCAGGCGCGTATACGGCAGGGTTCTCGCGCCGATCGCCTACTCGACCGCATCGAGGTCTCCATTCCCCCGAGCATCGCCGAACTCGACTTCGACGCTGTCGGCTCGGTCGCTCGCGCACAGGAGGACGCCGTCATCGCGGTGACGCGGCTGGAAGCCGGATTCGGGGCCTACCTCGCACCCCTGGCAGGCTTTCTGCTGCGTAGCGAATCGGTAGCGTCGTCGAAGATCGAGCACATCGACGCGGGCTGGCGAGCATTCGGCAAGGCCGTCGCGGGAGCCAAGGCAAGCGACGAGGCCCTGTCGCAACTGGCGGCGGTTCGGGCCCTGGCGGCCATGGTCGATCGAGCGGCACACGAGGACATCACACTCGAGATGCTGCTCGACGCCCATCGCATGCTGATGTCGCCGGATTACTACACCGCCCGCGATTCGGGGCAGTTGCGCGACGTCCAGAACTGGATCGGCGGCAGCGATTACACCCCCCTCGACGCACTGTATGTGCCACCGCCGCCGGACCTGGTTCCGGTTTTGATGGCCGATCTGCTGCGCTTCGCCAATCGAACCGACGTACCGATCGTTGCGCAGGCAGCGATCGCCCATGCCCAATTCGAGTCGATTCACCCGTTCACCGACGGCAACGGACATATCGGAAGGGCGTTGATCAGCGCGATTTTCCGGCGTCGCCGGCTCACCCACCGCGTGACTGTTCCGTTGGCGTCGGTCATGCTTGCCGACACCCACCGCTATTTCGCTCACCTCGACGGCTATCGTTCGGGACGAGCCGACGAACTGGTCGAATACTTCGCTCACGCCGCGATCCATTCCAGCTCGGCGGCTGAAGAGTCTGCCCTCGCCTTGAGCGGACTACCGCAGCGTTGGGCCGCTGTCGCCCGACCGCGGGCGAGGTCGGCGGATGAGGCCCTGCTCGAAGCTCTCCTCGACAATCCGATCCTCAATGTGGAGATCGCGCAAAACCTCACCGGCACAACCGAAGCCAGCACGTACCGGGCGCTGGATCGACTGACCGCCGCCGGCATCCTGGAGGTGCTTTCCGAGAGCAGACGCAGCCGCGTCTGGGCCGCGGTCGACGTGATCGCGGAGTTGGACGCGCTGAGCGCCGCGATCGGGAAACGAGCTTTGCACAGTGGCTAGTTGGCGAGCCCGTCAGCAAGCGGCAGTCGCTACCGAAGCCATGACGGCGGCGGATCGTTCAGCGGGGTCATGCTCGGAAAATCCGGGATCGGGCCGGTGAAGGGCGGCAGGGCCGCGAATTGCGGGTCGGCCCGCGCGGTTCGGGAGAGTTCGGCGAACCATCGACGGGCTCGGGTCAGGGCGTGATCAGGGAATTCGGCATCCCATCGCGCGTCATCGGATGCACTGTAGGGCAGGGCGCCGCGAACGTGCGGAGCGTACGGATGCGGCGGAGTCATTGCCTCGATTCCCAGCTTCGCCGCCACCATGGCATCGCGGAGGCCGATGGGACCGTTGTCGGCGCACAGGACGAGCACGGTCGCGGCGCCGATCGCTCGGGGCACGATGATCGATGCGGTGTAGATCAGGCTGTTAGGGCGATTCCAATGCCGCATCTTTTCGAAACGCAGCAGTGCAGGCAGGTCCGCGAAGGACACGACGTGCGCCTCGATCAAGCAGCCGCCGCCTGCACTCGCTTCGGCGAGGTCGCGCCGCAGGGCCGGTAGATCTTCCAGCGGGGCGGGAATCGTCGGCACTCCAGGGGTGTACTGGCGGATGATCCGATCGCCCGTGACAGGTGAGTCCCAGATATCTTCACCGGACTGCTGTAACCCACTGGTATCGAACAGGATTGGCATTTCGGGAAGCCTACCCGACCGAGTTCTCGACCATCGCGCACCGCATCACACCACACCGGCAGCGTCCTCCGTCCGACTACATTCTCAGAGAGGATGACCTTCACGTGGGTCGCGCTTCGGTTCCTGCACGATCACTTCCGGCTCCGCCGGCCGCCCCGGCCACGGGCGCTCGGCGACCACCGGGAACTGGCCGGTGTGGTCGTGGCGAATCGCCGCTATCCGCAACACTTTCCGGCGCGTCAGGAACCATCCCCCGACGAGGACGGGGCCCATCACACAGACCGTCGCCACGACCGCCCAGCGTTGGACCGGGTCGCTGCTGCAGGCCATCAGTGCCACCACGGCCACCAGGAATACGAGGGTGGCGATACCGGTGTAGGGGGCGCCGATCATGCGGTACGCGGGGCGGTGGGAGATGCCGTCCCACCAGCGTCGCCACAGGCGCAACTGGCAGAGCAGAACCACCATCCACGAGACGATCGTGCCGAGAGCCGAGACGTTGAGCACGATTTCGAAGGCCTTGTCCGGCACCACCGCGTCGAGCCCGACGCCGATCAGCGCGATCACGCCGGTGGCCAGGATGCCGATGTAGGGCACGCCGGTGCGGGACATGCGGCCGGCGACGGCGGGGGCGCTGCCGTTCGCCGACATCGAGCGCAGGATGCGGCCGGTGGAATACAGGCCGGCGTTGAGACTGGAGAACGCGGCGGTGAGCACGATCAGATTCATCATCGACCCGGCAGCGGGAACGCCGACGCGGGCGAAGAAGGTGACGAACGGGCTCTCGCCGTCACGAAAGGCAGTGTAGGGCAGCAACAGTCCGAGCAGGACGAGTGAGCCGACATAGAACACCCCGATGCGGGCGATGACCGAATTGATGGCGCGCGGCATCACCTCGTGCGGGTTCTCGGTCTCCCCCGCCGCGATACCGACCAACTCCACTGCCGCATAGGCGAATACGACGCCCGTGGTGACCGTGACGAGCGGCAGCACACCGGTCGGGAACAGTCCACCGTGATGAGCGATCACGCCGACCCCCGCGACTTCGCCCCGGATGGCGAACCGGCCGGCGAGAAAGACCGAGCCCACGATCAGAAATCCGATGAGGGCGACGACTTTCACCAGCGCCACCCAGAATTCGAGCTCTCCGAACCATCGCACCGAGATCAAATTCGTGCCGACGACCGCGACCAGCGCCACCAGTGCGATCACCCACTGCGGCACCACCGTGAACGCATCCCAATATCGAACATATGTCGCGATCGCGGTGATGTCGACGATGCCGGTCATACACCAGTGAAAGAAATACATCCAGCCGACGGCGAATGCGAGTTTCTCGCCATAAAATTCGCGCGCGTAGGATACGAACGACCCGGACGACGGGCGATACAGCACCAACTCGCCCAGCGCCCGCAGCACGAAGAAGACGAAGACACCGCAGACCGCGTAGACCAGAAAAAGCCCCGGACCCGCATCCGCGAGACGCCCACCCGCACCGAGGAACAGCCCGGTGCCGATCACTCCGCCGATCGCGATCATCTGCAACTGACGGTTGCGTAACGACTTTCGGTAGCCGTCCTGCTCGGTATGCAACGCCGCGGCCAGAGCCGACAATTCGACGGGTCGATGGTCTGTGCTCATGACCGGACCTTCCGGTGGACAACATTGAAACTTCAAACAACGTAGCGCCGGGCGTCGGTACATTCAGTAGTGGGAACACTCATATACCGCGCGGTCGGTTCTCAGAAAATGGGCACCCTTACCCTCTGGGCAGAAAATTCAAACGTGCATAATCGAATTCCGCGAGGGCAATTCGATGTCGCCGAATCGTTGCCGGTCGGGTCCGGCGACCGCGATACCGGCACCCGGCCATACCCCGCAGGGAATTGTGGGCATTCGCACCGCGGCCCACGCTGGTCTCGTGAACGACATGGGACGGCTGCGCTGATGCCGGCCTACCGGCACCCGGTCGGGGCGCGGCGAGCCCGACGCCGGGCAACCACTGTTTGTGACACCGAATACTTGTGCCGCACATCACCTTTCCGCACCGTCACATCGATCGTGCGGGCGGCATCTTGTGGTCGTTCCCGACAACGATCACGACAGCAAGGACGACGTCATGAAATCCCGTTTCAGCCTCACCGACAGTGCACTCGGCGTCAAGTTCGCCAAGCGATTCGGCAATACCAGCATGGTCATCCTCCAGTCGACGCTGCCCAAGGCCACCCAGGACCTGATGATGCTGCGCGTCAGCCAGATCAACGGCTGCGGCTGGTGCACCGACGTGCACAGCAAGGATCTCGCCGCAGCCGGCGAGCCCGCGGTGCGCATCAACCTGGTGGCCGCGTGGCGCGAGGCGTCGGTGTTCAGCGAGGCCGAGCGGGCCGCGCTGGCGCTGGCCGAGGAGGGCACCCGTCTCGCCGACGCCCATCAGGGAGTATCGGACGAGACCTGGGCGCAGGTGCGCAAGCACTACGACGACGACCAGATCGCCGCACTGGTCGGGCTGGTCGCTCAGATCAACGCGGCGAACCGGCTCGGCGTGATCGTGCGCCAGCAGGGCGGCGCGTACGAGCCCGGCATGTTCGCCGATATCGACGGCTGATCAGCGAGCGCGGTCCGGCTCAGGGCAGTCGCCTTGGGCCGGGCCGTTGCCGCGGTTCGTGCGTGCCGGTCTACTGCGTGGCCTCGGTCAGGATCGCCAGCACCGGCTCCGAGGTGTAGAACGGTTCGAGCCGTTCGCGAATCAGCTTGGCCAGCACGCCGTTTCGTTTCGCCGCCTCGACCACCGCGGGTCCGTAGCGCAGGATCTCGGTGCGGATGTCGTCGGCGGACAGGCCGAGTTCGGGCAGCAGCGCGCCGAGGGTGTGGTCGCCGTATTTGGTGAAGAACACGTCGACACATTCGTCGAGAAGGACACCCACGTACTCCTTGTCGCGGGTGGTGACGACGATGCGGTGCACCAGCAGGGCGAGTTCGCGCAGGTCGGCCTGGGTCAGATAGTCGCGCAGGCCGCTGACCGGCTCACCGGCGTGCAGATCCCAGAACTCCATCGCCGCGCCGTGCACCGGTGCGTCGCGCAGCATTTCCCGGATCGCGTTGTTGGTGCGCTTGAGGGCGAACATCGCGCCCTTACCGGCCATATCGCCGATGAAGGTGCCGCTGCTGGCCTTCTCGGCGGCCTTGCGGGCGGACTTGGCCGCGTTGGTGCCGAACGACACCAGCGATCCGACACCCGGCACCTTGCTGGCCATCTGCCGATTCGACTCCATGAAGTCGTCGATCAGCTTGTCGACGAATTTGGACGCCGCCGTCGCCACCAGGGGGCTTTCGGTCAGCCGCTCGAGCAGGCGCTCCTGGGCCTGGTGCATGCCGAAGATCTTCTCCAGCAACGCTTCCACGGGCTCGCGGTCCACGACGTCGCCGAGGGTGTAGTCGTTGTTCTCGGCGATGTTGTCGTAGATGGCGTCGGCGAACACCGCCACCGAGTCCCGCAGGACCGGGCTGCCGCCGAGGCGGTTCACGACGGTGCGGACCGTCTCGCGTGCGTCCTCGACCGAGACCACATCGCGGAAGACGACGGTGTCGGCGACCGCCAGCACATCGTCGACATCGCGGGCGACGACCTCGGCGAACCGATCGCCCGTCACCTCCGCGAGCAGGTAGTCCACCTGTGCGTCGAGCAGTTTCGCGGCGATGTCCTGTGCTGCGGTCATCGGTTCCCCTTCAGCTGTCCGGACCGCCGGAGCAGCCGGAATCACACGTCGTCGCGCAGCGACTTCCGGATCTCGTCCAGGCGTTCCCGCGCGGCCTTCTCCCGCGCCTGCCATTGTTCGTCGGCGCTGCGGCCCGCCGGTGTCTGCCGGTCGAGTTCCCCCAACCCCTGGGCGGTGCCGTAGCGCTGCTCGACCTTATCGCGAACTGACTCGAAAGTAGGGACTCCGGATTCGGAGTATCCGCCGGGTACCCCGAAGCCCTCCGGCGGCAGCGGCACGCCCGAGCCCACCGCGACCTGGCCGAACCCGCCGGAGATCGGCGGCGGCACGGCGGCGGCCGCACCGGGAGTGTCCGAACTCATATCGGCCACGGGTTCGGCATGAGTTTCGGCAGGAGTGGGGCGAGCCGAGAGTTCGACCGCGCTCAGATGCAACTTCGCCAGACCCGGCCGGCCCGTGGTCGCGGTGACCACGACCTCGAGCAGATCCTCATCCTGCATCGCGGCGAGCAGGACCGCCATATCACCGGTTTCGGACATGCTCCCAGGCTACGCATCGCGAGCACGGTCCGGCCGGCTTCACTCGCCGGTCACCGACTCCACGCCCGCGAGAACGTCGCGAACCCACGCCGATACGGTTCCCGACCACCCGGGAATCGAGACCAGGGTGTTGTGACCGGCGTTCGGGTAGATCAGCAGCCGCTTGGGGTCGGCAGCCGCAGCGTGCAGCGTCCGGCCCATCTCGACCGGGAGCAGTTCGTCGGCGGCGCCGTGCATGACGAACGTCGGCACGCGCAGGGTGCGGAGTCGCTGCAGCGTCGGAAACGCGTTCGGCACCAAGGCTTTCGGAATGAAGGGATAGACCGCGCGGGCCGTGTCGCGCAGACCGGTAAAGGTGGACATCAGGATCATCGCGGCGGGCGGATATTCGGTCGCCAGCTCCGTGACGACCGCGCCGCCGAGCGATTTACCGAGATAGACAACGCGTTTCGGGTCCACGCCGGACTGTTCCAGCAGCGCCTGACGAGCGGCCCGGGCGTCCAGATACAGTCCGCGTTCACTCGGCCGCCCCGGACTGCGACCGTAACCGCGATAGTCGAAGGTCAGCACGTTCAAGCCCGCGGCGGCCAGCAATGCCAGGATCGGCGAGCGATCCCCGATATTGCCGCCGTTGCCGTGGGCGTAGAGCAGGTGGGCGATCGGCTTCTCGGCGCGCACGAACCAGGCGTTGATCCGGGCCCCGTCGGCCGCGGTGAGCCACAGGTCCTCGTGGGCGAAGCCGAAACGCTCGGGCGTCATCGTGATCCGACGTTCGGGATGGAACGTCAGCGCGTTGAGCACGCCCTCGGCCGGATGTCGCATAGCCCCTTCTTAGCGCCAACTACCACCAAGTCTCCACCCGGCCGCTGAATTCACAGGTTCAGATGCAGGCGTAGCGCCCGGTCCAGCTCCTTGATCAGCGCGGGTGGCACACTGCCGAGCACCCGCCCTACCCGTTCCACAGACACCGAACGAACCTGTTCGGCCTGCGCTTTCGACGCCACCCGCAACCCTGGAACATCTTCCAAGAGCACCTGGAACGGAAAGATTCTATCCGTGTTGCTTGTCACCGGCACCACGGTGACGACACCGCGGCCGAGCTGTACCGCACGCCGGTTGGCGCCGTCGTTGCTGACGACGACGGCGGGACGAGTCTTCGCCACCTCGTTTCCTCGAACCGGGTCGAGGTCAACCAGCACGACGTCCCCGCGCCGCACTACAGGTCACCGGTCGCGACCGACCAGGCAGCTTCCTCGCCCGCTTCTTCCCACTCTTCCCACGCCTGTTCATAGGCATCTTCCAGGGCGCGGGCACGCAGCAGCTCGATGGCTTTGTGCACAGCGGCGGACCGACCGGGCAAAGCCGACCGACATACTTCCTCGTCGATCGTCGCCAGGTCCTCCTCCGACAGACTCACACTCAGCTTCATACCCGTAATGCTACCTGGGTAGGAATGCCGGGTAGGAATGTGGTTCGCACTATCCGCGCAGAACCGCGCCTACGGCATCGGCCGCCGCCGTGACCGCGGAATCGCGGGCCGCGCTGGCCTCGTCCTCGGTGAGGGTGCGGTCGCTCGCGCGGAAGCGCAGGGCGTAGGTGAGGGACTTGCGGCCCTCGCCCGCCTGGGCGCCCTCGTAGACGTCGAACAGTGCGATGTCCTCGAGCAGGTCGCCCGCACCGGTGCGCAGCGCCGATTCGACCTGGGCCGCGCCCACGGACTTCTCGACACTCACCGACACGTCCTGCAGGACCGCGGGGAAGGCGGAAACCACAGGGGCGGGACGGGATTCGCGCAGCGGCAGCGCGTCCAGATCCAGTTCCAGCGCACAGGTGCGCGGCGGCAGACCGCTGCGCTCGAGGACAGCCGGATGCAGTTCGCCGGCATGACCCACCACCGTGCCGTCGACCAGCAGTTCCGCGCAGCGGCCCGGATGGAACGGCAGGTAGGCGGCGGCGCGGCGCTCGATCGTTACTCCGGCGGCATCGGCCACGGCATCGGCGAGCGCGAACGCGTCGGCCGCCTCGGCGACCCGGCCGGGCCCCCACGGGCCACGCGGTTCACGCCGGCCGGTCAGGACCGCCGCGACATGTACAGGCTGGGCGGGCAGCGACTCGATCAGCTCGCGAATCTGCTCGTCGGTGGGACGGCGGTCGACCGGCAGTTCGGCCACGGCGCGGGTGTCCGGACCGGGCAGGACGACCTGGGCGATGCCGTAGATCGACAGATCGCGCTCACCCCGGGAGATATTGCGGGCGGCGACCTCGAGCAGGGCGGGCAACAGCGTGGTCGCCAGTTCCGCCTTCTCCACATCGAGCGGATTCAGCACGCGCATGGTGTCGCGGCGGGGATCGTCGGCGTCCAGCCCCCAGGTGTCGAAGACCCCGGCGGTCATGAAGATCGGCGCGGGCACCTCCACACATCCGGAGAAGGCGAGCGCACGGCTGACGGCCCGGCGGCGGCGCTGCACGGCGGTGAGGCCGCGCCCGGCCGGAGCGGTCGGCAGCACCGACGGAATCTGCTCCAGCCCCTCGAGCCGCAGCACCTCCTCCACCAGATCGGCGGGCTGGGCGAGATCGGGCCGCCAGCTCGGCGGGGTCACGACCAGCTGGCCGTGGCCGGTCTCGCTGACACTCACCTCGACCGCGCAGCCGATCTGCGCGAGCCGGCGCGCCGAGGTGCCGGTCGGATACACCACGCCCGCGGTACGGTCGGCCAGATCGATATCCATCCGGATCGGCTTCATGGCAGGCACCGGGAGCCGCACGTCGGTCAGTGCGGATTCCACTGTGCCACCGGCGATTTGGGCCAGCAGAGTGGCGGCGCGGTCGAGCGCGGCGACGTTGATCTCCGGATCGACGACGCGCTCGTAGCGTTTACCCGCCTCGGAGACCAGCTTGTGCCGGCGCGCGGTGCGGTAGACCGCCAGCGGATTCCAGGTCGCCGCCTCCAGCAGGATGTCGGTGGTGGCGCCGCCGACCTCGGTGCTCGCGCCGCCCATGATGCCGGCCAGCGAGATCACGCCCGAATCGTCGGTGATGACGACATCTTCGGCGTTGAGCACGCGCTCGACCTCGTCGAGGGTGCGCAACGTCTCACCGGTGTGCGCGCGCCGGATCACCAGCGGCCCGGTCACTTTCGCCGCGTCGAAGGCGTGCAGCGGCTGGCCCAGTTCGAGCATGACGTAGTTGGTGACGTCCACCGCGGGCGAGATCGGCCGCACACCCGCCAGCAGCAGCCGCCGCTGCAACCACCACGGGCTCACCGCGTTCGGATCGACGCCGGTGACCTTGCGCACCGCGAACCGGGTGCAGCCGGATCCCGGTTCGATGGTCACCGAATACGCGTCGGCCTCGTCGTCGGGCAGCGTGCGCACCGCGGGATCGGCGTAGTCGAGGTCGAAACCGCAGGCGAGTTCGCGCGCCAAGCCACGCACCGAGAAGCAGTAGCCACGGTCCGGAGTGATGTTGAGTTCGATCACCGTGTCGTCGAGGCCCAGCAGTTCGTTGGCGTCGGCGCCCGGTTCGGCGGTGCCAGGCTCCAGCACCAGAATGCCCGAATGGTCCTTGCCGATACCGAGTTCGGCGACCGAGCAGATCATGCCGTTGGAGATGTGGCCGTAGGTCTTGCGCGAACTGATGGCGAATCCGCCCGGCAGCACACCGCCCGGCAGGACCACCACGACGAGGTCACCGACCGCGAAATTGCGGGCGCCGCAGACGATCTCCTGCAGTTCCGGCTTGCCGATATCGACCTTGCAGAAGCGGATCGGCTTCTTGAACTCGGTCAGCTCGGTGATCTCGGCGACTCGGCCGACCACCAGCGGGTGCTCGATATCGCCGGTGACCGGCGCGAGGGTGTCGAGTTCCTCGACCTCGAGGCCCACGCGGACGAAACCGGCGTCGAGCTCCTCGGGGGTCAGCGACCAGCCGGGGGTGGTCCGCTGCAGGGTTTCCGTCAGCCAGGACTGCGCTACTCGCACGTGACGTTTCGCTTCCTCGTATGAAGGTTCTCGGGTGGTGGATGTGGGCCGGTCTCAGGCGCGAATACCGAAGGGCAACGTGAAGCGCACATCGCCCTCGACGATGTCGCGCATATCCGGAATGCCGTTGCGGAACTGCAGGGTGCGTTCGAGTCCCATACCGAAGGCGAATCCGCTGTAGACCTCGGGATCGATACCGCTGGCGATCAGCACCTTCGGGTTGACCATGCCACAGCCGCCCCATTCGACCCAGCCGGCGCCGCCCTTCTTGTCCGGGAACCACACGTCGACCTCGGCGGAGGGCTCGGTGAACGGGAAGTAGTTGGGCCGCATGCGGGTTCGCGTGTCGGGCCCGAACAGCGCCCGCGCGAACGCGTCCAGGGTGCCGCGCAGATGCGCCATGGTCAGGCCCTTGTCCACGGCCAGACCCTCCACCTGGGAGAAGACCGGGGTGTGGGTGGCGTCGAGTTCGTCGGTGCGGAAGGTGCGGCCCGGGCAGACGACGTAGATCGGCAGCTCGCGCGACAGCATCGAGCGCACCTGGACCGGGGAGGTGTGAGTGCGCAGGACCTGGCGGGAGCCTTCCGCGTCCGAGGCGTCAGGGCCGGAGGCGGTAGCGGAGCGTGACCCCGCAGGCCCAGCCTCGGACGCCGATATATACCGCGCCACATGGAAGGTGTCCTGCATGGTGCGGGCCGGGTGGTCGGGCAAGAAGTTCAGCGCGTCGAAGTTGAAGTGCTCGGTCTCGACCTCGGGGCCCTCGGCGACCTCCCAGCCCATGCCGACGAAGACGTCCTCGATCTGCTCGGAGATGACCGTGATCGGATGGCGCGCGCCGACCGCGGCGCGCCGGGCCGGCAGCGTCACGTCGATCGCCTCGGCGACCAGGACGGCGGCGTCGCGTTCGGCGAGCAGCTGGGCACGGCGGGCCTCGAAGGCGTCCGAAACCCGGCCGCGGGCCACGTTCACCCGCTTACCGGCGTCGGCCTTGTCCTGCTTGGGCAGCCCGCCCATCGCCCGCTGAGCCAGGGCGATCGGCGATTTGCCGCCCATATGCTCGGTCTTGGCGGTGGCGAGCGCATCCAGGTCGGCCGCGGCCGCGAACGCCTTCTCCGCGGCGGCGGCAGCAGCGGAGAGAGCCTCTTCGCTGAGCGCCTCCGCCGGCGTCGCTGACTGCTCGGCTGCATCCTTCTCGTCGGCCACGATGGTTCGTCTCTCCCCTGGGCTGGTCGGGTCGTTGTGTCCGGCTGCGTGACGTCGGGTTGTTCCACCTTCGTCAAGCAGTGACAACACATTGTCCAGTAGTGACAACACAACATTGTCGCTGGTCGAATCGTAGGCGATGTCGGCAGCCCGCCTCACACGCATATTTCCGGCGTTCGGATGTCCTGCGTCATCGACCCGAACACCGGCAATCGGGGCATCGGAGGCGGCGATAAGGAAAGGCGGCGATAAGGAAAGGCGCGCCGCCCGAGATCCGGGCGACGCGCCTGGGCGGGACATCCTGCGAGCCGACAGCGACATGGGGCGCACATTCCCGGCGTCCGGCCCCGCCTCGCCGATCGATGCGGACCGGGCCGCCTGATCACCGACGGCGTGCCGGACCCGATGTCATGTGTCGGCCGATACGGTCGGAGCGTCGTCGTGGTCCGAGTCCCGCGCACTCGCCGGCGCCTCGATCGCGACGAGGTGCCGCGGCAACCGCAGCAGAACGATCACGGCCCCGGCCGCCACGATCACCGCGCCGGTCCACACGGCCGGAACCAGCCCGTCGACGAATCCCCGCGGACTCGCATACGACCCGTGGGAGGCGAAGATCGAGGCCAGAATCGCCACACCGATCGCGACGCCCACTTCGCGCACGGTGTTGTTCGTTCCCGAGGCCATGGCCCGATCCTCGGCGGCGGCACTCGCCATGACGACGGTCGCGCTGGGCGCGAAGGTCAAGCCCATGCCGACGCCGCCGAGCACCATGGCGCCGACGAACGAGCCGTAGCCGGCGTCGACCGAGCTCACCGTCGCCATCCAAGCCAGCGCCGCGGCGAGCATCGCCTGCCCGGCCACCAGCAGGGGGCGGGCGCCGATCCGGCCGACGACGAGGCCCGCCAGTGGCGCCACGACCATCGGCGCGGCGGTCCACGGAAGCGTGCGCAGACCGGATTCGAACGGGCTGTAGCCGCGCACCACCTGGAAGTACTGCGAGATCAGGAAGATCGCACCGAAGACGCCGACCGCGAAGGTGAAGCTGGTGATGTTGCTGACCCGGAAGGCACGCGACCGGAACAGTCGCAGCGGCAGCATCGGCGCCGGGGTTCGCATCTCCCAGGCGATGAAGACGGCCAGCAGCGCGGACCCGCCGAGCAGTCCGCTCAGCACCGGCGCGGAGGTCCAGCCGTCGTCGGCGCCGTGCACGACCGCCCACACGACCGCCAGCACCCCGCCCGCCGACAACACCAGTCCGAGCGGGTCGAAACGCCTTGCGCCGCCGAAGGATTCACCGAGCACCCGGGCCGCGAAGGGCAGCACCGCGATGCCGATCGGCACGTTCAGCCAGAAGATCCACTGCCAGCTCAGGCCGCCGACGACAGCGCCGCCGACCACCGGTCCCACCGCGATGCCCAGCCCGGAGATGCCGCCCCAGATGCCGATCGCGGCACTGCGCATCTTCTCCGGCACCGCGTCGGACAGCAGCGTCAGCGACAGCGGCATGACCGCCGCGCCGCCGAACCCCTGAATCGCACGGGCGGCCACCAGCATCCACGGCTCGGTGGCCAGGGCGCAGGCCGCGGACGCGGCGGTGAACAGCGCGATTCCGGCGAGGAATATCCGGCGCCGGCCGAAGCGGTCGCCGAGTGCGGAGGCCGTGAGCAGCAGCGACGCGAAGGACAGCGTATACGCGTTGACGAACCATTGCAGGTCGCTCAGCGAGGCGTTCAATTCGGTGCGGATCACCGGCAGCGCGTTGGTGACGACCAGGTTGTCCAGGGCGACCATGAACATCGGGATGCCGACGGCGGCCAGGACCGCGCCCAGCGGTCGGCGGAGGGAGCCGGACCCGCCGGCACGGGGGATGGTTTCGAGGGTGGAGGTCATCGCAGGTCCTTTGTTGTTATCGACTGATAACTTGACGGCAAAAGAGTATGCATCCGCTGATAACATGTCAACAGGTAGCGACGCCAGGCTCGATTCCCGCCCGCACCGCGCTACCGTGACCGTCGGACGATCGCGAGGAGGACCATGGCGGACTCGACCCGCACGCGGCTGACCGCAGCCGAGCGCAGCGAGCAGGTACTGGCCGCTGCGGTCACCGCATTCGCCGAAACCGGTTACGCCGCAACGAAAACCGATGAGATAGCCCGCCTCGCCGGCGTGTCGCAGCCCTACGTGATTCGGCTGTTCGGCACCAAGGAACGATTGTTCGTCGCCGCGGTCAACCAGTCCTGCGCGCGGATCGAACAGGTCTTTCGCGCGGCGCGCGCCGACGCACCGGCGAACGCGACCCCACAGGAAGCGCTGAAGGCGCTCGGCAAGGGCTACAAGGTCTTTCTCGCCGAACGGGAACTGCTGCTCCTGCTGCTGCACGGCTTCTCCGCCAGCGCCGATCCGGCGATCGGCGACCCCGTCCGCGAGCGTTTCGGGCGCATCTACGACCTGGTCCGCGAACTCACCGGCGCCGGCACCGACGATGCCCGCCAGTTCATTGCCACCGGGATGCTCATCACCGTGATGACGGCCATGCAGGTGATCGGCCCCGGCGCGGTGCCGACCCGCTGGGCCGAGGAAATCAACGCCTGCCTCGAGGAGGACTGACCAGCCTTTTCGCCCGCCGCGCCCGGATGTGATCGAACACACCGGGTGTTCGCCCTTTGCGGAGCGCCCTGACAGGATTATAGTTACTTTCGTTAATCAACTTGTTTGATATCCCCCGAACACCTCTTGATGCGGCGACATCGGCGACCGGCCGACCGCCGCATCGACCGCTTCCGGAAAGAGAACGATGACAATCACCTCTGCGAACGACGCCGCGCGCAGATCCCCAGAATCGGGTGAAACGGCGGCGATGACGCACCGGCAGATCATGGAGGCCCTGTCCGGTCTGCTGCTGGGCATGTTCGTCGCGATCATCTCCTCCACGATCGTGACCAACGCGCTGCCGAAGATCATCGGCACGCTGGGCGGCGGACAGTCCGCCTACACCTGGGTCGTCACCGCCTCCCTGCTCGCGATGACGGCCACCACCCCGCTGTGGGGCAAACTCGCCGACCTGTTCAGTAAGAAGGCACTCGTCCAGATCGCTCTGCTGATCTACGTGGCCGGTTCGGTGGTCGCGGGTCTGTCGCAGAATCCGGGCATGCTGATCGCCTGCCGCGCGGTGCAGGGCATCGGCGCGGGCGGTCTGTCCGCCCTGGCCCAGATCGTGATGGCCGCGATGATCTCCCCGCGCGAACGCGGCCGCTACAGCGGCTATCTGGGCGCGGTATTCGCGGTGGGAACCGTCGGCGGCCCGCTGCTCGGCGGTGTCATCACCGACACCAGCTGGCTGGGCTGGCGCTGGTGCTTCTACGTCGGTGTGCCGTTCGCGGTGGTCGCGCTGATCGTGCTGCAGCGCACGCTGCGTCTGCCCGTCACCCGGCGCGAGGTGAAGGTCGACTGGCTGGGCGCCTTCCTGGTCACCGCGGCGGTGTGCCTGCTGCTGGTGTGGGTCACCTTCGCCGGCGACAAGTACGCGTGGGCGTCCTGGCAGACCCTGGTGATGGTGCTCGGCGCCGTCGTGCTGGCCGTGCTGTTCGTCTTCGTCGAACTGCGGGCCGCCGAACCGATCGTGCCGATGCACCTGTTCGCCAACCGCACCATCAGCCTCGCCTCGGCCGCCTCGCTGTTCATCGGTGTCGCGATGTTCGTGGGCACCGTGTTCTTCAGCCAGTACTTCCAGCTGGCGCGCGGCAAGTCACCCACGATGTCGGGCATTATGACCATCCCGATGATCGGCGGCCTGTTCATCTCCTCCACGGTGTCGGGCCAGATCATCACCCGTACCGGCCGGTGGAAGGCGTGGCTGGTCACCGGTGGCCTGCTGGTGACCGCCGGCCTGGGCCTGCTCGGCACCATCCGCTACGACACCAACTACTGGCTGGTCGCGATCTACATGGCGATGATGGGCCTGGGCATCGGCATGACGATGCAGAACCTGGTGCTGTGCACTCAGAACCAGGTGGCGCCGCACGAACTCGGCGCGACCAGCTCCCTGGTGACGTTCTTCCGCAGCCTCGGCGGCGCGATCGGCGTGTCGGCGCTCGGCGCGGTGATGGCCGAGCGGGTGAAGCACTACATCAGCGACGGTCTGAGCCACCTGAACCCGGCTGCGGCGCAGGCCATGGGCGGCAGCAACCACATCCCGGACATCTCCGCCCTGCCCGGTCCGGTCCGCACGGTCGTCGAGGCCGGCTACGGTCACGGCATCGCCGACGTGTTCCTCATCGCGGCGCCCATCGCGCTCGTCGCCTTCCTGGTGACGCTGTTCATCAAGGAGGTCCCACTGCGGACCACCGGCGCGCTGGAACAGGCCGCCGAGTCGGGGCCGGAACCGGTGCTCTCGGCCCAGATCATGGCCGAGGATGCCTCCGGCCTGATCCCGGAGGAGTTCGTGAGCACCGGGATCATGGTCCACGGCCGCGTCCGGGCCGGTGACGGCACGCCGGTGACGCGTACCGCGCTCACGCTGATCTCCCCCACCGGCCGCCAGATCGGCCGTGCCATCGCCCGCGGCGACGGGCGCTACGCGCTCGACGCCCCGGAACCCGGTTCGTATGTGCTGATCGCCTCGGCCGACGGATTCCAGCCGCAGGCCACGCCGATCACCGTGGGCACGCGACCGCTGGAACACGATGTGCGGCTGAGCGGTATGAGCGGATTGGCCGGCACCGTGCGGGCGGCCGACGACGGCACGCCGGTGGCCGATGCGCTGGTGATCGTCACCGACAGCCGCGGCGACGTACTGGCGGCGGGCGCGTCCGGACCCGAGGGCGACTACGCGCTGACCGAACTGGTTCCCGGACCGGTGACCGTCGCGGTCAACGCCGCCACGTTCCAGCCGGTGGCGTTGCCGGCGGAGGTCGCCGGACAGGGCATCACCCAGCTCGACGTGGTGCTCTCGCGCGGCGCGCAACTGCGCGGTGTCGTACACGGTGCGCACGGGCCGGTGCGCGATGCCCGGGTGACGCTCGTCGACGCGGCGGGTGCGGTGATCGACAGCACTACCACCGACGCCGACGGCAGTTACCTGTTCGACAATCTCGCGGTCGGCGACTACACGGTGGTGGCCTCCGGCTACCCGGCGACCACCTCCACGCTGACCCTGGCCCCGGGCTCCGGTGACAACCACGTGATCGAGCTGGCGCACCCGCGCGACTGATCCACGTGACTGTGGGCGCCGGATCGACTATCCGGCGCCCACAGTCGTATTCAGGGCCCTTCGACATGTCGTACCGGCCTGAAACAATCTGCGTCATGGACTGGGCACCGTGGTTGTCGAGATGGAGCGAGGAATGGATCGGCAGCAACGAGCCCGCCGACCTCGATGCGGAGGTGTTGCGGGACGGTCGGCTCGGCTTCCCTCCGGCCACCGAGGAAGCCGTCGCTGCGGCCGAATCCCGGATCGGGTCGGCGCTGCCGCCCTCGTACCGGAAATTCCTGCTGACCACCGACGGCTGGCGCGAGGCAGGATATTTCGTGTCCCGGCTGCGCGGCACCACCGACGTGGGCTGGCTTCGCGACCTGGAGCCCTACTGGATGGAATGGGACGATCTGGATCCGTTCGACGATGCCTCGGAGTCGGCCGCCGGCAACCGGTTCGTTCGCGGACTACTGATTTCGGCGGAGGCAGACTCCGGAATCCTGTTCCTCGATCCCGGCGACGTCGACGATGCCGGTGAATGGGCAGCATTCAGCCTGTTCTCGTGGCGAGCCGAGCCGCCCACTCGCTTTCCATCCTTCGTCGCCCTCATGGAAAGCCTGTACGCGGAATTCCATGAGATGCGCGCGAGCCGGGGATGAGACATGCGCCGACGATTCCGGATGCCGCGGCCTGACCGGGCGCTATGGGCGGTGGCGCAGCCGGGCGTCGGCGTAGAGGCAGATCGCGGCGGCGGCGGCGAGATTGAGGCTTTCCGCGCGGCCGTGGATGGGGATGCGGATACGGTGGTCGGCGCGCGCCGCGACGGCGGGGTCCAGGCCGTGCGCCTCGTTGCCGAAAAGCCATGCGGTGCCGCCGGATTCGCCCGCGGTACGCAGCAGGTCGTCGGCGTCGTCGAGATCGACTTCACCACGCGCGGTGGTCGCGAGCACGGTGATGTCGTTGTCGCGCAACGCGTTCAGCACGGCGTCGATATCGCGGTCGCGCGCGATCGGGACGTGGAACAGGCTGCCCGCACAGGCGCGCACACATTTGCCGTTGTGCGGATCCACCGAATCACCGGCCAGCACCACACCATCGGCGCCGACCGCGTCGGCCACGCGAATCAAGGTGCCGGCATTGCCCGGGTCGGCGATCTCGACCGGGACGGCGAGCAGGCGGGAACCCGAGGCAACCTCTCCGGGAGCAGGCCCGGACTCCGCGGCCGCCTGCGCACCCAGTGCCTCGCCGCGCGGCGAAACAACCTGTGCCAGTGGCCGATCGACGAGGCGGCAGACCGCGACCAATCCGGGCGGGGTGACCGTCTCACCCAGATGTTCGGCGGCGCGCTCGCTCACCAGCGTGGTACGGACCCCGAGCGCGGCGGCCGTGGCCACCAGTTCGTGGTCGCGTTCGGCGGCGCGATCGGAGTAGAACAGCTCCTCGGCCCGCTCGGTATCCAGCGCCGCGGCCACGGAATTGGCGCCCTCGGCCAGGAAGAGACCGGTCTTGCGGCGGGCAGCGGAGCGGTGCAGTTTGACAGCGGAAACGACCCGCGGATTGCGTTCCGACAGTTCCGGATTCGTCCGGTCGTCGGAGCCGCGCTCCGCGGGTCGTTTCGACGTGTTGGCCAACTGGTCGCAGCTCAGGCGGCCGGAGCGTTGACATCCTCCGGCAGGGCGGCCTTGGCCACCGCCACCAGGCCGGCGAACGCCTCGGCGTCGGAGACGGCGAGCTCGGCGAGGATCTTGCGGTCGACCTCGACACCCGCGGCCTTCAGACCCTGGATGAAGCGGTTGTAGGTGATGTCGTTGAGCCGCGCCGCGGCGTTGATGCGCGCGATCCACAGCTTGCGGAAGTCACCCTTACGCGCCCGCCGGTCCCGGTAGGCGTAGGTGAGCGAGTGCAGCTGCTGTTCCTTGGCCTTGCGGTACAGCCGCGAGCGCTGCCCACGGTAGCCCTTGGAGGCCTCGAGCACGGAACGGCGCTTCTTCTGAGCGTTGACGGCCCTTTTGACGCGTGCCACTGGTCAGTCCTTGTTCGATCGAGGGGCGCGGCGGCGCCCACAGGTTGGGAGAGGGAACGGTGCGCGAGCGCTCAGATACCGAGCAGCTTCTTCACGCGACGGACGTCAGCGGGCGCGACGACCTCCGTGCCGTCCAGACGACGAGTCCGGCGGCTGGACTTGTGCTCGAGCAGGTGGCGACGGTTCGCCTGCTGGCGCAGCAGCTTGCCGCGACCGGACACCTTGAATCGCTTCGAGGTGCCGCTGTGGCTCTTCATCTTCGGCATGGATTCCTCAATCTTGTCTCGTTCCGGCGGCATCGCATCGTGCGATACCGCCGGTGCTGTATCGGTTTACTGCGGGCTGGCCGCTTCGGCTTCCGGCGCGGGCGCCGAACCTGCCGCAGCGTCGCCCCCAGCGGGCGCGGAACTGCCGGGCGCCGAACCACGCTGCGCGGTCTGCTGCGCGGCGGTCTGCGCCTTGACCCGGGTCTTCGCGCCCTTGTGAGGTGCGAGGACCATCGTCATGTTCCGGCCGTCCTGCTTGGCGGAGGTCTCCACGAAGCCGAGGTCGGCGACGTCGGAGGCCAGCCGCTGCAGCAGCCGGAAACCGAGTTCGGGACGCGACTGCTCGCGACCACGGAACATGATGGTGACCTTGACCTTCGACCCGGCCTCGAGGAACCGCATCACGTGTCCCCGCTTGGTCGCGTAGTCGTGGTCATCGATCTTCGGACGGAGCTTCTGCTCCTTGATCACGGTCTGCTGCTGGTTCTTGCGGGACTCGCGCGCCTTCTGCGCGGTCTCGTACTTGAACTTGCCGTAGTCCATGATCTTGCAGACCGGTGGACGCGCGTCCGGTGCGACCTCGACGAGGTCGAGGTCAGCCTCTTGGGCGACGCGTAGTGCATCTTCAACACGCACGATCCCCACCTGCTCACCCCCCGGTCCGATGAGTCGGACCTCGGGTACGCGGATGCGATCGTTGATGCGGGTCTCAGTGCTGATGGGGCCTCCTAGGTCAAGCGGTGTCATCCAACGACCGCGAGCAACAACTGCAACCCCATACCCAACACGAAAGCCCCGTCGCGGTATTTCACCGCCACGGGGCCCGAATGTCGACCGGTCGCCGCGGGCGTCCATCAACAGGACTGCCACCTCGACCTCGCCCCGGACGGATCCGAGCGAGAACCCGCCGCATACGGCGGGCGACCGGACCATCGAACCTGGCGCGCAGGCCGGCCGATGGTGGGAGTCGGGCTCCACTTACAGCCCCGAGCCGGTGCGCTGGATCGGTTCCAGCACGGGACCGGGGCGGTCGTCGTCGACCACTTTAACACCGGAGGCGCCCCTACTCCCAATCGGCCGCCCCCGCAACCCGGCGACGCGAACTCGATGACATGCTACGGATATGAGCGAGCATGCCGGCGACCCGTCGGCCCTGAGTGAGTCCGCGGATCCGGAAACGGTGCGGGAGCTGGCCGATATCCCCGCCGTCGAGGTGATCAGCCGGGCCGCGGTGATGCTGATGAGCTCAGCCGCCGAGAAGCTCGGCCTCGCCGACGAGGACCCCGATTCCAGTCCGCGGCGCGACCTGGACGAGGCCCGGCGCGTGATCACAGCCCTCGCCGGTCTGGTGACGGCTTCGGTCGAGTATCTGGGCCCGCACGCCGGACCCATCCGTGAGGGTCTGCAGTCGCTGCAGCGCGCGTTCCGGGAGTCGTCGGCGCATCCGGATGCGCCGGGCGCGGGACCGGGCGAGAAGTACACCGGGCCGGTTTACTGAGCTGGGGTTCTCCCTGCGAGCCGCCTCCGCGGGTGTCCCGCAGACGCCGAGCGCGACCGCACTTCCCTGGCGTCGGCCCGCGACGCCGCCGCCGAAAATCGTATTGCGGCACACCGGGCGCGGGGGACAACGGGCAGCGCCGGGCGTGGTGGGCGCACGCACCCACCGGCTGATGCCGGCACGTGCGTGCGCCGCGCCGATCACCGCACGGCGATCCCGACAGCAGGGTGGCGACGACGGCATCGACCGGGGGGCGCGAACGGACGTGGCGTTCCCGACAGCAACGACGACAGCACCGCGTCGTGGCAGATGCCGACCAGTACGGCGGCGGCCTTGTCGAAATCAGTCCGCGCGCACCGTGATTCGACGCACAGCCGCTTCGGTTTCGGCGGCGAGCACACCCACCAGTTCGGTGGCCGAAGCGATCGAGGTGATCCGGTCGACTGCCTGGCCCGCCCACACCGGGATGGCGGTGAGGTCGTTGCGGGCGGCGGCGTGACGGTAATCCCGCAAAGCGGCCTCGTCGGTCCGGAGCTCTTCGTCGCGGCCGCGCCAGTGGTCGATGAAGGTGTTGCGCAGGGTACGGGCCGGATATTTCTCCGGCCACGGTGCGCCGCGAGCGATGTCGAGTGTCCAGTTCACCTCGGTATCGGCGCCGGCGGCATCCACCAGGGCCTTGCTCACCTCGGCGGGCACCAGAGCCTCGTGGGTCGCCTGAAAGCGGGTGCCCACCATCGCTCCGGCCGCACCGAGCGCCAGAGCGGCCGCGATCGCACGACCGTCGGCGATGCCACCGGCCGCGAGCACCGGCACCGCACCAGCCAGATCGACGACCGTCGGCACGAACGACAGCGTCCCGATGCCCTGGGCGGCACAGTGGCCACCGGCGTCGCTGCCCTGCGCAACCAGCACGTCCGCGCCGGCGTCCAGCGCCCGCCGCGCCTCGTCGGCATCGGTGACCTGGACGATCAACACCGCACCCGCATCCCGGACAGTGGCCGCGAGCGGCATCGGATCGCCGAACGACAGCACCACGGCAGCCGGGTCGAACGACAGCGCGTGGTCGAGCACGGCTCGGTCGATCGCCCAGCTCAGGAAGCCGACTCCCCATGGCGCGGTGGTGTTCTCGCGCGCCAGTCGCAGTTCGCGCTCGACCCATTCCCGGTCGCCGCGGCCACCACCGACGAGCCCGAGACCGCCGCCCACGGAGACCGCGGCGGCCAGCGCCCCGCCCGCTTCGCCCCCCATGGGCGCGGACACGATGGGGTGGCGGACGGAGAAGATTTCGGTGAATGCGGTCGGGATCGCCATGCCCCGATCGTCGCAGGTGTGCGCAGCGGACACGACGGCGGCGTGCGGACTTGTCGGTCGTTGTCGCGCTCGAGCACTCGCCGCTTTTCGCGGTGACTTACCCCAATGCGGGCACTTTCGCCCGCGCCGCGCGATAGCCGGCTTCTATGATTCGCCGGATGTCTTCATGGGTAGGTTCCAGCGGAAGACGTGACGATACCGGGGTGCAGCATGACCGCCAGAAGAGATCTGGACCGCGAACTCGGCGGGCCGATCTGCACGGGTCGCCGGAGTCGCGGCTGGCCGCGTTGTCGATCTTCGCTCGCTGCGATTCCGATGTCGTCGCCGACGGGGGAATTCGTGCTGGGCGTAGGGACGCACGCCGTGCTGTGCAATCTGGTGACGACCGCGATCCACGCTCGGGCGGTGCGCGATCTGGCCGTCTTCTTCGACACCCTGCGTCCACCCGCCCTGACCACGGTGGCCGGCGCGGTGGCTGCCAGTTCGGTCTCGGCGGAAGAGTCTTCTTCCGGCGCCGGCAGCTCGGCCGCCGCCGCGGAACCGACAGTTGGGATGCCGGCTGAACGAGCCGGGAACTACCGGCGCCGCTGATACCGATCGAAGTCGTTGAGAGACAAAAGCATTCGCCCCATCTGATCGCGCGCACAGGGCTGCGGCACAACTGTCACCCATGCGGAGCGTCGATCGAGGCGCGACGGACCCGCTGGAGAACCGGCAGGTCCGTCGCGCGATGCTCAGCCGACGGCAGCCTTCCGACGCCCGGCCGGCTTCGCAGCCGCCGCCTTGGTCGTCGTCTTGGTGGCTGTCGTCTTCTTCGCCTTGGTCGTCTTCGCCGGTGCGGCCGGCTTGTCGAGAACCTCACGCAGGAACTGGCCGGTATAGCTGTCGGCAACGGCCGCAACGTCTTCCGGGGTGCCCTGTGCGATCACGGTGCCCCCGCCGGAGCCGCCCTCGGGACCCATATCGATCACCCAATCGGAGGTCTTGATGACGTCCAGGTTGTGTTCGATGACGATCACCGTATTGCCCTTGTCGACCAATCCGTTGATCACCGCCAGGAGTTTGCGAATGTCCTCGAAGTGCAGGCCGGTGGTCGGCTCGTCGAGGATGTAGACCGTGCGCCCGGTCGAGCGCTTCTGCAGTTCGGCGGCCAGCTTCACACGCTGCGCCTCACCACCGGACAACGTCGGGGCGCTCTGCCCCAGCCGCACATACCCCAAGCCCACATCGACCAGGGTCTTGAGGTACCGGTGGATGGAGGTGACCGGCTCGAAGAATTCGGCCGCCTCCTCGATCGACATGTCGAGCACCTCGGCGATGGTCTTGCCCTTGTAGTGCACCTCGAGGGTTTCCCGGTTGTACCGGGCGCCGTGACAGACCTCGCAGGGCACGTACACATCCGGCAGGAAGTTCATCTCGATCTTCAACGTGCCGTCACCGGAACACGCCTCGCACCGACCGCCCTTGACATTGAAGGAGAACCGGCCCGGCTGATAGCCGCGCACCTTGGCCTCGGTGGTGGCCGCGAACAGGGTGCGGATCTTGTCGAAGACGCCGGTGTAGGTGGCCGGGTTCGAGCGCGGGGTGCGCCCGATCGGGGACTGGTCGACCTGCACCAGCTTGTCGAGGTGGTCGAGTCCGTTGATCCGGGTGTGCCGGCCGGGCACCTGCCGCGCACCGTTGAGCTTGTTCGCCAGCACGGTCGCCAGAATGTCGTTGACCAGCGTCGACTTCCCGGAACCGGAGACGCCCGTGACAGAGGTCAGCACGCCGAGCGGGAAGGCCACATCGATGCCGCGCAGATTGTGCTCGCTCGCGCCGACCACGGTGAGCTGCTTCTTCTTCGACACCGGCCGGCGTACCAGCGGCACCTCGATCACTTCGCGGCCCGAAAGATAGGCGCCGGTCAGCGAATTCGGATCCTCGAGCAGACCCGGGTACGGGCCGCTGTAGACGACCTGGCCGCCGTGCTCACCGGCCAGCGGGCCGATGTCGACCACCCAATCCGAGGAGTGGATGGTGTCCTCGTCGTGTTCGACCACGATCAGCGTGTTGCCGAGATTGCGCAGCCGCGTGAGGGTTTCGATCAGGCGCCGATTGTCGCGCTGATGCAGGCCGATCGACGGCTCGTCGAGCACGTAGAGCACACCGACCAGTCCCGAACCGATCTGGGTGGCCAGCCGGATTCGCTGCGCTTCACCGCCGGACAGCGTCGCCGCCGCCCGCGACAGCGTCAGATACTCCAGGCCCACGTCGAGCAGGAAGCCCAGCCGGGCCTGAATCTCCTTGAGCACCTGACCGGCGATCGCAGCCTCCCGTTCCCCCAGCTCGAGCGAGTTCAGGAAGCGCGAGCAGTCGCGGATCGAGAGATCACACACCTCGGCGATGGAACGGTGCCCGCCTTCGGCGTTCAGAGTGACGGCCAGGATCTCCGGGCGCAGCCGCGCACCGCTACAGACCGGGCACGGCACATCGCGCATGTACCCGTCGTAGTGCTCCTTCATCTGCTCGGACTCGGTGCTCTCCAGCCGCCGCTGCAGGAACGGCATCACGCCCTCGAAATCGGCGTAGTAGGACCGCTTGCGGCCGTAGCGGTTGGTGTAGGACACGTGCACCTGATCGGAGCTGCCCTCGAGCACCGCCTTACGGGCCTTGAGCGGCAAGGAATTCCACGGCGCGTCCATCGAGAAGCCGATCGCCTCGGACAGCCCGGACAGCAGCCGGTTGAAGTACTCGGCGGTCTGTCCGCGCGACCACGGAGCGATCGCGCCGTCGTTGAGGCTCAGTTCGGGATCGGGCACCACAAGATCCGGATCGACCTCTTTGCGAATGCCGAGACCGGTGCAGTCCGGGCAGGCGCCGTAGGGCGAGTTGAAGGAGAACGAACGCGGTTCCAGGTCCTCGATATCCAGCGGATGACCGTTGGGGCAGGCCAGTTTCTCCGAGAACCGCCGCTCGCGGTCGTGTGCGTGTTCGTCGCGGTCGACGAAGTCCAGGACCACGATGCCGTCGGCCAGCCGCAGCGCCGTCTCGATCGAGTCCGTCAGTCGCTGTTTGGAAGTCGGCTTGACGGCCAGCCGGTCGATCACGACCTCGATGTCGTGCTTCTCCTGCTTCTTCAGCTTCGGCGGCTCGGTGAGCGGATACACCACACCGTCGACCCGCACCCGGGAGTAGCCCTGGGTGTTGAGCTGGTCGAACAGGTCCACGAATTCGCCCTTGCGGGTCCGCACCACCGGGGCCAGCACCTGGAAGCGGGTGCCGGGCTCCATCTCCAGCACCTGATCCACGATCTGCTGCGGGGTCTGCTTGGCGATCAGTTCACCGCAGACCGGGCAGTGCGGGGTTCCGGCGCGGGCGTAGAGCAGGCGCAGATAGTCGTAGACCTCGGTGATGGTGCCGACGGTCGAGCGCGGATTGCGGTTGGTCGACTTCTGGTCGATCGACACCGCCGGAGAGAGTCCCTCGATGAAATCCACATCGGGCTTGTCCATCTGCCCCAGGAACTGGCGGGCGTACGCCGACAGCGATTCGACGTAGCGGCGCTGGCCCTCGGCGAAGATGGTGTCGAAGGCGAGGCTGGATTTACCGGACCCGGACAGTCCGGTGAACACGATGAGGCTGTCGCGTGGCAGATCGAGGTCCACTCCCTTCAGGTTGTGCTCCCGAGCTCCGCGCACGGTCAACAGATCCGCCACCGGCTGTCCCTTCTCGATCGAATTTCGGCGTCCAGAATCTCCCCAGACGCCATGCTAAGCACACCCACCGACAAGTTCGGTCACGACCGCGAGCGGTCCCGGCTCTCACGCCGGTCCGAGCACCACCACGGAGTTGTGCCCGCCCATTCCGAGCGAGGTCTTCACCGTGAATCCGCCCTCGAACGGGGTGGGTCCGTCCAGCAGGCGAGGATGCGCCTCGGCCACGATCGGCGGCGCCACCACGACGCCGCGTTCGTAGCCCAGCGCCGCCGCCGCGATCTCGACGCCGGCCGCCGCACCCATGCAATGTCCGGTCAGCGGTTTGATCGAATAGACCCGCGGACGGTCGTCGAAGATCCGCGCCAGCACGGCCCGTTCGGCCACATCGCACTGCCGGGTACCGGGTCCGTGGGCGTTGTAGTAGCTCACGTCGCCGGGGCGCACCCCGGCCCGGTCCAGGGCCTGGTGCGTACAGTCCAGTATCCGCTCCAGACCGGGGTCGACGGACACGACGTGATAAGCGTCATTGGTCATCGCCCCGCCCAGGATCGCGCAGTACGGCCGCTCCACCTGCCGGGAGACCACGAACGCCACCGACGCCTCGCCGAAGCTGAATCCACGACTGCCCTCCTGGAACGGCCGGCACGACTCCAGCGGATCGGCGTCGATCACGGCCGCACCCATCTGCACGAAGTGGTGGACCATATCGGGGGTCGCCGACAAGTCGGTGGTCACGCAGACCACGTCGTCGGCGAAACCCTGATCCAGCCACATCTGCGCCGTGATCAGCGCGACGTTGGCCGAACTGCAGGCCGCCGAGACGTTCATCGAGGGGCCGTGAAAGCCGAATTCCTGCATCAGCAGCGAGATCGGAGTCGACGGCAGCAGCCGCAGATAGTCGCGGGAGCGGCGGCGGCCGCCGTCGGCCAGGTAGAAGTCCTCCCAGTCCCGGACGTCGCCGAGCACGATCGCGTGGATCACCCCGACCGTGCGGCCCGGACGCCAGCCTCGTTCCGTCGCATCGGCTATCGCCTCGCGCGCGGCCTCCTGAACCGCTCGGGCGTAGCGGCTCGGGCTCAGCGACTCGTCGCCGCCGTCGGGTACCAGGGCGATCCACGCGTATTGATCGCGGTCGGCACCGTAGCCGGGATAGAGCCCGGCCGCCGCCTTACCGGCGCACAGGCCGCGCCACAGCGTTTCCCTGCCCCAGCCGTAACCGCTGACGACGCCGATACCTGCGATCGGCATACGATCTTGATATTCTCGAGTTGACATCGGGGTTGTGTTCGGCATTCGCGCTCCTACACCCGGCCTGGGCAGCTGCCTCCGGCGTAACACCCGGTCCGGTCCCCCGACCGGACCGAACCCGAGCCCGACAGCGTACCCTCCGCCGATACCGTGGGAACGGGCACCTGTCATGATCACTCACAGGCCCGACAAGAACCTGAACTGTGACCGAACCAATACGGTCCGCGCTGTGATCCGCGGTACGTCACCATCAGAATGGTCCCGTGCGCCAATTGACCTGAACAGACCATGATCAGGGGGTTACATGTGGTTGAGGCAGGTGAGAACCGGCCCGAGGCCGTGATGGACGCCGAACAGCTCGCCCAGCGGTACCGCACCCTGGTCGAGCACAGTCCCGACGGCGTGGTCGTGCACGAGGACGGCATCGTCGTGTATGCCAATCCGGCGATCGTACGGCTGCTGGCCGCCCCCGGAGTGGACGAGGTGGTCGGACATCCGCTCACCCAGTTCGTGGCGCATCGCGATGTGCCGGCGATGCTCGAGCGCATCGATCGGCTGCACGAGACCGGCGACGCGTCCGAGACAGCGGAAATGACCCTGATTCGCAGCGACGGCCAGGCGGTCGACGTCGAGACGGTCTCGGTGCTCACCGTCTGGCAGAACCGGCTCGCCTATCAGGTGGTGATCCACGACCTCACCGCTCAGCGCCGCGCCGAGGCCGCACAGCGCCGGGCCGAACACCATTTCACGGCCGTGGTGTCACAACTCGAGGAGGGTGTGGTCGTCATCGACCGCGGGGGCCGGATCGAATCGATCAACCCGGCGGCGCTGCGTATCTTCGGCCACGAAGACGACGATCTGGTCGGCCGCCGCATCGATTCGCTGCCATTGGCGCTGCTCGACGCGAACGCCCAGCCGCTGGCCCCGAGCCATCACCCGGTGGCTCGGACCCTGGCGACCGGGGAAACCATCTCCCGCTACGTGTTCGGCGTAGACCGCCCGGACGGGCAGCGGCGCTGGCTGTCGGGTTCGAGCCGGTTGCTCAACCCCGGCGCGGCCGACTCGCCGGCCGTCTCCTCGTTCAACGACGTCACCGAATTCCGCGCCAGCCGAAGGCAATTGGAGTATCAGGCGACCCATGATCCGCTCACCGGGCTGGCCAACCGATCGCTGGTGCTCTCGCGGCTGGCGACCGCGCTGGGCATCGACGAACAGTCGCCGGTGTCGAACGTGTTGTTCGTCGACCTCGACGGTTTCAAGGCGATCAACGACACCCTGGGCCACGCGATCGGCGATACCGTGCTGCAGATCGTGGCCCAGCGACTACAGCGCGGCCTGCGCACCGACGATGTGGTGGGCCGCATCGGCGGCGACGAATTCCTGGTACTGCTGTCCGGCCGCACCCAGCCGGACGACCTGGACGGCCTGATCACCCGGCTGCGCCAGACCATGGCCGAGCCGATCATCGCCCGCGGCCACCGCATCCACATCGAGGCATCGATCGGCGTCACCGCGCTGCGCCCGGGTGATCCGCGCACTCCCGAGGCGGTGCTGCACGACGCGGATCTGGCGATGTACCGTGCCAAACCGGCGACCTCCGAGAGCAACGCCCTGGGACGGCGGCCGAACAACACTCACGCCTCCTGAAAGATCCGCGATGATCCTCGAACACGCGCTGCTACCCGTCCGGCCCGGTCGCACGGCCGAATTCGAGATGGCATTCGAGCAGGCGCGCCCTCTGACCACCTGCGGCTACGGCGAGTCCGGCGAACCCGAACTAGACTCGACGATTCCGTTCTCTTCGCGTGCGGCCCGCTCGGCCCCTGTGGTGACAAGGAGTTCCGTTTTGCCCGACCGCCTCACTGAGGATCGCCCCGCCACCGATCGCGCCGCCGAACTGGAGCGGGAGCAGAGCTATCTCACCCTGCTGTATCAGCGGCTCGACGGTATGCGGGAGTACGCGCAGCGCCGATTGAAGACGGTGCTGCTCGAGACGGGCGGCACCCCGCAGGCCCGCAGCGAACGCGAGTCGTTCACCCAGCTCTACTCCGAAGACCTCGCCAAATACGACGCCGCCGAGAACGGGCTGTGCTTCGGGCGGATCGATCTGGCCGCGGAGAACACCGGCGAAGAGGGCGCCGAGGGCGAGTACCGCTACATCGGCCGTCTCGGCATCCTCGACGAGGACGACGACTACAACACCCTGCTCCTGGACTGGCGGGCCCCGCTGGCACGCCCGTTCTACCTCGCCACCACCGCCGCCCCCGACGGCGTGACCCGTCGGCGGCACATCCGCTCACGCAATCGCCAGGTAACCGGTATCAGCGACGAATACCTCGATCTGGAGATGGCACGGCGGGCCGGCGCGATCGGCACCGACGACGGCGGCGTCGGCAGTGAGAGCGCCCTGCTCACCGCGTTGAACGCGGCGCGCACCGGCCACATGACCGATATCGTCGAGACCATCCAGAGCGAGCAGGACGCCATCATCCGCTCCGAACACCGCAGCGTGCTGGTGGTCCAGGGCGGTCCGGGTACCGGGAAGACCGCGGTCGCGCTGCATCGTGCGGCGTATCTGCTCTACACCTACCGCCAGCAGCTCGACAAGGCCGGCGTGCTGATCGTCGGCCCCAACTCCACCTTCCTCGACTACATCGGCCAGGTGCTGCCGTCGCTGGGCGAGACCGGCGTCCTGCTGTCCACGATCGGCAATCTGTATCCGGGAGTCGAAGCGACACTGGAGGATTCGCTGCGCGCGGGCGAACTCAAGGGTTCGCTGGACATGATCGATGTGCTGAAGAAGGCGGTGCGCGACCGGCAGGAGGTGCCGCGCGACCCGGTCCGCCTCGACTTCGACGGGTACGAGCTGACGCTGGATCGCAAGATCGCCACCCGTGCCCGCGGCCGGGCGCGCTCCTCGCGCCGCCCGCACAACCTCGCCCGCCCGATCTTCGCCGCCTCGGTGGTCGACGCGCTGACCGACCAGCTGGCACAGATCATCGGCAAGGACCAGTTCGCCGACACCGTCGACGAGGCGGATGCCGCCGCGGGCCGGCGGCCCTCGAGTTCCGGGCGCACTCTGCTGAGCCAGGCCGACCTCACCGAGATTCGCGACGAGATGCGTGCCGACGCCGGCATTCAGCGCGCGATCGCGCAGTTGTGGCCGATCCTGACCCCGCAGCAGGTGCTCGCCGACCTGTGGGCCGAGCCGGAGCGGCTGGCGCATGCCGCGGACCGGCTCAGCGCCGAGGACCGCAAGGAGCTGTTCCGCGCGCTCGCCCCGGAGCGCGGGCCCGCGTTCGCGGCCGCGGACGCGCCGCTGCTCGACGAGCTGGCCGAATTGCTGGGCATCGACGACGCGGAGGAGCGGGAACGCTCGCGGCGGCGGTGGCGCGCGCAGCTGGCCGAGGCGCAGGAGGCGCTCGACATCCTGACCGGTTCGGCGCCGCAGGATCTCGAGGACGATCTGGATCCCGAAATCCTCATGGCCTACGACCTGATCGACGCCGGACAGCTCGCCGAACGCCAGCATGTGCGCAACCGTCAGACGACCGCCGAACGGGCTGCCGGCGATCGCAGCTGGACCTACGGGCACGTGATCATCGACGAGGCGCAGGAACTGTCGGAGATGGCGTGGCGAATGGTGATGCGGCGCATTCCGAATCGCTGGGTGACGGTGGTCGGCGATGTCGCGCAGACCGGAGATCCGGCGGGCGCTTCGTCCTGGCAGCGCATGCTGGAACCCTATGTCGCGCAGCGCTGGAAGCTCACCGAGCTGACGGTCAACTATCGCACGCCCGCCGAGATCATGGCGGTGGCCGCCGATGTGCTGGCGGCGATCGACCCGGAGGCGACCATTCCCCGCTCCGTCCGAGAATCCGGCTCTCCACCGCGGGCCATGCAGGTCGCGGCCGGCGGCTCGCTGGCCGCGGTCACCGAACTCGTCGCCGCCGAGGCCGGCAAGCCCGGAATCACCGCCGTGCTCGCCCCGCATGCGACGGTGAGCGAATTCGCCTCGCTGGCGGGCGATTCCGTGCAGGTGCTGACGGTGGCGGAGGTGAAGGGCCTGGAGTTCGACGCGGTCGTGTTGGTGGAACCGCAGGCCATCCTGGACGAGTCGCCGCGCGGACTCAACGATCTCTACGTGGCACTCACCCGTGCCACACAGCGATTATCGGTGGTTCACACCGGCACGCTGCCCGAGGTCCTCGGCGCACTGCGCTGAGGCCGCGGGCAGCAGGTCGGGCGCACGTCAGCGGACGGTGTGCACGATCAGGACGTCGCTGCGCGACTTGCGCGCGACGTCGGAGGGCACCGAGCCGAGCAGCCGCCCGGTCAGGGTGTTGAGGCCGCGGTTACCGACGACCAGCAGATCGGCGTCCACCTCCTTGACCAGATTCAGCAGCGATTCGACGGGTTCGCCCACGACGGCCCGCTCCACGATGTCGGTCGCACCGGCGGCGACGGCCTTGTCCCGCGCGACCCGCAGGATCTCGTTGGTGGGGGCCGAGCCGCGCACCTGGTAGGCCTCGTCCTTGAGGACATCGGCCGCAGCGGCCACATCACGGTCGTCGGTCGGGTAATACGCGCATGCGACGTACAGGGTGGCGCCCGCGTCGCCGGCCAGCGCGGCAGCCTTCTCGACAGCGACATACGACGAATCCGAGCCATCGGTACCGACGACAATGGACCGGTAGGCGGTCATCTTTCCTCCAAACGTCCAAGTGGGCGGATGCCTGCGCGCAATTCCGGAGCAGAAACCCGCGCGTGGCAACTGCGCTAGACCATAACCGTTGTCGTGCCGGAATCATCGACAATCGCAATACATCACATCGGTGCGCCCTGCGAACCCCGGGCCACATTAGCCGGCCCGATGGCCGTACGACCCGCCTCACCAGCGCGGATCCGGCCACAGGCGCGTCTCGCTGCGATCGTCGTCGCAGTTGCGAACCCGCTTGTGTCCCTGGGATTTTCGTCACAGAAGCGGTATTCACCAATTGCGCCGACCGGTATTGCGCGGATACACGGACGACACCCGGGCGCGATGGTGAGAAGTCACAATTCGCGACGGGAACCGATTCCGGCGCTTACCGGATATGCGTGGTAATAAACGGAATACCGAATGTGGCCGTTTCGCGATCATCCGAGGTGGAATAGCGGTCCTGTGATTGTGGCACCGAGATCGTCGACATGAGCGAAGAAGGCGAACAGCATGAGTGCCGCGCCGCCCAATGCCAGGTCCTTGTTGAAATGAATCATCTCGCCCTGTTTGGCCTGAGCGTCGGATTCCTTCCAGAAGGGATGCATGAGGAATGCGGTCGGGACCAGGAATACGAACAGCAGCAGCGACCCCAGATCGGCCCACACCCCGAGCAGCACGCTCGCGGCCCCGAGCAGCAGCACCACCCCCGAACCCAGCACGGCCTCCTTCGCCATCGGAACACCCTTGCTACGGGCGTAGCCGGTCATCGCATCGGCCTGGGTCAGGTGCCCGATCGCCGAACTCGCGAACAATATGACGAACAGAATGCGCCCGATCAGCACCAGAACACTCATCGCCCACTCCTCTGTCGGCCGGCAGCACCGCCGCCAGGCTAGTAGTACAGCATTCAACTACTTATGTGTTCAGCTATTCCCGGAACCGGTTCGGCCGAAACGAATCAGCGATCCGGCGCCGAGTCCCGCGGTGAGGCGTGGTGTGAGAGTAGCGACGCGCGCGCGTATTCCAGCGGCGCCATTCCGATCTCGCTCGCGAATTCGCGACTGAAATGGGCTTGATCGAAATAGCCGAGTTCCAGGGCCAGCGTCGCCAAATCGTCGATGCGGCCCTGTGCCAGCAGTTGCGCACCGTCTTGAAGCCGGTAACGGCGCAGCACCCACTTCGGCCCCGCTCCGACATAGCGGCGGAACAGGCGTTGCAGGGTGCGGATCGGGATGTCGAAACGGGCGGTGACCTGGTCGACCCGAGTCAGGTCCGGATCGGCTTCCATCGCGGCGATGATCCGCAGCACCAAGAGGTAGTTGTCGTCGGGCGCGCGGCGGCGCGCGGCGCGGGCGAAGTAGGCGTCGACGATGTCGCGGCGTTCGTCGGCGCTGTCGGCCGCCAGCACGCGTTCGGTCAGGCCCGCGGCCTCCGGCAGCACCTCGGTCAGTTCGATCGCCGTATCGCGCAGGGCGCCCACATCGATCCCGGCGAAGGCGCCGAAGCCGCCGGGACGGAACTTCGCGGCGAAGGTCTCGCCCTCCCCCACCAGTTCGCGGACGAACTTGCCGGTGGTCACACCGGTGATGAACCCGCCGGTCCGGGTGGCGGACCGCTCGAAGCTGACGTTGACCGAGGGGAACGGCAGCACCTGCGCCTGATAGGCCGGCCGGCCACGCAGATCCCAGGAGACCGACCAATACCATTCGACGAATTCGGCGGTCCGCGGACCGGCCGGCAAACGGATCAGCCGGCGGTGACGCGCCTGCTCGCGGGGATGCAAAATGCCCTTGGTCACTTCCGGTGGAGGTACCGGAACCGGATGCAGCGCAGCGCCTTTCGCGCGCGCGTCACCGGTCGGCACGGCCCGTCTCCCGGCGCGGACGAGACTGTCGCGTTCTTACAAGATCTTCTCCCCGCGATGGCCGAGAGTTGCCCCTATGAGCAACGACGTCAATCCCATTCCCGAGGGTTATCACTCCATCAACTGTTTCCTGGCCGTACCCGACGGCAACAAGGCCATCGAGTTCTACTCCGCGGTCTTCGGCGCGAAGGTGCTCAGCCGCAACGATCTTCCCGACGGCCAACCGGCGCACGCCGAACTGGCGATCGGCGATTCCACCATCCAGATGGGTATGCCCATCCCCGACCACGGGGTGCGCGCACCCGAATCGGGCTGGGTGCACACCAGCATCGTGCACTACTGCCCCGATGTCGACGCGGTCGTCGCCCGCGCTACCGAACACGGCGCCGCCCGGGTCGAGGAGCCGCAGACATTCGTCACCGGCGACCGCTACGGGCTGGTGATGGATCCGTTCGGACACCGCTGGGTGGTCATGACCCGGGTCGAGGACGTCTCGCGCGAGGAGGGCGAGCGCCGGGTCAACGAGTGGATGGCCACGCAGAGCTGAAGCGGGCCGCGCGGGTGCCCCGGTCCAGCCGGGGCACCGCCGCGTGCACGGGAAAGATGCTGTGCGGGAACTCATTTCAGCCCGGCAGCGTCCATACCCCGCAGCTCCTTCTTCAGGTCGGCGATCTCGTCGCGCAATCGCCCGGCCAGTTCGAACTGCAATTCGCGGGCGGCGTTCATCATCTGATCGGTCAGCTGGGACACCAGATCCGCCAGTTCCGCGCGCGGCATATTCGCGATATCGCGGCCCTCGTACACACCGGCGCTCACCGCGCGGCCGGGTTCGCCCTGGGCACGGCGTCCGCGGCTGGCATTGCGTCCGGACCCGCCGACCTCGACCTCGGTCTCGTCGGCCTCGCGATAGACCTGATCGAGGATGTCTGCGATCTTCTTGCGCAGCGGTTTCGGATCGATGCCGTTGGCTTCGTTGTAGGCGATCTGCTTGGCCCGCCGGCGTTCGGTCTCGTCGATGGCCTGGCGCATCGAATCGGTCACCTTGTCGGCGTACATGTGCACTTCGCCGGAGACATTGCGCGCGGCGCGCCCGATCGTCTGGATGAGGCTGGTGGCGCTGCGCAGGAAGCCTTCCTTGTCGGCGTCCAGGATCGCGACCAGCGACACCTCCGGCAGGTCGAGGCCCTCACGCAGCAGGTTGATGCCGACCAGCACGTCGTACTCACCCAGCCGCAGCTGCCGCAGCAGTTCGACGCGACGCAGCGTGTCGATCTCCGAATGCAGGTAGCGCACCCGCACACCCATGCCCAGCAGATAGTCGGTGAGGTCCTCGGCCATCTTCTTGGTCAAGGTGGTGACCAGTACGCGTTCGTCGCGCTCGGTGCGGGTGCGGATCTCGTGCACCAGATCGTCGATCTGGCCCTTGGTCGGTTTGACCACCACCTGCGGGTCGACCAGACCGGTCGGACGGATCACCTGCTCGACGAATTCACCGCCGGTGCTGCCCAGCTCGTACGAGCCGGGCGTCGCCGACATGTAGACGGTCTGGCCGATCCGGTCGGCGAACTCCTCCCAGGTGAGCGGGCGGTTGTCGACCGCCGAGGGCAGCCGGAAGCCGTACTCGACGAGGTTGCGCTTGCGCGACATATCGCCTTCGTACATGCCGC
Organism: Nocardia nova; assembly: GCF_002933465.1. Classification (GTDB taxonomy): domain Bacteria; phylum Actinomycetota; class Actinomycetes; order Mycobacteriales; family Mycobacteriaceae; genus Nocardia; species Nocardia nova_B. The sequence goes on from NZ_PSZE01000014.1 coordinate 91,018, forward strand.
CGATCTGGGGGACGGTCACGTGCGACTCGTCGATGATCAGCAGGAAGTCCTCGGGGAAGTAGTCCAGCAGCGTCGCCGGCGCAGACCCCGCCGGACGGCCGTCGATATGCCGCGAATAGTTCTCGATACCGGAGCAGAACCCGACCTGCCGGATCATCTCCAGGTCGTATTGGGTGCGCATGCGCAGTCGCTGTGCCTCGAGCAGTTTGCCCTGCCGCTCCAGATCCGCCAGCCGCTGTTCGAGTTCGGTCTCGATATCGGCAACCGCGCGCTCCATCCGCTCCGGCCCGGCCACGTAGTGGGTGGCCGGGAAGATGCGCAGGGTGTCGACCTGACGCACCACATCGCCGGTGAGCGGATGCAGGTAGTACAGCGCCTCGATCTCGTCGCCGAAGAATTCGATCCGGACCGCGAGCTCCTCGTAGGAGGGAATGATCTCGACGGTGTCGCCGCGCACCCGGAACGAACCGCGGGTGAAGGCCATGTCGTTGCGCGTGTACTGGACATCGACCAGCAGGCGCAGCAGCCGATCGCGTTCGACCTCGGTGCCGACCTCGAGCTGCACCGAGCGGTCCAGATAGGACTGCGGCGTGCCCAGACCGTAGATACACGAGACCGAGGCGACCACCACGACATCGCGCCGCGAGAGCAGGCTCGAGGTCGCCGAATGGCGCAACCGCTCCACGTCGTCGTTGATCGAGGAGTCCTTCTCGATATAGGTATCGGTCTGCGCGATGTAGGCCTCGGGTTGGTAGTAGTCGTAGTAGGAGACGAAGTACTCCACCGCGTTGTGCGGCAGCATCTCGCGCAGTTCGTTGGCCAGCTGGGCCGCCAGGGTCTTGTTCGGCGCCATGACCAGGGTCGGGCGTTGCACCCGCTCGATCAGCCAGGCCGCGGTGGCCGACTTGCCGGTGCCGGTGGCGCCGAGCAGCACCACGTCCTTCTCGCCGCCACGCAACCGCCGCTCCAGCTCGGCGATCGCGGCGGGCTGGTCACCGGCGGGCCGATGCTCGCTGACGACCTCGAACCGCCCGTCGGAGCGTTCGATCGCCCCGATCGGCCGGAATTCCGAATGCGCCAGCGGCTGCCCACCGGGTGCGTCCGAATCCGCGGGGATCTCCGTTGCGAAAGCCATGGTCACCAGGGTAAGCCGCGGCACCGACAAGTTCCGGCGCCGTGACCGCGGGCACAGCCACCCGCCCGGTGATCATTTTTCGGCCACGACTGTGTATCGGCGGCAGCAGGCCCACCGGCGCACGGCCCTGACACCGCCCCGGCCGGCGCGACCACCCGGCGCGACCACCCGGCGTGCGCGCCGGCCCGCCCGGGGCAACCGCACGGCAAAACCCGCGACACCCCGGCCTCTCGATAAGACGGCCCGCCATGCGACCCCGAACCCGCACCGCTCGGCATCGTTCACCGTGAGCCGGAACCTCCGGATCGGACGTCGACAAACCCGGCGGGCGTGCGGAGGTCGTTCCCTCCCTCGGAACATGCCGTATGCCAATCATTTCGCCCCGGTCCCCGCTACCGGCAGCGCAATTCCCCCGTCGACCTGTTCGGACATTTCGAACAATTCGAAATACGCCACCACATTTCGGCCACTGCGGGCCGAAAACACTATCCCGCACGATAATTCGACAATTCACCCAACGTGCGGCCGCACGCCGCCCACCGGCGCCGCCGGGCGACCATTGCGGCAGACCTGGCCGGAGGTTTGCCGGGGCAGCGGGAGCATTGCTCCGGCAACCGCGCGCGCGGCATTGGACCAACCGACCAGATGCCCGAAATGTCCGGTAGCACAAGCTGCCTCGATGATCACGGCACGGCCGAATCAGCCGAATTCCGTGTCGTTTTCACCCCGCCGGAGGAGGTTGCCCGGGTGTACGCTGATCCGGTCGGAAGTCGAGAAGGGCAAGTGTTATGGCCGGTTTCCTCGCTGAACGTGTCACCCGGACTCTGCGCACTGCCGCGCCCAATGGAGTCAGCCCAATGCCGTCGAATCGCAACATTCCGGGCCGAAAAGCACCGATTCCGGTGCCACCATCGGGTACGGCACACAGACCGCACGTCGAATATTTCGATATCGCCGATCTCACCAGAACCGATTCCCGCGGTTTCGTCCATTCGGTCGACAGTTATCACGCCGAGCCGTGGGGACTGTATCTGGTCCGGGCCGCCGATACCCCGCCCTACCGCTACACCGAGACCTGGCTGCTGCCGAGGCAGTCGATCCGCGTCACCATGCATCACGTCAACGCGGCGCACGATCGCGACCCGATCTATCACATCTATATCGGCAACTTCGCCAGGATCGAGCCGAAGCGCTGGCGGGCCGAGTACCACTACATCGACATCGTCGCCCGCAACGGCCACGTCTGCGAACTGCACGGAGTCGACGAACTGTTCGCCGCGCACGCGGCCGGTCACGTATCGGCCGAGACGGCTCAGCACGCGTTCGAGCAGGCCACCGCTGTCGTCGACGGTATCGCCTCGCACGATCACAACTTCGAACGCTGGCTCACCACCCAGGGCATCACCCTGCACTGGCTGTAGCCGCATCACCGCCCGCTCGCGCCGATGATCATCCGGATCGCGGCGCGAGCCGGTGTTTCGCGAGTCCGCGGCGGTAGATTCGGGGCATGACGCAGGGGCATGTGGTCGATCTGCATCGGCCGAAGATCGAATACTTCGACCTCGCCGGGTCCACCAACACCGATCCGAAAGGCTTCGTGCGGCCGGTCGAGACGTATCGGACCGAATCGTGGGGGCTCTACATGGCCCGCCCCGCCGATCATCCGGAATTCCACTACCTCGAATCCTGGCTGCTGCCGGAGCTGTCGCTGCGCGCTACCATCTTCCACTTCCGCCCCACCCACCCCCGCGACCAGGACTTTTACCTCGATATCGGCGATTTCGCCGCGGCAGGACCGCACCTGTGGAAGTCGGTCGATCACTACCTCGACATCGTGGTCCGCACCGGCCGCGAGGCGATTCTGCTCGACGTCGACGAGCTCCTGGCCGCCCACGCCGCCGGATATCTGAGCCCGTCGCAGACGCAGCAGGCGATCGAGGCCGCGACCACCGCCATCGACGGAATCGCCGCGCACGGGCATGATTTCGAAGCCTGGCTGCGCTCACGCGGCATCACGCTCCGCTGGCGCTGAAGGCAGCCCCGAGTCCGGCGTGGCAGAGGAGACAACGAGTCGGGCTGCGCCGAACCCTTTTCCCCGCCGGTCCGCGGCAATAGGGTCCAACCAGTTGTCCGCATCCCTCTGGAACCAGGAGAGTTATGGCTGATTCGTCTTCGCTACGTCGGGTCGGGAGTTCGGGGCTCGCGGTGTCGGTCGTCGGACTGGGCACCAACAACTTCGGGATGAAGCTCGATCTCGAGCAGAGCAGGGCGGTGCTGCACGCGGCGCTCGACCACGGCATCAACCTGATCGATACCGCCGACTCCTATGGGGAATCGGAGCGGCGAATCGGCGAGATCCTGCAGGGCAAACGCGACGACGTCGTCATCGCGACCAAGTTCGGCAACGACGTGCGCCGCCTCGGCGGGGACAACGGCGAGGACTGGGGCGCGCGTGGCTCACGCCGCTACATTCGCCGGGCGGTCGAGCAGTCGCTGCGCCGGCTGCGCACGGACTGGATCGACCTCTACCAGCTTCATCGCCCGGATCTGGCGACACCGATCGAGGAGACGCTGTCGGCGCTGGACGATCTCGTCCACGAGGGCAAGATCCGGTACCTGGGCCATTCGAACTTCACCGGCTGGCAGACCGCGGACGCCGAATGGACCGCACGCACCCGCAATCTCGAGCGATTCATCAGCGCGCAGAACGAATACAGCCTGCTGCAGCGTGGGATCGAGGCCGACCTGGTGCCGGCGCTCGAGCACTACGGGATCGGGCTGCTCCCCTACTTCCCACTGGCGAGCGGTCTGCTCACCGGTAAGTACAAGCGCGGCGTGCCTGCCCCCGAAGGCAGCAGGATCCAGGCGTGGGGCCGGGAATCCGCACTCACGGACGCGGTGTTCGACATCGTGGAACAGCTGGAGGACTTCGCGGCGCAGCGTTCGATCACCCTGCTCGACGTCGCCATCGGCGGTCTCGCCGCGCGGCCCGCGGTGAGTTCGGTGATCGCCGGCGCCACCTCACCCGAACAGGTCGAGGCCAATGTCCGGGCCGGGCAGTGGCAGCCCACCGCCGAGGACCTCGCGGAGATCGACCGGATCACCTCCGTATCGCACTGACCGAGGTACGGGCGCCCGGCCGAAATGCGTTCTGCCGGTGCGCCCGATCGCGGGGGTGCCGGTGTCAGGCGCGGGGAACTCGCTCGTAGACCTTGTCGAACCAGGGCTCCTTCACCGACAGGTACGCCGCAACGGCCTCGCCGCCCACCTTGCCCGTCGCCTCCGCCTCCGCGCGGCGCTTGATCTCCAGATATTCGGCACGGGCGTCGGCGTCCGCGCGCAGCCAGTCGCGGAAGTCCGAGGCGAACCGCTGCCCCGGCGAACCGTCCACGCGCACATGGATATTCGCGAGCCGCCCGGGATCGGCATTGCCGTGCAGACGTTTCGCCCACAGTTCGGTATCGGTGCCCGCGGGGTCCTGCGGCGTCGGTTTGGGGTTGTCCCCGGTGACCGAGTCGATCGGGGGAAAACCGGCGGCCGCCAGCCGGTCTCGCAGCGCGTCGGCCGTCGCGAGGTCGGCGACCGTGATCTGGATGTCGATCACATCCTTGGCGGGCAGCCCGGGCACGGCGGTGGAACCGACGTGATCGATGCGGCGCGCGTCGCCACCGCAGGCCAGCCACAGCCGGCCGATCAACCGCTGCGCCTGTGCCGGCCACCGCGGATCCGGCTCGACCAGTCGCACCGCCCCGGTCGAGCGCGCCGGGGTCCGGGTGCGCACATTGTGTTCGAACGGCACCAGGCGCTGCTCCCACAACGCCCGCACCTGCGGCGCCAGCGCCTCGGCGTCGGAGTTGTTGTCCAGCAGGACATCCGCGGCCGCACGCCGCTGGTCGTCACTTGCCTGTGCCTTGATCCGCGCCAGCGCGTCCGCGCGGCTCACGCCGCGGAACTGCTCGAGCCGGTGCACGCGAGTCTGCTCGTCGGCCATCACCACCACGACGAGATTCATCATCGCGCCGAGATTGTTCTCGACCAGGAGCGGAACATCCTGCACCACAATCGCATCCGCCGGCGCGGCGGCGATCAGCTCGGTCGTGCGCCGGCCGACCAGCGGATGGGTGATCGCGTTCAGCGTCGTGCGTGACTGCTCGTCGGCGAAGGCGACCGCCGCGAGCGCGGGTCGGTTCAAACTGCCGTCCTCGGCCAGGATTTCCGGGCCGAACGCCGCGACCAGTGCGGCGAGACCCTCGGTGCCGGGCTCGACGACCTCGCGGGCGATGGCGTCGCTGTCGACCAGAACAGCTCCGTGTTCCACCAGCAGCCGCGCCACCGTCGACTTACCCGCTCCCATGCCTCCGGTGAGACCGATACGCAACATTTCCCCAGTCTCGCATCCCACCACGGGGTCCGCGCCCGCACCCCGGCCGCGGGGCGATCGGGATGATTACCCACCGCGTGAATCCTTTCCACCTCATCCACGCGGTATTGCCCATTCCGTGACGCCGGTGATATCGATTCGCAACTTTTTCCGCCCGATACCGACCGGTGGTCGGCAACTTTCCGACACGCCGGGGTCGAAGTCACGCAAAATCCGCAACCCCACACTTTTGTTCCGCTACTGTTTCGCCGCGGGCGATCCAGGCCATCCGAGCTAGCGAAGGAAGATCATTGGGCACCACAAACATCCAGTCGGGTCGCCACCGGCTGGGTATGGCAGGCACCGTGCACTGCATTCGGATTCCCGCGGTTGCGGCAGCACTGGCCGAACATCGCCGTTCGTGGTTGACCGCCCTCCTCAGCCCGGCGCGGCACAGCTTCGCGGCCATGCGCAGCCGCGGCGGCGCCACCCGCTGGATTCCCGCCACGGCGAGCTGACCAGTACATCGAACGTTCGGCGGCCCACCGCGGATTCGGTGGGCCGCCCGTTTTTCACACCAGGCCGCTCGGGCTTCGACGCGAGCCCGATTCCTGGCTCGGCATCGCATTCGGCGGCACCGGATAGGGAATTCCCTTACCGGCGGTACCGAGCGCGACATTCGGCCCACATTGCGCGAGTGCGGAACCCGATTTCGGTTTCGGATCGGTAATTCGCGGCGGCACGGAATCGGGCGTCGAACCGAAATCGAATGCCGAGGTCATATCGCCGGTGACGCTGCGCCGCCAGGCGGTCACATTCGGAACCTCCACGCCGAAACGGCGTTCCAGCAAACGCAATTGCGAGGTGTGGTCGAAGGTCTGCGAGGCGACCAGCCCGCCGCGTGAATATGGCGAGATGACGAAGCACGGGACGCGGTAACCCAATCCGATCGGACCCGCGACACCGTTGGCCGCCGATACCTGGCCGAGATCCACCGTCAGGTACTCCCCCGGTGTGCCGGGAGGCGGGGTCGGCGGGGTGACGTGATCGAAGAAGCCACCGTTCTCGTCGTAGCTCACGATGAGCGCGGTCTTCTCCCACACCTTCGGATTGGAGGTGAGGATATCGAGCACCTGCATGATGCCCACCGCCCCCAACGCCGGTGGCAGCGCGGGATGTTCGCAGTTGAACAGCGGCGGGATCACCCACGACACCGAGGGGAGGCGATCGGCGGCCACGTCCGCGGCGAAATCCTGCGGATACACCGGGGCTTTGCCGCGCTTGGCGAGTTCGGAATTCGGGTCCGCGGCCTGTTTGAAGCACCCCATCATGCCGTCGAGGATCACCGACGAGATCGGGCCGACATCGCGGTTGTTGTAGATCTTCCAGTCGACGCCGGCCTCCGAGAGGTTCTCCGGATAGGTGCGCCAGCTGTAGGCGTTCTGCGGGATCAGCGTCGGCGTCTCCACCATCGGCCCGCCGGCCAGACCGTCGGGGTCGATGGTGGCGGAGACCCAGTACAGCCGGTTCGGGTCGGTCGGGCCGAGTACCGAGCAGTGGTAGTGGTCGCAGAGGGTGAACGCATCGGCCAGCTCGTGGTGAACCGGAATATCGGCGCGGGTGTAGTACCCCATGGCCGCCGGACCGTTGGCAGCGCCGACGCTGGCCACCGACATCGGCATCCAGCGGTCGTTGCGGCCGCCGTTCCACGCCTCGTGCATACCGGCCCAGGAATGATCGGGATCGTTGACGCACTCGCCGTCGAGGGTCGCGCCGCGGGTGGTATCGAGCCGGAACGGGACGATGAACCCGTCGGCGGTGGGCCCGACGCCGGGTGCGTAGCCGTACTGCTTCCACACCGTCGAGGGGTCGTCGAAACCTCTTACGCCGGAAAGGGTTCCGAAGTAGTGATCGAACGAGCGGTTCTCCTGCATGAGCAGGACGAAATGCTCGATATCGCCGAGCCCGCCCATCCCCGCCGGGTCGGCCGCGTGCGCGCGCTCGATGATCGGATTCGCCCAGGTGGCCAGGGCCCCCGCTCCACCGGCCGCCATGGCCTTCGCCAGAAAATCACGCCTGTTGATGCCGTCGAACAGACCCATGCCGGTGCCGAGACCTTCCGCGTCGGTGAAATGAACAGTGCCGGTTGACAGGACAGTGCCGGTTGACAGGATAGTGCCAGCTGACAAGACCGGGCCGGCTGACAGAGGACAGTGGCAGATCCTCGCCGAGAACAATGGATCGGCGGTATCGACGCGGTGACGACGGGCTGAATGGGTAGCCCGGAGATAGGCGAAGGCCCCGGTCCATCGGACCGGGGCCTTCGTTTCAGCTCAGCGAATTACGCGTTGCCGGACAGCTTCTCACGCAGCGCCGCGAGCTGCGCGTCGCTGGCCAGCGAACCGCCGGCCGGCTCCGAGGAGCTGGAGGACGAGCTCTGCGCGCCGCTCTCGGAGGAGTAGTTACCGGAGGCACCACCGTTGGCGGCCTCGGCGGCGGCGTCGGCCGCCATCTTCTCCATCTGAGCGGTGTGCATCTTGTGGCGACGCTCGGCCTCGGCGTAGCGGCCTTCCCACTCTTCCCGCTGCTTGTCGAAGCCCTCGAGCCATTCGTTGGTCTCGGGGTCGAAGCCCTCGGGGAAGATGTAGTTGCCCTGCTCGTCGTAGCTGTCGGCCATGCCGTACTTCGACGGGTCGAACTCGGCGTGGTAGTCCTCGTTCGCCTGCTTCAGCGACAGCGAGATCCGGCGACGCTCCAGGTCGATGTCGATGACCTTGACCATCGCGTCGTCGCCCACGGCGACAACCTGGTCCGGCACCTCGACGTGGCGCTCGGCCAGCTCGGAGATGTGCACCAGGCCCTCGATGCCCTCTTCGACGCGCACGAACGCACCGAACGGAACCAGCTTGGTGACCTTGCCGGGCACGATCTGGCCGATGGCGTGGGTGCGGGCGAACTGACGCCACGGGTCTTCCTGGGTCGCCTTGAGCGACAGCGAAACCCGCTCGCGGTCGAGGTCGACGTCGAGAACCTCGACGGTGACCTCCATGCCGACCTCGACCACCTCGGACGGATGGTCGATGTGCTTCCAGGACAGCTCGGAGACGTGCACCAGACCGTCGACGCCGCCGAGATCGACGAACGCACCGAAGTTGACGATCGAGGACACGACGCCCTTTCGGACCTGGCCCTTCTGCAGCTGATGCAGGAACTCGCTGCGCACCTCGGACTGGGTCTGCTCCAGCCAGGCGCGGCGGGACAGCACCACGTTGTTGCGGTTCTTGTCCAGCTCGATGATCTTGGCCTCGATCTCCTTGCCGACGTACGGCTGCAGATCGCGGACGCGGCGCATCTCGACCAGGGACGCCGGGAGGAAGCCACGCAGGCCGATGTCCAGGATCAGACCACCCTTGACGACCTCGATGACGGTGCCCTTGACGGCCTCGTCCTTCTCCTTGAGCTCCTCGATGGTGCCCCACGCCCGCTCGTACTGAGCCCGCTTCTTCGACAGGATCAGGCGGCCTTCCTTGTCCTCCTTGGTGAGAACGAGGGCCTCGACCTCATCGCCCACGGAAACGACCTCGGCCGGGTCGACATCGTGTTTGATGGACAGTTCGCGGGAAGGGATGACGCCTTCGGTCTTGTAACCGATGTCGAGCAGAACCTCGTCGCGGTCGACCTTGACGATCGTGCCTTCGACGATGTCTCCGTCGTTGAAGTACTTGATCGTCTTGTCGATGGCGGCGAGGAAGTCCTCGGCGGAGCCGATGTCGTTGACGGCTACCTGCGGCGAGGTGACGGTGGTGGGCATATGTTGGGTTGCTCCGGACGGATTGTGGTCGGTAGTGGACATTGGAACTCTCGGTTTTGCTGTGAAGTCACAGCGGTGGAACTACGTTGACGGCCATGCACAGCACATCGCTGCGACACAGCACAACGCTGTACTCACTGCAGAAACTCACAGCATCGGCTGCGAAATCACAGCCCGCGGGCAACTTCCGAAATCCGTAACCCCTGCGCCCGGTACCGAGCGCTACAGTACCGACAGCGGCTACGCAAATGCCGAAGACACTCGCGGGAAACAGAGTACGCGACGTGAGTTACGCCAAGCAAACACGGGTCCCCACCCGCACCATGATCATACGTCCAGCACCGAACACCGTTCCCGCACAGGGTGGTACCCGTCACGGCCGAGATGTGATCACCCCGGGCGCGCACGCGCCGGCCGGATCGGAGACGGCGTCCGCGGGGGCGCGGACCGGGCCGTGCCATACGCTGCGAACCATGTCCGACGACCCGCATCCGGCCCTCCTCGACGACGAGCGCCACGCCCAGGCCAACGCCCTGCTCGGCACCGCGCGGGTGACCCGCGCGACCGTCGGGTCGGCGGCCAGCGAGCGCGCCAACCGGCGCTGGTGGGATGCCGATGCCGCGCAGTACCACGACACCCACGCCGACTTCCTGGGCGTCGACTCCGAGGCCGGAGAATTCGTCTGGTGCCCGGAGGGGTTGCACGAGGGCGACTGGCACCTGCTGGGCGAGGTCGCCGGGCGGCGAGTGCTGGAGATCGGCTGCGGATCGGCGCCGTGTTCACGTTGGCTGGCCGCCCAGGGAGCGCATCCCGTCGGACTGGATCTGTCGCGCGCGATGCTCGATCGCGGTCTCGTGGCCATGGCACGCGGCGGACCGCGGGTGCCGCTGGTACAGGCCGGCGCCGAGGCGCTGCCGTTCGCGGCCGAATCGTTCGATCTGGCGTGTTCGGCGTTCGGTGCGATTCCGTTCGTCGCCGATGCCGCCCGGGTGATGCGAGAGGTGGCCCGGGTGCTGCGGCCGGGCGGGCGCTGGGTGTTCTCGGTGAATCATCCGATGCGGTGGATCTTTCCCGACGACCCAGGCCCGGACGGACTGCGCGCCACGATCCCCTATTTCGACCGCACGCCCTACGTCGAGGTCGACGCCGACGATGAACCGATCTACGTCGAACATCACCGCACGATCGGCGATCGGGTCCGCGACATCGTCGGCGCGGGCCTGATCCTGCTCGACATCGTCGAACCCGAGTGGCCGGAGTGGCTCGAGCGCGAATGGGGTCAGTGGAGCCCGTTGCGCGGTGAGATCTTCCCCGGCACAGCCATTTTCGTTACTGAGAAGCCGCCGCGGCATTAGCCCGCGCGGCCCGGGGCAGCGGCGGCGGCGCCACCGCTGCCTTCCCGTCGGACACCGTGGTCTGTGCGGGGATGGGCGTGGTCTTACCCGGATCGGGTTTGGCCACCGGCACGGCGGGAGCGGCGGCGGACTCCGCCTTATCGGTGGGCGCTGTCTTACCGGTGGGCGCTGTCTTACCGGTGGGCGCTGTCTTACCGGTGGGCGCTGTCTTACCGGTGGGCGCTGCCTTACTGGTGGGCGCTGACTTACCGGTGGGCGCTGACTTACCGGCCGGCGATTCCGCACCGGCCGGGCCCGGGAACGGCGGCAGCGCCGCGAACCTCGGGTCGATGCGCGCGGTCCGGCTGACGTGGGTGATCCAGCGCCGTGCGCGGGTCAGCGGATGGTCCGGGAACTGCGGATCCCAGCGCGCGTCGTCGGCGACGTTGTAGGGCAGCTTGCCCTTGACCTCGGGCGCGTACGGATGCGGCGGGAACATGTTCGCGAAGCCGACCTTCGGCACCACCGCGGCCTCCCGGACGCCGGAGCGGCCGGTTTCGGGACACATGATCTTCACGATCGCGCTGCATCCGGCCTTGGGCACGACGATTCCGGCGGTGAAGCCCAGTCCGGTTGCCTGATCGGCCAGCGGGAACTTCTCCAGGCGCAGCAGGGCCGGCTGGGAATCCACGGTGATGGCATGTGCCTCGATCAGGCAGCCGAACTCGGCCTGCAATTCGGTGAGGCGGCGGCGCAACGTGTCGATGTCGGACAGCGGGGCGGGTAAGTCCGGTACCAGATCGATATAGCTCAGCGTGATGATGTCACGGGTGGCCGGATTCCCCCACGTGGTCTGGTCAAGCTGCTGCAGTCCCCCGGTTTCGAACACGATTGGCACGCAACCAAGCTACCCATCTGTGACCTTTTCGCACTTCCTGTGGCGTTTTGTGTTCAAGGCGTGACCACCTGGTAATAAATACCGGACGAAACGGGTGTCAGGTTTGTTTTCATTCGGGGGTCTCCCCGGGCCGCCATGGGGAGCGCCCCACCTGGTCGAGCGCCATTCGCGGGGTGAACTCGATCTGAGCGTTGATGCTGCGCAGGTCGTCGGTCGCCGCACGGCACCACCAGCAGATTCGACACCATCGAGGCCCGCCGCTCCTCGTCCAGGTCGACCATTCGCTCCTCGGTCAGCCGCTGCAGCGCCATGCTCACCGTGCGGTGCCGGGCCGTCGGCTCCGGAGAGGGCCGGCGTCATCGCCACGGTCGCGGCACCACGTCGGGGGCGGCGTCGTAGGGGTGCACCGTGGCCAAGGTGCCGGACCGCGGCCTCGGATTGGGTCTGCACGTACTCCTTCGCAGTCGTCGACGGCAAAGGCGGATGGGAAGCTGTCCACGACCCGATAGACCACTACGGCCGCGATCCGGGGTGCCCGGCCGGCGGGACTCTGCTCAGGCGGGCCGGATGTTGCGGTTGAAACGGAACAGGTTGGCCGGGTCGTACTCGGACTTCAGCGCCTGCAACCGCGCATAGGTCCGCGCCGCGTAGCCGGCCCGGGTCTGGTTCTCATCGGCCCACTCGCCGGCGCCGTAGAGGAAGTTCAGGTTGTGGCCGATCGTCCACGGCGCCAACGTCTTCGCGATCAAGTCGTGGTAACCCCGCAGATCGGGGCCGTCCGAGTCCGGCATCGTGATGACGCGCGCGTTGTATTCGGCCTCCCGGTGATCCATCGCGATCCCCGCCGGACCCGGGCGGCGCAGCGCACCCCCGAGATGCCGGAAGCCCGCCACCGCCGCGACCGGCGCCTCGGGGCCGGTGACATCGAGAAAGGCCGAGGCCGCGTCGGCGGTCAGATCCGACAGCAGTGCGTTGGTCGCGGTGTAGGCGTGCGGGAAATTCGGGTCGCGGTAGATGCCGTGAGTGTCGCTGTAGGGCATCGTTCGCAGATCGTCGGCGATCCGGGCGCCCACCTCGCGCAGGGGCCGCACCAGCCGCTCACCGTCGGCCGCCGACCCGGTGAAGGCGACGTTGACGGTAGCCAGATAGCGCCCGCGCAGCGGCTCCGGAATCGCCGCGACGTCGGGCATCGTCATCATGGTGATCGCCGAGGTCATCTCCTCGGGGACCTCGCCGGTCCACTGCCGCCACGCCTCGAGGGCGGGTTCCACCAGCGGGGTGTCGAAGGTGAGCTGTCCGCCGTAGACCTCGGTGATCGGGAACAGTTCGATTTCCATGCCGGTGACCACACCGAAGTTGCCACCGGAACCCAGTGCGGCGCCGAACAATTCGTCATCGGGGGTGAGGCGGCGCAAGCGACCGTCGGCCGTCACCAGTTCCAGGACGCGGACCCGGTCGGCGGCGTAGCCGAAGGTGCGCGCCAGGATGCCGAGCCCGCCGCCCAGGTGATAGCCGATCACGCCGACCGAGGGCGAGGAGCCGTTCAGCGGCGCCAGACCGTGCGCCACCGCCGCGGCGATCAGCGCCTCGGCCTGCACACCGGCGGCCACCCAGGCGGTGCGGGCGCCCGGGTCGACGCGCACCTGAGTCATCCGGCGCGTGCTGATCAACACGCCGCCCACGGCCGGCACCGAAAGCCCGTGCCCGGTCGCCTGCACGGCGACGGGCAACCGGTGCCGGGCGGCGAATTCCACGGCCGCGCGCACATCCTCGGCGTGGAGCGCACCGACGACCAGATCGGGCCGGTGTGTGTAGGCGGTCTGGAAGCCGGAGACCTCGGCGTCGTAGCCGGCGTCACCCGGGGGGAAGACGGGGCCGGTGACGGTGGGCAGTTCGGCGGGGAAGTTCGAGTTCGTCATGTCCTGAACTCTGCCGCCGGGCAATTGAGAAGTAAAACAGATAGTTCTTCTCGGTACTAGAATGAACAGTTATGGAACTGCGGCAGTTGCGCTACTTCGTCACCGTCGCCGAGGAGGCCAATTTCACTCGGGCGGCCCAGCGGCTGCATCTGGCCCAGCCCGGTCTCTCGGCGCAGATCCGGCAGCTGGAGCGCGAATTGGGTCAGCCGCTGCTCGACCGGTCCGGACGCACCGTGACACTGACCGCTGCCGGTGCCGCCGTGCTGCCGCACGCACGGGCGGCATTGGAAGCGGCACAACAGGTTTCCTTCACCGTCGACGAGTTCACCGGATTGTTGCGAGGACAGGTCCGTATCGGCCTGATCTCCGGGGCGGCGACCGAGGAGTTCGACGTCGCAACGGTCCTGTCGGCCTTCCACCGCGATCACCCGCAGGTCGGCATCACCCTCACCGAGGACACCACCGCCCGCATGCTCGCCGCGCTGACCCACGGCGAACTCGATATCGCCTTGGTCGGGCTGACCGGTGAGAAACTCGACGAACGCTTGGCCGCTGACATCGTCTTCGAGGCGCGCCTGGCCGCGGCCGTGGCGCGCGACGACCACGCGTTCGGCTCCCGGATCACACTGGACGAGTTGCGCGAGCGCTCCCTGATCTGCCTGCCGCGAGGCACCGGAATCCGCGGCGTGCTCGAACGTTGCTGTGCCGCTGTGGGATTCACTCCGATGATCGAGTTCGAGGCCGCGGCGCCGCCGCTGCTCGTTCAGCTCGCCGCCGGCGGACTGGGTATCGCCGTGGTGCCGGCCCTCGGCGCCGCCCAAGCCGAGGCCGCGGGAGTCCGGATGATCGAGATCACCGATCCCGAGCTGTACGGACAGCTCGCCCTGGTCTGGCGGTCGGATCGGCCGGCGGCACCGGCCGCGAAGGTACTGCTCGGGCAGTTGCGGATCGCGCTGGGCCCCCGGAGGGCAGCGCACCGATGAATGCCGCCGCCGGACCACGTGCTTGCTATCGACTGCCGACCGCCAGGCGGCACGCCTCGATACAGCCGCGAATTTCGACAGCGCGGGCTGGGAGATGAACGGGACCTCGGCTGCGGCTGCCGTTGGGCAGCGATTCGGTCGACACCCTGCTCGGCCACCTCCACGCCGTGCGCGCCGAATTCGGCGGGTGGGAGAAGATCTCGCGCGCAACGGCCTTCGACGAGAACTGAGCCTCGATCGCGTTCTACAGGATTCGGGACAGGAAGGCCTGGGTTCGCTCGTGTTGCGGATTCGCCAGCACCTCGCGCGGATCCCCGGCCTCCACCACCACGCCCCCGTCCATGAACACCAGCTGGTCGGCGACCTCGCGGGCGAAACCCATTTCGTGCGTGACGACCACCATCGTCATGCCCGAATGCGCCAATTCGCGCATGACCGTGAGAACTTCGCCGACCAGCTCGGGATCCAGGGCGGAGGTGGGCTCGTCGAACAGCATCAGTTTCGGATCCATCGCCAGGGCGCGGGCGATCGCGACCCGCTGCTGCTGACCACCCGACAGCTGCGCCGGATAGGTATCGGCCTTGTCCGCCAAGCCGACTCGATCGAGCAGTTCCCGCGCCCGGGCGACCGCCTTGGCGCGGGACATCTTCTTCACATGGATCGGCGCCTCGATAACATTCGCCAGCGCGGTGCGGTGCGGGAACAGGTTGAAGTGCTGGAACACCATGCCGACGTCGCGGCGCTGGCGAGCCGACTCCCTCGGACGCAGTTCGTAGAGTTTGCCCCCGCGCTCGCGATAGCCGACCAGATCGCCGTCGACATAGAGCCGCCCGGCGTTCACCCGTTCCAGATGGTTGATGCAGCGCAGAAAGGTCGACTTTCCGGATCCGGACGGGCCGATCAGGCACATCACCTGCCCACGCGCGACCTCGAGCGACACCCCCTGCAACACCTGCAACGCGCCGAAGTTCTTGCACACCCGCTCGGCCCGGATCATCGGAACATCGGCCGAGGCCGCCGTGGCGCTGCTCATTTGCCGACCTCCATCGTCTGCTGTGCGGTGGCCAGTGCGCGCAGCTGGCGGCCGGTCAACTGCCGCGTCACGCCCCGCGAGTAATACCGCTCGAGATAGAACTGGCCGACCATCAGCACGCTGGTGATCGCCAGATACCAGGTCGCGCTGACCAGTAGCAGCGGGATCGGCTGGAAGTTGATGCCGTAGATGTCGCGGGCGCGGCCGTACAGATCGGTGGTGAGCGGGATCGCGGTGACCAGTGAGGTGGTCTTCAACATCGAGATCAGTTCGTTGCCCGTGGGTGGGATGATCACCCGCATCGCCTGCGGTAACACCGTGCGCCGCATGGTCTGTCCCCACGACATGCCCAGCGCCACCGATGCCTCGCGCTGCCCCTCGCCCACCGAATTCACTCCGGCACGCACGATCTCGGCCATATAGGCGGCCTCGTTCAGACCCAGGCCGATCATGGCGAAGATGAACGGCTGCGACCAATCCTGCACATCCCACTGCACGAAACTGGGCCCGCCGAACGGGATTCCGAGCTGAATCGATTTGTACAGCGCGGGGAACAGGCCCCAGAAGACGAGCTGGATGTACACCGGGGTGCCGCGGAAGACCCACAGATACACCCACGACACCGACCGCAGCACCGGATTCGGCGACAGCCGCATCACCGCGAGGATCACACCCAGGACGACGCCGATCGCCATCGCCAGCACGGTCAGTTCGAGGGTGACCGCCGCACCCTCGGAGATCCGCCGATCGAACAGATACTTCCAGTAGGTGTCCCAGCGATAGGCCGGGTTGGTGGCGGCACCGTAGACGAACAGCCCGAGCAGGATCAGCAGCACCGCCGCGGCGAGCCAGCGTCCGGGCCGCCGCAGCGGTACGGCCTCGATCGGCTCCGGCATGGATGCCTGGGGCGGGGCGGCCTGCGAGCCGGCGGGGGGTTGCGCGGACATGTGCACTCAGCCTTTCGCGCCGTTGATGACCGAGGTGGTGATCGCACCGGCCGCCACGCCCCAGTTCTCGGCGATGGTGCGATAGACGCCGGAATCGATCAGATGCTGCAGCGCCGCTTGCAGTACCGGGGCCAGCGGCGAACCCTTCGGTACCGGCCAGCCGTAGGGTTCGGCCTCGAACACCGCGCCCGCGGCCTCGATGGTGTCGGGATTGCGCTTGATCGCATACGCGGTGACCGGGGAATCGGCGGACATGGCGTCGACCTGGCCGAGGACCAGGGCCGTGGCCGCCGCACTCTGTTCGTCGTAGGACATCTTATGAATCTCGGGCTTGCCGGCCTCGCTGCAGGCCTTCGACTTCGCGGGGATCTCGTCGATGTCCTCGGTCGTGGTGCGCTGCACAGCGACCTTCTTGCCGCAGGCGTTGTTCGGGTCGATCGGACGGCCCTTGCGCTGCGCCCACTGAACGCCGGCGGAGAAGTAGTCCACGAAGTCGACGGTCTTCTCCCGCGTCAGATTGTCGGTGAACGACGACATTCCCACGTCAACCGTGCCGGCCTCGATCGCGGGGATGATTTTCTCGAAGTCGGCTTCCTGATAGTCGGCGCGGACGCCGAGCACGGCGGCGACCGCATCCATCAGATCGACGTCGAATCCGATGATCTGCCCGGTATGCGGATCCCGGTACTCGTTGGGCTGATACGGAACGTTCACACCGACCGCGAGCCGTCCCGCCTGCGCGATCGTCGGCGGCAGCTGCGCGGCGATCGACTCCACCTTCGTCACCGGCACCTTGGGTACCTTGGGCGATTCGTCCTCGGTGTTGTCCGCACATCCCGCTGCCAGCGCCGCCGCACCGACGATCACGCACGCGGCTCGCAGGATGTACCCGCGGGCGCCGAGTCGAACTGACACGCGGCCCTCCGTATTCGCGCGACCCGCCACCATGATCGGGTCGCCGTGTAGCAATGCAGCCATTCGAAAATCTAGGCGATCGGCACGAGATGCGCCGGTCGGTTACCGAAGGTTAATGCGCGCCACGACCGGCGGCAGGGGTACACGCCGATTCACCGGCGATGCACGCGAGCCCGGACCTGCTCGGTGAATTCACTGGTCGAGGCCAGTCCGCCGAGGTCGGCGGTGGCGATACCGGCCGCCAGGGTCGCCGCCACCGCGCGGTCGATCCGGTCGGCGGCGCCCAGCAGCGCCGGATCGTCGTCGCGGGTGCCCAGCCAGCGCAACAGCATCGCGGCCGACAGTTGCAGCGCGCCCGGATTCGCTCGGTTGCGCCCCGCCAGCGTGGGAGCCGCGCCGTGCACCGCCTGAGCCATCGCCTTGTCGTCCGAGCAGTTCAGCGAGGCCGCCAAGCCCAGCGACCCGGCGAGTTCCCCCGCGAGGTCGGAGAGGATGTCGCCGAACAGGTTCTCGGTCACCAGGACGTCGTAGTCACCGGGCGCGCGGACCAGATGGGCCGCGGCGGCGTCGACATGTTCGTCGTCGACCTCGATCCCCGAATATCGCGCGGCGACGTCCAAGCAGACCTCGCGGAACAGTCCCATCGTCATCGGCAGCACATTCGCCTTGTGCACGATCGTCAACCGGCCGCGCCGCGCGGCCGCGAGCGCGCAGGCCTGATGCGCGATGCGTTCGCAGGCGGCCCGGGTGATCACGGCCACGGCCATCGCCACATCGGCGGTGGGCCGGAATTCGCCCGAGCCGGCGAACATGTTGCGATCGGCGTAGAAGCCCTCGCTGTTCTCGCGCACGATCACCAGATCGATGTCCTTCGCCGCCGCCCGGACGCCCGGAAAGGTCCGAGCCGGGCGGATATTCGCGTACAGGCCGAAGCGTTTGCGGATCGCCCCGCCCGGCGGGGCCCCGATGCGATGATGCGGGGCGTAGGAGGCGTTGTCGTGCGGACCGAGAATCCAGGCATCGAGATCAGCGAGGGCGGTCAGCGTGGTCTCCGGCAGCGGTTCCCCGCATTCGGCGATGGCCGCATGCCCGATCGGGAGCTCGACCCATTCCGGCGCCGCCGCACCGGCCGCGGCGAGAGCTTCGTCCACCACGGTCCGGGTCGCCCGCACCACCTCCGGCCCGATGCCGTCGCCCTCGATCAGCCCGAGCCGCACCGCCCGCCGCGCATCCACCGCGCTCACTCCTCTGCTCGCACCCCGTCCCGGCCGGTCCGCGGCCCGGCACACCGGGTCACCCTATTGGGTACCGGGTCACCGAGCCGACCGCGGGCCCGGCCTGCCCGGGAACTCGCGTATAGGCGCACCGGGCCGCCCGCGCGCGTAAGTTGGCCTGAACCATGGTGCAGTCGGTGGAACTGGTACTCGACGAGGCGGCGGAGGCCGAGGTTCGCCGGCAGTGGCGTGCGCTGGCCGCGGCCGGAACGCACAGTCCCACACCGGAACACCGGCCGCACATCACCGTCGCGGTCGCCCGCGAGATCTGGCCCCGGCTGGACAAGACGCTGGCCGCGCTGCCGTTCCGGCCGCTCCCGATCCGGCTGGGCGGGCTGCTGATATTCGGCGCCCGCCATCCGATTCTGGTACGGCTGGTGGTGCCCACCGAAGACCTGCTGACGATGCAACGGCGCATCGCTGCGGTCGTCGACGCGTGCCCGGGCGTTCCGGCGAACATGTGCCCGGACGCATGGACCCCGCACGTCACGCTGGCACGGCGGCTGAAACCGGAGCACTGGCCCGCGGCGATCGAAGCGGCAGCCGCCGAGCGGGATTTTGCGGCTACCGTGGTGGGTATTCGGCGGTGGGACGGTGATCGGCGAATCGAGTGGCCGATCGCCCCAGGGGGTGGAGTCCACGGTTGAGCCGCGGACGCCGGCCACGCGGAAGATATGCACAGCGTCCCGCGTTGCACCGCAGACAACGACACGAGAGGAACCCATGGCCACCCAGACCCTGACCGCGCAGAACTTCGACGAGATCGTGACCGGAAACGACGTCGTCCTCGTCGATTTCTGGGCCGATTGGTGCGGGCCCTGTAAGGCGTTCGCGCCCACCTTCGAGGCATCCTCGGAACAACATCCCGATGTCGTCCACGGCAAGGTCGACACCGAAGCAGAGCAGAGCCTCGCCGCCGCCGCCAACATCCGCTCCATCCCCACGATCATGGCCTTCCGCGAGGGTGTCCTGGTCTTCGCGCAGCCGGGCGCACTGCCGCCGGCCGCGCTGGAAGATCTGGTCTCCCAGGTGAAGGCGCTCGATATGGAAGAGGTGCGCAAGCAGCTCGCCGAACAGCAGCAGGGCTGACCCGCACGAACCGGTGCCGCATCCCGATTCTTCACGTAACGGGATGCGGCACTGTGGTTTTCGTGACACTGTGGTTTTCGTGACACTGTGGTTTTCGCGTGTCGGCTCGGTTGCCGAGCCGGCTCAGTTCCCGAGTTTGTTGATGCCGGCGATCATGGCGCGAACGGTCGACTCCGGTCCGTCCCCGGCGAGCGCGGCGCCCCAGCCTCGGCGGCCATTGCATTCGCACTGCACGAAGGTGGCGGTGCCGGCGCCGGTACGCCGCTGGTGGAACTGCAGAATCTCCACCGGGTAGCCCTCGTCGTAGAGCGCCGAGGTCAGTGCGGCGACCGGGCTGCCCGCGGACACCACGGTCCGCGCGTGTCCGGCCAGCTCGATGGTCGCGGTATAGGTCGTCGCCCGCTGTTCGGCCCGTGCCCAGTCGCTGAGCTTGACCGGGCCGGTGTGCGCGCAGTAGCGGTCGTAGAACTCCGCGGGCGTCAGGTCGGCGGATTCGGCGCGCAGCCCCTTGGGCGCGGCCGCGATGAAGGCATGTGTATCGATAGTAATCGTCATTGGACTAGGTCTTCCCGAAGCTTTGTCGTTGGCCGGATGACAGAGGGGACCAGCGCAAACACTTTTCCAACGGCCGCAGCGAGGGGGCCGGTCCGAATCAGCTCCCGCTACGGCGAGGTACTACGAGAAGTCGCGCCGCAGCCACCATCGCGGTAAGCGGAAGGAGCACCACACGGTCGCGGTCGGCGACGTTGCGCGTGGCGCTGTGGCTTGCGGCGGGATTCGGCACGGCTTCGAGAATATGGACTCACCGCGTCGATGGCAACAATATTGTGGCGGAACCAACGAGTAACTTCGTCACATTTTCGAGTGAACGGCATACCAACGGACAGTGCCGTGGTGAACGCCGCATTTGCGCAGGCCACAGCCGGTCCACAGGATGTGCCCCGGACATGTTCGGCGTGTCGTCACCGGGGTTGCGCGGGTTTGTCCCACCGCAACAGATAGCGCCAGAACACCAGCCGCCGCACACGCGCGCCCGGCAGGATGTCGCCCGCCCGTCGCGCGACCTCGCGCGTAGTCAGTGGCGGATCGAGCACCACCGGCATCGCCGCATGCGTGGCTTCGTGCGCGTACCAGGCGCCACGACCCGTTGCGCGCAGCGTCGCGAACGTAGCGCCGAAGACGCGATGGCCGAGCACGCCCGCGATCTCCGCGGGCAGTTCCCGCAGTGGATCGGCCCGCGGCAGCGCGATCACCGCGAGCACCCCGCCCGGCCGCAGCGTATGCGCGAGCCGCGGCAACACCCGTTCCAGGGGCAGGTGATGGAGGGTGGTGAGCGACACGACGGCGTCGTAGGCGGCTTTCGGCAGCGGATGCTCGAGAATGTCGGCCCGCGTGCATTCGACGTTGCCCGGGACCACACGCCGGGCCGCCTCGATCATCTCCGGCGACCGGTCCACCGCGTCGATCCGGTCGGCCCGCCGCGCCAGCCTGGCTGCCAAAGTGCCCGCCCCGCAACCGACTTCGAGGATCCGCCCACAATGCTGTGGCAGCTGCCGCAGCAGCGTCCGGTGATAGAAGGCGTTGTGATCCCAGTCCCAGGCACCCATCGCGCCACCTTACGATGTAGCCGTTCGACCGCGCACCGATCGCTCCGATACGGCGGCGCTCACCGATCTTTTACCTCCACACGGCTTCGAGCACAGCGGCAGTCTTTCGAGGCTCCGAGGTCCGCGAGGGAGCGATTTTCCGCTCCGTCCGCGGGACATCCTCGCCTGTGGCGCGATATGTCACGCGAGACCGGGCCCGGTCGGCCCCTTCGGCGCCCCGGTCAGTGCGCCGCCGAATCCCAACTGCGGCCCACGCCCACCGAGACCTCGAGCGGCACCGACAGGGCGATCGCATTCGACATTTGTTCGCGGGCCAGCGATTCCAGTGCTTCCCGCTCGCCTGCGGCGACTTCGAAGACGAGTTCGTCGTGGATCTGGAGCAACATCCGGGACCGCAGCCCGGCGTCGGCGATCGCGCGCTGGGTGTTGATCATCGCGACCTTGATGATGTCGGCAGCGGTGCCCTGGATGGGCGCGTTGAGCGCCATCCGCTCGGCGGCCTCGCGGCGCTGGCGATTGCTGGAATCCAGATCGGGCAGGTAGCGGCGGCGACCGAACAAGGTCTCGGTGTAGCCCACCTTGCGCGCCTGATCCACCGCGTCACGCAGATAGTCGCGAATCGCGCCGAAGCGGGAGAAGTAGACCTCCATCTGCGCCTTCGCCTCTTCGGCACTGATCCGCAGCTGCTGCGAGAGTCCATAGGCGGACAGGCCGTAGGCCAGCCCGTAGGACATCGCCTTGATGCGGCGGCGCATCTCCGGGTGCACGTCGGCGATCGGGATGTCGAACGCCTTGGACGCGACGAAGGTGTGCAGGTCCTCGCCGGAATTGAACGCCTCGATCAGCCCGGCGTCCTTGGACAGGTGCGCCATGATCCGCATCTCGATCTGGCTGTAGTCCGCCGTCATCAGCGACTCGTAGCCGGGGCCGACGACGAAGGTATCGCGGATGCGCCGGCCGGTGTCGGTGCGGATCGGGATGTTCTGCAGATTCGGCTCGGTGGAGGACAACCGGCCGGTGGCGGCGATGGTCTGGTTGAACGTGGTGTGGATACGACCGTCGTCGGCCACCGACTTCAGCAGTCCGTCCACGGTGACCTTGAGGCGGGTGGCGTCGCGGTGCGCGAGCAGATGTTCGAGGAAGGGATGCTGGGTCTTCTCGAACAGCGACTCGAGCGCGTCGGCGTCGGTGGTGTAGCCGGTCTTGGTCCGCTTCGTCTTGGGCATGTCCAGTTTGTCGAACAGCACCACCTGCAGTTGCTTCGGCGATCCGAGGTTGATCTGCTCACCGATCACCTCGTAGGCCGCTTCCGCGGCCGAGGCCACCCGGTCGGCGAATTCGCGCTGCAGCTGGTCCAATTCGCCGGTGTCGACGGCGATGCCGGCGTGCTCGAGTTCGGCCAGCACGCCCAGCAGCGGCAGTTCCATCTCGGTGAGCAGCGGCACGGATTCGATGCGGTCGAGTTCGGCGTCGAACGCCTCGGCCAGATCGGCCACCGCGCGGGCGCGCAGGATCTCGGCCTGGGCCAGTTCGGTGTCGACCTGGTCTTCGTCGTCGAGCAGCGACAGCTGGGCATCCTCCGCGGCGTCTACCCGCAACTCCCGCGACAGGTACCGCAGCGACAGATCGTCGAGGTTGAAGGTGCGCTGTCCGGGGCGGACCAAATAGGCCGCGAGCGCGGTGTCGCTGGTAAGCCCGGCCAACCGCCAGCCGCGCCCGCGCAGAGCGTGGATGGCCGCCTTGGCCTCGTGTACCGCCTTCGGGGTGCCGGCGTCGGCGAGCCAGCGGCCCAGGGCGAGCTCGTCCTCGGGGGTCAGCGCGACCACATCGAAGTAGCCGCCCTCCCCGTCGGCGGCGGCGATCGCGATTGCCTTCACGTCACCCTGTACGGGCGTGGTGGTGCCGACGATCGACACGCCGTGGCGCGCACCGGATTTCGCGTGTTCGGCCAGCCAGTCCGCGGCGGCGCCGGGCGCGACCGGGCCGCCGCTGATCTCGAAACCGCTCTCGGCCTCCGGCTCCGGCGGCGCCAGCGTCTCGAACAGCCGGTCCCGCAGCACCCGGAATTCGAGATCATCGAACAGGCGGTGGATCTTGTCGCGGTCCCACGGCTGCTGCGCCAGCTGCTCCGGGGTGTACGGCAGCGGAACATCCTTGACCATCTCGGTGAGCTGCCGGTTGAGCACCACGCTGGACAGGTTCGCGCGCAGCGCGTCGCCGACCTTGCCGCGCACCTCGTCGACCCGCTCGACCAGGGTGGGCAGATCGCCGAATTCGCGAATCCACTTGGTGGCGGTCTTCTCCCCCACGCCCGGGATGCCGGGCAGATTGTCGCTCGGGTCGCCGCGCAGGGCCGCGAAGTCCGGGTACTGGGCCGGGGTCAGGCCGTACTTCTCCTCCACGGCCTCCGGCGTGAAACGGGTGAGTTCGGAGACACCCTTCTTCGGGTACAGCACGGTGACATCGGAGTTGACCAGCTGCAGCGAATCCCGGTCGCCGGTGACGATGAGCACCCGGAAACCTTGCGGCACAGCCTGAGTCGCGAGGGTGGCGATGATGTCGTCGGCCTCGTAGCCTTCGATGGCCATCACCGGGATGCCGAGCGCGCCCAGCACCTCCTGGGTGATCTCCACCTGCCCGCGGAATTCGTCGGGGGTGGTGATGCGGTTGGCCTTGTACTCCGGGTATGCCTCGACCCGGAAGGTCTTCCGGCTGACGTCGAACGCGGCCGCCACATGGGTGGGCCGTTCGTCGCGCAGCAGGTTGATCAGCATGGCGGTGAAGCCGTAGACGGCGTTGGTGGTCTGCCCGGTGACGGTTTTGAAGTTCTCCGCCGGTAGCGCGTAGAAGGCGCGGTAGGCCAGGGAATGGCCGTCCAGCAACAACAGCGTGGGCCGCTCGCCGGAAGCACCCGCTGCCGTACTCCCGGCTTTCGGCGCGGCCGCTGCGGCGGTGGAGGACGACACACTGCCCTGACGCTGATCGGTGGAGGCTGGAGTCACGGCACAGAGTCTAGGGATATCCACCGACATCCCCGGCCACCGGGCACGGACCGGCATGTGTCGCCCGAGAATCCGTACGGGCGGCAACGGTCGCCCGCTTTCACACCGACCACACCCGCCCCGTCTGCACACACCGAACGGGTGTCGAACGACCACGCGGCCTTCGATGCCCGACGTCGCATCGTCGAGGGCGTCGCCGGTGCGCTCGACCATCGTGTGGCCGGCGCACGACGTCGGCCCGCCCGATTCGGCGGACCTCCGCCCGATCGGGAGCCCTGCCACCCGCGGGGTCTGCGCGACCGAGCGGGGCGATCAGGACTTCGGCGCGAGATTTTCCAGGACGACCTCCGCGACCGCCTTCATGGTGGTGCGGCGATCCATCGCGGTGCGCTGGATCCACTTGAACGCCTGCGGTTCCGACAGTCCCTGCGTCTGCATCAGCACGCCCTTGGCGCGCTCGACCAGTTTGCGGGTCTCCAGGCGGTCGGACAGATTCGCGACCTCCTGTTCCAGCGCCGATATCTCGTGAAAACGGCTGGCCGCCAACTCGATCGCGGGGACCAGATCCGATTTCGTGAACGGCTTCACCAGATAGGCCATCGCACCCGCGTCGCGCGCCCGCTCGACCAGGTCACGCTGGCTGAACGCGGTCAGAATCACTACGGGCGCAACACGTTTGGAGGCGATTTCGCCCGCGGCATCGATACCGTCGCGCCGCGGCATCTTCACATCCATGATGACCAGATCGGGGCGCAGTTCCACGGCCAGATCGACCGCCTGCTGGCCGTCGCCGGCCTCACCCACCACCTGGTAGCCCTCCTCGGAGAGCATCTCCACAAGGTCCATCCGGATGAGCGCCTCGTCCTCGGCCACCACGACACGCTTCGCGGCAGCGGGCGCGTCCTGCTTCGCGCCCGCGCCCCCTGCATTCGTTCCCATAGACAGACCCCTCGATATTCCGATGCCGACACCCGATGTGCGCCTCCGGTCCCACCCTGTCACCGGCCACGCACCCCGAGTGTCCTAAAGCGTACCGTTCAACTCCGCTCACAACCCATCTACCCAGCGGGAACCCGCCCGCGCGGCACCGATTCGGTAACCTGGGCACCCACCGGCTATCATTTCTTCCCGGTGCGCCGAGTTGGCGGAACTGGCAGACGCGACGGTCTCAAAAACCGTTGTCCTCACGGACGTGTGGGTTCGAGTCCCACACTCGGCACCATTACCGGCGGCCCGATCGGGCCGCTTTTGTCGTATTCGAACCGAATCGGCAGGGTGTCCCGTGCATACGCGTAGGGTGGGGCCACACGACCCCTGACAGGAAGAGGTCGCGCGTATGCGGGTGAATCGGCTCACCGCGGATCTTTCGGGATATCCCGATCTGGTGGTGATCTATCTGGGGATGCGGGTGCGAACCCCACGGGGAATGCTGCGTCTGCTCGGTCTGGGACCGAAACTGTATCGCTCCCATCACGATCGGCCCGATGGGCTGTTGCGGCACGAGGACATCATCTGGTCGCTGCTCCCGCCGCACTGGGGCGCCCGCCAATATTGGCGTGACCTGGACAGCCTGGAGCGCTGGACCCGTTCTCAGCCGCATCGCGACTGGTGGCAGCGGTTTCTGCGCGACTCCGGCGGCACCGGGTTCTGGCACGAGGCCTATTTCCTGCGCGGCGGCATCGACACCATGTACGACGATATGACCGCGCCCACCGGCCTGGGCGCCTTCGCTCCGACCCGATCCATGCGCGGAACGCTGTTCAGTACGCGCGGCCGGGCCCGGGACAACGCCACGCGGGCCGGGGCGGACAGCGCTCATCTCGGCACGGAACCGACGGTCGCCCCGGTCGTCGAGGAAGCCTCCTACTATGGAAACGCTTACGGCCCCGACGGTTCCGAGGCGGACCGGCGGCCGTAGCGCCACACCCTTCGCCCAGCCGGTCAGCGAAAATTCGGCAAACGGTCGGACGCGACGCGCTACCGGCAGCTGAACATCGCGTGAAATAAGCGGATTTCGGCCGTCCTCGGCTTCTGCCGGGGGCCGCGGCCACCTACCGTAGCGGTCATGCACGTCCTGTTCGTCTGCTCCGGCAACGTCTGCCGCTCGGTGATCGCCGAACGTCTGACCCGCGCCGTCGCGGCCGAACACGGTCTCGACGACCTGACCGCCGAGAGCGCCGGCACCCGCGCGCTCGTCGGCTTCGGCGTCGATCCCCTTGCGGCACAGACCATCACGGGCCTCGGTGCGGATCCTAGCAACTTCTCAGCACGCAAATTGAAGCCGGAGATGGTCTCGCGCGCGGACCTCGTGCTGGCGATGACCGAGCAGATCCGCGACCACATCATCGACCTGGTTCCAGCCGCCCGGCCGCGGACCTTCACACTGCTCGAGGCCTACCGGGTGACGAAGGTCTCCGGTGCCCGCACGATCGCGCAGATCGACAGTGCGCGAAACGATCTCGCACTGGTGGGCCGGGAAAACATCGCCGACCCGGTGGGATTGTCGAGCGAAAAGTACTGTGCTGTCGGCGATCGAATCGCCGAAACGCTGGTCCCGCTGCTGCTCGCCCTGCACGCCCCTCGCGACGCGGGCCGCACGGAGTCCGGCCGGCCCCGGCTGGTGCTGCTGCCCGGGGGACGTATCGAAACCCCGCCGTGGGGTATCGAGCCCGTGCGAATCGGCCGCCACGCCTGAACAATCCGGCGCCGGGCATGCCGCCCTCCCGCGGATCGGGATCCGGGGTTAGACTCCCCGCGGTAACTGCCGACGCCGATGGTTCGACACCGGAACAGGACACAGACATGCCGAAACGAATTTCGGATGTTTCACTCCATGTTTACGTCACACCGGAAACGCTCGACCGCGTCGTGCACACCGTGCGCTGCGTGGTCGACGACCACCTCGCCGAGCACGATGTTTTCGCCTGGCGCTTCACCCTGCCCGTCGACCCCGATCAACCCGGCCATACGGTCCTGGAGACCCAGTGGCGCCTGGAACATCCCCACCGCGACCCCGGCTCGCGGCGCACCTACGAGATAGCGCTCAGCCTGGTGGGCGATCCCGATCAGCTGACCGAATCCGGCCTCGCCGCACTCGAACATCGACTGGTCCTCGGGATCGCCACCACCGCCGACGCCGTCCCCTACACGATTCACGCGCTCCATCGCGACAGCTACGACTTCGACGAGAACCGCGAACGACTCTGACCGGCGCTCCCGGCGCACAGCGCTACTTGCGCGCCGGGAAGTGCCTGATCACGCACTCCTGCACCACGGTGGCCAGCAGCTCGCCGGCCCGCGAATAGAAGTGGCCGGTGGCCAGGCCGCGCGAACCGGCGGCCACCGGTGACTGCGTCGCGTACAGGGCCCAGTCGTCGAAGCGGAACGGACGGTGGAACCAGATCGAATGATTCACCGTGGCGGCCACGATCCGGTCGTGGCCCCACGACAGTCCGTGCGTGGTGAGGATCGAATCCAGCACCGTGGTGTCGGACGAATAACCCAGCGTCGCCACGTGGATCAGCGGATCGTCGGGCAGTTCGCCGTCGGCCTTCATCCACACCCGGTTGTGGTTGAGGGTGCCGCCGGTGCCCTTCAGGACCCAGGCCGGATCGTTGGTGTAGCGCAGATCGATCGGACGCGGCGCCTGCACGAACATCTGCAGTTTGTCCTCGAACCCGGAGAACGACTCCTCCACCCGGGGCAGACCGTCCGGATCGGGCACCTGCGGCTGCGGACTGGCGTGTTCCAGGCCCTTGGCCCAGTCCTGGAACGCCGCCAGCATCACGAACAGTTCCTGATCGTCCTGATACGCCGTCACCGTGCGGTTGGCGAAGGCACGCCCGTCCCGATGGCGTTCGACCCGGTATTCGATCGGTTTGCGCACATCGCCACCGCGCACGAAATGAGCGTTGACCGCATGCACCGGGCGCCCCGGTCCAACTGTGCGGCCGGCCGCGATGATCGCCTGCGCCACCAGCTGGCCGCCGAAGGTGCGACTCGACACCTTCTCCGGATGGTGACCGAGGAAGACGTCCTCGCCGATCTCATCGAGCTCGAGCAGGCCGAGCAAAACGGCGAGATCGCCGCCGTTCTCACGGCCGGTGCCGACCGATTCGCCCAGTGAGGCGCTCACCTCAGTGGTCCTCCTCGCCGATGCGATGCACGTGGATCAGGTTCGTGGAGCCGACGGTACCCGGCGGGGAGCCGGCCACGATCACCACGAGATCGCCCTTGGCGTAGCGATTCAGCGACAGCAGTTCCTTGTCGACCTGGCCGATCATCTCGTCGGT
This sequence comes from Nocardia nova, assembly GCF_002933465.1. Classification (GTDB taxonomy): domain Bacteria; phylum Actinomycetota; class Actinomycetes; order Mycobacteriales; family Mycobacteriaceae; genus Nocardia; species Nocardia nova_B. The sequence continues at coordinate 119,617 of NZ_PSZE01000014.1, forward strand.
GGTACCGACCGGCGGGACGATGAAGGTTTCCACACCCCAGGTCAGCGCCAGCTGGCTGCGGACCTCCGGCAGCGGGGTGAACGCCAGCAGCGGCAGCGTGGTGTGCAGGCGGGCCAGCCGGCGCACGGTGTCGCCCGACTGGGTGAAAGCCACCAGCGCCTTGGCGTTGAGCCGCTCGCCGATATCGCGGGCCGCGTAGGAGATCACGCCGCGCTTGGTCCGCGGGACGTGGGTCAGCGGCGGCACCCGGGTCGAGGATTCCGATTCCACAGCGTGCACGATGCGTGCCATCGTCCGCACCGTTTCGATCGGATACTGGCCGACCGAGGTCTCACCGGAGAGCATGACCGCGTCGGCACCGTCGAGCACCGCGTTGGCGACATCGGAGGCCTCGGCGCGGGTCGGGCGGGAGTTGCCGATCATCGACTCCAGCATCTGAGTCGCGACGATGACGGGTTTGGCGTTCTCCCTCGCCATCTGGATCGACCGCTTCTGCACCAGCGGCACCTGCTCGAGCGGCAGTTCGACGCCGAGGTCGCCGCGGGCCACCATGATCGCGTCGAAGGCGAGCACGATCGCCTCGAGATTGTCGATGGCTTCGGGCTTTTCGAGTTTGCCGATCACCGGCACCCGGCGGCCGACGCGGTCCATGACGTCGTGCACCAACTCGACGTCGGAGGGCGACCGCACGAACGACAGGGCGATGAAGTCCACGCCGAGCCGCAGGGCGAATTCCAGATCCTCGATGTCCTTGTCGGACAAGGCCGGAACGGACACGTCCATGCCCGGCAGCGAGACGCCCTTGTTGTTGGAGACCGGACCGCCTTCGGTGACGCGGCACACCACGTCGCTGCCCTCGACGCGGACCACGGTCAGCCCGACCTTGCCGTCGTCGACGAGCAGCCGGTCGCCGGCCTTGGCGTCCTCGGATAGTTGTTTGTAGGTGGTGGAGACGCGATCGTGGGTGCCTTCCACGTCGTCGACCGTGATCCGCACCTCCTCGCCCGTCGCCCACACGGTGCGGCCCTCGATGAACCGGCCCAAGCGAATCTTGGGCCCCTGCAGGTCGGCCAGAATGCCGACCGCACGACCCATCTGCTCGGCGGCGTGCCGCACCCTGTGATAGTTCTCGGCGTGATCGGCGTGTTCTCCGTGACTGAAATTCAACCGGGCCACGTCCATGCCGCTGTCGACAAGTTCACGGATCCGGTCCTCGGTGGCGGTGGCCGGCCCGAGGGTGCACACAATCTTTGTCCGTCGCATCACGAACCGAGCCTAGTCCTGCCGCCGCAGTGATGCTGATCGGCACACCCCTCACCGGCAATCGACGAAAATATGACGCACATCACATAGTTGACCGGCATGGTCGTCACTCCTGCAAGGGACGGTTGTACGGATCGCGAACTTTGCCGGTGAGGATCAGAATCGCGTCGATGAACGGCCAGATTCCACCCAGACCACAGGTGAGCAGCGTGACCAGGAGCTGTGCGACGCCGATGCCGGTGTAGCCGAGATAGAACCGGCCGATGCCGAGGCCACCGACGAACAGTTGCAACAGCCCGGCGGTCAGCTTCGATTTGTCCGAGAACGGTTCGCCGTACATGTTGCGCCCGTACGGCGCCTCCGGGTCCATGCCGTAGGGCGCGGGCGGGTAGCCGGGGCCGGCGGCGTACGGCTGGGCGTACGGGTCGGCAGGCTGGCCGTAAGGCTGGCTGTAGCCAGCCGGCCCATAGGGGCCCGGTTGCCCGACGCCATACGGGCCGGATTGGCCGTAACCGCCCGGATTTCCCGGCCCGGTGCCCGGAGCCCCGTACTGCGGGCCGTAGCCGGGCTGCGGCTGATAGGGGTCTGTCACGAAGTCCTCCTGATTCGAGCGGTCGGCCCGCTCAGCTCTTATCCGCCTTCTTTCGGCCCGGCTTACCCGACTCGCCTTCGGCCCGCTGCTCGCTGTTCCCGGCGGTGGTGACACCGGCCGCATCCCTGTCATCGGCGGGCGGATCCAGTTCGTTGCCGGTCGCCGCCGAATCGGAGGGGCGGGCGGAGGGGCTGTCCGATTCGCCCGATGCGGGAGTCTCGGCCGCGGATTCGGCGTCAGCCGGCTTATCCCGCTGCGCGGGCGATAGCGGCTTATCCCGCTGCGCGGGCGATAGCGGCTTATCCCGCTGCGCGGGCGATGCCCCTTTCTCGGACTCGCCCTCGGCAGCCGTGGCGGTCTCCCCCGCCGAATCACCCTTCTCCGCGTTCTCGTCGTCCGCGGGCTTCCGGGAGTCGCCCGAGTTCTCGGCCGCGGCGGCGTCCTGTCCGGCGGCGCCGTACCGGCGCAGCGCACCCCATTGCCAGGGCCAGGGGCGCTCACCGCCGGCGGCGAGCTGTGCGGCGGTTTCGCGGCCCTTGCTGGCGAGGGCGAAATACGCCAGCGCGCAGAGGAATACGATCGCCGAGGTGTAGGAGTTGACCCGGATGCCGAAGATGTGGGTGGCCTCGTCGTCGCGCAGCAGCTCGACCCAGAAGCGGCCGAAGGTGTAGATCGCCACGTACAGGGCGAACAGGCGGCCGTGGCCGATCCGCCAGCGTTTGTCGACCGCCACCAGCACCAGGACGCCGAGCAGATTCCAGATCAGCTCGTAGAGGAAGGTCGGCTGCACGACCTTCTCCACCACGCCGGTGGAAACACCGTTCATCATGTCCAGCTGGCCGTCGGAATCGAACCGCAGATAGATCTCGAGGCCCCAGGGCAGATCGGTCTTGCGGCCGTAGAGTTCCTGATTGAAGTAGTTGCCGAGGCGGCCGATGGCCTGAGCGAGCAGAATCGCTGGGGCGATGGCATCGCCGAAGGCGGGCAACGGAATTCGATACACCCGGCAGCCGATCCAGGCGCCGACGCCGCCGAGCAGCACCGCGCCCCAGATACCGAGACCGCCCTCCCAGATTTTCAGCGCGTTGATCGGATGCCCGCCGGCACCGAAATACTTCTCCCAGTCGGTGGCCACGTGATAGAGCCGGCCGCCGACGAGTCCGAACGGCACCGCGAACATCGCCACGTCGAGCACCTTGCCCTGCTCGCCGCCGCGCTCGCGCCAGCGCCGCTCACCCCACCAGATCGCGACGATGATGCCGATGATGATGCAGATCGCATAGGCACGCAGCGGGAACGGCCCCACCTCCCATACGCCTCGCGGCGGACTGGGAACATAGGCCAGTATTGCCCCACCGTGCACATCGACGCCGTCTGCCAGGACTGGAAAAGTCACGGGCCCCACCGTAACGGAGGGGGCCCGCGCCGCCCAGTTCGCGTCTCCGATCAGCTGGTGACAGTCGCCGAACGCACGCCCTCGGCCAGTTCCGCGGTGAGCTCACGGACCTGATCCAGCCCCTGCCCCGCGGCCGTGACCAGCGCCGAGCCGACGATCACTCCATCGGCGTAGGACGCGATTTCGGCCGCTTGCGCACCGCTGCGCACGCCCAGGCCGACACCGACCGGGATATCGGAGTGGGCACGCACCCGCGCGCACAGTTCCGGCGCGGCCGAGGACACCGCGTCGCGCGCGCCGGTAACGCCCATTGTGGAGGCGGCGTAGAGGAATCCACTACTGGCCTCGATGGTCTTGACCAGGCGCTCCTCGGTGGAGGAGGGAGCGACCAGGAAGATGCGGTCCAGATCGTGGGCGCGGGAGGCCTCGAACCACTCCCCCGCCTCCTCGGGAATCAGGTTGGGGGTGATCAGCCCGAGACCACCGGCCGCGGCCAGATCGCGGGAGAAACGATCGACGCCGTACTGCAGCACCGGATTCCAGTAGGTCATCACCACGGCATTGCCCCCGGCGGCGGTGATCGCCTCGACGACGCCGAAGACGTCACGCACCCGTACGCCACCGCGCAGGGCCTGCTCGCTGGCGGCCTGAATGGTGGGACCGTCCATCACCGGATCGGAATAGGCGATACCGACTTCGATGATGTCGCAACCGGATTCGACCATCGCGGTGCACACCTCGATGGAACCGGCCAGGTCCGGGTAGCCGGCGGGCAGATATCCGATCAACGCGGCGCGGCCCTCGCCGCGGCTGGCCGCGAACGTCGATTCCAGACGGCTCACGAGCGATTCTCCTCCGGGGCGGCGGCGTCGTCGAACAGGCCGAACCAGCGCGCCGCGGTATCCATGTCCTTGTCGCCGCGTCCGGACAGATTCACCAGAATGATTGCGCCGGAACCCAATTCGCGGCCCAGCTGCAACGCACCGGCCACCGCGTGCGCCGATTCGATGGCCGGGATGATGCCCTCGGTGCGCGAGAGCAGCAGCAGCGCGTCCATCGCCTCGGTGTCGGTGATCGGCCGGTACTCGGCGCGGCCGATGTCCTTCAGGTAGGCGTGTTCGGGTCCGACGCCGGGATAGTCCAGACCGGCCGAGATGGAATGCGATTCGATGGTCTGGCCGTCTTCGTCCTGCAGCAGGTACGAGTAGGCGCCCTGGAACGCACCCGGCCGGCCGCCAGCGAACGTGGCTGCGTGCCTGCCGGTTTCGACGCCGTCGCCGGCCGCCTCGTAGCCGATCAGCCGTACGCCCTCGTCGTCGAGGAACGGGTGGAAGATGCCGATCGCGTTCGATCCGCCGCCCACACACGCCACGACGGCATCGGGCAGCCGACCGGTTTGCGCCTGCACCTGCACCCGCGCCTCGAGGCCGACGACGCGCTGGAAATCGCGCACCATCAGCGGGAACGGATGCGGGCCCGCCGCGGTGCCGAAGCAGTAGTAGGTTTCCGAGGCGTTGGTGACCCAGTCGCGCAGCGCCTCGTTGATCGCGTCCTTCAACGTCTGCGAGCCGGTGGTCACCGACACCACCTCGGCGCCGAGCAGCCGCATCCGCGCGACGTTGAGCGCCTGGCGCGCGGTGTCGACCGCGCCCATGTAGATCACGCACTCGAGGCCGAGCAGCGCACAGGCGGTGGCGGTCGCGACACCGTGCTGACCGGCACCGGTTTCGGCGATCACCCGGGTCTTGCCCATCCGCTGGGCGAGCAGCGCCTGGCCCAGCACATTGTTGATCTTGTGCGAACCGGTGTGGTTCAGATCCTCGCGCTTGAGCAGGATGCGGGCGCCGCCGGCGTGCTCCGAGAGCCGCTTGCATTCGAAGACCGGCGAGGGCCGGCCCGCGTAATCGCGCTGCAGCCGGTCGAGTTCGGCCAGGAAATCGGGATCCAGTCGGGACTTGTCGTATTCGGCGGAGACCTCTTCGATCACCGCCATCAGCGCCTCGGGGACGTGCCGGCCACCGTAGACGCCGAAGTGACCGCCGAGATCCGGTTCGTGGCTGCGGTGGGTGACGCCCTCGCTGGCCTGGGGCAGCGGCTCGTGCACGCCGGTCATCGGGTGACACCCCGCCGCAGCGGACGCGGGCAGGACGGATGGGTACCCGCGGTCACCAGCTCGGAGACAGCGGCACGCGGATCGCCGCTGGTCACCAGGCTCTCACCGACCAGAACCGCGTCGGCTCCGGCGCCGGCGTAGGCGAGCAGGTCGGCAGTGCCGCTGACGCCGGATTCGGCGACCCGGATGACCTCGGTGGGTAGTCCGGGCGCGATGCGGGCGAAGACGTCGCGATCGACCTCGAGCGTCTTCAGGTTGCGGGCGTTCACGCCGATGACCGAGGCGCCGGCGGTCAGTGCCCGATCGGCCTCCTCCTCGGTGTGCACCTCGACCAGCGCGGTCATGCCCAGCGATTCGGTGCGATCGATCAGCGAGGCCAGGACGTCCTGTTCCAGGGCGGCCACGATCAGCAGGATCACATCCGCGCCGTGGGCACGGGCCTCGTGGATCTGGTAGGGGCCGACAACGAAGTCCTTGCGCAGGATCGGCACGTCGACGACCGCGCGGACCGCGTCCAGATCATCGAGCGAGCCGTGGAAGCGGCGGCCCTCGGTGAGCACGCTGATGATGCGCGCGCCACCGTCCTCGTAGGACTTCGCCAGGCTGGCCGGGTCCGGGATGTCGGCGAGCTCCCCCTTCGAGGGGCTGGCCCGCTTGACCTCGGCGATGACTCCGATCCCGTCCGCGTGCAGAGCGGCGAGCGCATCGCGCGGCGAGGGTGCCGCGGCGGCGGCCTTCTTGACGGCCTGGAAATCCAGGAGGGCTTCCCGAGCGGCCACATCCGCACGGACCCCGTCGAGAATCGAGTCGAGTACCGTCATCTGGCTCGAATCCTTTCTGGGGAGACGGACTTGCTACCTGAGAATCCCCCCAGGTGCTGTCTCACCGATGCTGATAAAGAGTAAATGGAAGGGTAAGCCGAGCAGACGGCGGGGTGTGACGCCCGCCGCCCGGCGTGCCGTGGCAGGGCGCTCATCGGCCCGGCTCGTCGTCGGTCGGGTCGGCGCCCGCATCGAGTGCGTCCCACAGCACGCGCTGCGAGAGTTCGCCCGACTCCGGCTCCGGGGTGTGCGGCGAGGACTTCGGCGTCGCCGTCCGCGGTGCGTCGGTGGCCTCGGTGGCCGATTCCGTATCACCCGTGCGGCGCAATTCGGCATCACCCGTGCGGCGCACTTCGGCGACGTGTTCGGCGGCCGCGGCCCGGCGGAACACCGGGTTGTCGTACTTACCCGACATGCGCGCGGTCGTTTCGGGCATGCGGGCCAGCAGCACTCCGGCGGCGAAGGCGGCGAGCGCACCGACGACGCTGAGTGCGGCCGGGAACGTGGCCGCCGTGGCGGCATCGACGTGCGCGCGGGCGGGCAGTTCGGCGAGCCGGGCGGCCCGTTCGGCGATCTTGCCGTGTTGGGTCAGCAGGGCCAGGCCGGGCACCGCGGCCACGGCGGCGACCAGCGCCACCACTACCCCGATCAGCCGGCGCAGCCAGCCCTTGGTGGCGAAGACGGCCGCGATCGAGGCCAGCAGCACCAGCGCCAGCGGAGTCAGCGCGCCGAACCAGAGGCCGCCGTTGAGATGCTGGGTGCGCGGTTCGGTCAGGCCGTCGGAGGATCGCAGGGTCACCCAGGTCATGCGCGAGGAGCCCCACAGCGCCGCCGCGCCGACGGCCAGCAGCAGGACAGGCAGCACCGGGCGGGCACGTTTCACAGATGTGCCCTCGGAGTCGCCGCTCGTATCCGCCTCGGGGACGCTCGGAATCTCCGCCTCGGGGACGCTCGGAATCGGCGCGCCCGGCGTGGACTTGCCGGCCGGTTCGTTCGCCGAATGTCGTTCGGCTGAGTCGGGGTCCGGGCTACTCATAGCAGGGTGCTGTCGGGTTCGGGAGTGAAGGTGCGTACCGTGCGGGCGGCGGCAACGGCCTTGAGCACGGCCATCGCCTTGTTGCGCGACTCCTCGTCCTCGTAGTCGGGCTGGGAATCGGCGACGATGCCGGCACCGGCCTGCACATAGGCGACGCCGTCCTTGAGCAGCGCGGTGCGGATCGCGATCGCGGTATCGGCGTCGCCGGCGAAGTCGAGGTAACCGACGACTCCGGCGTAGACGCCGCGGCGGGTGGGCTCGTTCTCCTCGATCAACTCCATGGCCCGCACCTTCGGCGCACCGGAGAGCGTGCCGGCCGGGAAGCAGGCGCGCACGGCGTCGAGGGCGATGCGACCGGCCGCCAGCCGCCCGGTCACCGTCGACACCAGATGCATCACGTGGCTGTAGCGCTCGATGTGGCGGTATTCGGTGACGCGGACGGTGCCCGGCTCGCACACCCGGCCCAGATCGTTGCGGCCCAGGTCGACGAGCATGAGGTGTTCGGCGTTCTCCTTCTCGTCGGAGAGCAGATCCTTCTCGAGCAGCACATCGTCCTCCTCGGTGGCGCCGCGCCACCGGGTGCCGGCGATCGGATGTGTCGTCGCCACACCGTCTTTCACGGTCACCAGCGATTCCGGACTCGATCCGACGATGGAGAAGGCGGTGCCGCCCGCACCGTCGGGAATGTGCATCAGATACATGTACGGGCTCGGATTCGAGGCGCGTAGCATCCGGTACACATCGCGCGGTTCGCCGTCGAAGTCCATCTCGAACCGCTGCGACAACACCACCTGGAACGCCTCGCCGGCCTCGATCTCGCCGACCAGCCGCCGCACGCCCGCACCGAAGTCCTCGCTGGTGCGGCGGCGGATGTAGTCCGGTTCGGGACGGTCGAAGACGGACACGGTCGATTCGGCGGGCGCGGCCAGCGCCGCGGTCATCCGGTCGAGCCGGGCGACGGCGTCGTCGTAGGCCTCGTCGACGCGCTCGTCGGTGCCGTTCCAGTTCACCGCGTTGGCGATCAGCGTGATGGCGCCTTCGTGATGGTCGAAGGCGGCCAGATCCGCGGCCAGCAGCAGCACCATCTCCGGGACCCGCAGATCGTCGGTGGTCAGCTCCGGCAGCCGTTCGATGCGGCGCACGATGTCGTAGCCCAGATAACCGACCAACCCACCGGTCAGCGGGGGCAGGCCGGGCAAGCGCTCGGTGCGCAGCAGTTCCAGGGTGTCGTGCAGCGCCACCAGCGGGTCGCCACCGGCCGGGGCGTCGGCGGGGGTGGCGCCCAGCCACGCCGCCTGGCCGTCGACGACCGTCAGCGCGGTGGGGCTGCCGGCGCCGATGAACGACCAGCGCGACCACGAACGACCGTTCTCGGCCGACTCCAGCAGGAAGGTGCCCGGCCGGTCCGCGGCCAGCTTCCGGTAGGCGGACAACGGGGTCTCCGAATCGGCCAGCACCTTGCGCGTCACCGGCACCACGCGGTGCGCGGCCGCGAGTACGCGGAACTGGTCCCGAGTGGTGGTGGTCGCGGTTTCCGGACGGTCGAATGCGGCGCCGTGCATATCGCTCATCATTCCAGTCGGCCGCAACCGAGATTTCCTGGCCCCGCCGCGACCCACACGATCGGCGGCGGGTACCGGGCAAGCCTGCCGCCCGGTACCCTCGCGACTGTGAAAAAAGGCCAGCGCGCACCCGGGTTCGAACTTCCCGATCAGACCGGCACCGTCCGGTCGCTCGATTCGTTGCTGGCCGACGGACCGTTGACGCTGTTCTTCTTCCCCGCCGCCAATACTCCCGTGTGCACCGCCGAGGCCTGTCATTTCCGAGATCTGACAAGCGAATTCGCGGCCCTGGGCGCGAGTTGCGCGGGAATCAGCACCGATTCGGTCGACACCCAAGCCGGTTTCGCACAGGCGCAGTCCCTCGGCTATCCGCTGCTGTCCGATCGCGACGGCGCGGTGGCGGAACGGTTCGGCGTCAAGCGTTCCGGGGCGATCGGCGGTCTGCTCGGCAACTTCCTGCCGGTGAAGCGGCAGACCTTCGTGATCGACACCGACCGCACGGTACTCGCGGTGATCTCGGGCGAACTGCGCGCGAACGTCCACGCCGACGCCGCGCTGGCCGCCCTGCGCGAGCATCGGGCCTGAGCCGACCGCTGCACACACCCCGGGCCGCCTCCGGGTGCGCACTGCCTTTGCCGGGTGAGAGCGCACTGACGCCTTGACGCGGCGCGGTTCTCCCGGCGTAGGCGCGCGCCTCGCGCATACGCTGGATTCATGACATCGACGAGCTCCCTCACGAACTCCGGGACCAAACCCCGAGCCACCGTGTGGCGGAATCGAGCCCTCGGCCTGCTCGCGGTCATCATCGTGCTGGTCGTCGCCTATTTCGTGCTGTCGGCCTTCATTCCGCGCTGGTGGGCGCAGCGGATCGCCGGGATGTCCGGGCACGGCAGCTTCGCCCAGGGCATCTGGTCGGGCCTGGCGATCGGGTTCCTGTGCACGCTGATCCCCCTGCTGCTCCTGCTGGGTGCGGTGCGGGTGTGGCGCACCCGCGCGGGCAAATTCGCCGCCGGCGCCGCGGCCGTGCTGGCGCTGATCGTGGCCCTGCCCAATCTGATGACGCTGACCATCGTGCTGGGCGGCAGCAGCGCCGCGCACGCCGGGGAACGGGTGCTCGACGTCGATGCGCCCGGCTTCCGCGGCGCCTCGCTGGTCGGCGCCATCGTGGCGGCCGCGATCGTCGCGGTTCTGCTCGTGCTACTGCTACGCAAACAATGGCGGGCACGCTCGGCCCGCCGTGCCGAAGCCGGCGTGGTCACCGCGCCGGACACTGCTAACGACACGCGACCACCAGGCGATATCAGGAAGTGAACCGACAGCGTCGCAATCGCGCTCCGGCGTGATAGCTGTCACGTCACCGGCAACAGTGCTGACCAGCGAGCGAAGTCGTGGCAAACTTGTTGGTCGCAAGTGACGGTGAATTGAAGTTTCAATGGTCGTTAGCTTTGACAACGACTACGTCACTGGGCTGCAAGAGAGGGCGCGAAGTGACGGAATGGCTCAATCCCACCGAACGGCGAGCGTGGCGGACTCTGGTCGCGCTGACAACTCGATTACCGGCGGCAATGGATACCCAGCTGCAACGCGAAGCCGGTATGACGCATTTCGAGTATTTGCTGATGGCACTGCTGTCCGAGGAGCCCGGACATCGCCTGCAGCTCAGCGAGCTCGCAAGTAGGGCAAATGCTTCGCTATCGCGGTTGTCGCATGTGGTGACGAAGCTGGAACGGTTGGGCTGGGCGCGCCGCGACGTGGTGCGCGGCCGCCGCGGCGCCTATGCGGTGCTGACCGACGTGGGTTTCGAACGGGTGCAGCAAGCCACCCCCGCCTACCTGGAAGGGGTGCGGGGGCTGGTGTTCGACGGCATCGACGACGAGCAGGTCGAACAGCTGCTCACCCTCGGTGAGGCACTGGTAGCGCAGCTCGACGCGGGCCTGTCCCGGGGTATCGGGCGCGCCGACGGACTGCCCGACCCGCCGGCCACCGAGGCGACGGCCGGCGCCGCCCACTGACCCGGTTCAGCTCGCGTCGGCGAGCAGTAGATCCCCATCCCAGCAGGTGTGAGTGCCGGTATGGCAGGCCGCGCCCTGTTGGTCGACGATCAGCAGCACGGCATCGCCGTCACAGTCCAGCCGCACCTCGTGCACGTACTGCGTATGTCCCGAGGTTTCGCCCTTGACCCAGTACTGCTGCCGCGAGCGCGAATAGTAGGTGGCCTTGCGGGTGGCGAGGGTGCGGGCCAGGGCCTCGTCGTCCATCCACGCCATCATCAGCACATCGCCGGTGCCGCGTTCCTGCGCGATCGCCGCGACCAGGCCCGCCTCGTTGCGCTTGAGCCGGGCGGCGACGGCGGGATCCAAACTCATACCCATCGTTATACCTGTCCTGTCGGAGCTGTTCGTCCTCGGCGGGAGGATGCCGGCCGGTCTCAGCGGACGGTGATGCCCTCGGCCCGCATAGCGGATTTGACCTGGGGAATCGTCAGATCGCCGAAGTGGAAGACGCTCGCGGCCAGGACCGCGTCGGCGCCCGTCCGCACCGCGGGTGCGAAATGATCGACCTCGCCGGCGCCGCCGCTGGCGATGATCGGCACCGATACCGCGGCGCGCACCGCACTGATCATCGGCAGGTCGAAACCGCCCTTGGTGCCGTCGGCGTCCATCGAGTTGAGCAGGATCTCGCCGATACCGAGTTCGGCACCGCGCACCGCCCACTCCACCGCATCGATTCCGGTGCCGCGTTTGCCGCCGTGGGTGGTCACCTCCCAGCCCGACGGGGTGGGCGAGCCGGTATCGGGCACGCGGCGAGCATCCACCGACAGCACGATGCACTGCGAGCCGAAGCGCTGTGACATCTCGCGCAGGATCTCCGGGTTCGCGATCGCCGCGGTGTTCACCGACACCTTGTCCGCGCCCGCGCGCAGCAGCCGGTCCACATCCTCGACGGTGCGCACCCCACCGCCCACGGTGAGCGGGATGAAGATCTGCTCGGCGGTGCGGGTCACCACGTCGATCATGGTGCCGCGATCACCGCTCGAGGCCGTGACGTCGAGGAAGGTGAGCTCGTCGGCGCCCTGGGCGTCGTAGGCGGCGGCCAGTTCCACCGGGTCGCCCGCATCGCGCAGATTCTCGAAGTTCACGCCCTTGACCACCCGGCCGGCGTCGACGTCCAGGCACGGAATAACGCGTACCGCCAGTGTCATTGCGTCCCTTCCGAATTCTCGTTGCACTCGTAGGCGCGGTCGACGGCGCTGTCGATCATGTCCAGTAGTTCTTCGTGCACCCCGGGCGCGGCGGCCAGCACCGAGCGCGAGGTGATCGACCATTCGTCGCCGCGCAGATCGGTCACCACACCGCCCGCGGCGCGTACCAGCGCCACTCCGGCGGCGTTGTCCCACGGATGGTGCCCGAAGACGACCGCGCCGCCGAGCACCCCGGACGCGGTGTAGGCCAGGTCGATGCCGGTGGATCCGTGCATGCGCACCCGGCTCGACAGCCGGCTCAGTGCGCCGAGCAGGTCGAAGCGGAACCGGCCCGGGATCCGGCCGTGGGCGTCGATGTTGAACGCGCCGAAGCCGATCATCGCCTCCGCGAGGCGACCGTGTTCCAAGGGCGGCAAGGGTTTTCCGTTGAGCAGCAGCGGCCCGCCGGCCGCCGCGGCGTACCGGCGGTCCAGCAGCGGCAGCCAGGTCAGACCGAGAACGGGCTGCCCGTCGGCCACCAGCGCCAGGAGCATCGCCGAAAGCGGATGGCCCGCAGAGTAGTTGAAGGTGCCGTCGATGGGATCGAGCACCCACGCGGTGCCCGAGCTCAGTTCCGGCCCACCGAATTCCTCGCCGTGTACCGGGATTCCGGTGCGGTCGGCCAGCTGCTGCGACAGGGTGCGCTCGAGTTCCAGATCCAGTGCGGTGGCGAAGTCGCCGCGGCCCTTCTGGACCGCGCTCGGTGCCCCCAACCCTTCGACGAAACGCGGTGCCGCACCGTCCAATATCTCGCTCGCCGTCGCGAGCAGCGCGGCCGGGTCGGAGGCGGCGGCGGTCACGTCAGCGAACCGCGTCCAGCGCCTCGGGCAGCGTGAAACGCCCGGCGTACAAGGCTTTTCCGACGATCGCACCTTCCACCCCGTCGGACACCAGCCCGGAGATGGCGCGCAGATCGTCGAGGGTGGAGACACCGCCCGAGGCGATCACCGGCGCCTCGGTGGCCGCGCACACCTGCCGCAGGATGTCGAGGTTGGGCCCCTGCAGAGTGCCGTCCTTGCTCACGTCGGTGACCACGTAGCGGGCACAGCCGTCACGCTCCAGGCGTTCGAGCACCTCCCACAGGTCACCGCCGTCGCTGACCCAGCCACGGCCCCGCAACCGGTAGTCGCCGTCGATGATCCGCACGTCCAGCCCGACCGCCACCCGATCGCCGTATTCGGCGATGGCGCGGGCGCACCACTGCGGATCCTCGAGTGCCGCGGTGCCCAGGTTGACCCGGGCGCAGCCGGTGGCCATCGCGGCCTCGAGCGAGTCGTCGTCGCGAATGCCGCCGGACAGCTCAACCTGCACATCCAGCTCACCGACGACCTCGGCGAGCAGTTCGCGGTTGGATCCGCGCCCGAAGGCCGCGTCCAGATCCACCAGATGCACCCACTCGGCACCCGCCTCCTGCCAGGCCAGCGCGGCATCGCGGGGGGCGCCGTAGCTGGTTTCGCTGCCGGCCTCCCCCTGAACCAGGCGCACGGCCTCACCATTGGCGACATCGACGGCGGGTAGCAGCACAAGACTCACGTGTGCAGCCTACTGGCTACCGGTTGGCGTCGCGGTGCCGGGATGGCGCCAATGGGACGGCGGTCACTGCCTGCGGGGACGAGCATCACACGTTTGAGCTGGACGACGACGGGCAATCCGAAGACTGCGTGTGTCACTGTGCGCAGGAGGTCCAGACCGGCGGTCTCCGCGTACGTACCCTGGGTCGGGGGCACGTACTGCCATCGTTGTCGACGAAGAGGATCTTCACCCATGTCGCGGATCACGTTGCGGCCCATTATGTTCGCGTTGTCGTACGGAGCGGCGGGCGCCGCGATGCTCACGACCCCGATGCTCATGACCCCGAGGGCGGTGGCCGCCCCCACCGATCCGATTCAGTTGGCGGCCTGCGATTTCGGACGGCAGTTCACGACCTACGATTGGGCCGGCTACGACGACTACGACCGCCGGGTCCTGGAGTTGTCCACCGGCGCGTTCCACGATCAGTTCGCCGCGTCGGCGCCCGATCGGCGCGCACACGTGACCTCGGTACACGTCCGCTCCGAAGCCAATTCGGTGGAATGCCGCACCGACGTGGCCGACCCCGAGCATTCTCAGGTCGTGGTGACCGTGGACCGGTCCGAACGCAGCGATGCCACGCTGGGCCTGCCCCGCCCCGAGCGGTCCCAGCTGCGGGTGTTCCTCGACAACGTCGACGGCCGCTGGCTCGCCGGGCGAGTCGATACGCTGCCCCCGCAGACATAGCCCCTACAGCGAGCCGACCCAGTTGCGCAGCAGCTGCGCACCCGCGTCACCGGACTTCTCCGGGTGGAACTGGGTGGCGCACAGCGGCCCGTTCTCCACCGCGGCGAGGAACGGCCCGCCGTGTTCGGCCCAGATCAGCTTCGCCGGCGCGATGGTGCCGTTGTCGTCCCATTCCCACTTCTGCGCGGCATAGGAGTGCACGAAATAGAAGCGCGTCTCGGGATCCATCCCGGCGAACAGCACACTGTCGGCGGGAGCCTGCACGGTGTTCCAGCCCATATGCGGAAGTACCTGCGCCGGAAGCCGTTCCACCGTGCCCGGCCACTGCCCGCAGCCCTCGGACTCGACCCCGAACTCGACGCCGCGCTCGAACATGATCTGCATGCCCACGCAGATGCCGAGCACCGGACGGCCGCCGGCGAGGCGGGTACCGATGATCCGCTCCCCGCGCACCTGCGTCAGTCCGGCCATACACGCGGCGAAGGCGCCGACACCGGGCACGACCAGACCGTCGGCGTCGAGCGCGGCCTGCGGATCGGCGGTGACGGTGACCTCCGCGCCGGTGCGGGCCAGCGCGCGCGCCGCCGAATGCAGATTGCCGGAGCCGTAGTCGAGCAGCACAACCGATTTCACAGCGTTCCCTTCGTCGACGGCACACCGGTGACCCGGGGGTCCGGTTCGACCGCGGCACGCAAAGCCCGTGCGACAGCCTTGAATTCGGCCTCGGTGATGTGGTGCTGGTCGCGGCCGTACAGCACGCGCACGTGCAGTGCGATCCGGGCGTTGAGGGCCATCGATTCGAAGACGTGCCGGTTCAGCACCGTGGAATACGACGCACCGGGACCGGCGCTGGGAATCACGGTGTGCAGCAGCCGCTCCGGCTCGCCGTCGTGTACGCAGTACGGGCGGCCGGACACGTCGACGACGGCGTGGGCGAGGGTTTCGTCCATCGGGATGTAGCAGTCGCCGAAGCGGCGGATGCCCTTCTTGTCGCCCAGCGCCTCGCCGAGCGCCTGTCCGATGACGATCGCGGTGTCCTCGACGGTGTGATGCGCCTCGATCTCGATATCGCCCTTGGCCTGCACTGTCAGATCGAAGCTGCCGTGCTGGCCGAAGGCGGTGAGCATGTGGTCGTAGAACGGGACGCCGGTGGAGATGTCGGTCCGGCCGGTGCCGTCGAGATTCAACTCGACCACGATGCTGGATTCGCGAGTGGTCCGTTCCACCCGGGCGGTTCGATCCATACTGGCTTCCGTACTCATCGGGAGATCACCTCGGTGGGCACCAGCATCTCGCTCACTCGCAGGAATTCGTCGTTCTCGGCGGCCAGTCCGATCGTGGTGCGCAGATAGCCGGGAATGCCGACGTCACGGATCAGCACGCCCTCGTTCAGGTAACGCTGCCAGGTGCGGGGCGCGTCGGCGAAGTACCCGAACAGCAGGAAATTCGCATCGGAGGTCACCACCTCGAACCCCATCTCGCGCAACGCCTTCGCCACCCGTTCCCGCTGCGCGGCGAGTTCGGCGACACTGGCCAGGGTTTCGTCGGCGTGGCGCAGCGCGGCGCGGGCGGCGGCCTGGGTGACCACCGACAGGTGATACGGCAGCCGCACGAGCAACATCGCCTCGATCACCGCGGGCGCGGCGACCAGATAGCCGAGCCGCCCACCGGCGAAGGCGAAGGCCTTGCTCATGGTGCGGCTGACCACCAGCTTCGCCGGATACCGGTCGATGAGCGCGAGCGCACTGGGCGCCGCGGAGAACTCGCCGTACGCCTCGTCGACCACCACGATGCCCGGCGCCGCCGCGAGCAGACGCTCCAGATCGGCGAGGGCGATCGAATGCCCGGTCGGGTTGTTCGGGCTGGTCACGAACACCACATCGGGGCGGCGGCCGGCGATCACCGCGGCCGCGTAGTCGATGTCGAGGGAGAAGTCGCTGTTGCGCTTGGCCTCGATCCACTCGGTGTCGATGCCCTCGGAGATGATCGGGTGCATCGAATACGAGGGCACGAAGCCCAGTGCGCTGCGGCCGGGCCCGCCGAAAGCCTGCAGCAGCTGCTGCAGAATCTCGTTGGATCCGTTGGCCGCCCATACGTTCGCCGTCTGCACGGTGACGCCGGTCTGACGGGTCAGATACACGGCCAGGTCGGTGCGCAGCGCGACCGCGTCGCGATCGGGGTAGCGGTGCAGGTCGGCGGCGGCGGCGCGAATGGATTCGGCCACGTCGTCGATCAGCACGCGGCTCGGCGGATGCGGATTCTCGTTGGTGTTCAGCTGTACCGGCACCGCCAGTTGCGGTGCGCCGTAGGGGCTCTTGCCACGCAGGTTCTCGCGCAGCGGCAGATCGTCGAGGGTCGCCGCGGCGCCCGGGATATCGGCGGTCGCGGTCATGACAGGGCCTCGAAACGAACCTGCACAGCCTGGCCGTGGGCAGGCAGGTCCTCCGCATTGGCCAGGGAGACCACATGTCCGGCAACGTCTTTCAGCGCGGCCTCGCTGTATTCGACGACGTGGATGCCGCGCAGGAAAGTCTGCACGCTCAGTCCCGAGGAGTGGCGCGCGCAACCGGCGGTGGGCAGGACATGATTCGAGCCGGCGCAGTAGTCGCCGAGGCTCACCGGCGACCACGCGCCGACGAACACCGCACCCGCGCTCCGGACCCGTCCGGCGACCGCGGCCGCGTCCGCGGTCTGGATCTCGAGGTGTTCGGCGGCGTAGGCGTTGACCACCCGCAGCCCCTGCTCGACATCGTCGACGAGCACGACGCCGGACTGCTTGCCGGACAACGCCTCCGACACCCGCTGCCGGTGCTTGACCACCGCGAGCTGGGTCGTGATCGCGGCGTCGACCGCATCGGCCAGCGCCGCGCTGTCGGTGACGAGCACGCTGGCGGCCAGCACATCGTGTTCGGCCTGGGAGATCAGATCGGCGGCCACGTGCGCCGGATCGGCGGTGGCGTCGGCCAGAATCGCGATCTCGGTCGGGCCGGCTTCGGCGTCGATGCCGACCAAGCCGCGGCACAGCCGCTTGGCGGCGGTGACGTAGATGTTGCCCGGACCGGTGATCATGTCGACGGGCGCGAGCTGCGCGCCGTCGGTGTCGGTGCCGCCGTAGGACAGCAACGCGACCGCCTGGGCGCCGCCGACGGCCCACACCTCCTCGACGCCGAGCAGTTTCGCCGCGGCGAGAATCGTCGGATGCGGCAGTCCGCCGAACTGCGCCTGCGGCGGCGAGGCCACCACCAGCGAATCCACGCCCGCGGCCTGCGCGGGGACGACGTTCATGACGACACTGGACGGGTAGACGGCATTGCCGCCGGGCACGTAGAGCCCGACCCGCTCGACCGGCACCCAGCGTTCGGTGACGGTACCGCCGGGCACCACCTCGGTGGTGGTGTCGGTGCGGCGCTGGTCGGCGTGCACCGTGCGGGTGCGTTCGATGGCCACCTCGAGCGCCGCGCGCACGGCCGGATCCAGCTCGGCGAGGGCCTTGTCGAGTTCAGCGGCCGGGACGCGCACGCTCACCGGGGCGATGCCGTCGAATTTCGCGCTGAACTCCTGCGCCGCCTCGACGCCACGATCACGGATCGCCTGCACCACCGGCCGCACATGATGCAGCACCGAGTCCACGTCCACTCCCCCACGCGGCAGGGCCGCGCGCAGTTCGGCAGCGGAGGGCGTACGTCCGCGCAGATCCACGCGGGCGAGCTCGATGCGGCTAGTCATAGCGGTGTGAAATCCTTGTCTGTCCGGCCGGGTCTGTGCTGGTCATCACATCGAAGCGAAAGCTCCGGACCGCCTCCCAGCCTATCGGGTCGGCGCCAGTCGATATCCGCCGCCCGGCCACGGCGACTCATTCGGCCGCCGGGCGATACCGCTGACACGGTCGGTGTTCAGCGTCTGCCCGTGGGCGGAGACACCGCGTGCGGCCGAATCAGTGCGTATCGCTGTCGATCAGCAGCTTCCCGCTGCCACCCACCACGACGCGGAGTTCGATCGACTTGGACTGACCGCCGTAGGTGATGCTGGCGACCGACATATCCACCGAGCCGTCGGAATTGGCGCTGCTGCCGCCGCCGCGTGCGCCTTCGATGGTGTTGTACGCCGTGATCTGGTTCTGCTTCCAGTAGGTCGCGAACGCCTGCTGGCTGCCGTACACCTGCTGCGCCGCGGGAGTGAGCAGATTCCACGCGGTGCCGGAGTTCTGGTCGACGAGGGCGTCGTAGAAGTTCTGAATGACACCGGCCGCCGAGCCGACGTCGGTCTTCCCGGCGCTCTTGGTCTGTCCCACGGCCGCGACGCTCTGCGTCGAGGGACCCGGCTGCGCGGTGGCGGTCGCCGATGGCGAATTCGCCTGCGAGCCCGGCGATTCCGTCTTGGCGCCGCCGAACATCAGATACAGCGCCGCGGCGACGATCACCAGACCGGCGGCGAAACCACCGGCGAAGACCCACGGCTTCGCATTGCGGGTCGGTGCGGGTTCGGTGGCGGGCACCGGATTGGAGCGGGTCGGATGCGCGGCGGCCGCGGCGGGCCGCACCGGCTGCATCTCCGGCTCGGAGAGCGCCGCCCGCGTCGCCATCATCTCGGCGGTGGAGATATCCGCCTGTGCCGCACGGCGATCCAGTGTGCGGGTGGCCTGCCGGCGACCACCGCCGCGGTGGGTGGCCAGCATCCGGGTCGATTCGGCGTCGACGGCCCGATCCGCGAAATCGGCCAGCTGATCGCGCACGTCGGTCATGCTCGGCCGGTCCTCCGGCTCGAAGCTCAGCAGATCCAGCAGTAGATCGGTGAGCGGGCCGGCGTTGCGCGGCTGGCTCAGCTGACCGTTGGCCGCGGCGTACAGCAGCGCCAGGGGGTTCGGATTGGTGCCGTAGGGCGGTTCGCCCTCGAGGGCATGGAAAAGCGTTGCGCCCAGGGCGAATACATCGGCGGCCGGGCTGGGTTCCGCACCGCGGGCGACCTCGGGGGCCAGATAGGCGGCGGTGCCGGAGATCAGGCCGGTGGCGGTGAGGGTGACATCACCCTTGGCCTTCGAGATACCGAAGTCGGTGATCTTCACGGTGCCGTTGTCGCCGAGCAATACGTTGCCGGGCTTGATGTCTCGGTGCACGATGCCGGCGCGATGGGCGGCCACCAGCGCCGAGGCGATCTGCTCGCCGATGCGTGCGACCTGCGGCAGCGGCAGCGTCCCCTGCGAGGACAGCACCACGGCCAGGCTCTGCGACGGCAGATACTCCATGATCAGGCAGGGATCGCCCTCGTGGTCGGTGATATCGAAGACCACGATCGCGTTGGGGTGTTGGAAGCGTGCCGCGTTGCGGGCCTCCCGAGACGCGCGCTGACGCACGATCTCTTTCTCACCCGGCGGCAGACTGGGCTGGGTGAGGATCTGCTTGATCGCCACCGACCGTTCGAGTCGTTCGTCGACGGCACGCCAGACGACGCCTGTGCCGCCGCTACCAATCCGCTCGACCAGGCGGTAATGCCCTGCGATCACTTGGCCGGTTTCGATGGCACTACTCCGAGTTTCTCCGCGATCCGTGACTTACCGCGCGCGGGGTCAGGTCCCGCGCGTGTTCCCGGACGAGTGTAGCGGGCGTGACGGGCCGCTTTGACGCCGGAGCGAGATCTGTGCCGAATATGTGTGACCACCGTGCGATGCGGTCGAGATCACTCCGCTATACAGCGGGTGTATCTGTGACGAACTTCACTTACTCACACGGCGTGCTACTGCTGATTCCGCAGGAAACGTCCGGCCGCTTCGACCGCCGGCGTCGAGCTGCCGGCATCGCCGACGAACACCGCCAGTGCCAGATCGCCGTCGATGCCGACAAACCAGCCGTGCGCGTGGGTGTCATCGATGTATTCGGCCGTGCCCGTCTTGCCGAGCATGCCGGGAATGTCGGCGAGACTGGTGGCCGTGCCGTTCGTAATCGTCTCGCGCATCATGGATTTCACCTGATCGAGCACCGGCGCGGGCACAGGCTGCGGCGTCCGATCCGCTGTCCCCGGCGAGCCCGCCACGATGGTGGGCGCCGGCACCGAACCGCGGGCGACGGTCGCGGCGACCAACGCCATGCCGAACGGCGACGCGGTCACCCGGCCCTGGCCGATGCCCTCCTCGACTCGCAGCGCGGAAGTGTCTGCGGTAGGCACCTTTCCGGTCACCGTGGTCATACCGGGAGCGGTGAAATCCACGCCGAGTCCGAGCTGCGCGGCCGCGCGGGTCAGCCCATCGGGCGGCAGGTTCACCGCGAGCCGTCGCATGGTGGTGTTGCAGGACCGCGCGAAAGCGGTGTGCAAGGCGACAGTGCCGAGGTCGAAGTTGTTGTCGTTGGGGATCTGCCGGCCTTCGATGTTCTCGGTGCCGGGGCAGGCGACCATGGTGTCGGCGGTGACCTGCCCGGCCTGCAACGCGGCCGACACGGTGACCGTCTTGAAGGTCGAACCCGGTGGGTACAGGCCGGTCAGCGCGATCGGCCCCTGCGCGTCGGCGGCCGCGTTCTGCCCCACGGCCAGAACGTCACCCGTGGACGGTCGCAGCACCACCATCGCGGCCGGAGTCGGGATCGGCGCGAGCGCGGCCTCGGCACGGCGCAGCATTCCGTTGTCGAGCGTGGTCCTGATGTCGGCGACGGGTTTCGGGTCCTGGCCGCCCACGGTGTGGGCGCCGGCGGCGGCCTGCGCGCGCACGGCCCAGCCGGCCGCGGCATCGGTACTGTGCTGCCACAGGTCGCTCACGCCGGACAGGGCCGGTGAGGTCAGTGTCTTGTCGACGGTGAGCAGCCGGGTCTGCGGTGCCAGCGTGACGTTCGGCAGCGCGGCGAGTCGGTCCTGCACCGGGGCGAGATCACCGGCCCGCAACGCGATCGCGGTGACGGGTTTGCCCTGGGCCCTGTCCATGTCCTCGCGCAGGCTCGCCGCGGTGATGCTCGGATCGATCGGTCCCAGTACGGCCGCAACGGCATTCGGGTCGGCGCCGGGCGTCAGCTGCACCAGGGTGACGACCTGCTGGGTCATCAATTCCGCACCGTCGCGGTCGAGCACGCGCGCGGCCGGTTGCGGGGCCACGGTGTCGTAGGACAGCGGCCCGGTCTCGAGGCCGGGCGCCACGGTGGCCGGATTCCACCTGACCTTCCACTCGTCGCCGGATTCGTCGGCGGCACCGGTGGTGGTGTAGGTCCACTGATTTCCCGCCGTGCCGAAAGTCCAGGTGGTGGCGAGGCTGAACATCGCGTGGTGGTCGGACCGGTCCACCGAGTGCACGTCGACGCGCACCTTCTTGCCGAGGCTGTCGAAGAGTGCGCCGAGGGTGGCCGTGGCCTGCGCCGGATCGCTTGTCACGGCGGCCGCGGCGGCCGGGTCGCCGTGGTTCAACGCCTCGACGAAGGTGTGCACGCTGCGGTCGAGCCGGTCGGCGGAACTGTCTCCGGAACAGGCGGCGGCAGCGAGAATCGGGGCGGCGAGCAGGGCGAACAACTTCGATCCGGTGCGCACGCGGCCGAGACTACCGTCGCGCGCCGCCGTGGTGCGGTAATCGCCGCCTCGCGCGGGCCACCGGTCAGCGGCGCAGCCAGTCCCCCGCCGCCAGTGTCGCCGCGTCCTCGTCCAC
Source organism: Nocardia nova (assembly GCF_002933465.1). Taxonomy (GTDB): domain Bacteria; phylum Actinomycetota; class Actinomycetes; order Mycobacteriales; family Mycobacteriaceae; genus Nocardia; species Nocardia nova_B. The sequence goes on from NZ_PSZE01000014.1 coordinate 141,512, forward strand.
GAGTTCGATATCGAATTCGGCCGCCAGGATCTTCGGCAGATCGGCCGGCGGCAGATCGCGGCTGTGCGAGGTGCCGTCCGGATATTCGGTGATCCAGGTGGTGTTGTCGACGATGTCGTGCCGGTCCGGCCGGAACCGCTGCACATACGGCCGGGTCACGAACGGCGAGCGCGCGGACGTGGAGACGAAGTGATTGCCGACCGCGTAATCGATGCGGTACTGCGGATTCATGGTGAAGCTGTAGCGGTCGATCCAGCCGTCGCGGGCGAAGTGGTGCAGCACCCACAGTTGCGAATCGAGTTCGCCGCGTGCGCGTTCCAGCCGGAATCGCCAGTCGCCGGCGCGCACCTCCGCCGCATCCGGATTCAGCTCGAGCGGGGCCAGCGGCCCGGAACCGAAACCGACATCGCACAGCCAGACCCGCTCGTCGTCGGCGGTGGTCACGCGCAGCAGCGCGTGCGTCGCCGGGCGGATCTCACCGCGCGCACCCATACTCACGCGCCCGTGTAAACCGGTGACGCCGAAGCCGATCCGTTCCAGCGCGGCGGCGAACAGGCCCACGTTCTCGTAGCAGTAGCCGCCGCGGCGCGATCGGACGATCTTGTCCTGTAGCGACGGAAGATCCAGCAGCACTGGACGTTTCAACACCGGCTCGATGTTCTCGAACGGGATGGTGGTGGTGTGCGCGTACTGCAGGGCGCGCAGGGTGTCCAGGGTCGGCGCCGGCTCTCCGGTGAAGCCGATGCGGGCCAGATACGCCGGCAGATCCAGTGCCGCACCGTCCCAGTTCGCGACCGGGGCCGGAGGTTCCGTCATGACCTTCTCCTGTGTGATCTCGCGGGCGGATGTCGCACGGCCACTCCTGGGACAGGTAACGGCCCGGGCGTCGCCGTCGTTCACTCCGATGATCAACCACCGCGCGCCTCCCATCCTTCCCACCACCGCCGCTACCCGGCCTCGAGGCAGCTGCCCCCGCGGGCTTGCCGGCCCGATCCCGTCCGGGCTCAGCAGTTTCTCGGTCAACCCATTCGTGACGGACAGGCAGGTTAGGATTCGACCATGCGTTCGATCACGGTCGCTCAGCGACGTGCGCGGCTCGCGCGCCGCCATCGCCTCGCCTACGAATCCCGAGGTACCAATCCCGCTGATATCGCCGATTCGATGGTCGCCCTGCACGCTACCGATCCCGCGACGGTATACCTCTCGGTCTGCGCCCGCACTCGGGACCTGACTCCCGGGGACGTGGAGCGCGCCCTCTACGACGATCGGTCGCTGCTACGGCTGCTGGCGATGCGCCGGACCATGTTCGTCGTGCCGGTCGGCCTGGTTCCCGTCCTGCAGGCCGCGGTGGCCGACGCGCTCGCGGTGAAGCAGCGCCGGACCTACGGGAAGTATCTGGCCCAGGCCGTCGAGGGCGATATCGATGCCTGGCTGGCCGACGTGGCCGAGGAGACCCATCGCGAACTGCTGGCCCGAGGCAGTGCCACCGGCGCGCAACTGTCGGCCGCCGTGCCCCGGCTGCGCACCCAGGTCGACACCGCACCTGGCAAGCCGTATTCGAAACCCACCAACATCACCACTTGGGTGCTGGTCATCCTCGGCTGCGACGGGTTGATCGTGCGCGGCCGTCCCAACGGCGGCTGGACCAGCAGCCAGTACACCTGGGCGCCGCGGGAGGCGTGGCTACCCGCCGATTCCGTGCCGATCGCACTGGACGCGGCGCGCGCCGAACTGGCACGCCGCTGGCTGCGCACCTTCGGACCGGCTCCCGTCGACGATCTGACCTGGTGGACCGGGTGGACGAAAACGGATGTGCGCAAAACGCTTTCGAGTCTCGACCTCACGGAAGTCGACCTCGACGGCAGGCCCGGAGTGATCCTGTCCGACGATACGGATCCCGAACCCGAGACCGAACCGTGGGCGGCGCTACTGCCGGCCCTGGACCCGACTCCGATGGGCTGGCAGTCGCGCGACTGGTTCCTCGGCCCGCACGCCCCGGCCCTGTTCGACACCAATGGCAATATCGGCCCGAGCATCTGGGTGGACGGCCGCATCGTCGGGGGCTGGGCTCAGCGCGCCGACGGTGAGATCGCATGGCGGCTGATGGAAGACGTCGGCGCCGACGCGAAGGCGCTGATCGATGCCGAGGTCGAGCGCACCGCCGCCTGGTACGGCGACGTGCGCGCCGTCCCCCGCTTCCGGACTCCGCTGGAGCGCGAACTCACCAGCTGATCCGCCTCACATATCCAGGCCGAGGTCCAGCACCCGCACCGAATGGGTGAGGGCGCCGACCGCCAGGTAGTCGACGCCGGTGCGCGCGTAGTCGGCGGCGGACTCGAGGGAGAGCCCGCCGGAGGATTCGAGTTTCGTGCGCGGCGAGCGGCTGTTGCGGCGCTGGACGGCGGCCTGGGTGGCCCACAGCGGGAAGTTGTCCAGCAGCACCAGTTCCACATCCTCGGCGAGGACGGCGTCGAGCTGGTCGAGGCTGTCGACCTCGACCTCACATTCGATATCGGGATCCAGTTCGCGCACCGCACGCAGCGCGGCGACCACCGATCCGGCGGCCACGACGTGGTTGTCCTTGATCAGGGCGGCGTCGCCGAGGCCCATCCGGTGGTTGACGCCACCGCCGACGCGCACCGCATACTTCTGCAGCGCACGCAGTCCCGGCAGGGTTTTGCGGCTGTCGCGGATGCGGCAGTCGGTGCCCTCGACCGCGTCCACCCAGGCGGCGGTGGCGGTGGCGATTCCGGACATGTGCGTGACCAGGTTGAGCATGGTGCGTTCGGCGGTCAGCAGCTGGCGGGTCGGCGCGACGACGGTCAGCACCGCGTCGCCGGGACCGACCCGGGTACCGTCGGCGACGCGATCGGTCACCTCGTAATTCCCGGCGCCGATCACCTCGTCGAGTACCAGCAGCCCGACATCGATGCCGGCCACCGTGCCCAGCTGCCTCGAGACCATCGCGGCCTTGACGGTCGCCTCGGCGGGAACCGTTGCGGCCGAGGTGATGTCGGGCCCGTAGCGCAGATCCTCGTCGAGGGCGGTGCGGATCAGGGTGCGCAGTTCCCCGGGGTCGAGTCGCGGGTCCAGTGCCATCATCTACTCCTCAGCAGGTGGTGCGTGGCGGCGGTCATCGAGTGCTCACCGCCGGTAGCGGGTCCGCGACGGGGAGCGGATCGGCGACCACCTGCGGTCGGCCGTCGGCGCCGAGCCGGATCGCGACGCTGCGTCGCAACTCCTCGCGCGGATCGGGGTAATCGGATCGGGTATGGCAGCCGCGGCTTTCGGCGCGGGCGGTGGCCGCCAGGAGCAGGGTCCGTGCGGTCAGGGTCAGGGCGGCGTCCTCCACCGCGGCCAGCACGCCGGCCTGCTCGCCGTGGAGTCGCGACACCGCGTGCGGCGTGGCCGTTTCCGGCGCCGCGGGCTCGCATCCGCTGCCGCCGGCCGCGGAATCGGACGGCACCGCGTCGGGAAACCGTTGTGCCGCAGCGCCTTCCATAGCATCCGTGGTCTCGGATTTCGCGGATCCGCCCCCGCGCAGATGCAGGACACGCAGCATCGCCCCACGCAGTCCGTCACCGTCGCGCACCACGCCGGCGTGTGCCGACATCAACTGCTGGAGGGCGGAGCGATCGATGCGCGGCAACGTCATCTCCGGCACCGCGGTCACCTCCGCAGCGGCGGCGACCCGCTCGGCCGCGGCGGCCCCCACCCGCTCGCCGACGACCAGGCCCTCGAGCAGGCTGTTCGATGCCAGCCGGTTGGCGCCGTGCAGACCGGTGCGCGCCACCTCGCCGGCCGCGTACAGGCCGGGGACGGCGGTGCGCCCGTGCGTATCGGTGACGACCCCGCCGCACTGGAAATGCGCGGCCGGCGCGACCGGGATCAGGTCGCTGCGCGGATCCAGGCCCGCGGCGCGGCACGAGGTCGTGATCGTCGGAAATCGTTGTGCGAAACCGTCGATCGCGCGGGCGTCGAGATATACGTGATCGGTGCCGAGCTGTCGCATCCGGGCGGCGATGGCTTTGGAGACGATATCGCGCGGCGCTAGATCGCCCCGCGGATCGACACCGGCGGTCACGGAATCACCGTCCGAGTCGACCAGCACCGCGCCCTCGCCGCGCACCGCCTCGCTGATCAGCGGCCGCCTGCCCAGCCCGCCGGGACTGAACAGCACGGTGGGGTGGAATTGCACGAATTCCAGATCGGCGACCAGCGCACCGGCTCGCAGCGCCAGCGCGATGCCGTCTGCCGTGGCCCCGGGCGGATTGGTGCTGCAGGCGTAGAGCTGGCCGAGGCCACCGGTGGCCAGCAGGACGGCCGGGGTGTGCACCACGCCGAAACCCTGGTCCGACACCACGATCACACCGCGCACACCGGCGGGCCCGGTGACGAGGTCGAGCGCCGCGGTGCCGAACAGCACCGGCAGGCCGGCGGCATTCAGCGCGCGCTGCACCTCGGCGCCGGTGGCGTCACCACCGGCGTGGATGATACGGCGCGTGCTGTGCCCGCCCTCGCGGGTGCGCGACACCTGGCCGTCGCGGCCGAGATCGAAGACCGCGCCCAGGTCGGTCAGCGCCGCGATGGCATCCCGGCCGCCCGCCACGATGGAGCGCACCGCCTGTGCATCGCACAGTCCCGCCCCGGCGTCGACGGTGTCGGCGACGTGCGAGTCGACGGTGTCGCCGTCCGGCGCGACGACCGCGATCCCACCCTGTGCGTATTGCGTGGACGTATCCGTCGGGCCGCCCTTGCTCAGGGTCAGGACCCGCAACCCCCGCAGCGAGGCGGTGCGGGCCGCGGTCAAACCCGCGACACCGCCACCGATCACCACCAGATCAGCTTCGGCTTCCCAGCCGATCGAAGGCGTCATCATCATCGATCGAACCTTTCCGGCCCGCCCGGAGGCGGGTGCCGGTGCTATTCGCCGCCGCCGGGATTGCCGATGGCGATCATGCGCTGCACCGACTTACGGGCCAGCGCGGCTGTTTCCGGATCGACGTGCACCTCGTCGACATTGTCGGTCAGGCATCGCCACAGCGCCGCGGGGGTGATCATCTTCATGTACTTGCAGGCGGCGCGATCGTTGACCGCCTGGAAGTCGATGTCCGGCGCGGCCTTGCGCAGCTGATGCAGCATGCCGACCTCGGTCGCGACCAGCACCTGCTTCGATTGCGCGTTCTTGGCGGCGTCGATCATGCCGCCGGTGGACAGGATGTGCACCCGCTCGGCCGGGAAGGCACCCTCGCCGGCGAGGTAGAGAGCCGACGTGGCACACCCGCATTCGGGGTGCACGAACAGTTCCGCATCGGGATGGGTGCGGGCCTGTTCGGTGAGCTCATCGCCGTTGATCCCCGCGTGCACGTGACATTCACCGGCCCAGATGTGCATGTTCTCGCGACCGGTGACGCGCTTGACGTGCGCGCCGAGAAACTGGTCGGGCAGGAACAGCACCTCGCGGCCGGGGTCGATCGACGCGACCACGTCGACGGCGTTGGACGAGGTGCAGCAGATGTCGGTGAGCGCCTTCACCGCGGCGGTGGTGTTCACGTACGACACCACCACGGCGCCGGGATGCTCGGCCTTCCACGCGCGCAGCTCGTCGGCGGTGATGGAGTCGGCCAGCGAGCATCCGGCGCGCTGATCCGGAATCAGCACGGTCTTGTCCGGGCTCAGGATCTTCGCGGTCTCGGCCATGAAGTGCACACCGCAGAACACGATGGTGTCCTCGGGGACGTCGGCGGCGATCCGCGACAGTGCGAGGGAATCGCCGACGTGATCGGCGACATCCTGGATCTCCGGTAGTTCGTAGTTGTGCGCCAGGATGGTGGCGTTGCGCTCGCGCGCGAGTCGCTTGATCTCGGCCGCCCATTCCGGTGTGGCCTCGACTCCGCCGTAACCGGCCGGACCGTCGACGACCTGCGCTGCGAATGCCTGCGTCGTTGACGCCATGGCATGCTCCTTCCTCATGCGCCCGGCACCCTCACCGGCCGCATCACCCCGGGCCGATTAGCTTCAACCCGGTTTTCGACTTACAATCGAAAACGTGGCCCATAGTAGCACCATTCACGAATCGCTCACCGCGGTGTTCCAGGTTCGTCGCTTCATGGACACCGTCACCGCAGGTCCCGGGGGTGATCGCTCGGTAATTGCGAGCGAACCGGTGGATCCGCAGAGTCCGCGCTGCAATCACGGGCTGCGCACCGAACTCGGGGTGCTGCTGTGGCAGCGGGCGATGGAACCGCAGACCGGCACCTGGTCGCTGCCCGGCGGCCGGCTGCGCGACGACGAGGATCTCGACACCTCCGCTCGCCGTCAACTGGCCGAGAAGGTCGACGTGCGTGAGCTGTGGCACATCGAGCAGCTGTCGGTCTTCAGTGATCCGCATCGCGTGCCCGGAGTGCGCCGCATCGCCTCGGCCTACCTGGGTCTGGTGCCGCTGACCGCGGATCCGCAACTACCCGCCGACACCCGCTGGCATCCGGTTTCCGCGCTGCCGAACATGTCGTTCGACCACGGCACCGTCGTCCACCACGCCCGCAACCGGCTGGCGGCGAAGCTGTCGTACACCAATATCGCCTTCGCCCTGGCGCCTTCGACGTTCACCATGTCGACGCTGCGTGAAATCTATTGCACCGCACTCGGTTACGACGTCGACACCACGAATCTGCAGCGAGTGTTGAGCCGCCGCAAAGTGATTACACCGACCGGGGAGACCGCCGCGCCGGGTAAGTCGGGCGGGCGGCCCGCGGCGGTCTATCGGTTCACCGACGACGAGATTCGGGTCACCGACGAATTCGCGGCGTTGCGGCCCCCGGGGTGAGCGGCCTCCGCGGCTGTGCGAGCTCGCCGCACGTCGTCGGCGCGCGGGCAGCAGGGGCGCTGCGAACGGTGTGCCCCGACCGCTGCCGGATGCCTGCGGTCCGCGCACGGTAGCGTCGGCGGTATGGAATCGCTGATGCACCGGATTCTCGATATCGCGCCGGTGTGGATCTACCTGACGGTGGGCCTGCTCGTCTTCGCCGAGGACGCGATCTTCGTCGGCTTCGTGATTCCGGGCGAGACAGCGGCCGTCCTCGGCGGCGTCGCGGCCAGCCAGGGGCAGGTCCTGCTGTGGGTGATGATCCTGCTGGTGGTGGCCGCCGCGATCATCGGCGACTCGGTGGGGTACGAGGTGGGCAAACATTTCGGCAGCCGTCTGCTCGCCACCTCCTATCTGGACAAGCACCGCGGCCGCCTGGACAACGCTCAGGATTTCCTCGCTCGCCGCGGCGGCTGGGCGGTCTTCCTCGGCCGCTTCACCGCCTTCTTCCGCGCGGTGATGCCGGCCCTGGTGGGTGCCTCCCGCATGCCCTACCCGAGGTTCCTGTCGTTCAACGCCTCCGGCGGCATCATCTGGGGAACGACCTTCGTGGTCCTCGGCTACGTCGCCGGCAATTCCTACGAGAAGGTGGCGAAAACCGTCGGCCGCGATATGGCGATCGCGGTCGTGGTGATCGTCGTCGTCTCCTTGATCGTGTGGAAGCTGCGCGAACGACGTCAGGATAAGAAGATCGAGTCCGAATACCACGCCACCCACGACGGACGGTGACTCCCCTACCGCCGGCTCACCACTGCCGATCCCGATGCTTGACCGTGCGCCGATAGCCGCGCTTGTTCACCACCGGCCGCGCCGCAGCGGATCGGCGAAGTTCGTGCCGACGCCGCCATGCGGCGAGATCGGGCCGCTCCTGTGCCCCGGTTGCTGCGCAACCACTTCCGAATCGCGCCTTCATTCCTGCCATTCCTACACCTCCCCTCCTGGCTGATCCGGCGCAACAGTAACGACCGCGAGCCCGGATCGCCATCGAATAATCGGCGATCCGGGCTGCGATAGAGGTCACTCACACCACGGAATCGGCCGGTGGCACAACGCCGTCGGCGCGGTTCAGCGCTGCGAATCGGCGTTCTGATAGGACCCGGGGCGATGGTAGGGCCCGTAGGTCACCTCGGAGAGTGGCGTGCGCCGTGCGGGTTCCGACGTTTCGCCGCGGCCGCTCCCGAGGTCCTCGGCGGTGCTCAGCGCCGACAGCAGGAGAATGACCAGTCCGGCGATCAGCGGTTGCAGCAGAAGAGCCGTCCAGCCTTCGACGGTGGGCGCGAGCTCCACGACGGTGTGCACGGGCGGGTTGTGTGAGCGGGGGTGGATCCAGCGCGCGACCTGTTCGCCGAACCACGACATCACCCAGGCCCCGGCCAGCGAACCGATCAACAGACTCACCAGCATGATCGGCCCCCGCATCGCGCGCCAGCGCCACACCGCGGCGGCGCTGAGCAAGCCGGCCACGAAGCTGACGCAGGCGAAGATCGCGACCGCGTCGAAGCGGTGCGCGCTTTCACCGGTGAGCGCCATACCGCTACCCGGTTCGACGACGAAAACCTTCTCGGTCGGGGCGAGCATGGCCCACACTCCGCCCCCGATGATGCTGACCACCAGCACCGCCGCGACGATTCCCAGCGCCGCGCGCAGCTCGCGCGGTGCGGGAGAGGCTGCGGCGGCGCCGCGGAAGGTCATCAGCGATGGTCCAGGCTGTGGGAATCGATCACCCCGTGCCGGGAGCATTTCGCCCACCAGCCGTCCGGACTCACCTGCACGATCATCCGGCGGCCGCATTGCTCGCAGTAGCGCGGCGGTTCCAGGCCCAGGGCCGCGGCCGCCGGCACCGGATCGTCGAGACCCACGACGATCCGCTTCCCGGTGTACGGGTTGTAGCGCTCTTGCATATCAGGCTGTGGCATCTGGACCACCATTCGCGAAACCCCTTATGAAGTGCAGCTCTCCAGCTGCTCGACAATACCCGAACCGCCGCGGCCGCGGGCGCTCAGAGGGTCTCGTTGAGCGCCTTGATCGGCATCTTCAGATCGGTGAGCAGGTCCAGGTCCGCCTCGGCCGGACGGCCGAGCGTGGTCAGGTAGTTGCCGACGATGACGGCGTTGATCCCGCCCAGGATGCCCTGCTTGGCGCCGAGGTCGCCCAGGGTGATCTCGCGGCCGCCGGCGAAGCGCAGGATGGTGCGCGGCAGCGCGAGCCGGAACGCGGCGACGGCGCGCAGCGCGTCGGCCGCGGGCAGCACCTCGAGGTCACCGAAGGGGGTGCCCGGGCGCGGGTTGAGGAAATTCAACGGAACCTCGTCGGGCTCCAATTCGGCCAGATTGGCAGCGAATTCGGCCCGCTGCTCGAGGGTTTCGCCCATACCGAGGATGCCGCCGCAGCACACCTCCATACCGGCCTCACGCACCATGCGCAGGGTGTCCCAGCGCTCCTCCCAGGTGTGGGTGGTGACCACGTTCGGGAAGTGCGAGCGGGAGGTCTCGAGGTTGTGGTTGTAGCGGTGCACGCCCATGGCGGCGAGCTGATCGACCTGTTCCTGGTTGAGCATGCCCAGCGAGCAGGCGACCTGGATGTCGACCTCGTTGCGAATGGCCTCGACGCCGGCGGCGACCTGCGCCATCAGCCGCTCGTCCGGCCCGCGCACGGCGGCGACGATGCAGAATTCGGTGGCGCCGGTCTTGGCGGTCTGCTTCGCGGCCTCGACCAGGCTCGGGATGTCGAGCCAGGCGGCCCGCACCGGCGATTGGAACAGGCCCGACTGCGAGCAGAAGTGGCAGTCCTCGGGGCAGCCGCCGGTCTTGAGTGAGATGATGCCCTCGACCTCGACCTCGGGGCCGCACCACTTCATGCGTACCTCGTGCGCGAGCTCCAGCAGCGCCTCGAGCTGGTCGTCGCCCAGACGCAGCACCTCGAGGGTCTGCTCCTGAGTCAGTCCGACGCCACGTTCGAGCACCTGCTCACGCGCGGTGGCCAGAATGTCGGTCTTCACGGGTGCCTGCGTCACAGCACGAATCCCTTCTCCCGGCCGGGTGCGGCCGTGCCCATCGCGACATGGACTGGACCCTCCGTGGTTACGCGGGCTGCCGCTTCCGGGCCTGCGCGTCCATGCCGTGCAACTTGAACGGTGTTCAGGCTAGGGTAACGGGGTCAGCGAGTCAAAACATGCGAGGGGTAGAAGTGCAGCTACATCGGGCGGATGTGATTGACGGCGCCATCGCCATCCTCGATCAGTACGGGCTCGCCGATCTGACCATGCGCCGCCTCGCCACCGCTCTGCACGTGCAGCCGGGGGCGCTGTACTGGCATTTCCCGAACAAACAGGCGCTGCTCGGCGCGGTCGCCGACCGCATCCTCACCCCGATGGACGAACCCGTCGCCGCCGAGGACTGGCCGGGCCAGATCACCGAACTGGCACATCGGCTGCGTTCGTGCCTGCTGGCGTATCGCGACGGCGCGGAGGTGGTCTCGGCCACCTACGCTTCCCGGCTGACCACTAGCAAGGGCCGGGAACGCTTGGCCAGTGCGATGATTCGCGGCGGCATGACGCGCGAGGAGGCCGATCTGGCCGCCTACACGCTGCTGTACTACGTACTCGGCGAGACGGTGGACGAACAGTCTCGGATGCAGATGGATTCCGCGGGCGCACTGGCGGAGGAGGATTCCCCGCTCTACGAGAACACCTCGGCCACCGAGCGGTTCGACTTCGGATTGCAGCTGTTCGTGGGCGGGGTACTGCATCTCCTCGGGAACCGAGTGCGCTAGCCGGACAATCCGGACGGTAGTATTCGGGACCGTCATCCCCGGCGGCGCGGGAATCCGGTGGGAATCCGGGACGGTCGCGCCACTGTGACCGCGGCGGACGCTGAGATGCGGACCGGTGCGGGAGTCAGACCTCGGTCGCCGGGCACTGCTCTGAAAAGGTCGCGTGATGCCTGTGGAGTTCCGGCGATGAACCGCGCCCGGACAACGATCGTCGTCCCCGTGACCCTGGCGTCGCTGCTCGTCGCCATGGTCGTGGCGACCGCGTGCGGTGCCGAACCACTTCCGATTCGAGCGGTGGTCGAGGTGCTGGGCGGACATTTGGGCGGTGCCGGTGCGGTCGATTCCGCCTTCGACACCATCGTGTGGCAGTTGCGGGTGCCGCGTACGATACTGGCCGCCGTGGTCGGTGCGGGACTGGCGCTCGCCGGGGCCGCGATGCAGACATTGGTGCGCAATCCCCTGGCCGACCCGTATCTGCTGGGCGTGTCCTCGGGGGCGGGGGTGGGCGCCGCGGCCGTGATCACGTCGGGGCTGTTCGCCGGGGCGGGGATCTGGGCGCTGTCGGGCGGCGCGCTCGTCGGCGCCTTGATCGCGGCGGCAACGGTTTTCGCGATCGCGATGGCGCAGGGCGGATTGACACCGCTGCGTCTTGTCTTGACCGGAACGGTGCTGGGATCGGCGTTTTCGGCGCTGAGCAGCTATCTCATCTTCCGCAGCGCCGATCCGAAGGCCGCGCAGTCGGTGCTGTTCTGGTTACTCGGCAGCCTGGCCGGAGCGGATTGGACCCGAATCGCGGTGCCCGCCACGGTGGTCGCGGTCGCCGGCGCAGCGCTGCTCGCCGTGCACGGCTGGCTCGACGCGTTGAGCGTGGGCGCCGATACCGCCGCGTCGGTGGGAGTGCCGGTGCGGGCCGTGCGCTACGGGCTGTTCGCCGGACTGGCGATTCTGGTCGGCGTCCTGGTGGCGGTGTCCGGCGGGATCGGTTTCGTGGGTTTGGTGGTGCCGCATGCGGCGCGGATATTGGTGGGCTCCACCCATCGGCGATTACTGCCGGTCGCCGCGCTGTGCGGTGCGCTGTTCCTGGTCGTGGCCGACGCGGCGGCACGAGTCCTGGTGCGGCCCACCGAAATTCCGGTCGGCGTGCTCACCGGGCTGATCGGCGCGCCGGTATTCCTGCTGCTGATGGGGCGCCGGCATTACCGGTTCGGTGCCGCGTGAACCGTCGTCACCGGTCCCGCGAGCCCGAACCTGTGGACGGAACGCTACTGCCCGCTGCGAAGGTGGCGGAGTCCGCGGCCGCTGTTCTCCGGGTCCGGCAACTGGCATGCGGGCCCCGCCACCGGGACGTGCTGACAGCCGTCGATTTCGGCGTCGAGCCCGGCGAAGTGGTCGGCATCGTCGGGCCGAACGGCGCCGGGAAATCCACGCTGCTGCGCACGCTGGGCGGACTGCTGCGCCCACGCCAGGGCCGGGTCCTGGTGAACGGCGAGGCGCTGCACGCGATGTCGCCGCGACGGCGCGCTCGACTGGTCGCCATGGTGGGACAGGACGACCAGCCGCCGGCGGATCTGTGCGCCGGTGAGGTGGTCGCCTTGGGGCGCACGCCGTATCTGCCGCCGTGGGGCGCCGGCAGTCCGGCCGAGCGCCGCGCGGTCGGCGACGCCTTGGCGGCGGTCGATCTCGACGACTTCGCCGAGCGCCCGGTGCGGCGGATGTCCGGCGGTGAGCGGCAGCGGGTGCTGCTGGCCCGGGCGCTGGCGCAGGCGAGTCCGCTGCTGTTGCTCGACGAGCCGACCAATCACCTGGACATCACCCACCGGCTCGCGCTGCTGGATCTGGTTCGCGGACTGGGCCGCACCGTCGTGGTCGCCCTGCACGATCTGACCTTGGCCGACCGTTACTGCGACCGGGTTCTGGTCGTGCACGACGGATCCACTTCGGAGCTGCGTCCACCCCGGGAGGCGTTGAGCGCCGAGGTCCTCGCCACCGTCTTCGGTGTGCGGGCGGCGCGCGTGCGGCATCCGGAGACAGGCAGGACACATCTTCTGCTGGAACCGCATTCGGAGGCTGCGGAATGAGGTACCGGCATCGCCGCGGTGACCCGAGTCGACCGCACCGCCGCCTCGCGCCGGTCCGGGCCACCCGCCGCTCGCGGACGTCGGCCATCGTGATTCCGGCACCGCCCGGCTCACCGCCGTCCGCCAACGGCGGCGCCGATGCCGGCCGTCCACCCTTCACGAACTTGCCGGTGTCCGCCGCGAACCCGGTAGCTGTAGTCCCGGAAACCGTTGGAGGTGGACGATATGCAATTTCTGCGTTGGCTCGCCGTCGGCTCGACCGTCGCGTCCGTGGTGGCGTGCGGCCCCGCGCATCCCTCGGACGGCAACCTGACCCTCACCAATTGCGGTGAACAGGCACGCTTTCCGGCTCCGGCACAGCGGATGTTCGTCAACGACACCAATATGGTCGCGATGACGCTGGCGTTGGGCGCACAGGATTCGGTCGCCGCGGTGGCCGGTCTGCAACAAGACGTCGCGACCCTGCGCCGCCACTACGGTGACGTGGTCGATCGCCTGAACAATGTCGCGCCGACCTCACCGTCGCGGGAGACGGTGCTCGCCCACCGCCCCGATGTGATGGTGGCGGGCTGGAACTACGGCTACAGCGAGGCCACCGACCTCACCCCGGATACGCTGCGCGCCCACGGTATCGCGCCCTACATCCTCACCGAGAGCTGCCGACCGCACGCCGGTCAGCGACAGCGCGGCACCGTCGAGCCGTGGGCGGCGCTGCGCGCGGATCTGTCGAACCTGGGCGCGATCACCGGCCGTCCCGATCGGGCCACCGCACTCGTCGCCGACATCGATACCCGCCTCGAGCGGTTGCGTACCGCACCTCGGGCCGCGACACCGCCGACCCTCTTCGTCTTCGACAGCGCGAGCGACACCATCTTCTCCAGCGGCAGATTCGGCGGACCCCAGGCCGTACTCGAGGCCGCGGGTGCCCGCAACGCACTCGACGATGTGGCCGATACGTGGACGACGGTGTCGTGGGAACGCCTGGCCGCCGCCGACCCGGACGCCATCGTCTTCGTCGACTATCCGGGGCAGAGCTTCGCCCAGAAGGTGGAAGCGCTGCGCGCCAAACCCGGAATCAACCGGCTGCGCGCGGTCACACAACAGCGGTTCCTCAATCTGCCCTATGTGCTGTGGACGTCGAGCCCGCTCAATATCGATGCCGCCGAGCAGGTGCGGGCCCACCTCGAGCGGTGGAACATGATGCCGCCCTCGGGAATTCGCCCGGCCTTCGACGACGCCGTGCGCTGAACCCACCGGCTCAGGGCATGCCCATGGTCTGCTCGGAGTGCACCAGCCCGATGAACGGCACGATCTGCTGCGCGATCACCGTGTTGTATTCGCGGGGATGCTGCCGCGGATCGGCGTGCCCCGTGCTGCGGGTCAGTACCACCAGGAGCGTGCCGTCGACACCGCCGACGGTGTCGATCAGTGCGCGATGGGTGTATTCGTCGTCCACGACGGAATCGCGGTACGGATTGTGCGGGCGGATGAAGACGACGGCCGGGCGCGGTTTGCCGGCCGCCGGTTTCGCCAGCGCCCGCAGGTCGTCGAGCGCGCCGCTGGCGACGATGGCCTTGAACTGATCTTCGATGAGGCCGTTGCTGGCGGCGGCGGTGTTGAAGATCTTCTGCCGCAGCACATCGGTGACGGTGCGGCGCAGCGAAGCCATCCGGATACCGGGCGGACTGGAGCCGTAGTCGACGAATTGGTCACGCCGGGAATAGGTTTCCGCCAGCAGTCGCAGCCCTCGACTCTCCCGCGCGCCCGGAAACCAGCCGAACCAGCGCAGCAGGTCCTCGCCCTGGTCGCGGCTTTCCGGCCGCACCGCGGCCAGGTTGACCGGCGTGCAGTCCAGGATCACCCCCGACAGGGTCCGGGTGCTGTGGGTGTGGATGTGTTTGGCGATCTCGAGGGCGATCACCCCGCCCATGCTGTGGCCGACCAGCACCACCTTGTGGATGCGGGCGGCCTCGGTGACGCGGATGATCAGATCGCTGATGACCTTGGTGTCGATACCGGTGTTGTCGTATCGCACCGCCCACACCGAACCCAGTTGCCGCAGTGACGGCAGGGCGCGCGCGGTATCGGAGGCATCGAGCGAACCCAGGCCGACGAGGTCGAACACCGCGGTATCGCGGTCGCTCGCCGCGGCCGGGCCGGAGATGGGCAGCACCGCGGGGTCGGTGCGCGCCAGCCGTGCCTGCTCGGGGGAAACGTCGTAATGCCAGTACTGCGCGAAAACGACCAGTACGACGATCGGGACCAGCGCCGCCCGCAGCAGCACACGCCGCGTCCGCCCCAGCGTCCGCCAGCGGTGCCCCACACGGGTTTCGGCCAGCCGGGCCCGCCGTCGCGCATCGTCGTAATCCGCGACCGTGGAAGGGTGCCGATCTCGCATGGACATCCCCACCCACTGTAAGGGCGTTCGCGACAGACGCATCCGTTCCGCGCCGCGGCGCGGCGATACCCGATATCGATTACCGCTGGTCGTCGAGAAGGTGGCGGGGTGCGGCCTGGCGCCACGAATCGAAGATGATCGCCTCCAGTTCGGCCCGGTCGTCCAGGGCCGCCAGCCGGGCGCGCACCCACGCGTTACCGGCCTCGTGCGCGGCGATCCAGAATTTCGCGGGCTCGGCCACGACCAGTTCGTCGCGATCGACGATCGGGCAGCGCACCGCCATCGAGGTCTCCGCCTCCGGCAGCGTCAGAAACAGCTTGCCCGCGACCCGGAAAGTGGGCATCCCCCAGGTGAATTGCTCCGACGTCTCCGGCAGCGACAGGGCATAGTCGCGGGCATCCTCCCCGGTTGCGCTCATGCCCCGCATCCTGCCAGGCCCCACCGACACGAACGGGGTGTCGCGGCGAGCGGGCGGCTCAGCCGAGGTATCGGCGCATCCAGTCCGCGTGGAACCAGCCGGAGGCGGTGTCGGCGAATCGCTCGGGCAGCCACTGTCCGGCGCCCTCGGGAATCACCCCGACGACCTCGACACCGGTGACCTCCGGCAGGTCGGTGCGATTGCATTCGGAGGCGAGATCCGGTGCGCTCGGCCAGGATCCGATCACCAGTCCCGCGCAGCGCACGCCGGCGGCGGCGAGGGCTCGGGTGGTGAGTTCGCTGTGGTTGAGGGTGCCCAGTCCCGCGGCCGCCACCACCAGCACCGGTGCGTCCAGTTTCTGTGCCAGTTCCAGCAGCGTGAACTCCCCGACGCGAACCAGCAATCCGCCCGCGCCCTCGATCAGCGTGAGGTCGGCATCGGCCAGCGAGTCGATTCCGGCCACCGTTTCACCGAGAGTGAGCAACGGTTGCCCGCAGCGGCGGGCGGCGGTGTCGGGGGCCAGCGGTTCGGGATAGCGGGCCAGTTCGAGGGTGCGGGTCACGCCCGACAGCCGCTCGATCACCGCGAGGTCGCCGGGTTCGTCCGGAGCCACGCCGGTCTGTGCGGGTTTGCATACCGCGACCGTGCGCCCGGCCGATCGCGCCGCCGCGGCCAGCGCGGCCGTGACGACGGTCTTCCCGACATCGGTCGAGGTCCCCGTGACGATCAACCTGCTCATACCGTCGTGCTCCTCCGTTCCTGGCATCACTCTCAGGCGGCCTGCTGATCCCGCGCCGCGGTCAGCACCTCGTCCAGCACCGTGGCGATGGTCTCCATCTCGGCATCGGTAAGGTCGGCACGCGCGGTCAGCCGCAGCCGCGAGGTCCCTTCCGGCACCGACGGCGGCCGGAAACAACCCACGCTCAGACCGCGCTCCCGGCACTGCTGCGCGGCGTCGTAGGCGACCTGCGCCTGCCCCAGCACCACCGAGACGACCGCCGAATCCGGTTGCGGCACACCGGCGATGCGCGCGATATCGGTGGCCCGGGTGAGCACCCGCACGCCCAGCTCCGGTTCCTTGCGCAGCAGCCGCAGGGCCGCATGCGCGGCGCCTACCGCGGCGGGCGCCAATCCGGTGTCGAAGATGAAGGTGCGCGCGGTATCGATGAGGTGGGCACGTACCCGCTCGTCGCACAGCACGATTCCGCCCTGCGCGGCAAGAGCTTTCGACAAGGTGGCGGTCACGATCAGATCCGGTTGCCCGGCCAGGCCGCACTCCTGCACCAGACCGCGGCCACCGTCGCCGCGCACGCCGATGCCGTGCGCCTCGTCGACGATCAGCACCGCGCCGTTCGCGCGGACCACCCGATGCAGGTCGGCCAGCGGCGCGAGGTCGCCGTCGGCGCTGAACACCGAGTCGGTGAGCACCAGCGCGCGGTCCTCCGTGCGCTGCGACAGCAACCGGTCGACCGCCTCGACATCGCGATGCGGCGCGATCTCCACCCGCGCCCGCGAGAGCCGGCACGCGTCGACCAGGGACGCGTGGCTACCGGCATCGGAGACCACCAGCGCGCCACGCCCGGCCAATGCGGTGACGATGCCGAGGTTGGCGGCGTAGCCGGAGGCGAAGACCAGGCCCGCCCGCGCCCCCACGAAGTCGGCCAGATCGGCCTCGAATTCCTCGTGCGCGACCGTGGTGCCGGTGACCAGCCGTGATCCGGTAGCGCCGGCGCCCCAGGTCCGGACCGCCTCGACCGCGCCCGCGATCACCTCGGGGTGGCGCGACAGACCCAGGTAATCGTTGGAGGCGAGGTCGATGAGATCGCTGTGCGCCAGTCGCGCCCGCAGCTGCCGCCGCAATCCGGCGCGCACCCGGTCACCCGCACGCTCGTCCAACCAGCTCAAGGGATCCTCGTTCACAGCTCGGAAGCATACTTGAACGCCGTTCAGGACGGTTGCGGCGGGGGCCGTCGACGGCACCCGCACAGGTCAGCGCGGCGGCTGCCAGCCGAGGGCCCGATCGAAGGCGCGCGGCATGGCCCAGCCGGGCATCAGCCGCAGCGCGGTGTCGCGAGCCCGGACGGCGGGCGGCCACGACCACTGCGCGACCGTCCCGATCCGCCGCGAGCGATGCGCGAGCGCGCGGGTGCGCGGGCGGCGCAGCGAGTCGTAGCTGCGCAGTGCGTCGTCGACGCCACGGTCGTCGAGCAGCGCGGCCAGGGTGGCCGCATCCTCGAGGGCGAGATTGGCGCCCTGCCCCATATTCGGCGTCATCGCGTGCGCGGCGTCGCCGAGCAGCGCGAGGGGACCGCGGACGAATGTCGGCAGGTCGGGAAGCTCGTAGATGTCGTGGCGCAGCACGGATTCCGGCGATACCGCCGCCAGCAGCCGCGGAACCGGATCCGGCCACTCGCCGAAACGCCGGTGCACTTCCGCGAATTCGCCGTCGACCCCGCGCTCACCCTCGGCGGCGTTCGCCGCGCCGAACATGTACACCCGATGGTCGGACAGCGGGACGATGCCGAAGATTTCACCGCTGCCCCATATCTGCCCACCCTGGCGAAGCTCGGGCCGCGGTGCGGTGACCATCCGCCACGCGGTGTATCCGGCATAGCGGGGCGGGCGGGCGCGCGGACAGACCGCAGCACGCACGACACTGCGCAGGCCGTCGGCCCCGATCACGAGATCCGCGGTCTCCGCTCCCCCGGCATACAGAACCCGCGCTCCCCGCCCGCCATGTTCGCCCGTCGCGCGCTGGGGCCTGTCTCTTATACACATCTGACGCTGCCGACGACTTAATAGGTGTAGATCTC
>NZ_PSZE01000015.1 GCF_002933465.1 Nocardia nova
CGTTCGCGGCGGTCGGTATCGCCTCGACCCGCAAGCTGGGGATCGATCCGGACAAGGTGAACGTCAACGGTGGTGCGATCGCGATCGGTCACCCGCTGGGCATGTCGGGCGCGCGGATCGTGTTGCACCTGGCGCTGGAGTTGAAGCGCCGCGGCGGCGGTGTGGGTGCGGCGGCGCTGTGCGGTGGCGGCGGCCAGGGCGACGCCCTCATCGTCCGCGTCGACCGATGAGGTAGTGGTTGAGGCACTCGGCTTCGAGCGTCCCGCCGAAGGTAATGTGCAACTTCGCATCTGGTTCGGCGGCATGGCTCTCGACTTTTGTGCCACATACGATGCGGCCATTCTGTTCAGAGTGGGAACCTAAGCGTTGGGAGGCGGCGTGAGCCTTCTACCTTCCTTACCCTGTGAACAGCTATTTCGCGATGCAGTCGAGCGGACACAATCCCATTCGGAATGGTTGGTCACGGCAATGACCACCTTCAACGCAAGGACGGGACAGGCACAAAGGCACGTGTAAGCCGCCCCGGTGGCCCCAACCCTTGTCGGCCTGGATGGTTTGCGGTCTGCTGGTCTGGTAGTGGATAACCGAGAGCAGTCCCCCTCTCCTCTGACAGGCGCCGTCGCCCCGGCAGCGGAAGAGTTACGATCATTCCAATTTACTCATTAACGCGTGTCGGCCCGACTTGGTTACCCACCGTCCGCGGCGTACAGTCGATCAGCTCGCTCCTCGCTCCTGTTGTTTATGCTCGACAGCAAAAGCAACTCGCCTGTTGCGAAATGCCACTTGCGCTGGACGTGGGACCGCACGGTGAAACTGCTGCCCCTGCTGTAGCCATCTTAATTCTGGTGCCGGGCAGCTCGGAAAGCTGAAACCGCAGGGGTCAGCTCCTCCCTGAAACCCCCCGGTGCGCCTGATCGATAACCAGACCCGAGCCGATCGTTTGATTTGCAGTCCAGACACCGAACTTGCGAATGAGATAGATGTGAAAACTCGCATCACTTGAGGTCGATACCAAGTGATGCGAGCTCGATCGGTGCGGCTGCGCACCTTTAGCGGGGCCAATGCCTCCACCGGGGTACCAACATGCGTTTCACCGTCGACTTACTCCAGTTTCCATTGCAGTAGCGATTGCTGAACCCCGGAGGCGCGAAGACTACTTATTCCCCACGAATGGCTGGTTGATTGTTGTGAAGTATTGAGCAGCTGCAAGAATCACAACCGGAGCGGTAACCAGAAGTTGGCCGGCCAGTGTGCCCAATGCGCCGACAGCGATGATGCCGCCCATACAACCGACTGCTGCAGCCGGAACAAACGGACCGAACAGACCGACAATCGTGGCGGCTGCCACAGTCGCACCAGCGATTCCACCCAGTACGCACCCAACAGCACCGCCTGCCAGACCACCGACCAGCGTTCCGACTGTCGCACCTGTTGTTATGGTCGTCACCATCCGATTCCACGCTGCCTGCTCGCGATCATAGGGTGTCTTGAACGGCGCCTGATCCTCGAATGGCAACGCCACCGGCCGGTACACGGCGTGTTTGATATCGAACAGCGGGGTCAGCGTTGCCGTGCGTCCGGTTATTCCGGCCTCGATCGGAAACACGAAATCATCCACCCGGAAAGACAATTCCGAACCGGCTACGACAGACCCATCCGCCGCCTTGATCTTGAAGACCCCATTTTCCACATCCATAGACCCGGAATCGGTCGATATGATAGTGGACGTAGGACTCGTGGACGTCGTATAGTTTATGACGCCCGGTGTCGCGGACTCCGCGCTGGCCACACTGCTGGTGACACTCACGGCCGCGACGGCCAATGCCGAGGCAGCAACAATTTTCCTCATCATATTTCCTTTTTCTCGTAACGGCCGATCCGGCCGACATACCCACAGTCTGTGGGGAGACTTTTGTCGCGATGCGATACCGGGAGGCGGCAGTGTCACCGCCGTTTGACGATGCACGGCCGTAAAATTTCAGAAGGGTACCTAAGTATTCAAACCGCTAAGCGGAACATGGCCGGTCGTCAATCGGATGTCGCAACGTCGATTACACACTTCCGAGAAGTGTCGCACCCATCGATGGAGCGAAAACCGCGATGAAGGTGCGGCAGATTCCACGGCCTCCAACAGCCCGCTACTGGGCGATGCTCCAGCCCCGCGATATCAAATACGCTTCCACATCATTCATTTAGTGCCAGGATGGGGTTTGATACATTCGACCGACACCCATAACTTGGCGGTCAGAGCAGATTTCTGGCGGCCGCCCAGCTCTCCACCGCAGTGACGCATTCGTCGAGCTGTTCGGGCTGGCCGCGGTAATAGTGCGTGGCCTGCTTGACGAGCAAGTACTCCCTATCGGGCGTCGAAAGCGCCGCCCGGACTTTGGCATTGTGATCTGCTGGCACCGCGTCATCGGCTGAATTCTCGATCTGCAAGATGGGCGTTCGTCGGATTCGTGCTGCGTTGCGCTGTGATGCCGCCACGGACGTGTCGATCCCCCACTGACTGAGCCACGACCTCAAGGTGGTGTAGCGGGCAAGACCTACAGGGCCGACATTCACTACCCTCGGGTCGCCGAGATAGCACCAGTTCGGACGACGGTCATTCGGATCAATGGACGGGTCGAGCCACCGCACATCGCACATCGTGCGATGCACCAGGAAAGGGCGCTCGACTTCAGGACCTCCGGCAGCACGCAATCGTTCGAGCTCCGCCTGAACCCATGCTGTAATTCGTCGGTTACGCGCGATCTGAGCTGATCTGAATCTCTCGATGAACTCCGCACTGTATGGAGGCGCGTTCATCGGCTCTGCAGCGTAGATGTCAAGCTGCGGGTCTCGCGCCCCCGGATCGCGTTCATCCAGAACTGAGGGATCCATCCACTCCGTCAGCGTTTCGGCGCGCGATAGATGAGCGGCAATGAACACCAACCCGTCAGCTGGGGAGAGGTTGGCCCCAATGACATCAACCGGATCACCAGCGGGTGTCGCGGAAATCGTCGGTTGCTCAGCTTCGGCCTGATAGAGGAGCGCGAGCGAACCTCCGCCGGACCACCCGACCAGGATCACTCGATCGTAGCCGGCGTCCTGGCGGCCCCACTGGATCCACGCACCGAGATCAAGCAGCACCTTTTCCACGATTAGGGACGCATCGTTCTTGGGGTATCTGCTGGCTGCGCAGAGGACATGGTGGCCTCGACGGGCGAGTTCATCCGGCAGTGGCATCAGGTGCAGTGTCGATGTCGGATGCATGAAGACGTACAGCGTGTTGGACGCTTTGCCTGGTAGCAGCAGTTGCCCTTCCAGGTTCACCCCAGACAGAGAGGCGAACCCGTATGTTTCGCGCGGCGCGTTGCTGTCTTCCTGCAAACGCAGCGTGACTGGAACTCTCCGGAACGGATCGTTTCCCAGCAGACCGTTGTGAACAGCTTTTGTCATTCTTTGCGTCTCCTTCCGCAGACCCCCCTTGCGTTCGTTATATGAACTATATAGTTCGACTGTACCTGATCAGCGTCGCCGCGTGTTGAAAACTCACTCAATTCGGTGGGCTGTTCGACGGATTTCGTCGAGAGTGGGCGAGTGCGCAGCTGGATACGTCTCGAGTTATGACGACGATTGGAATCGGGCGCTTCCGAGGCATGCCCGCGGGGCCGACGTAACCGGATTCCCGATTAGCTCAGCGAAACTTATTGGGATGTCGACGATCCGATTCTTCGTCAGCAGCCTGTCATCTCGGTCAGCGATGGCGGGCACGTGGGCCCGTCCGGTCCACCCTCGACCTCGCCGATCGGCATCGTCGCGCCACGGCTCGACGTGAATCTCGAGTCGAGACGAGCTGCGGACGAACCACATTGGGCACGCACCGTACTAAATCACCTGGGCATCGCAGCGATGAAAGTCGCAGCGGTGTGGCTGCGATCAGCGTTCTACGCGCGAGCAGTAATTCACGCGCTGGGTGTCACCGAGTTTGCAATCACCCAGTCGAAGGCGCGTGCGCGTGAACGCGCACCCTGAATTGCTTTGGAACGTGATGGTTCGTCGAGTTCGGCGAGGAGCGATTCGGATTGTATGACGAGCCGGGCGAAGGACGTGGGGTCGAGGTACTCCGGGCGTGTGGCGAACAGGAGATCTTCGGTAGCTGAGTTTCCGGAGGCTCCTGGCGCAAATGGGCAACCTCCGAGTCCGCCGAGAGCTCCGTCGACCACCTCGGCGCCGGCGTCGATGGCGGCCAGCGAATTGGCGACTCCCAGTCCCCATGTGTCGTGTCCGTGGAATACGGTGCGGCGGTGTGGCATCGCACTTTTGACCTGCTGCACCAGCGAGCGAACTTGAGCGGGCACGGCCTGCCCGAGAGTGTCACACACGACGATGTCGTCCGCCCCGGCTGTCCGCGGATCGGTGACAATCTGTAAGACGCTCCGCTCAGGTATTGGTCCGTTGAACGGGCAGGTGAAGGCGGTGGCAAGGCACAGTTGGATCCTGCCGTCGATGTCGCGGGCGACGTCGATGGCTCGTGGCATCGCGGCCAAGCTGTCCTCGGTGCTGCGACCGATGTTGGCCTGGTTGTGTGCGTCGGAGACGGATAGACAGTATTGGAAGTTTCGAGCTCCGGCGGCAGCTGCCTTGTCGACATGGCGCGGAGTTGCCACCCACACCCAACAGCGTTCGAGTTCCTCAGGGGTGAGTTCACCGATTACGTCCAGCGTGTTGGCCATCGGAGGGACCAGGTCCGGCCGAGCGAGTGACCCAATCTCAAGCTCGGGTACTCCGAGATCGAGAAGGAACCGGATGATTTGTAGTTTGCGTTCTGTGGTGAGAGTTTTCCCTGTCAGCTGAAGGCCGTCACGCAGCGTTACATCGCGCAGAATCGCTCCGGGATAATGGAATTGAGTCATGACTGGGGTCCGTTCAGGTATCGTGCGCGGATTTCGTCGGTGTGCTCACCGAGGTCGGGGCCGATGTTGCGGATCGGTACCGACTTTTCGCCGATTACTGGGACAACGCCTGGAAAGCCGACTCGCTGCGGTTCCGAAGTGCCGGTGTCGACTGGAAAGTACTGAATCATGCCTCGTGCGGCGTACTGCTCATGTTCGGCGATGTCGGCGGCAGTAAGGATGGGGCCGGATGGGACGTCGGCGGCTTCGAGGACTTTGAGGACCTCGTCGCGACTGTGGCGCGCGGTCCAGGTGCCGATCGCAACGTCGAGTTCGTCGCGGCGGCGCCATCGCCCGTCGTTGTTCTTCAGGTCCGGATCTTCAGCGAGGTCCGGGCGTTCGATGGCTCGCATGTAGCGTTGAAAGATCGCGTCGCTGTTTCCAGCGATCACCACGGATTTGTCGTCGCTGCAGATGTAGGCGTTCGAGGGTGCGATTCCCTCCATTCTGCCTCCCACGCGGGTCCGTTCGATTCCGTACGCCAGGTAGTCGGGAACGAGAGATTCCATGACAGACAAGATCGACTCGTTCAACGCGACGTCGAGGATGCGCTGGTGCAGCGGCAGTGGTTCGCCGCGGCGCCGCTCACGTTGGAACAAGGACATGACCGCTCCGTAGGCTGCATAGATCCCAGCGATCGAGTCGCCGATGGACACCCCCACACGGACAGGGGGACGATCCGGGTCTCCGACCAGTTCGCGAAGACCACCGAAAGCTTCCGCGACTGCCGCGAACCCCGGCCGCGAGGACAGTGGGCCCGTCTGGCCGAATGCGGAGATTCGAGTGATGATCAACGACGGGTTCGCGGCATTGAGCACTTCTGGGCCGATCCCCCACTTCTCGAGCGTGCCCGGCCGAAAGTTCTCGAGGACGATGTCGCACTGAGCGGCCAGCCGGACAACGTCACGCCGGGCTTCCTCGGTTTTCAGGTCCAAGACGATCGACTTCTTGTTCCGGTTGATGGTGCGGAACAGCATCGATGTCGTGCCTGCGTACAGTCGCCAATTGCGTAGTTCGTCGCCCGTCTCGGGACGCTCGACCTTGATCACCTCTGCGCCGAAGTCAGCCAGCAAACGCCCGGCTGTTGGGGCTGCGATGTAGTTCCCGAGTTCGAGAACTCGAACTCCTTCGAGGGGAAGAGATGCTGTCATCGTTGTGTCCTATCGAAGAGACCCGCTCCAGAGGATTTGGGTGACGAGAGTGCTGAGTTGTCGCTAAACAGATGCCGAAGTGAGTACGGGCGCACGTCCGCCTTTTCGGATGTGGGCGAGCAGGCCTCCGCTGGCCAGGACAGTGCGCTCGCCATCGCTGAGGTCGATGCCCAACGTGATGGGATCGTCGTGGTCGGGTGTCTCGACTTGGATCGTCTCTGCGCCGGTCAGCAAGGCTCGGCGTAGCCCGGTGATTTTCCAAGACTCGCCGACGTCGGTGTGGCGAGTGTCTGGGGGAAGGACCAGCGGCGCGATGCCGGCGGCGATGAGGTTGCGACGGTGGATTCTTGCGTAGCTCTTGGCGGCGATGACTCGCACGCCGAGATATGCAGGGGCGAGTGCGGCGTGCTCACGCGACGAGCCCTGACCGTAGTTGTCACCGCCAACGATGATGCCGCCGCCCCACTTCGTGGCTCGATCGTGAAAGTCCGGATCGAGACGGTTGAACATGAATCGCGCGCACAGGGCGATGTTCGACCAAACCGACATGGCGATGGCACCGTCGGGTGCCATGTCTCCCGTGGAAATGTCGTCGCCCACGACGATCAGCACCCGAGCCTGCAGAGTGTCGGGTACGGGCTCAGGCAGCGACGGCGAGACCAGATTGGGGCCACGCTCCACGACCACAGATGACCGCGTTCCCTCCGGAAGAGGTACGGTGATCAGGCTCTGGTGCAGCACGGTGTCCGGTTGCGAGGCAATGCGCAATTCGATAGAAGAGCGCCCTGAGGGATCGGTGATCCGGCCAGTGAGCGCGCTGGCCGCCGCCGTCGACGGGCTACACAGGTACACCTGGTCCTCGGCGGTGCCACTACGCCCCGGAAAATTGCGGTTAAATGTCCGCAGTGACGCAGCGCCTTGCAGTGGAGCCTGACCGATACCAACGCAAGGACCACATACGGGTTCGAGGATTCGCGCCCCGGCATTCATCAGGTCCTCGTAGACACCTGATTCAATGATAGTCCGCAGGATTTGCCGCGATCCGGGCGTGACAGTCAGTTGAACCGCTGGGTGGACCGTGTGTCCGCGCAATACAGCGGCGACTGTGGCGAGATCCTCATACGAGCTGTTGACGGATGAGCCGACGCAGACCTGAGCGACGGCCGTCTCGGGCAGTTCTGCCACGGGCAGGACGTTCCCAGGGGAGTGCGGCACCGCGACCAGCGGCACGAGCGTCGACAAGTCGAGGCGGACGTGCTCGTCATAGGCGGCACCATCATCTGCGGACAAGGCTGTGAAGTCGTCTGCCCGTCCTTGCTGGACAAGCCACTGTCGAGTTTGACAGTCGGAGGGAAAGACCGCGGTGGTCGCCCCAGTCTCGATGATCATGTTGGCGATCGTGGCTCTGCCTGCGATGCTCAGATTCTCCACAGCAGGTCCGAAGAATTCGAACACCGACCCGCGCCCACCTCGAACACCGTAGCGTCGAAGCAACTCGAGGACCACGTCCTTGGGCTCAACGGCATCCTGCAGATCGCCGACAAGCTCGACGCCGATCACTCGTGGACAAGGGAAATCAAATCCGAACCCTCCCATCGCAACAGCGACTTCGAGGCCACCAGCACCGGTGGCGAACATGCCGAGCGCGCCGGCGCTCGAGGTGTGCGAGTCTGCCCCGAGCAGCAGCCCTCCGGGTCGGGCGAAGTGCTCGAGATGGATGTAGTGCGAAATCCCGTGTCCGGCGGGTGAATAACGCAGACCGTACCGCTCACAAAAGGTGCGTAGATAGCGGTGATCTTGCATGTTCTTGTCATCTATCTGCAATACGTTGTGATCGACATACATCACAGCCAGGGGTACTCGAATGGAATCGATCCCCAACTCTTCGAACTGCATTGCCGTCATCGTCCCCGTCGCATCCTCGATGAGGATCTGGTCAGGCGCGACGGTGATATCCGTTCCGTGAACCAGCTCGCCCGAGATCAGGTGTCGGCGAAGGATTTTGTGTGTCAAGTTTTGTTTCATCATTCCTCCGGGTAATGACTTCGCGCTCTTCACGTTGGCGGGCGAGGTATCTGGCGGCCATCTTCGGAGCCAAACATCGAGGTACATCGAGACGGCGACGGGCGATCAACGTTTCCTGAATGGACTCTTTCGGGTTACACGCTGTCGAACGGAGGCAGGCCAGTGACGGGTGAGAGCATCGTGGTCCGAACTTCTGTAGTCAGCGCACAGCCCGCGGCCTTCTCTGATTCCTCTTTGGCCCTGATCCAGTCGCGGTCTGCGTAGAACCCTGACCAGTTGGTAGCGGGGTCCCCGTCGTGGACGACGAGGTAGACAAGCACGTCGGGGTCGTCGTGTTCGACCCAGTATCCGACACTTCGGATCATGTGCCGATCGAGAATTGCCGCGGTGTGGGTACGGAATCGCTGCAGAAGGGCGCCCATCTGTCCGGGAGTAGCCCGATACCTTCTGATTTCGTACTGTCTTCTGTCAGACATTGTCCTGTCCCTATCAATCGCGGCGACTGCCGGATACGGTGCCGGCCGTCGAACGCTGGTCGCGGCGTGCGGATTCGCGTGCAGGCGTCGTAGCCCAGGTCCACGGATAGGATTCGTCATCGTTATCGACAGCGGCCTTGCCGAGTGCGAGCGGCTGGAAGGTGTCGACCATAAATGCAACCTCTGTCACTTCCGACTTTCCGACCGAATCGAGGTACGCATGACGAACAGGACCGTGAGGGTAGCCGGCGGGATGGAGGCTGACCGATCCGGCAACGATCCCCGACCCCGTGCGAGCGGTTGTCTCCCCAGCGAAGTAGAACATCACTTCGTCGGAGTCGACGTTGGAGTGGTAGTAGGGCACCTTGATCGCCTGAGGATGGAATTCCGTCGGACGGGGCACGAAGTTGCAGACCACGAAACCATTGCCTTGAAATACCTGATAGCTGGGCGGCGGCTGAAGCACTTGGCCGACGACCGGCGAGAAGTCTCGATAGTTGAATGCGTAGGGATATAAGGCACCGTCCCAACCGACGACGTCGAACGGATGATGATCACGAACCATCACGGTGCCCGCAACACCGTCGCGGTCGCGGTGTTTGACATACACCTCCGTGAATTCGCGTTGCAGTTCATCCGACACGAGCAACGGCCCGTCGGGGACGCGCAGGTCCCGTTCCGTCATAGGCGCGCCCTCGAGGAATTGACCGAGATCGCTGCGGTATCGCCTCGCCGGCTGTACATGGCCGCTGCCTTCCACGACGATGGCGTGCAGGCGACCTTCTGTTGGAATCCACCGATGGATGGTCGCGCGAGGGACAACGACATTGTCACCCTGCCGAATATCGAGAGCGCCGAAGACGCTTTCGAGTCTGGCCGAGCCCTCGGCGACGAAAACCAGCTCATCGCCGATTCCGTTGCAGTACAATGGAGATGGGACGTCGGCGACCACTCGACTGATGAGCACATCGTTGTTCCCGAGGAGCAGATGTCGACCTCGAACGAGATCCTTACCAACGGTGTGAGCATCGTCAGGATCCGGTCGGAAATGTCGAGGACGGAGAGGCGTGTTTGCCGTCAAGCTGGTGTCTCCCACATCCCACGAGTAGGCATCCACGATGGCGGATGGCACGAATCGGTGATATAGAAGGGATCCCGTTCCGGAGAATCCTTCCTCTCCGATGAACTCTTCGAACAGCGGGTCGCCGTCGACGCCATGGTGAAGTGTGTGGCGTTTGGCCGGCACATCGCCGACCTTGCGGTAGTAGGTCATGCTGTCCCTTGTCGTTGAGATAGTCGTGTGATCGAAGACCGGCGCGGCACGTCAGGTTCTTCGCAACGGTGCGCGGGGCACAGCGGAGCCAAGGCTGTCACCGCGGTGCCTGGGCGGCAGAGTTGGCGACCCGTTGTGCGGCGTCCAGGCCTGCCAATCGACCGAAAACGATCGCGTGCGCCACGGAGTTGCCACCGCCGACATAGCGTTCACCGAGGACTCCACCGGCTGCCTCTCCGGCAGCGTAGAGTCCCGCGACCTGGCCACCCGTCGTCGACAGCACCCTGGCTCGGGCATCGATCCGGAGGCCCGTGTGACTGCAGGCAAGCTCCGCGGGCACCATCTTCACCGCGTAGTAGGGAGCCTCTCCGATTGACGCGAGGGGCCCCGTTTCGCCTTTGGCGTTGCGAGTGAGATGGCGCAGGAACTGCGGGTCGATGTTTGTGCGCGCGTACTCGTTGTACTCGTCAATGCTCGCGACCAGTGCACCGGAATCGACGTCGATCGCACAAGCGAGGTCCGCTATCGTGCCGGCCGCTCGAACAACGCCCTTCTCGACTTCCTGGAGCACTCGATCGGCTGTCCAATCCTTATAGCCGGTCGGCAGTGCAGTTCGGGCGGCTTCGTCGAACACGGCCCAGACCGAGCCACCGCAATCCTTGACGATCCCGCTACCAACGGCATACGGCGCATCTTCATCCATGCATCGAAGGCCACGGTTGTCGACATGAACCCTGGCAGGCGGCGGAAATCCGCTCTGCCAGTGGTGCGCGGTCTGGAATTCCGCGGTCACCAGTTGCAGCCCCCATCCTTGGCCGTACAAGGCCAAGTGATGTCGCTCGGAGAAGCCGATGTGATCGCCTCGAGCACCCGGCGCTGAGACGACGAACAGCGCGTCGCCGGCCAACGCGGTATCGGGCAGGAACCGTTCGCGCAGAGCCGGATTCTGAGTCAGACCGCCCGTCGCGACAACGACATTCGGTGCAATCGCCTCCACTTCGTCGACCAACACACCCCGGATCGCGCCATCCGGGGTGAACAACAGATCCTCAACCCTTGATCGCAATACGAGTTCAACACCCAACTTGCGCCGCGCCGCATCGAGAACCTGGATCAGCCCATAACCCTGATCGCGGGGAACATGGCCGCGATCGGTGTCTTCGACGCCGGCGCGGGTGACACCGGGCTGGTGAGCGTTGAGAGACTTCTTTCCAGGGATCTCGAGACCGAGGCTGGTAAGCCACTCGACAGTCGGTGCCGCAGCCTCGCAGAAGGCCCGAGTGGGCCCCGGTAGGACACGCCATTGGTTCAAGTCCATGTAGTGCTGAAACATACGATCGACCGTGTCGTCGATACCGATAGCTCGCTGCATGGACGTCCCGGCCGCGGTGAGCATTCCAGCCGACAACTGGGTGGACCCACCGATGATGTCTTCTGCCTCGAACACGATCACTCGAAGCCCCTGTTCCGCCGCAGACACCGCGGCCGACAGCCCGGCGCCGCCTGCGCCCACGACGATCAGGTCGTAGCTTTCGGAATCACGGTGATCAGCCACGGCGCTCGTGGCGCTCCGGCGAGCAGCGGTCCCATCAGACATGAATGGATCCTCCGTCGACGGCGATCTCGGAGCCTGTCACATAGGACGCTTGCGACGACAGCAGGAACGCGATGACCTTGAAGACCTCTTCAGGTGTCCCCATTCGTCGCAGAGGTATCGAGCCCATGGTCTCCTCGAACAGTTGCGGATCCGACTTGACCCAATTGGTCAGTACGGTGTCGATAAACCCGGGCGCGACCGAATTGACTCGTATGTTCCAGGGGCCGAGTTCGACTGCCATGCAGCGCGTTGCATGCGCGACTGCTGCCTTGGACGAGCAATACGCAACTCGATTCATCCGAACTCGGCTCCCCGAAACCGAACCCACATTCACAATCACTCCCCCGCCGTTGTCCTTCATGTGGCGAGCAGCTGCCTGGGCACCGAAGATCACGCCGTCAACGTTGACTGCAAAGGTTGTGTGCAGCAGACCGGAATCCATATCGGCTACCGGCGCTTCGAGGAACACACCTGCGTTGTTGATCCAGAAGTCGAGTCGCCCGAATTCGTCGACCGCTTTCTCCAGGATCCGGTCGTGGTCGCTCCGCAGGCGGACATCCGCCTTCATTGCGAAGATCCGGCCCGCTCCTGCGCCGCGCCGGGCATTGTGGTCCTCGGCCATCGTGCACACCTGGTTTTCATCGAGATCCGCTGCCATGACATCGGTCCCCATAGCGGCAAGGCCCCGGGCGTGAGCAGCACCCATTCCTCTGGCGGCACCGGTCACGACTGCGACCTTCCCGATGAACTCCGCCCCGTACACCGAACTATCCGAACTCATTACTCTCCCTTATACTTGGGTTATCTGGTCATTATTGAGTTCTCGCTGCCGACGCAGGATCTGCTGGTAAATCCCACCGGCAACAAGGCCGCCGTCGACAACGACCTCGGATCCAGTCATATACGCCGACATGGGGGAAAGAAGAAAGAGCACCACAGATGCAATTTCATCAGGCGTGGCCGTTCTGCCTGCGGGAACGGCCTGCAGGCTGCTGTCCACGAACGAGGAGCTATTCGGGGATGAATGCAGCAACGGGGTATCCACTAGACCAGGATGAACCGAATTCACCCGGATGCCCTGGCCCGCAAACTCGAGAGCGGCCGTCTTCGTCAAGCCTCGCAGAGCCCATTTGCTCGCGCCGTAGGCGGCCGCAAAGTACCCCACCATGCCAGCGGCCGATGACACATTGACCACAGACGAACCGGGACGGGCCGACAGAAGGTTCGCGCACGTCTTCATTCCGAGGAACGGTCCTGTCGAGTTGATGGACATCACCCGCTCCCAATCGGCCAGGGCAGTGTCGATGATGCCCGCCCGAAAACTCACACCGGCATTGTTCACAAGACCGTCGAGTCCGGCGTGCGCCTCCGCTACGCGTGCCTCGACTTCCAACCAGTTGTCAGCGTCCGTGACATCGAGCATCGCAGCGCGAGCGTCACCGCCCTTGGCGACGATTTCGGCTGCGACCGAGGCAGCGCCTTCTTCGTCTCTGTCGGTGACCCACACGATTGCGCCCGCGTCGGCCAAGGCGAGTGCCTCCACACGGCCCATTCCACTTCCGGCGCCGGTCAAAAGGACCACACGGTCGCTAAAATACTCGCGCCACATCGGTTGACTCATAGTTGAAGCTCCATTCCTCGGGTCTCACGAACGAACAACGCTGCCACGGCCGTCAGCGCAACGCAGAACATAAAATAGCCAGCAGGAGCGGCTTTGCTGCCCGTCCAGCTGATCAGTAGCGTGGCGATAAAGGGTGCGGTTCCGCCGAGCAGTGTGTTGCTGACATTATTGCAGAACGCGATTCCGCTATAGCGAACACGTGCTCGCAACATTTCGACGTATGTAACCAGCGAGCACCCGTTGACCAGCGAAACCAATACGACCAGAACAACATGGCCGAAGATTGCGAAAATCGGACTGCCGTGCGCGATCAGTAAGAACAGTGGGAATGCGAGAACAACACTCGAAGTCGATCCGATGAGAAGCACCAACTTGCGGCCGACCACATCGCCGAGGTAACCGGAGATCGGCAGCGTTATCGCGCCCGCCACCAGCGCAATGGATGTCGACAGGAATGCGAATTTCGCTGAGTGGCCGCCCGCAGTCTGCAGATAGGATGCCGCAAAGACGGATGACACGTAGTACCCGCCTGTAACCGCGCCGCCGAGCCCGATGATGATGAGAATCTCACGACGGTTACTCCGGAAAAGCTCTTCGATCGGAACTTTTTCGACGTGGACGGTTTCCGCTTTCATCAACGCGTCGAACTGCGAGGTGTCGTCGAGAGTGCTGCGAATCCAGAAACCGATGACGCCTATCGGAATGCTGAGCAAGAATGGAATTCTCCACGCCCACGAATTGAGCGTGTCTTCGGACACTGTGGTTGCAAGGATCAGCGCCAGGGTCGATGCGAGCAGCGATCCGAAATAGGTCCCGGAATTCACAAACGAAGTCTGGAATGCACGCCACCTTGCGGGAGCATTCTCGGCCACGAACGTGTTGGCTCCTGCTATCTCACCGCCGGCTGCGAAGCCCTGCACGCACCGAATCGCGATGAGCAGGACGGCTGACCATATCCCCAGCGTCGCGTATGTAGGAAGGATTGCGATGGCAGCGGTCGCGCCGCTCATCAGGAGAATCGTCCATGTCAGAGCGCGTTTTCGCCCGAACTTGTCGCCGACGTGCCCGAAGAAGATCCCCCCTGGAATGCGCACCAGGAATGCCACCGCAAAGGTGGCGAAAGTGGCAAGCAATGCCGCTGTTTGGTTGCCCTCTCTGAAGAAATTGGCCGCCATGATCGTTGCCATGTAACCGTAGATGCCGAAGTCGTAGTACTCGACGGCTGTTCCCAGAATCGCAGCCCTGATCACTCGCGCAGGTCGCTGACTTATCGGTCCCGTGCCACCAGAGCGAAGGGCGGGTTCGGTTGAACCTCCCCCGCCTTCACCCTCGGTCAGTGTTCCGGTCATGTTGTTAGACCTCCTCGTCTAGCAACCGAACGCACAGATTCGAACTCTTACGTTCGGATATCGAACGCAACTATAGTGTGGGCGCGACCACATTGCAAGAGCCGAGCGTCGCCAGCGGCTCGTACTCACCGTGCGGTGCGATAGTTTGGAGTCTCGGCCCGAGAGGGGGCTCCAACTGTCAAGTGCGGGGTTTATATGGAAATTTCAAGCACGGCAGACCAGGCTCTTCAGGTGTTGTTGCAGCTTGCGCGCACCCCGAAGCAGACCCCGTCCGACCTCGCTCGGACGCTCGAACTGAATCGCACGGCCGTACATCGGAGCCTCGCAACACTCGAGGCGCGAGGATTCGTACGTCGACTCAGCGGCGAGTCGGTCTTCGTGCTCGGGGCGGCCATCCTCGAACTCGCCCAATCCGTTGAACCCGACATTCGGGCAGCGGCCCGGCCCGTCATGGACGAGCTCGCCGCCGAATGCGGCGAAACAGTGCTGCTCTTCTTGGCCGAGGAGTCTCCCTCCGGCCCGGTGGTGACTGCAGTCGAGCAGGTTCACGCGGAATCTCACGTGCTGCGAATTCGCTTCGAACTGGGCCACAGTGTGCCGATGCATGTCGGAGCGGCCGGACAGGCCATTCTAGCCTTCGAGACTCCCGAAGTAATCGCCGCGGCGATGGCTGCGGCTGACGCCCCAGCCCATCTCGCGCAGCAGCTCGATGACGTCCGAGCGCAAGGCTACGCCATGTCCCATGACAAGTTGCTTGAAGGGGTTGCGGGTATCGCAGCTCCCATCCTGGGCGACTCCCGGCCCGCCACCGCGAGCCTGTCGATTGCAGTTCCTGTCAGTCGCGCGCACCTGCTGACTGGGTGGGCTGATCGCCTACGAGTGGCAGCGAGCAAAGTCGCAGTTGCGGCAGGCTCGACATTGTCTCACCCAACTCACTAATACTGATCCCGGGTTTCGGCGACGCCAAGGACCTCCCGTCTCCACGCTGCGACGCTAGGCCGGCGTTGACCGAAAAGTTTTGCCGGACAACGGTATTAGCATCGATCCACCGATCCGGTTTCGGGGCTGGTCTGCGTACCGAAGGCACGTAGACCAGCGGATTTCGAGCACCGGATAGCCCTGGTCTGCCCAGCTCTTCCACTGTTGTTCCTGGTTGCGGGGTCGGTTACCGGCTGTTCAGCAGTCGAGGGCGCACAGATGGTGGCGTGCCGGAGTTGTCGCCACGGGTGGGCCCAGGGCCAACGGGCGGGTAAGTGCAGCACGGGTTTTCGCTCAGGGCGAGCCAGGCGAGCGGCGACGATGACTAGCTTGCGGCGCAGAGCGGCGCCGCGGGCACGGGTCAGGATGGGGCCGGCGAGTGCGCCCGCGGCGCGCAGCAGGTTGTGAGCGATCGCCGCACACAACACCCAGGCCGAATTCGCTGCGAAGCGCCCGGAAGGCATGTGGGCCAGCGGTCCGTCGATCAGGTCGGCGAAGACCGTCTCGATGACCGCATGGCGACGATGAGTGATATCGGCATCGGCTGCCGGCTCGGTGAAGTCGGTGAAGAAGGGGTGATACCGCCAGACCGGAAACAACTCGTCCTGGCGGGCAGCGTCTTCGACGCGGCGCACGATCAATCGGGCGCGTCCATGCTCGGGCACGGACGGCATCGCTTTCCGGCTCGTCGACAGTCCGCGCCACCGACAGATCGAGCAGGCGGAAATCTTTCGACCGACTCTTGCCTCGATCCTTGTTTGACCGTATAGTCCGACATAGGTGTTCGATAACCGAACCTCCTAGTTCACATAACGGTTGCAGCTCGTCATATTGCTGTTGCTCGACTTTTGCGAGCGAATTGACGTTCTTTCGGCTGCTTGACGGATCTCCCATCCATCGATGCGATGGCAACCAATGGAACTTGCAACGCCAACATCCATAGCGGCCCGCGGTTTCCGACCTTCACCCCCCGGCACCACGGACGACTACACAACAACCGTCCTCAGATGAGCCAGGTGCTCATGAGGCAAATCACTGAAACCAAATCGCATAGAAATTGGTGAAATGAACGTGGGAACACTTGAAGGCAAGGTCGCAATCGTCACCGGTGGCGGGCGAGGCATCGGGGCAGCCATTTCTCATCTTTTTGCACAAGAGGGCGCTTCCCTGGTGGTCAATGATCTCGGCACAGCTCCGGATGGCGTAGGCGACGACGAAGGGCCCGCGCAAGACCTTGTTGCGCAGATCAATGCCGCAGGCGGACAGGCCATATCCGACGGAGGAGATATCGCCGATGTCGCGACCGGGCAGCGCCTGGTGGACCTTGCTGTCGAGAAATTCGGCCGCCTAGATATCGTGGTCAACGCGGCCGGGATCCTCCGGGACCGAATGATTTTCAACATGTCCGAAGCCGATTGGGATGCCGTCATTCGGGTCCATCTCAAAGGACACTTCAGTACGATTCGGCCGGCGTCGGCGTACTTCAGGCAACAGAAGAATGCGGAAGGCAACTTCCGAATTATCAACTTCACTTCCGTCTCGGGATTACAGGGATCCCCCGGCCAGGCCAACTACGCTGCCGCGAAGATGGGAGTTGTCGGACTGACATACTCGCTCGCGCAGGGCCTGTCACGTTACGGCGTCACCGCGAATGCCATCGCTCCAGGTGCGGCCACTCGACTGACCGCCACCGTTCCGGATGCCAAGCAGATGGACTCCAGTGAGTTCGATCCCTCGAAGGAAACACCGGAGGACATCGCCCCACTAGCGCTGTACTTGGCCAGCGACCGATCCACATGGCTCACTGGGCGCGTGCTGTCGGCACAGGGCAATCGCGTCGGCATCTACCCCAATCCGGAGGAAATCAGTGTTCTCGAAAGCGATGAGCGATGGAAGATCACCGATTTGTCCCAGGCAGTCGAGAAGAACTTTAGGCCTATCGCGGATGGTCTGCCTCCGAGTCTGTTTGCCGCTCAACTGAGGTCGTGATGTGGATGACTGCGACCCGTATACGCAATCGACAGCAAATCGGAGATCAATCATGTCATCTGTGACTCTGCGGAGTCCGGGGCTGTTCACCGACGAGCATGCAGCCGCTAGAGAACAGGTACGACGCTTTCTGGCAGAGAAGGTCGTGCCCCACCACGCACAGTGGGAATCTGCTGGCCAGGTTCCTCGATCGATCTGGTCTGAGGCTGGAGCGTTAGGTCTGTTGTGCCCGTCGGTGCCCGAGCAATACGGCGGACTGGGGGCCGACATACGGTACTCGGTAATCGTCCAAGAGGAGCAGACGTCCTCGTACGCGACGGGCCCCGGATTCGTCACACACTCGGAAATGGTCGCGCCTTACCTCGCCAACTTCGGAACCGACGAGCAGAAGCAGCGGTGGCTTCCCGGCATGGTCAATGGCCAGTCCATCGGTGCTGTCGCCATGTCCGAGCCTTCCGCCGGTAGCGATCTGCGAGGAATCCGTACCACTGCCGAGCCCAAGGATGATGGCTATGTCCTTTCCGGGCAGAAGGTATTCATTTCGAATGGCCAACTGGCAGATGTGATCATCGTTGCCGCCAAGACCGGCGATAGCAACCGACTGTCTCTCTTCGTCGTGGAAGCCGACATGCCCGGGTTCACTCGAGGACGCGCACTGGACAAGATCGGTCTACATGCCCAGGACACTTCTGAGCTGTTCTTCGACGATGTTTGGGTGCCCCGAGGCAACCTCATAGGGGACGAGGGAGCCGGACTGACCTACCTTCGATCCGGATTGGCGAAGGAGCGACTGATCATTGCGGTCGGCGCGCAGGCGCGCGCGGAAGCGGCATTTCACGACACCGCGGTTTACGTGCGCGAGCGCGAGGTTTTCGGCAAGTCGCTCAGTGAAATGCAGAACACCCGATTCTCGATGGCGTCGATCCGAGCAGACCTTGAAGCCGGACGCGCGCTCGTCGATCGACTCCTCTTCCTGTACCTCGACGACCGCCTGGACGAGACGACAGCGGCCATGGCGAAGGTCTGGACCACCGAAATGGAAGGACGCACTGTCGATATGTGCCTTCAACTTCACGGAGGCTGGGGCTACATGCGCGAGTATCCGATCGCCCGGGCATTCGTAGACGCTCGGGTTGAGCGCATTGCGGGTGGAACCTCTGAGGTTATGAAGGAGATTATCGCTCGCGGAATCTGGCCGCAGCACGGAGCCTGATCGCTCTTATCGGGCAGCCACAATATTGGATCAACTGCCAGGGTTTCGCGCACCCTGCGGCGGGTGCACGAAATTGTCATCGACCAATACGTCGTCGGCGTGGAATAGTTCTCCAACCGCCGGCCTGAAGAAAACAGCCCCGTAGCACTCTCGAGAAAGGGCGGGCAATGGAGCTCGTCGAAACCTTGCATAAGTCCAAAATTGGACCCTACCAGTATGCCATCATCGCAGTGTGCACTTTCTGCGCGATGCTGGATGGGTACGACCTTTTCGTTGTGGGACTGGTTCTACCGCATCTACCAGCTGATTTCGCGACGACGGCAGAAAAGGGATATCTGATCAGTTCAGGACTGGTCGGGAT
The DNA here is from genome assembly GCF_002933465.1 of Nocardia nova. Lineage (GTDB taxonomy): Bacteria > Actinomycetota > Actinomycetes > Mycobacteriales > Mycobacteriaceae > Nocardia > Nocardia nova_B. The sequence goes on from NZ_PSZE01000015.1 coordinate 18,971, forward strand.
GGGTGTCGGTGCCATCTTCCTTGCGCCGATAGCCGATCGGGTGGGCCGGAAAACAGTCTTTATCATCGGCCTAGCAGTGAATACTACCTTTCTCATCGTGACGGCCCTCGCGCCAAATCTACAGACGATGATGGTGGGGCGATTCTTCACAGGCGTCGGCGTCGGCGCTCTGACTGTGTCGATTGTGGTCTTGGTACTAGAATATTCTCCGACCGCGCGGCGAAACTTGGTAATCGGAATCGTCGGTATCGGACTCCCTGTGGGAAATACCCTTGCCGGTCTGTTCGGCTTGACTCTCATGTCGTGGTTCGGCGGGGCATGGCAGGCCCTGTTCTGGTTCGGCGTGGGCCTCAATACTCTCGGTTTGATTCTGACCCTGGCATTCCTGCCCGAGTCCTTGACGTTCCTGGCGGCAAAGAACAACCCCGATGCCAGGGAAAAGATGGCCAGAATCGGCCGACGACTCCGGCTCACAACCGAAGCAGTGACCACTCAAACCGATCTGACCACTCAAACCGATCTGGCCTCTCCCAGCCGATCAGATCGGACCACCGGCGGCTCGCCCGCAGAGGATGAAGGGTCTCTGCTCGGGAAGAAGTTCTATGAGCGCACGATCCTGGTATGCCTTGGCTACGCCGGAGTTCTGGCTGGCTACTACTTGGTTTCAACGTGGACGCCCCAGCTCATCGCCAGTGCAACCGGCGACACGCAGAAGGGCGCCGTTACCACCACGATTCTCAGTGTCGGAACCGTGGCGGGCTCGATATTGTTCGGGCTTGTCGGCCTCAGAGTCGTCAGCTCACGCATCTGCTGGACAGCGTTGCTCATCTCGGTTGCCGGGGTCATCGGCTTCGCCGTGACGATGCGAGGAGCGTTGTTGGGGCTTCTGTTTGCCGGTCTGGTGGGCATCGCGGTGTTCATGGCAGTCTCTTCGTTCTCTTCGATGGCTCCGACGATGTATCCGCCCTTGCTCCGCGCCAAAGGCTACGGAGCCATGGTCGGTTTCGGACGAGCCGGCGCGATTCTGTCACCAGTTGCTGCTGGGTACGCCCTGAACTATCTCACTCCCGGACAGCTCTATCTTGTGGCGACGGTTCCGCTGCTCATTGCTGCTGTCGCCGGATTCCGGCTGTGGATCATCACCCGTGCGCAGTTCACGGCGGAGCTTCACGTCGCCAGGAGGATCGTTTCCCCGTCCGGCGCGCCGGACAAGGGAGACAACATCGCGGTGGTCGATTGAACAATCGCGCCATTGCAAGCGGAAACCAATTGGAGAGTGGACCTTGACAATTTATCTCGATCGAATCGGAGAGGAATGGTCGGCGGGCGAACGTTCCTGGACAGAGCGAGACGCGTTGATATACGCACTCGGTGTCGGAGCCGGGGCCACCGACCCGGCTGCGGAATTGGAATTCACGACCGAGAACTCCATCGGGATCGTTCAGAAAGTACTGCCAACTTTTGCAGTACTGCACGGTTTGCAGGAATCGGACCTTGCTCGGTGCGGGGACTTCCCATTGAGTTCGATCCTCCACGCGGAGCAGCACGTCGAGCTGTATGGATCGTTGCCCACGTCCGCCAGGCTCGATTCGACGAGTCGGCTTGTCGATATTCAGGACAAGGGTAAGGGCGCACTGCTGATCGTCGAAACGGATCTTCTTGACCAGCCCACCCATGCGCTTGTCGCACGTAACCGCTCAGCGGTCTTCGTACGTGGAGAGGGCGGATTCGGTCGAAATTCCAGCGAAGGGCAGGTCTGGTCCGCGCCCGATCGAGAGCCGGACGAGACCGTGTACTTGCCGACCCGGCCAGACCAGGCGCTGTTGTACCGCCTCAGCGGCGACCGTAATCCCCTACATTCCGATCCAGCCTCGGCGAAGTCGTCGGGCTTCCAGAAGCCAATCTTGCATGGTCTGTGCACATTCGGATTCACCGGCCGAGCGCTCCTGCATGCCGTTTGCGACTCCGACCCGAAACTCTTCGGCAGTATGACAGGACGATTCGTGGCACCCGTTCTGCCCGGAGAAGGGCTCATTGTCCGACTTTGGCGCACTGACGAAGGCGCATTGTTCCAGGCATGGGTCGACGATCGACTGGTGCTCCATCGTGGTGTTCTGTCAAGGAGTGACGCATGAATTTTCAGCTACCCATTCCGACTCCGGAGACCCGCCGATTCTGGGATGACGCCAAGCTCGGCAGGCTGACGATCTCCTACTGCCTCGATACCGGACGCTATTTCTTCTACCCGCGGCCCGTCTCGCCGTATACGGGAACCACCAACGTCGAGTGGCGAACTATCTCCGGCCGCGGCCGGCTTCACTCCTACATCATCAACCACAGGCCGCTCCCCGGGCGGAACGTGGTGTCCCCGATCATTGCGCTGGTCAAGCTCGAAGAAGGACCGAGCATGATGTCGAACATCGTCGATGTTCTTCCCGAACCGGACTACTTGGTCCTCGACATGCCACTCGAAGTGAGGTTCCGGCAGGTTTCGCCCGAGATCACCCTGCCTGTGTTCGCTCCCGCGACGGAGGTGGCGTGACGATGCCCTTGGCAAACATGCACGGCGGAAACATCGCAGTCGTCGGTGCTGCCGAGACCACCGACATCGGAGTGCTACCAGGCATATCAGAGATTGCCCTGCATGCGGAAGCTGCGATTAATGCGCTCGCCGACGCACAATTGACCACGCGGGATATCGATGGCGTCGCTACTGCAGGAGGTATGGCACTCGAAGTCAGCCACTACCTGGGCATTGAGCCCCGTTGGCTAGACACTACCCATGTCGGCGGATGTAGCTTCATGTTCCTGGTACGCCACGCCGCCGCCGCGATCGCCGCGGGAGCGGCAACCACTGTCCTCATAACCCACGGGGAATCGGGCCGTTCGCGAGTTGGCCCTATGCCATGGGTCCGCACCCCGGAATCGACAGTTGGCCAGTTCGAAATTCCGTTCGGTGCAGAAACACCCTATTCGACGTTCACTGTTCCGGTTCTGCGTTTTCTGCACGACCGGGGAATGGGTGTAGAGGACCTGGCTTCGGTCGTGGTTGCGCAACGAGAATGGGCGATTCCGAATCCTCGCGCATTTCGACGCAAGCCGATCACCATGGAAGAGGTCCTAGCCTCGTCCATGGTGGCGTACCCGTTCACCAAAGAGATGTGTTGTGTCGTCACAGACGGTGGAGGGGCCCTGGTACTGACATCCACCGAACGCGCAGCCGATCTGGCTTCGGCGGATCGAGCAATCTATCTGCTTGGTTCCGGGGAAGCCACCGAAACTCCGATGGTATCGCAGATGAAGGATCCCACTTCCTTCGGAGCCTTCCGCAATTCAAGCGCAGAAGCCTTCGCAACAGCCGGGATCAGCCACGCAGATGTCGATCATCTGATGATTTACGACGCGTTCGCTCACTTGCCCCTCTACGGTCTGGAAGACCTGGGATTCGTGGGACGGGGTGAGTCCGGAGCTTTCATCGCAGAAGGACACACAGGGCCAGGCGGCACGCTCCCGATGAACACGAATGGGGGCGGCCTGGCCTACACCCACACCGGGATGTACGGCATGTTCGCCATGCAGGAAGCAATTCGACAGCTCCGAGGCGAGGCGGCGTGCCAAGTCAATTCGCTCGAAACGAGCTTCGTACAAGGCGTTGGCCTCTTCTTCTCCGCAAGCGCGAGCCTCGCCTTCACAAACCGTAAGCCTTGACCGAACAGGTGTTCCGCGAGAGGCGCGTACATGCGAACTGCATTTGTACGCCCGCACACCAAACCACCATCACCAAAGACTTTCGGACGAACCGGAATCCGGGTCCGAATCCCCCAGTCCCAGCATTGGCCCGCAGGGCCGAGCCCGACTGTTATCTCCAGAGAGGCGCCGATGTATCCAGGAGCCATAGCCAAAACCACGCCCGACAAGTTGGCCGCAGTGCTGTACGGGACTGATCAGACGCTGACTTTCGCGCAGCTCGAAGACAAGTCGGCAGCGCTTGCGCGGGTTCTGCACGACGCGGGCCTCCGTCGAGGTGATGTGGTGGCGCTGCTGACCGACAATCGTCTGGAAGCCTTCGAGGTTGTCTGGGCGACGCAGCGCGCCGGCCTCTATGTGACCCCGGTCAACAGCCACCTCAAGGCAGACGAAGTTCACTACATCGTAAAAGATAGTGGCGCGAAGGCTCTCATTGTCTCGGCGAGTCTAGGGCCCGTCACCTACGAAGTCGCGGAAATGTCCGACGACCTATTGCTCACTCTGGCCTTCGGTGGTGACGTCCCCGGGTTCTCCTCCTATGAGAATGCCATCGAAGCGGCCGACGAACCACTGGAAGACATGCCCTGTGGCGGGTTCATGTTGTACTCGTCCGGAACCACTGGGTTCCCCAAGGGGATCAAACAGCCGCTACCGGATCGACAACTCGACGAACCTGGTGATTGGGTCGCGCCCATGATCCAGGATTGGTATGGGTTAGATGAGAACGATGTCTACTTGTCACCGGCACCGATTTACCATGCAGCACCCCTTCGATACTCCGTCGCGATGCAAGCACTCGGAGCGACCGTCGTCATGACGTCCAGATTCGACCCACAACAGGTTCTGCGCTGCATAGACGAGCATCGGGTTACGGCCACACAAATGGTGCCGACAATGTTTGTCCGGATGCTCAAGCTTCCGGCGGCTACACGCTCGAGCTTCGATGTCTCGAGTCTGCGTGCCGTTATTCACGCAGCAGCTCCATGCCCGACCGAAGTCAAGCGAGCCATGATTGAGTGGGTAGGCCCCATACTCTACGAGTACTACGGCGCGTCCGAAACATACGGACAGACACTGATTACCAGTCAAGAGTGGCTACAAAAGCCAGGATCTGTCGGCCGCAGCACGATAGGAATTCTGCACATTTGTGATGAGGACGGGAATGAGCTGCCGCCAGAACGGGTGGGCACCTTGTACTTTGAGCGGGACACCATGCCATTCATATATCACAATGATCCCGAGAAGACCTCAGCCGCACAGCATCCACGGCACCCACTGTGGACCACAGTCGGAGACATCGGATACGCAGATGCCGACGGCTATCTCTACCTGACCGACCGCAAGGCATTCACGATCATTTCCGGTGGAGTCAACATTTACCCACAGGAGATCGAAGACACTCTCACGATGCACCCGGCGGTGTTCGACGTGGCCGTAATTGGAGTCCCGGACCCGGAAATGGGAGAACAGGTGAAAGCCGTTGTACAGCTTATGCCGGACGTGAGCCCGAGTGCGGAACTCGCTTCCGAACTCATCCAGCATACGAGGACTCATTTGGCCAAATTCAAAGCCCCGCGCTCCGTAGACTTCATCGATGATCTGCCACGGACACCGACAGGAAAGCTTCAAAAGAGGCTGCTTAAGGCCCGCTACGCAGACAAGGACAGTACAAACGCACCCCGCCCTCATGGGTGAGTAAGACGGCACCCCATCCTCGGTGACACCGACGCGCCAGCAATGCTGGACCTGGCTGGACGGTATGCGAAACGGGATGACCTGCGGAAACCTGCACGAACCGGCCAGCCGCGCCTACTACACGCGAAACCGCGACGAGGGCAAGAAACACAACACCGCCCTGATCTGCCTGGCCCGACGACGCTGCGACGTCCTTTACGCCATGCCGAAAACCAAAGAGCCTTATCGCGATCCGATTATGAAAGCTGCCTGACCAGCTGCTCGATAGAGTCAGCACATGCCCGAGTTGATCGCGCCGACCACGCACCTTCACCACGCCTGGCTCGACGCGCATACCGAGTGGGGCCCAGGCGCCCATGAAGACGGGTTCGGGTTGACGCCCGCCGACGACGTTTACTCGCAAGCCGACTTCACAACGTGGGTGGAACGACTGACCAGAGACGCACACGCTACATACCGGTGGATCGTCGAAGACGACCGAGTACTCGGCGGGATCGCACTGCGACACAGCTTCGACGACTACGTGATGTGGGCCGGGCACATCGGCTTCGGCATTCGACCGACAGCGCGACGGCGCGGGCATGCCACCTGGGCGTTGGGCAGGATGCTCAACCAGGCACGAGTGCGCGGCCTCGACCGCGTCCTGGTCGTATGCGCCACGGACAACGTCGCATCGGCGAAAACGATCCGCGACGCTACTGGATAGAGACTCGATAGAACTCGCACAACCCACGCCGAACCCGCGCACCGATCGCAATCCGACGGGCTGGCCGGTCTGGCGGCCCGCACACGCAGCTCCAACGGGTACTTCTTCGAACCCGAAACGACCCCATCCTTCACAGAAGTTGAAGTCTCCCGACACCCACGGGCGGTTCCCTTCTACCCATCCTCAACGCCTTCAGATAGATTACATAGTGAACTATGTTCGACACCGGCGAGGTCCCTCGCCACGAAAGGACACTCAGATGCAGATCAACGACAGCGTCGCGGTCGTCACCGGCGGCGCCTCCGGTCTCGGCCTGGCCACCACCAAGGCCTTGCTCGCCGGCGGCGCTCGTGTCGTCATCGTCGACCTCCCCTCCTCCAACGGCGAAGCCGTCGCCAAGGACCTCGGTGACCGGACCCGCTTCGTCGCCGCAGACGTCACCGACGAGAACGCGGTATCGGCGGCCCTCGATGTGGCCGAATCTCTCGGCCCACTGCGGATTGCGGTCAATTGCGCGGGCATCGGCAACGCCATCAAGACCGTCGGCAAGGAGGGCGCCTTCCCTCTCGACGCCTTCACCAAGGTCGTCACCGTCAACCTCATCGGCACCTTCAACGTGCTGCGACTGGCTGCCGAACGCATTGCCAAGACCGACCCCGTCGACGGCGAACGCGGTGTCATCATCAACACCGCCTCGGTCGCCGCCTTCGAGGGCCAGATCGGCCAGGCCGCCTACTCCGCGTCCAAGGGCGGTGTCGTCGGGATGACCCTGCCCATCGCCCGCGACCTCGCGTCGCTGCTGATTCGGGTGAACACCATCGCGCCGGGGCTTTTCAAGACACCACTGCTCGGCAGCTTGCCCGAGGAGGCCCAGAAGTCGCTGGGCACGCAGGTCCCGCATCCGTCCCGCCTCGGTGACCCTTCCGAGTACGGTGCCCTCGCCGCGCACATCGTCGCCAACCCGATGCTCAACGGAGAAACGATCCGTCTCGACGGCGCCATCCGGATGGCACCGCGCTGAGGCTTTGGAGTCGGCGGCCGGCGTCCGACGCGTGTCGGACGCCGGCCGCCGACGGTCCAACAAGCGCCTGCTGACGCACACCGGACGGGAGACGAAGATGAGGCGGCCGTGACCACGTTTCCCACCCTGGACGCCGAACTCGCCGCCGCGGCCGCGATGCTCCCCGACATCAGCATCGCCGACCTACCCGCGGCCCGCACGCCGAACTAGGGCTCGATCCCGGCCGCATCGCCGTCGGCGGGGAGAGCGCCGGGGGCGGGCGCACGCCGGTCCGGATCACGCCGAAACAGCTGTCCCGCACGACCGCTGTGGGGAAGAATCTGCCGCCGCCGCGGTCGTATGCACGCGCAGCCGCCGGGACCCCGACCCCGTGCCACAGCTGCACGACTGGTTCGCCGAGCAGTGGATTCGAGTAGGTGTACGCCGTCGCCGCGCAAACCGGGCACCCGCCTGTTCACTTTCGTCGGCTACGACCGGCTCACCGAACCCGTCGGGTGACGCGCAGCGTCGTCGGCCTCGGCCATCAGTACGCGCCGCAGGATCTTCCCGCTAGGCAGCCGTGGCACCTCGCCGAATGCGATCGATCGAGGCGCCTTGTAGTGCGCGACCTTGTCACGGCAATAGTCGATCAGTTCTCGCTCGAGGTCCGGTCCCGGAGTCACGCCGGGAGCCGGCTGGACGACGGCGTGCACCCGCTGCCCCATGTCCTCGTCCGCTAGTCCGATCACCGCGACATCGAACACCGCGGGGTGCAGGGTGAGGGCATCCTCGATCTCCTGCGGATAGATGTTCACACCGCCGGAAAGGATCAGATCCGACCGCCGGGCCGACAGGTAGAGATAGCCGTCCTCATCGACGTGGCCGAGATCGCCGAGCGTGTTCCAGCCCTTGTCGTTGAACGCCTCCGCGGTTTTGGCGGCATCGCCCAGGTACTCGAATCGCTGAATGTCGCTGAACCAGACGGTACCCACCTCACCGGGCGGAAGTTCGTTGCCGTCGTCGTCGCAGATGTGCACGACACCTTGAACGGCTTTGCCGACCGAGCCACGGTGACCGAGCCACTCAGGGGTGTTGATCATGAAGAATCCTGTTCCCTCACTGCCGGAGTAGAACTCGGTCAGCGTGGGTCCGAACCACTCGATCATGCGTTGTTTGACCTCGACCGGACACGGCGCCGCGGCGTGTACGGCCAACCGGAGGCTGGATACGTCGTAGCGGTCTCGAATGTCGTCGGGCAGCTTGAGCATTCGCACGAACATGGTGGGTACGAACTGCGCGTGGGTGACCCGGAACTCGTCGATGAGCCGCAGAGTCTGCTCGGCGTCGAATTTCTCCATCACGACCGCGGTACCGCCGTTGCGCACGGTGCCGAGGGTCCAGCCCAGTGGCGCGGCGTGGTAAAGCGGTCCCGGGCTGAGGTAGATGGAGTCGGGTCCGAAGCCGAATGCGGTGCCCATCAGATGGTCGATGCCGAGTCCGGCGCCGAAGGGCTGCCCGGTCAGTGTGGGGAGAATTCCCTTGGGGCGTCCCGTCGTTCCGGACGAGTAGAGCATGTAGTAGCCCTCGGTCTCGTCCTCGATAGGGGTTGCCGGCAGGTCCGCGATCGCGTCCTCGAGCCGCTCGGCATCGGCGGCGCCGGCGTCGACCACCAGACGCGAGGACAACTCGGGTGCGGCGGCTGCGGCGGCCTCGGCCAGACCGGTCAGCGATGCCGAGTGGATCAGCATCCGGGCGCCGCAGTTCTCGACGATATAGGCCGCCTCCTCGGCACTGAGGTGCCAGTTGACCGGCGTATAGAACAGACCTGAGCGCTGTGCGGCCCAGGCGACCGGGAAGACCTCGAGCTGATTACGCATCAGCATCGCGATGTGGTCGCCGGGGCGCAGTCCACGAGACCGGAACAGATGCGCGATCCGGTTCGACCGCTGTTCGAGCTCGCGATAGGTGAGCGTGTCACCGCTGGGCGCCATCACGATCGCGGGCTTGTCTTCGTACCGGGCGGCCAATTCCGTGAGATTCACGCCGCAACCTCATTTCTTCTCGTCGAGTATGGCCCCGTGTTCTGGAGTACGATCGCGACCTGATTCAGCCCTTGTCCGACAGCGCCTTTCGCCAGTCCCCGGGCACGCGGGCGGCGGCGAATTCGCCCGCCAGCCGGTCCACGACCGCCTGCACGGTCGGTACATCGTCGATCAGCCCGGTCGAGTGACCGGCGCTCCACACCGACTTCCACGGTTTGATGCCCTCGGGCAGGTTCGGCCGATGTGCGCCGGTCGGGCGCGGCAGATTCCGCGGGTCGAGTCCGGCCTGGACGATCGAGGGTTCGAGGAAGCTCGCGGGCAGGCCGGCAATCGCATCGGTGAACAGTACGTCCTCGCTCCTGGAGGTGACCAGCATCTGCTTGTGATCGTCGACCGTGCCCGATTCGGCGGTGGCGATGAACCGCGTTCCCATCACGACGATATCGGCGCCGAGGGCGAGAGCGGCCGCGATCCCGTTGCCATCGGCGATACCGCCGGCCAGCATGATCCGGCCGTCGAACATGCCCCGCACCTTCGGCAGGAACGAGAACGGCGACAGGGTGCCCGCATGCCCGCCCGCACCCGCGCAGACCAGCATGAGCCCATCGACACCGGCCGCTATGGCCTTCTCCGCATGCCGGATGGTCGTCACATCATGGAAGACCTGGCCACCCCATTCGTGGGCGGCCTCGACGACCTCGCGCGGGTCGCCCATATTCGTCAGGATCAACGGCGCCCGATGTCGGCGCACCGTGGCCAGCGCGCGGTCGCGGGCTTGCTTGTCCAGGGCCGCGGATGCCAGCATATTCACGCAGAACGGCGCGAAATCGCCTCCGGCGTCCACGGTCTGCTTCTCGGCCTCGCGGATGGCGTGCAGCCACGTATCCAAGGTTTCCGGACGACGCGGGTTGGCAGACGGGAACGCGCCGATGATGCCGGCTCGGCACGAGGCGATCACCAGGTCGAGGTTGGAGACGATGAACATCGGCGCCGCCATGACCGGCAGCCGCAGCGAGTTCCAGTTGATCATGTGTTGTCCACCTTGGCGAAGTGTGTCTTCCGCAGGTCGGCCTTGCGGACCTTGCCCACCGCGGTACGCGGCAGTTCGTCGACGATCGTCAGCTTTTCGGGAGTCTTCTGCTTCGCCAGACCGGAGGCGGCGAAGTGCCGGCGGACCTCTTCGAGATCCAGTTCCGCACCGGGGGCGAGCACCACGACCGCGGCCGCGACCTCGCCGTAGCGGTCGTCCGGCGCGGCCACCACCACACCCTCGGCGACGGCCGGGTGGGCACCCAGCACATCCTCGATCTGGCCGGAGGAGATCGTCTCGCCCGCACGGATGATGACGTCCTTGAGCCGATCGGTGATCGAGATCCGGCCGTCAGCGTCGAGGTGCCCGAGGTCGCCGGTGCGCATCCACCCGTCATCGGTGAATGCAGCCCGGTCGAGGGAAGAGTCGCGGTAGCCGACGAACTGGTCCGGCCCACGGGTGACGATCTCGCCGTCGACCCCCACCGGGACATCGCGGCCCTCGGGGTCGAGAACGCGGACCTCGACACCGGGCAGCGGCGAACCGTCGGTGTGGATGCGGACCTCCGGCGGATCGTCGACAGCGCAGACGGTGATGGTCGGATGCTCGGTCGAGCCGTAGCACCGGTAGGTCGTGATGCCGGCCGCCGCGGCGCGCCTACCGAGTTCGTCCGGGACCGTCGCCGCGCCCAGCATCAACTCGGTGAGGCTGGCCAGCTTGTCGCCGCGGTCGGCGACATCGAGGATGCCGGTCAGGTGGAACGGGGTGCCGACCGTGGATGTGACGCCGTACGAGGCGATCAGCTCGACCGCGGCGCGCGGATCCCAGTTCTCCAGATACACGGTTTTGGTGCCGTGCAGGATCGGCCGGAGCACAGTGCCCACGCCCGCGATGTGACCGGGCGGGAACGACACCAGATGCACCGCTCCCGCGGACGCGTCCTGTAGATGCGGGAGCGTGCGTTGCTCGGCGAGTAGTGAATTATGGCTGTGCTGGACACCTTTCGGCGCCGACGTGGTCCCGGAGGTGTAGACCAGCAGACACACGTCGTCGGAGTGCACGCGCGGGACGCGGTAGGTGCCGTCGCGATCGAGTTGTGCCCAGTTCGTCGCGCCCGGATAGTCGCCGTCGCCGACCACCACGATCCGCTCGAGGGTGGCGACCGCGGACAGTTCCGCGATCCGGTCGCTGTAGCGAGTGGATCGAACTCGCTCCGGCATGATCAGGACCTTCGCCTCGGACTCCGCGAGGATGAACGACAACTCGGCCGGGCCGTAGATGTGCACCACCGGAACCAGCGTCGCGCCGGTGAGCAGCACCGCCTCGTAGGCCACCGAACATTCGAAGCGGCTCGGCAATTGGACGACCACCGTGTCACCGGGACCGATACCCATCCCCTGCAACGCGGCCGCGATTCGCCGCGCCTCGCGGTGGATCTCGCCCACCGAACTGTCGATCAGCGCGTCGGTACCGGCGAAGACCACTGCGGTGTCCGCGTACTTCTCGCCGCCCTCCTCGAGGGCGTCGACGACGGTGCGGTCGGAGTACCAGCCGTCTCGATACCACTTGGCGCGCAATGCTTCCGGATCGTGGGTGGCGATGTCGGTCATGGTTTCACTCCAATCGGCTGCGAGGATCTGCGCAGGTTCTTGTGCCGCAACGCTCGTGGCTCGTAGGCGAGATCGGCGCGCGCGAGCGTCACACCCGGCGCGACAACCTCGTCGATGAGATCGAGCACCTCGTCGGTCAGCGCGGTCCCCACGACCTTCAACTGGCTTTCCAACTGGTCCATCGTGCGCGGGCCGATGATGGTCGAGGTCACCGCGGGGTGGGCGAGAGTGAATCCGAGCGCCAGGGTGATCAGATCCGTGCCCGCCTCGTCCGCGATCTCGTCGAGCCGGTCCAGCAGTGCCAGCTTGCGTTGCGCGCCTTCGGAATCGATACGCCACGACCCACGACCCAGGCGGCTGAACCGGGCAGCGTCGCCGCCATCGTCGTCACGGCGGTACTTCCCGGTGAGCCAGCCACCGTTCAACGGACTCCACACGATCGCGCCCATGCCATAGCGCTGACAGGTGGGGAATACGTCGCGCTCGGCGCCGCGCACGAAGATCGAGTACGGCGGTTGCTCACAGCGCGGCACGATATGTCCGCGGTCGGCGGCCACCCACTGTGCCTCGACGATCGCCTCGGCGGGAAAGGTCGAGGTGCCGACCATCCGCACCTTGCCGGAACGGACGAGATCCGACAGCGCGCCGAGGGTTTCGTCCAGGTCGGTGGCCTCGTCGAGCCGGTGCACCTGATACAGATCGATGTAGTCGGTGCCGAGACGGCGCAGACTGTCCTCACAGGCGCGCACGATCCAGCGCCGCGACGCCCCGCGATGGTTGGGGTCGCGGCTCATCGGATTGAAGAATTTCGTCGCGACCACCAGATCGTCGCGCCGGCCCGCGATCGCCTTGCCGACGATCTCCTCCGACTCGCCTCGCGAGTACACATCGGCGGTGTCGATGAAGTTGATACCCGCCTCGATCGCACGATCGATGATCGCGCGGCAGTCGTCGTGATCGCTGTTGCCCAGCGCTCCGAACGACATCGCGCCCAGGCATAACCGCGAGACGGTGACACCGCTACGCCCGAGGTGCTCGAACTCCATGCTTCGTCCTCCATACTTCATCGTCCCTACGAGACGAGCATCGGCGCTAGCTCACGACGTCGGGTTCGCGCACCGGGCGGTAGCACGCGCCGAGTAGTGCGGCGGCCGCCACGAGACCGAGCACCACCGACACCGCGAACCCGGCCCAGCCGGCGAAAAGGTTCTGCCCGAAGATCGCCCAGTCCAGGCTTATCCGTCCCGCTCCGGCGACCGCCACCGAGGCCGCGCCGACCGCGAGGATCAGGTTGTACTCCCATCCGTTGCCGACGATGAAGAAGCCGTGCCCGCGGTGCACCGTCCACGCCGCCACCGTCATCAACGAGACGAAGGCGGCTGCCGCGAACGGGGTGAGCAGACCGAGCGCCAACAGGATTCCGCTCCCCACCTCGGTGCCCGCGGCGAGCCAGGCCTGTAGCTTGCCCGGCCGCATCCCGATGCTGTCGAACCATCCCGCGGTTCCGGGAATTCGACCCCCGCGGAACAGCTTTCCGTAGCCGTGGGCAGCCATGGTCAGCCCCAGGACGATCCGGAGTAGCGCCAACCCCGCGTCGATCGAAGTCATGAGATCTCCTTGCCGAGGTCAGGACAGCCGGGCCAGGACCGCGCCGGCGGCACGGTCGCGCAGATTCTCCGGCCGGCCGAGCGCCACCTGGTTGGCGGTGGCCCGCCGCAACAGCAGGTGCGCGGGATGCTCCCAGGTGAATCCGATTCCGCCGTGGACCTGGATGCAGTTCTCGGCCACCCACACCGCGCCGTCGAGCGCCGCGGCCGCGGCGACATCGGCGGCGAGCCTGGTCTCGGCGGCGTCAGCGTCGAGCGCCGCGGCTGACAGCACCTGTGCGCGTGCGCCTTCCGCACGGATCAGCATATCTGCACAACGATGCGAAATGGCTTGGTACGAGCCGATCAGGTGGCCGAACTGCTCGCGCTGTCCGGCCCAGTCCACCGCCAAAGCCAATGCCCGGTTCGCCACGCCGACCGAATCCGCCGCGAGTACCAGCTGTGCCACCGGCCGGGCCGCGTCGAGAATCCGGGTCACCTCGTCACCGCGGGCGATGACCTGTGGCTCGACCCCGTCCAGCACCACGACACCAATGGTGCCCGTCACATCCACGGACTCCTGGGGTTCGACTTCGACCTCGATCGGTTTCACCGTGCACAGGACGAGCTCGCCGGTGTCGGCGTCGCGGGCCAGTACCACCAGCCGCTCGGCGACCGGCGCGCCCGCCACCCGTTCGACCGAACCCGACAGCCGGGAACCGGCCAGTGCCGGCAGCGATCCGTCGACAGCCCAGCCGTTGTCGTCGACAGGGGCGACGAATGCGGCGGTGGCACCGTCACACACCGCACGCACGTCGTCGACGGCACCCGCGTGCCGCAGCACCTCGAGCGCGATCAGTGTCGGGACCAACGGCACCGGGGCGACCGCGTAGCCGGCCTCTTCGACCGCCGCCGCGAGCAGCCGCAATCCGGCGCCGCCACCACCGAGCTCCTCGGGAAGCGCGAGCCCGGGCAGACCGAACCGAATCAGCTCGTCCCAGAGGCCGATGTCGTAGTCGGCGGTCTTGGTCGCCCAGGACAGCAGCTGATCGGTGCCGGTGTGCGGCGCCAGCGCCTTGCCGAGCACCTCACGCAGCGCTGCCTCGTCCTCATCCGGCGGGGTCAGTGGCCGACCCGGTGGAACCACCGCGGGCCGGGTGCCTTCGCCGCGATGCGACGGCAGCCCGAGGACCTGTTCGGCTATGGCGTTGCGCTGGATTTCGGCCGTGCCGGCGCCGATGGTGGAGGCCCGGGTCATGAGGTAGCCATAGGTCCAGCTTCCTCCGTCGACCGCGCCCGGCGATCGGCCACTGAGCGCCGCGCCTGATCCGGTCAGCCGCAGCGCAAGCCGATGCAACTGCTGTTCGAACTCCGATTTGACCAGCCGGTTCACCGAGGCGACGCCGCCCGGATCGACTTGGCGCAGAACGGCATCGAGGGCGCGGGAACTGTTGGCCGCGATAGCCCGCACGCCGGTTTCGACGAAGGCGAGTTCCTGGCGAACCAGAGCGTTGTCGGCGTAGCCCTGACGGATCGCGAGCGAAAATACCTTGTCCACCAGGCCGCGGTAGCGGAACTCATCGGCGAGGAATGCGGTGGCACGCTCGTGACCGAGCGAGGTCCGCATCACCGACCAGCCTTTGCCCTCCTCGCCGACCAGGTTCTCCACAGGCACCACGACGTCGTCGAAGAAGACCTCGGCGAAGTGGTACCCGCCGGAGGCGTCGCGCAGGGGGCGGACGTCGACACCGGGCGAGTTCATCGGGATCAGCAGATAGCTGATGCCGTCGGTGCCACGGCCCGCCGGGCCGGTGCGCACCAGTGTGAACATCCAGTCGGCGCTGGTGGCCTGGGTGGTCCAGATCTTCTGTCCGGTGACCCGGTAGGTCTCACCATCGCGCACCGCTCTGGTGGACAGCGAGGCGAGATCGCTACCTGCGCCGGGCTCGGAAAAGCCCTGGCACCATGTCTCGTCGGCCCGCAGCAACGGCTCGAGAAAACGCTTCTTCTGCGCCTCGGTGCCATAGACGATCAGGGTGGGCGCGACGATGAAGGCGATCGGATTCGGATGCTTCGGCACCCCCGCGGCGCTGGTCATGCGGTAGTAGTCGAGTTGATCCTCGAGTCCGAGCTCGAGCCCGCCGACTGCTGTGGGCCAGCCCGGGGCCGCAACACCGGCGTCGACCATTTCCGACTGCCACGCCCGCGCGGCCGCGGCACGCTCACGCGAGGTCTCCGGCCGTGGACGCCGCGCGTAGTCGTCGAGCAACGCGGTCAAACGCGCACGCCAGTCGCCCTGTCCGGTCATCTGCTCCACCGACCCTGTCGTCGATCCCACCACGCCTCCTCAACCATTCTCAATAAGCACTAGGTTAACTTAGTCATAGATTACAGCTCCGTCATCACAAGCGGAAGGCCCGGACACCGGACTCTCACCGGTCGGGCAGCAGCAGCTTGTTCGCGGCAATCCGGAATGCCTCGCTCAACGCGACCGCCCCCGGGCGTCCCTCGACGGTGTTGACGTCGACCGAACGCGATACCGCGACCGGACTGCCGTTCTGGAACAGGCCGGCCTCGTGCCCGATCGAGGTCCGGCCGATCCGGCCTACCCCGATCCCGAGCTGAACAGCGCCCGGGTACCGCACTTCCGCGAGATAGTCGATCTCGACGTGGGCCAGAACCGTACGCAGCGGCTCACCGTCCGGCACCAGAGCTGCGATGGCGCGATTCAACACCACGCGTCCCTCTTCGAAGAATCGGGCAATCGCAACATTGTTCACGTGGCCGAGAGTGTCGACATCGGCGAAGACCAGGCTGATCTCACGCCGGCACGGGTACATCTCGAGCGGCAGGCGATCGTTCATCCGCCGGGCGCCGTCCGACCGGGCTCGGCCGCCGCGACGAACAGTCCCCGGGCCGACACCGTCACCTGCCCATCGGCGATGATCTCGCCGATCGCGTGAAGTTTGCGCCCCTCCCGACGGAGTTGGCGGGCACGCACGGTCAGCGGCGTATAGAGCGGTGTCGGCCGACGGTAGGTGATATCGAGTTGTGCGGTCATGCCGCCCACGCCCACCATGTTGTTCGCAACCGCCAGTGCGGCGTCGAGCAGCAGTGCGCACACCCCGCCGTGCACGAGGGCGGGCGGGCCCTGGTACGGAAGCCCCAGGGTGACAACCCCTTCCGCCCAGCCGCCGCCCGCGTCTCGCATGGCCAGGGGTGGCGCGAGGGGGTTCTCCGGCCCGGTCGCGGGATCGTGTCGCGCCACCCCGTCGCCGTTCCACATCTGCGACAGCTGCGCGGGCACCGGCCGGGTCCGACCCTCGAGGGTCTCGGCGAGGCGCTGCAATTCGGCGGCAGCGGCGGGCAGACCACCCTCGTCGGGCGCCGTGCGCGCCAGGGCTCCGACGATTCGCCGTACCGCGATCACGGCATCGTTCAACGGATCGTCGATCGCAGACGCGGTGAGGAAGGATTCACCAGGCACCGAGCGGGACAGCATCTTCCGACGTGACGGCACGCTCCAATCGATCATCGCGCGGCCGTCTTCTCGCGCCGTGATGTCGTGTCGTGGTAGGCCATTTCCTGCGCCAGGCTCGCCACGACCTCCCCACTGTCGATGACCGTGCCCGTATACCAGCCGCGCATGCCCGCTGACACACCCTTCGCATGGTCGACGAAGAGCCAGTCGTCCCAGCGCGGTGTCCGGTGGAACCACAGGGCATGGTCGAGGCTCGGGCCGAGGAGTTCGCTGCCGACCGTGCGCCGCAGTCCCGTGGAAAAGTCCGACATGTAGGCGATCGCGGCGGCATGCATCAGCGGATCGTCCTGCGGCAGATCGCCGTTCGGGCGAACCCAGAACTTGACCGGGAAGAACTTGTCCGGCACCGACCAGTCCTGGACCCGAACCTGCAGGGCCAGTTCCGGATCCGGCACGATCGCACGGCATCGCTCGGGCGGAGCGGTCGGTGTCACCTCCGATCCAGTGTGCTCCTCGCCGTCGGCCGGCGTCCGAAACGACGCCGACATGCTGAAAATGACCTCGCCGTCCTGCACCGCGACCACTCGGCGCGCCGAGTACGACCTGCCGTCGCGGTCGTTGTCGACGCGGAACAGGACCGGGCAGGCGCTGTCACCGCGGCGCAGAAAGTATCCGTGCAACGAGTGCGGCAGACGATCCGGGTCGACGGTGGCACCGCAGGCCAGCAAGGCTTGCGCCAAGACCTGGCCCCCGTACAGCGGGCGATCGACCTCGAAAAGGTGCGCCGATCGGAACAGTTCACGGTCGATGCGGTCGAGGCTCAGGACGTCGACGAGTGGCACCGACCGTAATTCGTCGGCATGCCGCTGCGCCGCCGGCTCAGACATCCGAGCTCGACTTGGCCGGGCGTTTGTCGAAGCGGTCACCGATATCCTTGCCGTCCGGCCGCCAGGACGCCGCGGCCTCTGCCTCGAGACCGAGGGCGTGTGCCACCGAGGCGCCGGCTCCCTCCTTGAGCAGGCGCAGCATGCGCTGCACCGCGACCGGATGGCTGTCGGCTATGGAGGCGGCCACCGCGAGTGTGCGCTCCATCAACTTCTCGTGCGGCACAACCTCGTTCGCCAAACCGATGCGCAGCGCAGTCGCGGAATCGATCGGGTCGCCGCTGAGAATGATCTGAATCGCGGCCGGCAATCCGACGATCCGGGGCAGCATCGCACTGCCGCCCCAGCCGTTCAGCAGTCCGATCGAGGCATGGGTATCGGCGAAGACGGCCCGGTCGGAGGCGATGATGAACGAACAGTTCACCGCGAACTCGAACCCCCCCGTGTAGCAAGGCCCGTTGACCGCGGCGATCACCGGCTTGCCGATGGCGCGCAGGACGTGAGTCGGTGTGGCGCCCTCGGTGCGCGGCGGCGGACCGGTCAGCGCCTCGGGCAGGTCGACACCGGCGGAGAACGCCGAGCCCGCGCCGGTGATGACCACGACCCGGACGTCCTCGTCCGCGTCGGCCTTCCACAATTCCCGCTTGATCGACTTGCGCATCGCCCGATTGATCGCGTTGCGCCGATCGGGACGATTCAGCGTCAGGATCGCGACATGACCCTCGCGGGTCACCAGAACGGGTTCGGCCTCGACCCCGTCGTTCTTCTCACCCATCGGGCCTCCTTATTCCTCAAACGAATTCGACTACGGCCTCGGTGAACGCGTCGTTGTCGTCACCGGCGGCGGTATGGCCCGCTCCACCCAACTCGACACAACGCGCGCTGGGCACCACGGCCAGGAACTTCTCCACGGCCTCGCGGCTGACTACATCAGACAGTGCGCCGCGCACGACGAGGATCGGCACGCCGAGGGCGGCCGCCGACGATTCCAGTTTCCGAACCCACGCGTCCAGGTCGCGTTCCGGCTTGCGGAGGAACTGCGGATCCCAATGCCATCGCCAGCGTCCGTCCGGTCGCTGTCTCAGATTGCGGCGCAAGCCTTCCGGGCTGTGCGGGCGCTTTCGATGCGGCAGATAGGCCGCGATCGCGTCCGCGGCCTCCTCGAGACTGGCGAAGCCGTCCGGATTTCCCAGCATGAAGGTCCGGATCCGGGTTCCACCGCCGCGCTCGATCCGGGGCACGACGTCGACCAGCACCAGCTTGCGGATTCGGTGCGAACCCAGGTCGCCGGCGACCTGCAACCCGGTCAGTCCGCCGAGACTCGCCCCGACGATGGTGACCGGTTGCCCGATCTCGTCGATGACCGCACGCACGTCCTGAGCGAGAATGTCCCAGTCGTACTCGGCGGCCGACCGTGCCCACGCGCTGTCCCCGTGACCGCGAGTATCGATGGCCACCACACGAAAGCCTCTGGCCGCCAGTCGGATACCGGTCTTCTTCCACGAGTGCCGGGTCTGTCCGGTTCCGTGCAGCAGCAACACCACCGGATCGTCGTCACTCCCCCAGCAATCCCCCACCAGGCGCAGGTCACCGGCCCCGCGGAATTCCACGGGGCGGCCCGGCTCGGTGGTCGCGATACTCATAGCGCTCCTCGTCCGCCGGCGTCAGGAGACCACGACCGGATCCGAGATCAGCGCCGCGTTGCGTCGCAGCACGGTTTCGGCCTCGGCGGCGATCCGGGTGACCAGCTCACCCGCGGTCGGAATGTCGTGGATCAGGCCCTGCACCATTCCGACGGTCCAGATGCCCGCCTCGGGATCACCGTTCTCATAGACCTTGCGGCCGCGTGTGCCCGCGACCAGCTCCTGCACATCCTTGAATCGTCCACCCTTACCGAGGATCTCGACCACCTCTTCGCTGACCGAGTTCTTCGCCGCGCGCATGGTATTGCGCAACTGGCGGAAGATGAGCTGGGTGTCGAGTTCGCTCGCCTCGACGATCTGCTCTTTGATCCGCTGGTGAATCGGGCTCTCCACGGTGCACATGAAGCGAGTGCCCATGTTGATGCCGTCGGCGCCCAGCGCGAGCGCCGCGGCCAGGCCCCGCCCGTCGGCGAAACCGCCGGAGGCCAGGATCGGCACCGTCAGCTTGTCCGCCGCCGCGGGGATGAGCACCAGGCCGGGGACGTCGTCCTCACCGGGGTGCCCGGCGCACTCGAAGCCGTCGATACTCAGCGCGTCCACGCCCAGGCTCTGCGCCTTCAGGGCGTGCCGCACGCTGGTGCACTTGTGGATCACCTTGATGCCGTGCTGTTTGAAGTGCTCGACGTGCACCTGCGGATTCGAGCCGGCGGTCTCGACGATCGTGATCCCGGACTCGATGATCGCCTGCCGGTACTCCTCGTACGGCGGCGGGTTGATCGACAGCGTGAGAGTGAGATTGACGCCGAACGGCTTGTCGGTCATCTCCCGGGCGCGTGCGATTTCCTTGGCGAGATCCTCCGGCGTGGGCTGGGTGAGCCCGGTGATGATGCCCAGGCCGCCCGCCTCCGATACCGCCGCAGCGAGCTCGGCCCGGCCGACCCACATCATGCCGCCTTGGACGATCGGGTGTTCGACGCCGAACTCTTCGGTGAATCGTGTCTTCAACATGGGGGACTCCTAGACGTGCGCGGTGGTGGCGGATTGCGCGTCAGGCCGATAGAAGACGGCCGCACGCTTCTCCATGAAGGCCGCCCTGGCCTCCTCGGCCTCGGCGCCGACGATGTTGTTGGCTTGGACGTGGTTTTCGCGTTGCAGCGCGGCTTCGATGCTGCCGCCGTCCGCGGCCGCGTCGAGTAGCTGTTTGGTCAGCGAGAGTGCCTGGGCGGGCGCCTGCACCAGCCGGCGGGCCATCGACTCGACCGTGGCGTCGAGCTCCTCGACGGCCACGATCCGGGTGACCAGGCCGAGCTCGGAAGCTTCGGCCGCCGAGAGGATTTCACCGAAGAAGGCCAGTTCCTTGGCCTTCTGCAGGCCGACCAGCCGAGGCAGCAGCCAGCTGCCGCCGAAGTCGAGCGACAGGGCGCGGCGGATGAAGATCTGGGAGAACCTAGCCCGCTCGGTGGCGACGACCAGATCGCAACCGAGCGCGAGATTCCAGCCGGCGCCGACCGCGACCCCGTCCACCTTGGCAATGGTGGGGATGGTCAACGCGGACAGTGCCTGCGCCGCATGGCTGGCGCGCTTCATGTAGTCGAGCGCGTCGCCGGTGACCCCCTCCAGATCGGCGCCCGAGCAGAAGTCACCACCGGCCCCGGTCAGTACCATCACACGGTCCCCGGCGGTACGCTCGATCTCGGTGAAGGTCTCGGCGAGCTCACGCCACATGGCCGGGCTGCCGGCGTTCTTCTTCTCCGGCCGCGACATCACGACCGTCACCACACCGTCGTGGCGTTCGACTTCCAGCGTCTGCACCGCGTCCACCTCTCCGCCGATCTTCGGCGCCTTCATCGAAGACTACTTAGATAACATAGTTTACTATGTCCGCCCTTGGCAACCACAACCGGGGCACGCCGCGGTCGACCCACCGTGTCGGCGGGGTTCGTTAGTTTCTCTCAGCACTTTTCCATGCACAGGCCGCGTTTCCGGGCCGCAACGAGCCCATCCCTGTCGATTCGCGCAGGCGAGCGGACGGACAGCACCGCAACCATTCTGAATTGGCACCTGGTCAACTTAGATTGCTTATTGACACATCTAGTTTCCACATCTACGTTTACCTCACTCCGGGTTTGTGATCCACATCACCCGATGAGCAGTGCCGCTCAGCTGAGAGAAGGAAACCCATGACCGATACGCGTGACAACTGGCGCCCCCTCAAGACCCGAGCCGGCCGGCTCGCCCTGATCGCGCTCGTTCCCGCGATCGCACTCGCCACCGCCTGCAGCAGCAGCGACAACTCCTCGAACAACTCGGCCGAGGCCCCCAGCAGCGCCTTCCCCGACAAGCCTGCGACCGGCAGCCCGATCAAGATCGGGCTGATCAATCCCGAGGGCGGGCCCGCGGTGTCGATGCCCTCGAGTCGCGAGTCCGCCGAGGCGGTCGCGAAGTACGCGAACGCCAATCTCGGCGGAATCGCCGGGCATCCCATCGAACTCGTCAGCTGCGCCAGCAAGGAAGATCCGGCGTCCAACCGCGACTGCGCGAACCGGATGGTGGAGAACAAGGTCGCCGCCGTGGTGGTCACCACCACCGCCTTCGGCGACGCGATGGCTCCGGTCATCACCGGAGCCGGTATCCCCTACCTCACTCCCGCCGGCGCGAGTGCCGCGGAAATGGCCACCCCCAACGCCTACGCCCTCACCGGCGGGTTCCCCGGCGCCCTGCAGTCGATGGCGAAATACGCCGCCGGCAAGGGGTACAAGAAGGTCAGCGCCTTCGTGATCGATGCCGGCGCCGCGATCGCCACCGCGAAGACGATGGGCTCGGCCGCCTTCGGAGCCGCGGGCATCGATCTGCGCGTCGTGCCCATTCCCCTCGGCACCCCTGATGCGACTCCCCAGGTCAGCTCCGGGATATCCAGTGATGTGGGCGCAGTCGCCGTGGTGGGCGACGCGACGATGTGCACCTCGGTGGTCAAGGCACTGAGCAATGTCGGTGCCACCCAGGACAAGATGCTGATCCAGCCGTGCCTGGACGCCGCCACCGCCGAGGCCGTTGGCGACGCGATGGACGGCGCCCACGTCTTCACCACCGCGGACCTGATCTCCAATGATCCCGAGGCGGTGCTGTACCGCAGCGTGATGAAGAAGTACGCCCCGAACACCGACATCAGCGGCTACACCTACACCGGCTACCAGGGCATGCTTGGCCTGGTTCGCGCGGCACGGGGCGTCACCGGCGATCCGAACTCCGCGGCGCTGTCCACCGCGATCAAGACCGCTCAGAACGTGCCGCTGCCCGCCGGCCACGGCATCACCTTCACCTGCAACGGGACCGCGATGGCGCAACTGCCCTCGATCTGCAGCACTCAACTGGTGACCGTCACGATCAAAGACGGCAAGCCCACCGACCCGCAGCTCAGCAAATAGGTCCTGACTTGCGCGAAATGTGTGGTATCCGAGGAGCTTTCCGTGATTGATCATCTGGTCTTCCTGGCGCTGGGGCTGGGCAACGGCGCCGTCTACGCGGCACTGGGCCTGGCGTTGGTGATGACGTTCCGCAGTTCGGGCGTCGTGAACTTCAGCACCGGCGCGGTGGCTCTGTACGTGGCGTACACGTACGGGATGCTGCGCAAGGGCGAACTGCTCAACCCGATTCCCGGGATGGCCAAGTCGGTTCATCTCGGCGGGCGCCTCGGGCTGTGGCCCGCGATGGCGATATCGCTCGCCATCGCGGCCGTGCTCGGCATCGCGATCTACGCCATCGTCTTCCGGCCGCTGCGCACCGCGCCTCCGGTCGCGAAGGCGGTGGCCTCGATCGGCGTGATGCTGTTCGTGCAAGCCCTGCTGGCCGTGCGGGTCGGCACCACCCCGGTCTCGGTGAAGGCGATTCTGCCGACCGGGGCTCTGACCCTCGGCGATGCTCGCATCCCCGCGGACCGGGTGTGGTTCGCCGCGGTGATCCTGGCGCTCGCGCTGGTTCTCACCCTGTCGTTCCGCTGGACCCGCTTCGGCCTGGCCACCCGCGCCGCGGCCGAGTCGGAGAAAGGCGCTCTGGTCACCGGGCTCTCACCGGAGCGCATCGCCTTCGGCAACTGGGCGCTGAGCACGATGGTGGCCGGCCTGAGCGGCATCCTGATCGCACCGATCGTGCCGCTCATCCCGGTCTCCTACACGCTGTTCATCGTGCCCGCGCTCGCCGCGGCGCTGGTCGGCAACTTCACCGCGCTGGGAGTGACGGTGATCGCCGGTCTGTGCATCGGCATGCTGCAGTCGGAGACGACCCATCTGCAGAGCACCATCGACTGGTTCCCGAAATCCGGTATGGCCGAACTGGTTCCGCTGGTGCTGATCCTCATCTTCCTGGTTGTCCGGGGCCGGCCGCTACCGTCGCGGGGCGCCGTCATCGTCCAGACGCTGGGCCGGGCGCCGCGACCGAAAGGCGTGCTCGTCCCGACCGTCCTGTCGATCGTGGTGGCACTGGTCGCGCTGGTGACAACCTCGGGCAGCTACCGTGCCGCGGTCATCACCACCCTGATCCTGGCGGTGGTCGCACTGTCCCAGGTCGTCGTCACCGGATTCGCGGGACAGATTTCGCTGGCCCAGCTCACGCTCGCGGGCATCGGCGCGTTCACCCTCAGCCGACTGACCAGCGACCTCGGCATTCCGTTTCCGATCGCACCCATCCTGGCGGCGCTTGCGGCCACAGTGATCGGCGTGGTCGTAGGACTGCCGGCACTGCGGATCCGGGGGTTGCCCGTCACTGTCGTCACCCTGGCGCTGGCGGTATTTCTCGACGCGTTCTGGTTCCGCAACAGCAACCTCAACGGTGGCCTCAGCGGTGCGCACATCAAGAATCCGACCCTGTTCGGCATCGACCTCGGCATCGGAGCGGGACAGGCGTATCCGCGCCTCGCGTTCGGAATCGTCTGCCTGGTGGTGCTGGTCGCGGTCGCACTGGTCGTGGCAAAACTGCGGACCAGCCGTCTCGGCGCGTCCATGCTCGCGGTGCGGGCCAATGAGCGCTCGGCCGCGGCGTCGGGAATCAATGTGTCCCGCACCAAGATCAAGGCGTTCGCCATCAGCGCGTTCATCGCCGGGCTGGGTGGGGCGCTGATGGGATATCAGCAGACCGTGGCGACCGCCGAATCGTTCTCCGTACTCGCCGGCATCGGACTGTTCGCGATCGTCTACATCGCGGGCATCACCTGCGTGTCGGGTGGCATCCTCGCCGGGGTCATCGGCGCGGGCGGAATCCTGTTCATCTTCATGGACCGAGTCCTGCATCTCGGCGACTACTACTCCGTCCTCTCCGGCATCCTGCTGGTGCTGACGGTCATCCAGTACCCCGAGGGCCTCGCGGGCCACCTGCATCAGCATTCGGCGCGAATCCGCCGGTGGCTCAGCCGGACTCGCACCACACCGGACCGGAAGCCGGCGACGCCGGTGCCCGCGGCGCCACCGCGATTGCGCGAGGTCTCGGAGGAGGTCCTGCTGTCCGCCACCGGCATCGGCGTCCGATACGGCGGCGTGGTCGCACTCGACGACGTCACCTTCGACGTCCGCGCCGGCGAGATCGTCGGTTTGATCGGGCCCAACGGCGCCGGTAAGACCACCTGCATCGACGCCCTCAGCGGCTTCGCGTCCGCATCGGGCACGGTGGCCCTGGGCGGGCGGCGCATCGACGGGCTCGAACCGCACAAGCGGAGCAAACTCGGCCTCGGCCGGACCTTCCAGGGCATCGAGTTGTACGACGATCTGACCGTGCGCGAGAACGTCGCGGTCGGCACCGTCGCCGCGGCCGGGCGCCCCGGCGAAGGATCCACGCCGCCGGATATCGACGCCCTGTTCGGTGTCCTGAATCTGGAGGCCGTGGCCGATCGCTCGGTCAGCGAACTGTCACAGGGTCAGCGTCAACTGGTCTCGGTGGCCCGCGCGCTGGCCGGTCGCCCGCGCATCGTCCTGCTCGACGAACCGGCCGCGGGCCTCGACAGCACCGAAAGCCAGTGGCTCGGTGCGCGTTTGAAGGCCGTGCGTGATGCCGGAGTGACGGTGCTGATGGTCGACCACGATATGGAATTGGTACTCGACATCTGCGACCGGATCGTGGTGCTCGACCTGGGCCGCGTCATCGCCCAGGGCACACCCGAGGAAATCCGGTCCGATCCCGATGTGGTGCGCGCCTACCTCGGCACCACCCACGCCCCCACGGAGGTCTCCGCATGACCACGGTTCTCGAATGCGCCGCAGTCGACGCCGGCTATTCGAAAGGGCGGCCGTGCGTGCGTGGTTTCGACCTCACACTCGCCGAGGGCGAAGTGCTCTGCCTGCTGGGACCCAACGGGGCCGGCAAAACCACCCTGCTGATGACTCTCGCCGGACTGCTGCCCGGCCTCGGCGGCGCCATCTCCATCGCCGGGACCTCCGTCAAACCCGGCCAGGCGCGGGCGTCGTCACGAGCCGGGCTGGTGCTGGTGCCAGACGACCGCTCACTGTTCACCGGCCTGTCGGTCAAGCAGAATCTGGCGCTGGCGCGCAAGCGCTCGGGTCCGGCCGTCACCGATATCCTCGACTACTTCCCCCGGCTCGGCGAGCGGCTCGATGTTTCCGCGGGTATGCTCTCCGGCGGTGAGCAGCAGATGCTCGCGATCGGGCGGGCGCTGATGCAGCAGCCGAAGGTACTGCTGATCGACGAGCTGAGCATGGGCCTGGCTCCGGTGATCGTCGAATCGCTACTCCCGGTGATCCGCCGGGTCGCCGACGACAAGGGCACCGCGGTGATCCTCGTCGAGCAGCACGTGCGACTGGCTCTGGAAATCGCCGATACCGCAATCGTTCTCGCCCACGGACGCGATGTACTGCGCGGCAGCGCCACGGAACTCGCGGCCGATCCGGAACAGATCGAGCACGCCTATCTGGGCGAAGCGGTAACCGTCGCCGGCGCCTGACCCGAAGATACATCGACACGGAGGCACATGCAGATGCAGACCAACGCCACGACCGAGACCCCGCCCCCGGTGACCGCGTGGCACCGGCTCGTCGACAACCCTGACGCCGCGGGGCTGCGAGATCTACTCGCGCCCGACGTCGTATTCCGGTCACCGGCGGTGAACACACCCCAAAACGGTCGAGACCGCGCCTTCGCCTATCTGTGGGCGGCCTTGCAGGTCCTCGGTCCGACGATGACCTACAGCCAGGAGTGGTACGAGGGAGATTCCGCCGTGCTGCGCTTCTCCGCGTCCGTCGACGAACTGGTGATCGATGGGGTCGACATCATTCGCTGGGATGCCGACGGCCGCTTGACCGAGTTCACCGTCATGATCCGCCCGTTCAAAGCCTTGCAGGCCGTCGTCGACGCGATGGGAACACAACTCGCACGGCAGCGGTGAACGCGAAAAGCCGACCGCGCGGAGCTCAGGGCTGTCCGGGCCGCAGTGCCACGAACAATCCCTCCGCATCGGCGAGCAGCGTGTCACCGTCGCGCAATTCCCCGGTCAGGAAGCGCTTGCGGCCCTCCTCCCGGTCGAAGCGGGCGGTGAGGCTGAGTTCACGCTCGAGCGGCGTGATGGCCCGGTAGTTCACATGCAGGTACGCGGTGCGGGAGCGGGAACGGCCGCCGGCGGTGGCCAGTCGGCCGAGTACCTCGTCGAATACCAGCGGAATCGCCCCGCCGTGCACCGCTCCCCCGCCGCCGAGATAGGCGCGACCGAAGCTCACCCGCCCGCTCACCTGGGCGGCGTCGCCGTGGTCCACCACGAACGCGGGCGCCATCGCCTGCCCCCGCCCGGGCACCTCGAGACGGCCGGCCACCGATTCGGCATACGGGACCTGGTACCCCGACAGCAGCCTCTCGATCTCATCGATCCGCTTGGTGACCTCGATCATCTCCGATATCGGCGGATTCGATCCGGCCACCCGATCCTGCAGCGCCCGTAGCGATTCGATCATCGCGTCGAACTGCTGGGCACTCTCGGCGGCCGCCACCTTCCACGCCGATTCGCCCGACAGCGGGCTGGCGTCGTAAGGCTCGCCGTGCGCCGATCCGCTGTTGTCCTTGTGCAACATGAACTTCCTTTCGAACACGTGGGTGAACAGCCACGAACCAACCGGTATCGCCGACTTCCTTCGCCTCGAGCAGGAGGCCGATCTCCCCGAGCTGCGACAACCTCACCGGCCCACTCCGGAACGGCAAGCCCCGCACACCCGAGACGCCTATCCGGCGATCGTGCGCGCCGCTGCAATCAGTGCTGCGCACGACAGTACGGCGGCATACGCGACCGGCCCGCACATGTGAAGAGTCCGCCCCTGGCCGCAATTCGCCAGGGACGGACTCTACTCACTGCGTGCTCGATTTCTATTCGAGCGCAACGGGTTTTCGGTCGACTACCGCGCCTTCCATACCGGAGCGCGCTTCTCGGCGAAGGCCAGCGGGCCCTCCTTGGCGTCCTCGCTGCCCATCAGACCCTCCCACTCGGCGTCCGAGCGGACCCACCCCTCGTTCTCGCCGGGGCGGTCACCGGCCTCGATACCGAGCGCAATCCGCTTGCTGGCCTGCACCGACAGCGGCGCGTTGACCGCGATTCGTTCGGCCAGCGCGAGCGCGGCCTCGACCACGGTGCCGTCCGGCACGACCTGGTTGATCAGGCCGTACTCGCGGGCAGTGGCGGACGAGATCGGGTCACCGGTGAGAATCATCTCCATGGCCAGCCGCTGCGGAATCTGCGCCGGCAGCCGGAACACCCCACCCGCACCGGCGATCAGGCCGCGCTTCACCTCGGGCAGTCCGAAGCTGGCGCTCTCCGCGGCGACGATGAGGTCGGCGGCGAGGGCCAATTCCGTGCCCCCGCCCAGCGCGGTGCCGTTGACCGCCGCGATCGTCGGCTTGCTGATCACGTGGCGCACGAATCCGGCGAAACCCCAATGCTCCTTGCCGGGTGCGAGCACGTTTTCCCCGCGCGAGATCGCCTTGAGGTCCGCGCCGGCGGAGAAGGATTTGTCCCCCGCACCGGTGACCACGATGACACGGACCTCCGGATCGTTGTCCGCCTCGACCAGCGCCTCGCCGACGGCGGCGCTCACCGCGGCGTTGACCGCGTTGCGGGCCTCGGGACGATTGATGGTGATCAGCAGGACATTGCCCTTACGTTCGACCAGGGCCGCGGTCTCGGTTGCCGCTGTCATCACTTCACCAGCTCGAGGATCGTGGCGTTGGCCTGGCCGCCGCCCTCGCACATCGTCTGCAGACCGTAGCGAATGTCGTTGCGGCGCATGTGGAAGATCAGGTCGGTCAGAATGCGAGCGCCGGAGCCGCCGAGCGGATGACCCAGGGCGATGGCCCCGCCGTTGGGGTTCAGCTTCTCCTCCGGCGCGCCGATCTCCTTCTGCCACGCCATCGGCACCGGAGCGAAGGCCTCGTTGACCTCGAACACACCGATGTCGTCCACCGTCAGGCCGGAACGCTCCAGCGCCTTCTCGGTGGCGGGGATCGGGGCGCCGAGCATCATCACGGGATCGGCGCCGGCGACGACCGCCGTGTGCACACGGGCGATCGGCGTCAACCCATGCTTGGCCGCGAACTCGTCGCTGACGATCAGCAGCGCGGCCGCACCGTCGGAGATCTGCGAGGCGTTGCCCGCGTGGATGACACCGTCCTCCTTGAAGACCGGCTTCAGGCCGGCCAGCTTCTCGACGGTGGTGCCGCGGCGGATGCCCTCGTCCTTCGAGACGACCGTCCCGTCGGGCAGGGTGACCGGCACGATCTGCGCGTCGAACAGTCCGGCGTCCTGCGCGGCCGCGGCGCGTTCGTGCGAGCGAGCCGAGAACGCGTCGACTTCGGTACGCGTCAGCGCCCACTTCTCGGCCATGATCTCGGCGCCGATGCCCTGGTTGGGCGCGGTGTTGTAGCGCTCGATGAACTTGGGGCTGAGCGGATTTCCACCGCCGGCCACCGCCGCACCCATCGGCACCCGCGACATCGACTCGACACCACCGGCGACCACGGCTTCGTAATGACCGGCGAGCACGCTGGCCACAGCGAAGTTCAGCGACTGCTGCGACGAACCGCACTGACGGTCGACGGTCACGCCCGGCACCGACTCCGGCCAGCCCGCGGCGAGCACCGCATTGCGCGCGATGTCGTGGGTCTGCTCGCCGACCTGCCCGACGCAGCCCCAGATGACGTCCTCGATCAGCTCGGGTTCGATACCCGCGCGCTTCACCAGTTCCTGCAGCACCAGGGCCGACAGGTCGACGGGATGAATTCCGGAAAGACCACCGTTGCGCTTGCCGACCGGGGTCCGGACGGCCTCGACAATTACTGCACCCATAGGGTTTTCCTTTCTACAGTCCGAGCGAGCGCCCGATGATTTCCTTCATGATCTGTGTCGAACCGCCGTAGATCGTCTGGATCCGAGCATCGGCGTAGGCCTTGGCGATCGGGTACTCCATCATGAACCCGTAGCCGCCGTGCATCTGCTGGCAGGTGTAGATCAGGCGCTGCTGCAGTTCGGTGGTCCACCATTTGGCCTTCGCGGCGTCGACGCCGTCGAGGGTGCCCGCGTTCAGCGCGGTGATGGCGCGGTCGACGTAGACCTGCGCGAGATCGACCTCCGTCTCGAGGGTCGCCAATTCGAACTTGTTGGACTGGAACGACCCGATCGGCGCGCCGAATGCCTTGCGGGACTTGACATATTCGAGAGTAGTATCCAGCAGTGTCCGGCACGACGCGACGGCCGAGACAGCGATGGACAGCCGTTCCATCGGCAGGTTGCGCATCAGATGCAGAAATCCCTTGCCGACCTCACCGATCACATTGGCCGCGGGCACCCGCACCTGATCGAAGTTCAGTTCCGCGGTGTCCTGGGAGTGCATGCCCAGCTTCTCGAGGTTGCGGCCCCGGGTGAATCCCGCCATCCCGCGTTCGACGGCCAGCAGCGTGAACGCGGCGCTGGCCTTGGCATCGGGATCGGTGCGCGCGACCACGATGACGAGATCGGCATGGATGCCGGAGGAAATGAAGGTCTTCGAACCGGTCAGCACCCAGTCGTCGCCGTCCTTGCGCGCCGAGGTCCGGATGCCCTGCAGGTCGCTGCCCGCGCCCGGTTCGGTCATCGCCACGGCCGCCACCAGCTCGCCGCGCGCGAACCCTGGCAGCCACCGAGCCTTCTGCTCGTCGTTGGTGAGATCGAGCATGTAGGGAGCGAGTACGTCGTTCTGCAGGGTGAATGCGGGGCCGCCCGAAGATGCCCGGGTCACTTCCTCGGCGACGATCGCGTTGTAGCGGAAATCGCCGGACATCCCGCCCCCGCCGAACTCCTCCGGAACCGAGAAGCCGATCAGACCGAATTTGGCGGCCTCGACATACAACTGCTTGTCGATGATGCCGTCTTTCTCCCACTGCTCCTGATACGGAGTCGCGTAGCGGGCCAGGAATTCGCGAACCGTTTCGCGGTACTGGTCGTGTTCGGCTTCGAAGATCTCTCGTTGCATCCTTCGGCTACCTTCCCGATGCCGCTGCTGATACCGCCGCGGATTCGTCTATCTCCCCGACCATTTCGAGTAGGCGACGCCGATCCACCTTCAGCGACACACTTCTCGGCAACTCCGGCACCGTGTAGATCCGCACCGGGATCTCGTAGGCGGTGAGCTGGCGGCGGCAGAAGTCTTTCAGTTCGTCCTCGGGGACCTCCGTGGCACCCTCGCGCAGTTCCACGACCGCGATCGGCACCTTCCCGAGTCGTTCGTCGTCGCGGCCGTATACCGTGGCGTCCAGAATCGAGTCATGGGCGCGCAGCGCCTCGGCCACCGTCTCGGGCTGAATCTTGAACCCGCCCCGGATGATCGCGTCGTCGGCGCGACCGTCGATGTAGACGAATCCGTCCTCGTCGAGATGGCCGAGGTCCGATGTGCGGACCCACTCGTGTTTGCCGGTGCCGGTCTGACTGGAGCTGACCTCGAGGCGCCCGGACTCCCCGACCGGCAAGACCGTGCCGTCCTCGGCGACCGCGCGCAGTCGCACACCCGGCATCTCCCGCCCGACGCTGCCACGCTTCTTGGTCCACCATTCCGCGTACATGGGCTTGGTCCACCCGGCGATGGCTCCGGAGAACTCGGTGGCGCCGTACATGATCAGCACCGGGATACCGTACTTCGCGGTGAACTCGTCGGCGAGGTCCGGATTGACGAAAGTCGTACCCGCGGTGATCGCACGCAGGCTGGACAGATCCTCGGCCGGAACATCGGAGCTGATCACCGCACGCATACCGGCGGGCGGCAGACCCGCGACCTTCGGCCGGTGTTCCTTCACCGCCGCGCACCAGCCTTCGACCGTGAAGCGTGGGAGCATCACGAACGGCCTCGCCTCGGCCAGGTTCTGCAACACACCCCACAGACCGCCGATATGCACGATCGGAAGGGTGACCAGTGCGACACGTCCCGTGAGTAATTTGCGGTCGGCCGGTCCGGCAGCGCCGGTGTGCCCGTGCACGGCGGTGAGCGCGGCCTCGAGCTGACGCCAGGTGAGTGGAATTCGCTTGGGCGGGCCGGTGGTACCCGAGGTGAACATCTCCACGCCGACCGGATCGGCGATCTCGCCGTCGGGCTCCGGCGCGGTGGCCGCGTTCGCCTCGGTCGTGGCGACGACCGTAGAACCATCGACGGCGAATCCGATTATGCCGCCGGCTTCGGCCGCGCTCCGGAAGACCTGCTCGCTCCACATGGCGGCCGGCGCCAGCACCGCGCGCGGGTGCGCGCTGCCCATATCGGCGCTCAGTCGCGCCACGGGCTGCATGGGGTTGAGGGTGATGACCGTGCGTCCCTTGCCGAGGATGGCGATAAGTGCGGCAATGGATTCCATCCGGTTGTCGAGCACCACACCGACCCTGCTGCCCTCGTGACATCCGGCCGCTGCCAGTGCGGCGTCCAAGGTCTCCGCAAGCGCGCGGACCTGCCCCCAGGCGAACCAGGTGTCACCCTGTTGGATCATGGGGGCGTCGTCGTCGGCCTCCCATAGCCGCGCCAGCGCACCTCTGATGCTCGTCATTCGTTTCCTCCCACTCTTGCGGTAGCGGGCCACCGAGCCGGGACGCCGTATGTCGGCTCTCGGCAATATCGATCGCCATGATCACGCGTGCCGGAACCCCGGCTGTCGTATGCTCTATTCATAAGATAGCTGACATGGTTAACTAGGTCAACATTCAGTAGGCTTTCGAGGAAGGAACGCCGTGGATTTCGCATTGAGTGCCGAACAGGAAGACCTGGCCGCCAGTGAACGCGCGTGGCTGGTCAAACACGACCCGATCGCCCACCTTCGGCCGACCATCGACGACGGTCCCGCCCGGGTCCCCGACATCGCCCTGAAGCACATCGTCGACTCGGGGCTGATCGGCCTGCTGACCGCCGAGATGGGTGGCACCCACGTCGATCTCGCGGTGCTCGTCGAAGAACACGGTAGGGCAGCGAGCGCCGTGCCGCTGGCCGAGCTGGCCCTGGCCACCGCCGCACTCGACACACTCGACCACCCCCTGGCCGCACTCGCCGAAGCGAACGCGGGCGGCAGCGCCTCGGTCCCACTGGTGCTCGCCTCGGCCGACGACACCCCGCTCACCGTGGAGTTCGACGAGGCGCAACTGCGGATCAGCGGTCCCACCGCGCCTGCCACGGCCCTGCCCGACGCCACCGGATTCCTCATTGCCGCAACATCGTCGAACGGGACCGACGTGCTCGCCCATGTGCCGGGCGGCAGCGCGGGCGCCGATGTTCGCACCCTCGAGACGCTCGACCTCACCCGATCGTGGTCGATCCTGGACCTCGATGTGACGGTGCCCGCCGAGCGCTGGACGGCCGTGCCGGAGGGCACCGTCTCCTACCTCGCGGACGCACTCGCCTGCTACCGGAAGATGGACGCGCTGGGCGCTGCCGAACGATTGGTGGAGCAGACGGTCGAGTACACCGGTCAGCGCAGCCAGTTCGGACAGCCGATCGGCGGGTTCCAGGCGGTCAAGCACCACTGCGCGAATATGGCCCTGCAAACCGAGGCATCGCGAGCTACGCTGTGGGCCGCCGCCGTCGCGCTCGACGGTACCGACGCCACCCGCCGCACCGCCGCGGTATCGGCGGCCGCGGCCTACGCCGGCGAGGCGACCAGCACAGTCGCCTCGATCGCGCTGCAGGTGCACGGCGGCATCGGATTCACCTGGGAGCACGACCTACATCTGCTGACCCGCCGGATCAAGGTGGACGAGTTGCTGAACGGCTCCGTGAGCTGGCACCGCCGTCGGCTCGTCAGCCGTTGAGCGACAACATATTTCGCATCCGGTCAGACGCGCCGCACGCCCAACCCGAACTTCGCCGGCTCGAGGCATCCGATGCACTCGAGGGTGGTATCGATCGCCTCCCACCCGCGACGAGGGCCTGGCACTGGCCCGGGCGCACACCGCGGAAACCGAGTAGCACAACCGAATTCGAAGCATTCGCATCGCGCCCCGGCCAGTGCGGATGTTTCGTTTCCAGAACCGGAGAATCATGAAGGTCGATCTGCCCCTGTCCTCCCCCACCGGCGCCCTCGCCGATGTCGCCGCCATGGCCCGCGACGCCGAATCGAGCGGATTCGACGGCGTCTCCTACAGCGAGGTCGTCTCGGATCCGTTGCTGCACCTGACGATTGCGGCCGGCGCCACCGAGCGGGTCGATCTGCTGACCAATATCGTCGTCGCCTTCGCACGATCCCCGATGACACTGGCCGTGCAGGGCCGCGCCCTGCAGGACTACAGCGGCGGGCGGCTCACCCTGGGTTTGGGCAGCCAGATCAAGCCGCATATCGAGCGGCGCTTCTCGATGCCGTGGAGTTCACCGGCCGCACGGATGGCCGAGTTCGTCTCCGCGATGCGCGCCATCTGGTCCGCTTGGGCCACCGGCGAGAAGTTGAACTTTCAAGGTGAGTTCTATTCGCACACGCTGATGACACCGATGTTCACGCCGGTGACCGAAGGACCCGACCCCAAGATCCTGCTGGCCGGCGTCGGCACGAAGATGACCGAAACAGCGGGTGCCGTCGCCGACGGTCTACTGCTGCACCCTTTTTCGACCGACAGGTATCTACGCGAGATCACCCTGCCCGCCTTGGCCAAGGGCCGAGCCGCCACCGCCGCTCCCGCGTCCGCGCCCGAGGTCGTGGCGTCCACGTTCGCGGCAGTCGGGCACACCGAGGAAACGCTGGCGACGTCGGTGACCGCAGTACGCCGTCAGATCGCCTTCTACGGTTCGACGCCTGCCTATCGGCCGGTGCTGGAACTCCACGGCCTCGGCGAGCTCGGCGACGAGCTGACCCGCCTGTCCAAGAGTGACCGCGCCGACAAATGGTCGGAGATGGGGACGCTGATCGACGACGAGATCCTCGACTTGTTCGCGGTCGTCGGAACACCCGCCGCAGCCGCCTCGGCGCTACTCGACCGCCTCGGCGACGTGGTCACGCGGTACGAGATCAACAACATCGGCATCCCGACACCGGAGCTGCAACTGGAGTTCGCCGGCGCATTACGTTCCGGCCAGATCTGATCGACCACTCGTCGCGGCATCCTCGCCGTGCACGGTCGACCACAGCGACAACGCGGCCTCCCGCGGGGTTTGCGTCATCCGCATACCCCTCGGCCAGGCCGAGTCTGCCTGCGGGACACCGAAATCGGTGGCACATTCATCCGCGCCGGAGAAGGCGTCATCTGCAACCTGCCCGCCGCAAACCGCGACCCCGCGGTCTTCGACCACCCCGAAACCCTGGACATCAGCCGAGAACAGCGCCGCCACATCGGATTCGGCTTCGGTGTGCACCAATGCCTCGGGCAGAACCCCTCGCGCGTGGAAATGCAGGTCGCTTGGCCGATCCTGTTCGAGCGCCTGCCCGAGTCGCGCCTGGCCGCCGACGAAACCGACCTGCACTTCCACAACAACGCACTGACCTACGGCCTCGACTTCACCACTCCTTCGGGAAATCTCGGAAAGTCCATGGTCTCCATCACGTCGACGACACCCTCGCCGTCGAAGGTTCGGAAATCGTTGCGGCTGTCGTGTCCGGTGTGCGTCGTGACTTCAGTCCTACTCTGACTCATTCCACGTTATTCGATCCGGCCGACAACGGTTCCCACGGGGTAGACCTGCTCGGTCTCTCCCAGTATCCGGATCGTGCCGGCGGCCGGGGACTCGATATCGGTTTCCGTCTTGTCTGTCGCCAAGGTGTAGATCGAATCTCCCGCCTTGACCGAATCACCGTCCTCGACAAGCCATTCGGTGATCTCGCCTTCGGTCATCGTGACTCCCAGCTGCGGTATCTTGATTTCCACGGTGCCCTTTCTTCGGTAGATGGTGGCTGCGTCGGTACTCAGCCCGCGAGGGATCGGACGGCGGCGGCGATCTTGTCCTGGCCGGGCAGGAATGCCTGCTCGAGAACTCCGGCATATGGCACCGGAGTGTTGGGGGCCGTCACACGCAGGACAGGGCCCGCCAGCTCGCCGAACAATTCTTCTTGGACGATCGCGGCCAGCTCGGCGCCGAAACCGTTACGGCGCACTGCCTCGTGCACAACGACCACCCGTTTCGTCTTGCTCGCGGAGGCGAGGATGGTCGGCACATCGAGCGGTTGCAGTGTGCGAAGATCCACCACCTCCACGTCGATGCCCTCCTTCGTCAATGTCTCTGCGGCCGCGAGACTTTCGACGACCTGCCTGCCATAGGTCAGAATCGTGGCGTCACTGCCGGGGCGAGCGATGGCGGCGACGCCCAGCGGAACGCGGTGGTCACCGACGGGCACCGCGCCTTTCGACGAGAAATAGAGCCCCGACATTTCGACGAATACGCACGGATCGTCGTCGAATATGGAGGACAACAGAAGTCCCTTGGCATCGGCCGGATTGCTGGCCACCACCACCTTCAAGCCCGCGGCGTGCACGAGATTGGCTTCGAGCATGTCCGAATGCTGCGCGCCGAACCCGCCACCGGTTCCCGTGGTCGTCCGTACCGTCACCGGCACCGGCGTGCGACCACCGGACATGTACCGCAGTTTTGCGGCGTGATTGATCAATTGGTCCGCACACACATGGATGAAGTTCATCAGCATGATCTCCGCGACGGGCCGCATGCCGGTGATGGCGGACCCGATTGCCGCGCCCATGATCGCCTGCTCGGAGATCGGCGTCGGCAGTACGCGCATGGGGCCGTATTTCGTGCCGAGCCCTTTGTGAACGCCGAATCCACCACCCTTGGGATCCTGGATGTCCTCGCCCAACGCGAAGACGGTGTCGTCCATGCCCATCGCGACGTCGAGTGCGTCGTTGACCGCCTGAACGAACATCAGTTCTCGGGTGGAGACCGCTGGTGGTTCGACTTGTACCGTCATGCCGTTACCTCCTGGGCGTAGACGTCGGTGGTGAGGGTGGACGGGTCGGGCCATGGTGCCTTGAGCGCGAAGTCGGCGGCGTCCTCGACCTCCGCGGCCGCCTCGGCATCGATGGCATCCAATTCCCCCACGGTGGCGATCGATTCGTCCAGCAGATGCTCGCGGAATCGGAACACCGGATCGGCATCGATGGCGGCCCGCAGTTCGTCCTCGGGGATATATATCTGGTCGTCTCCGATGACGTGCCCGTTGAAGCGGTAGGTCATCGCTTCGATGAGGGTGGGCCCCTGGCCGGATCGTGCGCGGTCTACCGCCTCGCCGGCAACCGCATGGATCGCCAGTGGGTCGTTGGCGTCGACGGTGACGCCCGGCATCGAGTAGGCAGCGGCGCGGTCGGCGATGCAGGTGATCGCGGTTCCGTTGGCGAGCGGGGTGTATTCCGCGTATTTGTTGTTCTGGCAGACGAAGACGACAGGGAGCTTCCAGATCGACGCGAGATTCATCGATTCGTGAAACGCACCGATATTCGTCGCGCCGTCGCCGAAGTTGACCACCGTGACTTGATCTGTCCCACGCATCCGGGCCGACAGACCGATGCCGTTGGCGATGGGCATACCGGACCCGACCA
Source organism: Nocardia nova (assembly GCF_002933465.1). Lineage (GTDB taxonomy): Bacteria > Actinomycetota > Actinomycetes > Mycobacteriales > Mycobacteriaceae > Nocardia > Nocardia nova_B. The sequence continues at coordinate 56,402 of NZ_PSZE01000015.1, forward strand.
CGCCGGTGGTGACCATCAATCCGTGTGCGGGCGACGTGACGTGCATCGGCCCTCCCTTACCGCCGCACGATCCCGCCGCCTTACCCACGAACTCGGCCCAGAGTTCGCGCAGCGGAACGCCTTTCGCGATCTGGTCGTGAAGTCCTCGGTAGGTCGTGACGACATAGTCGTCCACACGCAGATGGGCGGCGACGCCGACCGCGGCGAACTCCTGGCCGCGAGGTGAGTAGTACATGCCGCTGATCGCGCCGCTCCGCATGAGGGAGAGGTATTTCTCGTCGGATTTCTTGATCCGGACTGCGGTTCGATACAACCCGACCTGTGTTGCGGCGTCGGGGACAACTGTGGCTGTGGTCATGTCGTTTCCTGAATCTCGCGGTGCGTCGTCGTCGAGAGTTGGGCGGCCGCGTGTTCGCCCGCCCGGCGGCCGGAGAACACGCCGTCGGCCAGCGACAATCCCGACACATAGCTGTTGCTGCAAATTCCGACGGCCGATCGTCCCGCGGCATAGAGCCCTGGTATCGGCTTGCCGCCGGTCGATACGACCTGCCCCGATCCTTCATCCACCACGAGCCCGCCGAGGGTAATGAATTTGAGAGGGTAGGCCGAGGACACATTCGGGGACAGGTTGATCGCGTAGAAGGGACCGGTTGCCAGTGGATGCCGAAAATCGCCCGTCTTCCCGAACTGGTCGGCGTCGCCGTTTCCGATCGCCGCGTTGTACGACGACGCGGTTCGCTCCAGACCGTCGGGGTCCACGCCGATCTTGCCCGCGAGCGCGCGCAGCGAGCCTGCCTTCCGGTGGCCGAACGGGCTGAACAGGTAGGCCATCTGTGGCGCGTGGAAGAAGGCGGTCTGCGTTCTCAATTGCGACCGCGCCTTACGCCACGTATCCGCACCGACGATGAGAAACCCTGTGCCGCCGTGCTCTTCGATCAGCGGCTTGGTCTGGGTCGCACCGTACAGCTGCTCGTTGGCGATACGGGCACCCTGCTTGTTCACGACTATGCCTTCCATGAAGGCCGACGGCGGTGCTATGAATCGCCATCCGGAGATCGACTCCATCCGGCCGGTGCTCGCATTCACCGGTGAAGCCAGTGCCAGTGCGGCTCCGTCGTCACCGATCGTTCCCAGCGGCGGCACCTCTACCCAGGCCGGTGCGTGCTGTGCCATCAAGGCCTTGTCGAATCCGTGGCCTCCTGTAGCGAGGATGACCCCTCCCCGGGCGCGAGCTCTCCATGGCTTACTGCGCCGGAGGCGATCGCGTTCGACGATCCGATTCAGCCGATCCCCCAGCGGCGGATACCAGATCGCCATCTTCGCGGCGAACACGGAGAAATTCCTGAAGCGTGCGGTGGGCATGTCGGTGAGGTCAGGCGCGAGAAATTCCACACCGACGACCGTGTCGTCCTCGACGATGAGTCGTTTGGCTTGCGCCAGGGGCCGGAAGGTCACCCCCTTCGCGAGCGCCGAGTCACGCAGTTTCCCGTAATACGTGGCGCCCGAGAAGTTCTTCGCCCTCGTGCGGTGACCACGCGGGGCCGGGGTGGCAACCTCCGAATATCCGGTGGCCAGTTCGTTCCCCGAATAATAGAGATAATGCCGGTTGGTGGGATACGACGTCTTGTAGGGGCATACACTGCCCTCGAACTCGAGGCCCTGTGCTTCGAGCCACTCGATCATTTCCGGACTGCCGTCGGCGAACCGCCGCAGTGTCTCGTCGGTGACTACACCTGCGGTCTCCTGTTTCAAATAGGCGAACATGTTGTCCGGTGTGTCCGGGACATCGGCTTCGCGTTGGGTTCTGGTCCCTCCCCCTGCGTACACGACGCCGCCGGAGTGATATGTCGACCCGCCGCCGTAGGCGCGATCCAAAACGAGCACGGATGCGCCCGCATCGGCTGCCGCGATGGCGGCGCAGGCTCCCGCGCCGCCGAATCCGACCACAATGACGTCGAAGGTCGGATCCTCGTTTTCGGCACTGTTCATACCAATTGTCAACTTTCCTGTATTGATCTGCGCTGCTCCGGCCGATCGAATGATCCTGCCTGTTGTGCGACGCCGGGCTTTTCGACGGTGAGATCTCCGCTCACGGTCATCCGGCAGGCAAGACGCGTGTCTCGCATGGTGTTCCGGCGCCGGCGGGCGGCCATCTGTTTCAGCGCATCGCGCTCCTGGGCCTCGATGGGGCCGGCGTTCTGCCTTCCGTCAACGACACGCAGCGCGCACGCCGTGCATCGTGCTTGGCCATAACATATTGTCGGCCAGGTCATTCCGGCAGATATCGCAGCGTCGAACACAGTTTGACCGGCACGGATATCGAGGTCGATACCGGCAGGTTCTATCCGCACTTTCGCCATGATCAGCGAGCGAGATATTTGTCGATTGTCCTGTGGCTGTTGACAATCATGGCTTCGTACTTTTCGGACATCGTCAGGTGGGGCAGTCCCATCGTGTGGATTCCCCGCTGCTGACGATCGATGTTCAGGAAGTCTTCCTTGAAGATCTGCGGCCAGTCCTCGATCGGCACAGGGCCCTGCAACTCGGGGCGATCAGGTTCCGCGTCCTCGGCCCTGGGAATCTGTACCGCCCACACCTCGAAAATGCACGACTCGGGATCGTCTCCGTTGGGACGTACCCGGTAGATGATCGAGTTTCCATAGGCGGGCAATACGGTGATGTTCGGGAAAATGTGCCCGTATCCGCTGGTTTCGGTAGTGGGCGGGGGCAGCGGGATTCCCGCGCCTCCAGCATACTCGTACAGCGCCTGGAAGAACGCCATCGGAAAGTCCTCGTCGGCGATATCTCGCTCGAGCAGTCCTTGCTGAATGAACATCTCCCGATCGGTCGCATACGCGTCGGTACCGACATACAGCGCATTGTTGAACTGAATGAGGTAATCAGCCATCGACATTCCCGCCACAGGCGCCTCGGTGCTGCTGCCCAGGAGCGAATGCCCATGTCCCCCTTCGAAACACTCGAAGTCACCACCGAGGGCGTCGATGTTGTAATCCTCGTCGGCGGCACCCATGCTCAGCGACGGATGGGCCTGCATCACGTGATAGGCCTCCATGAATGCCTCCTGTGCCATCTTCCAATTTGCTGGAAGAATCAGGTGTTTCCACCACCGCACTTTCATTCGGTCGAATCCGATCAGATCGAATTTCTCCCGAATGCCGGCCATCGCGACTTCCAGCGGCTCGGCTTCCGGGTCCATATTGATGAAGACCATCCCGAACATGGTGCCCACCCGGCACTCTCGCAATGCGAGGTTCTCGGGATTCAGACACGCGGGCGCGAAACCGCGTTCGGCATACACATACGAATTGCTACCGTCGAGGTTCCACCGCCATCCGTGGTATGGGCATACGATCTGCCCGCCGTGAAACGTTCCGGTTCCGTCAGCGAGTGCGGTCGCGCGGTGCCGGCAGGCATTGAAGTACGCCTTGATCGATGTCTCGCTCTCGCGCACGACGACGATCGATTGGCCCACGACCTGGTACTCCGTGAAGTCACCGACTTCAGGGATCTCCTCCAAGCGGCAGGCCGCCTGCCATACGCGTGGCCACAGCTTCTTCTTCTCCAGCTCGGCGAATTCAGCAGAGAAATACCGCTCGACCGGAATTTGCGTCGGGTCGACGATCGCGTACGGAACGGACTCGGTAGATGTCTGGGTTTGGTCGGCGAACGTAGTCACTCGTGCCTCCATACGAAAATAGATGAGCGACCAAGATATGTGACTCGAATCACTAACTGATCGCTCAGTTAGTTTGCCGCGCGGCCAGCACTGTTGTCAATAGGTGCACCAAGATAACTACGTCCGCGTAGACGAAGCGGCGAGAGAGCAGGCACGAAGGGCCAGGAAGCCGGGTCAACCCCCGAGAACTGGGAGTCCTCCGGCGAGGATCGATTCGAACGCGCGGACGGCCGCACGATGCCGCTCGCTGGACGATGTCGCCGAAAGGTAGGTTAGTACTGCAACGGCGTTTCGGTGGTGGGGTTCTGGTTGATCTTGCGTGTGGTGTTGGATCGTGTTGTGGCCGAGTTGGATTCGTTGATGTCGCGGATCGGGGGCCGGTTCGGGCGTGTGGAGCCGCGGGCGCGGGCGCGGGAGTATGTGTCGGGCCTGGTGGCGGGTCTGGAGCGCAAGAACGGGTGGACGGTGTCCGAGCATGCCGGTGCGGTGTGCCCGGATGGGATTCAGCGGCTGTTGCGTACGGGTGGGTGGGATGTGGACGGTGTCCGCGACGACGTGCGCGCGTATGTGGTCGAGCATCTGGGTGATCCCGAGGGGGTGTTGATCTGCGACGAAACGGGTTTCCTCAAGAAGGGCAGGCGTTCGGCGGGGGTGCAGCGGCAGTACTCGGGCACGGCCGGGCGCACCGAGAATTGTCAGATCGGCACGTTCCTGGCCTATGCATCGCCACGCGGGCATGCGCTGATCGACCGAGAGCTGTATATTCCGCAGTCCTGGATCGATGACCGCGACCGGTGCCGGGACGCGGGTATCCCCGACGAGGTCGAGTTCGCGACCAAGCCGCGTCAGGCCATCGCCATGCTGGAGCGGGCGTTGGCGGCGGGGGTGCCGTTTTCGTGGTTCACCGCCGACGAGGCCTACGGTCAGGCCGGGTACCTGCGTGAGTGGCTGGAGGGCCATGGTGTGTCGTATGTGATGGCCACGCGCTGTGACCACGTGATGACCACCCGCGCCGACCGCGCCGCGCGCGCCGAGGCGCTGATCGCGGAGCTGCCCGCGAGCCGGTGGCAGCGGTTGTCGGTGGGCGCCGGCGCGCACGGGCCACGCGAATACGACTGGGCGTACCGGCAGATCGACGGGACCTGGAAACGCGGGCGCGGGCATTGGTTGTTGGCGCGTCGCTCGCTGACTCCCAACAGTAAGGGCGAACTCGAGATCGCCTACTACCTCTGTCACGGCCCGGCCCGTTCGCGGCTGGTCGACCTGGCCTGGGTCGCGGGGTCCCGCTGGCACGTGGAAGAGGCGTTGTGCGCCACGAGGCGCTCCGTCATATCCCCGGTTCAGCCGGGAGGAACTGGAAGGAGGATTCCTGGGTCTGATGGCTTACCCCGTACCGAAAGGTTAAGGGGGACAAGAGCATGCCATGTGAAACCAGCGGCCGGGTCCAGATGTCAGGGACGGTGCGCTGGGAGACCCGCGCGACATGGTGAAGTTGCGCCGCGAGGCACTTTGTCGTATTCCCGGCGGGGTCGGGAAGAACTCGGAGGAATGTTCTTGAATCGGATGACTTACCTCGGTCCGAAAGGATGTTGAGGGATAAGAGCATGTCAGGAAAGCGGCGACTGTGTCCAGGCGTACGGAGCAGTGCGTCGCGCGATTCGCGTAATACGGTGAAAGCTATACTGCCTGAATCCCAATCTCCAGTTGATGCAAATGTCCATCCGTCGGAAAGACGTCTGAAAACCGACGCCACACCCTGCACCAGTATTTCTTTCGCGGCCGGTGCAACCTCCGGAATGTGGTGCGATGCCCAGTGAGCCTTTCCGGGTAGCCGCCCCTGGGCTGCCACTTGCTGGCGGTATGCTGACCGTTGAGACTGGTTGCAGCGTAACGAGAAACGCGGAACCCCTGGTATGAAGTAGGTCCGACTAAAGATCAACTTCACAGAGGTCCCGCGCCCGATGAGTGTGTCATACGTTGCCGTTCTTGCCATCCCGGAGCGGACAGTTTTCGCCGTCGAGGAGTGGCTGGCCCTGCGCCGCCGCGACCTCGGAACCCGGTGGAGGGCTCTGACCTGCATGGAGCACGCGGTGCTGGTGCTGCGGTGGTTCACCGACGGCACCCGTGTCGAACAGCTCGCACTGGACAATGCGATCGGGCTGACCACCTGCTATGACGCGTTGCACGAGGCGATCGACGTATTCGCCGCGCGGGCGCCAGGACTGCGCGGGGCGCTGCTGGCCGCCCGGGCGGCCGGCTACGAACACCTCGATGTCGACGGCATGCTCGTTCACATCGACCGGTGTAGCGAACCGGGTCCCACGCCGGCCGGCAAGCGCACGTCCGGCCCGAACCGTGCTCGCATCGATCTGTGGTGGTCGGGGAAACATCACGGGCACGGCGGGAACGTGCAGGTCGTGACCGCTCCGGACGGGTGGCCACTGTGGGTGTCGGCGGTGGCGCCGGGCCGGACCCACGACATCACCGCGCTGCGCGCCGACCAGTACATGGTGCCGCTGCTGACCGAGTGGACCGCCGATGACCGCAAGGTGCTGGCCGATCTGGGCTACTTGGGTGTCACACCGAGTTGCGGGAGATCGCCAACACTTGGACCGGGACCGCGTGGTTCATCGAGGGAGAGCGTCCGCGGCGGTGTTGTTGCGGACCAGCCCCCGCACGGTGTGTCCACCGGCGACGAAACGGCGGATGAGTGCGGAACCGAGGAACCCGCCCGCGCCGTACACAAGAATCTTCATGCTGCCCTCCATTCGGGTGGTACCGGCCGTGAAGATGTGGCCACTTTCTATCGAATCCTTGCCGACTACCTAGTTATATAGGTAATACTTGTGGTGTTGGCCCGGCAACACCTCTGTCCGAGAACGGCAGAACTCGAGCGAAGCAGAGCTGAAGTGGACCCCATCGACACCCGAACTGGCAATACTTCCGCGCCGGAGCCGCGCTCACCGAACTCGCCGAATGTTTTGCTCCGGACGGCACACTCGAGATCAAGGGCAGGTCCACCGCGACGGGACGGGACGCGATCGTCGCGATGCTCGGCGCAGGCGCCGCCCCTGCCGAACCGCGGCGCACGCGTTCGGGAGCGAAGTTCTTCCAGCGCCATTTCGTCACCGATCCGGTGTTCGACTCGATCACCCCCGAGCGCATCGGAACCCGCGCCTATTTCGTGGTGTTCGGGCCCGATGGTGCGGACCACTGGGGCCGGTATCGGGACGCGTTCGTCCCGGTCGGCGACCGCTGGCTCCTTGCACACCGCTTGGTGGCGGTCGATACGACAGCCCCGGGTTCGTTCCTCGCGGCGCGGTGGTCGCAGTAGAGCGCGCGCACAACGACAGAGTGGGCTCGCTCGCACGGCGTCGCAGCGCCGGTGGGCGGCAGTCCGGAGAAGGCAGATCATGACCCCGAAGGAACCGAGGCGCCAGCGATGACAATATCCGAGATCACCACCTACGACCCCGCCGCGTTACGCGCGTTGTGGTACCGCGAGGGTTTCTACAGCGACCGCACGTGGCCCGACGTGCTCGCCGAGAGCTGTGCCGCCGGAGCGGCGACAACCGTCGCATATGCCGGTTCCGGCGGCACGCAATTCGTGACGACGGTCGGTGAGATCCACACGCTGGCGCGGCGGGTCGCCGCGGCATTACAGGAGCGTGGCGTCCGCCCCGGCGATACCGTCGCGGTACAGCTTCCCAACCGGATCGAGGCCTCGATCGCCTACGCGGCGGTGCTGCTCGCCGGTGCGGTCCTCGTCCCGATCGTGCACATCTACGGGCCGAACGAGGTCCGCTTCATCCTCGAACAGTCGGGCGCCAAGGTCCTCGTCCAGCCCGACCGCTGGCGTTCGGTCGATTACGGCGACCGCGTCGCCTCGTACACTGGGATACCGGGGCTCGAACAGGTCGTCGTGGTCGGCGATACGGTTCCCCTTGGCGCGATCGGATGGGACGAACTCATCGCCACCACGGCGGTGTACACCCGCCCGGCCGTTCATTCCGACGATATCGCGCTGCTGATCTATACCTCCGGCACCACCTCCGCTCCGAAGGGCGTACAGCACAGCCACAATTCGCTGCTCGCCGAGCAGTGGTCGGCGCCGCAGTATCTGGGGTCCGGCGACGATGCCGTCCAGCTCGTATCGTTCCCGCCCGGGCATATCGCGGGTGTCGGCAGTGTGCTGCGGCCGCTGCTGCACGGCCAGGACACCGTCTACATGGATACGTGGGATCCGGCTCTGGCCGTCGAACTGGTCGCCCGGCACCGCGTCACCGCGACGTCGGGCACTCCCTTCCACCTCATGGGTATGCTCGATCTCGGGGACGTCACCGGCAAGCTCGCGACGTTGCGGGAATTCCTCATCGGTGCGGCGACGGTGCCGGAGGATCTGGTCCGCCGGGCGGCGGCTGCAGGCATCAGCACGTACCGATGCTACGGATCGACCGAACAACCCACCATCACTTCCGGCGCCGCGAGCGACCCCGAGGCCGCGCGCCTCGGCACGGACGGCTCGCCACTTCCCGGCGTGCGGGTGCGGATCGTCGACGAATCGGGCACCGATGTGCCGCCGGGTGCCGACGGTGAGGTCGTCACCCGCGGGCCCGATCAGTTCGTCGGGTACCGCGACGAAACCCTCAACGCCTCGGCGTTCACCGCCGACGGCTGGATGCGCACCGGCGACCTCGGCCATCTCGACGCCGACGGGCGGCTCACCATCACCGATCGCATCAAGGATGTCGTGATCCGCGCGGGTGAGACCATCTCATCGGGCCAGCTCGAGGATGTCCTGATGGCCCATCCCGCAGTGGCCGAGGCTGCGGTCGTCGCCGCTCCCGATCCTCGCTACGGCGAAGTTGTCGCGGCGGTCGTGGTTCCGGTGCCGGGCGCCGAGATCGATCTGGACGGTATTCGCGCGCACTTCGCGAAATCCGGTCTCGCGAAACAGAAGACGCCCGAGCGGCTCGTCGTGGTCGATACGCTGCCACGCACGGCGCTGGGCAAGATCCGCAAGGCCGAACTCCGCGCCGAACACTTTCCGAAGGGCGTCAGCCGGTAAGTGCGCGCCGGGAGGATCCGCGGTTGCGCCCGGTCGGTCTCCGGCCGGGCCAATGCCCACTCGGCTGCGGCGAGGCCGTGGTCCGGATCGGATCCGCGACACCGATCCCGTGTCGGACTCCGTCATCGTCCTCGCCATTCGGGCCTGCGGCGCTCGAAGAACGCCTGTATTCCTTCTTGTAGGTCTTCTGAGCCCATGACCCCGTCGATTGCTCGTGCGGTTGCCGCCCAGCCGATTTCGTCCGCTGCCACGTACTGGTCCGCGAGCGCTGCGAGGGTCTGGCGGACCGCGACGGGCGAAGATTCGCAGATGTCCGCTGCCAGAACCAGCGCTTCGCGGAGTGCCGCGCCCGGTTCCGTGATCGTGTTGACGAGGCCGAAGCGGTGGGCTCGTTCGGCGGATAGGCCGGCGCCGGTGATGAGTAGTTCTTTCGCGACAGGGAGCGGCAGTGCCCGCACTGCCCGGAACAATGCTCCCGACGTCGCGACCACACCGCGCCGGGTCTCCGGCAGGGCGAATCGGGCGGTGGTCGAGGCCACCACCAAATCGCACGCGAGAGCGATCTCGAATCCTCCGCCCAGCGCGGGACCTTCGACGACTGCGATCAGTGGCTTCCGGCGCCGACGCCGGATCAGACCGTACTCGCCTCCGTGGTCTGTCTTCGCGTCACCGCCGCTAGTCAGGTCCGTGCCGGCCGAGAATACCGAATCGGTCCCGATCTCGTTCTCCTCGAATCCCGGCCCGGTGGCCGGGCCGATCGGTGCGTCCATCCGCGGAGTGTCCGCCGCTGAACGGCGGGAACTCGTCGATCCGCCGGGGATCAGGACTTTCTCGCCGCCGGTCGGGCACCGCGACGGCGGCCTCGTCCCCGACCCCCGGGCAGGCCAGCAGGGCGTCCTCGACCTCACCGAAGGAAATGGTCTCACCGGCGCGGATGATCACATCCTTCGCCCGGTCGGTGATCGTCAGACAGCCCTCGTCGTCGCGGTGGACCTGCCCTTGATCTCGAGTGTGCCGTTCGAGGCGGCCGATATCGCCGGTCCGTAGCCACGGCCGCCCGCCACCCTTCGCGTCGAACCAGACCTCCGCGTCGAGCGCGGCATCGCGGTAACCGGCGAATGTCTCCGGGCTGCGGGTCGACGACGCGGATTTCGCCGTCGGCGCAGGGCCGGCCATCCGTGAACTGCCGTTTGTCGAGAGGTCCGCGGGAGTCCCGGAGGACACAGTCGGCTGTCGTACGCGGACCCGGGACCGTGGCCCTGCTGTTGTATCCAGCCCGCGAGTGCCTGCGCCCGCTGGTGCACTTCGCCGATGGTCGTCTCGACCGCGGCGGTATGGAAGCTGAGCGGAACAGACGTGTTTTCCGCGCGGCCCCTGCCAGCCGCAGGATTCCGATCCGGTGGGCACCCGCCCGGAAGTTCATGGCGAACTCGGGTCGGGGCCTACCGGCTGGGCGTTGTGCTAATGATCCGGCTCGATACTCGTGTTCCGATAGCCGGCTGTCTCGAAGAAGCCCGGCCAGCCGTCGTGTTTCCGTGCGGCCTCGCGTAAATCGTTCCACGTGGAGGGGCGTTTGTCGGTGACGTCGATATCGAAGGATGTGGCATGCCGGAATTCCAGGACCGTCACACCGTCGGGGCCGGCCCGGTAGCCGTACCGGGCCCCGCGGGGCACATAGAACCCCGCACCCGGTCCCAAGCACCGCCGCCCCAGGTGGAGCCGGCCGGCGATCACGTAATACAGGCAATCCACATTGTGCGTATGCGCGGGCAGTATCACATCCGCGGCCAGCGACACCTTCACCAGGCTGTACCCGTCCGGGTCGTTCTGGCAGAACACCACTTCGGTGAGGGCCCCACCTGCCATGCGTGCGAATTCGTCCGGCGGGATCGAATTCACCACTTCCTCGGGATAGCCCGGGAAGTCCATGATCTGCATGAGATCGACCACCGGTTCGCCGGTGAATATCCGGAAGTCTGCCCGGGTGCCCTGGCCGGTCGGCGCAGGCCCGGGGGAACCGGCTTCGTTGTCCTGGGTGTCGCTGGAGTCGGACATTTGACTTCTCCTTCACGCGCAGCTACTGGCGGATGATCCCGACGACGGTCCCCACCTCGTAGGTCTTGTCGGTCTCGCCGAGGATCTCGAGGGTGCCCGCACCCGGGGATTCGATCTCGGTTTCGGTTTTGTCCATGGCCAGGTTGTAGATCGGTTCCCCTTCGGTGACCGAGGCCCCGTCCGCTACCAGCCACTCGGTGATCTCGCCTTCTGTCATGGTCACGCCGAGCTTCTCCTTCTCCAGCCGGGCGAACTCCGGCGAGTAATACCGCTCGGCGGGTACCCGCGACGGGTCGATGATCGCATGGGGGATCGCCGCAGTGGGTGCCTGAACCGGCTCCTCGACAGTGGTCATGGATGCCTCCAGATGTGGGCTGACATCAGATCGGTAGATGCGAGAAGTGTCCCAAATCACTAACTGATTGTAGAGTTAGTTTGTGGTGCAGGACTCCTTTCTGTCAATGGGTGCACTGGGTTACCTATCTGGAAGGCGCTGGTGGTGATACCCCGCGCAAGCCCCCGACCTGGCGATTCGGCTCGGTACGGCGTCTCGCCGGCCATCGCAACGTGGATCAGCCAGCCTGACCGCCGCGCGTGGGCTTCCCGGCAGCGCAGGCGCGGCGGCAACGGGGAGAGATCTGCGAGCGTGTCGCCTATTTCACGGCGACGGGGTTGATCGGTGAGCCTACGCCGCCGGTGACTTTGAGTGGTGCGGCGATCAACTGAAACTCGTACCTTCCGTCGCGAGCGCAATCTTCGGCGAGATCTTCGAGATCCCAGAATTCTCCGAGCATGAGTCCCATTTCCCGGAGCGTGAGCAGATGCAGCGGCAGGAAAACGCCCTCGACCTCGGATTCGGTGCTCTCTACCATCGCGTTGTCGGCGGCGATCGCGGCCACTTTCTTTTCGTTCAGCCATTCGGCACAGCGCCAGCTGACGCCCGAGCCCGGTTCGGAGCCGTTGTGTGTTTCCAGGTAGCGGGCCCACCAGCCGGTGCGGAACAGCAGAATATCCCCGGCCTCGATGCTTACATTCTGCGCCTCGGCAATTTCTTCGAGTTCCTCCGGGGAGATCGGGTTACCCGGCGCCAGGTATGTGCCCTCCCCGCGATATCGGACGACATCGATCAACACGCCCCGGGAGATGATGCCCTTCGACTGAACTTTGTCGATCCCGCAATAGGCGGCACCGGTGCTCGTCACCGACGACGACGGAAACCCGTTGTACAACTGGTCGTCGTAGTAGACGTGCGACAGCGCGTCCCACTGGGTGGCTGCCTGAAGCGGCATGATGATGATGTCGTCGTTGAATCGGGTGGAACCCGTCCCGAATATCCCGCCGATCGTCCGACCCACGAGATCACCGTCGCCGGTTCCGTACTGCAGTAGCGACCGAGCGTCTCCGCCGTCGACGGACATCAGATGCACCGGATTGGACCGGAACGGAAGACTGCCCTGCGGTCCGTCGGAACCGAACCGGATTCCGAGCGGGAAGACTTGCCCGGTCTGCACCAACGAGGCCGATCGGACGACCTGATCGTTTGCGATGTGGTTGAGTGTTCCGATTTCGTCGTCGGCACCCCACCGTCCCCAATTCCGCACCTTTTCCGCAACGCGGGCGAACTCGGCTTCGGTTGCCATGTTATTCCTTTCTTACGCGGCCTCTTCGAACAGCAGTCGACGCGGCTACCACAGCATCGACATTCCCCCGTTGGGACGCATGACCGCTCCGGTGACGAACCGCGCCGCGTCGGCGACGAGGTAGAGCACCGCGTAGGCGGGATCGCGTGGATCGCCCGCCAGTCCGAGCGGTGCCGCCGCCGCACGGGAGCTGCGGAGGGCTTCGGAGCTGCTCGCCTCATTGCCGGTATCGACATGTCGCCTCGTCATCGGCGTTTCGACCCAACCCGGCGCGACAGCGTTGACGCGGACGCCCCGCGGCGCTATTTCCAGTGCGAGCGAACGTGTGAACTGGTGTGCCGCGGCCTTGGCGGTCGTGTACGCCGCCAAGGCGGGTGTGGGACCGTCGATTCCCGCACTGGTGATGTTCACGATCGAGCCGGAACCTCGGTCGATCATCACCCGCGCGGCGGCCTGCGAACCGAACACGAGCCCCTTGAAGTTCACCGCGTGCACCCGGTCGAGTTCCTCCGCCGATACCGTCAGTGGTGACTGGTCCGCGATGATGCCGGCATTGTTGACGAAGATGTCCAACCGGCCCCGTGTCCGGACGGTATCGCTGACCAGACCGTCGACGGCCGCCTGCACTCGCACATCGAGTTCCGCCGGCTCCGCGGAGAACCCACGATCCACGATCTGGCGTGCGGTGGCCTCGGCAGCGGCTGCGGCGATATCGGCGACTGCGACGTGCGCACCCGCTTCGGCGAGGACGGTGGCAATGGCTGCGCCGATCCCGTTACCCGCTCCGGTGACTATTGCTATCCGGTCGGTGAGATCGAACTTGTCGAAGACGGTAGCCATGGCAGTTTCACACTCCTCTGTGTGGTTGATCGGTGGCAGCTGTTCTGTGGCCGCCGTCGGTTCATTCCTGGTATGGGTCGCGGTACGGGCCCGCGAGATGACCGCCGTCCGCGGTGAACTGACCACCGGTGCAGTACGAGGATTCGTCCGAGGCCAGGAAGAGGGCTAGGTACGCGATCTCGCTCGGCTCGCCGGGGCGGGGGAAAGGTTGTCGGCGCACCGTGTTGTCGAGGCGTTCGCGCCCCTTCCCCTGGATGTGGCGGACCATGGGTGAGTCGATCACGCCCGGATGGATCGAATTGACCCGGATACCCAAAGGCCCGAGGTCGATGGCCGCGGAGCGCGTCATCCCGGTGACCGCGAACTTGGACGCCGTGTAGCTTGTCAGACCGCCGATGCCCACCAGCCCGTCGATCGACGAAATATTGATGATCGAGGCGGCGCGGCTCCGCTCCAGCAGCGCGACCATCGACCGCATCCCGTAGAACACCCCGTGCACATGTACATCGAACAGCCGATGGTGGTTCTCGACCGGCAACAGGTCGAAACGTCCCGTAGCGGGCGCGATACCGGCATTGTTGACGAGAACATCCAGGACTCCGAAGGTTTCGTCGATATAGTGCGCGAGGTCGTCCCACTGCTCTCGGTCGGTGACATCGAGCGGCCGATAGACCGCCCCGCCGGGAAGCGATTTCGCGACCGCGGCGCCGTCCTCGTGATCGATATCGGTGACCACAACCGTGGCGCCCTCCGCGGCGAACAGCCGAGCCTCGGCCTCGCCTTGTCCCCGTGCCGATCCGGTGATCAGAACGATTTTTCCGGCCAGTCGTCCCATGTCCTGTTTCTCCTATCGGTCGTCTCTGGGCAGCGGTATCCCGGTCTCCGCGGCGATACCAGCGAGATTCGCGTTCGCGTAGGCGACGGCCGCCTCGGCGGTCTCGCGGTACTCGGGCAACGACGTTGCGGGGACCACCCTCGGGATTGATCAGTCCGATGCTGATCGGTGTGCCGGTCGCCGGCCGGTCGGGGAAAGCGCTCGCGGGGCTTCGATGACGGCGGTGGGGCCGCCGGTGCCGGGGTCGCCGCACGCGGCGGCGAGAGCGAATGCGGGGATGAATGCGAGGAGGCCGAGACGGCCGGATCCACTGCTGCCGGATCGTGTGGTGAGATGCACGGGAGTTTCCTTGTCCGGTCCGGCCGAGGTCGCGCGAAGATCGACCTCGCCCGGGCCCTGGGGACCTGCCGCGAAACGATGACGCCGAGTCGTCGATGACTGCGGGCGGTTTCGGGCAAGTGTGGTGCAATGAGGGTGTTCGGCTCAGACGTCGTACTGGTACTTGCGGCTCGTCCCGCCGTCGACGGTCAATGTCTGACCGGTCACCCAGTCGGATTGGTCGGTCAGAAAGAACAGCAGTGCCGCAGCGATATCGCGCGCTTCCCCGATACGGCCCAGGGGTACCCAGGCATCGGCCGCCGCGAGACGGTCCGCATCGAGATTCACCGACGTTCTCGGGGTCAGGGTTACACCGGGTGCCACGGCGTTGACGCGGATCTTCGGGGCGAGTTCCAGTGCGGCCGTGCGGACGAGGTTGGTCAGGCCCGCCTTGGCCGCACCGTAGATCGCGTGGTTGGGTGCCGATCGCTGGCCGGACACGGAGGCAACGAAAGCCATCGCCCCGCCGTCGGGCATGTACCGTGAGCCGATCTGCATCGCCAGGAACTGGTGACGAAGGTTCAGGTCGAGCGAGCGAGACCAGTTGTCATCGCTGATATCGACCAGTGGTGCCCATTCGGCGATACCGACGATATCGGCCAGGCCGCGCACCGGCCCGAGCCGATCGACGGCTTCGGCGAATATCGATTCCATCGAATTCCGATCCGTCACATCCCCGCTGATCGCGACTCCACCGATTTCGTCTGCCACCGAACTCGCGCGATCTTCGTCGAGATCTACGCACGAAACCTTCCCGCCTACGGATGCGGCCGCGTGTGCGGCCTGCCGGCCGATGCCCTGGCCGGCCCCCAGCACGATGACGTGTCGTCCGGCGAGGCTCGAAAGACCTCGGTAGTCGGGGGTCGACTCGATGTACTCCACAGTAGTTACTCCCTCGTTCCGATCACCTGGCTGCTGAAGGCAGCCAAGAGCGTATTCACAATGAGGAAAATCCTTTCGAATTCAGGAATGTCGCGACAGTACCTCTCCGGGTGTGGCGCAGGCAACAGCAGACTCGAAAGAGCCTGGATGTCAGGCGGATTCGGTATCGATCCTTGCCCGAGTGTGGTGTCGCTGCTACCGTCACTTTCGCTCTGACGAAAATAAATTCACAATAGTGAAAGATGGCGATGCGATGACCGTGAACGAGGTCTTTATTCGGCGGGCAGTAGAGCGAGCCGACCTGCACGCGCTGCGGATGTCGCTGTTCCAGATCACCGGCGAACGCTGGCTTCTGGAACTGCCGCCCGATACCGAACCGATCTGGGACCCCTTGCGGATGCGTGCTGTCCCGGACCCCGGAGGCAGTGCTGAATCCGACAAGAACGCCAGGCGAATCCGGGGATTGGCTGTACAGTTGCTGGCCGCCGGACTAGATGACGTTGCCGAGGCCGTCCCCGCCGACGACGAGTTGCGCACGATGCTGGCTTCGTTCAATGGCGCCGAGATGACGGAGGCCGAATACCGGCTTCATCGTGACGAACTCGCGTTCGAGCCGTATCCCAGAGCAGTCGAATGGTCGAATGGAATCCCGGAACGTGCGACCGAGTTCCACGTGGCGATCGTGGGCGCGGGTTTCAGCGGAATTGCGGCCGCCGTGCAGCTCGAACGGCTCGGCATCCGATATACGATCTATGAGCGTCGGAGCGAAATCGGCGGGACATGGAGCATCAACACTTACCCCGACGCTCGCGTCGACACCACGAGTCTGTCCTACCAGTTCAGCTTCGAAAAGAAGTACCCGTGGTCGGAGTACTTTGCGCGGCAGGGAGAAGTTCGGCGGTACTTGGAGTACGTCGCCGAAAAGTACAACGTATCGGACCATATATGTTTCGAACACGAGATTCGTTCGGCGCGGTTCGACGGTCATACGCAGTCGTGGAACCTCGAGGTGGCGGGTCCCGGGGCCATGGAGTCCGTTACCGCCGATTTCGTTGTCAGCGCATCGGGATTGTTCAGTACCGCGAAGAAGATAGAGTTCGACGGTATCGAGGACTTTGCGGGCCGAGTCGTGCACACGACGGACTGGAGCGACGAAATTGCCGTTGCGGGACGGCGGGTCGCCGTGATCGGCAACGGGTCGACCGGTGTTCAGTTGCTGTCCAGGATCGCGGAAAGTGCCGCGCATGTCGATGTATTCGTCCGGACGCCGCAGTGGATTTCACCAAGGGAGCGCTACGGCGAGCCCATCCCCGTGGAAACACGCTGGCTGATAAACAACCTGCCGTATTACGAAAACTGGTTCAACTACGCGAGTATCCGTCCGGGGTTGATGGCGGAGGCCGTCCAGGAAGTCGACCCGGAGTGGCAGGCACAGGGCGGGCTGATCAGTGCGGCGAACGATAGAATACGCAAATATCTCACCGAGTACATTTCCGGGCAACTCAAGGCCGATACGGATTTGGTCGAGCGCCTGGTGCCCCGCCACGCACCGATGGCCCGGCGCTTGATCGTCGACAACGGGTGGTATCGCACGCTGCTGCGTGACAATGTCGAGTTGGTCACCGAGTCGATCGAGCGATTCACCGTCGGCGGGATTCTCACGTCCGCCCGCCGGGAGTACAAAGCGGACCTGGTGGTGGCCGCGGTGGGCTTCAGTGTCGAAAAATATGTCTGGCCCGCCCAGTATCGAGCAGCGGATGGCACCACTTTGGAGGAAACGTGGGCCGATCGAGGGCCACGCGCATACCTGGGAATGGCCGTCCCCAACTTCCCGAATCTGTTCATCATGTACGGCCCGAACGGACAGAACCGCGTCGGTTCACTGATCACCCACATCGAGAGTTGGGCCGCCTACATCGCCCAATGCATCGTAGGAGTCGTCGAGGGAGGGCACCGAAGTATCGAGGTCACCCCGGCGGCATGCGACGAATACAACGAGTCGATGGACGAGGCCACTGTGAATCTGGTCTGGCTCGAAGAGGCCTCACGCGATCGAAACTACTACGTCGACAGGAATGGCCGGCAATCCGTCGGTGCGCCGTGGCGGGCCGCGGACTACTACGGGATGCTGTCGCGTCCCGACTTCGGCAAGTTCTCGTTCGGCTGAGCCGGTCTGCTCGGTGCGCGCCGGTGCCGGATATCGGCCGGCCTGCCAGGACTCGACCGGAGAGACGACGAGAGAAATGCATCCGATTACCGAAGGACCGCAGATATGAGTGAGATGAGCGAATTCGTCCGGGGGCTGTTGCCCGGGGGCGATCCGGCGAGTGGGAATCGTATCCCGGCGCCGTCGATCAACCGGCTGCCGGGCGACACAGTCGCCGCCGGCCGGGTCATGGCGGGTGTACATATAGCCCTCGCCGGTACTGCTGATTCGATCGAACTCGAATACCGGATGGGTACCGAGGTAGGATTTGCCGCACCGGCGCTGAAGCCGGCGCTTACCGTTCGGGTCGTGGGGGCCCATTCGACGGCCGTGCCGATCGCGGCCCCGGAGGGTCGTATCGAGGTTCCGCTACCCTCGCGTCCTGCGGATGCCACGGTCCGGATCTACCTTCCGGAGACGAATGCCTTCGAACCTCTCGGTATCTCGGCGAATAGCGGAGTAATTGCTCCGGTGCGATATTCACGGCGCTGGGTTGTCTACGGTGACTCGATTTGCCAGGGGTGGTCGGTGTCGGAGGCCGGCCTGGCGTGGCCGTCGCTGGTGGCGGAACGGTTGTCGATCGACGCGGTGAACCTCGGGTTCGCCGGATCCGCACGGGGCGAGCTCGAGGCGGCAGCTGTGGTGGCAGCGTCCGGCGCGGATGCTGTGGCGATCGCGTGGGGCACGAACTCATGGGCCACGATCCCCATGGATCCCGGGTTGATCGCCGAAACTATGCGCGTATTCCTGGCGACAGTACGGCGGGGGCTTCCCGGTGTGCCCATCGTAGTGATGAGCCCGATCGTCAGGCCGGGTGCCGAAGCCGCGAAGAACCGATTGGGTGCCACGCTGGCGCAGTTGCGCTTCGCGCTGGAGGCCGCCGTCGAGGCGATCGACAGCTCTCCGCCGATTACGCTGATTCGAGGGCTGGATCTGCTGACTCCGGAGGATCTCGTCGACGGTATCCATCCCGGAGACAAGGGGCATGCTGCGCTCGCCGCCGCCGTGCTGCCGACGGTGGCGCGGCAGTTGGCCGGATGTCCTTGATCGAAAGCTTGGGCGAGCCGGCCGCCGCGGTCCGGCATCTCGGCGGCACGGGTGCCTATGTATTCTAATCGGCGAAAGATGTTTCGCGATATAGAAAGAAGCGTCCATGTCCCGCCAGTCACCGGCAGTTAAGCGAGTGGCAGCCATTCTCGAGTTTCTGGCCGACCATCCCGAGGAGTTGATGAGCCTCTCGGAGATCTCCCGGTCTGCCGGGCTGAGCGCGGCAACGGCCCACGCAATGCTCAACGGCCTGGCCGACGAGGGCCTTTTGATCAAGGATCCGTCGTCGAAAAAATACGGCCTGGGGCCGACTCTGGTCCGGCTGGGCCGGGCCGCGGGTGCCCGGGACGACGACGTGCAGGCGATCGCGCAAGCGGAGATCAACAGGCTGAACGAGGAAATCGGCCGGCATATCGTTGCCACCCGGGTCATCGGCAGGCACGTTGTCATCGTCAAGCAGGCGGGCAACGTCGGACCGTGGAGCATGACAGTGCAGGTCGGCCACCGCGTGGAATTCAGGCCGCCGATCGGCACCGTGTTCTTGGCCTGGTCCGACAACGCCGACGTCGAGAAATGGCTCCGGCAGGTCGACGCTGTGGCCTCGGATGCGGCGATTGCCCGGTGCCTCGAGGCTTTGGAGGGCGTGCGCAGACGGGGATATGCCGCCGCGCGGAATGTAGCGGAAGACAACGAACAGCGAGCAGAGTCCGGGCAAGCACTCGGCGCCGGCCTGGATACACTGCTGGCCGGCGAATACTTCCTGAACGAGATCGACGATGAGCAATATTACTCGATGATCCAGACCGCCGCGCCGGTCTTCGACGCGCACGGGCAGGTCACCTTGGCGATCGCCTCGTCCTACGCCGGCACCGTCATCTCCGGTCGCAGTGTCCGAGCGGAGGCCGAAGCTGTTGTCGCGGCTGCGGGTCGCGTGACCAGATGTATTCACGGGCGAATGCCCGACGGCTTGGGCGGGTGACCGGGCTTCGCTGTAATGGGCGTATCCGGCGGCGGTATCCGGAGCCGAAACCGCTCCGCATGGAATCCGCTATGTGCCGACCAACGGTAGTCCGGTAGCCAGGATTGCTTCCATGGACCGGACCGCCGCCCGATGCCGTTCCGGCGCCGTTGTCGCGGACAGGTATGTCAATCCCGACGACAGCGATATGACGACATCGACCAAGGCCTGTGGGTCGGTGCCGGGGGCGAGCTCCCCCCGGGCGACGGCATCGTTGACCAGCCGGCCGTACAGTTCCTCTTCAGCCTCTCGGCGGCGAGACCGCAACGCGGCGAGTTGCGACAGGTGGCTGGTCTCGAACGACAGTGTCGCCTCGAATCTGGTTATCGAGGGATATTTCGCCACGGAGGCGAGCGCCTCCTCGAGGACGGCGGTGAGTCGGCCGACCAGAGTGGTTCCCCGATCGGCCGCTTCCCGGAGCTGCCCGACCACCTCTTCCTGCACCGATTCCAATGTCGCCACGACCAGAGATTCCTTGGACGGGAAGTAGTGATAGATCGCGGCGCTGGTGAGCTGCGCCTCGCGGGCGATCGCCTTCATGGTGGCGTTGGCGTAGCCGACCTCGGCGACGTGCTTTATGGTGGCAGCCTTGATCCGTCGGCGAGTCTGGTCCCCGTCGGCGCCCATCGGGCGGCCTATTTGGGCGGTCGCACCCATCTGTCCCTCCCGTCCTGTGGACTCGTATTGTCCCATGGACACACCCACTCGGCCCCGGCATGCCCTGGAATCGGATCGTACGACCGCCTCCTGCCCACCGAGCGAGCGCGGGATCGATCTGTTCTGCGAAGCCGACGGCAGTGTGCCCGGCGGCGATCGCTGTCGGGCACGAACGGGCCGGGAGCCGCTGCGATTCCGGATTCCCGGCGAAAGAGCCGCGAGCGTCCGGCTCCGCTCGAAAGGCGGGAAGCGGCGATTCGAGCCGCCCGGAGCTCAGCCGTGGCGCGGGCGCGGCGCCGGCCATGATGTGTTCCAGAAGGCAGACGAGCACCTGTTTGGCCCGTCCGCGGAGCGAAGGCGATGCCCAGCCCTGGTCCTCGACTTCCACCACGACTCCGCGCCCGACCATGTTGCCGTGGATGGATACCGGCGCCTCCGGTGGAGAGAAGACCGCCGCATTGTCGATGAGCTCGGCCAGCAGGTGGATGAGGTCGGCGACGGCAGTGCCGGAAACCATCGCCTCGGGAAGGCGGACTGCCCCCACTCGGGCCAGGCTCGGTCTCCGACACCGCGCTGCGCACGATGTCCTCCAGCAGGACAGGCTCTCGCCACCGCCGCCCCGGCTGTCCGCCCCCGAGGATCAGCAGATTTCTCGGCATTGCGTCGGGCGCGTGTGGTCAGGTGGTCGAGATCGAACAGGAGTTGCAGATGTACGGGGTCGTTCTGCAGTGATTCCGCGAGATCGAGCACCTCCAACTGCTTGCGGACCACAACCTGGTTTCGGTAGGCGATATCGAGGAACACCTTGGCGAATCCAGACCGGGTTCGTGCCTGCTCCACCGCGGCGGACACCGCAGTGCGGCTGGGCGATATCGAAAGCTTCTGCTACTTGGTCGATCTCATCGGTCCCCGGGCGGACGAGCCCGATCTCGGCATCCAGATCCACCGGCTTCCCGTTCTGGATCCGCTCGATCATCGAGGGCAAGGTGCGGTGGACGAGCTCGAGACTCCGGGACCGCAGTGTCTGTAGCCGTTTCACCAGCCGGCGCGCCAGGATCACCGCGAGTCCGAATGTGGCCGCAGTGACGAGCAGAACCGCGAGGCCGGCCCAGAGAGTCCGCGTCGCCGAGGTGCTCGCCGCCTCGTCGGCGGTCCGGGTCGCGTGCGAAACCTGGATATGGAACAGGTCGAGTAACCGTGCGCTCATCCCTTCCTCGGCAGCCACCCGATCGGGATACGGGATCGAGGGCTGTCCGCGTTCCGCGACGTCGTTCGCACCGTCGGCCGCCGAACTCCATTCCGGGCTGTCGATCAGCTGTTGATAGGCGTTCTGGGTGGGATCGGCGAGCTGCGATACCAGCGGTTCGAGCTGCGCGTAGACCGCGCTGTACGGGGCTGAGACGGTGGGCCGGTGTGCCGGGTCGGCTTGGTCGATTCGCCCGGGGCAAGGGATGGATCGTCTACCGGGGCCGCGTGATCGCGGCTCAGTTAGCGTCCTTACCGCCCTCGCGCGCCTTGGCCAGCCACCCGTACACCGTGTTCTTGTGAAATCCCAGCGTGACGGCCACTTCTTCGGGATGCGCGCCCGCGGCAACCTGCTCCACCGCCCGCATCCGCAGCACCTCGAGGGTCTTGTGATCCAGCTTCCGGCCGTCGTTGTCGCGCACCCCGAAATTCTCCCAGCACCGCGCCAGGAAACTCGGGAATTACCCTGGCGAGTCTCAACTTACTTACGAACTCCTTATTATCTAATCAAGCTAGATCTCTCGGCAAGACCTAATTGACGCGTTCTGCCATTTCGCAGGCAGTTCGGCAAATGTTGAATCCCACCCCTGAGTAGACGCTTCAACGACTACCACAGCCGAATGGGCGAGCAACCCGGTTCCGAAGCGGTTCAGAGCCGTGCCGAATACATTGAGTATCGATCTCGAGTCGCCGGTTCTCGGCACGACAGTGAATGTGGTTCATTCGGGGGTTAACGCTCGGTGCGTCGCCGACCAGCGTCGATTCGATGGCCGCCGCGGCTTCGAGCCTGCGCATCACTTCATCGAGCGTCGATACGAGGGTATCGACGACGAGGGCCTCTTTCGAGCGAAAATGATGGTAGATCGCCGCACTGGTCACGTTGGCCTGTTCGGCGATCGCCTTCATCGTGGCATTGGCGTAGCCGACGTCCGCCATGTGGTTCATTGCGGCGGTCTGGATGCGCCTTCGAGTGCGATCTCCGTCGGCGCCGGTCGGGCGCCCTATATGCGCAGGCGCACCCATTACCAATCTCCCTCCACTCGCGGATCCCTACTTTCGCATGTGGACGTCGTGGACGGAAAAGCGACGGCCTGATCGGGTGCGCGGTCAGCGGGGCATCTTCAGCCCGCGCTCGGCGATGATGTTCCGCATGATCTCGGAGCTGCCGCCCGCGATCGTGTACGCGCGGGCATAGAGGAATTCGTCCTGCCACCGGCCGTGGTCGACCGCACCGGGGTCGCCCTCGACCAGGATGCCCGCCTCACCACTCAGTTCCAGTGCGTACCGCGAGATCTCCACGCCCAGTTCGCTGAACATCAGCTTGGCCATCGGTGCGTCCTGAACCCGCTCGGTGCCGCGCGACCACCGGCTGATGTTGGCGTATACCAGCGCGGACAGTGCCTCGACCTCCGCGCTGAACTTACCCAGCGTCTCCTGGACCGCGCCGTCCTCGATGGCCGGGCGCCCGCCGCGGGTCACCCGCGTGGCCAGGTCCTTCAGCGCATCCACGTTCTGGCGCAGCCGCACCACGCTCGTGGCGACGCTACTGCGCTCGTGCCCGAGACTCGAATTGGCAATCGCCCAACCACAATTGAGCTCACCGATCAGAGCGTCTGCGGGCAGTTCGACGTTGTCGAGGAAGACCTCGTTGAAGTCCGACGTGCCGGTCATCTCACGCAGCGGGCGCACATCGACACCGGGCAGGCTCATATCGACGATGAAGGC
Organism: Nocardia nova; assembly: GCF_002933465.1. Lineage (GTDB taxonomy): Bacteria > Actinomycetota > Actinomycetes > Mycobacteriales > Mycobacteriaceae > Nocardia > Nocardia nova_B. The sequence continues at coordinate 79,695 of NZ_PSZE01000015.1, forward strand.
GCTGATGCCCTTGTGCTTGGGCGCATCCGGATCGGTGCGGGCCAGCAGGTAGCCGTATTCGGCCCAATGCCCGTTGGTGGTCCACACCTTCTGCCCACTGACCCGGAATCCCCCGCTCTCCGTGCGAACGGCCTTGGTGCGCAACGATGCCAGGTCACTACCGGAGCTGGGTTCGCTGAACAGTTGGCACCAGGTGTCCTTGCCCGAGCGAATACCGGGAAGGTAGCGCTGGCGCTGCTCCTCGGTGCCGAAGTCGATCAGTGCATGCGAGACCAGTTGGCCCGCGCCCACGAACTGCGGGGCCCGTGCCCGCGCGATCTCCTCCCCCACCACCACGTCACGCTCAGCGGGGTACGCACTACCTTGTCCGCCATACTGTTGCGGCCAATCGCCGCCCATGTAGCCGGCGGCGAACAGCTTACCGATCCATTCGGTGATCACTGTGTGCTCGGCGCGATCCTCGGCACTGCGCACGCCGGCCTTCGGCACGATCGCGGGGGCGTTGGCCTCGACGAATTCCCGCACCTCCAGGCGGAACCGCTCGAGCTCCGGGCTCATTCCGTAGTCCATCTCAGCTACTCCTTCTGCGGATGCGCCTGCGGCGACCCGATGATCAGCGGACCTCGTACTCGCGGGTGGGCACGTCCGAGCGCACGACTTGCGCCTGCCCGATCGGATTGCCGATCACCGTGTACGCCATACCGGTGGCGAGCGCATGCGAGCGCCCGGTGTCGCGGGACTCCCAGATCGCCCGGATACTCCCCTGTACCGCGGCCGCGGGTTTGGCGGCGATCCGCCCGGCGAGCTCCTGCGCACGATCGCGCAGCCGCGCGCGCGGCAGCACCTCGCTGACGAAACCGATCTGATGCGCGCGTTCGGCCGACATCCGTTCGTCGATTCCGAGCAGAACCATGCGCAGTACTTCGCCGATCGGGATGCGGTGCGCGAGCCCGATCGGCTCGAGGGCCGCCACCATGCCGTAGGTAACGTGCGGGTCGAAGAACTGGGCGTCGTCGCTCGCGATGATGATGTCGGCTTCGTTGAGCCAGTACAGGGCGCCACCGGCCACCATGCCGTGCACCGCGCAGATCAGCGGCTTCCAGCATCCGTTCTGCTTGGGTGAGAGATCGACACCGGGGTCCTGCCTGCTGAACGGGTTGTCGGCAATGAAGGTCCCCTCCTTCACGTCGACACCGGTGCAGAATGCGCGATCACCGTTGGCCTGCAGCACGATCACGTGCACGTCGTCGGTCTCGTCGGCGAATCGCCAGAGTGCCTTGAACTCCGCGCGCATCGCGTCGTTGAAGGAGTTCAACCGATCCGGGCGGTTGAGCGTAATGGTCAGGACGTGCTCTTTCAGCTCCGCGATGACCGTAGTCAACTCGTTCAGATCCACTCTTCCTCCTGCATTCGCCTATGATATCAACAAAGCTTACTAAGTTATCCTTCAAATGTCAGTAGCCGGGGCTACGCACGATGACGAGAACCAGGCCGGGAGACCTACAGCCATGACGCAAAGCTTGCTATTCTCACCGCTGACCCTGCGCGGGGTCACGGTCAAGAACCGGTTATGGGTCGCGCCCATGGCCCAATACTCCGCCACCGATACCGGCGTTCCGACCGACTGGCACCTCGCGCATCTGGGCGGCATGGCCCGCGGCGGCGCCGGACTGGTGATGTCGGAGGCCACCGCGGTACTGCCCGAAGGGCGTATCTGCATCCCGGACGCCGGGATCTGGAACGACGAACAAGCCGAGGCCTGGTCTCGCATCACCCGATTCATCGTCGGCCAAGGATCGATTCCCGCAATGCAACTCGCCCACGCGGGCCGCAAGGGCAGCACCCAGGTCCCGACCCAGGGCCGCAACGCGATCACCGAGGCCGAGGGCGGCTGGCGTACCGTCGCCCCCTCGGCGATCGCCTACGAGGGGCTGCCGGAACCGCATGCGCTGACCGTCGAGGAGATCGCGGACACCGTCGCCGCCTACGCCGTCGCGGCGCAGCGGGCAGTGGACGCGGGTTTCCAGGTTCTGGAAATCCATGCCGCACACGGGTATCTGCTCAACGAGTTCCTGTCCCCACTCGGCAACCAGCGCGACGACCGGTACGGCGGCGACTTCACCGGGCGCACCCGCATCCTGCACGAGGTCGTCGCGGCCATCCGCGCCGTGATCCCGGAATCGATGCCGCTGTTCGTGCGCCTGTCGGCCACCGACTGGGCCGAGGGCGGCTGGACCATCGAGGACACGGTGCGACTGTGCGCGGCACTCGAGGGTACCGGCGTGGACATGATCGACGTGTCCAGCGGCGGTATGGTCGCGCACCAGAAAATCACTGTCGGTCCCGGATATCAGGTCCCCTTCGCCCGCGCGGCGCGCGGCGCGTCCTCCATCCCGGTGATCGCGGTCGGGCTGATCACCGAGGCCGTCCAGGCCGAACAGCTCCTGGTCGACGGCGCGGCCGACGCACTCATGTTCGGCCGCCAGCTCCTGCGCGAACCGCACTGGCCCTTCCGGGCGGCGGTCGAGCTGAAGTCGGAGCTGCGCTGGCCCGGACCCTATCGTTCGGCCCGTTACCGGGGCAGCATCCCCTGATTCCTGTCACATCCGCTGTGCGGCGGACTATTTCGGAATGCGATCCGGGCTGTCACCGGGTTACCTGTCGAGCGACAACGCGAGCGGCGCGCCCATACACTCGGTCCAGGCACCCGGTGCGCGGGGCCCGCGCTCAGAACTGGGTCACGCCCGCGTCGACGGCCAGTTCGTGGGCGGTGACGTACTTGCTCTCGTCGGAGGCCAGGTACAGCACCGCGTCGGCGACGTCCTCGGGTTCGGTCGAGTCGACGGGCAGCAGGTTGGTGAACATCGCGCCGAGGCGGGGATTGTCCGCGATCGCAGCCCCGAGGACGGACTGGATGTCCCCTGACCCCATGGGCGTATTGACGCCGGTGGGGTGGACACTGTTCACGCGGATCCGGTGCTGAGCGAGTTCCGCGGCGAATGCCTTCGCCATCCCGCGCACCGCGAATTTGCTCGTCGTGTAGTGCACCATGAACGGCTGCACCTTCAGCCCCGCGGCGGAACTGATCATGATGATGCTGCCGCCACCGGCGGTGACGAGATGAGAGGCGCTCGCCATCACCGTGTTCCATACTCCGGTCACGTTGATGTCGATGGTGTTCGCGAAGACCTGCGGGCTGACCTGATCCCACGGGCGCGGGGTGCAGATCCCCGCATTGGCCACCACGATATCGAGCCGGCCGAGGGTGGCGACCGCCTGCCCCACTACGGTGGTCAGCACCTCCAGGTCACGCACATCGGCCTCGGCGGTGACGATCCGCCGGCCGAGCGCCTCCACCTGGCGTGCGGTCTCCTTCAGATCCTCCGGGGTGGCGGAGTCGTAGCCGACATCCGGCAGCGGGGCGCAGAGATCGACCGCGATGATGTCCGCGCCTTCGCGCGCCATCCGCACCGCGTGGGCTCGGCCCTGGCCGCGAGCGGCGCCGGTGATGAATGCGACCTTTCCGTTCAACCGTCCGGTCATGACACTTCCTTTCCAATGGTCGGTGGCTCCTCGTCGATCAGACGCATCGGTCCGAGTTGAACGGCGGCCACCAGGGGAGCTATATCGACATCGAGTTCGGCGGCGACCGCGCGCGCCGAGGCGACGTCCTTACGCAGATAGTGCGGCAGGAGTTCGCTGTAGGCCCGCGCGTCCAGCTCGGAGTCCGAGAGGTGTTGCGCCGCAGCGCTTCCCCCGCTGCTGACAGCCAGAGCCGCCAGCAGCGTGGACTCGGCGACTCCCAAACCGTCGGCGATCCGGATCGCGGTCAGCGTCAGCTGGGTGTGCGCGGCGAACAGCGCGTTGTTGATCAACTTCACCGACAGCGCACTACCGAGTGCGCCGGCGCGGATGATCCGATCGGCATAGGCGGACACGACCTCCTCGGCGATGTCGACGGCCTCGTCGTCGCCGCCGAGCAGGACCGTGAGCCGTCCGGCCCGGATCCCTTCCGCTGTGCCGCTGAATGGCGCCTCGACCACCGCGACCCCGCGGGGCCGGGCGATCGCGTCGAGGGCACGCAGCGCGTTCGGACTGCCGGTGGTGTGTGAGACGAAGACCGCGCCGGGCCGCATGGCCGCGACTATCGGGGTGGCGATCTCGGCTACCTGCTGGTCGTCGAACAAGCACGCGATGACAACATCGTTGCCCGCCAGGGCATCCGGCGACTCGACCGGCACGCCACCGCGGTCGGCGAGCCGGTCACCGACCTCGCTGCGCCGGGCGTAGACGGCGGTAGGCAGCCGCGCGGCCAGCAGCCGTTCCACCATCGGCTCACCGATCTTCCCGGCGCCGATGAACCCAATCCTTCTGGCACTCAACCTGTCTACCTCATCTCGCGGGCGGGCTAACCGGACGCGACGCCCCACACGATGGATTTGGTCTGCAGGAACTCGTCGAGTCCGGCCGCGCCCCATTCCCGGCCCAGTCCGCTCTGTTTGTAGCCACCGAACGCCGCATGCGGACTCATCCCCCCGCCACCGCCGTTGACGGTGACGAATCCGGTCCGGATCCGCTGGGCGATCCGGTACGCCCGGATCGGGTCGTTGGCCCACACCCCGCCGGCGAGGCCGAACTCGCTGTCGTTGGCGATCCGGACGGCGTCGTCATCGTCGTCGAACGGGATGACCACACCGACCGGGCCGAAGAACTCCTGCTGCGCGATGGTCATCGCGTTGTCCACGTCGACGAACAGCGTCGGCTCCACGAAGAAGCCCTTCTCCAGTCCCGCGGGCCGGCCGCCGCCGAAGGCGATGGTCGCGCCCTCCTCGACGCCGATACGGATGAGGTTTTCGACCTTGTCCCGCTGTGCCGCACTGCCGAGCGGGCCCATCACGGTGTCCGGATTCGCCGGATCACCGACCGTGACGGCGGTCAGGGCGCCCTTGATCATCTCGACCAGTTCGTCCATCCGGGACCGGTGCACGAGGGTGCGGCTCAGCAGCGCGCAGCCCTGCCCGGCATGGACGACGATGCCCATCAGAATGGACGGGAGCGCCTTGGCGAGGTCGGCGTCCTCGCAGATGATGTTCGCCGATTTGCCACCGAGCTCGAGTACGACCTTCTTCATGGTGGGCGCGGCTTGCTCGTACACCTTGCGCCCCACCGCGTCCGAGCCGGTGAAGCTGACCAGATCCACCATCGGATTGGTGGTGAGTTCCAGGCCCGCGTCGATATCGCCGTGCACGATATTGAGCACACCCGGCGGAAGGCCCGCCTCCTCGCTGATCCCCGCGAGCACAAAGGCCTCCAGTGGGGTGGTCGGTGCCGGCTTGAGGACGGTGGTGCATCCCGCGGCCAGGGCCGGCGCGAGTTTCATGATGTTGAGGAAGAACGGGAAGTTGTAGGCCGAGATGAGCGCGGCCACACCATACGGTTCCCGCTCGAGGACACCCTGCCCGATGCCGACACCGAAATCGGGGGCCAACGGCGTCTGCATCGGGAATGTCGGCATGACCCGTTCGGCCATATCGCGGAAATGCTGCAGCGGGATCGCGATCTGGAAGGTCTCCGCGCCGGCCCGGGTACCGCCGGTCTCCGCGATATTGAGCGCTACCAGTTCTTCGAACCGCTTCTCCATCGCATCGGCCATGCGCAGCAGCACCGCGGCGCGTTCGCGCATCGACATACGGGGCCACGGGCCCTCGTCGAAGGCGCGGCGCGCAGCCGAAATCGCCCGCGCCACATCAGCTCTGGTGGCAACCGGCGCCCGGCCGATGACCTCCTCGGTGGCCGGGTTGATCACCGGCACGGTCTCGCCGGATTCGCCGGCGACCCACTGGCCATCGATATAGAGCTTCGAGTATTCCTTCAGCATGACGCTCTCCTAGGCGTGCGCGAACGGGTCTGCCCACGGGCCGCACCCGTCACCGCCGCGACCTTTCTGTCGAGTTCTCCCATTGCCGTTCCTCCGGTCGATTGTGGCGATACGCCGACATCGGCCCGCTGCCATCGCAATATCCAGGGGTGCGTGAGTTGTGGAATCTGGGCGATATCCCACGCCCGGCATATCTCGTCACCATCGGGCGGCAAGTATTTAACTAGTATTACCATGTGGTCTATGTCACTGTAGAGCACGCGATGGAATTTGGGAACACGTCGCCGATATCGCAGGGAAACGAGGCCGTCATGACCCCAGCCGAGACGCTGGCTAGAGTTGCCGGAATGATGGGCGAGGAGCGGGAGACCAGGCGCGCCGGTCGCGTCGCCGACTCCGTGCGAGCCCCCAAGGTCGCGGAGGTGATCGCACAGCAGCTGCGCGGGCGCATCGTACGCGGCGATATCGCCCCCGGCGAGATGCTCCCTTCCGAAAAGGCCCTGATGGCGGACTTCGCCGTGTCGAGACCGACATTACGCGAGGCGTTCCGGATCCTGGAGAGCGAAGGGCTGATTCAGGTCCTGGCCGGTTCCCGCGGGGGCCCACAGGCGCGGCTGCCCGATCTGAGCGTCGCGGCGCGTCAGATCGGGCTCTATCTGCAGACGCAGCGGACCACCCTGGCCGACGTCCTCGAAGCCCGCGCGGAGTTCGAGCCGATCTGCGCACGACTGCTCGCCCAGCGGTGCACCGCCGAGGGATTGGCCGCGCTGCAGTCCTGCGTCGACGCCCAGCGGGCGATGCTCGACCGCGATATCGAGTCCGAGGCGCAATTCGCCGAGTGGGTCATGCTCACCGCCGAATTCCACGACCTCATCGCCCTGCACTGCGGTAACCGGACGCTGGCCGCACAAGCGATGGCCCTGCGCGACGTCCTGGCTTTCCACCGGCGAGTGGGTTTGGAACGGCGCCGGACCCACGGCGGCGAACCGAGCACCCCGAGCTTCGTCCCGCCCACCGTGGACGACTACGAGACGCTGTTGACCCTCGTGCGCGCCCATGACGCCGAGGGCGCCGAACAGCATTGGCACCGGCACCTCTCCCGAGCCGCCGAACTGATGTTCGAAACCCGGGACCGGAACGAGGCCATCTGCCTGTTCGGCTGATCACGCTCGCGAACCGGCCCCACAGTCGACGCCGCGGCGTCGAACCCGACAGCACCCGGCCCCTCGGACGCGCTCCGTCGCATTCCCGCAATTCCGCCGCCGCCATCCACGAGCACGCCTACCAGGCATTTTGCCGACAATCGGTCAACCTCGCTCACATTCACCCGAAGAAGGCAGTGACGTGCGCAACACGAACGTGCTATCGTCATCGCCAACATATCTTAATAAGTTCAACCGTTTGCCGATGGCCCCGAACTCACCGGAGCGTTCCCATGCCACTTCAAGATCACATGCAATTGATCTCCACCGACGACCACCTGATCGAGCACCCGAAGCTCTGGACCGACCGGCTGCCCGCCAAGTTCCACGAGCACGGACCGCGCATCGTGGAGAAAGAACTGCCCCGGGCCATTCACGTCGGCGACGACAACAAGGCGATCGGCGACACCGGCACTCGCCTGGCCCAGGTCTGGCAGTACGAGGGGCGCATCTACCCCTACATCGGCCTCAACGCCGTCGCCGGGAAGAAGCCGGAAGAATACGGCGTCGAGCCCACCCGCTACTCCGATATGCTGCCCGGCTGCTACGACCCCAAGGCTCGCATCGCCGATATGGACATCGACGGCGTGCACGCGGCGCTGTCGTTCCCCTCGTTCCCCCGCTTCGCCGGCACGGTCTTCCTCGAGGGCGAAGACCGCGAGCTCGCCTTGCTGTCGGTGCAAGCCTGGAACGACTACATCCTCGACGAATGGTGCCCCACCGCGCCGGACCGCCTGATTCCCATGGTGATCCTGCCGCTGTGGTCGGTCGAAGCGTCGGTCCGCGAGATCTACCGCACGGCCGCCAAAGGCTCCAAAGCCATTTCGTTCCCGGAGAATCCGGTTCCGTTGGGGCTGCCGTCCTTCCACACCGACCACTGGGATCCCGTCTTCGCCGCGGCGGCGGAAACCGGGCAGCCACTGTGCGTGCACTTCGGCACTTCCGGCAAGGCGCCGGTCACCGCGCCGGAAGCCCCTATGGCCGTGATGATTTCACTGTTCGGCACCAACTCCATGTCCGCATGCGCCGACCTGCTGTTCTCGCCGGTGTTCCACAAGCACCCCGATCTGAAGTTCGCCCTGTCGGAGGGCGGCATCGGCTGGGTGCCCTACATGCTCGAACGGATGGATCTGACCTGGGAGAAGCACCGCTACTACCAGAACATCGACAAGACCGTGCGCCCCTCGGAACTGTTCGCCCGCCACATCTTCGGCTGTTTCATCGACGACCAGTTCGGCGTCGACCAGCGCCACATGGTCGGCATCGACAACATCACCTGGGAATGCGACTACCCGCATTCGGACTCCAACTGGCCCAACAGCCGAAAGGTCGTCCACGACATGATGATCGACGTGCCCGACGAGGAAGTGCACAAGATGGTCGAGCTCAACGCCCGTAAGCTGTTCAACTTCCCGCGCGGCTGAGCCGAGGCACCGGTATGGAAGAGCCGATCGAACAGCTCCCCCAGGACGACTGGGTGGACCAGGACCTGCTGACCAAGGATCTCGCGCGGTCACTTCTCGACGACGAGATCGCCGCTGAACGCGACCGCCTCGCGCGAATCGACCGCGGCGAGAATCCCGCCGACGCCATCGCATCCCGAGCCGACCTCCAGCGCCGGCTCGACGCTATGGTGGCCGCGCGTGACCGGCTGCGAAGTTCCGGCCAACCCTGACCGCCCTCAGCACACCTCTCACACAGGAGCACCATCCGTGACCATCACCGCCGCCCGGCGCCCACTGCCCCAGCCCACCTTGGCCAGTGCCGAGTTCTGGGCATCGGGCGCCGACGGCGCGCTGCGCATCGGGCACTGCCGCACATGTGCGCGGTGGACGCATCCGCAGCGCGCGATCTGCCCGCACTGCCGTGGCCGCGACATCGGCATGGAACCCGTGTCCGGCCGCGCCACGGTGGTCGGCTTCACCGTGAACAGCCAGCAGTGGCTGCCCGCACTGCCGCCGCCGTATGTGGTGGCAATCGTCGCGCTGCAGGAGGATTCGGCGGTCCGGCTGACGACCAATATCGTCGGCTGCGATCCCGCCGAGGTGCGGGTAGGCATGCGAGTGCGGGTCCGGTTCGAGCAGGCGGCCGAGGATGTCTGGCTGCCGCTGTTCGAGCCCGACCCCGAGGCACCCGACGAACCCGGTCCGATACCCGAGCCGGAAGACTATCGGTCCAGGCTGCGCCCGATGGCCTCGGCCGACAAGTTCGAGGACAAGGTGGCGATCACCGGTGTGGGGCAGTCCCGGATCGGGAGGCGGCTGATGGTCGATCCGCTGTCGCTGACCGTCGACGCCTGCCTGTCGGCCGTGGCCGACGCGGGCCTGACCCTCGACGACATCGACGGCCTGTCCACCTATCCCGGTGCGGCGATGGGCGGCATGTCCGAGGGCGGCATCATGCCGGTCGAGGAAGCCCTGCGAATCCGGCCCACCTGGGTCAACGGCGGCGGTGACCTCCCCGGGCAGAACGGCTCCATCATCGCGGCCATGCTCGCGGTGGCGTCGGGACTGTGCCGGCATGTGTTGTGTTTCCGCACCGTGTGGGAGTCCAGCCATCAGGCACTGCAGCGCGAGGGACGCTGGCACGACGGGGCGGGCCGGGCTACGGGCATGATGGAGTGGCGGTTGCCGTTCGGGGCGATGTCGGCCGCCAACTGGATCGCCTGCCAGGCCTCGCACTACTTCCACCGCTATGGTGGCGACCGCGAGGTGCTCGGGCGGATCGCGGTGGGTGCCCGCACCAACGCGGGACTCAATCCCGACGCGGTGTACCGGGATCCGATCACCCTCGACGACTATCTGTCGGCGCGGATGGTGTCGAGCCCGTTCGGACTCTACGACTGCGACGTCCCGGTCGACGGGGCCATCGCGGTGATCGTCTCCGCCGCCGACACCGCCGCCGATCTTGCCAAACCGCCGGTGTTCGTCGAGGCAGTCGGCACCCAGATCATGGAGACCCTGTCCTGGGACCAGGGCACGCTCACCCACCTGCCGCAGTCGCTCGGACCCGCCGCGCACCTGTGGAGCCGCACCGACCTGCGGCCCGAGAACGTCGATGTGGCACTGCTCTACGACGGCTTCACCTTCAACGCCCTGTCCTGGCTCGAGGCCCTCGGCTTCTGCGAATTCGGGGGCGCACGCGAGTTCATCGGCGACGGCAGCGCCATCGCGCTGGGCGGACGACTGCCGCTCAACCCGCACGGCGGGCAGCTGTCCGCCGGTCGCACACACGGCTACGGATTCTTCCGAGAGGCGGTGCTACAGCTGCGTGGAGAAGCGCAAGGCCGCCAGGTCGCCGATGCGAAGGTCGCGGTCGTCACCGCGGGCGGCGGCGTCCCTTCCGGCGCAATCCTGTTGCGCAACAGTTGATTTCATTTCTACAGCACCATTCTGCAAGGAGCTTGCGATGCACCGTCCGATGGAAGGCGTCCGAATTCTCGAGGTCGCCCAGTTCACCTTCGTCCCGGCCGCGGGCGCGATCCTGGCCGACTGGGGTGCCGACGTCATCAAGGTCGAACACGCCGAAACCGGGGACGCCCAGCGCGGGCTGGTGCGGGTCCTCGGGCTCGCGGCAGGCCGGGAAGGCTCCTCGTTCGCGCCGATCATGGAGGGCCCCAACCGAAGCAAGCGCAGCCTCGGGCTCGCGCTCGACAAACCCGAGGCCCGCCCGGTCCTCGAGGAACTGGTCCGGCGCAGCGACGTGTTCCTCACCAATTTCCTGCCCAAAGCCCGCCGCCACCTCGGCATCACCCTCGACGAGATCCGCAAGATCAACCCCAACATCATCTACGTGGCGGGCAGCGGATTCGGCAGCGAGGGACCCGATTCGGAGAACGGCGCCTACGACGCGACCGCGTTCTGGGCGCGCGGCGGCAGTGCGGACGGTGTCACCCCGCCCGATGCGGACTCGGTGGCGTTCATGCCGGCCGGCGCCTACGGCGACAACATCGGCGGGATGACCATCGCGGGCGGTATCGCGGCGGCGCTCTACGGGCGCAAGGTCACCGGCGAACCGTCCGAGATCGATGTCTCGCTGCTCGCGGTCGGCGCCTGGGCGACGCAGTTCAATGTCAACCTGGCGATGATGAACGGCGGGCCGCAGGCCAAGGCCAAACAGACCAACGCCGCCCCCGGAAACCCCCTGACCGGCACCTACCGCACCTCCGACGGCCGTTGGATTCAGCTGTCGATGCTGCAGCCGACCCGGTACTGGGACGAGTTCTTCGGCGTCCTCGGGCGCAGCGACCTGGTCGGTGATCCGCGCTTCGACACGATGGAAAAGATCACCGCCGCAAAGGATCTGGTGGCCGCCGAGATCGCGGGAACCATCGCGAAATTCCCATACGCGCACTGGTTGACCGAATTCAAGAAGATGACCGGGCAGTGGGCGCCGGTGCAGGACGGCTGGGATATCGCCAACGACTCGGCGCTGCTCGCCAACGGGCGCATCGTCGACATCGTCGACGCCGACGGGGCCCAGCAGAAACTCGTCGCGAATCCCGTGAAGTTCGACAACCAGCCGGTCCAGATGACCCGCGCACCCCAGTTCGCGGAGCACACCGACGACATTCTGCGAGAGATCGGCCTCGACGACGATCAGCTGATCGCGTTGAAGATCGCCGGCGCGGTCACGTAGCGATGGATCGGGCCCGATGTCGGCGGTTCATCCGGCGGTCATCGTGCTTTCCATTGCGGGGTGCGGCGTTCGAAGAACGCTCGCACCCCTTCCTCGCTATCCTCGGAGGCGGTGACCACCTCGATCGCGCGCGCGGTTGCCGCCCAGCCGGTCTCGTCCGCGCCCGCGTACTGATCCGCGAGCGCGGCAAGGGTCTGGCGGACCGCGACGGGGGACGACAGGCAAATGTCCTCGGCGAGCACCAATGCCTGCTCCAGCGCGGCGCCGGGCTCGGTGACCGTATTCACCACGCCGAAGTGGTGAGCCCGCTCGGCCGACAACCCGGCGCCGGTGATGAGTAGTTGTTTGGCGATCGGAAGGGGCAGGGTCCGGACCGCGCGGAACAACGCACCCGATGTCGCGATCACGCCGCGCCGCGTCTCGGGCAGTGCGAACCGGGCGGTGGTGGAGGCCACCACGAGATCACAGGCGAGCACGATCTCGAATCCCCCGCCCAGCGCGGGCCCCTCGACCGCCGCGATCAGCGGTTTCGTGCGCCGACGCCGGATGAGCCCGTATTCGCCGCCACGGTCGGTCTTCGCATCGCCGCCACTGGACAGATCGGTGCCCGCCGAGAACACCGAATCGGTGCCGGTGATGATCCCGGCCCACAGGTGGTCGTCGTCATCGAGCCGGTCGAGAGCCGCGCTGATGCCCTGAGCCATCTCGCGATCGATGGCATTGCGCTTCGCCTCACGTTCCATGTGTACGACGAGGATTCGCCCATGCACGGATTCGCGAACAGTCACTGTGTTGTCCTCTCCGGGCGCGTGCGGCCGGGACAACCGACGCGGTTCGAACGTTTCCAGTCCCGGAGTCGCGATTGCACCACGCCCGGAATGCTGGGGCCGGTCGATTAAGCCCCGGGCCATGCTATACAACCTAGTTGCACTTGTGTACGTGCAGGCTGTGACGCGCGAGAGACGTTGCGCGAGTCGCGGATCCGGCGTCCCTGATGCAGCGGTTCAACCTGATGCGGTGCCCACGTCGTGGGACGAGCTCGAGTCACTGTCGCCGCGCCGGCGGAGTCCAGGTGGCGTTCAGGTCGATGGTGTCCAGCAGTCCGGTCTTGAGGATCTTGTTGGTGGGTGTGCGCGGCAGCGTCTCGGTCAGGATGAGATATTTCGGGAGGGTGTGTTTGGGCAGGCGGGTGGTCATCCACTCGTAGAGCGAAAGTTCGTCCAGGGTGGAGTTCTCGATGACCTCCGCGGCGATCAGGATCTCATGTCCGGCAATGGAATCGGGGACGCCGATCACGGCGCAAGCGACGAGTTGCGGATGTTCGTCTATCACCGCTTCGACGGCGGTGGTCGAGATGTTCTCGCCCATCCGGCGAATGGTGTCCCCGGCTCGGTGCAGAAATTCGAAGTTGCCGTCGCCGTGCCGGATGACGATGTCGCCGGTGTGGTACCAGTCGCCGGCCAGCGCCCGCTGGGTCGCCTCCGGCTGATTGAGGTAACCGACCATGATCATGAGCCGGTCATCGGGCCGGATCCAGAGCTCGCCCGCGACGCCGTCGGCAACGGGTTGTCCGTCCTCGTCGACTACCTGTGCCCGATAGCCCTCGCGTACCCGGCCACACCATGTATGTGCGAGATCGGGCGGGTCGCTGAGCACCAGAGGAAAGCCGACCTCTGTGGAGCCGTAGAGGTCGTAGCATGTCACGTCGAATCGCCGGGCGAATTCGGCGGCGAGAGCAACATTGTGACCTGCGAAGACGGCTTCGAGCGGATTGTCGGCGTCGTCGGCGCGGGGCGGCAGTGCCAGCAACAGCGGTGCGAGCAGAGTCGCTGTGGTGCAACCGAATTCACGTACATCGCCCATGGTGGCCTTCGCCGAGAATCGTTCGCGGAAGACGACCTGGCCGCCGGTGTCGCACATTGCCACGAGCGGACTGCGGCCGGTGACGTGGAACATCGGATGGCAGTTGTAGGTCACATCGTCGGGGCCCAACGGGATTCGGCCGGCCATCGTGGTGAATTGGGCCCAATCGAGTATCACGCCCTTGGCTGGTCCCGTACTGCCGGAGGTATAGATCACGCAGGCGATATCGGCCGGTGCGGGCAGCGGATCGAATTCTATGGTGGCGGCACCCAAGTTCTTCCACGCACCACGTTCGACGGCACGAATGGATAGAGCTGGTCGCGCATTTCGGATGTGGTCGACGAATTCGGGCCGGGCCAGGCACAGTATCGGCGCGGCGTCGTCGAGGACATGGTCGAGGAAGGCGCCCTTCAGTTCGGGATTGACCGGCACCTCGACCGCGCCGAGGCAACCGAGCGCGATCCAGATCATCGCCGCGTCGATCGAGGGCGGCAGGACGGTGGCGACCCGATCACCGGGCAGTACGCCGAGGCCGCGCAGGTATTCGGCCCAGGCGCGCACCCCCTGCCACGTCGTGCCGTAGTCGGCGTGGTCGCCGGTCACCTCGTGCAGAAATGGGCGATCCGGCTGCGAGGCCGCGCGCGAACGCAGCTGCACCGGCAGCACCGATGCCGGGTCGGTTGCCTTGGATACCAACGTCGATGCAGCGGACACTCCAGCCTCTTCCTTCTCGTACTTCATCAGCATCGCACGCCGCTCGGCGGGCCGGCGAAGGCCTCGTGCGCCGTGCGTGCCGCCCGGTCGACCTCGGCCGGGCCAGCCAGCGGAATCTGCGCGTCCACCCGGGCGTCCACCCGGCCGTCGACGGCATTGATGTGCTGATGCACGCCGCCGGGTCTGGTCTCGATCCGCTCGGCGCCGATCCGAAGGTGTACGGCAGGCCTGGTCGCGTCAACTGTCTGACTGGCCATGAATTCGTCACTCGCTTCGCCGCGACCGGATATGACGACGCCATCTTAGTTAGCGATGTTGCGCAGCGCACAGTATTACGGACTCGAAGTGTCTGCAAGTAGCAAAATTCGACCACCGCCGGACGGCCGATGCAGTTGACTGTGATCGGTTGATTCCGAACGAAAGCGCGGACTATTCGCATCGAGGAGAGAGAGGAGAGAACCGACATGGGCCGGCAAGCCACACCACTCGGACGCCCGCGCGACCCCGAGCTCGACGAGCGGCTCATGACGGCCGCACTACTCGAGTACGCCCAGCTGGGCTGGGGGGCATTCACCATGCATGGCGTGGCTCGCCGCGCCGGCGTGGGCAAGTCCGCGCTCTACCTGCGCTGGGCGAACAAGGAACAACTACTGCTCGACAGCGTCGAGTCGGTGGCGCCGACCTTGCGTGTCAATGTGGATACCGGCTCGCTGACCGGCGATTTGACCGTCCTTGCCACCGCATTGCTCGAACACTTCCTCGATCCGATCGGATGGGCGACCTTACGGATCACGATCGATGTCACTGCGGAATTCACCGATCTCCACCCCTTCCAGCAACGCATCGTGAAGGCGCTGCGCACGTCGGCCACCGGGGCGTTCACCCGCGCGGTCGAACGCGGCGAGATGCCCGCGGAGATCGCCCACGAACCACTCATCGAGTCACTGCTCGGCGCGGTCCTGATGCACACGCTGTCACAGTCGGCAGCCGAGCGCGCCGACGCGCGCACCCGCCCCGGCGAGCATGTCGCCCCGCTCGTCGACGTGATCGTGCGCGCGGTCCGGCCGACGAAGAAGTGACTGCACATGTATAACCTAGTGGACCAGGGCCCATGAAGCGTTCGGACGCATCGACGTCGTGCTGTCGAATGCGGGCATCGTCCGGCTCAGCGACGGTCCCGACGACTACGCGCAGATCTGGCAGGACGTGCTGTCGACCAACCTCAGCGGCGGCTTCCACGGCGTGACCGCCGCGATCCCGCACCTCATTTCCGGCGGGCGGGGCGGCTCGATCGTTTTCACCGGATCCACCGCGGGCGTGCGGCCGACCGCGAACCCCAATACCGCCGCGCTGGCCCACACCGTCCAAGTGGGCCGATCAGGCGAAGTGGATCACCGGCGTTTCCCTGCCGGTGAACGCGGGATTCTCCATTCGCTGAACCCACCCCCGGACGGCGGTCAGTACAGGCCGCCGTCCACCCGGATCAGCGATGCCGTGGTGTAACTCGACGCTGGACTGGCCAAATACAGTGCGGTGGTGACGATTTCGGACGGATCGCCGGGACGTCCCGCCGCGCTGCGGGTGGTCTGGCGCGCTTGCTCCGGCCAGGACTTGGCGATATCGGTGAGGAACGGTCCCGCGGAAATGGTATTGACGCGGACCTTCGGTGCGTATTCGCGCGCGAATACCTGTGTGAGTGCGTTGAGCCCGGCCTTCGCACCGGAATACGGACCGAATCCCGGCTCGGGCATGATCGCCCCCGACGACGAGACATTGATGATCGAGCCGCCCTCGCCGGCCGCCATCCGCTCCCCCACCAGTGCGCACAGCCGGAACGGGCCCTTGAAATTGACGTCGACGATCTTGTCGAAGAGGTCCTCGCCCGTCCGTACCGACGACGGGGCCAGCGGCGACATACCGGCATTGTTGACCAGCACGTCGACCCTGCCGAACTCCGTGTACGCGGCCTCCACCAGCGCATCGATCTCCGCCCACTTGCCCACGTGGCACCCCACGGCGAGCGCTCGGCGGCCCAGTGCCGCAACCTCTTTCGCCACCGCCTCACACGCGTCGACCTTGCGACTGGTGATGACGACATCGGCCCCGGCCATGGCGAACGCCAGCACCATCTGCCTGCCCAGACCACGACTGCCACCGGTGACGAGCGCGACCTTGCCGTCGAGTGAAAACAGATCCGTCATGCGAGTCCATGCTCCTTCAGAATGTCGGCGTGCCGTGCGCGAGCGGCAGCGCGGCGCGTCGGAATGTGTTCGGAGGGAAACAGTCCCGCGGCCGGACGGTAACCCCTGAGCACCTGCTTGGCGACGGTCGCCTTGTGCACCTCGGTGGGACCGTCGGCCAGCGCCAGCGCGGGCACGCTGGTCCACCACTCGTAGAGCGGCAGCTCGGTGGTGACCCCGAGCGAGCCGTGGATCTGCACCGCCCGGCCGACGATGTCGTGGAAGATCTTCGCCATCGCCACCTTACACATCGCGATATTCGTGCGCGCCGCGCCGTGCGGCTCGTTGTCGATGATCCACGCCGTTTGCAACACCAGCAGCCGGAACTGGGCCAGTTCGATCCACGAATCCGCGATGAACTGCTGAACCATCTGCTTATCGGCCAGCAGCTCGCCCTGGGTGCGGCGGGAAAGCACCCGCTCGGCCATCATGTCGAACGCGCGCTGACATTTGCCGACGGTGCGCATCGCGTGGTGCACCCGGCCGCCACCGAGCCGGGCCTGCGCCACCTCGAATCCCTGGCCGGGCCCGCCGAGGATCGCATCGCCGGGCACCCGCACATCGTGGTAGCGGATGTAGCCGTGGGTGCCCTCGTCGAGCTCCTCGCGATCGGGCATCACCACCACGTTGCGGATGATCTCGATTCCCGGCGTCTCGGCGGGCACGACGAACATCGACATCCGGCGGTACGGCGATGCGTCCGGGTCGGTGACGGCCATGACGATGAAGAAGGCCGCGTAGCGCGCGTTGGAGGAGAACCACTTCTCCCCGCTGATCACCCAGTCGTCACCGTCACGCCGGGCAGCACAGACGAACTCCTTCGGGTCGGCGCCCGCCTGCGGCTCGGTCATCGAGAAGCAGGAGACGATATCGCCGTCGAGCAGCGGCCGCAGGTAGCGCGACTTCTGTTCCGCGGTGCCGAACATGGCCAGGATCTCGGCGTTTCCGGTGTCGGGAGCGGCGGTGCCGAAGACGGTCGGCGCCCACATCGACCGGCCGAGGATCTCGTTCATCAGGGCGAGTTTCAGCTGACCATAGCCTTGACCGCCCAGCTCCGGGCCGAGGTGGCAGGCCCACAGGCCCCGCTCGCGCACCCGCTGCTGCAGCGGCTTCACGATCGCGCGAGCCGCGGCGTTACCGGTGTTGTAGGGCTGGCCGATATGCGGGAACAGTAGGTCCAGCGGTTCGCATTCCTCCCGGACGAACGTGTCCATCCAATCCAGTTGGGCCTGAAAGTCGGGGTCGGTCCGGAAATCCCACATGTGCTCGAATCCTTTTGTGTCAGAGGGAAGTGTGCGTGGTCAGTGCCCGAGCAAGGTCATCGCCTCGTCGACCAAGCCGGGTAGTGCGGGCTCCATCCGCAAGAACGCCGCGGGCATGGCGCCAGCCCTGCGGGCTCGCTTGATCAACAGTGCGGTGGCGGCTGCCTCCTTGTACCGGGTCAGCGCGTCGAACCACGCCAGGTCGGACACCGATCGGCCCAGCGCGCGCTCGTACTCACGGACCACCTCCGCATTGGTCGGCGTCCCGCACGGCTCGTCGCTCGGCGCGGCCGGGTGGCGGGCCTCGTCGGTGAAATAGGTCAGCCAGCTCAGGTCCACACGGGGATCGCCGACCGACCAGATCTCCCAGTCGATGATCGCGGTAACCCGCTCGCCCTCGCACAGCGTGTTGCCGAGCCGATAGTCGCCGTGATTGACCACCGGTTCGGCCTGCTGCGGCGCGGACTCGTGCAATGCCCGCGCGCAGGCTCGGTAGTTGCCCCGCAGGTCGTCGGGAACCGTCTCGAATGCCCTTGTCCACCGGTCGATTTCGTCGCCGAGACCGACGACCGGTTCGGTACCGAGACCGACCCGCGCCGGACGCACCCGATGCAGGTGCCCGAGCATCCGGGCGGCGTCGAGGTATCGGGCCCGGACCCGCGGCGCCGCCGCGGCGTCGCGCGCCTCCTCGAGCAGCGGCTCCACACATTCGCCGGCGACCAGGTCCATCGCCACGAACGGCGGAATCTGCGGCGGGCACCCCTCGTCACCGAACAGCACCGCAGGCACCCGCACGCCGGGCGCCTGCGCCAAGGCGGCCATGACCCGGCTCTGCCGCAGCACATCCCGGTTGCGCACCGGCGCCAGTCCGGGCGGAGCGACCTTGAGCACGACCGGCGCGGTCGTGCCGGAGTGGGTCAAGTCAGCCACGAAAGTCAGGCTCGACGCCCCTCCGGTCAGCGGCCGGACACCGGATACCGCCGCGCCGGGCAGGGTGCGAGCCGCCGCGGCGGCGGCACGAGCCCGGAGCTGGTCGGCGAAGGTGTCCGCGTCGAACGGCGCGGCTGAATCGGGCTGTTGCACAGCGATATTCCTTCCGGAGCGGGTCCGGCGGCACACGATCGGCAGCACACAGACCCGAACTCTCATTCTCAGAACATCATTCTGATTTCAAGCGCCTCTGTCAACCCGTAAACGCCGCACCGCACAATCGACGAATTCAGAACGCTCGGATCGTCACCCCCGAGCCGGACGGAACAATGTTCGCCGGGCCTTTCGCCGCCACGCTGCTCGCCGACCTCGGCGCGGGTGGTCAAGGTCGAACGACTCGAGCGCGACACCATTCGCGGCCTGGTGCCATTCCCGGAAGCGGGGGGCGCAACGGTGATGCAGGGCAAGGAATCCCTCGCGCTCGACATGCGCGCCCCCGAAGGTCTGGCCATCGTGCACGAATGGAAGGCAGCTGACATACAACATCCGATGAGGGCAGCCGAACCCGGTCGCCGCGGCGGCCATACGGGCCGACATCGCCGCGCGTCAGAGATTCTCGACCAGCCGCCGGACCAGCGAACGCACGCCGGGCAACTCCCGCGACACACCGGCGTGCAGAACGTAGTCAACCTAGTACGATATATCCAGGCGTGCAAGGAAGTCGCCGAGCCTGCGGCGACCCACCCACCACCGGCGCGCGGGTAGGCCGGCCTCGACTTGGCCGACGATGACATCTACCGGGAGGAATCACGTGGCTGACAGGGCCCTCGCACCGATCTTCGATTCGCGCAGCGCCGCGTCTCGCCCTATCAGGACACCCAAGACTGCCCAACTGGTCGCCCGCAACCTGCGCCGCATGATCATCGACGGCACACTGAAGGACGGCGACCACCTTCCGCACGAGGCCGAGCTGATGGAGCACTTCTCGGTCAGCCGCCCCACGTTGCGCGAGGCTGTGCGCGTGCTGGAATCCGAACGCCTCGTCGAGGTGCGCCGCGGATCCCGTTCCGGTGCCCGCGTGTGCGTTCCCGGTCCGGAGATCGTCGCCCGACCGGCGTCGCTGTTACTCGAACTGTCCGGCGCCACGGTCGCCGACGTCTTCGTCGCCCGCGAGGCCATCGAGCCCGAGGCGGCCCGGATTCTCGCGACCGACGGCTCCGAGGAAGACTTCGACGAGCTCGAACGCATGGTCGACGAGGATATCCCCGCGGCCTTCGCCTCCGACAACATGGCGGCCGGAACTTCGGCTTTCCACCTTCGGATCGTGCAGTTGTCCCGGAACGCGACGCTGGCCATCATCGCCGGCATGCTGCACGAGATCACCGAGCGTCACACCGGCGCGGTACTGCTCGAGACCCGCGCGGACAAAGAGCGCTACGAATCCTCGTACAGGCTCGAGATCCGGTCCTGCCGACGGCTGATCAAGCTGCTGCGTGCCCGCGACGCCGATGGCGCGTTCGCGCACTGGCAGAAGCATATGGTCAACGCCCGGCTGTCATTGCTCGAGGGGCGGGAGAACGTTCAGGTGCGCGACATCCTCGACTGACCCCGGACCGGACACCTGGATGCCTTGATCTGTTGCGGCAGAGCACTTTCGATCCGCACACCGGAGTCGGCTGGGGTTGCCACGGTGAGCACGGATAATCACGCGGCCCGGCGCCCGGACGACAGATCATGTGCGAGCCTGCGTGCACTCAGCCCGACCGAGCAGATCGCACGGCAGTTGCGCGGGCAGATCGCGCGGGGCGAGAGCGAAGGCCCGCTGACAGTCCTGCCCGGCGCGCTAGGAGGTGCGCAGGCACGGATGCCCGATCTGAGCGTGGACTGAGCATCATCGACTTCACCCGCGCACTATCCGGTGCCATGGCGACACGAACGCCGGCCGAAAGCGGAGGCAGGCGAAGCAGGTCGAAGGCGCCGTCGCCGCCGCCCCCACCTCCGACTCGGGCCGCGACGCGCTACGCCGCCTGCTCCACTGGGCCGCGGTCCATCACAACCAAGGCCCAGAGCAGCAGCAGCAAAACTCGGCATCGACGGGGTCGGCCTGCGTGTCGTCGACCCGACGTGATGTTCAGCTACGGGGAACAGGGCGCCCGCGCGCACTCCCCTGACTCGACTCGGTATTCCAGGCTCTCGGCGGCTGGAACCTCGACAACGGCGTCCTCGACATCCAGACCGCAGTGCTGTCACTGGCCGGTTTCCTGCCCACGGCCTACGGTCCTGGCAACGCTGAACCGCAGCCGACCGATCCGTGGTGAGAACTCGCCGGGGTGGACACGACACGCCCCGGCGAGTCCGTTCGGAATCCAGTGTGGGAACGACCCGGATTCAGCGGTTGGAACCGCGCGCCTCCGCACGCAACTCGCCGTGACGCGCGAGCATCTGCGCGGCGATCACCTCGAGATCCTTCGGCGGAGTCGGCAGGGTGACCAGACCGCCCTCGCGGCTCGGCAGAGCGATGGTGGCGGTTGCCGGGCAGGTGATCTCGCCGCGCTGGCTGGTACCGCGGAACTCGACGTCGACCAGATACCGGTCACCGTCGACCCGCTTGCCCACGACCTCGCCGGTGATGGTGTGCGTGTCGCCCTGGTAGTTGAACTTACGCATCTGGCTCGACATGCTCACCAGCCACGCGTCGTCACCCATCCAGTCGGTCAGGTAATGCGAGAGCCAGCAGTCACGCATCATGCCGTAGTCGTACGCGGCGGGCAGGCCGATCGACCGCGCGTAGTCGCTGTCCCAGTGAATCCGCTGTGCGACATCGGGAATGCCCTGCTCGTTCGGGATATAGAACGGCGCGATGCGCTGCCGATTCTGGTAGGCGAGCCGACCGGTGCACGGCGTGTAGGGAGCGAAACCGTAACCGCCGGAATGGAAGACGACCATATCGGTGGTGGTCAGCGGTCCCTTGGCCATGGTGCCGAGGCTCTCGCCGACCGAAACGTCTTCGTAGTAACGGGTATTCGCGCCCCGGCGCTGCTCGGCAGCATAGATCTCGTCGATCTTCGCGATGTCCTCGGGGGTATAGGTGGCCGGCTCGATGGCCTGATACTTCTTGCGCTTCTTCGACTCGTGGCGCTCGGTGTGGATCGTGATGACCTTCTGCACCTGCACGACCTCGGCACGCTGGTTCATCTGCACGTGCGAACGAGTGACGATCAGCGACCGGCCCGCGAACTCGGACTCCTTGAGCTCCACATCACTGAAACCCTGGAACGAATACAGGGTGTCGCCGTCGTACACCGGGCGGTACCAGTCGGTGGTGGTGCCGGACACGAACACGTGGATACCGCGGAACGACGGGCGGCGCTGCTCCTTGGGAATCGGGTCCGCCAACAGGTCCCGGGTCAGGGCGACGTTGATCATCGGCGGCGCGATCTGGCCGCCCCAGCGGGTGTTGTAGCCGTATTCCTCGTCGACGAACAGCGGATTGTCGTCGCCGTAGCTGCGCGCGAAATTGCGCATGACGTCCGGGGTGGCACGGGTGAACTGCTCGCGCTGGGTCACCGCGTGGTAAACGCCGACCAGGTCGTGCGCGCGCTGAATGTCCTCATCGCGGAAGGTGTACACCTGCGGTGCGTCCTTCTGCTTTTCTTCGGCCGTTGTCATCTGTATTACCTCCGTGGTCGTGAGCCGGTATGGGCCTGTGCCGTGTTCAGGCAGCCGAGGCCCCGTACCCGAGGGGCGCAGATCTCACCCTACCTAGAAAGTATACTAAGTGAAAGAGGTTACTGACCTTTTCTGCGCGAGTTAGATATCTAAGTTAGCGATGTCAGACCGCTCTGGTTATGCGTCGCCAACCACCACAGGTCCGAAAAGACCGATGTCCCTCCCGAATTCCGGAAGGGACATCGACATCGCCGGGTGCGCGCGTTCAGACGACGATGTCGTCGGCGACGATCCGCTCGAGTACGTGGCGCCGGACCAGCTTCCCGGTCTCAGTGCGGGGCAACTCGTCCCAGTAGAGGATCCGCTCGGGCGTCTTACTGCCGCGCAACACATTCCGCACGTAGGCGCGCAATTCCTCGGGGTCCAGTGTCATCCCGGGACGCACCACGACGGCCGCTTCGATCCTCTGGCCCCACTCATCGTCGGGCACACCCACGACGGCGGCGTCCGCCACCGCGGGGTGCCGGAGGATGACGTCCTCGATTTCGGCCGGCGCGATGTTCTCCGCGCCGCGGATGATCGTGTCGTCCACCCGTCCGCCGATGTATAGATAGCCGTCCTCATCGACGTAGCCCTGGTCGCGAGTGTTGAAGAAGCCGCGGTCGTCGACGGCGCGGCCGATGCCGGCATACTCGGCGGACACCTGCTCACCGCGAACCCAAATGCTCCCGGCGACGCCGGGGCCCACCACCGCGTCGTTGGCATCCCGGATTTCCAGGTCGATGCCCGGAACCGCGCGGCCGACCGAGGCCAGCCGGGCCCGCACGGCCGGCTCGTCACTGGCGAGCGCGGCGCGATGATCCTCGGGGCCGAGCACGGCGACAGTGGAGCTGGTTTCGGTGAGTCCGTAGGCGTTGACGAAGCCGACTTCCGGCCACATCTTCAGGGCCTTCTCGATGACGACGGCGGGCATCGGCGCTCCGCCGTAGGCGAGACTGCGCAGCGCCGGCAGCGACTTGTCCTCGTCGGATTCGACGATCCGCGCGAGCATCGTCGGAACGACCAGCGCGTTGGTGATCTCCTCCTCGCGGGCCAGCTGCAACCACTGCGCGGGCGTGAACCGTTCGAGCACCAGGGTGCGCCGGCCCGAATACAGGCTGGTGATCGCATTCGCCACCGCCGCAATGTGATACGGGGGAACACTGATGAGCGCGGCATCGGTCGGCTCGGCGGACGCGAACTCGACCGAGCCGAATACGTAGGAGGTGAGGTTCTCGTGCCGCAGCAGCACACCCTTGGGCGCCGAGGTCGTGCCGCTGGTGTAGATGACGACGGCCGGCGCTTCGGTCTCCTCGGGATCCGGCGCCGCATCGGCAGCGACGGGCTGCGCGGTCCGGGCCAGCCACTGCGCGGGCGTCAGGACGCTGAGCCCGGCGTTGCGCAAGATCGGCACCTGCGCCTCGTCGGCGATGCCGATCGCGCGTGGATGGTTGGCCAACAACGACTGCAACTGCTCCGCACCGAGCCGATAGTTCACCGGCACCAGCGGAACGCCCGCCCGCGCCGCGGAGAACATGGCGACCGGGAAGGCCGGGCCGTTGACCGCCAGGTAGACCACCGAATCCGCACCGGACTCGCGAATCGCGGCCGCGCCTGCCTCGGCCATCTCACCGAGCCGTGCGGCGGTGATGCCGCCCTCGCGGCGACCGATCACCACGCGGTCTCCGAAACCGTCGATCGCCATGTCCAGCAGCATCGTCAAATTCATTCGAAACTCCAATAATTCACGGATCGAGGCGGTTGTCAGTCCGAAGACGGAAGCGGTTTGGCCTGCTTGACCTCGAGCGGGCGGCTTCCCACTGCCAACGACCCCTCACCGGCCTTGGTGCACAGCACCTCGAGTCCGATTTCCTCGTCGACGTAACGCTTGCCGAGCAGGGTGCCGGAGCGGTGTGCGGGGTCGATGCCACTGCCATCACCGACTCCCGCCTTGCCTGCCACCATATCGGCGCCGCCACAGGTTAGAGCGACGTCCTCCTTGGGTGCGCGCACGACGATGAGCGCGGTCGCGTCGGTGGTGCTTGCCAGCGACTGGCCTACCTTGAGAATCACGCTGCCTCCATCTTTCCTCTTGCTGGACCGATCCACGTTACCCGAGGGTGGTGATCTCGATACTTCACCGATCCATGGTCCATGTCACATAGTTTAGATAGTACTATAAGTGAGCGAAGCGGAGCACAGGCTTGCGCATCGCACAAGCCATCCGTCGAGCACCCTCCGCAGCCCGGCGGCGGACACAGCGAACAGGAAGCACATATGGAGATCCAGGGAAAGAATGCGACCGTCGTCGGCGGCGCGTCGGGGATGGGCAAAGCGACTGCGCAGGCTCTCGCGGCGGCGGGTGCGAAGGTTGCGATCCTCGACCGGGAAGCAAGCGACGGCAAGAAGGTCGCCGATGAGATCGGAGGCATCTTTCACCCCATCGACATCACCGACTTCGAGGGTGCCGAACAAACCCTCGCGACCGCGGTCGCCGATCTGGGAAGCCTGCACATCGCGGTCAACACCGCCGGCGGCGGCAGCGTGAAGAAGACCCTCGGTCGCAGCGGGCCGCACGACCTCGAATCCTTCCGGCAGGTCATCGACCTGAACCTGGTCTCGACCTTCAACCTCAACCGCCTGCAGGCGTTCCATATGAGCAAGAATGAGGCCGAGGACTCCGAGCGTGGCGTCATCATCAACACCTCCTCCATCGCGGCGTTCGAGGGGCAGATCGGTCAGGTCGCCTACACCGCGTCGAAAGCCGGCATCGCGGGCATGGCGCTGGTGATGGCCCGCGACCTCGGGCCGCAGGGCATCCGGGTACTGGCCATCGCGCCGAGCCTGTTCGCCACCGGGGCCACCGCCGCCTTCACCGATGAGCAGGTTGCACCGCTGGTGGCCGACGCCGCGTTCCCGAAGCGGATGGGGCGGCCGGAGGAGTACGCCAAACTCGCGCTCGCCATCGTCGACAACCAGATGCTGAACGGCCAGTGCTTGCGACTGGACGCCGGTCAGCGGTTCGCGCCCCGCTGATCCCACTCGCACCCAGCTAGGAGACACCCCCCATGCCGTTGGCACTGACGGACGACCACCTCGCAATCGCCGAAGCGGTCCGGTCCTTCCTCACCGACCAGAAGGCGCCCGAACTCGCGCGCCGCTTCCTCGACGATCCGGACGCCGACACGACCGGAGTGTGGAAACAGTTCGCCGGTCTCGGCTGGCTCGGACTGCATCTACCGACCGAATTCGGTGGCGACGGCTACGGGCTGCCCGAACTTGCGATCGTCGCGGAGGAACTCGGCGCCGTGCTCGCGCCGGTCCCGTTCATCTCGACCGTTGTCACCTCATGCCTGCTCGCCGCCTCCGATGCGGACGCCGCGAAAACGGCACTGCTGCCCGGTTTCGCGGACGGCTCGCAGATCGCGGGGCTCGGCCTGGGAGGTGCGCTGGTCGTCGACGCCTCCGGGGCGTTGCGCGGCGACGCTGGACCCGTCGTCGGCGCGGGCGCGGCAACGTTGTTCGCGGTGCGAGTCGGCGACAACATCGCCCTGGTACGGGCAGATGCCGACGGAGTCGATTCGCAGATCGTCGACGCGCTCGATCCCACACTCCGAATCCGCAGCGTGAATCTGCGCGACGTCACCCCCGAGGTCGTGCTACCCGGCGCCGCGACAACGGCCGCTCGCATCGCCCAGATCCTCGGTGCCGCCGAGGCTGCCGGTGGCGCCCGAGCCACCCTCGAGCACGCACTCGGCTACGCGAAGGTGCGCGAACAGTTCGGCCGCACCATCGGCTCGTTCCAAGCGGTCAAGCACCACCTGGCGAATATGCTGGCCGGCTCCGAACTCGCGGTGGCCACGGCGTGGGATGCCGCCCGCGCGGGCGTACACGGCGAACAGGGCACATTGGCGGCGAACGTCGCGGGCGTGATCGCCTACGACGAGTACGTTCACAATGCCGAGAAGAGCGTGCAGCTCCACGGCGGCATCGGCTTCACCTGGGAGCACGACTGCCACCTGTATCTGCGCCGGGCCCAGAGCATCCGGGCGCTGTTCGGCTCGGTGGACACCGCCGCCGACGCGATCTACGCCGCTGCGGTCGACGGGGTGCGCCGCGAGTATGCCGTAGACCTGCCACCGGAAGCGGAGGTATTCCGCACCGAGGCGGCCGCGTTCGTGACCGAACTGGGCGCCGCGCCCGAGTCCGACCACCGCCGTATGCTGGTCGACTCCGGGTACCTGATGCCGCACTGGCGCAAGCCTTTCGGCCGCGAGGCCGGCCCGGTCGAACAACTCGTCATCGACGAGGAGTTCGCGAATGTGGACTTGCCCAACCTGGGCATCGGCGCCTGGGTCACGCTGACCCTGAGCCAACACGGGACACCCGAGCAGATCGACCGGTGGATCAGGGCGAGCCTGCTGGGCGAACTGGTCTGGTGCCAGTTGTTCTCCGAACCCGGCGCCGGTTCCGATGCGGCCGCCGTGAGTACCCGTGGCGTGCGGGTCGAGGGCGGCTGGCGGGTGACCGGGCAGAAGGTGTGGACATCGAACGCGCAGTACTGCAATCGCGGTCTCGCGACCATCCGGACCAACCGGGACGCTCCGAAGCACAAGGGCATCACCGCGATGGTGATCGACCTCGACGCTCCCGGCGTCGAGGTGCGCCCGCTGCGGGAGATCACCGGCGACGCGGTATTCAACGAGGTCTTCTTCGACGACGTCTTCGTACCGGACGAAGACGTCGTCGGCGAGGTGAACAACGGCTGGACCGTTGCCCGCGCGACCCTCGGCAACGAGCGCGTGTCCATCGGCGGCATGTCGCACGGGCGCACCCCGTTCGATCTGATCGACCTGGTCCACATCGGCGGTGACAACGCCGCGGCGGTGCGCGAGGTCGCGCGCCTGCTCGCGATGGAACAGGCGCTACAGGTGTTGAACCTGCGTCACGTCGCCCGCGCTGTCACGGGCGCCGGGCCCGGCCCGGAGGGCAGTGTCACCAAGTTGCTCTCGGCCGAACATCTGCAGCACACCGCCGAGGCGGGAATGCGGCTCGCGGGACCGGCAGCGGTGCTCGGGCAGCTCCCCGAGGTCGGGCGCGACTACCTGTTCGGCCGGGCGCACACTATCGCGGGCGGGACCTCGGAGATCAACCGCAACGTGATCGCCGAGCGGCTGCTGGGATTGCCTCGAGAGCAAATCGCACGCTGACCATTGCCCCCTCGCACCTCCGATACGGCAAGGGCATAGCGCAAGGGCCCCGGCATCATTCGATGCCGGGGCCCACGTCTGGAACCCCACCGATTCGCCGACAAGTATTACCTAGTTATATACTCAGCTCATGTCCAGCACTCTCGAGGCAGGCGTGATCGACCCGCCGAACGGTCCCCGACCACCGCTCGGGCGCCTGCTCGAGCTCGAGGAGGTCGACACCGACCTCTACATCGGCCGTTCCTACACCGACGCCGCGCTGCGCATCTACGGCGGCCAGGCCGTCGGACAGGCTCTGATCGCAGCGGGCCGAACCGTCGACCCGCAACGCCGGGCTCATTCACTGCACGGTCATTTCATCCATCCCGGCAACCCTCAGGCGCCCGTGCTCTACCACGTCGAAAGAGTCAGGGACGGTGGAAGTTTCACGACCCGATCAGTGCGAGCCACCCAGGGTGGGGTGACCATCTTCCTACTGACCGCATCCTTCCAGCGGCCCGAGCGCGGGTTCTCCCACCAAGCTCGGGAAACTGTCGCGCCCCCACCTGAGGAGGTACCCCCCTTCGAGGACTCCGTCGATCCGGACTACCTGAAGGGCGCGACGTGGCTGCCACAATTGCGGGCCAACATCGCCGTCGACTTCCGGTTCCCGGAGGAGTATCCGCGGGTCGCCAACGCGCGCGGCGAATCCCGGCCACCCCGGCAGCGGGCCTGGATCCGGACCACGGAGCGGCTCGCCGAGGACCCGCTCATCCAGGCGGCAGGATTCGCCTACACCTCCGACCTGTTCCTACTGTCATCCGCCCTCCCGCCGCACGCCGTCACCATCGACGAGCCCGGTATGCAGCTCGCCAGCCTCGACCACTCGGTGTGGTTGCACGAGGACTTCCGCTCCGACGAGTGGCACCTCTACGAGCAGGAGGGACTGTGGACCGGCGGTGGCCGCGGTCTTTCCCGCGGCCACCTCTACGACCGCAATGGCACCCTCGTGGCCAGCACCATGCAGGAGGGCCTGCTGCGCCTGCGGAAGTAGCGGCACGATTGCGACTGCCGGGTGCCAGGTCCCGGCGCACAGCGGACTTCGCGTATCGGGCAGAGCCAGGGCCCGCCCAGCCGTGTCGACCGACGGACGGCACCGCGGCACTCGCTCAACGATCGCGTTCTGCGGCGGGGATCGGCTGAGCTTCCTCGGGGATCAACATTCGGCGCGCGAACGCGATCCACTCGGCCAGGTGCGGATCCTGGAGCGGCTCGCGTGGCTCGACCGCGTAGGTCAGCGCCACCCCGCGCATGCTCGTATTCAACGTCTCCCGGACGGCGGCGTAGCCGGGCGTCGCGGCCAGCGCGGACCCGAAGAAGTTGTCCGTTGCCGAGCGCACCATCGCCCCCATCACATGTTCCTCCGGAACCAATGCGGCCCTGAGCCGCGCGTTCGAGCGCGCCGCCAGCCACAGCTCCATCGAGGCCCAGAAGTACGGCTGCTGATACGTCATCCACATGGTCCGCACGGCGGCGGCGATGCGCGCATGCTCCTCGGCCGGCCAGTCCGTGCGCGAGCCGAGGTGGCGGACTCGCTCGGCGGCGAGATGGTGCACGGCCGCGACCAACAGTCCGTCCCGGGACGGGAAGTGATGCAGCAGCCGGCCCCGCGAGACGCCGGCCGCCTTCTGGATGGCCAAGGTGGTGGCACCGGAGTATCCGCTGTCGACCAGGACCCGGACCGCGGCATCGAGAATCTGCAGCTTGCTGATCCGGCTACGTTCCTGTTCGCGCACCGTAATGTCCACCCGTCCGCCTCCCGCTTCGGCATCGATCAGCGATCATCATCCCGTGACGTCGCGACCGATCAAACGGCGGGCGATCACCCACTGCTGTAATTCGTTGGCGCCTTCGAAGATCTCCAGAATCTTGGCGTCCCGGTAGAGCTCTTCGAGCCGCACCGACTCGCCGGTCTCGGCCACCTCGCGGGCGAACCCGTAGCCGCCGTGGATCTGGATCGAATCACGCACGGTGTCCACCGCGATCCGCGTCCCGAATGCCTTGGCCATGGCCGCCTCCGGTTCGGCCGACCGGTCCCCGTGGTCCAACCGGATCGCGGCCTTCTGATAGAGGCTGCGGGCCATCTCGATCTCGGTGGCACGCTCGGCCATCTTGAACTGCCAGTACTGCATCTTGCCGAGCGGCCCACCGAAAAGATTACGGGTGCGCAAGCGGTCCACGGCCAGGTCGAGCGCGGCTTGCGCGACACCGACACCGGCGGCACCGATCCCGATCCGGCCGCGGGTCAGGCACGACAGCGCTACCGATAATCCGGCGCCGGGGTCGCCGAGCAGGTTCGCGCGGGGCACGAAGACATCCTCGAAGACGATGTCCGCGGTGAGCTGGCCGCGATGTCCCATTTTCAGGTCGGGGGCGCCGATCCGAATTCCGGCGGAATTGCGCAGGTCGATCATCAGCATGTTCATCCGGTCCCCGCTACGGCACAGCACCGCCGCCCAGGATGCGACCACGCTGTTGGTGATCCATCGCTTGCGCCCGTTCACCCGGAATCCGCCCTCGGCCGGGGTCGCCACGGTCTCGAGTGCCTGCACCGACAGGTCACTGCTCGCATTGGGCTCGGTGGTCGCGAACGAAAAGGCCTCCGATCCCGAGACCAGCGCCGGAAGCAACCGCGATCGCAGTTCCTCGGTCGCGAAGCTCAGGGCCTGGGGCACCAGAATGCACTGCCCGTCGTAAACCCCCGCCATCGACGAGGAGTGGTAGGCGATCTCCTCGGTTGCGGTGCAGGTGCCGAGCATCGGAAATTCCAGGCCGCGACCGTATTTCGCCTCGAACGGCAGAGCGAACAGCCCGGCATCGGCAAGTCCGCGAAAGGCGTCCCAGGGGAAGCTGTCCGCCGACTCGACCTGCTCCCCGATCCGGCGCGCCACCGGCGCGACCACCCGAGTCACCGCCGCTCGCGCTTCCGCGCGCAGGGCGACGGTCTCGGTGGGAAGCCACGTGTCGTGCCACATCGAATCCTGCGTGCGGCGAACCGTGGTTTCCAGGGCGGCGTTCTGGGTCATGAGATGCCTTCCGGCTCGGTGGAATTCGTGGCGGTCGAACTAGTCGATGCCTATCCACCGTAGATACCTGGAAGCATATCAGTCAATGGTGACTGTTTTCGAGCCTTCTCCAATTCGCTATACATCGCTTTGCACCAAACTGTTAAGCAACAGTTTGCGAACAGAGGGGTAGGCCAGCAGTTTTCAACAGTCCGATCTGACTTCTTCACGTGTCACCGCGACGGGCGAGCGGGGGACCTCCGATCGTTCACGCCGCCACCGGGGAATGCGCAGGCCCGCCCGAGCAATCCCGCGAACCCCTACACGCGCTGCGCCCCCTGATTCTGCGCACGCCCCCGGCCGATGACGGCGGTGCGGCGATCAGCGACACGCGACGGCTCGAACTCCGCCATCCAGGCGCGCGAGGTCGCGTCCTCCACGACCAGCGCCGGATCGACGAGATGATCCTCGGCGCGCCGGTAGGACTCCAGCAGCGTCCGGACGCCGGCCTGATCATTGCCGACCACCGAGACCGCCACATCCATCGCCGTCGGCAGCAACTGGTCATGCGACACCACTTCGGTCACCAAGCCCACGCGCAGCGCGGTCGCGGCATCGACGAAGTCACCCGACAGACTCATCCGGCGGGCGAAGCCGCGCCCCACCGCCGCGGGCAGCCGGGACGTCAGACCCCAGCCGGGCAGCACTCCGACCCTGGCATGGGTGTCGGCGAACCGCGCACGCTCCGAGGCGATGAGGAAGTCGCACGCGAGCGCCAGCTCCAAGCCCCCGGTGATCGCCGCACCATTGACAGCGCCGATCACCGGTTTCGACAGCGGACGCCAGGGATGGCCGACCGGCACCTCCGCATCAGCGATCCGGGCGGCATTGCCCCCGGTCGCGCCCAGCTCACGCAGATCCAATCCCGCACAGAACGCGGGGTCGGCCCCAGTCAGGATGACCACGTCCACTCGATCATCGGCGTCGGCAGCGGCGAGCTCGCGACGCAACGCAACGATCAGACTGCTGGTCAACGCATTTCGCGCCTCCGGACGATGCAGGGTGAGAACGCGGACACCACCATGCTGTTCGGTGAGCAGGATCGATTCCATCGCTGGTTCGGCGTGGATCATATGCACTCCTCGATGAGCTCCGGCCGGGTTCTTCGACCAGCCTACCTCTACTTGTTTATCTAGGTTATCTATGTATCGTGATCGCATGCACACCGCACCAGAACCGCTGATCGAGGTCGAGCAGCCCAGAGACGGCGTGATCGTCCTGAAGCTCAACCGCCCGGACCGGCTCAACGCTATGACGGTCGAGCTGGTAGACGCCCTGCATGCCGAACTGGACCGGCTCGCCACCGACAACCGAACCCGGGTGGTGGTGCTGACGGGAGCCGGCCGCGGTTTCTGCGCGGGCCTCGACCTCGGCGGGTTCGGCGAGGTTCCCGGATCGGAGGGGCTCGGCGCCGTCCAGACCTCGATGTTGGTGCAGACCCGGATCGCCACCCTCGTGCAGAAGATCCGCCGCCTGCCGCAGGTGTTCGTGGCGGCGGTCAACGGCGCGGCGGCAGGCGGCGGACTCGCGCTCGTGAGCGCTTGCGATATCCGAATCGCCAGCGACAGCGCAATATTCGCGGTCTCGTTCATCCGCGTCGGCTTCTCCGGCTGCGATATCGGCACCTCGTGGATGCTGCCCCGGCTCGTCGGGGCCGGCCGAGCTCACGAACTGATGCTCACCGGGCGGCGTTTCGATGCGGCCGAGGCGCTGCACATCGGCCTGCTCGCCGACGTCGTGCCGGGCGAGCAACTGCTCGAACGAGTGAACACGGCGATCGACTCGCTACTCGCCGCACCACCGATGTCGCTGGCCCTGACCAAGCGTGGCATGTGGCTGGCACTGGAGATCCCCTCACTGGACACCGCGATCGAAATGGAGAACCGGCAGCAGGTACTCACCACCGCGACGGCGGACCAGTCCGAGGCGATGACCGCGTACGTCGAACGCCGGGCCCCTGTCTACGGAAACCGTTGAGCGCCATGGTAAACGACACCAAGGTCGCGGTGGTCACCGGTGCCGGACGTGGCATCGGCCGCTCCATCGCACTGCGTTTGGCCGCCGATGGATTCGATGTCGCGGGGACCTGGAACCGCAACGAGGCGGCGGCCGATACGACGGCGCAGTTGATCGAACAGTCGGGGCGACGGTGCCGCATGTACCGGGTGGACGCGGCCGACCAAGCCGCGACGGCGTCGTTCGCCGAATCGGTGCGAGCAGACTTCGGCCGGGCGGACGCCCTGATTCACAACGCGGGCATCGCCAGCCGGGGCAAATTCGTCGCCGACACCGATCCGGCCGAAGTGATCCGCGTCGTGTCCGTGCACGCACTCGGCGCGTTCTATCTGTGCGCCGCCCTGACACCGCTGCTGCGGGTGAACGAACGAAGCGCTGTAGTACTGATGTCCAGTGTCGCCACCACCAATCCGACAGCCGGCGGCGCGCCCTACATGATGGGCAAGGCCGCACTCGAGGCACTCGGCCGAACCTTGGAACTCGAAGAGCAGAAGCACGGTATCCGAGTCAACATCGTGGCTCCCGGGCTGGTCGCCACTGAGATGGGCGACCGCCTCGCGAATGCCGTGGCCGGGACCGAGGATGCCGCGAGCTTGGATGCCGGAATGCCGTTCGGCCGGGTCACGCGACCGGACGACGTCGCAAATCTGGTGTCGTTCCTGGTCTCCGAGCGGGCGGCCCAGATCTCCGGCCAGCGCATCGAAATCCACGGCGGCAGAGCGCAGGTCGCCCCCTGAGTCGTGGCCGAGGCAAGAGGCGCCGCCGGAGACGACCCTACCGATCAGATCGTGGGGTCGACCGCTCCGCGGGTCAGCACCGGTGCGCCGGCGAGCAGCGGGCCGAGGTCGGCGATGGCGCCCTCTCCGGCCCGCCACGCGCGATAGGCGGCGTCGTGTTCGGGTGAGGCCCAGGTCTCGATGAACCGCCAGCGGGTTTCGTCGGCGATGTCGATCACCACGTCCACGCCCTGACACCCCTCGTATGCCCGAGTCTCGGCGATCACCCGAGACATCACCTCACGCGCGGCGTCCAGCTTGTCCGGCGCGAACGCCAGCTCCAGAATTGCGATCAATGCCATGTTCTTTCCTCGACTCTCGATCTGTCCGCTTACCGCGAAACAGTGTAAGTCCGACCAGGATCCGAAACTCGGCCGAACCCACTCCTCCACGTCGCCCCGGGTCCGTGCGGCGCACCTCGACCATCGATATGCAGTGGCCGGACGGGCCCGGAACCCAGCTCCGGCTGCTCGGGCGCGCACGAGACCTGTTGACGCCCAGCGACGGTGGTGAACCGGTTGTGCTGGGCGAGGACGCCATGCGCGCCCGCGTCAATTCCGTGACGCGCACGATCGAGGATATCTAGGCGCACCCCGCCCGTACCTGCTACTCGACGATGTCGCGGGCGCCTCCCTCATCGCCGGACTCGCCTACTCGCGATGCGTGCGCTCGCGGAGGTTCCGATCCTGGTGCGCGCCCTGCGCGCAGACGGGCGTCACTGACCAGGCCGGACGGCGCCGCCCTCACGCTATGGCGATGCCCCGCAGGCAGAATCGCACCAGATGCTCGCGGTCGGCCGCGGTCGGCACGGTACCGCTGTCGTGATAGCGCGAGGTCATGCCGAGGACCAGCGTCTGCACGAACAGCGCGGTGCGCTCGTGGTCGGCAATTCCGGCATCGGCCAGGATGGTGGCGAGCAGCTCCAGGATGCGGGCGTAGCCCACGGGTTCGATCTCACTCTCGCCCCTGGCGACCTGCCCGACATTCCACAGAATCACCGCACTCAGTTCCGATAGCCGGGGATCCTCGATCTGCGCGAGCACGCCGTCGATCCATGCCCGCACCCGATCGCCAACGCCCCTACATTTCGACACACGATGTTCGAGGTAGCTGTGCAGCGTCAGCAGCCCCTGCTCATAGGTCGCTACGATGACGTCGTCTCGACTGCGAAAGTGCCGGTAGAACGCCTGATTCGTCATCCCGGCCGCGCGGACGATCTCGGCGACCGTGGGCACCTCGGTGCGCCCCTTGGCGAGCATGACCTCCTCGGTGGTCCGGATCAGTTTCTTCACTTCGTCGTCGTAGCGCGCCTGCCTGGCCGGATTCGCGACCCGGCGCAGATAGCGGCCGCCGGGCACAACCGATTCGGCGGCTTTCCGACTGCCGTCGGACACTTGTGGACTCCCTACTTTCAGAACTCTGGTTTGGGGAATGACGTTCTTACTTCAGCGACCGGTTCCCGCCGGTGCGATCACGGTAGGCCGCGGCCTTCGGTTCGATGGCGCGGGCGGCACTCTCCAGCGCGGTGATCAGTTCCTTCGCTTCGGCGTCGGGCAGGTCCGCGAAGAGCGTGAGCAACGTGGGCGTGGCGTCCAACTCCGGGGAATCGGCGAGCAATTTCACCAGTGCGGGTGTGCCTTTCACGAGGCTGCGCCGACGATCGCCGGGATCCGTCCCGATTTCCAGGAGTCCTCGCCCGGACAGTTCGGCAACCACCGTGGAGACCCGGCTCTGCGCGAATCCGGAGCGACGGGCGATTTCGCCGACCGTCAGCCCGTCCTGCACCCGCAGACAGTCGAGGACGGCCACCTCGGTACCGGTCAGGGAGTTGTCCACGGCCAAATGCATCGAAGTCAGCGCGGCATTCGACAACGCCCGCCCCAGCCGACGCAGCTCCGACAGATCCATGCGCCCAGTATCCCAAATCGATAGGTGACAACTTACATCTGCCATGATACATCTCTAGTGATGCATTATTCCTGCTCCCTCTCGTATCAGGAGTTCACGTGACCGATCCGCTGACCGCCCGGCTCACAGCCGCTATCGCCGCCCCGGCGTCCGACGACGCGTTCGATCCGGTCGCGGAGCTCGCGAACGTGCTCGGCCCGCTCGGGATGTCGGCCACCGACGCCGGCGGGTCGCTGACCTTCCACGGCGCCGATCCGATCGTCCCGAGCACTCTGCGTCTGGGCGGGGCGGCCGCGATCGCCCTGGCGGCCAAATCGGTGGCGGTAGCGAAGTTGTGGCGGCTGCGGGGCGGCAACGAACAGGACATTACCGTCGACCTGCGCTCGGCGCCCCGGCGGCTGTGCCCGATGTATGAGAAGAAATGGGAACTGCTCGGCGGATATCCCCCGCGGATGAATGCGATCGCCGGCAACGGGCTGAGCCTCACCTTCCACCGGACCGCCGACGACCGATGGATGATGCCGGTCAATCTGTATCCCAAACTGAACGTCGCGGCGCAGCGACTGCTCGGGACCCCCGACGACCGATCGGCGGTGTCCGCGGCCGTGGCCCGATGGAAGGCGAGCGAACTCGAGGACGCCGCCGAAGAAGCCGGCGTGGTCATCCCCATGGTGCGCAGCGCCACCGAGTTCCTGGACGAATCCCAGTACCGCGAGGTCCTGGCCGCGATGCCGCTGATCGAGATCACCAAGATCGGCGACAGCGCCCCCGAGCCGTTGCCTGCGGGGGTTTCCGATCCGCTCCAGGGAATTCGCGCACTGGGGATGGGGCACGTCATCGCCGGCGCCGGGGCCGGACGGGCCCTGGCACTGCACGGCGCCGACGTGTTGAATCTGTGGCGCCCCAACGAAATCGAGCACGACGCCACCTATTACACGGCCAACGTCGGCATGCGTTCGTCGACCGTCGACCCCTACTCGGCGGACGGCTCCGCGCGGATCCGGTCGCTGCTCGCCGACGCCGACGTGTTCTTCGCGAACCGGCGCCCCGGCTACCTCGAGAAGATCGGCCTGTCCGCGGCAGAGGCCGCGCAGGTGCGGCCCGGCATCGTGCACGCCACGGTGTCACTGCACGGCGAGCACGGCCCGTGGGCGCAGCGTATCGGGTTCGACCAGGTGGCCGGCGCCGTCAGCGGAATGATGGAACTCGAAGGCGCCGACGGGAAGCCCGCATTGCCACCGATCGGGGTGGTCAACGACTACATCGTGTCCTGGCTGCTGGCGGCGGGGGTGACCGAGGCGTTGATGCGCCGCGCCCGGCACGGCGGAAGCTACCGCGTCCACGTGTCGCTGACCCGTGTCGCGCTCTGGGTCCTCGGGCTCGGCATCTTCGACCAGGACTATGCCCGGCACACCGCGGGCACCGGCGAACTCCACGCCTATCTGCCGCCGCAGACCTTCACCGCGGACACCCCGCTGGGGCCCTATCAAGGGGTCACCGACCAGGTGGTGATGTCACGGACGCCCGGCCGCTACCGGACGGTCCTGGTGCCCCGCGGATCGAGTCGCCCCGAATGGCTACCACGTAACCTCGCGAACTGAAAGTCGTTGACATGAAAGAACATTCCGTACGGATAGCGAACTTCTCCGGGTATCTGGGCGACCGCTTCACCGCCCTGAGCGAGGCGCTGGCCGGTGATCCGGTCGACGTCCTGGTCGGCGACTATCTGGCCGAGATCACGATGGCCGGCGTCTCCGCCGGATTCACCTCCGACCCGAAAGCCCTCGGCGACTTCTTCGCCAAATACTTTCTCGACCAACTCCGCCCGCACCTGCGCATCATCGAGGAACGCGGCATCAAGGTGGTCGTCAACGCCGGTGCGTTCAATCCCGCCGGACTGGCCGAGGCCGTGCGCGCCGATATCGACTCCGCTGGAACACATCTCACCGTTGCGCACGTCGACGGCGACGATCTGCTCGACCGGCTCGACGAACTCCGCGACGCCGGGCACCAGCTCGGCCATCTCGATACCGGGGAGCCGTTCACCGCGCACGGCGAAAATCCGCTGGCGGCCAACGCCTATCTCGGCGGCTGGGGCATCACCGCCGCACTCGCCGGCGGGGCCGATATCGTCATCTGCGGACGCGTCACCGACGCCTCCCTGGTCCTCGGACCGGCGGCCTGGTGGCACGAATGGGCGTCCGACGCGTGGGACGAGCTCGCGGGCGCGGTGGTGGCCGGTCACATCATCGAGTGCGGCGCGCAGGCCGTCGGCGGGAACTTCGCGGGTTTCACCGCACTGCCGCGATTCCTCGCCCCGGGCTTCCCGATCGCCGAAATCGCCGGCGACGGAAGCAGTGTCATCACCAAGCACAGCACCGACGAGGGAGCGGTCACCGTCGACACTGTCACCGCGCAGCTCGTCTACGAGATCCAGGGTCCCCTGTACCTCAATCCCGATGTCACCGTCCATCTCGACACCGTCGAACTCGAACAACTCGGGCCGGACCGGGTGCGGGTGCACTCCGCGGTAGGTTCTCCCCCGCCGCCGACCACCAAGGTATCGATCTTCACGCCGGGCGGGTACCGGATCGCGATCAACACCTATCTCACCGGGCTGGACATCGATGCCAAATTCGAGCTGTTGGCAGCCCAGCTCGAGGACTTGGCCGCAGACACCGAGATCGACGACCTCGCGGTATCGCGCCTGGGCCGGCCCGAAACCGATCCGCAGAATCAGGACGCCGCGACCGTATGCGTCCGGATCGCCGCCACCGCGCCCACCCGTGAGCCACTGTTGCACCTCCAGCGATCGTTCGGCGCCCTGGGCCTCAGCAGTTTTCCCGGATACATGGGTGGGGACACCAGCGGTCCGAAACCGATCATCGAGTACTGGCCGGGCCTGCTCCCCCAAGAGGCAGTACCGCACCGAGTCGTCTTCGCCGACGGCGACCAGCAGACCATCGCGCCGCCGGCGAAGACCGAACCGTTCACCGGCCAGCCGGTCCACGAGGAACCCGGCAGCTATGAGCCGGGACCGACCGAGCGAGCGCCCTTGGGGCGCATCGCCTTCGCGCGCAGCGGCGACAAGGGCGGCAACAGCAATGTCGGAATCTGGACCGACGACCCGCACGCCTGGCCGTGGTTGCGCTCGCTGCTGACCACCGAGCGCCTGACCGAATTGCTGCCCGAGACCGCCGCCGCAGGCGCACTGCGGCACGAGTTTCCGCACCTGCGGGCCGTCCATTTCGTCCTACCCGGACTCCTGGGCCGCGGCGGCTCGAGCAACCTGCGGCTCGACAGCATCGGAAAAGCGGTCAGTGAGTACCTACGCGCGCGTGTGGTCGATATCCCCGTCGAACTGCTCGAACCGCGGTGACCTCTTCCGAGCGCTTCGGGTAGCTCGAACGCACGCACGGAGTTTTCCCACAGCATGGCCACCGGAACCAGACCCCGATCGGGGATCACGTCGATATCGGCGGGCCCCCGAGCGGGGCGCCGTCGCTTTCGGGGCGACGGCGCGATCGGACAGATCGATCCCAAACGCGAGTTCGCCGTCAACTCGAAGATCCGACTACCTGATTACCTACCGAAGGGTTGCATGACGAGGCACTAGGAGTCGGCCCGCCTGGTCGGCGCGGCTCGGTCCGAGTCGTCGTGCGTGTCGCTTTCGTTGCGGGTAGGTCAGAAAGTCGGCTGCTGCGGGCGGAGTCGCACATACCCGCCGGCATCGACGCGCATCTGCATACCAGTGACATAGCGGGACGCGTCCGAGAGCAGGAACAGCACCATCTCCGAAATGTCCTCGGGTTCGACGAAGGGCACATTCATCGGGCTCATCAAGGAAAATCCGGGCAGCGCGTCCTCGAGCGTCGGATGATCCAGATCCGGACGGAACTGCCGGTACATCACCTCGCTCTTGAGCATATTCGTGTTGCAGTTCGTCGGATGCACCGCGTTGGCCCGAATCCCCTTGGGGCCGAGAACAATTGCGAGATCATTGATGAAGGATGCGACCATCCGCTTGGCCAGCGAGTACCCCAGGCCGCCTGTGCCGTACGCGGGATTGGCCGCGGTACCGTTCATCATCGCCGCCAAGCTGCCGATGGCGACGATCGAGCCGCCGGCGCTCACGTGTGGCAGCGCCGCCTCGATGGCGTTGACGACACCGTTGAAGTCCACTGTGAACCCGTCCATGAACGCCTGTGGATCATCCGAGCCGAGCGGACAGATACCCGCGTTGGCCACGACACCGTCGATCTTGCCGAACGCTGCCACACCCTCCTCGACGGCCTTCGCGAGCGCCTGCCGATCGCGCACATCGGCGATCGTGGTGAGCATCCGGCCGCCGGCCGCGCCGACCAGGCGCGCCGTCTCGGCCAGGTCATCCGGGGTCGCCAGCGCATAGTCGTTGGTCTTGACGTCCTCACAGATGTCGACGCCGATGATGTTGGCCCCCTCTGCGGCGAGCCGCACCGCATGCGAGCGGCCCTGACCGCGAGCGGCGCCGGTGA
The DNA here is from genome assembly GCF_002933465.1 of Nocardia nova. GTDB lineage: Bacteria > Actinomycetota > Actinomycetes > Mycobacteriales > Mycobacteriaceae > Nocardia > Nocardia nova_B. Next base: position 119,658 of record NZ_PSZE01000015.1, read on the forward strand.
TGAAGACGACTTTGTCTTGCACACGTCCCATGGGTTGTTGTCCTTCGTATCGGGTCGGTCGGTTGAGGATCAGCGGACGGCGATCGCCCGTTCGGGGCAGGCCGCGATGTTCTCGTCCAGAGGTTCGGTGACGTCCCGGTCGACCGGCACCGTGTAACCGAGATCGTCGATGTCGAACACCTCGGGGGCAACCGCATAGCAGCGGGCGTGACCGGAACATTCGGTGGTGTCGATGGCGAGTTTCATGGGCCTGCTTTCGAGAGCGGCGAAACGTACGAGAGGATTAGTAGGCCCGTCCGCCGACGCTAGATGAGACTTGAACGGAAGTCGAGTCTCGTGAGATCAGATTCTCCGCGCTCGATAGTAGCGCCAGACCTCCTCGTTGTCGAGACCTGTATTACATAGATAGATACGTTGCGATCACCGACACCGCCGAGTCACCCTGCGGATGGCGGATCCGGCCGCCTTCGACGACTGCACCCTGTCAACACCCGCCCGATGACGACGCCGTCCCGCGGCCGGCCCTATACAGCAGTCACGGTATTCACGCCGGCGGCAACTGACCTCGCAAGAGAAGGTAGGCCAGTACGCGCACGATCTCCTCGATCGGTTCGACTGCATCGATAACAAGCAAGATGCTCCATCAGTCCCACAGCCGGCAATACGGCAGTACGGGCAGATCGGAACTCACTTTGCCGTCCACCAGTACGTGTATTTCGGACGGCCATTTACCAATCGCCTCCGCGAAGTTCCGCCCCTGACTCAGGGTCGCGCGGAACTCCAGCAGCAACCCGTCGGCGAGCAAACGGACTCGGCATTGTTCGGCGCGGCGCCGATAGCCACGGTTTCCCGTTACACCCCTGTCGTCACGGCCGACCGCCTGTGCCGCTTCACGTTTCGAGACCATGTGGCGTCTTTCCGATCGATATTCGGCTACCCGCCCCCGAGTAATCCAACTAAGTATACTACGTGAGACCAGATTGCCAAAGACCTCCGATCCGACGCGAAACTCGCGCACGCGCCTACCCGACTGTCAGACCGGATCGAACTTGTCGATGAGCCAGCGTCCACCCTCGCGCACAAGACCGACGCGAACGCTGCTCGCCGAGTCCGCGGGCTGCGGGGAGTCGGCACTCGTCGTTCGCTGATTTACGAAGATGAGCACCGTCGCCTTGCCGTCATCGACGGTCACCGCGCCGACCGCCTGCACCGTCGCCGTCGTCGCTATCTTTTTCTGCTTCGATGCGGGCGCGACCACGTCGCCGGTGAATCTGGTGTAGTAGTCGCGGAAGTCGCCGGTCAACATGTCCTTGGCCTTCGCCAGATCGGCGTCCACGGTCGCGGGCTGGTAGGACAGGATCGATTCGGCGCCCTCGCGGGCGGCCTGTTCGACGGCGATGGTGTCGGCCCGTCGGTCACGGGCGTGCTGGGTCCGTACGAACAGTATCGACGAGGCGACCACGCCGAGAATCGTGACGAGCAGCAGCGCCGCGACCATCGTCCTGCGGCGCCATGCGCCGCGCCCGTGCCGGGTGCCGGTATCGGGCTCGGACACCGGCGCCTCGCGCAACGACGCTGTCCCGGAATCGGTTTCGGCTGCCACCTCGATCTCGGTATCGGTATCGGTATCGGACTGTGGTCCCGGCTTGGTATCCACTGCACTCATGGCACGAACTCCACATCTGTTACGAGCATCCGATCGGCGGTGCGGTGCACGGTCATTCGCAACCGCCAGGCCTGTGGATCCTGATTTCCGCCACCAGCGCCGCCGTCGACGTGAGTCGTTTTCACGTTCGCGGCGACGATGACGTGGGCGGTGTCGTGGTCCACCGACTCGATCCCGGCTTCGGTGATCTCCCCCTGTGAGGTCGACTTGGCCTGTTTGACCACGGCGACGAACGACGCGGATCGACTGGCGAAGTCGTCGTGGAACTTCCCTCCCGAACCATCCAATATCCGCTGCACATCCGAATCCGCGTTGTCCCATCGGATGGTGGTGAGGTTCAGGGCACCCTGACGGGCGGTGCTCAGATATGCGGCACGCTCGGAGTCGTCATGGTGCAGATCCGACAGATCCTTCCACTGCCACGCGGCCACGCCCACCACGACCAGCGGCACCGCGGCGGCCGCGGCCAGCGCAATCGTGCGAGGCCGAACGGCGCGAATTCGCTTGCCGGCATGGAGTATTCGCCGAGACAGCCGACGGCGTGCGGTGGACTGCTCCGCGCCGGATGGCGAGCTGGTCGTTTCGCCGGCGACGTCGTCGGCAACAGCAGCGGAATCCGCGGCAGTGGGCTCCGCCGTGCCGGCCGGCGCGCCGGTCACCGACCCGTCGGCGTCATCATCGTCTGCCATGTCTGCTCCTTCTGCGGGTGAGCGATCAGATCGGTCTGCGTGTAGGCACGTCCGTCCGGCCCGAGATAGCTGCCCGTGGCCGGGTCATACTCGGAGGTCGTCAGACTGCTGGGCTGAGTGCGCGCGCCGGAGGCGCCGGGCGGCGCTGCCGCACCGCTGTTTTCGGGAGCCGTCTGTCCGGTGGTGGAGTTCGGGTCTCCCAACCAGTTGCCGCCGCCGTTGAGCGGAACGTATTCCTCTGTGCTGTCGCACATTTCGACTGTCGGTGCGCGCTTGCCGGGGTTGTCCATACACGGGGTGTTACGCACTCCACGCACGGTGTTCTGCGCGTCCTGCGGAATCCGGCAATAGAAACTTCCCTGCGGCCGTTCCGGATAGTCGACGGCGGTCGGACTACGACGATCCGACGGTGGCAGAAAGCCGGTGGTGCACGGTGGCGGCTCGTTCAGGTTGAGATCGAAATCGAGAAACGCACCCGGCTGCCCGGTCCCCAGGTTGGGCACCACTGTCGCCGCGTGTACCGCCGTCCCCTGCGGCAACAACACCAGAATTTGCTCCAGGGAGGCGTTGTAGGTGATCGCCACCTTACCGATGCTGACCAGATTCGCCAGCAGCATCGGAAGAGTAGGGCGCAGTTGTTCCAGCAGCTGACGGGACTGGTCCAGGGCAGCCGGGGCGTCGGCGAGGACCGTGCGGACGTGTGCATCGTTCTCATCGAGCTGTCGGGTGATGTCGGCGAGGTTGCGACTCCAGGCCGCGATCGAATCCGAGGTCGCCGCTTGCGAATCCAGAACCGGCCCGGCATCGCGCAGCAGTTGGATCGTCGGCTCGGCCGCGGCCCTGGCGGCACCGCTCAGATGCGACAACGCTTCGATCAGGCGTCCGATGTCGGGTCCGGTCCCGTTGAATGCGAGGTAGCCCTCATCGAGCAGCGTCTGCAAATCCTGGCGCGGGATCGATTCCAGGCTCGCGCGGACGGTTTCGATCAGGGTCCCGATATCGGCGGGCACGCTGACCCGGTCGGCGGGAATCACATCGCCGTTGCGAAGCGGCCGCGATGCGCTGTTTCGCGGGAGCAGTTCGACATACTGTTCGCCGACCGCGGATCGGCTGTGCACCTGGGCATCGAGATCGGAGGGGATCCGCACATCCGACGACAGCGACAGCACCGCCTCGACACCGTGCTCGGCGACGGTGACCCGCTTCACCTTACCGACCTCGCTGCCCCGGTACTGCACATTCGAGGTGCCGTACAAGCCGCCGGTCACCGGCAGGCGCATGGTCACCTCGTAACGCCCGACGCCGAAGAACGTCGTCGGCAGCTGCATGTATTTCAGCGCCATCACACCGTCACCCACCACCGCGACGATGAGAAAGACGATCAGCTGGATCTTGATGCGACGAGTCAGATGCATGCTCAGGGCCCTCCGTGATACGGGAAAGTCAGCGGATTACCGCGCGTCGCGGGACTCGGCTTGACACCGACCGTGCGTCCGAGCACCGCCTCGAGTCCGGTCAGCCGGCCCTCCAACGGGGTCCCGACGAACAACGACGAATCGAGGCGACTCATGGTGAGGTCGATGATGCCGGTCAAATTCGCGTAGTCACCGCGAATCCACTTCGACAACGTCTCTTTCGGCCACGGATACGTCGCGAGGTAACTGAGCGAGCGGGTCATCGCCGGGCCCGCATCGGCCAGCGAGTCGAGTACCGGCACCAGGTTTTGCAGATTCTGTACCAGAGCGTCCTTGCTCTGGTTGACAGCGTCGGCCGCGATGGCGCTGAAGTTGCCGATGCCGACCACCGCATCGGCGATCTGGTGCCGTTGGTCCGCCAGGACGGCGAGCGCCTGCGGAATGGAGGTCAACGCGGTCTCCAGAACGGGCTTCTGCGCCGCGATCTGCCCGGTGAGACGGTCGAGACTCGCCGTGGCCGCGATGATGTCGTCACTCTGCTTCGTCAGATCCGCGAGGAATGTGTCCAGTTGCCCGAGCAGGCCGCGCACGTCGTTCTCACGTCCGGACAAGGCCTTGGCCAGGGTTTGATTGATCTCTTGCAGCTGTCCGAGACCACCGCCGTTCAACACGACCGACAGCGAGGCGAGCGTCTGTTCAGTCGTCGGATAGTCCCCGGCGTGATCGAGGGGAATCAGCGATCCCTGCTTCAATTCACCGGTGGGCGGCTCGCCGACCGGGGGTGCGAGCTCGATGTGCATGGATCCGAGCAAACTGGTCTGCCCGACCTTCGCGGTCGCGTTCGCCGGCAGATGAACGTCGCCGTTCAAGCGCATGGTCACCAACGCATGCCAGTCCTCGCGTTCGACTTTCGTCACGTTGCCGACCGTGACGTCGCCGACTCGAACGCGGCTGTTCTGCTGGACCGACACGACATCGGGCAATTGGGCCCGGATCTCGTAGGAACCCGGTCCACCACCCGCGGTGCCCGGCAAGGGCAGCGAATTCAATCCGCGCCAGCCGCAACCCGATACGGTCGTCATGACCACCGTCGCGAGCACACCCGTTACCAGAAGAACACCGCGATTGCGGGCAGTGGTACTCATCGGCCTCCTCCCGGATTGAGCAGACCCTCGATGCCCTGCGGCGTCGACGGCCGCAGCCGGTCCTCGCTGTAGTCGATCTCGTTCGGCCGTGCCGCGGCGCCCGTGATCGGGTTGGCACCGACCGGCGGGAAGTTGATCTCCAGATTCTTCAGCACCGGACCGAGGTATTGCGCGCACAACTTCGCCGCGTCCTCGGCATTCTTCTTCGACGCCGCTTGAATTGCGCCGCAAATGAATTCGATCGGATTGGAGAAATTGTTGAAGGCCAGGACGCCGGTCAGCGAGCCCTGCGCCGGGTGGTAGATATTCACAAAATTCTGAAATGCGGTGGGAGCGATGTGCAACAGCTGCTTCACGTCCCCTTCGCTGTCATGCAAGGCCTGCGTGATCGAGCCCAGATGTTGCGCCGAGATCGAGACGTTGTCGCGGTTGTCGCGCACGAAGGATTCGATATCGGTGAGCGCGGTCTGCAGGTCCTGCGTCGCAGTGCCGATCGAGTTCGGTTGCTTGTCGAGCAGCTGTGTCACATCTGCCAAATCGGTGTTCAACCGGGCCATCAGGTCACTACTGCCCGACAGCGCCGACACGAATACCTGCAGGTTGCGCACCGTGGAAAAGATGTCGGTGCTCTTGTCACCCAGGATGGACATCGCATTCGACAGCTGGGTCAGCGTCGTGTTGATATCGGCGCCGTTGCCGCGCAGGTTGCCCGCCACACTGGACATGAACTGCCCGAGCGAACTGTCCTGCTGTCCCGGTGGCGGGCTGAGGGCACCGGTCAGCTTCTGGAGTTGGGCTCGGAAGTCGTCCCATTCCACCGGCACCGCGGTCCGATTCTCCGGAATCACCGCACCGTCCGCCAAGACCGGCCCGGCGGTATAGGCCGGCACCAGCTGGATGGCTCGGGCCGAAACGAGCGAGGGCGAGATGATCGCGGCTTTCGCGTCCGCGGGCACCTTCTGCGCGGAATCATAGGAAAAGGTGATCTTCGACCGCGTCGGCTCCGCCTCGATCCTGTCGACCTTTCCGACCGCGACGCCCAGGATGCGCACGTCGTCACCGACATAGATGCCGTTCGACGACGGGAAATAGGCCACGACCGTGTTCTTGTGCAGCTCGGTGACGGCGCGGACGACCACCACCGAGACCGCGACCAGAACAGCGACCGCACCGATGACGCCGACGATTGTCATTCTCCGGGACATCTCGATCACCTTCCTGGCTGCGGCGCGGGCGGAAGCGGCAGGCCGGGAATCGCGGGTAGCTGCAGACCGGGCAGTGCTGGCAGGGCCGGCGGGGCCGGTGCTGGGGCCGGGTCAGGACGCTTGGCTTCAGGAGGCAGTTGGGAGGGCAGCAGCTGGTCGGGGTTGAGCCCCATATCGCCGAATGCCGCTTGGACGAACGGCTGCAAGAATTGCCCCGGAAGCAGATTTTGGAGATACGCCTTGAAAAACGGCCCGGATCCCACGGATTCGCCGAGCGACATCGCATAGGAGTCGAGCCGCGTCAGCGAGGTCTGGATCTCCTTCTTGTGCCGATCGAGAATATCCAGCACCGTATTGACCTTCTCGAGCGCGGGGCCGAGTTCCTTCCGATTGTCGGCGACCAATCCGGAGATTTGCCGAGACACCTCGGACACGTCGGCCATCAGATGTTCCAATGCCTGATCCTGCGATCGCAGCTCGGTCAGCAGCGTGTTCGCGTCGATGATCAGGGTGCCGATCTGCTTGCTGCGTTCGGAAAGCACGGAGGTCACCTGCTGTGCGTTGCCGAGTAGATTGCGCAGATTGTCGTCGCGCTGATTGAGCACTGTCGAGAGCCGGGTCACGCCGTCGAGCGCCTGCTTCAGATCGGCGGGGGTATCGTGCAGCGTTTGGGACAGCGTGCCCAGGGCATCGGAAAGCTTCCCGGTATCCAGACCGCTGATCGTGGTGGTGAGATCACCGATGGCATCGGGCAATTGGTAGGGCGAGGTGGTGCGCGACAGCGGAATGGTGGTGTGCAGGTGTCCCTGGCCGCGTGGTGTGACCGCCAGTTGTTTCGCACCGAGGACCGTCTCGGTTTTGATCGCCGCCTCGGTCGTTTCGCCCAGCCGAATGTCCTTGTCCATTCGGAACGAGACCCGCACCCGGTTGCCGTCCAGCCGCACGCCGGTGACCTTGCCGACCGAATAGCCGCTGACCTGAACCTTGTTGCCCGTTTTCAGCCCTCCCGCTTCGGCGAAATACGCCGAGTATTCGGTGGTGTGGGAAAAGCCCGGAACTTTGTCGTATTCGAGTGCAGCGACCATCAGGCCGAGGGTGACTGCACAGCCGATGGCACCGACTACCAATGGATTTCGTTCGGAGAAATGTTTCATTCCGGCTTGCACCGTCCCGTGTCCTGCCCGACGACCTTGATGTACATCGGATTTCCGTTGGGTCCGTTGACTTTCAGGGCCACGTCGCAGAGATAGAAGCTGAAGAAGTCGCCGTAGAGCCCCTGGCGTCCCAAGATCTTGTAGGCATCGGGCAACGTCGCGATCAGGTTCTCGAAGTAGTCGCGGTCGTTGTCGACGAGCGTCGCGACCCGGTCGGACTGAGCGACGGTGTCGTGCAGCGGCGGGCGGGCATCCGACAGCAGACTCCCGACACCCGCTGCCGCGCTGTCGATGGCGCCGACGGCGTTGCCGATCTCCGAGGATCTGCCCGCCAATCCGGAGACAAGCTGCTGCAGTTTGTCGACGGCGAGGTCGAATTGCTGATTGTGCCCGGCCAGGGTCGCGAGCACCGTATCGAGATTGGTGATGACCGACCCGATCAGCTCGCCACGATCGGCAAGGGTGCTGGTCAGCTCGGCCAGGTGTCGCAGGATCGCCGCGATGGTGCCGCCTTGGCCTTGGAAGACCGCGATCAGCTCGCTGGTGAGATCGTTGACCTGAGCCGGATCCAAGGCCCGGAACAGCGGACGGAACCCGCCGATCAGAGCGTCGAGATCGAGGGCGGGTGAGGTGTGCGCGGCCGGGATCTGCGCACCCGCGGTCAACCGCGTCGTGGGGCCGGCGCCCTCGGTGAGTGCGAGATACCGGTCACCGATAAGGTTTTCGTAGCGTACCGCCGCCTGCGTGCTCGCGGTGATCGGGACAGACTTGTCCACGCCGAATCGTATGACCACCGAGTTGTCGTCGCGCAGGTCGATCGCCTCCACCCGCCCCACCTCGACACCGGCGACTCGGACGAAATCCCCGGTCTTCAGGCCGGAGATATTGGTGAACACCGCGCGGTAGCTGCTCAGACTCTCGAACCGCCATTGACCGAACACGGCGGTGATCGCGAACAGCCCGCACGCGCACACCAGGAAGAACACCCCGAAATACACCAGGGGGCCGCGTAATTGCCGGTTCACCGTTGACCTCCTCGTGCCAATCCGAACAGGTAATCGACCACGGAGGGAGTGCCCAGGCCCGGGTGGGTGGCGAGGTCGCCCGGGTTCGCACCCCACCCGGTGTCGGTGATCAGCTGCTTCACCGGGTAGTTCTTGCTGGGGTCGGGCAGTGAACCACAACTGGGTTTGCCACCGGGGCCGCCCTTCGCATTGACCTTCGGAAGATTTTCCGGGTACCGGTAGGGGTTGGACCCCGCGAGCAATCCCGTGTCTAGTTCGACGGAATATCCGTTATGGCCACCGGTCGCCGCGTACCCACCGTGATCGAGGAACCATTTGGCGCCCTCGAGCAGACAGGTGTAGGTCGGATCGTATTTGTGCAGGAGCGCGGTCGTGGGTTGCAGAATGTTCACCGCTTCGATCAGGGAGTCCTTGGTGGGGCCGAGAAGCTCCGTCCCCGTGGTCGCGAATCCGATGGTGGACAACAACACCTTGTCCACACTGCTGCGCTGGGTGGCGATTGTGTCCGCGGTCGTGGATCCGTGCGCCAGCAGGTGAAGAATGTCCGGCATGGCATCGGAATAGGCATCCGAAGCCCCCCGCAACGACTGCAGATCGTGGCGAAGTGTCGGAAGTTCGGGGTTGACGGAGGCCAGGAACGCATTCGAGTCCGATAACGCGGCGCCCAGCTGGTCGCCTCGTCCACGCAGCCCGGTGGCGAACGCGCTCAGAATCGCGTTGAGTTCGGCTGGGTCGACCGTGGTGAGCACCGTGTTCAAATCTTCGAAGACCGTATTGACCTCCGTGGTCACATTTTCGGCCCGCAGTACCGCACCTGCGGAAAGCCTTGCGGTAGAAGCACTTTCGGGATCGATCAGGTCGACGTATTTGGCACCGAAGACGGTGGTCGGTTTGATCTCGGCGCGGATGTTGGCAGGTATCCGCCGCACCGCGTCGCCGGACAATTTCAATTCCAGCGAGGCGTGGCCGGCGGCGTCGACGTCGATCGCCCCCACCTGCCCCACCTCGACCCCGCGCAGCTTCACCTTGGCGCCGCGCTCCATCACCAGGCCGGAACGGTCGGACTGCAATCGAACCACGACATAGCGGTGCTGACTGCCCGTGAAGAAGAAGACGGTCGCCCAGATCAGCCCGCCGACCACCAGGACCGAGAGCAGCGACCACCAGCCGGGCCGGACACCGCCGCGCGGTGCCGGATCGAAGAATACGGTCGCGAGTGTCGATCGACCGCTGTGCTGAGAGTTGTTTCGCATCCGCTATCCCGAGAGATTGAAATTGCCGGCGTTGCCGTAGACGGACAGCGAGATCATCAGCGTGACGGACACGGCGGCGACCAGCGACATTCGGACCGCCCGTCCGACCGCCTCGCCGACGCCTGCCGGACCACCGTGCGCGGTATAGCCGTAGTAGGTGTGAATGAGCATCACGACCAGCGCCATCGCTATCGCCTGGAAGAACGACCACAGCAGGTCCGTCGGGCGCAGGAAGGTCCAGAAGTAGTGGTCGTAGACACCGGCGGACTGGCCGTAGACGACAGTGGTGCCCAATCGGGCGGCGAAGAAAGACATGATGACCGCCACCGCATACAGCGGCATGACGACGATCATGCCCGCCACGACGCGAGTCGACGCCAGGTAGGTGATCGAGGGGATTCCCATGACCTCCAACGCGTCGATCTCCTCCGAGATCCGCATGGAGCCGATCTGCGCCGTCGCACCCGCGCCGATCGTCGCCGCCAGGCCGATGCCGGCAACCACCGGCGAGACGATCCGCACATTCAGAAATGCCGACAGAAATCCGGTCAGGGCCTCGACTCCGATGTTGGACAGCGAGTTGTAGCCCTGCACGGCGATCAGCGCTCCCGCCGACAGGGTGAGAAAGCCGACGATGACCACGGTGCCGCCGATGATCGCGAGAGCACCTGTGCCCAAGCTCATTTCGGCGAGCAACCGCATGATCTCCTTGCCGTAGGACCGCACCGCATGCGATGTGGAAACTACGGCCCGCCCGTAGAACGCGGCCTGCTCGCCGAGGCGATTCCATGTCTGTATCCGTGCTCGCAGGAATCTCACCGGGCGCGGATATCGCGCCGCCATCACTTCGACCATCACACCCTCACATCGTGGCTTTCACACCGACCGCGGTGACGATCACATTCACGACGAACAACGCCATGAAAGTGAAGACCACGGTCTCGTTGACGGCGTCGCCGACGCCCTTGGCTCCCCCTTTGACCGTCAAGCCCTTGTAGCACGCGATCAGGCCCGCGGAGAGCCCGAACAAGGTGGCCTTGACAATCGAGATCACGACTTCGTCGATTCCGGTCACCAGGGTCAAACCCGAGACGAACGCCCCCGGGGTGACGTGCTGGACGAAGACGGAGAAGGCGAACGCACCCAACAGTCCGACCACCGCGACCATGCTGTTCAGCAGCAGCGCCACCAACATGGCGGCGAGGACCCGGGGCAGCACCAGGCGCTGGACCGGGTCGATGCCCATCGTCTTCATCGCATCGATTTCTTCCCTGATGGTCCGTGCCCCCAGATCGGCACACACCGCCGTGGCTCCCGCTCCGGCGACGACGAGCACGGTCACCATCGGCCCGATCTGAGAGACCGCACCCAATCCCGCTCCAGCACCGGACATATCGGCGGCACCGAGTTCGACGAGCAGAATATTGATGATGAATACCGTCAGCACCGTGAACGGGATCGACAGCATCAACGCGGGCATGATCGACACGCGCGCGATGAACCAGCACTGACGAATGAATTCACCTGCCGCGAAAGGCCTTTTCGCGATGGCCACCGCGGTGTCCAGCGTCATCGCGAAGAACCCGCCCAGTGCGTGGACCGGAGTTGCAGCATACGGCAGGATCACGGTTCTTTCCTTCACGAGAGGTCGTGGCCGAGGTAGTCATTGGATAGGGCTCGATGTGACGTCCCACATACTTTGTCCGCGGAGACGTTACCTCAAATTTCAGAAAACGTGCAATACCTAGTTCACTAAGTTTGCGTTCACGCTGGTGTATGGAATCGCGCCCTGGAAACCAGATCAAGTGTCCAAATATCTTGCCCGAGAGATAATTACGAGTTTTCTCCCGAATTTAATGGATCAATATTATCTATATTCGATGCTCATAGCACCAACGATGACCGCACGGAATCGATGACGGCGCGGCCCACCGGTGGCACTCCGATGGCAGCATTGTCATGCATTCGGGCTATTGACCACGGGCACCGCCGGCACGCTCGATCGCCGGCGAGCCGATGGGGCTCGCCGGCGATTCACTTGGCGCACAATAGTGTTGAGACACTGAGGAAGGCCGCGTCGCTATTCGATTCCGCCGTCGGCCGTGCACGGCATTTCTCGCTATCGGGTCGGCCTCACAGTGGGAGGCTCGAACCGACCCGAGCGCCGGGGGTGAAGGTGATCGGCAGTTTAATGAATCCGTTCACCACACCGATCGAGGGATAGGGCTCCGCGTCGCCCACAACGTAATCCGGCATTCGCCGCAGTATTTCTTCGATCACGATCCGGGCCTCCGACCGCGCGAAGTGGGATCCGAGGCAGCGATGGATACCCAGGCCGAACGCCTGATGCTTGTTGGGGAAGCGATCGAGGACCAGCTCGTCGGGATCATCGAACGCCTCGGGATCGAAGTTCGCCGACGACCAGGACACAAATACCCGCTCGCCCGCATCGATCTTCTGATCGCCGACGGTGCACGATCGCGTCGCCGTGCGCGCCAGTCCGGCGACCGGCGAGAAGTACCGCAGGAACTCCTCGATCGCCTTCGGGAGTAGATCGGGGTCCGAACGCAGCAGGTCACGCTTTTCCGGATGGTGGTACAGCCATTCCATCGCGTTGCCGATCAAACTCCCCGTCGTATCGACACCACCGAAGATCACCAGCGTGATGATCTCCATCAGCCGGTCGTCCGGCAGTGTCTGCCCGTCGACTTCGGCCTGCACCAGATAGGAGATCAGATCGTCGGTGGGTTCGGCCCGGCGCTGAGCAACGACTTCGGTGACCTGGCCGAGAATGGTCAGAAGATTGGTCATCGCGGTCAGATACTCGGGCGTGTCGGGCGCCGCATGAATGAGCGAATGCGTCACCTCGGAAAAGGCCTGCCAGCCATCGAGCGGCAGCCCCAGCAGCGCCATGGTGAAGATGGCCGGCACCGGCGAGGCGATATCGAGAACCAGGTCGCCCTGGCCCGATTCGATGATCGAATCGATGCAGTGGGCGGTGGCCTCCCGCACGAACGGCTCCCACTTCTTGGCCTCCGCAGGTGAGAACCGGCTGGTCAGGAGCTTGCGGTACGCGAAGAACTCCGGCGGGTCCATTTCGATCGGAACCTGCCGCATCGGACTCACCGGGATGGTGGTCGCGTGATGGGAGCCGTCGGGTAGCTCGTAATACGACGAGAAGGTCTCGTCGTCACGTACGACGCCGGCAACATCGGCGTACCGGCTGACGACCCAGTACCCGTCGTGCGCATCGGTATGAGCGACGGGGCATCGGTCGCGGAGCTCGGCGTTGATCTCGCGCCAATTCCTGGCGTATTCGGGTGAATGATGATCGAAAGACACATCGGTCATGGGGAACCTCTCCGAGGGTTGCGATCGGACGACGCCGGAGCGCGTCAGCGGGTGATCTCGATGGCTTGCTCCGGACACGTCGTGACTGCCGTCTCCGCGGCAGCCGCCTGCTCGTCCGGCACGAACCTGTCCGCGGCTATCGCGTATCCGTGTTCGTCCAGTTCGAACAGATCGGGCGCCGTGGCGGCACACAATGCATGCCCCTGACAGCGCTGGGGATCGACGTTGACCCGCACACTTCCTCCTTCACGAACGATGTACGCCACTGCGCGTAGTGTGATCAGGGTAATACCGACGATTTTCGTCCGCAATAGATTATCTAAACAAACTGGATACACTCATGGATCGTGCGAAAGGAGCGGCTCACAGTGGCCAAGACGTCGCGGTCCGGTCCAGGCCGGCCGAGAGACCCCGAGATGGAAGAGCGAGTCGTGCTCGCGGCACTGCAGGAGTACGGGCGCACCGGGTGGAGCGGCTTCACCATGGACGCGGTGGCGCGCCGCGCCGGTGTCGGCAAGTCGACTCTGTATCTGCGCTGGCCGTCAAAGGAAGCCCTGATTCGTCACGCGATCGAACAGCACTCCAAACCGCTCACCCTGACCGACAGTGGCTCGTTGCGCGAAGACATCACGGCGCTGGCCACCAACCTGATGCGCTACTTCCTCGATCCCGCCGGATGGGCGTCGGTACGCATCACAATGGATGAAGCCGCCGAGCACACCGGCCTCGACGACGTGCACGGGTACCTCGTGACCATGCACAGCGAGGCCGCATCCGCCCTGTTCCAGCGCGCGATCGAGGGCGGCGAACTCAGCGCCGACGCACCGATCCCGACCCTCACCGAGGCGCTCTACGGCACGGTGCTGATGCACATCCTCACCCTCACCACACCCGAGCGCGCCGCCGCCGCCGAGCACATCGAACAGGACGTGGCGCCGATAGTCGAACTGCTGCTCGCGACCGTCGCGGCCCACGCCACCGATACCGTATGACCGGAGCTGGATGAGCTGTATTCGCTAGACTCGAGGCATGGCTGCGACGTGTAGGACGAGATGCGCGACGACAAGGCGATCCGCGTGACGACGACGGACAGGTTCGCCGTCTCGGAGCGAAATCGTTTGCGTCCCAAGAAGATGCCCGACATGATCGCCAATCGGGTGCGGGAGATGATCGCCCGAGGTGAGGTCGGCGACGGCGAATGGCTGCCGACCGAACCCGAGCTCATGGCGACCTTCGGTGTCTCGCGGCCGACATTACGAGAGGCGTTCCGCCTGCTGGAGGCCGACTCGCTGGTCACCATCCGGCGCGGCCCGCCGGGAGGCGCGCGGGTGACGATTCCCGGCCCGGAGGCCGCCGCGTCACAGTTCGGACTGCTGCTGACGCTGTCGCACACCAGCATTCAGGATGTCTACGAGGCCCGCATGGTGATCGAGCCCGCGGCGGCGCGCACCCTGGCCGAACGCGGCAATGCGACCGCCCGCAAAGCACTTGCGGCGGAGGTGAAACGGCTGGCACAGCTGGTCGATTCACCAGAGGATTTCGCCTCCGCGACAGTGCAATTCCATCGGAAACTGGTCGAACTGGCGGGCAACAAGACCTTGGCCACGGTCGTCGGCATGCTGACCGAGATCCTCACCCGTCACATGGCCGAGGCGGTGCGCGACAGCCCGCGCCACCGAGCCGAACTGGCCGCATCCGACGAGCGCGCCGTGCGCGCCTACCAGAAATTGGTCACCCTGATCCAGGCCAAGGACGGCGAGGGCGCGGAGAAGTTCTGGATCAGGCACATGAAGGCGGCGCGGGAGTACGTATTGAATGTCGACGACACCACACAGGTCGTCGACCTGCTGTACTGACCTCGAACGCTCGGCATTCACCTCACCGAATCGACCCCATGAATAGAGATTATCTATACAATCTCTATTCAAGTAAGTCGGATAACACGCCACCGGTCGATCCCTCGACATTCCCGAACACTCGGCCGTGGCCCGGCGTCCGAGGTCCATTCCTGCCTATGAAAGCCAGGCTCGCATGCACAACACGATCAGCGCAGCCCCCATCACCCACCGGACCGGCACCGCCCGCACGTTGGGTCAACTCGCGCTGGCGTTCTCCCCCTGGGCTCCCGCACCCAAGCCGCACGCCGCACGTGACATCACCGCGCAGTGGCTCACCTCGGTCTTCGCCGACCAGGCACCGGGGGCGGTCGCCGAACATGTCGCCGACGCAGACGGGCACACCGGCACCACCGACCGGAGGCGCATTCGCGTCACCTGGAACCGAGCCGGCGACACGGCGAGCCTGCCGACGTCACTGTTCGTGAAATCCACGCCGTTGACCGGTAAGAACCGGGCCATGGTGGCCGCGCTGGACATGGCGGTCAACGAGGTCAACTTCTACCGGACCGCCCGCGCGGCCCTCCCCGGCGACACCGCGCCGCACGCCTACGCCGCACATGCCGGCGGCGGGGCACGCCATCTGCTCCTGCTCCAGGACCTCGTCGCCGACGGATGCACCCCCTACGCGATGGCCGACACCTGTTCGGCCGAACACGCCGAGGGCGTGATGCGCGCCCTCGGATATCTGCACGCCGCCTTCTGGGACAGCCCTCGGTTCGCGAGCGACCTCTGCTATGCGCCGAGGCAGTTCAACCGCGTCGGCTTCGGCCTGCTGCTCTGGCAGTTCCGCCGCGTGCGCACCGCGCTGCTGCGGTCGCAGGAGCATCAATTGCCGCCGGCGGCGCGCCGGATGGCGGAGATCGTCAACACCCACGACCGGCAACTGCACGCGCGCTGGGAGGAAGGGCCGCTGACCCTGATCCACGGAGACTCCCACCTGGGCAACACATTCGCCACCGCCGACGGTAAGGCCGGTCTGCTGGACTGGCAGGTCGTGGGGCAGGCGCCTGGAATGCGCGAGGTGTCCTACTTCCTCACCCACTCCGTCGAAACCGACCTGCGCCGCACCCACGAGAAAGACCTGCTGCGCTGCTACTTGGAAACCCTGTCCGAACAGGGCGTGACGGACGCCCCGACCTTCGATCGGGCGTGGGAGGACTACCGATACTTCGCCTTCGACGCCTGGGACTCCGCAGCAATCTGCGTACTCTGGCCGGGACTGCAAACTCCGGCGAATGTCGCCGCGGCGTTCCGGCGCGCGAACGCCACCGTCGAGGACCTCGAGGTCGACAAGGCTCTTCGCGCGGCGCTCGACTGAGCGAGGGCGGAGTTTCGGCTCACGTCACCGTGTACAGGTAGACCACGACGAAGACCAGCACTATCCCGGCCACACAACCGGCGACAAGCCGGATCGTCTCGCTGCGCAATCGCGGATCCATTGTGGCGCACCACCATTCGAATTGTGCCGTTACGGGATGTAGGGACTGTCGTGACCGGTCACCGCACGCAGCGTCACGAGCGGGACTATGAGCGTGAGGAAGAAACTGACCTGGAAGACGACGAACCAGGCACCGAAGCGGGCCAACTCGAAGCGCCAGCGTGGAATGGTCACCTCGTAGTCGAGGCGCGCGTCGTACTCGGCGTCCGTCCCGCGACGCACCTGCGCCGTGGCCGCTCCAGGGCCGGCGGCCCCGGCCGGGACGGTAGCGGTCGCGACCGTGGGCACCTTGGGCCGGGTGAAACGGTCGAGCCGCATGAACCGTTCCATGTGGTTGAGCGACCGGACCGGCGACTTACCGGCCCAGTACGCGATCAGGTTGGGCCAGAACGTCATCAGCAGGATCGGCCACATCAGCGGCAGCCGCCCGCCGCCGGCCCATTCGATCACCGGACCGAATCCGGGATCGTAGGTCCACCAGCCCATGGCGGTCGCGATGCCCTCGGCGAACACATCCCAGACATAGTTGACCGGCAGCGCCAGCACCGCGATCGAGGTCAGCAGGCTCCATCCGAATTTGCGCATGAGCAGCTGCCCGAGCAGCAGCACGGCGATCGCGTGCACCGTCCAGTAGACCGCGTACGCGAACGGCATGAACAGCGGATCGATAGGCGTCTTCACTGGCAGCCATTCCAACAGCGAATGGTGGGCGAAGGTGGGACTGTAGATCAGATGCTGCCCCCAGTCGCCCATGGTCTCCATCCAATACACCAGCATGCTGTTGGACAGGAAGAGGAAACCCCAGGTGAGCCGCCGGCGCCGCACACAGTCCAGAACCGCAGCCACGATGACCAGCGTGGCGGCGATCGGAATGACCCAGTTGAAGAACCAGACACCGCCGGGATCGAGCAGCGCGGGCGGCGTGGGCCCGGCGAGGATGGTCATGGTTCGGCCTCCAGAGCGCGGTTGACGCGATGAGTATAGATACAATAGATCATATAGATCCATGGTTTGATAACCTGACGTTCGACCGAATAGGTCCCCATCGAGGACTTCAGCCCGGCTGACCGTCCAGTGCGAAATCTCTTGTCACAGGTCGAATCTCAGGCGCGACGGACCGTCGGCGCAATTGCCCGGCATTGTCACTGGATCATGAATGCGCGCAGCATATTTCGGCTCGATGGCGCCGCCGTGGCGCCGACGTAGAGAGTGTCGCCGACGATGGCCGGCGATGACGTCACGATGGTGTCGACCGGATAGGCGCACAGCTGGGGACCGGTGTGGGCGGCCGTAGGCCAGGTGACTGGGCCCCGATTGCGGGTCCACGACCGGTCGTGCGCTGTCGGTGAACTTGCAGTAGAGGGCCGGCTGACCGGCGAGGTCGAATTTCAGCGTGATCGACTTCTTCGGCTGCATACCGCTCCCCAAAGTCAGCTTCATCGGGGCTGCAGAGGCAACCGCTGCCGTGAACAGCGATCCAGCCGGAATGTCGGCTGGCGACAACGAGAGTCGGGTCCGGCCGCAGCACCCACCACCGGATTCGCGGCGGTCGTCGGAGCGGGAGCGGGCGACGGCCGTCCCGAACATCCGGCACCGGGCAACGGTATGAGGACCAACAGCACAGCGGCAACGGGGCGCGGGTTCCTGCGACGAGTCGCCTTACGTTGATCCTCACGCGCCGAGTGAATCATCCGCGATCGGTCATGTCTGTCCGACGTTCGCTCGACAGCGCTCATACGAATGGGTCTGCGCTGCCGTCGTCGCCAAGCACCCCGAAGGTCCTCCCGTGCTCACCGACCTGATCCAGGCGTGCCGGCGCGCATCCCGGCCCGCTTCAAACACCGATGGTGAGCCACATTTGTCGGAATAGTCAAGGACCGCTCGGAACCAGCGTTCACCCTCGGTGACACCACTAAGCCAACCACGCGCGTCCACCAGCGTTGCGGCTGCGAGCCCGACTTTTGACAACTTTGTCAAACGATGACACCGTAGGTGCATTCGAAAGGAGTCTGAGATGACTGAACTTCCGTCGGCTCGACCCACTGGCTGGTTCCAGATCGCTTGGTCCACCGATCTCGGGAACGGCAACGTCAAGGCCCTGCACTATTTCGGCACCGAACTCGTCGCATTCCGGGGAAACGACGGCCGCGTCCGGGTCCTCGACGCTCACTGCCGGCATTTGGGCGCTCATCTGGGGCACGGCGGGTGCGTCGTCGACAACGATATTCAGTGCCCCTTCCACGGGTGGATGTGGAACGGCGACGGGCGCAATACGCACATTCCGTACCACGACAAGCCGAACCGGGTCCGGCGCGTGCGGGCGTGGCCGGTCGCAGAGCGCAACGACTCGATCTACATCTGGCACGATTCCGAGGGCAGACCGCCGAGCTGGGAAGTCCCCGAAGCATTCACCGCGCTGGGCAACCACATCGCGCGCGTCGATTATTTTCCGCTCACCGAACAGGCTCGGTCGCGGCACGCCCGAGTTCACGTCCATCCTCAGGTGATCGCCGAAAATGCCGTCGACCCTTGGCATTTCAGGTTCGTGCACCACACTCCTCACGCTCCGGTCGTGCTTCGCGAGACGGTCGCGGGTGCGACCTGGCAGTCCAAGGTTGGATTCGGCCGCCGCTGGAGCGACGGTGTGGACAGGCCCGAGGATACGTCGAATACGATCGAAATCCTGTGGTCGGGCATCGGCCTGAGTTTCAACGGCGAGGTCACCGCCGACGGAATCCGGGTCATCGCGATCTGCCCGACACCGGTCGACGACACCACCACCGACATCTTCGCGACGTACTGGATAGACAAGGACCACGGGCGATACGACGAGCGCCTCGCCCAAGCCAAACTGGCCCTGCCCGACGACATCGCGATCTGGGAACACCAGAAGTACATGGATCCTCCGGGTCTGGCCCCCTCCGAAGCCGCCGGCTTCCGGCGCCTGCGTACGTGGGCGGCCGGCTTCTACCCAGAGACGGCGCACGCCGATCCGAACTCCGCCGCCGCGCCGGTATGAGCGTGCAACCGATGGCCCGCAAGGCGTCGGAAACCAGGGGCGAGAATCCGGGAACCAAAGCGGAGAATACGCGCGCGGCCATATTGGATGCGGCGCGCGAATCCTTCGCACAACGCGGCTACTCCGGGACATCGATACGCGATATCACCGACGGCGCCTGCGTCGCCCGCGCCGGGTTCTACTACTACTTCCCCGACAAGCGGGCGGTATTCGTCGAACTCGGAACGGCCACCTACCGGGATGCCTTCGATGCGGCGGCATCGTTCACCGACAGCACGACAACCGCATCCCAGGCGGGCATCGCCCGGTGGACCCGGGAGTACTTCGCCTATCTCGACCGCCACGGGGCCTATCTCATCCGGTCCGCCGAGGACGCGCCCGAGGACCCGGAGTTCCTGGCCGCGGTGCGAGTCCTGCAGACCCGCATCGCCTCGCTGCTGGGCGCGGAGATCCGCCGGCTCGCGAACCGGCCGGTGTGGTCGGCCGCCGCCACAGGTCTGGCAATCACGGCAATGATGGAGCGCACGTGGTTCCTCACCCACCTCGGAAGCTACCCGCTACGGCGAAACGAGGCGGTCTCCGCCATCGCGTCACTGCTTTTCGCCTTGATCGCCGTGCCGGCGCCGGACGAGAAGTAGGAGTGCATTCATGCCGTCGAGCGCGGAACTGACCTCGGCCCGAGCCGTGCGTGATATCGACCTGGAGGTGATCGAGGCCGTCCGCGAAACGGCGGATGCGTCCACGATCGTGTTCGCCGGGGGCGGCCGGTCGCTGCGCTGGAAGCCCGGCCAATTCCTCACTGTGCGGGTGCCGGACGGACAGGAGTGGATCGCGCGGTGCTATTCGCTGTGCACCTCACCCGATACCGACGAGCCACCGGCAATCACCGTGAAAAGAATCCCGGGCGGGCGCGGATCCACCTGGATGGTCGAATCCCTCGCGGTGGGCGATGTGATCCGGGCACTGGTCCCGGCCGGTCGCTTCACCCCGGGCGACCTCGACTCGGACCTGCTGTTGCTGGGCGGCGGAAGCGGAATCACCCCTCTCATGTCCATCATGAAGTCGGTATTGCACGCCGGGACAGCCACTGTCACCTTGTTCTACGCGAACCGGGGCGAGAACGACGTCATCTTCGCTCGCGAACTGACCGAGCTCGCCAGACAGCATCCGGATCGTCTCGTGATCCATCACTGGCTGGACTCGGTACAGGGCTGTCCCGACCCACAACGGGTGGCGCGCGTGCTGGCGCCCTACGCCGACCGTGAGGTGTTCCTCTGCGGTCCCGGTCGGTTCATGGATACGGCCCGGTCGGCGCTGGGCACACTGGGTGTCTCACCGAAACAGGTGCACGTCGAACAGTTCTCGTCGCTGACCACCGATCCGTTCACCGGCGCGCCGGCCGATGTCGTCGCCCACGCCGGCGAGCACACCGCCACCGTCGAGGTGACCCTGGACGGCCGGCAGCACACGATGGCCTGGCCGAGATCGGTCAATCTGGTCGATCTGCTGCTCTCCGCCGGGGTCGATGTTCCCTATTCCTGCAGAGCCGGCGAATGCGGCTCCTGCGCGGCGACCCTCATCAGTGGCGAGGTCTCGATGGAGAACACCGTAGCTCTCGACGAGTCCGATATCGCGAGGGATATATCCTCGGCTGCCGCGCCCACCCGGCGTCCGAGGAAATCAGCATAGAGTTCTGAGCCGGACGCCCGAGCCTCGCGCCTCGTGGCTGTCGGCCGGCCATGGGATCCCCACCTTATTTCGACAAGGAAGCATGCTATGACCGCACTGTCTCGCACCAGCTCCAACCGATCTGCGGATATCGCGGCGCTCGCGCTGCGCGCCACGCTCGGACCGATGCTCATTTCACACGGCTGGAACAAGATCGCCGGCCCCGGCGGCATCGAGGGCACGACGCGCTGGTTCGACTCGCTCGGCCTGCAACCGGCCGCCGCACACGCCCGCGTGGCCGCCGCCGGCGAGATCGCCGCGGGCACGGGACTCGTTCTCGGACTGGCCAATCCGCTGCCTGCGGCCGCGACTGTCGGCCTCATGTCGGTGGCCGCGGCGACCGATCATCGGGGTAAAGGCTTTTTCGTATTCAAGGGTGGATGGGAGTACGTCGGCGTGGTCGCCGGGACTGCAGTGGCACTTGCCGGTCTGGGCCACGGCAGGTTCTCCGTCGACGGGCTCCGCGGCCGCCGACGCAGCGGGCTGCGGCCCGCCGTGACAGCAGCGGCGCTGGGCACCGCGGCGGCCGGGGCGTTGCTGAAGCTGTGCTACCGGCCCGCGCCGGTAGACATCGCGGCGGCAGACGTCGATCCGGCAGATTCCTGAGCCGGACCCCGGCCGCCTCGGACACCACTCGACACCGGTGAATTTTTAGTAAGATAATTGTGTTCATCTTGCTGATGAAGACAGATTACTGAGTTAGGCTACGCCGGTGTTCAAGGCCAAACTCGGTGTCCGAGGCCAAATTTTGTCCATCGCGCTGGTGCCGAGCCTGGCACTGTTACTCGTCGGGCTTTGGGTTGCCGCCTCGCTGCTGTTACAGGGTCGCCATGCCGAGAACTGGGCGGCCGAGATCGACCGCAATACCGCGCCCGGTATGGAGTTCGCCGTCCAAGCGCAGAACGAACGACGACTGACACTGCTCGAGATCGGCGGCGGCGCGCAACATGCGGGCGAGCTCACGGCCCAGCGGGCGCGCGTGGACGGCGCGATCCAGACAATCATCGCCGCCGGTCAGCGCATCAGCAGCCTCGACGGCAGCTTCAACGGCGCCCTGGACGCGGCTCGGTCGCTCACCTCCCAGCTACCGGCCGTCCGCCAGCGCGCCGATGCCGGAACATTGTCGGCCGACGAGGCGTACTCCTATTTCAACCGGCTCACCCAGGTGGCCGCGGGGGGCATGGAGCTGCTGGCCAGAGCGGCGCCGACCTCCGAGACAGCGGCCGAGGAATCCAACGGGGCCAGGCTTTTTCACATCGCCGAGGCGATGTCGAAGGGCAATGCGCTGGCCGCGGCCGCGGTCACCGGCAACGGCCTCTCGGCCGAGCAACTCCTGGAATACAGTCGCCAGATCGGCTTCTACCGAAGCGAGATCGCCAATATCGAACCACAGCTCAACACCCGGGCGCAAGCGTCCGTGCGGGCCCTGATCAACAGCGAACCGTGGCGACGGCTCGCGACAATGGAGGACGCCCTCATACAACGAGGCGTCTCCCAGCAATCTTCCTCGGCATCCATCGGCAGGATCAAGGACGCGAGCGAGCCCGCTCCTCTGCCCCTGAGCGTCGCCGACTGGCAGGATGCGGCTACGCAGGTCGGCAATTCGCTGATCGACCTGTGGCAGACCCAGAACCACTACGCCCTGCGGTCGGCGGCCGATCACGGCAATGTCACCGCCCGCAACTCGCTCCTGGGCGGCGGGGCCGTGCTGGTGATCTCCGTGGCCGCCTTCCTGATCGCGGCATGGCTGGCGACCCGCACCATCCGGCGCCTGCGCCGGCTACGTCATGAGACGCTCGCTCTCGCCGACGACCAACTGCCCCGGATCACCGAACGGCTCCAGGCGGGCCGCACGGTCGACCTCGACACCGACGTCGTCCGGCTCGATTTCGGCACCGACGAGGTCGGTCAGGTTGCCGATGCGTTCAACCGCGCGCAGTTGGAGGCCGTCACCGCGGCGGTCTCGGAGGCCAGAACCCGGACAGCGGTCAACGCGCTGTTCCTCAATATCGCCTATCGCAGCCAGCTGGTGATCCACCGCCAGCTGGAAGTACTCGACCAAGCCGAACGCGAACTAGAGGATCCCGTCCAGCTGGAGCTGCTGTTCAAACTCGATCACCTCGCCACCCGGGAGCGGCGCAACGCGGAAAATCTCATCATTCTGAGTGGGGGTCAGCCCGGCCGCCAGTGGCGCAACCCGGTCCCGCTGCTCGACCTGGTGCGTAGCGCGGTCGCCGAAACCGAGGACTACGCCCGCGTGCAGGTCGTCCGTGCCCCCGACGGATCGGTGGCCGGCACCGCGGTGGCCGACCTCATCCACCTGCTGGCCGAGCTGATGGACAACGCGACGTCCTTCTCACCGCCTGGGTCCAAAGTCGAAATCAGCGGCAACGTCGTGGGTAAGGGCATTCTGGTCGAGGTCTCCGACCAAGGCCTGGGCATGGCTGCCGAGGATATCCAGCGGGTGAACGAAACCCTTTCCAACCCAGTGGATTTCAGCGTGGCGAACCTGTCGGATGATTCGCGGCTCGGACTGTTCGTGGTCGCACTGCTGGCGGCCCGGCACAACATCTCGGTGCGGCTGGCCGAATCACATTACGGCGGCATCCGAGCCATCGTGGTCATCCCGTCCGAGCTGATTGCCACCGAGACGGCGACGAACGATCATCGGCCGGCCGGCCGGGTCACCCCGCTCGCGCCGTCCACCACGGCCGAACCCATCGGGCCCGGTGATACCTGGCAAGCCGACGTACCGGTGGCCCCCGCCGCGGTTGCGCGCGGCGATCTCGCACCGGACCCGAAGGAGCCGGCGCACCGCCCGGCACCCCCGGACCAGTACCCCGGGGCCTACCCGGCGCAGGACCCCGCCTTCGCCCCCGCCGAACCGAGCGCGGTATCGCCGTCGTTCCAGAATCCGGTCCCTGTCCGCCCGCACGGCGGCGACAAGCCGCCGCTGCCGCGCCGGCGCCGCCAGCAGAGCCTGGCACCGGAACTCGCCCAGGCACCGGCGCCGTCCATGCCCCGGGACGGCGGAGCCGACGGCCCGCAGCGCCCACGGTCGGCCGATCAAGCACGAAACCTGATGTCGGCCATCGAGAACGGCACTCGCCAAGGCCGCCGGCGGCGGCCCGATACCACCCCCTACGAACCCGAAGGCTCCCAATGACGACATCTACCCGCACCCTCGACTGGCTCCTCGACGACCTCGTCGCGCACATTCCCGGCGTCCGCCACGCCGTCGTGCTGTCCACCGACGGTCTTCTGCTCGGCCGCTCCACCGTCATGCCGGTCGAAGACGCCGAGCACTTCGCCGCCATGGCGGCGACTCTGCACGGCCTGGCGCGCAGCGCCGGGCACCGCTTCACCGGCGGCAATGTCCGCCAAACCGTCATCGAACTCGACCATGCCGTCATATTCGCCACCGCGGCCGGGCCCAATGCCTGCCTGGCGCTGCTCACCGACGAGACCGCCAATATGGGCATGGTCGCCTACGAGATCAACCAGACCGTGCACCGGGTGGGCACCCATCTTTCCGCCGCACCCCGCCAGGGCTTCGACCACAGGGGCGACGCGAACTCATGACCGGTCCGCGTGCCTCGTGGTACGAGGACGAGGCCGGACCCCTCGTACGCTCCTACGCCCTGACGCGCGGACGCACTCGCAGTCCACGACCCGACCTGGACATGATCACCCTCGTCCTGGCCGTCGACACCGCGGCGGATCTGCGCCGGCGCGAGCCCGAATACCTCGACATCATGCGCCTGTGCCAGGCGCCGCAGTCGGTCGCCGAAGTCTCTGCCACCCTGCGTCTTCCACTGATGGTGACCAAAATCCTGCTCAGCGATCTACTCGCCGACGGCCACCTCATCTGCCGGTCGGTATCCCCCGTGACCGACACCGGACTACACAACCTCGACCTTCTGCGAACGGTATTGGATGGCATCCACAACCTTTGACCCCGACGAACGGCCCACTCTCGCCGCCTCGGTGAAGATCCTCGTCGCCGGCGGCTTCGGCGTCGGCAAGACCACCATGGTCGGTGCCGTCAGCGAGATCGTCCCCTTGCGCACCGAGGAAGTCGTCACCGAACTCTCGCGCGATATCGATGATCTGTCCGGGGTCGAATCGAAAACGACCACGACCGTCGCCATGGACTTCGGTCGCATCACCCTTTCCCCCGAGTTGGTCCTCTACATATTCGGCACGCCCGGACAGGACCGATTCTGGTTCATGTGGGACGAGCTGGCTCTCGGCGCCCTGGGGGCTGTGGTGCTGGCCGATACCCGCCGGCTCGACAGCAGTTTCGCCGCCGTGGACTTCTTCGAGCGCCGCGGCCTGCCGTTCGTCGTCGGTGTCAATTGCTTCGACGGCGCGCCCCGCTACACGGCCGAGGACGTGCGCTACGCTCTCGACCTCGCCGATCACGTACCCGTCATGCTGTGTGACGCCCGCCATCGCGAGTCCGCCAAGGCCATGCTCATCACGTTGATGGAGTACCTCATCGGCAGGACCACGCGGCCTGCCGGGGCCCCGCACCCGATCCCGGCGTTCGACCGGGCCGCTGATACCCCGTGAGGACCGGTGGCCGGGGCCTGGGCCCGTGGCTACTGGACCGCGACTACTGGGCCGCGGCGCCGAGAACCAGGCTCACCAACTGCGAGCGCGAGGGCACCGGCCGGGCCGAATGCGGGTGTCGATGCCAATAGGGACTGTTGGCTCCCGGCATCGGCAACTCCAGCGTCCCGGTGTCCAGCGCGGTCACCCCCGCCCGTCGCAAACCGCGGCGTTCCGATTCCGCGACCGGCCGGTCCGGCGTGACGAACATCAGCCACTGACCGGGCCGGTACTCGAACACCGGGACCGCCCACCCCTTCGAGCGCGCCGCTGCTTCGATCGCCCGGCCGATACCTGAGGGCATATCCAGCGCACAGACCTGACGGCCCAGTTCGATCATCAGCCGCATGGCACCGGTCCACACCGAAGGGGACCACCGGGTAGTCCAGATTGTTGCCACGTCCACGTGAGCACACCGCCTGTCGAGTTCGGCCGTCGACACGCGGCACGTAACGCGGCCGCTCCTTCGTACCGCCCGCGCGACGACGGATCCGAGCTATATAGTACAATAGGTTTACTTAATTAACCGTATCGCTCGTCGTAGATACCAGGACGATCGACAGATGGCCTGTTGATGCGCTGAAGTTGTTGCGACGCAAGGAATGTGAGGACCTCGCACCATGGCCTTCGTAGTGACGCAGAGATGCTGCAATGATGCGAGCTGCCTGTCGGAGTGCCCGGTCGACTGCATCCGGCCCCGGCCCGACGACCCGGATTTCGCGACCGCGGAGATGCTCTACATCGACCCGCAGACCTGTATCGACTGCGGCGCATGCGCCGACGCATGCCCGGTCGACGCGATCTACTCCGAGGACGAGCTGCCCGAGGGCCTGCAGCGCTACACCGACATCAACTCGGGCTACTTCG
>NZ_PSZE01000016.1 GCF_002933465.1 Nocardia nova
GCGGATTTCGATGCGGGGTTGTTCGGTATGTCGCCGCGGGAGGCGTTGGCGACCGATCCGCAGCAGCGGCAGCTGCTGGAGGTGTCGTGGGAGGCGCTGGAGAACGCGGGTATCGATCCGTTGTCGTTGCGGGGCAGCAATACCGGCGTCTACACCGGCATCATGTACAACGACTACGCGACCAGACTCGAGACGGTCCCCGAGGATCTCGAGGCGTATCTGACCAACGGCAGCGCCGCCAGTGTGGCGTCGGGTCGGGTCGCGTACACGTTCGGTTTGGAGGGGCCGGCGGTGTCGGTGGATACCGCCTGCTCGTCGTCGCTGGTGTCGATTCATCTGGCGGTTTCGGCGCTGCGTAGTGGTGAATGCGATCTGGCTCTCGCCGGCGGCGTCACTCTGTTGTCGTCGCCCGCGAGCATCGTGGCGGCGGCCCGGCTGGGGGCGCTGTCGCCGGACGGGCGGTGCCGTTCGTTCGGGTCGGGGGCGAACGGCACCGGCTGGGCCGAGGGTGTGGGTGTCGTTGTGCTGCAACGGTTGTCGGACGCGCAGCAGGCGGGCCTCCCGATTCTGGCGGTGATCCGGTCCACCGCGATCAACCAGGACGGCGCGTCGAACGGTTTGACCGCGCCCAACGGCGCGGCGCAGCAGCGCGTGATCCGGCGCGCCCTCACGTCGGCCGATTTGGCACCGGGTGATGTCGACGCGGTCGAAGCGCACGGAACCGGCACCGCGCTGGGCGATCCGATCGAGGCGAACGCACTGCTCGAAACCTACGGACAACCCGGTCGCGAACACCCCCTCTACGTGGGCTCGCTCAAATCCAACATCGGCCACAGTCAAGCGGCCGCCGGTGTGGGTGGGGTGATCAAGATGGTGCAGGCGTTGCGGGCGGGTGTATTGCCGGTGTCCTTGCACGCGGATGTGCCGAGTGAGCATGTGGACTGGTCGGGCGGTGCGGTGCGGGTGTTGTCGGAGTCGGTCTTGTGGCCCGAGGTCGGCAGACCGCGGCGGGTGGGAGTGTCGGCGTTCGGGGTGAGTGGGACCAACGCGCATGTGATCCTCGAGCAGGCACCGGTTTCCGCGACCGGAGCAGTCGAACCCGCGACCGTGGGTACGACAGGCCCCAGTACCGACGAGTCCGCTCCGGCGACGGGCGTGGCGCCCGCGTCCGCCGCCTGGCTGGTGAGTGCGAATTCGGCTGCGGCACTGCGGCGGCAGGCGCGCCGCCTGGCCACCCATGTGCGTGCCCACCCCGGTATCGACGTCGCCGCGGCGGCGCGGACGTTGGCGACCGGCCGCGCCCGGCTCGGCCACCGCGCCGTCGTCATCGGCCGCACCGCGGGCGAATTCGCCGACCGCCTCGACGCTTTCGCCGACGAGCGGCCCGACGAGACCGTCGTCCACGGCCTCGCCGTGTCGCGGCAGCGCGTCGCCTTCGTCTATCCGGGCCACGGGTCCCAGTGGGCCGGGATGGCCACCGGCTTGCTGGATACCTCCCCGGTTTTCGCGGCCGCGGTCGCCCGATGCGCCGACGCCCTCTCCCTGCACCTCGATTGGGATGTGGCCGAACTGCTGCGCTCGGGTGCGGGCACCCTGGCCGGCCGATCGAAGGTCGAGGTCGATCAGCCCGCCCTGTGGACGGTGATGATGGGTCTGACGGCGCTGTGGGAATCGGCCGGGATCATCCCCGATGTAGTGATCGGCCACAGTCAGGGCGAGGTGGCCGCGGCCTGCGCCGCGGGCATCCTGAGCCTCGCGGAAGGCGCGCGCATCGTGGCTGTGCGCAGCACATTGCTCGCCCGCCTGGTCGGGCGCGGCGCGATGGCATCGCTCGCGCTGCCGCAGGAACGAGCCCGGGAGCTGCTGCGCGAGGTGAGCGGGGTCGATATCGCGACGGTGAACGGCACCGGGGCCGTGGTGGTCTCGGGCGATTCGGACGGTATCGACCGGCTGATCGCCACCTGCGCGGCCGATGGAATCCGGGCTCGCCGGCTCGACGCCGAATTGGCCGGCCACTCGCCGGTCGTCGACGCCGTGGCGCAGGATCTGCTCGCCGAACTCGGTGAGGTGCGACGGAAACCGGCGACGGTCCGGATGATCTCGACGGTGACCGGTGCGCCGGTGTCCGCCGACGAACTCGACGCCGGGTACTGGTACCGGAACTTGCGCGAAACCGTGCAGTTCCACACCGCCGCCGGAGTCGCGATCGACAGCGGGTGCGATGTTTTCGTCGAGGTGAGCCCGCATCCGGTGCTGACCGGCCCGCTGGCGACCACCATCGAGAACTCCGCCTCGCCGGATGGGCTGACCACCGCGACGCTGCGACGCGACGAGGGAGACCTGGCCCGATTCCTGCAGTCCGCGGCGGAGCTGGAGGTCGGCGGGGTGTCCGTGGACTGGTCGGCCTTGGTGACCGGCACGACACCGATTCCGTTGCCCACCTACGACTTCGAGCGACGCCGATACTGGCTCGACGGTACCGTCGCGCTGCCGGGGGTCACCTCGGTCACCGGGGACGACGACCGCTTCGGCGACGACGAAACCCGCGGCGCGGCCCTGGCGGAGCTGCCGGACGGACAGCGTCTGACCGCGGTGCGCGAATTGGTCGAGGCGGAGATACGGACGGTGCTGCGGCTGGAACCGGACGATGAACTCGTCGTCGAGTCGCCGCTCAAGGAATTGGGGTTCGAGTCGGTCTCGGCGGTGGATCTCACCAGACGGCTGAGCCGGGCGACCGGTCTGCGGCTCCCCACCACGCTGGCCTTCGAACATCCCAGCCCCGAGGCCATTGCCGCGCACATCTCCACGCTGCTCGGTGCGACTCGACGCGCGGATGTCGCGGACCTGGTCGACCGGCTCGCAGCGGCGCTGCGCGACGGCGTGGCCGACGACTCCGCCCTGCTGCGATTGCGGGCCGTCCTCGCCGATGCCGGGCCGTCCGGCGACATCGATCCCGGGGGCGACCTCGGCCAGGACATCGACCTCGACCAAGCCAGTGACGACGAACTGTTCGACATCGTCGACGTCGGGAGGAATTCGTGACCATCGCAACCCCGCCCCGCGCATCCGGCGATCAGCCCGGCACCTCGCGCGAAGCGAAACTGCGCGCCTACCTGAAAAAGGCGATCGCCGAGACTCAGGACCTGCGCGCCGAACTCCAGCGGCTGCGCTCCGCCGCGGTCGAGCCGATCGCGGTGGTGGGGATGGGCTGCCGGTATCCCGGCGGGGTCCGTTCGGCGGACGAGCTGTGGGATCTGGTCGCCGGTGGTATGGACGCGATCGGCCCGTGGCCGGCCGACCGCGGCTGGGATGCCGACGGGCTGTTCGACGAGGACCCCACGCGGGTGGGGGCGTCGTATGTGCGGTCGGGTGGATTCATTTCCGGTGTGGCGGATTTCGATGCGGGGTTGTTCGGTATGTCGCCGCGGGAGGCGTTGGCGACCGATCCGCAGCAGCGGCAGCTGCTGGAGGTGTCGTGGGAGGCGCTGGAGAACGCGGGTATCGATCCGTTGTCGTTGCGGGGCAGCAATACCGGCGTCTACACCGGCATCGTCGCCGACGATTACGGCGACGGTTACTGGTCCGCGATTCCGCCGGAATTGGAGGGGTATCTGGGTGTCGGCACGTCGGCGAGCGTGGCATCGGGGCGGGTGGCGTACACGTTCGGTTTGGAGGGGCCGGCGGTGTCGGTGGATACCGCTTGCTCCTCGTCGCTGGTGTCGATACACCTGGCCGTCACGGCACTGCGCACAGGTGAATGCGATCTGGCTCTGGCCGGCGGGGTGACCCTGCTGACCTCACCTGCCGGATTCATCGAGTTCTCCCGGCAGCGAGGGTTGTCGCCGGATGGGCGGTGCCGTTCGTTCGGGGCCGGGGCGAACGGCACCGGCTGGGCCGAGGGCGTGGGAGTGGTTGTGCTGCAACGGCTGTCGGATGCGCAGCGATCGGGGCGTGAAGTACTGGCCGTGATTCGCTCCACCGCGATCAACCAGGACGGCGCTTCCAACGGACTGACCGCGCCCAACGGCGCCGCGCAGCAGCGGGTGATACGCCGGGCGCTGACGGCCGCGGGATTGGACGCGGCCGAGATCGACGCGGTCGAGGCGCACGGAACCGGCACTACGTTGGGCGATCCGATCGAAGCGAACGCGCTGATCCAGACCTATGGGCGGGCCGAGCGCCGCCATCCGCTGTATATCGGGTCCCTCAAATCGAATATTGGCCACACCGCGGCCGCGGCGGGTGTCGGTGGGGTGATCAAGATGGTCGGTGCGTTGCGGGCGGGTGTGATGCCGGCGTCGTTGCACGCGGCTGTGCCGAGCGAGCATGTGGATTGGCCGGCGGATGCGGTGCGGGTGTTGTCGGAGTCGGTGGCGTGGCCGGATACGGGCCGCCCGCGCCGGGTGGGGGTGTCGGCGTTCGGGGTGAGTGGGACGAATGCGCACCTGATCCTGGAGCAAGCACCGGTAGTCGAGACCGGGACGATCGCGACCGGTGGTGACAGCGATGCGGCGGCCCGCACCGGAACGACGGCCTGGTTGCTGTCCGCCCACACGGATGCGGCATTGCGGCGTCAGGCGCGCGACCTCGCCGACCATGTACGCCGTCATCCGCGGGCCGATCCGGCGGATATCGCCCGCGGTCTCCTCACCGGCCGAGCGCGCCTGGCGCACCGAGCGACGGTGATCGGCTCCGGCGCAGCCGAATTCGCCGATCGGCTGACGAGCTTGGCCGAAGGCGCGCCAGCTCCCACCGCGGTGTCCGGCAGGGTGCGACGCGGCGGTGTCGTCGGCTATCTGTTCACCGGTCAGGGCAGCCAGCGGCCCGGAATGGGAGCTGCGCTCGCGCGACGCTTTCCCGTGTTCTCGGAAACCTACGAGCAGATCCTCGCCGTGCTGGATGATCGGCTGCGCGGGCGGATCGATGGTTCGCTGGCCGCCCTCGTCCGGGACGCGCACGATCCGGTGGCCTCGGCACGGACCGTCATCGCGCAGCCCGCACTGTTCGCGTTCGAGGTCGCGTTGTTCCGCCTGCTCGAATCCTGGGGTGCGGTACCGGATTACGTCTGCGGTCACTCGATCGGCGAGATCTCCGCCGCGCACGTATCCGGAATGCTCACCCTCGAGGCCGCGGCCGGACTCGTGGCCGAGCGTGCTGCCCGCATGCAGGAACTCCCGTCGGCCGGTGCGATGCTCGCGGTGGAAATGTCTGTGGCGGAGCTGGATTCGGCCGCGCCCGGGTGGCACGACGTGGTCGATCTCGCCGCGGTCAACGGGCCCACGGCGATCGTGGTATCCGGGTCGGCCGATGGCATCGAGAAGGTGCGCGACACCGTGCTGGCGCACGGGCGCCGAGTGCGAAGGCTCGAGGTCAGCCACGCCTTCCATTCCCGGTGCATGGATCCCATGCTCGACGGGTTCGGAAAGGCCATAGCCGCACTGCCTTTCGGCCAGCCGTCGATTCCACTGGTGTCCACGGTGAGCGCCACGGTCGTCCCCGCCGACGCGATCGCCACCCCCGAGTACTGGGTGCGCCAGGTCCGGCAGCCGGTGCTGTTCCACGAGGCCGTGCGCGAGCTGGTCCGGCTCGGTGTCACCGACCTGGTGGAAATCGGTCCCGACGCGCATCTCACACCCTCCGCGATCGCCACCGTGTCCGCCACGGACAGCACGGGCCCCACCGTGACGGCCACCGCACGCCGGGACCGCTCCGAGGTCGATACGGTGCTGGCCACCGCCGCCCGCTTGGAGTTGGCGGGCGCCGAGATCGACTGGGGCAGGATCGCCGGACCCGGCCCGGCGGCGGTGGGCCTACCCACCTATCCGTTCGAGCGGGAAACTTACTGGCTGCCACCGGGGCCCGCCCTCGTGGGGGTGCGTGGACAGGCCGCCGTGCCCGCGCTGCCGGTCGCGGCCGCACCCGAGCCCGATCCGCAGCCGCTGTCCGACGCCGATCTGCTCGAACTGGTCCGCCGGGCTACCGCCGGAGTGCTCGGACTCCCCGATGTGAGCCGGGTCCGGGCAGAGGTGCCGTTCGCCGAGCTGGGCATGACCTCGCTCGCCGCTGTCGAGTTGACCGAGCAACTGCGGGCACACCTGGGATTCGCGCTCGCGGCGAGCGCGCCGATCGAATATCCCACGCCGGCGGCGCTGGCCGACCACCTGCGGGCGAACAGCACCGACGCGGCGCACCCGGCCGGTGACGGTTCGCTGCCCGCGCTGTATCTCGAACTCAACCGGGCGGGGGAGATCGCGGCCGCCGCGGCCTTGATCACCGCGGCATCGCACACCCGGCCCCGATTCGGACTTGGCGATATCCGCACCGCCACACCGCCTCCGGTCCGGCTCGCCGCCGGCGATGGCGCACCGCCGGTCATCTGCTTCCCGGCGCTGACCGCGATGTCGGGCCCGCACGAATTCGCCGGATTCGCCCGGGCTTTCGGCGATCGCCATCCGGTCTACGCCATGGAAGCCCCGGGGTTTCGCGCCGATTCGGCGGTGCCGGAGGATCTGCGCACCTATTTGCACGCGCAGCTGACGACGATTCTCGACACGGTCGGTGATCGGGACTTCTTCCTGGTCGGCCGGTCTCTGGGCGGCTGTGTCGCGCACGCGGTGGCCGCCGAACTGGTCGCCGCCCAGCGGCCGCCGCGCGGGGTGGCGCTGATCGACACCTACCCGATCGACACCCCGGCCCGGACGGGCAAACAGTGGTGGATGCCCGCACTCATCGACGGTATGGTGCGGCGCATCGACGATCTGGCGCTCGAGCTGTCGGCGCATCGGCTCACGACGATGGGTGCCTATCTTCGGCTCACCGCTGAGCTGGCCGACCAGCCGATTCCGGTGCCCACACTGTTGGTGCGCGCCCGAGATCCCTTGCCGGGGATGCCTGGAGAGGATGCGGATTGGCAGGCGGACTGGCCGCACGCCGACCACACCGCCGATGTCGCGGGCGATCACTATTCGGTGCTGGAGGAGGGTTCCGCCGGGACCGCCGGCGCGGTCGCCGGGTGGATCAGCACGCTGGATGGTGGGCGCTGATGGCGATACCTGCCGTCGTCCTGCTGCGGGCCGGTGGCTGGCATCCCGGATCGGTAGTGGGGCGTGACTATTCGGCGCGGCGATGGGCCGACGATGTGGTCGCCCGGGCC
This sequence comes from Nocardia nova, assembly GCF_002933465.1. Taxonomy (GTDB): domain Bacteria; phylum Actinomycetota; class Actinomycetes; order Mycobacteriales; family Mycobacteriaceae; genus Nocardia; species Nocardia nova_B. The sequence continues at coordinate 7,154 of NZ_PSZE01000016.1, forward strand.
GAGGCGTTGCAGCGCGCGGCGTACCCGCCGCACTATCTCGGTATCGACACCATCGCCCATGCGCACGACGGACGCGGCAGCTGGCAGCTGGTTGCGGTCGACGCGTTGTCGATCGCGCGACGGCTGCGGACCGCCCGCCCGCGCAGCACCCTGGTGCCCACGGTGACCGTCGCCGATCTCGAGGACACTTCGCTCGAGATTCCCGGCATCGGGGGTGGGCTGGATCTGCAGGTCCGGGTGACGAACCGCTTCGTGGGCTCGGAGCCGATGCCGGAACCCACACCACCCGATATCGACCTGACCGACCCGGAGATCCTGCGTGGCATGGATATCCGTTTCACCGCTGCGGCGCGGACACTCGCCTTGGTGCGCGCGCGGTGGGCACCGCACGGGCATGCCCCCAGACTGTGGGCACTGGCGCACATGACGATTCCGTACCGGCTCGCGGCCGAGGCCTGCGACGATGTGGCGCTCACGCCCCGGACACCCGAGCAGTCCCGAGCCATCCTGGCGGAGGTCCGTGCCCTGGAGTCCGAACGCAGCCGCCCGCTACGGAAATTCGCCGATGTGACGGTATGCGTCGACGACGCCCCCGGCGCGGCGGCGCGTCGAATGGCCGAACTCGACCGCCTTGCAGGGACGCCGCTGCGGTCCGATGCGGCGGTGGTGGTCGGCACCGGCGCGGATCTGGTGGCGCAGTGCGAGCAATGGCTGGCCGCGGGCTTCGACGGAATCAGATTCCGGCCGTGCGGCGAGGCCGATCTGCACTGCCTGGCCGACACGGTGCTGCCGCGCCTCACCCGAGGTTGACGCCACATAAGACGCCGAACCCGGTTGTCCCGCAAGCACTTCGAAACCATGCGCGGCAGTGGACGGAATGCCCGTTCGACTACACTCGTCGGCACCCGCGGTCAAGTGCGATGCACCCCTATTTCCGGGCCGTGGCACCGGCATTTCCTCGCACTGCTTAGGGGTGATATGCGCGCGACGCGGTTGTTAGCGTCCGAACATGAGCGAAAACCCAACTCCCGCAGCGAAAACGGTCGTGATCACCGGCACATCCTCCGGTGTCGGCCTCGCGGCCGCGGTCGCCGCCGCCCAGGCCGGATTCACCGTAGTCGCCACCGCGCGCGACCTCGATCGCACCGACGCCCTGCGCGAGGCTGCCGCCGCGGCCGGCGTGGAGCTCGACATCCGCCGCCTCGACGTCACCGAACCGGACAGCATCGAGGAGACGATCTCCGGAGTGCTCGACACCTACGGCCGGCTGGACGCGGTGGTGAACAATGCCGGAGTCGGCAGCATCGGCACGCTGGAATTGCTGAGCCTGGAACAGATCCGGGCCGGTATGGAGGTCAACTTCTTCGGTGTGCTCGCGGTGAGCCGGGCCGCACTGCCGCATCTGCGCGCGGCCGGTGGGCGTCTGGTCACCGTGGGTAGCGCCTACGGCGCGGTCGGCCAGCCGTTCAACGAGGCGTACTGCGCCGGTAAGGCCGCGACCGAAACGTATCTGGAGGCATTGGCGGCCGTGGCGGCGGAGGTGGGGGTGACGGTGTCGGTCGTGCAGCCGGGCCCGATCGCCTCCTCGTTCGGCGACAACATGCCCATCGATCGGGTGGCGTTGCGCGCGGCCGCCGACGCCGGGCCGTACAAGGTCGCCTACGCGAACTATCTGGCCTACCTGCCCGGCATGATCGCCGACGCGGTCCAGACCTCGGCGGAGGTCGCCGAGTACGTGCTGTACGCGCTGACCGACCCCGCGCCGCCCTTCCGCATCCAAACCTCGGAGTTCTCCAGGAATTTCGTGGCCGACAAACTCGCCGACATCGATGGTTCGGCAGTGCAGGCGATCACCCGGCAGTGGCTGGGATCGGCGAATACGGGTGTCAACCCCTAGCTTTCACGCGATCCGGACGGCATTTCTGGGGTAACTGGTGAACAATTTGATTGTTAATGTCCGATATGTGCGTCCGATTTCGCCGTTGCGGCTGGTGATCCTTTCCATTGTTTGTGTCCTCTCCGTTGCCGGATGTGCCGGGTCCGGTACTATCGGAACGGCGCCGTCCGAGCCGGTTTCCGGAGGTACTCTGACCTTCGGAATCAACGATGCGCCAGGGTGTTTCGATATTCATGTGACGTCGGCCGATATCGCGGCGGAAATCCAGCGCAATGTCGTCGACTCGTTGGTCTCGGAAGATTCCGATCACAAATTTCACCCCTGGCTCGCGACGGCGTGGACCGTCGCCGATGATTTGCGTAGCTACACCTTCACGCTGCGTAAGGACGTGACGTTCACCGATGGCACTTTTTTCACCGCCGCTGCTGTGAAAGCGAATTTCGATCACATCGTGGCGCCGGCCACGAAATCGCAATACGCCAAGAATCTACTCGGCCCCTACACCGGAACCGATGTCGTCGACGATTACACCGTCCGGATCAATTTCTCGGCGCCGTTCGCACCGTTCCTGCAGGCGGCGAGTACGCCGTTTCTGGGGTTCTACTCACCGCAGACCCTCGCTACCGCCGCGGACAAGTTGTGCGCGGGCGGGCCGGTCGACGTCGGCTCGGGGCCGTTCGTCTTCACCGAATACACCAAGGGACAGAGCGCGGTGATGACCCGCAATCCGAACTACCGGTGGGGTCCGGAAGGGGCCGCGCATCAGGGCCCGGCCTATCTCGACTCGCTGGTCTTCCGGATCCTGCCCGAGGACGCCACCCGGGTCGGCGCGCTGACCAGCGGCCAGGTCGATATCGCCAAGGCGATCCCGCCGATCCAGGTGCGCACCGTGGAGGCGGCGTCGAATCTGACGGTGAGCCGGGTGGATCAGCCGGGCCTGCCCTATGGTGTCCACCTCAACACCGCCGCGGCGCCACTGGATGACCAGCGGGTTCGAGCGGCGATCCAGCAGGGCATCGACGTGGCACAGGATGTGCAGACCGTCTACTTCGGCCAGTACAAGCGTGCCTGGGGACCGTTGTCGCCCACCACCGCGGCCTACGAGCCGGGTGTGGAGAATTCCTGGCATTACGATCCGCAGGCCGCCGGGCGGCTGCTCGACGAAGCGGGCTGGACCGGCCGCGACAGCGCGGGCTTCCGCACCAAGAACGGGCAGCGGCTCAGCCTGTTCTGGCCGGCGCTGCCCGAATCGAGCACCCGCGATCAGCGCAATCTCCTGGACCAGGCCGTCCAAGCGGATCTGGCGAAAATCGGTGTGGAGGTCCAACATCCACATCTCACCGCGGGCGAATACAACGCCAGGGTCGCCGATGGCCGGTTCCAGCTGTTCTCGGTGAGCTGGGCGCGGTCGGAAGCCGATCTGCTGCGGCTGTTCTTTCACAGCGCGAATATCCCGCCCGCCGGGCAGAACGTCTCCCATCTGAAGGATCCGCAGATCGACGAGTGGACCGGCACCGGTGCGGCCACCACCGACCGACACGGCCGCGATCGCCTCTACGGCGACACCCAGCGGCGAGTACTGCAGACCGGTGCGATGGTGCCGCTCTACGTCCTGGCCGCGATCGACGGGGCATCGCAACGGGTGCACGGGCAGAAATTCGACCCCAACGGCTGGCTGCAGTTCTACGACGCCTGGAAGGCCTGACCGTGCAAGTACTGAGCATGCCCGACGTTGTCGTCGGGGGCACCGCCATCCGGGTGGCGACGGCCGTCAGCAAGCGTGTGCTGGCCGCCGTCGCGGTGGTCTTCGGCGCCGCCACCCTGGGCTTCCTCGCCCTACAGCTGTTGCCGGGCGATCCGGTGGACTGGCTGCTCGGCCCGAATCTGACCGCCTCACCCGGACTGCGGGCGCAGGTGCGAGCCGACTACGGCTTCGACCGGCCGGTGCTTGAGCAGTACCTGTCGTACCTGAATATGGTGCTGCACGGACAGCTCGGGACTTCCTACCAGTTGCAGCAGCCGGTGACCACGCTGATCGCACATCAGCTCGCGCCGACCGCGGAACTGGCCGTTACGGCACTGGTATTGGCGCTCGCGCTCGCGATCGCCTCCGCCGTCGCGACCGCCGGCCGGCGGCCCCGGCTGCGCGCGGGAGTGTCCACCGCGGAACTCGTCGTCACCTCCGCGCCGCAGTACTGGGTGGGAATCCTGCTGCTGACGGTGTTTTCGTTCGAGCTGCGGGTGTTCCCGGTCGCCGGTGCGCAGACTCCGGCGGCGCTTGTACTGCCCGCGATCACGCTCGCACTGTCCATCGCCGGCGTGCTGTCGCAGGTGCTGCGCGAAGGGCTGGAGGCGGCGCTGACCCAGCCGTTCGTCGTCACAGCGCGGGCACGCGGCGCGAGCCTGTCGGCGGTCCGGCTGCGACATGCCCTGCGGCACGCGGCCGCACCGCTGCTCACTCTCACCGGCTGGCTGACCGGAACGCTGCTCGGCGGCGTCGTTCCGGTGGAGACGGTCTTCGGCCGCCCAGGGATCGGATCGCTTGTGCTGCAGGCGGTTACCACCCGTGACATGCCGGTGGTCATGGGCGTCATCCTGCTGTCGGCCGTGGTGTTCGTGGTGATCTCCACCCTCGTCGATCTGCTGCAGCTCGCTCTCGATCCGCGTATCCGCACGAACGGAGACTGACCGTTGACCGCTCCTGATATCGCCGTGCCGGAAACGGCCGCGGCGCTCGAGACCCGGCTCCGGATTCCCCGGCCCGCAGTCGTCACGGCCGCGGCGGTACTGGCCCTCGTGGTCGTGGTGGCTGTCGCGCCCGGCCTGTTCACCGACTTCTCACCGACCGCGACCGATATGAAGGAGGCGCTGGCCGCGCCGTCCGCCGCGCATTGGTTCGGCACCGACCAATTGGGCCGCGACGTCTTCACCCGGGTGCTCTACGGCACCCGGCCCGCGATCCTGCTCGCGGTGCTGGCCACCGCGCTGGCCGTGGTGATCGGCACCGTGGCCGGGTTGCTCGCGGCACTCGGCGGCAGGTTCGCCGATCAGGTGCTCATGCGCGGTGCGGATGTGCTGCTGGCCCTGCCGCCGCTGCTGCTCGCGCTGCTGGTCATCGCGGCGCTGGGACCGGGTACCGGCAATGTCGCGGTGGCCGTGGCGATCGCGTTCCTGCCGCTGTACGCACGACTGGTGCGCTCGGAGGCACTGCTGGTTCGCCGATCCGGCTATGTGGAATCCGCGACCGGGCTGGGCATTCCGCGGCCGGTGGTGATCGTCCGGCACGTCGTGCCCAATGCGCTGGGCCCGCTGCTGGTGATGGCGCCGCTCGGTTTCGGGACCTCGATGCTGTACTCGTCGGCGCTGAGTTTCCTGGGGCTGGGCCTGCAGCCGCCGACTCCGGAGTGGGGCGCGATGCTGTCGGAGGGCAAGAGCATCCTGGCCGCCGCGTGGTGGGTCGGTGTCTTCCCCGGAATCGCGGTGACCTGCACGGTGATCGCGGTCAATGTGGTGGGACGGGCACTGCGCACCCGCTTCACCGGGCGAGGTGTGGCATGAGAGTCGCGAGGAGCCGCGATACGACCGAGCCGCAATTGATCGTCGAAGGACTCGATGTCGCCTTCGGGTCGGGCCCGGGCCGGATCCATGCGGTGCGGGATGTGTCGTTCGAAGTGCACGCGGGGGAATGTCTTGCCATCATCGGTGAATCCGGTTCCGGTAAGAGTGTCACCGCTCGGACGCTGATGGGACTGACCGGCGACGACGCGAGCGTCACCGCGCGGCGGCTCGACTTCTCCGGCACCGATCTGCTGGCCGTCGACGAGTCCGGCTGGCGCAGACTGCGCGGCCGGCGCATCGCGCTGGTGCTGCAGGACGCGATGGTCGCACTGGATCCGTTGCGCCGCACCGGCGCCGAGATCGCGGAAACGCTGCGCATTCACACCGCGACCCCGCGCCGCTCCATCGACGACACGGTACTGTCGCTGCTCACCGACGTGGGTGTGCCCGAACCCGAGCGCCGCGCCCGCCAGTATCCGCATGAGCTCTCCGGCGGACTGCGCCAGCGTGCGCTGATCGCCTCGGCCGTCGCCGCGGGCCCCGATCTGCTGCTCGCCGACGAGCCGACCACCGCTCTGGACGCCACCGTCGCGGCGCAGGTGCTGGATCTGCTGCGCGAGCTGCGCGCGGGCGGGATGTCGATCCTGCTGATCAGTCACGACCTGACCGTGGTGTCCCGGCTCGCGGACCGGGTCGCGGTGATGTTCGGCGGCCGCATCGTGGAATACGGTTCCGCTCAACGCATTCTGCGCGACCCGCGGCATCCCTACACGCGCGCGCTGCTGGCGGCGGTACCCACCGGTGACAGCCGGGGCACCCGCCTGTCGGTGAGCCGGAGTAGCGGCCCACCGGAGGGGCCGGGCGGCCACCTGCGAGCCGGTGACGGCGGTGGCCTGCCGGACAATGGCGGGAGCGATCATCTCGCTCCGGCCCGGCTCGATGCCGCGTCGCGATCCGGCTGCCCGTACGCCGCCCGCTGCCCGCATGCCGACGAGCACTGCGTACGCGAATTGCCCGCCCTCACGTCCGCGCCCGGCGCCCCTGACGTCCGGTGCTGGCATCCCGACGCCGTGGCCGTCGCACCGTTGCGCATCCCGTCGGCCGTGCCCGCCACAAATTCGGATCTCGCCACCGGCCGCGCCCTGCTCGAGGTCGACTCGATCGGCAAGTCCTACCGCGGTCCGGGCGGGGTTCGCCACCACGCGGTGCGCGAGGTGTCCTTCCGGCTCCGGTCGGGGGAGGTGCTCGGTGTGGTCGGTGAATCCGGTTCGGGCAAGACCACGACGGGACGGATCGTGCTGGGACTTACCACGCCCGACACCGGCAGTGTCCGCTTCGACGGACTGCCCTGGAGCGAGCTGCGCGAACACCGTCGCCGCCCGCATCGCCATCGGATCCAGGCGATCTACCAGGATGCGCTGGGCTCCTTCGATCCTCGGCTCACCGTGGCCGGCATCCTCGGCGCCGCCATCGCGCGCGGTGGCGTACCCCGCGGTGCGGCTCGCCGTACCCGGGCCCTCGAACTTCTCGATCAGGTCGGGCTGGCGGCGAATGTGCTCGACCGCCGCCCGCGTGAGCTGTCCGGCGGTCAGCGGCAGCGAGTGGGTATCGCCCGCGCGCTGGCACCGCGACCGGAGATCCTGGTTTGCGACGAACCGGTGTCGGCGCTGGACGTCTCGGTCCAGGCGCAGATTCTCGACCTGCTCACCGCCCTGCAGCACGAGCTCGGCGTCGCCATGCTGTTCATCTCCCATGATCTGGGCGTCATCCACCACCTCAGCGACCGGATTCTGGTGATGAAAGACGGCCGGATCGTGGAGGACGGCGAGGCGACCCGGGTCTTCACCCATCCCCGAGACCCGTACACCAAGCAGCTGCTCGCCGCGACCGCGGTGCGTTCGGACGCCCGCCAGGTATCCGATCGGCCGGTGGCTCCGGTGCCGGGCTGATCCAGCGGAGTCCCCGTATGAATGAACCCGCCGCGCCGGCGGCCGTCGCCATCGTGGGCGCCGGTCCCAAGGGCCTCGGCGTCCTGGAACGAATCTGCGCCGGCGCGCCGGAGCTGCTCGGCGACCGGCGGCTCGTGGTCCATCTGATCGATCCGTATCCCCCCGGGCCCGGCCGCGTGTGGCGCCACGACCAGTCGCCGCTGCTGTTGATGAATTCCAAGGCCGCCGACGTCACCATGTTCACCGACGACAGCGTGCAGTGCGAGGGGCCGCCGGTACCGGGACCCACACTGGCCGAATGGATTCAGCAGGTGCGCGACGGCACGCTGACCGCCGAAATCGATCCGGGTCTGCGCGACGAACTACACCGCGCCACGCCTGCCACTTTTCACACTCGTCGTATGCAGAGTGCCTATCTGTCGTGGTGTTATCGGCGGATCCTCGACACGAGAACGGATTCGGTCGAGGTGAGTGTGCACACCACCGAGGCCGTCGACCTCACCGAATCCGGCGACGGCGATCAACTGGTGTGGCTGCGCGACGAACGGCAGCCGGTGCGGGTCGACGCGGTGGTGCTGACCGTCGGCCACCTCGACGGCGAAACCGACGCGGCCGGACGATCACTCGCCGATTTCGCGCGCCGGCACCACCGCAAGTACTTTCCCCCCGGCTATACCGCCGATACCGACTTGTCGCCGATCGAGCCCGGGGAATCGGTGCTGGTACGCGGATTCGGGCTCGCGTTCATCGATATGCTGACGCTGCTGACCGAAGGACGCGGCGGCAGGTACGAGACCGGTGCGGGGGATGAACTCGTCTATCGGCCCTCCGGCGCCGAGCCCATCCTGTTCATCGGGAGCCGCCGCGGTGTCCCGTACCGGCCCAAGCCCGCTTACGGATTGCTCGGTGCCGCAGCGGAATTGCCGCGCTTCTTCGGCCCGGCCGAGATCGCCGCCCTGGCGGCGCGTCCCGCACCGATCCGGTTCCGCCTGGATCTGTGGCCGCTGATCGCGAAGGAACTCGGCTGGGGCTACTACACCGAATTGTTCACCGCCCACCCCGAGCGGGTGCGGATGGAGTTCACGGAATTCGCCGAGCGCTACAGCGAACTAGACTGGGACACAGCGGAAATGCGCACGCTGGTCACCAAGGCGGTTCCCGCCGCCGAGGACCGGTTCGATCCGATCGAACTGGACCGTCCCCTGGCCGCGGTGACCGCCACGGATTCGCACGAGATGGCCGCCCGGGTGCGCGACCATATCGTGCAGGTACTCGACCGTGGTGGTGATTCGACGTTCAGCGCGGACCTGGGCGCGGTCACCGCGATGCTCTCCGTGTTCCGGCAACTGCCGGCCGCCGTCGCCACCGGAAAGCTCGACCCGGCATCGCAACTGTTCGATGTGGACGGCTGGTGGTTCGGCTTCTTCAGCTATATAGGCAGCGGGCCGCCCCGGGCGCGGCTCGAGGAATTGCTTGCCCTGGAACGCGCCGGGATCGTCTCGTTCGTAGGTCCCGAGATGTGGGTGGCGACCGACGAGGAGCGCGGCCTGTTCCTGGGTGGTAGCCGAAAAGCGCCCGGCACGGTCGCGTCGACGACGCTCGTCGACGCCCGGCTGCCGTCACCGGATGTGAGCCGCACGACCAACCCCATCGTGCGGGCCCTGCACGATCGCGGCCGCCTGGGCGCGGAGCGACTGGTCGGTGAATCGTCGATCCACAGCACCGGCCGCATCCACACCTCCGGTATCGACGGACAGCTCTTCGATGCCGACGGCGTCGCGCACCCGCGGCGTTTCGCGCTCGGACCGCACACCAGTCTGCGCATCGCGGGCGCGTTCAGCAGACCGCGCACCAACGCGCTCGGCTTCCGCGAAAACGACAGTGTCGCAAGACAGGTGCTGCGGTTGGTCGGTGCCGACCGGCCGCGGCGGCAGCCACGACCTCAGGAGATTCCATGACCCGCAAGACCTATGCTCGTGTCCTGACCAACGATGTGAACGGCACCGTCGAGGTGCTGCGCGAACTCGTCGGCCGCGCGCCCGACTTCCAGGTCACCTTCGGCCGCTTCGATATCGCGCTCATCGGCGACTTCTGTGTGGTGGCCGGAACCGACGAGGCGCTGGCCCGGTATCGCGGCACGGTCGGGCCGGTGATCGTCGCGGACCTCGATGCGACGCTGACTCTGCTAGAGCGGGCCGGCGGCGAGGTGACCGTGCCGCCGTTCGAGGGGCCGGCCGGTCGTGGCTTCCTGATCCGCCATCCCGACGGAGTCGAATTCGAGTATGTCCAGTTCCGCCCGGACCTGGCCCAGCAGGTGTTCGGCTGAGATTTCGACGGCGCCTTTTCTGCTCAGTGTGAACGGAATCGCGAAAACAGAAAAAGACCCTGTATTCCGGTTAAGAGCCGACCGCGGCCCCGCTACGGTGGCCTGCGCACGGTCCGATGGTCGGTTACGATAGCAGCACGGTAATGCTTCGATTCGGCCGACCGCAATTCACACAGCCGAACAGAACGACACGGTGCCGCATTTCGGAATATCGTGCGCTATTCGGTCTGAACGGTACGGGGCTGCCCCGAGGTCCCGTAACGCGGTGCCTCAGGGCGGAACGACGAGGTTCTTCGATCCCCGGTGCGTGGTCGCCAAGAGCGAGATGAGGGCGCCCCGTTGTTTGTCGAACGTCGATCACAGCTTGTAACTCTGGAGCGAATCTATCGCCAATGTATTGCCGGCAAGGGTGGTATATCACTGATCACCGGTCCCGTCGGGAGCGGTAAGACGGAATTGCTGGAAGTATTCGCCGAACAGGTGTCCGGCCAGGGCGCGATAATTCTCGAAGCCGTTGGTTCGCCGCGTGAGTGCGATCAGGCATTCGGGATTCTGCAGCAGTTGTTCGCGAGCCTGCGTGACCTCGCCGATCACGGGCGCGCCCGGGAGTTGCTGTCCGACAGCGCCGCCCGGCTGAGCGGCCGTGACCGGGACACGCAGTTCCTACCCAACCATGCGAACCAGGAACTGTGGGCGATCGTGCGGCGATTGTCGGCCCAGGCGCCGGTCGCCATCATCGTCGACGACCTTCAGTACGCCGATCTGGCCTCGCTGCAGTCGCTGGTCTATTTCAGTGGCCGCCTGCGTTCCGCCCGGGTCGTGATCATCGGGACTCGCTCCGATCTCCCGTCGTTCGCCGGTGACCAGCGCGCGGTGCTGATCACCGAATTACTCCGCCGTCCCCGGTTTCACCTGCTGCGCACCGGCCCACTGTCGGTCGAGGGCGTCCGCGAAATGCTGGCCGAGCGAATCGGCGTGCCGGTGGGCTCGGCTCTGGCGCAGTCCTGGTATCGCCTCACCGGTGGCAGCCCGTTTCTGCTGCGCGCCCTCACCGAGGACAACGGTTCGGCCGGATTGGCTCTGGCGCAACGGCTTTCGGAACCCATCGCCGGTGACGAGTTCGCCAAGGCCGCGCTGGTGTGCGCGCATCGCGGCAGCCGCCGGTTCCTCGAGGCGGCTCGCTGCCTGGCGGTGCTGGCCGAATCGGAGTCCTTCGCCCTTCTGCCGCAGTTGATCGGCGAGGACGAGGCCACGGCCGCGGCGATCGTGCCCGCGCTCACCGACGCGGGCATTCTGGACGGGGAAAGGTACCGGCACCCGGCGGCACAGGCCGCGGTTCTCGGCGAACTGTCCGCCGCCGAGCGTGCCGAACTGCATCGCCGCGTTGCCGGTCTGCTGTACGAGGACGACCGCCGGCCCGATCGGATCGCGGTCCATCTGGTCGCGGCCGGCTGCGTTCGCGAACCCTGGGCGCTCGAGATCCTGCTCGCGTCTGCGCGGGAGGCGCTGCAGCGCGACGATCCCGAGTGCGCCGGCAAATGCCTGCGCACCGCCGAGCCCATGGTGACGACCGCGGAAGAGCAAGTGGCACTGGCGATTCTGCGCATTCACGTGGAATCACGCAGCAATCCGGACGCCATCACCGAATCCGTGGCGACCGTCCTGGACGCGGTGCGTGCCGGCCGGGTGTCCGTCGATCAGATGATCGGGTTGCTGAATCCGTTGCTGTGGCAGGGGCGCGCGGGTGCGGCGACCACGATCCTCGCGCACATCGAACAGACCGACGCCGCGCTGGACGATCGCTGCTCCGCCGATCTCGCCTCGATCCGGACGTGGATGCGGTCCACCCATCCAGGTCTGCTGGCCGGGGCCGCCCGGCTGGGCGAACCCTCGGGTGGCGCGCGAGTGCGCATCGTCGCCAACCGGTCCGTGCGCGGTCCGGGGCTGCTGGCGGAGGTACTCGAGATCGGTCCCGACGAGCACACCGTTGCGACCGCGGAGTGGTTGTTGCAGACCACTCGGCTGTCGATCTCCTCGTTGCCGTCGATCGTGTCGGCGCTGCTGGCTCTGGCGCACGCCGATCGCGTCGATCTCGCGGAGCGGTGGTGCGAATCGCTGCTGCGAGAATCGGTGGCGCAGGATGCGGTGACCTGGCAGGCGATCCTGACCACCACGCGTGCCGAGATCGCCATCCGGCGCGGCGATATGGTGACGGCCCGGCGCGATGGGCTGGCGGCTCTGGATCTGATATCTCGGCAGGCATGGGGGGTGGCGCTCGGCACCGTCGTCTCGCGGGTGCTGATCGCGGCAACGGCGCTGGGGGACTGGCAGACCGCCGGCGATTGCCTGATTCAGCTGCCCGCCGCGGTCTTCGACACCCGTTACGGCGTGCAGTTCCTCTACGCCCGGGGCCGCCGGCTGCTGGCGGGCGATCGGCTGCAGGCGGCGCTGGACGATTTGTCGACCTGTGGCCGGCTGATGGGCGAATGGGGAATCGACCAGCCCACCTTCCTGCCGTGGCGGGCCGATGCGGTGGCGGTGCTGCTGCGTCTGGGGCGTGAGCGCCACGCCGCCGAATTGGCCGCCGAACAACTCGGCCGCACGAGTGCGAGCCAGCCCCGGGCGTACGGGATCGCGCTGCGTACCGTCGCGGCGACCGAACGAGACGCCGGGACCCGCCGCGATCTCCTGGTGCGAGCCATCGAGGCCCTGGAGAACGCGCCGGATCGGATGGAGTTGGCCGCCGCCCTCGCCGATCTGAGCGAGGTCCAGGTGCGGCTGGGAGAGCCCCGCCGAGCGCGGCAGACGGCACAGCGTGCGACCCGGCTGGCGGAGGAACTATCCCTGGAGCCGTTACTGCAACGGCTCGATATCGGCCGCAGGCCGATCGAATCGGTATTTCCCGTGTCACCGTCGAGCCGGGCCGAGAGTGACAGCGACGTTCTGAGCGCTGCCGAACGTCGAGTTGTGACGCTGGCCGCCGGTGGTCGCACCAACCGGGAGATCGCGGCCGAGCTGTACATCACGGTCAGTACGGTGGAACAACATCTGACCCGGGTCTACCGGAAGTTGCGGGTGAAGGGCCGCGGCGACCTGGCGGCCTACCTGCACGGTGGCGGGCTCACCCAGCGCGGCGCCGCGTGAAACTCCGGTGCTCCCCTCCGGGCTCGAACCCGGAGGGGAGCACCGTGTCACGCGGCCGGTTGTTTCGGTTCCCTGATCACGACCAGGCTGATCACCAGCGCCGCGGCGGCGAAGACGACCGCCGCGATGACCGCTGTGGACAACCCGTGCGCCAGCGCGGCTTCGACCGCGGCGCCGGAACGTTCGCGGTCGGTGCGGGCGGATTGATAGATGGTGGTCAGGATGCCGACGCCGAGGGACAGGCCGATCTGCTGGGTGGCTTGCAGCAGTCCGGATGCCGCACCCATATCCCGTGGTTCAAGGCCACCGAGCACGGTCATGTTCAGGGTGACGAACGCGAGGCTCAGGCCGGCGCCGAGCAGGATGAACGGCGCGAGAACGCCGGTGAGGTAATTGCTCGTGCCGGTGGTGGTGGTCAGCCAAACGGCTTCGGCGAGCATCAAAATCACACCGGTCACCAGAATCTGTTTGCGTCCGAACCGGGCGATGAGTTTCGGCGCCCACTTCGCCACCGCGAACTGCACGATGGCCATGGGCAGGAAGGCGAGTCCGGCGACCAGCGGGCTGAAGCCGAGCGCGTCCTGGATGTAGAGCGACAACAGGATGTAGGTGCCGGCCATGGTGGCCATCAGCAGGACGAAGATCAGATAGGCCCCGGCCCGGATCCGGTTGCCCAGCAGGCGCAACGGCATGATCGGCTGTTCGGCGTGGCGTTCGATGAAGACGAATCCCGCCACCAGCACCACACCGGCGACGAACGGCACGACGGTCCCGGGAGCGGTCCAGCCGTGGGTCACATTGGTCAGGGCGTAGACGATGCCGACCATGCCCAGGGTGGACACGATCGCACCGAGCAGATCGAAAGTGCCGCGGTGGCGTTCGGTTTCGTCGAGGTAGCGCCGGGCCAGCAGGATTGTCGCTATGCCGATCGGCACATTGATGAAGAACACCAGGCGCCAGCTGAAGGTGGTGAGCACACCGCCGACGATCAGCCCGAGGGTGATCCCGAGCCCGGTGACCATCGAGAAGACGCCCAGCGCCCGAGTGCGCTGCGGGCCCTCGGCGAACGTGGCCGCGATCATCGACAGCGCCGCCGGTCCGGCGAAGGCGAATCCGACGCCCTGCAGCGCCCGCGCGGCGATCAGCAGGCCGCCGTTGGGAGCGATGCCGCCCAGAATCGAGGCCACGACCAGCAGCCCCAGACCCCAGGAGAACATCCGGCGCCGGCCGAGGATGTCGCTGGCCCGGCCGCCCAGCAACAGCAGGCCGCCGTAGGCCAGCGAGTAGGCGCTGAAGACCCAGGCCAGCGATTGCGCCGACATCCGGAGCCCGGATTGGATCTCGGGCAGCGCGATATTGACGACATTGCTGTCCACCGCGACCATGAGCTGGCACGTCACGATGACACCGAGCGCGATCGACAATCTGCGATTGCGGGTGATGGTGGCGGGATCCGCCGGCGCGTCAGCGCCGGGAATTCGGGTGTCGGGCTGGATATCTCGGCTGGTCATCGACAGTCCGTTCGAAGGATTCGGAAGGAAGGTAGCGCGAGCCACTGCGCGGCGCTGCACATCGCTCTACGCTTGTAGACTCGAATCAGCATAGGTCTCGAGGCCATTTTCGTCTACATGTGTTGAGTGAGGTTGCGATGCCGGTTCAAGAAGTCGAGGCGGCTCCCGCCAGTCGTGCGCAGCGCCGTCGCCAGACCAGGCAGCTGATTCTGGAGGCGGCGCGGGAGCTGTTCGCCGAGCGCGGCTACATCGAGACCACCATCCGAGCCATCGCGCAGCGCGCCGATGTCGACCCGGCGCTGGTGATGCAGCATTTCGGTACCAAGAGCGCGCTCTTCGACGAGGTCGCGGGCATTCCGGTCACGCTCGACGATGCGCTCGAGGGTCCACCCGAGGAACTGGGTGAGCGATTGCTCCGGCATGCCCTCGCCGATGTGGACCGCAAGGAGGACCGGACCATGCCGGTGCTGCGGTCGATGCTCACCCATCCCGAGGCGGCGCACGCGGTGCGCTGCGCGATCATGAATCCCGAGACCAGTCCGTGGACGCGGGTGCTGGTCGGCCCGGACGCCGAGCGGCGGTCGGTACTGATCGGCACTCTGGTACTCGGCGTGCTGATCGCCCGCTACATGGTGCATCTGCCCGGTGTGGCCGATGCGCCGGCCGAACGCCTGGTCGAACTGCTCGGCCCGTGCCTGCGCCCGCTGGTCGTCGGCGACGCCGAGACCTCGGTTGCGGGCGCCGGTTCGGTTCTGGACGAGCTGGCCGAAGCGGAGGCGGCGCGGCGGGCCGCGGCGGAGCGGGTGGACGAATGCGCGTTCGCGGCGTTGGCGGCCGGGGCGTCCTACGGGGAGGTCGGCCGCCTGGTGGGCATCACCCGGCAAGCGGCGCGGAAGCGGTGGCCGCAGCGGGGAGCTGCCGAGTAGGCGCGGATTGTCGAGGTGACAACTAAGGTTGTCGAACGGCGGAACTCGGAGCGTCGTCGGTGATCCGATTTCTCGTTGACAACCAAGGTTGTCGCTCCGATCGTGGCAGTCCGTCCGTGCCGCCACGGTTAGGAGGACTTGTTCGGTGTCGACTCGCGGCCAGTAGCGAGCGACGCCGGCGAACCTCCGGTCCGCCGTGCCGTGTTCTCAGGCCCTAGGGGGTCACCCGCACCGTGATAGGGGTGCCGATCGACCTTTCTCGTTCCTAGGCTTGCGGTGCGCAAACATGCTCGCCCGCAACAGATCTCGCCCGTCACAGATCCGGTGCGCCACCGCGGGGAGCCGCCGAAACGGCCGACCGTGAAGGAGCCATCCCCTTGACCAGCCTCGACACCATCGACGTCTTCGATCAGGAACGCTATCTCGACGGACCGCCGTACGCCGACTTCGCGGTGCTGCGCCGGCAGGCGCCGGTCTTCCATCACCGCGATCCCGAAGTACCCGAAGGACATTGGGCACTGACCCGGCACGCGGATATCGTTCACGTGGCCCGTCATCCGGAACTGTTCTCCTCCGAGCGCAAGGGTTCGCAGCCGCAGGAGTTCGACGAGGTCGCCATCGATGTGCAGCGGCGGATGATGATTCACCAGGACCCGCCCCGGCACAGCCGGATCCGGGGTTTGGTCAACCGGGGCTTCACCCCGCGCGCGGTGGATCGCCTGCGGCCCAGGATCGCGGAGGAATGTGCGGCGATCGTCGACAATGCCTTGGCGAAGGGCGAGTTCGATCTGATCCCGACCCTGGCCGCCGAACTGCCTCTGATCGTGATCGCCGAGCTGATGGGCATCCCGCGTTCGGATCGTCATCTGATCTTCGAATGGTCACGCGCCATCGCCGGGCAGACCGATCACGAGCACGGCGGTGCGGAGGCCACCCGGGACGCGGTCGTCGGTATGTCCGGTTATGCCGCCGAACTGGGCGCGCAGCGCCGCCGTTGCCCGCTCGACGACACCGTGACGAAGATGGTCAGCCCGGACGCGCAGGGAAATCAGCTGACCGACGAGGAATTCCAGGCCTTCTTCATCCTGATGACCGTCGCGGGCAACGAGACCACCCGCTACTCGATCGCCGGTGGCGTCGAGGCGTTCGCGCAATTCCCCGATCAATGGGCGCGCCTGCAGCGCGACCCGGAGCTGGCGCGCACGGCCGCGGAGGAGATCGTGCGCTGGGTCTCACCGACGAAGGTGTTCCGCCGCACCGCAGTCACCGATACCGAGGTGGGCGGGCAACTGATCCGCGCCGGGGACAAGGTGATGGCGCACCTGGTGTCGGCCAACCGCGACGAAACCGTCTTCGCCTATCCCGAGTCCTTCGATATCGGCCGCGATCCCAATCCGCACCTCGGATTCGGTGGCGGCGGACCGCATTTCTGCATCGGTAAACATCTCGCCGTGACCGAGATCGAGATCATGTTCGAAACTTTGGCGCGAAAGGTGGACCGCATCGAGATCACCGGGCCCACACCGCGATTGCGCTCGTACCAGTTCACCGGTATCACCGCCATGCCGGTGCGCATCACCGCGCGCTGACCAGCCATTCGGGCCGGGCGGCGCCCCGCGGAGTCAGCACCGTCCGATATCGGCCGGGGGTAGCCGACATCGATACCTGATCGGTGAGACCGCGATAACGACCCAGCGGCGTCTGCGCGGTGAACATCTCCGGTGCCCGGCAGCGGTGGAGGTCGCCGGTTCCGGCGATCTCCGCGGCATATGTCCGGTCGAAACAACCCATCCCGAGAATCCACAGGGCGACCCGGGTCAGACCGACGTGGACCCGGTAGCTGCCACCCTCGACCGCGCGCCGGGCCAGCGCTTCCACGATGCCCGCGGTCAGCAACCACGCGACGATGTAGTCGTTGACCACGGTGATCGGCGACAACGCGGGCCGATCGGGTGTGCCCTCCAGCAGCATGGCGCCGGTCAGGCAGCCCGCGGATTGATCGAAGCCCACCCGGCCGGCCCACGGCCCGCGCTCGCCGTTCAGTGAGATCGTGGCGTGAACGATGCCGGGACGCAGCTGCGCGGCCTGCTCCGCGGTCAGCCCGATCCGGTCGAGATATCGGGGGCGGCGGTTGGCGAAGAAGATGTCGGCGCCGGCCAGCAGCGTCCGCATCAGCCGGGCGCCGTCGTCGTCGGAGGGATCGACGGTACTGGATCGGATGCCGACATTCGCGCTCAGATAGGTCACGTCGTGCTCGAAATCGCCCGGGCGCCAAATGTTCAGCACGTCGGCACCGTGCAGCGCCAGGGCGCGTCCGGTTCCCGCTCCGGCGATCACATGACCCATCCCGAGCGCCCGCACGCCCGCCAGTGGCTGATCATCGGTGCCGGGCAACGGTTCCGGTGCGCTGTCGGCGATCCGGGTGATCTCGATCAGCGGCATATCGGCCAGCCCGTCACGGAAGTGCGATTCGGCTGTCAACTCCTCGAGTGTGCGCAGCATCGGCAGCACCACCCCGGCGTCGGCTCCGGCTTCCTCGAGATCCCGTGCCCGCCAGCGCCGCACCGCCGCGGCCACCGCGTTCACATCGTCGGGGACACCGAGCAGCCGTTGCGCGGCAACCTTGATTCGCGGATACGGGTTCAACGGCATGACCCAGCGATCGTCCGCGGTGCGGTAGAACTCGAAACCGAACGCGGGAGAGGCGTTGACCGGAGCGCCCGGGGGATAGCCGTTGAGCCGCTCCCACCGGCCGTGGAAGGGCGCCAGCCGGTGCACCGCCGCCCGCAGGTCCACGGCGATGTCCTGGCCCGGGCCACCCCGCAACCGTGAAAGTTTCGCCAGCGCGGCGGATTTCGCGGCGAGCCCGATCGCCCCGGCCGCGCCCAGCCGCAAGGCGCTGGGCACGATCGGATCGGCTCCGATGAACTCGATGCTGCCGCCGGTGTCGGTGGGGTCCATTCCGATCCCGGCGAGAACCTCGCCGAATTCGGCGTGCGGGTCGAAATCGTCGGTGGCCGGGCTCGACACCGCCTCGCGCAGCCGATCGGACAGCGAAACTTCCGTGGGCATCATGTCTCGAAGGTAGGACCGGACGGTGGCGGTGACCACGACCGATCCGGACAGGTGCACATGACCGCAACGGTCGGTTCACCGTAGGGTGGGCGGGTGGAGATGCTGCACCTGCGCTACTTCATCGCTGTCGCCGAGGAGCTCAATTTCACCCGGGCGGCGGCTCGACTGCATCTGTCGCCGTCCCCGTTGAGCAGGCGGATCCGGGATCTCGAGCGTGAACTCGGTCGCGATCTGTTCATCCGCGGTCATCACCGGATCGAGCTCACCGCCGCCGGTGCCAGTCTGCTGCCCGCGGCGCGCGAGATCATGCGGCGGATCGAGGCGGTGCCGGCACTGGTCCGTGACGCTTCGGGGGTGTGCCCGCGCACTCTCACACTCGGGATCGCGCCCGAAGTGTCCGCCCGGGTGCGCAACTCGGTGCTCGAGGCACTGTCGGCCCACCCCGATGTCGCGGTGCGACTGCACCCGGCCGAGGGCGGGCGGCTGCTGCGCGCCTTGCAGACCGATGCGGTGGACCTCGCACTGGTCACCGAACCGGTCGGGGTGCCCGGTGTCGGCCGGGTTCGCCTGGAATGCCAGCCGATCGCCGTGGTGGTCGCCACCGGTATCGGATTCGACGGGCGCACCTCGGTCCGGCTCGACGAACTGGCCCACCTTCCTTATGTTCCTTGGGGTTTCGGTGCGGACCCGACGCCGCTGGAGTCCGTGGAGGACGCGATCCGGCAACTCGGCGCGCGCCGGTGTCCCGGGGCCGACGCGCTGAACCCGGACGGCATCGCGCATGTGGTGGCCAGCGGGCAGGCGTTCACCATCGCCGGGCGCTGTACCGGAGCCGGGAAGGCCTTCGCCGACGAGCGGGTCGAGGTGCTGGCCTTGGAAGGGGTCGACGCCTCGATTACGACGGTCGCCGCGTGGCGCGAGGATCGGCTGCGGCCGGGCGGAGCGCTCGTGGGCGCGGTCGCGACGCTGTCCGAGCTGGCCGCGGAGCGGGTTCGCGACGCGCAACGGTCGTCAACGCGGTGAGTGCGGTGAGCGGGGTCGAGCGCCTGCTGCTCAACGCGGCACGGACACTCGGCGCCGGACGGTTCTACATCTTCACCCAGGTCGTGCTGCCGGCCGCCTTCCCGGCGATCTTCCCGGGGATCCGGCTCGCCGCCGCCAACGCATTCACCGCCCTCGTCGCGGCCGAACTCGTCGGCGGCGCGCAGGGGATCGGCATCTACATCAACACCGCCTCGTTGCGGTATCAGACGCCGCAGATGTATGCCGGAATCTTCGCCCTCGGCCTGGTCGGAATCATCGTCAACGCGATTCTGACCGTCGTCGAATGGCGAGTTACCTCCTGGCAGCGCGGATTGACGAGCAGATAGCGCGGAAAGTATTCGGATGCACAGGAAAGATCGGCGCCGGCCGCCCGCAGCGATGCGGGCTCCGGTTCGGCGCGGAATCGCGACGATCGTCGCTCTGATTCTTTTCGTGCCCGCCGCGGCGGCCGGATGCGGGTCGGCGACGAAGGTCAGCTACGAACCCGCCGCTGACGACGAGAATGCGCTGGTCGTTTACGTCGACGGTGGCGACGATCGGGAAATTCTCGATTACGCGATCCACAACCTGCTGCCGGATTCGGTGAAGGTGAAACCGGTCGACGCGGCCGGCGACGCCAACGCCCGCATCGCCGCCGGCAAGGGCGATCTTTCCTACTTCCAGCACATTCCGGCGTTCGAGGCCGACAGCCAGAAGAATTCCTATACGAATCTGAGCATCGTGTCGAAGGTGAACGTGGTGCCCTACGCGGTGTACTCCTCGAAGTGGCGCGATCTGAAGGACACCACCGACTGGGTACACGTGGGATTGGTGCAGGACCAGGTCGCGGGGGTGAGCCTTCCGCACGGCGCGCAGGTGGCCCTGCCCGCGACGCCCACCGGTTTCGCACGCGGGCTCTACCTGCTGCAGAGTGCGGGCCTGGTGACGCTGGATCGTCCGTTCGGCGGCACCTCGGCGGCGGATCTGACGATCGGCCAAGCGAACGTGCGCGACTCGGCGCGGCATCTGTCGTTGCTGCCGTTGAGTTTCGACCAGGATCTGGCATCCATCTATCACAGCTACGACGCGGTGGTCCTCAGTCCCGAGCAGGCCGCATCATTGGGGCTGCAACCGGCGAAGGACGCCCTCGCGATCGAGCCGGGTCCCCGGAAATCCCTATGCGCACGTGCTTGTCGCGCCGTCCCGGCTGGCGGGCGACCAGCGGGTGCTGGAATTGACCCACGCGCTGGAGAGCCCCCGGCTGGCCCAGTTCCTGGCGACGAAATACCGGGGCGCGGATATCGCCGTGGCGGCTGCGGGCGCCAGGTGACGTCGTCCGAAATGCCGGGCCGAAATCCATACGCCCAACCTCTACATACAAGGAAAACGATGGCAGACAGCGACATTCGCGAGCGGCGCGCACCCGTACGGAGGCACCTCGTCCGACGGTGCAGCGCAGCGGTGATCGCGGTGATCGCGGTGCCGCTGGTGGCATACGCGGCTCCGGCCGCGGCGCACGTGCAATCCGACGGCACACCGGTGACCAAGGGCGGCTACGGGGTCGTGCACCTGATCGTGCCCGGTGAATCCGCCACGGCGAACACGGTCGGGCTCACCGTCACCATCCCCGCCGGCGTGGATCTGAAATCAGCACGGACACAGCCCATTCCGGGCTGGACGGCGTCGGTCGAACGGGATCAGGCCGCCGGTCGGGTGACCAAGATCGTGTGGAATGCGAATACGCCTGCCGACGGTTTCAGCAATACGCAGTATCGCGAATTCTCGTTCTCGGCGGGCCCGTGGCCGAAGTCTGTGGACTCGGTCGCGCTGCCGTCCGATCAGCGGTATTCCGACGGTTCGGTGGTGTCGTGGAACGAAATAGCGGTCGACAAGGCCAGCGAGCCCGCACATCCGGCGCCGGTCGTCCCGGTGACCGCGACCGCCGCCGGACATTCCGACGACGGCGGTCATGCCGTATCTGCGGCGAACACGGCGCCGGATCGGCACGACGACGCCGCCCTGCACGACGGAGGCGAATCATCGGCGAGCGGATGGTGGCAGGCGCTGTCGGTGGTGGCGCTGCTGCTCGCGGTCGCGGCGGGTGCGGCGGCGACACTGGCATTGCGGCGCGATCGTGAGCCTCGGTCCTAGGGGTGCACTGCGGTGCTGGTTCGTCCTGCTCGTCGCGATCGTGGCGCCGGTGTGGGCGGCCGGTGTCGCGTCCGCGCACGCCGTGCTGGTGTCGACGACACCGGAATCGAGAACCCATGTCGACACCGCGCCGGGTGAGCTGCGGCTGCAACTCGACGAGCCGGTCACCCTGGTCGCGGGCTCGGCCCAGCTGATCGACAGCGGCGGAAAACGATTCGCGCTGTCCGCCGCTCGGCTCGATGACGGTCAGCGCCGGGTTGTGCTGGTGCCGGCCGAGGCGGTTCCGGACGGGGCCTATCTGGCCACCGCGCGCGTCGTGTCCGCCGATACCCACGTGGTGTCGTTATCGATCCAGTTCACCGTGGGTGCGGTGACCGCGCAGGGCCGGTTCGCCCCGCCATCTCCGACCGGTATCGAGCAATATCTGAACTCTCCGACGCGGGGTATCACCTATCTGGGATTGATATTGTCGGCCGGATTGTACGCTGCTGCGCTGTGGGTGTGGCCGACGGTGGTACGCAGGCCACGTTTTCAGGTGCTCTATCGGGTGGGAATCGGGATCTTCGTCGCCGGATTCGGCTGCCGATTTCTCGTTCTGGTCGCCCAGCAGGACGGCGGTCTGTCCGCGATGTCGGTCACGGGTGCACGCACCGTTCTCGAGACCCCGCTCGGAGTGGTGACGGTGATCGCGGGGCTGGCCTCGATCATCGCCTTCGCTCTCGTCACCCGTGCCGCCCGCGCGGTCGTGGGGGCGGGTGCGGCGCAGGCCGCCGCCGCGGTCGTCGCGGTGACGCTGGACGGTCACGGCGGCTCGGTGCAGGGGTGGCCGTGGTCGTTCGCCGGCACGCTGCTGCACGTCTACGGCATCACCGTGTGGCTCGGTGGTGTCGTCGTGGTCGCCTTCGTCCTGCGCGGGGGCCGGAATCGGGGTCGATGGCATGCGGTCGCGGTCGGGCACGTGGTGACGGCCGTGGCCGGCGGGATCGTGCTGGCGGTCCTGCAGGTGCACCCGCCGGCCGCTCTCGTGCACACCACCTACGGTCTGGTGCTGGTGGCGAAAGTCGTTGTGGCACTGGGGGTTGTTTCGCTCGGTTATCTGAGCCTGCGGTGGTTCCGCCGCACCGATGCGATCGTCGGCCGGCCCCGGACCCTCGTGCTGGAGACGGCGCTGGCGGTGGTGGTGCTGGCGGTGACCTCGGTGCTGACGACGCTGGCTCCGGCGAAGGATACCTACACCACCGATCTCGCGACCACGCTCGACTTCGGGGCGGCGCAGGTGCTGCATATCGGCATCGATTCGATCCGGCACGGCCCGCAGCGGCTCACGGTCGACTACGCACCGGCGAACACGTCTGCGGCGCATAATGATTCCGCGACCGTGAGCGTCGACCTGTCGTCGGAATCGGCGAATGTGGCACGGTTACCGGTGACGTTGGGGCGCCCCGTGGTAGAGCACGGATCGCTGGTGTGGCGCAGCGAGCATCTCATCGTCCCCGCGCCGGGACATTGGAGAGTCACCGTCAGATTCGACGGCGGCACCGGCCCGAAACTGGCTTCCTTCTCTTACCGAGCCCTGTGACTACGAGACGAGCCGGAACGAGGAAACGGTCACCCCAGCGGGGAGCTTGCAGCGCAAGGTCCCCCGCGGGCTCCGCGGTGCATTACATGAGTTCGGCGAAGCTGTGACGAAGTTGGGCCTGGCCGGTCCGGTAGGGCCATTCACGCGCTGGTCAGGAGCCAAATATGCGTCACCGAGCGCTGGTGAGTTCGGTCTGGCTCGTCAACACCGACAGTTGGTTGACCCGCCTTTCGGAGGTTGCCTCGTCGTCAGTTGTTCTGCGACGTCCTGTCGACGTTCTGTAGGCCCGGGTGAATCGGCGATCGCAGGCGAAGCCAATCGATCTCCCCGGATCGAAAACCCTTGCTGAACTGCGGGTTCGTTATTCAACGAATGGGCCGGAATGCGGGAGCTGTCCCGCCCTGTTTGCGTATCGATCGCATCCTTCGATGCTACTAATGACCGGTTGGTTTTGTCCGGCGAAGCGGCGCGACCTGCGGGTTCGTGGTTGTTGGTAAGTGTTGTCGGTTGCTGTTTGTTGCTGTTTGTGGACCTGTGACGTCCTGATACAGACGTCGTTTGCCCACGTACAGTGCTATTTTCGAGACGTTTCGCGCCGACAGCTGAACCGCCCGTCAGGTGTGACCTTCGGTGATGGATGAATCGCCCCGGGTCTGTCGGAGGCTCTGATGTTCCCCGGGTTTCGTGGAGTCGGGATGCTGGACTTCAGGCCACGGGTTGGATGGGTGATTGCATCATCTCGTACTCGATAGGGGACCGCATGCCCAGGGCCGAGTGACGGCGTCGCCGGTTGTGGAAGATCTCCAGGTATTCGAAGATCGCGTTTGCCAGCTCGATCCGGGTTCTCCATCTTTGACGGTTCAATAGCTCGGTTTGCATTCTGCCCCAAAAGGATTCGATGACAGCATTGTCGAAACTTTATCCGGCTAACCAGGGTTGATCTTGTTCCGCTGTTAGGGTTTCGCCTTTTCCGGCTGATTTCTGGATGTCGGTGATGGTGGCGTCGAGGCGGGCGATGAGTTGGTGGTGACGGGCGGCTTCGGTGATCCAGCCGCGGCGTTGGGCGTCGTCGGCGAGTTTGCGGGCGTCGCTGCGTTGGGCGGCAAGGATGGGCAGGTAGGTGGCATCGGTGCGGAAGTTCGGGCAGTGTTCGCAGATGTTGGCGTAGGGGCAGGCGCCTTGGGCTGGTGCGCGCAGGCAGAATCCGCCTGCGAGACGGGATTTCAGGGCGGGGGCGGCGGTCCAGTCCTTGCAGCTGGTGATGTCGGCGAGCGGCAGGGCTTTGGTGCCGGCGGGTGTGGTCGGCAGGTCGGCGAGGTGGTCTTTGGCGAGGGTGAGGGCGCGTTCGTATTCGGTGCGGATGGTGGTGTCGAACAGTTTCCCGTAGCGCAGGCTCATCTGGGCGGACACGTGCCCGAGCAGGGCCATCAGCGATTGCAGGGAAACCCCGGCGTTGACTAGGGCGGTGGCGTAGGTGTGGCGCAGTTGGTGCGGGGTGACGTGCCCGATCCCGGCGGCGGCCGCGGCGCGGTCGAGTTCGAGGCGGACGCCTTGCTGGGCGAGCCGCCCGCCGTGGTGGGTGAACAGGAATTGGGCCGGTTTCCCGGTGCGCGGATGGGTCAACGGTTCTCCGGGACTGCGGATTTCGATGATCCGGTCGACGAGTTCGACGGCTTCCTCATCGAGGGGGATCATCCGTTCGGTGTCGAGTTTGCCGAGAGGGACTTTCAGCCAGGATCCTTCGCCGGGAATCTCGTGGACGCAGTCGATTTCGAGGTCGAGTAGTTCCCCGATCCGCAGTCCGCATGCCCGTGCCAGCAGCAACGCCGACGCTGCGAGTTCGTGATCGCTGCAACGCAGTGCGTCGGTGAGGCGCCGGTCGGCGTCGACCGGGATGTAGCGCGGTAACGGTTTCGGGAGGCGGGGAACATCGTTGCGGAACAACAGTTTCCGCTTTGGTGCGTCGTTCCATCCCCATTCGGTGATCTCGGTGAGGAAGGTGTTGACCGCCACGATGCGGCGGGCGTGATCGGCAACGCCGATCGGTTCACCGGTCTTGCTGTTCACCGCGTCGGGCAGGCTGGCCAGCCAAGGCTCGATGTGGCGGCGGCGGTCCAGTTGCGACAGCCGGGTCAGGGCGGGGTCGAGGTCGGTGAGGAACCGGCCGAACCCGCTCAGTCGGGTGGCCATGCTGGACACGGTGTGGCGGGTGCAGGTGCCGCGTTTGGCCTCGAGGTAGTCGATCATCGCCTCGGCGATGGCCGGGGTGATGCCGTCGAGGCGGACCGCGAAGTCCCAGGGCCCGCCGGGGCGTGGTGGTTCGGGCAGGATGCCGAGGTGGAACAGCACCAGGTGCGTGTTGGCGAGGGCGGCTTTGTAGTGGTGCCAGCCTTTGCCGGTGCGGTCTTGGCGGTCGCGGCAGGCGGCGGCGAACTCGTCGAGATCGGCGAGGGTGAGCTGATGCAGGCGGCGGCCGGTCTGGATCAGCAGCCGCGCTGGTGCCTGGGACCCGGTGGCGGTGCGGACTCTTTGGGTGAATCCGAGTCCTTGTGCGGTGGTGAGAAATTCGGCGAGATCGCCTCCGATCGGTGAGGCGTCGATCTCGCGCCAGAGGCTGGAGATCTTGCGTTCGAGCAGGTAGTCGTAGCCGGGCCGCAGCAGGTTGTGCAGCATCAGGAACGTGATGAACGGCCGCGTCGCCGAGTTCGCCGACAACCGGACCTCGAGCGGCTCGTGGGCCCAGTCCTGCGGGTTCGGCCACTGCTGCAGGAAGGTCCGCGCGGCGCTGTAGTAGGGCGCGCTGCCACGACCGGTGCGGGCCAGTTCGGCCAGATATCGATGGTAGAAGTCGTCGGCGTCAGACCTGGCGGCGAATACGTGCGCGAGCGGCATCGAATTCCTCCTTCACCCGTTTCGGGGCCAGATGGACATAGCGGGCAGTGGTGTCGACATGGGTGTGCGCGAGCAATGCCTGCATCACCGACAGATCAACCCCCGCCTCGGCCAGCGCGGTGCCGAACGAATGCCGCAACGCGTGCGGATGACCGGCCGTGACGCCGGACAGTCGACGGTGATAGCGGAAGATCGTCCGCAACCCCGCCGGAGTCAACGGTTGCCCTCGATTCGGGCCCTTCGCGACCAGAAACAAACGCGCCGAAGATGATTCGGGCCGCTCGGCCAGCAGATAGCCCTGGATCACGCGGGCCAGATCCGCGTCGAGCGGGACGGCGCGTTCCTTGGCGCCCTTGCCCCAAACCCGGATCCAGCCCCGCCCGATATCGACATCGCCGACCTCGAGGGCCAGCACCTCGCACGACCGCAACCCGCAATACAACATCAGTCCGGCCATCGCGCGGTCACGCCAGGTCCGCAAACTTGCCAACAGCCCGGCGGCCTCCCAGATTCACCGGCCCGATCCGGATGTCCCGCTGGAGGAAACGCTGGGCGCGCTCGACGATCTCGTCAGCGCCGGCAAGATCCGCTACTACGGGACCACCACCTTCGAGCCCCATCAGCTGGTGGAGGCGCAGTGGGTCGCCGAGGATCGGCGGCTGCACCGGCCGGTCAGTGAACAACCGCCGTATTCCATCCTGGCGCGCGGGGCCGAACGGGCCACCCTGCCGGTTGCCCAGCGCTACGGGCTGGGGGTACTGACCTGGAGTCCCCTGGCCGGTGGCTGGCTGTCCGGACGCTACCGGGACGGCGCGCGAGCGCCGGAATCCTCACGGCTGCAACGCCAGCCGCACCGGCACGATCCGGCACTGACGGTGAATCAGCGCAAGCGCGCCGTCGCCGAGGAGCTCGCGAAACTGGCCGACGAGGCGGGGCTGTCGCTCGTCCATCTGGCCCTGGCGTTCGTACTGCAGCATCCGGCGGTGAGTTCGGTGATCATCGGACCACGCACCCTGGAGCAGCTCGGGGGCCAGCTCGGCGCGGTCGATGTGCGCCTGAGCACCGACGTGCTGGACCGCATCGACGAGATCGTCGCGCCGGGGGTCACGATCAGCCCCGCCGACGAGGGGTACCTGCCGCCGTCACTGACCGAATCCGCCCTTCGCCGCCACCTTCCGGGAGCCCGCCGATGAGCCTGTCCGACCTGCGCACCCTCGGCCGCACCGGAGTGCGGATCAGCCCGTTCGTCCTGGGCACCATGAACTTCGGGGCGCGCGGCAATACCAGCCATGAGGAATCGATCGCCCTGATCCATCGCGCGCTCGACGCCGGGATCAACACCATCGACACCGCCGACACCTACTCGCGGGGCGAATCGGAGATCATCGTCGGCAAGGCCTTGGCCGGCCGCCGTGACCAGGTGATCCTGGCAAGCAAATTTCACAATCCGGTCGACGACGATCCGTCGCATCGAGGCAACTCTCGGCGCTGGATCGTGCGTGCGGTGGAGGATTCGCTGCGCCGCCTGGGCACCGATCACCTGGACCTCTATCAGGTGCACCGGCCGGAATCGATCACCGCCATCGACGAGACCGTGGGTGCGCTCGACGATCTGGTGCGTGCGGGCAAGATCCGCTACTACGGCACCTCGGTCTTCTCGCCCGCCGAATTGATCGAGGTGCAGTGGTCGGCCGACCGGTGGCGGTGGCACCGCGCGGTCAGCGAACAAGTGCCGTACTCGCTGCTGGTGCGCGGCATCGAACGCGAAACCCTGCCGATCGCAAGGAAATACGGTCTCGGCGTCCTCACCTATGGTCCGCTGGCCGCGGGGTGGCTCAGCGGCAAGTACCGGATCGGTGCGGGCCAGCCCGCATCGCACCGGGCCGACCTGATCCCGGGCCGCTTCGATATCGACGCACCGGCCAACGCGACGAAACTGGCCGCCGCGGACGCGCTGGCCCGGCTGGCCGAGGAATCGGGACTGAGCCTGATCGAGCTGGCGATCGGCTTCGCGGGTTCACATCCGGACGTCTCGGGCATCATCATCGGCCCCCGCACCGGCGAGCATCTCGACACCTATCTGCGCGCCGCCGATGTGGTGCTGGAACCCGCGGTGCTGGATCGGATCGACGAGATCGTGCCGCCCGGAACGTATTTCCATGAACGCGACACCGGGAAGATCCCCGATGCCCTCGTCGACCCGGCGTTGCGTCGCTCGGCCTGACGCCGTTCGGCCCGCCGCGAGCTAGCGTTCCAGGCGCTATCCGGCGCGGCGCGGCATGGCCGAGCGGGTGTGCTCGATCAATTGCTCCAGGTCGAGCTCCCCGGCGCGGGTTTGTGCCCCCGCCTCGAGTGCGGCGGAGAACCGTTGTACCGCATCGGTTCCGGTGAAGAGCGGCATGAGCAGCTCGAGCTCGGCGGCCAGGCCCTCGGTCAACGGCAGCTCGCTCGCGGTCAGCACGGCGCGTTTGGCGGCGGCGACCGCGGCCGGGGGATGACCGGCGATGCGGCGAGCGAGGTCGTCGACGAAGGCGTCGAGTTCGTCGGCGGGCAGGGCGCGGTTGATCCAGCCGTAGCGTTCGGCGGTGCGCGCATCGTAGAGTTGCGCCCCGAGAACGACCTCCAGCGCCCGGGAGCGGCCGATGAGCCGTGGCAGCAGCTGTGTGCCGCCACCACCGGGAAAGATGCCGAGCGCCACCTCGGGCTGGCCGAACCACGCGTGATCGATTGCGGCATAACGCAAATTGAATGCGAGCAGGAATTCCGCACCGCCGCCGCGGGCCCGTCCGGTGATCTTCGCGATCGTCGGCTGCGGTAGGGCGCGGTAGCGTTCGAACAGGGTCGGCCCCGGACCTGCGGCATAGGTTTCGAGCGCTTGCGGATCGGTGACCAGACGCATATCGCCGTGCGCGAGAAAGAACTCCGGGTCGGATGCGGTCCGGTGGCGAGTTGCGGTTGAACCGGAGTGCCCTGCCGGTGATCAGCCGATGAGTTCCCCGCGCGGATCGTCCGCGGTATCGGGCGCCCAGGCGGCATGCAGCCGGGCGTAGCGGCCGCCGGCGGCCGAAAGCTGTTCGTGGGGACCGTCTTCCACGATCCGGCCGGCGTGGAAGACGAGGATTCGATCGGCCATTTCGGCGCTGTGCAACCGGTGGGCGATGGTGACGGTGGTGCGGCCCGAGGTCAGGTGCGCCAAGGCGCGCTGCAGGCGCACATCGGTGGCGGCGTCGACGCCGCTGGTGGCCTCGTCGAGCACCAGCAGATCGGGATCGGTCAGCGCGGTGCGCGCCAGGGCGACCAGTTGCCGCTCGCCCGCCGACAACGCCTCGCCGCGCCGTCCGACCACCGTGTGCAGGCCGTCGGGGAGGTGGTCGATCCACTCCCGCAGCTCGAGCCGGTCCAGGACGTCGAGGATCGCCTCCCGGGAGGCGCCGTCGCGGCCGAGCGCGATGTTGTCCTCGATACTGCGGTCGAACAGGAACGGATCCTGCGGCACGATCGCCACCCGCCGGGCGAGCACGCCGCCGTCGATGTCGGCCGTATCGATATCCCACAGTGCGACCCGTCCGTTCGACGGGAGCAGCTGCCGGGTGATCAGTTTCGCGAATGTGCTCTTACCGCAACCGGTCTCGCCGACCACCGCGACATGCTCGCCCGCCCGGATGCGTAGATTCACCGGCCCCAGGGCGAGCCGTTCCGGCACGTAGCCGAATGTCACCCCGGTCAGTTCGACGGGCGTCGCGCCAGAGGGGAGAGCGGTGTGCCGGGGGGTTCGCGAGCTGGTCGGAGCGTCCAGAACGGTTGCCACTCGCCGCAGTCCGGCCTCGGCATTGCGGGCGTCGGCGAGGCTGGTGACGGCGAACTGCATCGGCCGTACGAAGAATGTGGCCAGGAACAGGAATGCCACGATGTCACCGGCGCTGGCGTGCAGCGGGCCGATGCCCGCGGCCGTGCCGACCACGATGACCGAGGT
This sequence comes from Nocardia nova, assembly GCF_002933465.1. Taxonomy (GTDB): domain Bacteria; phylum Actinomycetota; class Actinomycetes; order Mycobacteriales; family Mycobacteriaceae; genus Nocardia; species Nocardia nova_B. The sequence continues at coordinate 37,158 of NZ_PSZE01000016.1, forward strand.
GGTGATCAGTCCGCTGGCCCACTCACCGACCGACATGTTGAATCCGACCGGCCACAGCGTTCTGCGCTGTGCGGTGAGGACGGCGTCGATGCGCCGCTCGGCGCCGTCGCGCATCCGTTCCTCGATGCCGTAGCCACGGATGGTGTCGATGCCCAGCAGCAGTTCCAGCAAGCCGGCGTACAGTTCGCCGATTCGCACGCGCACCGCGTCGAAACGTCGCGCCACCAGTCGCTGTAACCGGCGGCCGGCGATCGGGACGAGTGCGCCGATGATCAGTACCAGCACCGCCAGCGGCCACGAATACACCGCCATCACGGCCAGGGCCAGCACCATCTGGCAGATATTCTGGACCAGGGTGACGCCGCCCGACTGCGCGTAGACCGTCACCATGTCCAGGTCGTTGGTGACGCGGGCGACCAGATCGCCACCGGAATCGGTGCCCCGATCGGCGGGATCGCGACGCAGGATGCGGCTGAAGGCGGCCGCGCGCAACCGGAACAGGACCTGTTCGACGATCCGGATCAGACGCCGGTTCACCAGCGATGAGCTCAGCATCGCGGCCAGCACCGCCGCCACGCCGACACCGACCGCCGCGAGGACGATACGGGACCGGGCGCCCGGCGTGGTGTCGGCGAGCAGGGCGTGGTCGAGCGCGTACTGGATGGTGACCGGGATGACGATGCGACCACCCCCGGCGACCACGACCAGCAGTGCGATACCCAGGAGCGCGGTGCGCGGCAGGGGTGCGTGGCGGTCGAGTCGGCGCAGCAGCGCCGGAATCGAATCACGGTGCGGGACAGCAAATCGATGGTGGCCTCGCTGGAGCACAGCCTGCGCGATCTGGGCACCGACTACGTCGACATCTTCTACCATCACAGCCCCGATCTCGAGACTCCGCTGGAGGAGACGGTCCGCGCACTGGCCGACGTGGTGCGCCAGGGCAAGGCCTTGTACGTGGGCATTTCCAACTACCGGCCCGATCGGGCGCACGAGATCGCCGAGCTGCTGCGCGGCGAGGGGGTGCCGTTGCTGATCCACCAGACCCGGTATTCGATCTATGATCGCGGCCCCGAACAGAGCGGACTGCTCGATACCGCCAGTGCCGACGGATTCGGTGTGATCGTGTATTCACCACTGGCGCAAGGTCTTCTGACCGACAAGTACCTCGAGACGATTCCCGAGGGTGCGCGAGCACGCAACAGTGCCTTCCTCTCGCCCGAGGTCATCGACGACACCTATCGGCAGCGCACCGCCGCGTTGAACAAGATCGCCGAAGCGCGGGGGCAGTCGCTGGCGCAGCTGGCGCTGCAGTGGGTGCTGCGGCGTCCCGAGGTCACCTCGGCGCTGATCGGCGCCAGCTCCACCGGACAGCTCGACCATAACCTCGCGGCGCTGACCTTCCCGGCGCTGACCGACGAGGAACTGGCGCTGATCGACGAGCACGGCGTCCACGGAACCGGATCGCGGCGCTGAGATGCCCGGTCCGACATCGGGTTTCCATCTCAACCTGTCGCTGATGACGCCGGGACATTTCCGGCAGGCGTGGCGGTTGCCGCACGCCGATCCGCTCGCCTATCTGGATATCGAGTACTTCCAGCGCCTCGCGCGCATCGCGGAGGCGGCGACGATCGACGCGGTCTTCCTCGGCGACGGGCCGTCGCTGCGCGGGGAGATCGAGGAGGCGCCGGGCACCGGCATCGATCCGCTGGTGCTGCTGGGCTCCGTCGCGGCGGTGACCGAGCACCTCGGTGTGGTGATCACCTCCTCGACCACCTACAACTCGCCGTACAACCTGGCGCGGCGATTCCAGGCGCTCGACCATGTGACCAAGGGGCGTGCGGCGGTCAATATCGTCACCACCGGAACACCCGCCGCCGCAGCCAATTTCGGCCTCGACGCCCATCCCGATCGCGAGACCCGCTATCGGCGGGCGTGGGAATTCCTGGATGTGGTCACCAAACTCTGGGACAGCTGGGATGCCGACTGGCTCATCGCGGACAAGGCCTCGGGCCGCTACGCCGATCCGGACCGAATCCACCGCATCGACCACGAGGGAGAGTTCTTCTCCGTCGCGGGCCCACTGCCGGTGCCGCCGGGCCCGCAAGGGCGGCCGGTCGTGGTGCAGGCGGGCGGGTCGGAGGGCGGCCTCAGGTTGGCCGGAGACTTCGCCGACGTGGTGTTCACGGTGGCTCAGACCCGGGAGCGGGCCGTCGCGTTCCGGGAGGAGATCCGCCGCCGGGCCGTGGCAGCCGGTCGCGGGCCGGACGCGGTCAAGGTCTCACTCGGCGTGGTGGTGCTGGTCGCGGCGACCGAGGAACAGGCACGTCGCCGCGAACGCGAACTGTACGACCTGCTGCCGATCGAGCGGCTCACCACCCACCTCCTCGCCAACCTCGGCCTGCCGGCGGGTTCGTTCGGACCCGACGACCCGATCGACGTCGGAGATCTTCCGGAAACCGTTCCGGCCGAGACGTTTTCGACCGGATCCAGTGAATCCACCCGGGCGCTGATCGCCACCGGGCCGCGCACGCCGCGCGAGTTGATCGAGCGCAGCGCCGGCGGATCGGGGCATCGCCTGCTGGTCGGCACCCCTGAACAGGTTGCCGACGATCTGCAGCAGTGGTTCGAAGCCGGAGCCGCGGACGGTTTCACGATCATGCCGGCCGACACCGCCGTGGATCTGGAGAACTTCGCCACCGGCGTGGTGCCGATCCTGCAGCGGCGCGGGCTGTTCCAGCGAGAATATCGGGACCGGACACTGCGTGCGCGCCTGGGACTGCCGGGGCCGCACCGGCAGGTGGGCGACGTCGCCGAATCGGCCTGAGACCGGTTGTGCGGCAGCGGTAGCACCGAGGCGGGGACATCGAGTCCCCGCCTCGGTGTTGTCGCTCAGCGCAGCAGCGGCAGCAGGTGTTCGCCCTGGCGGTGGATTTCCTGCAGGTAGGGCGTGTCGGAGAGGACGAAATGGGTGATCCCGAGGTCCTGGTACTTCCGCAGCGATTTGGCGACGTCCTCGGCCGAACCGACCAGCCAGGTGCTGCCCGCACCGCCCCCACCGACCCGGCCCGGCGCGGTGTAGAGGTTGTCGTCGAGCACGTCGCCGCGGGCCGCGAGGTCGTAGAGGCGCTGCTGGCCGACCGCGGCCCGCCACTGCGGTCCCGGGCCCGCCTCATGACTTTTCGCCATCTCCGCCACCCGGGCCTGGGCATCGGCCCACGCCTGTTCGGTGGTGTCGCGTACGACGGTGGTGACTCGCAGACCGAATTCCAGCGGCGGAAGTTCACGTCCGTGCCGCTCACTCAGCTCCCGCAGGCGCTCGATCCGCTCGCGCACGTCGGCGAGCGGTTCACCCCAGAACAGCTGCACGTCGGCCACGGTCGCCGCGACCCGCTCGGCGGCGGCCGACGCCCCGCCGAAGTAGAGGGTGGGATGCGGCCTGCCCTCCTGGACCGAAATGCGCGGTAGCACGGTGGAATCGGTCACTCGGTAGTGCGTTCCCGCGTGGGTGACGTTCTCCTCGGTCCACAGCCGGCGAACGAGGCGGATGAACTCCTCGGTGCGCCCGTAGCGGGCGGCCTGGTCCTCCTCGGATTCGCCGTAGGCGGCGAGATTGTCCTTCCCGGAGACGATGTTGATCCGCACCCGGCCGCCGGACAGATGATCGAGTGTGGCGACCGCCGAGGCGAAATGGGCGGGACGCCAGTATCCGGGCCGGATGGCGATCAGCGGCTCGAACGACCGGGTGCGCGCGGCCAGCGCCGCCGCCACGGTGAGCGTGTCCGGACGGCCCCATCCGGTACCGAGCAGCGCGCCCTTCCAGCCGTACTCCTCGAGCGCTCGCGCCTGCGCGGTGAGGGTGTCGAGGCTGTTGTGATCGGTGGTGACGGTGTCGCCCCGGTGGCCCGGTGTCACTTGATTGGGGATGTACCAGAGGAATTCGGCGCTTATCGGGGTCGTCCTGTTCGGTGGTCGCGATCCGCGGCGGACGCAGCTGGCTACCGCCGGAGGAAGAATGTTCGGCGAGGCGAACACCGAGAGTATGGTCCCGCCGGATCGTCCGATCGCCTGTCCGGCCGGCCGCCAGGATGCGTGAAAAGCGCTGTGTACTGCGGGAATTCGGTCTCGGCCGAAATAAATTCCGGGGGATTCGAGAGCGCCGCCGAAAGCTCCACCGGTTCGTCGGAGAGTGAACCGATGCCCCTCGGGTGCGTTACGCCCGGTGTCGCAGGACGCTCCGATCGCGAAGGTTCAGTGCGTTTCCGGATCTCGACGACTCTCGGCGAGCGCCGCCGCTGCCGTCGCCACCGCGTCGATCATCCGCTCTCGCTGGGCGCCGGGAAGCCGCTCGGCCAACTGCCGCTCCAATGTGGCACGAATATCGTCGCGAAGCGCGAGCCCGGGCTCGGTCAGGACCGCTCGGGTGATTCGCCGGTCCGCCGGATCGGGTTCGCGCGCCAGCAGTTCCCGGCGCTCCAACCGGTCCACCATTCCGGTCACGTTGGTCTTGTCGCATCCGAGCGCCGCGGCGAGCTCGCCGAAGCTGGGCCGCGACTTGTGCACCAGGCACAGCAACTCGAGTTGCTGCGCGGTCAAACCGTAACTCCGCGCGACCTTTCCGTAGAGCACGCTCAGCTCCCGGTGCAATGCGCCGAAGGCGGTCACTGAATCCGGGTCACCGATGGCCATCGCCGAAGTCTAGCTCCTCGACTGTTGACATGCTCCACCAATTAGTCGAGTGTGTGGACTATAGACATGCTCATCTATGTGGAGGACTTATGCCGGTAGCGATAGTGACCGGGGCGTCGGCCGGGATCGGGCGGGCGATCGCGGGCCGCCTCGGATCCGAAGGAATGGCTGTCGTCGTCAACTACCTCGGCAACCGCACCGCGGCCGAGGAACTGGTGGCCACCGTCGAGGCGGGTGGCGGGCGCGCGGTGGCCGCCCGGGCCGACGTCTCCGACCCCGTGCAGTTACGCGGGCTGTTCGATCTGGCGGAGGACGAGTTCGGCGGAGTCGACATTCTCGTGAACAACGCGGGCACCGCTCGTTTCGCACCTCTGGCGCAGGCCACCGACGAGGATTTCGACCTCACCTTCTCCCTCAACGTGAAAGCCACGTTCATCGCATTGCGCGAGGCGGCGAATCGCCTGCGCGACCATGGCCGGATCGTGGTGATCTCTTCGGGTGTGACGGTCACTCACCGTTCCGGCTCGGCCGTCTATGCCGCGAGCAAGGCCGCCGCCGAGGAATTGGTGCGTGTTCTGGCCAAGGAGCTGGGTCCGCGCGGCATCACCGTGAACAGTGTGCTGCCGGGTGCGACCCGCACGGAAGCCCTCGCCGGCGCGCGAGATACCGCGGCGCTCGACGAGGTCGCTGCGGCAACGCCTCTCGGCCGCATCGGTGAGCCCGGGGATATCGCCGACATCGTCGCGTTTCTGGTTTCCGACGACGCGCGATGGATCACCGGCCAGTCCGTGCGCGCAGGCGGCGGACTCTTCTGACGTCCGCGGGCGATCGCGGTAAGAATTGGGCTGAACCAAAGCCTCCGGCCGGCCGCCGGAACGTGCGAATGTCGTTGGGTACCACGGATATGGACCGCGCCGGGCCTGCGAGGAGATCGGCGCCCTATCCGCCGTAGCAGCGGGATGCGCCCCACTTGCGGGCTGATCGCGCGATCCATTCAGCACACCGACGGTCCCGGGAGGGCGTCATGACGTCGACACATATCGAACCCGTTGCACCGGCGCTCGATTCCATCGAATTGCGGGCGGTGATCGATGAGATCGCCGCGGATGCTCGGCGGCGCCGCGAGACCGGCGGGGGTTGCCCGGACCGCGCGCTGGCACTGGCTCGTGAGCATCGCCTGGGCGCGGTGCGAGTGCCGCGCGACCTCGGCGGCGCCGGCTACAGCGTGCGCGAATTCTTCGCTCTCGCGGTGCGGCTCGCGCAGGCCGATCCCGACGTCCCGCACATCCTGCGCATCCACTGGAGCACCGTCGAGGAAGCGCTGCGCACACGCGAGACGGAGCGAAGCAAGCAGTGGCTGCGGTGGATCCGCGAGGGCAAGATCTTCGCCGGTGCGCAGTCGGAGCTGTCCGGTCAGCCGGGTGTGTACAGCTACGACACGCTGCTCACCGCCGAGGACGATCATTTCCGTCTCAACGGCCGCAAGTTCTACAGCACGGGCAGCATCTACGCCGACTATCTGCGTATCGGCGCGAACAACGAAGCGGGACAACAGGTCAGCGTCGTCGTTCCGGGCGACCGCGAGGGCGTGCTGCACCTCGACGACTGGGACGGCATCGGACAGCGTGAGACCGGCAGCGGCACCACCGTCTTGGACGACGTGCTCGTGCACGCGGACGAGATCGGCGAATTCCGATTGCTCCCGGGCCCGAGACGACCCCGCAGCCCGCTGGTTCATCTGCTGCTGCACGCGATCGCGGCGGGCATCCTGAGGGCACTGACCGAGGACACCGCGACGCTGCTGCGCGCGCGGACCCGGTCCTATTCGTGGGGCAATGCCGAACTGGCCCGCAACGATCCGCAGCTGCTGGCTGTCGTCGGATCGCTGTCGAGTACCGCTTTCGTGGTGGAAGCCGCGGTGCTGGCGGCCGCCGACGCGCTCGACGCGGCGACCAGTCACGTCTGGCAGCACGGCCTCCCCGACGACGGCCTGGAACTCGCGGCCTCACTACAGACTTCGCAGGTCAAGGTGGCGGTGGAAAAGATCGCCCTGAGCGCCGCGGCCGAGGCCTTCGACGCCGGTGGTGCGTCGTGGACACGCGCATCGGCCGGACTGGACCGGCACTGGCGCAATCTGCGGACGTTGTTCTCCCACAACCCGACCGTGTACAAGGCGCGGGTTGTGGGAGACGTCGTCGTCAACGACGCCGAGCTGCCGAGCGTCGGATTCTTCTGAGTCCGCGCGCTTTACGCCGTGTAGTGCGGGGGAGTCGGGCGGCGGTGGCGTCAGCCCGGCTCGTCCCCGCTCGCCACCGGGCGGGTGGAATCGGAACTCGACGCCGAGAACGAGCCGGGATAGAGTGCGGCCTCGACTCCGAGCGTCGCCAGCGCCAGTACGTCCAGGGTGGCCGCGGTGCCGCCGCCGCAGTAGGCGCCCCACTGCTTCCGGCCGCCGAATTCGCCCGCGCCCCGATATGCGGTGCGCAATGTCTCCGGGGCGCGCAAGAACCCGTCCGGCCCGATATTGCGGGCCGCGGGAAGATTCACCGCTCCCGGGATGTGCCCGCCGCCGGAGGCGCCGGAATAGCCCGCACTGTCGCGAGCGTCGAGGAGGACACCCGAGCGGGCCAGCTCGCCCGCCGCTTCGGTGTCGAGTACCGGCAGCGAGCCGAGGGTGACGACGAACGAACCGGTGCGTGCCGGCGGCGCCTGATCCCCGACGTCTCCGCCGGCCGCGACCCAGGCGGCCAGACCGCCGTCGAGGTGCCGCACATCCGGCACCCCCGCCCAGCGCAGGGTCCACCATGCCCGCGCGGCGAGTGCGGGAACCTCACGGCTGTACACCACTACGAGGGTGTCGGCGTCGATTCCCCAGCGCCACACGGCATTCTGGATCTGTTCCTCGGTCGGCAGCGGAAACGCCCCCGAACCGGGCGATGTCGGTCCGACCAGATCGGCGGTCAGCGACACCACATGCGCACCCGGCAGGCGAGGCGCCGCGTCGGCGGGCGGTTCGCGATGCACTTCCAACAGCGTTACGGGACGTCCGGAGCTCGAGTAATGGTCGCGCAATTGTGTGGCGCTGATAACGACATCGGTGAGTGTGGACATGGCGAGTCCTTTCCGGACGGGTGGATCTGCGGCACCTATGCGGTGAGTTCGGCGAGCTGCGCTCGCCGAACATCGGCGGACTGGCCTTGTACCAGGAGGAACAGGGCGGTGCGCGCGTAGAGCTGCGCGGTGTCGTCGCCGGCCAGCCCGCGGCCGGAGCGGGCGATGAGCAGGGCCCGGGTGATCGCCGACAGTGCCTCGCCGACAGCGACTTTCACGGCGAGACGATCCTCGGCCCGGTAGGCCCCACCGCCGTGAGCACGTGCCTCGTCGGACAAGTCGTAGGCGGTGGCTCGCAGCTGTTCGAACCGCGGTCGCCACACCGCCGCCACCTGCTGCGCCGGCTGCTCCGACGCCAGTTCCAATTCACGCAACACGGTTTCGGCCAAACCGAAATGCTGGGCACGCGCGTCGTTGGAGACACCCTGGTCATGGCACAAATCCACCGAATCATGGACATCAACCAACTCCACACCGTCACCAGCGAAGTCGTCGACACCGCCCGCGAATCCCTCGTCATCGGCACCCTCTAAACGGCCGACAAGGCCGGCGGCCCACCCCTGGTGTCGGAGGATGCCCTTATCGTTGGGCACATGACCGACATCGCCCCGCTGGCCGCCTCCACGCGGGCAGTATTCGGCGACCCCGGCGTCCACGCCGTCGTCCGAGCCGGACGCACCGTACACGCCGTCAGCCTCGGCCACTGGATCGGCGACGAACAAGCACCAGAACTGCTGTGCCACACCGGCGTCGCCGGATGGTCATCCACCGCACTCGAACCGACACGCGCAGAAATCACCTGCGCCCGCTGCCTACGCAAACTCGGCACCCCCATCCTCGTACCACAGCAACTGCACCTATTCAGCGACGAACAACCGGCCAGATAACGCCGAAGATCTCGCGCCATCCATCGCACAAGGTCACAGTCAGGGTCCGATTCGCCGTTTTTCCCGTGTTGGCTGGCGTGCAAAGTTGTGCTACTTATATATGCGCATCTAAACATTAGTTGTCGACTGTGTTGCGCACGTCGTCAACGTGTGGCGGCGGGATCGGGTGAGTCTGCGCCGGCACCACCGCGATCGCGGGAACGGGCCGCGCGACTCCGAACGTTCGCGCCGTGGCGGGCCGCGGTGAGTGCCGCCATGGTGCCGGCGGTGCCGCCGCCGACGATCAGCACATCGCAGCTCAGTTCGCGGCCTCCGGTGACCGGTGGTATCGCCGATGTCATCGTTGTCTCACCCTCTTTCGGTCGGTGTGGTCACACCGTGGTGCGGTGTGACCGGAATACGGTGCAGCCGGCCGAACAGGGAGAACCGGTCGCCGCGGAAACGGAGGTATTCGAGGTCGACGGGGCGACCGGAGTCGGTGTAGGTAAGGCGTTCGAGCAGCAGCAGCGGCGCGCCCGGGCGGATCGACAGCAGCCCGGCCACGGTGGGATCGGCCGCCACCGCCTCGATGGCGACGGCCGCCGAACCCAGCGGCAGACCGAGTTCGGCTTCCACCAGCCCGAAAACGTCACGACCGGCGAGGTCCATATGCAGCAGCGGCGCGCCGATATCTGCGGTCAGGTAGCTGGCGTCCCGCGACAGGGGTTCACCGTCGAGCAGCCGTACGCGTTCCAGTGCCACCACCGGCGTACCGGGCTCCAGTTCCAGGCGTTCGGCAACGATCGGGGTGGCGGGGATCAGTTCGGCCAGCAGGACCCGGTTGACTATGCGGCTGCCGCCGGTCTCGAAGCTCTCCGCCAGACCGCGCAACCGGTCCAGCTCCTGCACGGCCTTCTGCGCGACGACGAAGGTGCCCGCTCCCTGAACACGGTCGATCATCCCTTCGTCGCGAAGCAGGGCGAGGGCATCGCGCACCACATTGCGGCCGACGCCGAAATCGGCGGCCAGCTGTGCCTCGGCGGGCAGCGGGCGGTCGCCGTAGACGCCGCTGCGGATGCGAGCGCGCAGGACGTCACAGACCCGGCGGGCGGGCGGGAGCGCTGCGGCGGCCGGTGCCGGGGAATGGGGAAGTTAGTTCAGCTCGGTAGGCTTGATCGGGTATCGGCGGGGTGACGCGGCAAGGTCGTAGATGCCGAGTTGTCGTTCGATACCGGCTATTTGGTCGCGGTAGCCGGATAATCGTGCTCGCCGAATCGTTTCTGTTGTGCTTCTGCGATTTGCTCCGCCGTCTGATCGAAGGTGTTGCTGTCGACGGTCACGTCCCCGAAGGCCGGGAAAACCACCGTGTACAGGTTCGTCCGCACGCGCTCGTTGACATCCCCAGGTGGACAGTTGAATGCAAATGAGCTGATTGAGGTTCCCGACGAGTTCGGCCGGCGTCAGGCCGACGAAGGCGGTCTCGTCGACCGGCGTCAGGCCGGTGACCGTGTCTTCGTCGTAGGAAGCAGTGACAGCCGTCGGAGTTCGGGCCCACGCTGCGTCGTCGGTGAAGGCGGTGCGCACCAGAATGGAGTCGCCCTGGGGCAGTGGGGAACGTGCCAGGGCGAGGCCTTGTGCGCGCTCGCCGAGCACGCGCTGGACGACACCGAACTCGACACCCTGGTGCCCCCGTTGCTCCTGTCCGCCGGAGCGGTTCTGGTCGATGAGCTGGTGCCGCTGCGGGACCTCATCGCAGGCCTCGCCGACGTCGAACTTCCCGGCCACACCACCCAGCTGCTTGCCCTCTTGCCGGACACCGCCCGGCCGAAGTCACAGCGTGATCGCGACCCGAACGCCTTCGCCGATTCCTCCCACGACATCAGGAGAAGACGATGACGGCCGAAGCAACCAATGATCCAGTACCCGCACGGCCCGCGGTCGCTGATGCCGCGCAGTAGGTGCCTTCCGATGCTTGCTTTGACGTTGCAGTGCTCGCGAGGTTTCGTCGGCCCCGCGCGGACCACGCCCTATCCGCCTCTCGAGCGAGCTCACCGGCTGGAGACAATGGGTCGAATGGACGTTGGAGGTCGGTCGAGAGTTGTCGAATCTGAGTGTCGACCCTCGGAAAGGTGCCCGCTATGACGAATCATCGCACCGCGCTTCGGCTTTCGGTCCTGGATACGGCACCGATCGTGGAGGGCTCGAACGCAAGCCAGGCGCTACGTGAGTGCGTCGAGCTGGCGCAGTTCGCCGACGGGCTCGGCTACCACCGGTTTTGGATACCGGAGCATCACGGTATGCGCGGAGTGGCCAGTGCCGCACCGGCAGTCATCATCGACCGCGTTGCGTCGGCGACCCGCCATATGCGGGTGGGAGCCGGCGGTGTCATGACACGGAATCATTCGCCCATCGTGATCGCGGAACAATTCGGTACGTTGGAGGCTTTTCGCCCCGGGCGTATCGACCTCGGACTGGGACGCGCCTTGGGCGGGCCCCGTGAAGTCGCCGACCGTATTCGTAGCCCACACGACCGGACAGCGACGTCGTTCGAAGACCAGATCCGGGACCTGCTGGGGCTGTTCGATGAACAGACTTCAGGCCGCCCGGCGGCGGTGCCCGCCGAAGGCAACCGACCCGAAATCTGGATGCTCGGAAGCAGCGACTACACCGCGCGCGTCGCCGGTGCCCTCGGACTTCCCTTTGCTGCAGCGCATCACCTCGAGCCGGAAAATACCATCGCGGCTACCCGTATCTACCGGCAGACCTTTCAGCCCTCATCACTGTGCCCGGCACCGCGGACCATGGTCAGCGTGGCAGCAATCGCGGCCGAAAGCGACGAACGCGCTCAGTGGCTGTCCGGGTCACTGAAGATGAAGGCCGCACGGCGAAAAGCGGGGCAGCCGATACGCTTACCCAGCCCGCAGACCGCAGCACACTCCGGATATGCGAGCAGATGCGGCGCCGCAGATGAACTGGACGGGGTCTTCGTCGGCACGCCGGCGACCGTGCTGTCGCGTTTGCAGGGCTTGGCAGAGTCAACCGCCGCGGAGGAACTCCTGATCAAGACCGACCTTTACGACCCTCACGATCGCTGCGAGTCGTTCAGACTGCTGGCCGACAATCGCGTTGCCCAAAGCCGAACTTAGTACCAGGGTTCGTAGACGCTCGGCCGGAGTGCGGGGCAGCACCGATGCGGGTGTTCACCAAGTACGCGACCAATCGAGTCGTGATCCCTTGGCTGGACGAAAACGATGGTGCGCGTGGCATATTCAGCACGTCAGCAGATCTACCGGAACATTCTGTTCGAACCCGGTCGTCGCCGAGCCGACGCCTACCGTGTTCATCATCCCCCTGCCGTACGGCAGCCGGGTCGACTGCCGCGCTTGACCGGTGCCCCTTCGCCCTTCCGGCCCTGTGCTCATCGGTCGGGGACTTCGCTGATCTCTTGGGAGTCGTTGTGCCCTGTCAGCCGGGCCACGTGGAAAGGAACGATCCGAGCAAAGAGGTCGTCCGAATCGACCCGGCAACCCGAAGGGCCCGCATCATGACTTTCTTGGCGATGGTTCACCCGCATGCCGAACGGCATCGCGGCGAGCACGCGGGCTGGCTGCGGGCCGCGGTCCTGGGCGCCAACGACGGACTGGTCTCGACCGCGAGCCTCATGGTCGGCGTCGCGGCCAGCGGCGCCGCGGCGGGCGCGGTCCTCACTGCGAGGCTGGCTGGATTGGCGGCGGGGTCGATGGTCATGGCGGCGGGCGAATACGTCTCGGTCAGTTCGCAAGTCGACGTCGAACGCGGCGACCGAGCCAAAGAGGAGCACGAACTGGCCACCGACCCCGCCGCCGAATTGACGGAGCTGGCGGGCATCTACCGCGACCGTGGACTGCCTGCCTAACTCGCCGCGCAGGTCGCCGCCGCATGGCACGACAACGATCCGCTCACCGCCCATCTGCGAGATGAGCTCGGGCACAACGAAATCACCGCCGCCCGCCCCACGCAAGCCGCGTTGGCCCCGGCCGCCAGCTTCTTCCTCGGCGGCCTGCTCCCGCTGCTCGGTGTGATCGCCCCGACCAGCGGCACCCGACTGGGGCTCATCGTGATCGTGACCGTGCTGGGACTGGCCGTCGCGGGCGTTCTCGGAGCCCGAGTCGCCGGGACGAGTACCCTGCGCCCGGCGCTGCGAGTCGTCATCGGCGGCAGCCTCGCCATGGCAGTCACGGCGCTGGTCGGTCAACTCGTCCACGTCGCCGGCATCTGATCGGACCGGCCGAACGCGGCTGGGTCGTGGAGCGTGTAATGCTACGCGGCATCGAACAGCGTGCCGGGCGACTCGCGGTGGCGATGTCAGGTTAGCCATGGCTCGGGGTCCAAGGTCCGCGTCCGTGGTGGCGTAAGGCTCGTCGATCGGTGACTTCGGCCTGCGGTCCCCGCACAGCGTGGCGGCGACGATGGGTGTGTTTCCGTTGGTTCGGCGAGAGGTGATCGCGATGGGGGCGCTGTTCGGACTTCCGGCGCATCCGCTGCTGGCGCATGTGGCGGTGGTGGCGATTCCGGTGGCGGCGGTGCTGGCCGTGGTGGTCGCGGTGTTCCAGCGGGTGCCCGGGCTGGTCAAGCTCACCACACTGGGTGTGGGTGTGGTGGCTGTGGTGGTGGTGCCGTTGATGGAGTCCTCCGGCGAAGCGCTGCAGGAGCGAGTGCCCGAGACGGCGGCGGTGGAACGGCACGCCGACCTTGGAGAGACGTTGTTGCCGTGGGTGATCGGGCTGTTCGTCGTGATCGTCGCAGTACTGGCGATCGACCGGTGGCCGCGTGCGCCGCGTTCGAGCGGGCCGGGAACACCACGTCAACGGGACTTCGGTCTGTCTCATCGGGGCCTGCGGACGGTACAGATCGCTGGCGCGGTCGCGGTGGTCGTGGTGGCGGCGGGCACGCTGGTACAGACGATTCGGATCGGCCACAGCGGTGCACAGGCGACCTGGTCGACCTCCGCTCCGGTACAGAACCCGGGTGAGCCTGAAGATCGCTGATCACCCGGCGCGGAATTTCCAAATCCTGTTGCACCCCTGGGGGATCGAGAGGAACAGACATGCACAACAAATCGCGACTGACGATTGCGATGTGTACCGCGCTTCTGGTGCCGGTGGCGGCGTGTTCGGGTACGCCACAGCGAGCCGCGTCGCCACAGCAGTCTTCATCTCCACAGCAGTCCCAGTCCGCGCTTGCCGAGTCGACCCGAACCAACGCCTTGGCGGCGATGCACGGGGAAGCCTTCGCTCACGCGAAATACCGGGCCTATGCGGATCAGGCCCAGCACAACGGCCAGACACGGGTAGCGCAGGAGTTCCACTCCGCTGCACGGACCGAGCTGGCGGATCATTTCACTCGTGAGGCCGATCTGATCGGACTGGGCGGTGACACCGCAGCGAATCTGCGGGACGTGATCGCCGGCGAGTCCACCGAATCGGCCACTATGTACCCGGGCTTCGCTGCACAGGCGACAGCGGCGGGTGACGCTGCGGCGGCGCAGCTGTTCTCCGGGATCGCCGGCGACGAAGCAGCGCACGCACGCGACTTCACGACCGCGTTGGCGACCCTCACAGGGCCCGCGGGCGCCGTGGTTCCGGCGGGGCCCGATGTCACCGCGACTTCGATCACGCCGGGACCGGCGAAGTCGTCGGGTGCGACCCTGGCCAACCTGCGCACGGCCATGCAGGGCGAGGCGTTCGCCTTCGCGAAATACACCCGATATGCCCGCCAGGCTCGTCAGGCGGGGAATCCGCAGATCGCGCAACTGTTCTCCCGCACCGCCCAGGTCGAGCTCGCCGAGCACTTCGCTGAGGAAGCGACGCTGGCCGGGCTGGTGGCCTCCGACGCTGCCGCCAATCTCACCGACGCGATCGCAGGGGAGAAGCAGGAAGCCGAGTCGATGTACCCCGACTATGCCAACCAAGCCGACAAAGCCGGAAACGCTCGGGCCGCCGACCTGTTTCGAGAGATTGCGGCCGACGAAAAAGCCCACGAGCAAGCCTTCCGACAGGCTCTCGCCGCCCTGTGACCTCGGTCGTTTCGACCAGGCCCGGCTCACGGGAATGGGCCGGTACGTGCAGTTGCTGCACCAACTGGTGCCGGGTTCGGTCGACACCGCCGACGCTGTTCGTCCAGTGTGCGCGATCGTTCCTGGACAGCTCTTCGGGGGGAAGATATTTGCGCGGACTGCCAGACCCGGCCATGGGACGCGGCGCATTCCGTCGTGCCGGTGGCCGCCGAGGGACAGACGACGCAGCCAGCTATCACCCACGGGTCGGAAGCCTACACGGAAGGGGAGGCCGAAGCGGATCGTGTGCTGGGCCGTTCCGCCGATAGTTCTCGGCTGGTGGACGGTACGGGCGCTGCGATTCCACAGCGGTTTCGGTCGCACGCGGTGCCGAGTAGTTCACCACTGCTTCGCGCCCGAATTCGCCGCGCTCGCAACGGATTCGCCTGGGAGGTGCCGCGACGTCACGCCAACGAGAGGAACAGCTTCTCCATCTTCTTCATGTCGGCGCCGTCCGGGCTGCCGTTGGTCAGACAGTACTGGAGACCGGTCGCCACCAAGGCGTAACCGCTGCGGCTCAGCGCTTTGTTGACAGCAGCGAGCTGAGTGAGCACATCCTCGCACTCCGCACCGTCTTCCATCATGCGGATGACGGTCGCCAGGTGGCCGTGTGCACGCTTCATGCGAGTGATCACGGCCTTCACCTCGTCCGGTTCGAATTGCATCTGTTTCCTCCAACGTCTCGGCCGGCCCGTCGCGGACCGTACCCATGAATCATATCCCCCCGGGGGGATGCTATCGTTGTCTCATATCCCCCCGGGGGGATAGCCCGTACGTGGTTCTCCCCGCACCACCCGCGACGGACCACAGCTGATGAAAGGAATGCCGGATGTCCGTACTCAGTGAGCGCCCGTCCCGCCACGGCGCCGCCGTGCTCCAAGAGCTCTCGCCGCAGCATCGCGCGCTACGTCATGCGATCCCCGAGGTGTACAAGGGTTTCGGCGAACTCAGCAAAGCCGCGTTCGCACCGGGAGCCCTCGATCGCAAGACGAAGGAACTGATCGCGCTCGCCATCGGCGTGGTCGAGGGCTGTGACGGTTGCATCGCCTCGCACGGGCAAGCGGCCGCGCGCGCCGGGGCCACGCGCCAAGAGGCCGCAGAGGCCATCGGCGTTACCTTCCTCATGCACGGCGGCCCGGCAACGATCTACGGTGCTCGCGCCTACGAAGCGTTCTGCGAGTTCGTCGATGCCGTCGATGCCGGCGACGGCCCGGCGTGATCACGAACGGAAAAGGTTCTCGGCATGTGTAGTCCCGTTCGCTGCAGGGTGTGCGGCAAGACGACGTGGTCCGGTTGCGGTCGGCACGTTGCTCGGATCCGGGCCGCCGTTCCGGCCGACCAATGGTGCGCCGGCCATCCGGCATCCGCCCAGGACGGCTCGTCGCGTCGGCTGTTTCGCAAGTGGGGAGGCCGCTGAAGCGGCCCCGGTCAGCAGTCCGACGGTTTCGGACAAAGCGCTGGTGTACTGCGCCAGGAATTGGCGCCTGTTGACCAACCATCTGGACGACCAGCGGATCGCCTACCAACACATCGATCGCATCCTTCGATGCTACTGATGACCGGTTGGCTTTGTTCGGCGAAGCGGCGCGACCTGCGGGTTCGTGGTTGTTGGGGAGTGTTGCCGGCTGCTGTTTGTTGCTGTTCGTCAGCCTGCGACGTCCTGTGGACGTCCTGTACGGCGTCTGAATTTCACCTTTCCGGCTGGCGGCTGCCGGTTGGTCGCAGGCACCTGGCGGCCCTGATACAGGTCCATGTGGCGTGTGCTGCCCGGCCGGGGTGCGTGCCGATAGCGGTCGTTGCGGCAGCCGGTGAGCGGAACACGGCCGTCGAAGCAGGCCGAGATGTCGCTGCTGCCGGGGCGAGAACCTTGGCAGATCTACCAGGCATCGGTGTGGCACGAGGGACTCGTATACCTCACTGCGGCAGATTTACCTAAGAGGGTGTCTCACGTGGTTGTGATTCGGTTATGCTTATGCTGCGTCGGATCCGGTTGTGCTGCATGATGTTCGACTTGTGGTCGATGAGTTGTCCGAACGCCTTCTCCCGGACGAGTTGTGGGCTTTGGTCGAGCCGCTGTTACCGGAGTTCACCCCACGTCCGCAGGGAGGTGGGGTGGCGCCGACCGACGAGCGTGCGGTGTTCACCGCGGTGGTGTTCGTGCTGACCAGCGGCTGCGCCTGGCGGATGCTGCCATCGTCGTTCGGTGTCACCGTCCCCACCGCGCACCGCCGGTTCAGCGCGTGGACCGACGCCCGCCTCTGGCGGCGATTACACCAGGCGATTCTGGACGAGCTGGGCGGCAAGGGCTTGATCGGCTGGTCGCGAGCGGTCATCGACGCGGCGTCGGTGCGAGCCAAAAGGGGGACCTTTGACCGGGCCGAGCCCGGTCGACCGCGGCAAATCGGGCTCGACGATCCACGTCCTGTCCGATCGCGCGGGAATCCCTCTGTCCGTGGGCATTTCGGCCGCCAACACCAATGGCGCACAAGCGCTGCGACCGCTGGTCAAAGCGATCCCGGCAGTCCGATCCCGGCGCGGCCCACGTCGGCGCAGACCGGCCGAGCTGCACGCCGACAAAGCTTACGATGCTGCTGCCCTGCGGGAATGGGGGCGCGATCGAGGCATCGGCGTCCGTATCGCCCGCAAAGGGATCGAATCCTCCGACCGCCTCGGCCGCCATCGATGGGTGATCGAGCGCACGATAGCGTGGCTGAGCGGCTACCACCGGCTCAACATCCGCTACGACCGCAAGGCCACGCACTATCTCGGCTTCCTCACCCTGGCTGCGGCACTGACCTGCTTCAAGAAACTCGCGAAATCAGCGACATGAGACACGACCTTCGGTGCCTCGCGGCGACACAGCAGGGCGGCGTTCGTTTGTTCGCCTGTTCAGGGGTTCGCTCGTCGGAGAGGTGAGTATGGCCGATCATGAGGTGCGTCTGTCGACGAACGGTCTGTTGGTCGACAGAATCGATCTGGATTTCGATGTGAAGATCGACGGCAAAGTGTTCGGGACCCTGAAGGTGTCCGAACGTGGGCTGGAATGGCGACCCAAGCACCGTCGCCGCCGCGGCAAGCATGTCAAGCGCAGCTGGAAGCAGTTTGGCGACTGGGCCAAAGGCGATGCCTGAACCGACTTGAGGATGGAATCCGTTTGGGGGCGCGGCGCGGCAGGCATATTGATTGCCGATACGGCGAGGGTTGCCTCCTGCGGCAGAAAGGCACCCCTCGCCGTGGAATCTCACAGGGCGGCGGGCGGCTTCTTGTACCAGGCGGTGACCACGCCGACCAAGTGGACGATGTTCTGAGTCCGCATGATCGGGGCATTGGCGTCGGGTTCGAAGTCGACGTTGGCCTCGGTGGTGCGCCAGATGCTGGTCTCGGTGACTGGCGCGGCCGATGGTCGACTCACCGGCAGGCCGCCGACTCCACAAGCGCGCAGTTATACTCCAGTGTTTGTCAGGGGCGGGGCAGTTCACCTGCGCGGGGGGCACTGTCGCGCACGGGCAGAAAATTCGTCAAGGTCTTCAGTCCGGGGAGGTCCAGTCCGCCGCCCTCGCGGGTGGCTCGGCCCAGCAGTTGTTGCAGCGCGGTGTTGAGCGGCGCGGCGACGCCGTGCAGGCGGGCGAGCAGTGCGATTTCGCCGTTGAGGTAATCGATTTCGTTGCTGGCCGCGCCGCGTGCGAAGCTCTGCCAGGTGGATTGGCGCCCTGGGGGTACGGTGTCTCGGGCGGCGCGTTGTCGGCCGGAGGCGGCGCCGAGCGAGGCCGGCTCGTGAAACGTGATTCCGGCTGCGGCGAGAACCAGCCGGGCTTCGGTGACCAAAGCAGCACCGACCGCGGCCTTGGCGGATGGGTCGCCGCCGAGAACCTCGAGACCGTTCTTCACGCTGTGCAGGATTTTCGCGGCTTTGTAGGCGCGTACATCCGGTACGGCCTTGGCGTGGAAGTTCGCTTTCCCGAGGTCGTCGACGAGAGTTGCCACGGCCCTTCCGCCGCGGGCAGAGTCGCCAGTGGCGAGTCCGGCGATCATCGCGCCGACGGTCGGGCTCGCGCCGACGTGAATTTCCCCGAGTCGCTCGTAGCGGGCGGAAACCAGCAGGACGGCGCCGATCACGGTAGCGAACCAGCGAGCCACCATGCCTTCGGCGGCCAACCCGTTCTGCACGGTCACCACCGGGATGTGGTCGGCGGCCAGGCCTATCACGGCGCCGTCGGAATTTCGAACGTCGCGCCAGGCCATGACCTCGGCGGCGGCACCCACATCCTGGGTTTTGGCGGTGAGTACTAGGACGTCGCCGGTGTGCAACGCCAAGTCGTCGGTTGCCGCCGCGACGGGCAGGCGCACGTTCCGGATGCCCGTGGGGGTGTGATAGCTCACCGGGTGCTGCCGGAAGTGCCGCAGCGCATTGCCGCGGGCGATCAGTAGGACGTCCTGTCCGCTGTCGGCCAGTTCCACAGCCAGCGTCGTCCCGACCGCTCCGGCGCCGACGATCACATAGCGGGTCACCGCGGTGCCGAATCGCTGTAGCGCAGGCGGGTTTCGCCCGCCCGGATAGGGATGTCGAGCCGGTTCGGGGCCGGTGGGAGCGGGCACAGGTAGTGGTCGGAGAAGGTGCAGGGGGGCAGGTAGGCCCGGTTGAAATCGACGGTGACCCGGCCGCTGTGATCCGGCGGCGGCACCGTCAGGAAGCGGAATCGCTGGGTTTCGGTGCCGTTGGTGGTGTCGGCGAAGGTGATCTGCGTGTCTCCCGCCGGTGTGCGCACGCCCTCGAATGCGATGTCACGGCCGCCGACAGTGAGATGGATGCGCGATGCCGCGTTCTCACTGACGAATCCGTCGATGTGGTCGAGTCGCAGCGTGGCCGAGGTCTTTTCGGCGATGCCCTCGATCACCCATGCGCGGTCGGGAGCGAATGCGTCGATACCCGCCAGTCCGGTCCGGGTGGTGGCCTGTGGGTCGAACACCCGCAGCGCGAGTTCGCCGGCGCGAATCAGCGGTTGCAGCAGGAGGGCGCCGAGTACGTGTCCGCGGCCGGGCTCGAGTTCCACCCGGAACCCGTCCGCGTCCGCACCGACGGCGCGGCCGTCGACCGCAACCCAGGCACCGGGGAGGCCGTTGATGTGGATCGGCTCGTCGCCGAGCCAGTGGGTTCCGATCGCCGCGGCCAGTCCGTGCGCGGCAGTGGCGAGGGCGATACGTTCGGCCCGCCATGCGTGCCAGTCGGCCGACCACAGGTCGATGTCCGGTGTCGTGGATGCGGTCACGGTCATGCCTTTCCGATGTTTGGATTGAATGTAGCTGCGGGGCAGAGCAATACGAGCTCAGCGCGGGGCCGTGGCGCGCCGGCCGGGTATCGCCGCGAGCAGTCGCTGGGTGTACTCGTGCGCAGGGTTGCGGAACACCTCTGCGGCCGGGCCGGATTCGATCACCCTTCCGCGTTCGAATACCGAAACAGTGTGTGCCAGCTGCCCGACCACGGCGAGGTCGTGGGAGACGAACACGTAGGACAGGCCCAGCCGTTGCTGCAGATCCGCGAGCAGCGTGAGGATCTGCTGCTGCACCGAAACGTCCAGCGCCGAAACGGGTTCGTCGAGCAGCACCACCTCCGGCTCCAGCGCCAACGCGCGGCCGATCGCGACCCGCTGACGCTGCCCGCCGGAGAGTTCGGCGGGGCGTCGATCGAGGAAGGTGCGTGGTAGCGCTACCTGGTCGAGCAGTTCCAGGGCTCGTGCCCGGCGGCTACGCCGGTCGCCGATGCCGAAGGACACCAGTGGCTCGACGATGCTGTCGCCGACGGTGAACCGGGGATCCAAGGACGCGAACGGATTCTGGTGCACCAGCTGAAAGCGGCGCCGCAACGGTCGCAGCCGCCGCCAGCTCAGCCCGGTGAGATCCGTGCCGTCGAAACGGACGGTGCCGGTCGTGGGTTTGGTCAGCGACATGGCGATGCGCAGCGTC
Organism: Nocardia nova; assembly: GCF_002933465.1. Classification (GTDB taxonomy): domain Bacteria; phylum Actinomycetota; class Actinomycetes; order Mycobacteriales; family Mycobacteriaceae; genus Nocardia; species Nocardia nova_B. The sequence continues at coordinate 57,876 of NZ_PSZE01000016.1, forward strand.
GTGGTCTTCCCGGACCCCGATTCGCCGACCAGCGCATGGGTGCGCCCGGCTGCCACGCGAATCGAGACGTTGTCCAGGGCGAGAGTGGTGTGCGGCCCGGGAGTGCCACGCGCGGAACGGAATTCCTTGGACACCGCGACGAGTTCGAGGATCGGCTCGGCCACCTCCACCTCGTCGGGCCGCAGCGTGAACCGAGGTTCGACCCCCCCGCCGTGGGCGAGAGCCGGCGCGGCGGCGATGAGGCCGCGCGTGTAGGGGTGCTCGGGGTCGATCAGGATCGCCGCCGGCGTGCCCTCCTCGACGATCCGCCCGCGCCGCATCACCACCACCCGGTCGGCGCGGTCGGCGGCCACGGCGAGGTCGTGGGTGATGATCAGCAGTGCGGTACCGCTGCCACGCACCAACGACTCGAGATGGTCGAGGATGCGCGCCTGGACGGTCACGTCGAGCGCGCTGGTGGGCTCGTCGGCGATGATGAGGTCGGGCTTACCCGCCAGAGCGATGGCGATCAGCACGCGCTGGCGCTGGCCGCCCGACAATTCGTGCGGGTACCGGTGCAGATGGCGTTCGGGTTCGTCCAGCCCGGCCTGGTGCAGGGTGTCGAGCACCTCCGCATGCAGTTCGGGGCCGCGAAGGCCGCGCAGCTTCACCGCCTCGGCCACCTGCTTGCCGATCCGCTGGGTCGGATTCAGCCCGACCATCGGGTCCTGCGGAATCAACCCCACCGTCGCGCCGCGCAGCGGTCTCAGAGCCTTCTCACCGGCTCCCACGAGCTCGGTTCCGGCGACGCGGACCGAGCCGCCGGTGATCTGTGCCCGATCGGGCAGCAGGCCGATGACGGCGAGTGCGGTGGTGGTCTTGCCGGACCCGGATTCGCCGACCAGCGCGACGATCTCGCCGCGGCGAACGCGCAGCTCGACATCCCGCACAGCCGGTTCGACGGTGCCCTCGCGCCGGTAGCCCACTTCGAGCCCCTCGATCTCGACGATCGCCGAGTCCCGCGTGGCCACGGTTTCCGCGATTGCGGCGGCGTTCGTCATCGCTTCCACTCCTGCATCGTCTTGGCGATGTGATTGAGCGACAGCACGGTGAACACGATCACCGCGCCGGGCATCAGCGACACCCACGGCGCGGTCACCAGAAAGTTGCGGCCACCGGCGACCAGCGACCCCCATTCGGCTTGCGGTGGCGCCGCGCCGAAGCCGAGGAAGCTCAGTGCCGCGACGGCGATGATCGCGGTCCCGAAGTCCAGCACCGACAACGCCAGCACCGGCCCCCACGAGTTGGGCAGTACATGGCGCAGCAACACCCTCAGCCACGAGGCACCGCCGGCCCGGGCGGCCTCGACGTACGGAAGTGTCTTGACGCGCAATACCTCCGACCGCGTGGTTCGCGCGAAGCCGGGCAGGATTCCGACCCCGACGGCGATGGCCACCGGGATGGTTCCGAATCCCAGCGCGGTCACGATCGCCAAGGCGGACAGCAGCCCCGGAATCGCCAGCAGGACATCGACTCCGCGCATGACGACCGAATCGGTGGCCCCGCCGAAGAAGCCGGATACCAGTCCGAGGGCCAGCCCGGCGAGCAGGGCGATGCCGACGGCGATGAGGGCTGCCTGCACGGTCAGGCCCGAACCGTAGAGCGTGCGCGCCCACAGATCCCGCCCGACATCGTCGGTACCGAAAAGGTGTGTCGCACTGGGTGGTCGCAGTCGCTGGGCCGGTGCGGTGGCATACGGGTCGTAGGAGGTGAACACCGACGGCACGAAGGCCGAGGCGATCACACCCGCGACGATCGCCAGCGCTGCGACGAATCCGGGCCGGCGCGCCAGCCGCACCGCACTCCGGCGTAGCAGTGCGCGGCGTCGCGGTATCGCGGGATCCGCCGCGGTGACGATGTCCTCCGGAGCCTCGGCCAGGACCTGGACCATGTCAGCTCACCTCCGCTTTCGTGGCATGTGTGATCCGAGGATCCAGTAGTGGGTACAGCAGGTCGACGACCAGATTGACCAGGACGAATCCGGTCGCGGCGATCACGACGATGCCCAGCACCACCGGAATGTCTTTGGCCAGTACGGCTTCCTGCGCGAGCCGGCCGATCCCGTTGCGGCTGAACACCGTTTCGACGACGATCGCGCTGGTTACCGTCGTGCCCACCAGAAGTCCGAGGATGGTCAGCGCCGGGAGCAGCGCATTGCGAAACGCGTGCCGCAGTTGCACTGCGGACCGCGACAGGCCCTTGGCCCTGGCGGTGACGATGTACTGCTCACCCAATGTCTCGTCGAAACTGTGGGTGAGTACCTGGGCCAGCTGGGCCGACGACGGTAGGGCCATGGTGACGACCGGCAGCACCTGCGATCGCCATCCGTTACTACCCGACGACGGCACCCAGCCCAGGTCGAAGGCGAAGACCTGAATAAGTAACAGCGCCACCAGGAACGAGGGGATCGCGACACCGAGCGCGGGTATCCGGTCGAGCACCATCCGCAGCGGCCGGAATCGGACGAACGCGGCGAGGTAGGCGACGATGGTGCCGACCACCACCGCAAGAGTTCCGGCGAGGACACTCAGCAGCAACGTCCCGCCGAGCCGGTCGCCGATCAGCTGGGTGACCGGCGTATGTTTGGCGATCGAGGTGCCGAAGTTGCCGTGCAGTGCCCCAGTCAGCGCGGTGATGTACTGATCGAGTATCGGCCGGTCGAGTCCGTACTCCGCCTTGGCGGCGGTGAGCTGTTGCGGTGTCAGCGAATCGGTCTCGATGCCGGCCGCGCCGAGCTGGATCGAGACCGGGTCACTCGGCAGGAGATACAGCACGACGAAGGTGAGTGTGAACGCCGCCCACAGCACCACGACGGCCTGTGCGATGCGGCGTGCAGCGTAGCTGGTCAAGGTATTTTCCTTCTCTCGCGGGGACGGCGCTAGGGTTGAATCCAGGTGTCGTCGAGGGACAAGAAACTCTCGGAGGTGAACCGGAATCCGTTGACCTGGTTCCTGATTCCCGCGTACTGCAGGCGCTCGAAGAGTGGGAAGGTGACACCGTTGTCGATCAGGACGTTCTGCAGCTCGGTGTAGATCCGCTGTCGCTGCGCCTCGTCGGTGGCCTGTACCGCCTCCGTGAACAGATCACGCACCCGGGCCGCGGTCGCGGGGTGCTGGGCATTCCGGGCCAGAGCCTTCGAATTCGCCAGTTGCTCGACGAGAATGTATTGCAGGGCACCCGGATCGGCACGGGTGAAATAGTTTTCGATGAGATCGTACTGGCCGCCCGCGATGGCGCCGGGGCGTTCCGCGTTGGTGACCACCTTCAACTGCAGGTCGATGCCGACCTTGCGCAGCTGGTCCTGGAACAGCTCGGCACCGGGGCTGGACGCGGTGATCAACTGGGTAAGAGTGAGCCGCTTGCCGTCTTTCGACCGGTACTGGTCGCCTGGTGCGAGGCGCCATCCGTCGGCGTCGAGGAGCCGCCCGGCCTCCTGTGGGTCGTAGTTCAGTTTGGCGGCCTGCGACACGAAATAGGGTGTGGTGCTGTCGAAGGGGCCGCCGACGGCCGGATAGTCGGATCCGAAAATCGTTGTGGCATATGTCTTCACGTCGATTGCCTTGTACAGCGCCGCGCGGACCTGGTCATCGGCCAGCGGATGTCCGTCCGACACGTTCGGATACAGCGTGTAGGAGACGCCGGGCAGCGGCCGCGACCGCAGATAGGCGCCGGAGCGCGCAATCAGCTGCCGGTCTTCGACGGTAAACGGATTGCGCGGCCAGGCGATGTCGATCTGGCCGGAGACCAGGTTGCCGGTGCGGACGCTGTCCTCCGCGACGTAGCTGACCTTCACTCCGTCCAGATAGGCCTCGCCGGTGTTCTTGCTCAACGCCGAACCCCAGTGGTAGCCGGTGCGCCGGCTCAGCGAGACACTCTCACCCGGCACGTATTTGTCGAGGACGAACAATCCCGACCCGGCGATGTCGCCCTGGCAGCGCTGCTGCGGAGTCTTGCGGAACGACGCCGGGGACAGCAGGGCCAGGTTCGTGGTCGAGGTCGCCTGCAGGAACGACGAATTCGGCTGGGAGAAGTGGAACTTCACCGTCTTGGCGTCGACCACTTCGGTCGATTCCAGGCCGACGATGTAGCTCGCGCCGAAGACCGTGCCGTTGGTCCGACGGGTCTCATCGAGGAAGGCGTCGAAGTTGGTTTTGACCGCCGCGGCGTCCAGGGACGCGCCGTCGGCGAAGGTCACTCCGTCGCGCAGAGTGAAGGTGTAGTCGCGGCCGTCTGGGCTGATCTGCCATCCGGTGGCCAGCCAGGGCACGATCGCCCCGGTGTCGGGGTTCTGATCGGTCAGGGAATCGGCGAAATTGCGGACCAGTGAACGACTCTCGATCCAATACACCTGAAATGGATCGATGCACGGGAAGGCCGCGTTGTCGGGCCAGAACGCCAGCCGCAAGGTGCCGCCGCGTACCGGGTCACGCCCCTCTCCGGAGGGTCCGCTGTCGTTGCCCCCACCGCCACAGGCACTCGCGAGCAGCGCGGTGGCAGCGGCGAGCGCGAATGCCGCGGTGCGCCATCGGCGCTTGCGGCGGTGCGGGGTGGGCTTCATGAAGGTCGGCATCGGGATGTTCCTCGCGACGAAACGAAAAATGTTGATGGACACCGAACCGGGACTACGCGCCCGGCCGGAGGATCGCGCGGCCGGCGGCCAGTAGTGCGGCGTCTTCCTGCGGCGGATGGACCCGCACGCACAGCACGTCGCGCAGATGCCGTTCGAGCGGGTTGTGCCGAGTCAGCGCCGCGTTGCCGAGCGCCGCGACGGCCGTCTCGACCGCTGCGATGGCGGAGCGGGCGATCAGCACCTTGACCGACGAGAGCTGTTGGGGCACATCGGGTTCTCCGGCGGCGAGCCGGTGCAGGGTGCCGTACAGCAAGGTTTCGGCCTGCACGATCTGGCTCTCGATCTCGCCGGCCACCGCCTGGATGCGCTCGGTCTCGGCGATCGGCTTACCCAGCGCGGAGGGCACGCGCGCGCGGGCGTACGCGGTGAATGCGGTGCGGGCGGCGCGTGCCACGCCCACGTAGAGGGCCGAATGCCCGAACGAGGCAGGCCCCGATGTCGCCGCCGGATCGCGATACACCCCGTCGACGAACGGGATCTCACGGAAATTCTCCGCGGGCACCGCGACCCCGGTGTAGGTCACGTCGTGGGTGTTGGAGGCCCGCAATCCGAGGTGGTCCCAGGTGTCGTGCCAGGTGATGCCCGCCGCGTCGGCGGGAACCAGGAAATGTCCGACCCGCTGCGGGGATTCGTCGGTGGCCGCCCACACCACGTGGTAGGTCAACGCCCGTCCGCCGGTGGCGAAAGACTTGCGCCCGTCGAGAATCCAGCCGGATTGGGTGCGGCGGGCGATCGTGGCGGGCAGTCCGCCGCGGGCCGGCGCGCCCAGCTCCGGTTCGGCACGGACGGCATTGACCAGCGCCGGTCCGTCGAGTGAGCGCCGCACCAGTTCGGCGTAGACCGCATCGGGCCAGCCGCCGGTGTCGGCCTGGGTCCGGTGCACACCGAGATTGTTCGCCGCGATGAGCGCGACCGACGGGTCGCCCTCGCCGAGAGCCACCAGAATTCGCGCCACCCGGTGATGATCGAGTTCGGGTCCGCCGTAGCGGGCGGCGATCGTGGCGGTGAGGTACCCGCCGCGATGCGCGGCGCGCAAGCCGGCGAGCGGAACATCGCCGGATCGGTCGTATTCGGCTGCGGTCGCGGCAATTTCGGTCGTCAGCGCCGCCAGGGCGGCGGGCGAGGTATCCGGAACGGTCAACGCCGGATATCCGGTCGGTGCGGTGGTCACGGGCGGGCCGCCGCTGCGAACGCGCCGAGGTGTTCCGACTGCAGGGTGCCGCGCCGGCCGGTCGCTTTCCGATGCGCCAACTCCTGGCGAACCAGCGGCAGCACGTAGCGTCCGTAGTCGATGACGTCGTTGAGGGTGTCGTAGCCGCGGATCGATACCAGGCTCGCACCCAGATCGATGTAGTCCAGAATCGCCGCCGCGACCGTCTCCGGGCTGCCCACCAGTGCGCTCGACGCACCGGCGGCATTGGTCACCGCGGTGGTACGCGTCCACAGCGCGCGATCGTAGATCTCCTGGCGCTGAGCGAATTCCAGCGCTCGTTGCGAGCCGACGTTCTGCGGTGCGCCGGTGAATCGCTTGCGCGGCGGACTGTTGTCGAGATTGCGTGCGATCCGTTCGACGTAGTCGCGCGCCTTGGCCCAGGCGAGGTCGTCGGTGCGGTCGATGATCGGGCGGAAGGTCACCCAGATGCGCGGGCGATCGGTGCGCCCGGCCGCGGCGGCGATGCTGTGCACGCGCTCGATCTGGCCCTTGACGTCGGCCAGCGGTTCACCCCAGAAGGCGAAGATGTCCGCCTTGGCCGCGCCGATCGCGAACGCCGCATCGGACTGCCCGCCGAACGAGATCGGAATCGAGTCGCCGTAGGGCGGGAATCCGGGGCCGAAATCATCGAAGCGGTAGTGCTCGCCGGCATACGAGAACGACTCTTTCTCGGTCCACGCACGGCGCAGCACATCGATGAATTCGCCGGTGCGCGCATAACGCTGGTCCTTGGGCAGATAGTCGCCCTGTCGTGCCTGTTCGGCATCGTTGCCGCCGGAAATCAGATGCAGTACCGCCCGGCCCTCGGTGAGCTGGTCCAGGGTGGCCAGCTGCTGGGCGGCGACCGTCGGGAATACCGTGTTGGGGCGTACCGCCACGATCGGCTTCAAGGTGTCGCTGAGCTGACCGACCGCCGAGGCGAGCACGAACGAATCGGCACTGGACGATCCGTACGGCAGCAGCGTCGCGTCGAATCCGGCGTCCTCGAGGGTGCGGACGTAGCGCCGCACGAAGGGCAGATCGATGCCGCGGGTGGGAATCGGCGCGAGTTCGGTCGAGGGATTCGTATGCGTCAGGCTGATGAATTCCACAGTCGGTGCGGCGGTGGCCGGCACCGGTTCGGCACTGGTTTCCACGGTCATGACAGTCCTTCCGGCAATGGTCTCGGATGTGCGCGCACCGATTCACGGCCGGACACGGAACGTCATGCTAATGAGCCGCCGAGCTTGAAAACCAGAGTTCGAATCGTGAAATTCGATTCGATTACCCGATAGCGACCGATAGGGTGAAAGAAATATCCGGGGAATTCTGATCCGGCCGATTTCAAAGGTATGCAAATCCTGCGGGACAGCGTTTACTGGTTGAAATTATTGTGCCGTTCAGAAGGTGGCTGAATGTTATGGCGGATCCCCTGGATTTGACGCACCTGCGCACGCTGGTGACCATCGCCGAGACTGGCGGGTTCCGGCGTGCGGCGGACGCCTTGCATCTGAGCCAGCCCACGGTCAGCCAGCACATCCGCATGCTGGAACGGCGCCTGAAGCTGTCGCTTGTCGAAAGGCACGGCCGCGGTTCGTATTTCACCCCGGACGGCGAACGCCTGGTGGCTGAGGCGCGCAAGCTGCTCGACGCCCAGGACGAAGTGCTCGCTCGCTTCGCCGGATCGGCGCCGGTGCAGATCACCATCGGCTCGACCGAGCATGCGGGCGACGGGCTGCTGACCGAACTGCTCGCTGTCCTGCGTACCGCCTATCCAGACGCTCATCTGCATTTCCGGATCGATCGCTCCACCGCGCTCACGGAATCGGTGAGTAAGGGCGTGGTGGATCTCGCGGTGGTGCTGGGCGGCAACACCACCGAGCCGGTCGGCGCCGAGGTGGGCCTGCTCGATCTGCGCTGGGTCGCGGGAACCACCTGGCAGCTGCCGCCCGCACCGGGGCCCATCTCGCTGGTGGCGTTCGAGGAGCCCTGTGGATTGCGGCGGCGGGCCGTGCAGAAGCTTGGCGAGCTGGGCTATCAGGTCGCCGTGACCGCGGAATCCGGCAATTTGGACGGCGTGGTGGCGGCCGCGAAGGCCGGTCTCGGGATCGCCCTGCTGCCGTTTCTCACGGCTCCGCCCGGTGGCCTCGCCGAGATCCGGGAGCTGCCCGCGATGGGCTCGATCGATGTGCGATTGGTAGCCCGGCGCGGACTCGGTCACGATATCGAGAACACCGCCGTCGACGCGATCACCGCGCACTATCGCTCGATCACCGGCCGTCGGCTGAGGGGAGTCGCGTAATGACTTCGCGGGCAGACAGTGTGATCACCGCTGAGGAACTGGCCGAGCGGCTCGATGCCGGGGTGCCCGTGACGGTTCTCGACGTGCGCTGGCAACTGGACCAGCCCGACGGCCGGAAAGCCTACGGCGCCGGCCACATTCCGGGTGCCGCCTATGTGGACCTCGAATCCGAACTGTCCGACCATTCGATCACCGGGCGCGGGCGCCATCCGCTACCGGCAGGCGCCCGGCTGCAGGCGGCGGCGCGGCGCTGGGGCGCGCGGACCGGAGTGCCGATCGTGGTGTACGACAACTGGAATCGTGCGGGCTCGGCGCGCGCGTGGTGGGTGCTGCGTGCGGCCGGTGTCACCGATGTACGCATCCTCGACGGCGGGCTCGCTGCCTGGACAGGGATCGGTCGCGACCTGGCACAGGGCAACGAACAGCCGACGCTCGGCGATCTCACGGTTGCGCACGACAACCTGTACGCGGGCGCGGCGGACACGGTGACCGCGGACGGGGCGGCCGGGCTCACCACCGCGGGAGTTCTGATCGACGCCCGGGCACCCGAGCGATTCCGGGGGGACAGTGAGCCGGTCGATCCGGTGGCCGGGCATATTCCCGGCGCCGTCAACGTCCCGTACGCCGGCCTGCTCGACGAGCACGGATTCTTCCGTCCCGCAACGGAACTCGACGCGATCTTCGCGTCCGCACAGGTGGGTGACGGCAGAGCCGTGGGCGCCTACTGCGGTTCCGGAGTCACCGCCGCCGTGGTCATCGCGGCCTTGCGGATCACCGGCATCGACGCGGCGTTGTTTCCGGGGTCGTGGTCGCAGTGGAGCGCGGAGGCCGGGCGTCCGGTCGCCGTGGCGGCAACGCCGCACTGACCCGATCAGAACATCTTTCCCGGATTGAACAGCCCGTCGGGGTCCAGCGCGCGCCGGACCGCGCGCTGAACCTGCAGCGCGTCGGGTCCCAGTTCGCGCTCCAACCAGCGCCGCTTGAGCAGCCCCACGCCGTGCTCACCGGTGATGGTGCCGCCCAGTTGCAATGCGGTGGCGAATATCTCATCTGCCGCGTTCTCGGCACGCCCGAGCGCTGCGGGGTCGTGCTCGGGAACGACGATGATGGGATGCAGATTTCCGTCTCCGGCATGGCCGAAGGTGTAGATCCTGCTGTCGTGCCGGGTGGCGATCTCGGTGATCCGGCGCACGGCCTCGGCGATCCGTGATCGCGGCACCGCGATGTCCTCGATGAGTACCCGGCCGTGCCGCTCCAGTGCGGGAAGCGCTGCGCGGCGCACCGTGAGCAGTTCGTCCGCGGCGGCGGAATCCGTGCCGACGGACACGCGGGAAGCGAAGCGCGCGAACGTCGATTCGACGATCGCGGCCTCTGCGTCGGCACCGAACCCATCGGTCTGGGCGACGACGAACGCGCCCGCCGCCGCACCGCGCACCCCCGACAGCTCCTGGGCCTCGCGAAGCGATGCCCCGTCGAGCAATTCCAGCATCGCGGGCCGTACCCGCGCGGCGAGTACGGCCGCTGTTGCCGCGGCCGCCCGCTCGACGTCATCGAAATAGGCGGCGACCGTCACCGTGCGCACCGGAATCGGTTGCAACCGCACCGTCGCCGACACGATCACGCCGAGAGTGCCCTCCGAGCCGGTGAACAAGCTCGTCAGATCCAGTCCCGCGACGCCTTTCGCCGTGCGTCGTCCGGTATGCAGCAGCCTGCCATCGGCGAGGACCACGCTCAGGCCCAACACCGAATCGCCGGTCACCCCGTACTTCACGCATCGCAGCCCACCCGCGTTGGTGGCGATATTGCCCCCGATCGTCGAGATCGCGACACTGGCCGGGTCCGGCGCATACCGCAGGCCGGCCCGGGCTGCGGCGGCGTCGAGCACCGCGCCGCTGACACCGGCTTCCACGACCGCGTACTCGTCGGCCTCGGCGATCCGCAGAATTCGGTCGAGCCCACTGACGTCGAGGATCAGCGAACCCGCACCGGCACTCGCGCCACCCGCCAGCCCGGTGCCGGCCCCTCGCACGACCACCGTCAGCCCGGCCTCCGCCGCGAATTCCACTGCCCGCCGCACGTCGTCCACGGTCGCCGCGCACACCAGCACATCGGGCTGCCCCTCGGCCCGATGAGCCGATCGATCCGACTTCACGTGCTCCGGTATCGCGGAGCCGATGAGGACCGTCCCCGTGATCGACTTCGGCCCGGTGGCGGGAATGCTCATCGAGGTACTCCTTCGGGTCCGCGTGCGCTGGCGTGGCAACGGGGCGCTGGTTCATTTTCCCCGCTTGCCGGAGCTTTGCGCCGCTCGCAACGATCGAAGTATCCGATCACTGCCTATTGCGAGCCCGCCCGCCTGACCCTTGATCGTTCGGTTCAACGCCGAATACCTCCAGGGCTCGGGATCGACCAGGCAGTGCGATCGGAGCAATTCCGCTTCACGGCGAAGCTCGACGTGGCGACCAGCATCGAAGGCAATGACAGCGGTGAGAGCCGAACTCGCGTAGCCGCCGACTTCCGTCGCCTGTCACGGTGCTCGGCCCCCGACGCGCCGGTTCTCAACCCCGCGGAAACCTGATCGTGCGGCCCACGGTCCACTGCAGTGCGGGGGACTTCGAGCAACATCGCTGCGGGCAAACAGTGCATATCGTCAGACCTACCAGCCGCGAAAGATGCTGGGGGAGTGCCAATATCGCGAGAAGTCGATGTGGGGGCAATTCGTAACCATCACGCGGATTCCCCAAGTGGGGTCCCTGACCGCCCGTGCCTACGTTAGCGTTCAAATACCCTGACCTATCAAGCGCTAGTGCCGCGTCAGGCAATGTTGGTTAGGTAATTCGGCCGTCGGATCTTGGATCCGACGGCGAAGTCACGGATGGGTTCGGCGTGCTGGTTGCGCCAACGGACGTAGGTGGCGATCGCGTCGTCTTGTTCGCCAGGACTGCGGTGGTCGGTGCCGTTGAGGGCGAAGTACCGCAGTGCCGCGAACTCGCATTCGACCCGGTTCAGCCACGACGAATACGTGGGCAGGAACACGAGTTCGATAGCGTTGACCGAGCACCACGCTCGGACCTCGGCGCGCTTGTGGACCGAGTAGTTGTCGCAGATCAGATACAGTTTCTGGTCCGGCCACCGGTCCCGCACAGACTTCAGGAACGCCAGGAACTCGGTCCATCGTTTCCGGTCCCGGATCCGGTAGCACAACTGCCCGGTCCGCAGGTCCAAGGCGCCGAACGTGTGCCGGACACCCTGGGTCCGGTGGTAGATCGCTCGCAGCCGGCGCGGCCGCCGGGCGGTGAACCAGCCTCGGCCGCCGCGGGGTTGAAGGTCCAGCGGGCCGAACTCGTCCACGCAGATCACCCGACCGTCGGCAGGCGGATTGCCGTAAAGATCGAGGACTCGTGTCATCGTGGCTTGAAAGTCGGGGTCGTTGCCGGCTTTCCGGGTTTTCGTGGCCTGCCACGACACCCCACCGGTGTTGAGGATCTGTCGGACGGTCTCGCGGCTGATATCGGCAATCGTGTTGGTCCGCAACACTTCTGCCGGTTTCGACAGGCTCCGTGTCGAGAACGGCCAGCCCAAGTCACGGGGACAGCACCGGGGGATCTGACAGATCCGATCACGTGTCGCCTGATCGGTCTTGGCCGGTCTGCCCCCGCTCCATGTTGGGTCCAGAGCGTCGAAACCCTTCTCGTTGAAATCGCCGTGGTCATGGCAGTGTGTATGCGGCGCTGGACCGCGGCCGGATCGACACCGACCGGCCGCGGCGAGCGCTGGCGGCGGTGCCGCTGCCGCGAGCCGCGGACGGCCGGCTGGTGCTGGCGGTGGACATCACCTGCTGGCTGCGGCCCGAAGCGCACACCTGCCCGCAGCGGATCCTGTGTCACACCTACGGCCGGGCCAAGAACACTCACCAGATGATCCCGGGCTGGCCGTTCTCGGTGGTCTGCGCGCTCGACACCGGCCGCAGCTCCTGGACCGCACCGCTGGACGCGGTCCGGCTCGCGCCGGGTGACGACGCCGCCGAGATCACCGCAACCCAGCTGCGGTCGGTGATCGGCAATCTGATCACCGCTGGTCAGTGACGGTCCGGTGATCCCGACATCTGGGTTGTCGCCGATGCCGGCTACGACGGGCCCCGGCTGGCGTTCCTGCTTCTGCCCGTGAGGGTGCTGGCCCGCATGCGGTCGGGACCGCGTCTTGCGTCGTGCCGCACCGCCTTGGTTGCCCGGCACCACTGGCCGACCGCCCCGTCATGGTGGTGAGTTCGTGTTCGGCGACCTCGCGACCTGGGGTGAACCTGCGACCGAAACTGTCACCGAGACCAGGCTTTACGGTCCCGCGCATGCCCGGTCGTGGGACCGGCTGCATCCCCGGCTGACCCACCGTTCGTCCTGGGTCGCGCAAGCTGGGACGCTGCCGGTGATCGAGGGCACCGTGATCCGCCTCGATGTCGAGCGCCTGCCCAGCGGCGCGATACCGAAACCGGTCTGGTTGTGGCATTCGGGCACAGGCCTCGACACCGGCACCGTCGATCTGCTCTGGCAGGCGTTCCTGCGCCGGTTCGATATCGAGCACACCTTCCGCATGCTCAAGCAAACCCTCGGCTGGACCGCCCCCAAACCCCGCGACCACGCCGGCGCGGACCGGTGGACCTGGATGCTGCTCGCCGCCTACACCCAGTTGCGCCTGGCTCGCGGACTCGCGCGGGATCAGCGGCGGCCGTGGGAGAAACCCGTTGCCGCACAACAACTCACGCCAGCACGGGTCCGCCGGGTATTTCGGCACCTGCGCCCGAACATCGCCTGTCCAGCCAGCGCACCGAAACCCTCACGTCCTGGTCCCGGCCGACCGGCGGGCCGCCGCAACCAGCGGCCCGCACCCCGCCACGACGTCCACATGAAGACCGCGAGCAACACTCGCGCACCAACCCCCGCAGGGCCACGACCACGCCGAACAGGTTAAAACTCGAGCTAGGGGTGTACGGCGGTGCCGGTTCGTTCTACTCGTCGCGATCGCGGCGCAGGTGTGGTCGGCCGGCGCCGCGTCGGCGCATGCCGTGCTGGTGTCGACGGACCCGGGACCGGGAGCCCATGTCGACACGTCGCCGGCTGAGCTGCGTTTGCAACTCGACGAGCCGGTCACGCTGGTCGCTGAGTCCGCGCAGCTGATCGACAGCGGCGGAAAACGATTCGCGTTGTCGGGCACGCGGCTCGACGACGGGCAGCGTCGCGTTGTGCTGGTCCCGGCCGCGCCCGTTCCGGACGGGGCCTACCTGGCCACCGCGCGCGTCGTGTCGGCCGACACCCATGTGGTGTCGTTGTCGATTCAGTTCACCGTGGGCACGGTGACCGCGCCGGGGCATTTCGCCGATCGTTCGTCGCCCGGTATCGAGCACTATCTCGATTCTCCGACGCGGGGCCTCACCTATCTCGGGCTGATACTGTCGGCTGGTTTGTACGCTGCGGCGTGCTGGGTACGGCCGTCGGTGGTCCGGAGGCGGCGTTTCCAGGTGGTCTATCGGGTTGGAAACGCGGTCTTCTCGGCCGGGTTCGTATTTCGGTTTTTCGTTCTGGTCGCGCAGCAGTCCGGTGGTCCGTCCGATATCTCGGGCGCGAGCGCACGCACTGTCCTCGACAGCCCGCACGGGGCGGTGGCCGCAGTCGCGGTGCTCGCCTCGATTGTTGCTGTCGCGGTCGTCTCCCGTGGCAGCCGCAGTGCCGTGGCGGCCGGCGTATTACAAGCAGTCGCAGCGGTTCTCGCGGTGACGCTGGATGGCCACGGTGGCTCGGCGCAGGGGTGGCCATGGTTGTTCACCGGCACGCTGTTGCATGTCTATGACATCACCGCGTGGCTGGGTGGTGTCGTTGTCGTCGCGTTCGTGCTCCGCGGTGTGCGGGATCCGGCGCGATGGCACGCCGTCGCGGTCGGGCACGTGGCGGCGGCCGTCGCCGGGGGGACTGTGCTCGCGGTGCTGCAGGTACAGCCGTTGGAGGCTCTCCTGCATACCATCTACGGCCTGGTCCTGACAGTCAAAGCCATTGTGGCAGCGGGTGTTGTGGCGCTCGGCTACCTGAGTTCGCGGTGGTTTCGCCGCACCGGTGCCATCGCCGGCCGGCCCCGAACCGTCGTACTGGAGACGGTGCTGGCGGTCGTGGTGCTGGCGGTGACCTCGGTGCTGGCGACGCTGGCTCCGGCGAAGGACACCTACACCACCGACATCGCGACCACGCTCGACTTCGGGGCGGCGCAGGTGCTGCACATCGGCATCGACTCGATCCGGCACGGCCCGCAGCGACTCACCGTCGATTACCCGCCCGCGAAGCTACCTGTTGCGCAACATGTTTCGGCTACGGTTAGCGTCGACCTGTCCTCGGAATCGGCAAATGTGGCCCGATTGCCGGTGACGTTGGGACGGCCGGTGGTGGATAACGGGGCGCTGGTGTGGCGCAGCGATCAGCTCGTTGTTCCGGCACCAGGGAATTGGAAGGTCACCGTCCGGTTCGACGACGGCACCGGTCCGAAATTGGCCTCGTTCTATTACTGGGTGCTGTGAATTCGAGATGTTCGGTCGGTGCAGTCGACTTCCTGGGCGATGGCCGTCCACTCACCGGCCGCATATCGGCGGCACGATCTGCCGAGGGGCTGGCCACGCCACCGACCCCAGAGGCTGAATTTTGCACTGTGCAGCTCTTCGAGCACGTCGGGGGCCATCGTTGTGCCGAGGGCGATTGCCTCCAACGTCGTCGAAACCGCCCACAGCACTCTCGTCACCGGCCCCACCTGGCAACGGCGCGACACTGTAACCACCGCCGAGGTATGTTTCATAAACTTGCTGTCCGGTATCGGAAGGTGTGTCCACGTGTCGTTTCCGCCCGAGATCACGCAACGGCTCCGTAGTACCCCCGAACAGATGGCCGCCGCCTGGGTCGGCGAGAGTCCCTCGAAGGTCGAACCCGTCGTTCTCGTCCCTTACAACCCGTGCTGGCCACGAATGTTCGACGAGCAAGCCGACACGATCCGGAAAGCCCTTGCCGGTCAACAGATCACAACCGAGCATGTCGGCAGTACCGCAGTCCCCGGCCTGGCCGCCAAACCGATCATCGACATCGACCTCATCGTGACCGACTCCGCCGACGAGGCCACATACGTACCCCAGCTGGAACAAGCCGGTTTCCGCCTGGTTCTACGGGAGCCCTCCTGGCACCAGCACCGAATGCTCGCCCGCACCGACCCGGCGGTGAACCTGCACGTGTTCAGCCCGAACGCACCCGAGCACATCCGACATCTGGTCTTTCGCGACTGGCTACGCACCCACCCCAGCGACCGGGACCTCTACGAAACCGCCAAGCGCCACCTCGCCGCGAAGACCGCCGACACACCGACCGACTACAACCTGGCCAAGAACCCGATCATCGATGAAATCTACGGCCGAGCCTTCGACCACGCTGCCCAACGATGAGGGCGCCCAGGCGAACCCTTGGCATGGTACCCAACAAGCGCTGGGAGCGGGCCTTGCGGCCAGCTCAGAGGGCCGTCGTGCAAGGTCGGTGTCTCAACTCAACGGCCCCATCCACGGGACTGCGTTGTGCGCAAAGCTCTGCTTGACCGGTACCAGGCCAGAATGATCATCCAACGCCGTGATCGTGACCCCCACCCACCCGAGTTCATCGCCCTTGGAGGCGATCGACGAACCACACTTCGGACAGAACCCGCGGCCGATCTGAGGGAACGTCTCGAACCATGTGGGCTCACCACCCGGACCGGTCCACGCGAATCCTTCCTCGGGAAAAGACACCCACGACATCACCGGAGCGCCTGAAAGTCGCTGACAGTGCTCGCAGGAACACAAATGAGGGAAGTCGGGATCGCCGGTCGCGGAGAACCGGATATTGCCACAGAGGCAGCCGCCGTTCACATCGCTCCTTTCGCACGCCCCGACACCATGTCGTACCACGGGAGCGTACGAGAGGGGTCCGACAAGACTGTGTGAGCGTATGTACGGCGTAGTCGGAAGGCATGCCCATGACTCGCCTGGCCCCTGCGGATTCACTCTGGCCCACTGTCCAGGTTCCATCGGATCCGCGACGTCCTGTCGACGTTTCTGTGGATCGGGGCGGATGGCGATCGCGATTATTTCCCAGACTCACGGTGCATCGAAGCGTCATTGAACAGCGGTTTTGCGAATCTATCGGAATGTAGGCGCCGGTGCATAGGCCCATCGACCAACACAGCGATCGCATGCCCCTGATGGTACGGAGGTTCGGCGCTGGTGCCGGCCGTCAGTCGGGCGGGGCCGTATCGGTGGTGTAGGTGACCGGCCAGCGAGTGACTCCTGGCGAGTGTGGTTGGCCGGTGCCGTATTCGATGGTGGTGGCCGATGTGCCGGTGCGTGCCAAGGCCGAGGTGATGTGGAGGCGGATCACCGCGTCGAGAACGGCGGGGGCCATCGCCCGGGGAAGGAACACGTCCATGTGGCCGGTGCGGGTGTCGGGCGCGTTCACGTCGTTTCGGTGGGGTTGTTGCGCTGGTCGAGGGTATGTTGCAGTTCGGTGTTGAGGCGTTGGGCCTCGGCGAGCTGGTCTTCGAGGATGACGATGCGGCACGCGGCGTCGAGGGCGTTGCCGGCGTCGACGAGTTCGCGCACGCGGGCAGCGATACGCAGCTGGTAGCGCGAGTAGCGGCGGTGCCCGCCGGCGGATCGTTGCGGGGTCAGCAGTTGCGCGGCGTCGAGGCTGCGCAGGAACGCTTGGGTGACACCGAGGATTTCCGCGGCGCGTCCCATCGAGTAGGCGGGGTAATCGTCGTCGTCGAGTTTGTCGGCGGCACTGGGACCGGCGGCGGGGTGGGGATTGGGTTGTTGCACAGGGCCTCTCGGGGTCAACGCCAACAGGCCCCGGCGCGGCGCGCCGAGGCCTTTGGATCTACGAAGGGGGAACATTTCATTGCGGTTCACCGGCCCCGCAGGGCCGCTGTGGCACACCACATCCGATGCTCTCCGGATGCGGAACTGATGAACGTCTCTTCAGTGACCACCTCCTGGATCGCCGGTCTTCCTGCTGTGCTTGTGCATTTCGATTGTTCGGTAGTGCCTGGTCCCCTTCCGGCGGGTCCGGCCGACTGCTCCGGGTCTCGCTGTCATCCGCCGGAAGGGGACGGCGGAACTTACTTCTTCCGGGCAGTTCACCTGCCCGGCCACTTGGACTCGTTAATTCGAACGACAGTGACTCTACAACGAACCTCAACGAATGTCTACACCCGACACCACAGATTTTCGACTGCCGCTGCGACTGTCTATGTCACATGTGTGGACCGGGTATATCTGGCGGAACCTCGGCGAGGCGGTCGAACGCACCGTGGCACGCCACCGCGCCCGTCTGGCCGCCGCGACCGTCACACCCGAATCCGAGCCGCAGGGTCGGCCCCACATCACCGAGCTCGCTACCGAAATGCATGGCGGGCCAGCTGCACCCGAGCAACGTCAGGATCGCACGGCGGTGCGGACACGCCAGCGCTGTCCGGAAGGTGTGGTGGCGGTGCGCCCGCGGGCAGGAATCGGCATCCCGCATCAGCACTCGGATCGAGAAGGGCTGTCACTTCTGCACGTAGTGTCGGTTGAGCCTGGTGGTCGGTTTCGCGGGACTTCCGGAATGCAGTGGTCGAGATCAAATAAAGCTCACAGCGGCCCGGTGCGGTCCTTGGCTTCGGACTTCGAGCCGTATTGTCGGGGTGGTGACCAATGCCAAGCAGATCGTGCGACTCGCCCTGGGCGACGCTGCTGTCACCATCGACCCCGGCAATGGGTGCCGGATCAGCAGCATGACCGTTGACGGCATCGAATTGCTCCGCCAGGGAACCGAATACGGCGCCTTCCCGATGGTGCCCTGGTGCGGCCGCCTCGCTTACGGCCGCTTCCGCAATGGTGGCGATGTCCACCAGATGCCGGTCAACCACCCGCCGCACGCCATCCACGGCACCGGCCGGGACTCCGCCTGGAGCACAACCCGGGCGGACGACACATCAGCTGCATTCACCGTCGACCTTGCTGCTCCGTGGCCCTACCCTGGCCGCATCACGCAGCGGGTAGAACTCGGCGAGGAAGCTCTGACACTCACTCTGGGGATCGAAGCCTCGGCGGATTCGTTTCCGGCGCAGGCCGGCTGGCATCCCTGGTTCCTGCGCAACCTCGGCAAGGGTGAAGATGTCGAGATCGACTTTCGTGCGTCATGGCAGGAATCCCGTGGCCAGGACTACCTGCCCACCGGTAAGCGCATCGACCCCCTGCCCGGGCCCTGGGACGACTGCTTCGGGATGCCCGACGGCGTCGACGTCACCCTCACCTGGCCCGGTGCCATCGAATTGAAGGTCACCAGCGCCGCCGAGTGGGTCGTTATCTACGACCAGCAGCCCGGGGCGGTCTGCGTCGAACCGCAGAGCGGGCCCCCGAACGGCCTCAACACCCTGCCGCGGCTGGTCACGCCCATCGACCCGCTCGAAATTTCTACGACGTGGAGCTGGCGGCCCCTGACATAACACCGCCGACCGGCTCGGCAGGGCAAGCGCTCCCGACCGAGAGGGTGGTGGGATGTGGCCTCAGGCGGGGTTGAGATGCAGGAATTCGACTGTGCCGTCCAGTGGCCGCGACCGAGAGTGCGCCAGAGCCGACCTTTCCGGCAGCGCTGTTGCACTGCAGGATGATTCTGGCGCAGTCGTCCGGACCGGTTTAGCTGGGGGTATCAGCGGCGGGTGCGGGCGTAGCGTCCTGGAGTGGTTCCGGTCCAGCGGGTGAAGGCGTGAGTGAAGCTGGATGCGTCGGCGTAGCCGAGGCGGTCGGCGACATCTTCGACGGTGGTGCCGATGGTCAGCAGTTCCTCGGCCAGGAGCTGGCGGGTTTCGTCCAGCAGTTCCCGGAAGGAGGTCTGTTCGTCGTCGAGGCGGCGTCGCAGGGTACGGACGCTGATCCGCAGTTCGGCCGCGACCTCTTTCTGGCCGATGGTGACGCCGCGGCTGAGTAGGATTTCGCGCACGGTGGCGCCGACGCCCTCGCGTGCGCGGCGGCGCTGCATGATGTCGAAGGCTTGTCGTTCGGCGATCGCGGCCGCGTGTGAATTGGCCTGCGGCATGGGTAGATCGAGCACGTCACGGTTGAAGTGCAGGCGTGTGACGGGGGCGTCGAATTCCGGCTGTGAGCCGAGCAGAGCGGTGAACTCGTCGATGTATTCCGGTGCAGGACAGGACAGCTCGACTTTCGTGGGCGGGACTGTCCAGCCGAATACCTGGTGGTCGACGGTCATGGTTTCGGCGAGGTCGCGCTCGAGGAGAAAGGTACGTAACTCCGGTGGGACGGGGGAGTAGTCGGCGCTGGCCACGGCTTCGTCATCGCGTTCGTCGAAGCGCCAGCGCGCGAAGGAGTAGCTGATATCCATCAGTTCCACCCCAATGCGCCAGCCGTGCCGCACGGTGGGACTGCTGAGGACGGCAAAGGCCCAGATGCCATGGTCGAGTAGGTCGTAGCGGCAGCCTGCCTGCAGGCCGAGCGCGGGGATGTGACCGATCGTGGTGACGACGTTGTGGACGAGTCGCAGTTCCTGGTGGGCCAGGATCTCTGCGGCGGGGTCGTCGAGCATCGAGGGTGTGATGCCGGTCCCGGCGAGGCAGTGCGTGATCTCCATACCGTGCTCGGTCGCCAGTCGGGTCAGGATGGCCGCACTGGCGATCGATCGCGGCAAATTCAGGCGCGGGGCCATGGTGAGCATCCTTGTCCATCTGGCCGAAAAGAACAAGTATTGGCTCTTGATCTCATGGTTTCCGCATCGGCCGGTTCCTACCGTTGGTGACAGCGGACACAGACAAAGGGATCGGGTGATGGAGATCAACCTCGCGAGTGAGCGGCTCGGCACGAATGATCGACCGCAGGTCGATGTGCCCGGGCTGATCGGCGGGCTGCGTGCGGCGCAGCCGGCGTGGGAGGCGTCGGGTGTGGCCCAGCGTGTGCGCTGGTTGCGCCGTTACGCCGACTGGCTGCTCGACAACGAGGACCGCATCGTGGGTCTGCTCGCTGCGGAGGTGGGAAAGCCCCTGGTGGAAGCCAGGATCGAATTCACGGCGCCGATCGAGCTGATCAAATATCTCACCGGTGAGGCGAAGCGCATGGTGCGAACCGAGCGTCCTCGCTCGGCGAATACGCTCGGGTCTTTGAAGTCGGTGACCGTTGCTCATCGGCCGTATCCGGTGGTCGGGGTGATCACTCCGTGGAATTTTCCGTTGGGATTGGCACTGTGCGATGCGATTCCGGCGTTGCTGGCCGGCGCCGCGGTGGTGGTCAAACCTGCTCCGGCCACTCCGGACTGTGTGCTGACGGCCCTGGAGGGTTGGTCTGAAATCGGTGCGCCCCCGGTTCTTTCAGCACTTTTCGGTGGCACCGAGGTCGGTCGCGCGTTGGTTGAGCAGGTCGATTATGTGCAGTTCACCGGTTCGACTGCGACTGGCCGTACAATCGCGGCGCAGTGCGGTGATCGGCTGATTCCGTGTGCGCTGGAACTGGGGGGCAAAGATCCGGCGGTGGTGCTGTCGGATGCCGATGTGGACTTCACCGCGCGCGGAATAGCGTGGGGCGCCTTGGCCAATGCCGGTCAGATGTGTACCTCGATCGAGCGGGTGTTCGTCGAAGTGTCGGTATTCGACGAGTTCGTCGGCAAGCTTGCCGCGCACGTGTCGTCGCTTCGCAAAGGCCGCGATATCGGCAGTCTGGCGACTTCTGAGCAGGTCGATGTGGTGATCCGCCATCTCGACGATGCGATCGCCGCGGGCGCCACCGTGGTCTGCGGCGGCCGGTACTCGCGGGCCGCGCGCTGGGTCGAGCCGACGGTCCTCATCGATGTCGATCCCAGCATGGCGTGTCTCCGGGAGGAGACCTTCGGGCCGTTGATCCCGGTGATGGCGGTAGCCGGCGAGGACGAGGCAGTGCGATTGGCCAACGACAGCGATTTCGGACTGTCGGCCAGTGTGTGGTCGCGCGATCGTGTTCGCGCGCAGCGGGTTGCGGCTCGGCTGGAGGCCGGAGCGGTGAACATCAATGATTCCCACGCCAACGTATTCCTGCTGTCGGCGCCGATGCACGGCTGGAAGCAGTCCGGGCTCGGTGGGCGCTTCGGCGGCGCGCAGGCGGTGCTGAAGTACTGCCGGCCGCACGCGGTCACCACGGCCCGCGTGCCGCTGCCGTACCAGCGGCATCTGCTTTGGTTCCCCTACACCGATCTCGGCGCCGCCGTAGTCGGGCGGATGATGCGGGCGCTGGCAGCGACCGGCATCCGCCGACTGCGTCGATGAGCGGCGCATCGCACAATCGGTCCCGCCGGAGGTAATCGGACAATGACATCGGTAACCGAGAATTCTCGCAACTACCTCGGCATGGCTTGCGCCGAACCGGCACTGGTGGACGAGCGCGGCGTGCTGACCTACGGCGAATTCGATCGCCGGTCCAATGCGCTGGCCAATACTCCTCTGGCACAGGGTATTACGCCGGGCTCGGTGATCGCCATACTGGCCCGCGATCACCGGGGCCTGGTGTTGGCCATCAGCGCGGCCGGACGCGCGGGACTGCGGTTGGCGATGATGAATACCGGCTTCGCCAAGCCACCGTTCGCCGAGGTCGCCGCACGCGAAGGGGTGCGCGCGGTCCTGCACGACGAGGAATCCTGCGACCTCCTCGACGCGCTGATAGCCTCCGGCGGCACGGACCTTCCGAACCCGCTTGCTCAGCCGGGCGGCTTCATCATCTTGACCAGCGGAACCGCCGGTCTGCCCAAGGGATCGCCGCGTTGCCCGGCGTGGATGATGCCGCCGTCGTCGGCGGCCCGGACGATGATTTCGGCAAACGGCTGCGACGCGGTCATCCATCGTGGCAGCCTCCGGCGCCGTCCTCGATGCCGAAACCGTCTAGGAGTACGTCCGGTCGAATCCGGCCCGCGACACGGTGCCCCGTGACGTGATCTTCGTCGACGAACTTCCCTGCAACGCCACCGGGAAGGTGGTACGCCGCACGCTCGAAAGAATTGGACTTCGCATGAACACCGTCGAAACACCCACGTCTGCACCATTCTCCGTGGCCATCATCGGTTGCGGCTTCGGTGGTCTGGGGGCAGCGATCGAACTGGAACGCCACGGCATCGGCACGTACACCGTCTTCGAGAAGGGCGACGGGGTCGGGGGAGTGTGGCGGGCAAACCACTACCCGGGTGCCGCTTGTGATGTGCCGTCGTCGACCTACTCGTACTCCTTCGAGCTCGAGACCGAATGGTCACAGCGTTTCGGCACCCAGCATGAGATCCGGGCGTATCTGGAGCGCACGGCGGTGAAATACGGTGTGGCACCGAAGATTTCGTCCAATACCGAGGTGATCGCCGCCACCTTCGACGAACGCTGCGGTCGCTGGCAGATCGAACTCGATGACGGTGAGCGGCAGTGGTTCGACGCCGTGATCTGCGCGACAGGACAGCTGTCGCGGCCCAAGGTTCCCGATATCGAAGGCCGGGAAACATTCTCCGGCAACCAGTTCCACTCCGCGCAGTGGGATGACGCGGTCGATTTGGCCGGTAAGCGGGTGGCCGTGGTCGGCAGTGGCGCCAGCGCCGTGCAGATCGTGCCGGCCATCGTCGATCGTGTCGACGAATTGGACGTCATCCAGCGGTCGCCGAACTGGATCGGCAACAAATGGAACCACAAGACCAACCCGTGCATTCGCCGCCTGCTGCGGACGGTGCCAGGGCTGGCGCGCGCACAGCACAACCTGGAATGGCTGTGGTACGAGATGCGAGTACCGTTGATCTACAACCGATTCGATCCGCTGCGGGCGGGTCTGCATGCCTGGTTGCGCTACAAGATCCGCCGCGAGATCTCCGACCCGCAGCTCCGTCGCAAGGTCACACCCGATTACAAGGCAGGATGCAATCGCCTGCTGCTGTCCAGCGACTGGTATCCGGCGCTCGACCGCTCACATGTCTCGGTGCACGCCGAAGGTGTGACGCGGGTGACGCCGTCGGGGCTGGTACTCGGCGACGGCACAACAGTCGATGCGGATGTGATCGTCTGGTGTACCGGATTCACCGCCACCGAATATCTCGCCCCGATCGACATCACCGGTCGCGGTGGGCGCAAGCTGCACACCGAGTGGAAGTCCGGCCCGGAGGCGTATATGGGAATTACGGTCGCCGGCTATCCGAATCTGTTCATGATCTACGGCCCGAACACCGGCTCGCTCACCAACACGATCATCTTTTTGCTCGAGAAACAGGCCCGCTACGCCCGCAAGGCGATCGAACACAGCGCCCGCACCGGCCGGTGGCTGGACGTGCGGAAAAGCGTTCAAGACGAATACAACCGGCGACTCCGGCAGCGCCTGTCGCACACGGTATTCACCAGCGGGTGTCCTGGCTGGTACCACACGGCCGAGGGGAAGGTGGTCGCCGTCTGGCCCGGGTCGCACATCGCCTACGCGCGCGCGACCGCTCGGGTCGACCTCACCGCCTACGAGACCGGGCAACGATCGGCGTGACTGCGAACACCTACCACCCCCCATTCCCTGTTGTGCCGACCGGACGCGACGATGAACCGCCGCCGGGCCGGCGGCCGAGGATGTCGCCAACCGAACGAATCTTCTTCGCCGCAGAGTCACACAAGAGCCCTCAACACGTAGCCGTCTTGGCACGGTTCCGGTTCCCCGACGACGCGCCCGACGGCTATGTCCACGATCTGGTGGCCGCGATGCGCGCGGTCACCACCGTGGTCGCGCCATTCAATTACCGCCTGCGGCAATCACCGCTGCGCACGTTGAGACCAGCCTGGGAGGTTCTCGACGACGACCGAGTCGATCTGGACTATCACTGCCGGCACCTGGCGCTGCCCGAGACGGGCAGCGAACGGGAATTCGGTGCTTTGGTCTCGCATTTGCATTCTCGCCCTTTGGATTTGACCCGTCCGCTATGGGAATGGGTGGTTATCGAAGGATTCGCTCAGCGATGCTGGGCCCTGTACTTCAAGGTGCACCACGCCCTGATGGACGGCGCCGGCGGCGGTCTGCGCGCCAAGGACATGCTCACCATCGATCCCGGCGACCGAGGTGTGCGCCCGATCTGGAGCCTGACCCCCACCGTGCGCCCGGCCCGCGCGGCCACCGGCTCCCGTCGCCGCGGGATCGGCCAGGCCCTTTCGATCACAGCTGCCGTGAGTGCGCTCACTGTCCGGATGGTTCGCGACCGCCGCCACGGCGACGCCGACCTCGCCGTGCCGTTCGCCGCACCCCGCACCCTGCTCAACCGGCGCATCGGAACACAACGCCGATTCGCCACCCAGTCCTATGATCTCGACCGCGTCACCGCGCTAGCGGCAGCGTCGGGCACCACCGTCAACGAGGTGTACTTGACCATTGTCGGCGGCGGGTTGCGCCGCTACCTGCACGAGCTCGGGCAACTTCCCGATCGGACACTGACCGCGGCAACCCCGGTCAACGTCCGGGAGCACGATCACACCAGCCACAACGCCTTCACCATGACCGTCATGAATCTGGGCACCGATATCGCCGACCCCTATGCCCGCCTGGCCGCCGTACAGCGATCCAGCACCCGGGCAAAAACCGAATTACGGCGACTGCCCGCGCACGTGGTGCCGCTGTCGGCGGCATCGTTCATGGGGCCGTTCGTGGTCCAGAATCTGCTCGGCCTCGGCGGCCGCACCGCACCGCCCTACAACGTCGCGGTCTCGAACGTGCCCCTGTTCAGCGAGGACATGTACCTGGCCGGTTCGAGGCTCGAAGAAGCCTACCCACTCGCCATCGCCTTCCACGGGGTCGGATTGTTCATCTCGGTATTCGCCGCGGCCGGACGGTTCAACATCGGGTTCACCGGCGACCGTGACTCGCTGCCGCATCTGCAGCGGCTGGCCGTATATACCGGCCGAGCGCTGGAGGAACTGGAAGATGCTGTCCTGGGCAAGGAGCCGTGACCATGTCTCGTCACAGAGTATCCAACGGGCACGGTCGAGCCGGTCATGGCGTCCAGGTCGGACGCGGTCTCGCAGAAGTTGTTGCAATGGCGCGAATCATGAGTCGGCGGGCCGGCATGCTCGCCGCGGTGTATGCCGTGGGCTGGACAGTGGGGGCTGTGCTGGTCGCCTACGGGGACAATGTACGTCTGTCGGCCTTCGGGTTGGGGCTCATGGCGCCCGGTGGCGGGCTGGCCTATTACGGGCATTGGCCGGAACTGCTCGTACTCGAGGTCGTGCTGGCCTGGCTGGCGCGCAAACGAGAGTGGGCGCTGATCGGGTACGCGTGGTTTGCGGTCGGTGCGGTGATGCTCACCCACGCGCCGCATCCGGACATGTTCTGGCCCGCAGCGGTTTGGGTGGTGCCCGCCGTGACCGTGGTGCCTGCCCTGGTATGCGTCGCTCTCCTCATTCGCCGGGTCGCCGCCGGCTCCGTCGATCAATCAGTGGGACAAAGGAGTCCGAAATGAAGCAGTTGCTCGATGGCCGCGTGGTCGTTGTGACCGGCGGCGCCCGGGGAATCGGGCAAACGCTCGCCGCCGCGCTCGCCGGGCGGGGGGCTCGGGTCGCCATCGGCGACATCGACCAGCAGGCCCTGCCCGAGGCAGCAGCGGAGACGAATGCCGCCCTCGCTGCTTGGCTCGATGTTACCG
This sequence comes from Nocardia nova, assembly GCF_002933465.1. Classification (GTDB taxonomy): domain Bacteria; phylum Actinomycetota; class Actinomycetes; order Mycobacteriales; family Mycobacteriaceae; genus Nocardia; species Nocardia nova_B. The sequence goes on from NZ_PSZE01000016.1 coordinate 83,729, forward strand.
ATTCGTCGTCGTTCCGCAGTTTCCTCGACTCGGTCGAAACCGAGCTCGGCCCGATCGACGTGCTGATCAACAATGCCGGGATCATGCCGGCGGGTCCATTGCTGGACGAGGACGACGCGTTGACACGCAGAATCTTCGAGATCAACGCCTACGGCCCGGTCCTCGGCACCAAACACGCACTCGCGCGCATGGTGCCCCGCGGGCGCGGCCATATCGTCACCATCGCCTCCACCATGGGCGAATCCTCGGTGCCCGGTCTAGCCGTCTACAACGCCAGCAAAGCCGCAAGCATCCGGTTCAGCGATGCCGCCCGGCTCGAATTCCGGCGTAGCGGCGTGCGGTTCTCCTGTGTCCTTCCGGGCGCGGTGAACACCGAACTCGCCGCGGGAATCAAAGGACCCAAAGGGATTCGCAACGTGGCGCCCGAGCAAGTGGCGCAAGCGGTGGTGACCGCACTCGAATCTGGACGATCACACCCGCGGATCTACCTACCCCGCAGTTTCGGCACACTCCTGGGCCTGCAGCGGGCACTGCCACTACGCGTGGGGGAAGCGCTGGCCCGTGTCATGGGCGCCGAGACTGCCGTCCTGCGCGATTCCGATCTCACCGCTCGGCGCGCCTACGACGCCCGTGTCGGCCGCAGCTGACCCTCCGAACAAAGGACCGGCGAATGCCTGATTCCGATCTCACCTGCCACACCGACCCCACCGCAGTCGCGCCGGCGCTCATCCCGGAGCGAGAGCGCCTCGACGGCCCCGTCACCACGCGCCGCTTGCGCCGCACACTCACCGGATACCTGGCACTGGCCGGTGCCGGTGTGGCGATCGGCCGCACCGCACGCCGTGGCGGCGTGAATGTCGGCACCGGCCTGGTCTGGCCCGGCGCCGGATATGTGACGGCCGGAAAACCATTGCGCTTCCTCGCTTCCCAAGCCGGGTTCACCGCTTCACTGGGATTGTGGCTGGGCAGCGGGAACGTCCTGGCGCCGATCGCGGTCTGGGCGGGCACCGCCACCGCGGGAGCCCGCCACGACGTGCGAATACCCGCCGCGAAAACCGCCGTACCCCTGCTGGCCGCGGCAGGAATAGGCGTTGCGCTCACTGTGCGGCGCAAGGCGTTTCGTCAAGCCGTCGCTCGGCGGCAAGCCCGCAACGAGTATCTCGGCGCGCTCCGCGCCAAAACTCCCGTCACAGTGGAGTTTCCGCGCTCCGTGTCAGTGCCCGAGGTGCCTGAACTCGGCACCGAGCAGCTGGCGCAAGTGCGGTTCGCCCTGGACCGTGCTTTGCAGCCGGTCTCCGAATTCGCCGGTTTCGATCGCATCGACCAGTTCCAGACGTCCTCCATCCGATATCAGGTCGCCGTCTGTGGCTATGCGTTGACCTCGGTGCAGTTCGCGCACACCCCCGCATTCCACGGATATCTGTCGGTGGCGCAGCGCAATACGATCGCGAAGTGGCAGGAACGGATCTGCTGGGCCTTCTGGTCCAAGGAGAGCATGTGGGGTCACCTGCGCTACAACCCGGACCCGATACCCCGCGACGACATCATGGTGTCGGGGTGGCTGGCAAATCTGGTGGCCGGCTACACCACCACGACCGGCGACCATCGCTACTCCGAGCCCGGCTCCATCTGCTTCCGCCATCCGCGCGGCATGCGTTACGAATACGACCTGCACTCACTGACCGACGTCCTCGCCCGCAACTTCGCCGCGTCCGACTACGGCCTGTTCCCGTGCGAGCCCAACTGGATCTACGCCCTGTGCAACGGTTTCGGCATTCTGCCGCTGCCTATTCACGACCGTCTCTACGGCAGTCGGCACAGCGCATCGATCCTGCCGAAGTTCCGTCGCGGGTTCGAAGAGGAATTCCTCAGTGCCGACGGCCGCACCATCGGACTGCGATCGAAGTGGACCGGGCTCACCGTACCCGCGATGACCTCCGTGCTTTCCGACGCCAGCGTAATCTGGCAACTCGCGCCGGTCTTCCCCGACATCGCCCGGCGACAGTGGGAGATCCTGCGCCACGAGAAACTGCGACTCGGCGCCGACGGACAGCTCGAAGCCGAACTCAGCGGCTGGGACAACATCGACACCGGCAACTACCGCCGCAGTAACATCACCCCGCTGCTGTGGGTGCAAGCCGCGGCAACGGAGTTGGGCGACACCGACATCGCGCGAGCCGCGGGCGAGCGGATCGCCGCGGAGGGACAGCCCATCGTGGACCACGGGGTACGGCGGCTCGCCGGAGCCTCGGCACAGGCGAACCTCGGACTCGCCATGTCCATGACCGGGCGCGCGCATGCCCACTACGACCGAACCAGCCGGCCGCTGCCCGACGCGTGGTCCCGCGGCCCGATCCTCGACGAGGCCGAATACCCGAATGTCCTCGTCGCGCGGGCGGTCACCGATGGCGCCGCCTTGGATCTGGTCCTGCGACCGGGAGCCGAACCCGGACGAGCCTCGCTCGGCCTGGCGCGGCTGCGCCCAGATCAGACCTACCGCCTCACCGGAGCGGTGGAAAACAGTGTGGTCGCAGCGGCAGACGGAACCGCTCGCATCCACGTCGACCTCGCCGACCGGCGAGAGGTGCGTATCACGCCCGAAAGCCACTGAAGGATAAGACGATGTGCCCCCTATGTGTGACCGTGACCGCAATCGTGGGTGTCGCGCTGACCCGCATGCGCCGACGCAAACAGCCCGACCCCGCCAGGTGGCAACCGCGGAACCAGACCACCACGTCCGGTTGAGCAACGATGTGAAATAGCGTGCGAGTACTTGCTCAACCACTGCGGCACCGCGCTGCCGGGTGAGGAATGCGGCGACGCCTGGATTTCGTGTCAGTCGCGGACCCTTGTTGCGCACACCGCACTGCTGGCGCGCGGTCGCCGGACTGTGGGCGCTTATGGCCGAACCGATGGTTGCGTGTCGACGGCCGAGGCTTTGCGGCCGAGGCGGCGCGTTGCCTCGAGAGAGTCGAAGTTGTCTGGCCAGGAGGACAGCAGGGTCGGATCGGCGATCACCATGCCGCCCCGGATTTCATCGATCAGGTTTCGCCCGGCGATGACGGCCGCCGCGTGTAGGCCGCTGACCATCGACCCGACGGTGCCTGGCCCCAAACGGTGCTGGTGCCGACCCGGAACAAGCCTCCGATGGGGGTCTGGGTTCCCGGCCGGAATGGTCATGCTTGGTCGAGTCGCAGCGAGAGGCCGAATGGCGCCCCAGATGAGTTCCCGACGAATCTCGTTTGTGTTGCTGGACTTGCTAGCTCGGCCACGCGGACATGTGATGACGATCCCGGGTATGCCTGCTCCATGCGTTTGAGCATGCCGTCGACAATGATTTTCTTGATCTCGTTGTAGCGCTTACCGGTACGGTATTCGCCCGCGGCAACGTCGCAGCCCTCGAATCCCCACAGTCGTGGATTCGAGGGCGTGATGGTTTGGACCTCAATTGTCGCGTGACCTTGTGGTGCTGAGCTCCAGGCGGTCACCAGTGGGACGTGCAGTATCGGAGCTACTGTGAACAACACACGCGGCGCCCGAGCCCTGGTAGGGAGATTGAGCTGTCACGCGAAGTTGCTGGGCGCGCGGACCATGTCGGACCGGAAGACCGCGACCGGCAGGACGGTCAGCCGCCGCTCGCGAGCTCTCGATAACGTTGCGGCAGAATCGGATCCCCGCTGTCGAACGCCTCGTCCAGGGGCGCCCGCGCGGCTTCGGCATCACGGCCGCGGATCACACAGAACAGGGTGTCGTCGCAGGCGTCGAGCCGGTGCAGCTATTCCAGGCACAGGAATTGGCCAAGGTCGCCGTTGGCCGCTAGCAGCACGGTGTGCGGCGGATACGAGGTGGAGGGCCGAGATTGCGCGGCGGCCAGGTGTTCGGGGCCGATGAACTTGTCGAAGCTGAGATCCCGCCGCCGGTACGCGGTTGTCGTGCCCGTGCGCGGTGGCGCGGGTGGGGCGACGGCCGCCGCGGTTCCGTATCGCTGTATACGGCTCAGCGCCGCAACGTATTCGCCGGGTGGAGATGGTGCACCGGCGCCTGCACGTGGAACAGTCCGACGGTCAGGTGTCGAGCAGCTCCGGGGCGAAGAGGTCCTCGATTGCCCAGTGCCGCGAGGACAGGCCCTGCCCCGCGTGGCAGCGCAGATAGGTGTCGAGGGTGGGGCGGTTGGCCGCGATTGGGTAGGGCCATCAGTCGTCGGCGAATCGCTGGGCGTTGCGCTCGACCAATGCGTTGAACCACGGAACCATGGTGTGCGCCTCGTAGAGTCGGCGATTGCGGCGATAGTATTCGGCCGCAGCGTCTTTCGCCTCGTCGAAGACCCGGAAGGCCTCGCGCGCGAGGTCAGGACGTCGCCGCAGCAGGTCGCGACGCGCGACGATGACGTGCATGATCGGGAAGATCCCGGTGCGCCGGTGATAGTCGCGCTCCAGAAGCTCGGCGGCGGGAAACAAGCGGGCGACGTTCGGTGATCGGTCGAGGACGCACTGGGGGACGTTCGCCGAGAACCGGGCGTCGATCTCGCCCGCGTCCAGCATCGCGCTCAGACTGGCACCCTCGGGTGCGGCGGTCACTTCGATGTCGGCGGGATGTGGGTGCGGTATGAGTTCGAGCGGGGCCATGGGTTTGTCCGGTCCGCCGATCATCCAGAGGCTGCAGTGTTGATGCGTATTGGGGTACTGCCTAAAGCAACTCGACCTCATCGAATCCGACGGTCAAGCTGTGGCGGCGTTCTCGTAGGACGTTCCCTTCGCGATGAGCCACGCCTTCACTGAAGCTGAGGCGCAGCTGCGCTCGCTGCTCGTCCACCTGTTGTACGACCGCGCAGATGCCGTTGAACGGTCCCGCTGGGAAGTAGACGACATCACCCGGCTCGTATTCGCGAATACTCACCGACTCAAGGTACTCGGCTTGATTCTTCGGCCGGCCCACCCGAACCAGTCGGTGGGTGAGGTGGTTCGACGAAAGCGCCGATGTCGAGGCGCATGAGGGCGCGGACGGCCTCGGCGGTGTCCGAGTCGACGGGGCCCTGTGGGGTGTCGTCGGTGCGCAGCAGAAAGGGTGTGGTCGGGGCGCTCAGCACGACACTGATATCCGGTCGTCCGAGTGCCGGTACACGTCTCCGCATGTGGCCGTGGGCCAGTTGATTCGCCGCCGGCGGGGCCTGGCCCGCCGCAGTGGAATGGAACTCGCGCACTCGGCCGGAATCTCGCCGCGGCAGCTGAGTTTCGTCGACCGCGGCTGGAAGCTCGGCACGTTGAAAATCCCCATGCTCTCGGAAGGCGTCGTCACGGTTGCTGCGCGCCATGAGGTATCTGAACTGCGACCGGCAGGCATAGCAGCCTGATGTCGCTGAATCATTGCTGTCGCGCTGTGAAGGGCGGCGTCTCTCTGATGAGCACCGCAGTTACTGCCCGGTTAAATGTTGCTCACGCGCCGTTTCGCACACCTGTGAGATCTGTAGTGTTGGAGCTGGATGCCACGCGACCTCGGGCACCCCAGCCGCCCGATCGAGGACTCGCACATGCTCGCGCCCTGAAGCCGAACTTCCGTTGGGCGGCGGGAGCACACCGATACCGACCGATTCGGCCTGCCTGCAAGGAAGATCCGCACGATGACCGGTTTCGCCCCCGCCGCCCGTCACATCCCGTCCCGCGACCAGCTACCCGATGAGTTCTTCGCGCTGTTCCTCGACCCGACTCGCACCTACAGTTGCGCATACTGGACCCACCCGGACGACACCCTGGAACAGGCCCAGTCCGCCAAGATCGACCTTGCACTGGCCCAATGCGATCTGCGACCGGGGATGACCTTGCTCGACGTGGGCTGCGGCTGGGGTTCGACGATGCTGCGCGCCATGGACACCTATGGGGTCAATGCGATCGGGCTGACGCCCCACCGCAACCAGCATCGGTACGTACGAGACCGCCTCGTCGACCGCCTCGTCCACGGCTGCCCCTACGGCGGTGTGCGACGGCAAGGCTGGCAACAATTCGACCGCCCCGTGGACCGCATCGTCTGCATCGGCGCACTCGAACAGATCCACCATGAGCGATATCCAGATTTCTTCGACTTCGCCTACCGGGTAATGCCCGACGACGGAGTGCTGCTGCTACAAACCGTCGTCGCCGGTGACCCGCACGAGGCGGAAGCGCATCAGGAACCCGCCCTGACGACCGAAGCCGAATTCGCGTTTCTCCGCGGCACCGTCTTCGCGAGCAGTCAGCTCCCGCGATCAACCGGCCACGACCCCAGGGGAATCAAAGAGTACGCGCAGGACGCCGGATTCACCCTCACCCGCAGTCAGGAACTGGGGTCCCACTACACCACCCTGGACAGGTGGGTCACATCTCTGCACGAGCACCGTGACCGAGCGATCGAAATCGCCGGGCAACAGACCTACGACGCCTACATCGGCTATCTGACCGGGTGCGCCGACACCTTCCGCCGCGGACACCTCACCGTCATGCAGTTCACCTTCACCAAACCCGGCGCAATGCCACCCTCACCACATTGATCCTGCCCGCGGCACTCGAATAGGTGCCCCCGCAACCGGCAAGACGATCTCGCAGCGAGTTCGGGCGCGGTTGGGGCTGTCAGCTAGTTCCCCGCGATCGTCGGTGCCGGAATCGGCAACGCGCTCGCATGCGGGCGGGCCGGCGTGCTCCCGGCCTGGGGCGCAGCTGCCCAGCTGGCGAGGAGCTCGAGCCGGTCCTCGAAGGCGGTGCCGGGTTCGGCGGTGTAGGTGACCAGGTTGTGCACGGCCCGGCCGGACAGGGGCAGGTCCAGCGACTGGAAAGTCAGTTCCATGTGGCCGACATCGGGGTGCCGGAGCCGTTTGATGCCGTCGTGGCGGATCAGGACGTCGTGCGCTGCCCATAGGCTACGGAACTCGGGGCTGAGGGTGGACAATTCGCCGACGAGTTCGCGCAGTGCCCGGTCGCGGGGCTCGCGTCCGGCCTCGGCGCGCAGCAGCGCGGCGGTGGCGATACAGGCGGCGTCCCAGTCGACGAAGAAGTCGTGGGCGCCGGGGTCGAGGAAGATGTAGCGAGCGATATTGGGTCGGCCGCGACGATCGATGGTTGTGCTGTCGAACATCGGCGCGTACAGCGCTCGGGCCAAGCGGTTGTCGGCGATGACGTCCGTGCGGCCGTTGCGTACGAACGCCGAAGACATCGTCATGGAATCGAGCAACCATTGGATCCGGGCCGGGATCTCGACATCCCTGCGACGCGATGGCGTACGACTCGCGCGCCGCGATGACCGGGCCAGATCGAACAGGTAGGTGCGTTCGTCGTCGTCCAGTTGCAGGGCGCGAGCGACCGCCTCGAGGACGTCGTCGGACACGCCGCCGATGTGCCCCTTCTCCAGCCGCGTGTACCACTCCGTGCTCACGCCGGCCAGGACGGCGACCTCCTCGCGCCGCAGCCCGGCGACCCGGCGACGGGCGCTGGTCGGCAGTCCGGCCTGCGCCGGGGTGATCTTGGCGCGCCGGCTCGTGAGGAAGTCGCGGATTTCGCCACGGTTTCCGGGCTGCTGGTCCATGTCGTTCACAGTAGCCGCTGGTCGCGGCGAGAAAGGGGGTTGAGGCTATACCCCCATAAGCGCAACCTTCTCCGGTCGCCGCGACCGCGGTCTCCTGGATCGAACATTCCGCCACGAACTCGAGAACAAGCAACGGAGGTAGCACATGACGAGCAAGACGCTGACAGTGCCGACGGCAGCGCTGGGCACATGGGCCTGGGGAGACAGCGGCGAGGCAGGCGAGGGGTATTTCGGCAGTCGGCTGACCGAATCCGGGCTGCGCGAGGTCGTCGAGAAGGCGCAATCGAACAGGTTCACCCTGTGGGACACCGCCGTGGTGTACGGCATGGGCCGCTCGGAGACGGTCCTCGCTCAGGCGCTGAAGGGCTACGCCCGCAACGAGTACCAGCTGTCGACGAAGTTCACCCCGCAGATCGCGGGCGACGGCAACGATCCGGTCGCGGACATGCTGGAGCAGAGCCTCGACCGAATGGGCACGGACTATGTGGACCTGTACTGGATCCACAACCCCGCCGACGTGGCCCGTTGGACGCCGCTTCTGATTCCGCTGCTGCGGAGCGGCCGGATCAAGCATGTCGGCGTCTCGAACCACAACATGCAGGAGATCGCTCTCGCCGATCGGATCCTCGGCGAGGCCGGCTTCCGTGTGGAGGCGGTCCAGAACCACTACAGCCTCCTGTATCGGAGCTCTGAGCGCGCAGGCATTCTCGAGCACTGCCGCGAACACGACGTGCGGTTCTTTTCCTACATGGTCCTCGAGCAAGGGGCGCTGACCGGCAGGTACAGCCCGGCCAATCCGTTGCCGGAGGGCAGCAGCCGAGCGGTCGTCTACAACGCCATCGTGCCCCAGCTGCAGGCGCTGACAGACCGGATGCGGGCGATCGGCGAGGACCGAGGCGCGTCCGCCGCCGACATCGCCACCGCCTGGGCCATCGCCAAAGGCACCACCCCGATCATCGGGGTCACGAAGGCCGGCCACATCGACGGGTTGATCCGAGCCCACGACATCGAGCTCACCGACGAGGAGATCGCGGACCTCGAGGCGCTGGCCGACGCTACGGACGTCGACACGCGCGGCAGCTGGGAGCACCACATGTAGGGCGGGCGAGGTGCCGGTCTCTTGTGGGCAGCCTGCGCCGGTTCTCCCCGCGCAGTTACTGCGAGCGCGATCGTCGCGTCGGCTCCAACTGCCTCGATCACCGCGTCGACGCCCTCGCCGCTCGTTAGTTCTTTCAGGTGTTCCTTGGGGTTCGCGCTGCCGACCGGCTCGGCGCCGCGGCGTACCGCGTCGTCGCGACGGTGTGCGAGGGGTTCTACGACGAGAATGCGCGCGGCGCCCACGACGAATGCCGACTGGACGGCCGGCTGCCCCACCGGCCCCAGACCGATCACGGCGACGGTGTCGCCGGGTTCGATCCGCGCGCGGCGCGCGCCGTACCAGCCGGTCGGCGCGTTGTCGGTGAGCACAACCGCTCGGCGAACGCCTGCAGCATCTTCCAGGTCAGCGACCACACGCCCGCCCGCTGCCAGCGGCGGAACAGCCCGTATATCGTCTGCCACAGCCTGCGACTGGAATGTCTCCTGCTGAGACGTCGCGCATTCTCGCACGTGGGAATCGCGTGAGCGGTGGCCGGATCTACTCTCATCGCGTCGATCGAGCCGCCGCTGTGTCCACGAATTCGCGACCGGACCCCAGCGGCCGGGATGTGAGGAGTTCGCGATGACCCGAGGCGATATCCATCTGTGTGGAAGTGTGCCGCTGCCGAATGCCGAGGCCGTATTCGGTGCGGCCGCGCGGCGGCTGGGACCGTGGCTCGGCCGTATACCCGACGGTGAGACGGGCGAGCGGGACAACTTCACGGTCTGGCAGTTGCCGCGCATGGGCGCGCATCCGGATCTGGAGACGGTGCCGCCGCCGAGCCCGGAATACGGGCCCAGCGAGCGGGTGCGGCCCAAACCAGGCGTGGATCCTGCATCGATCGATTTCGGTGAGCTGGGTTATGCGCAGGCAGCGCTCGAGTCCTGGGGTGTATTCCGTAGGTTGCGCGAACGCGGCGACATCGATGCCAGGGTGCGGTTCCAGGTCTGCCTGCCTACCCCGATCTCGGTGGTGGGCGCCTTCGTCGGCGATCCGCAGGACATTCTCGAACAGCGCTACGAGGCCGCGCTGCTCGCCGAACTCGGTCGCATCGCTGCGGCGATCCCGCACAGCGATCTTGCGGTGCAGTGGGATTGCCCGGTCGAGTTCGCGATCTTCGAGGGGGTGTTCCCGTCCTGGTTCGGCGCCGACGACGACACTCGGCTGAGTGAGATCGTCGCCCGGCTCGTGCGCCTCGGCGCGGCCGTCCCCGGGGATATCGAACTCGGATATCACTTGTGCTACGGCGATTTCGGGCATCGGCACTTCGCCGAGCCCGCCGATACCGGTCGCATGGTGACGGTGCTGTCCGGTGTGCTGGCGGCGCTGCCGCGCCGGGTCGACTGGGTGCATATGCCGGTTCCGCGCTCGCGTACCGACCGCGAGTACTTCGCACCGCTGGCCGGGCTGCACCTGCCGCCGCAGACCCGGCTGTACCTCGGACTGGTACACGCCACCGACGGCCGCGAGGGGGCCCTGCGCCGCATCGGCGCCGCCCGGGAAATCGTCGACGGTTTCGGTATCGCCACCGAATGCGGATTCGGCCGCCGGCCCGTTGAGCAAATCCCGGATCTGCTGGATCTGCATGCCGAACTGGCAGCCACGCTGTCGTGAGTGACCTCGGAGTGGATCGGTGAAGGGCGACCTGTCCGACCATTGTGGTGACAGCAGTAGTGTCGCCGGTTGCTGTCCCGCATCGTCATCACGGGTTTGCTTGACTGCAGTCGAATGGGGCACCAGGCTTGAACGTGGAGTATATAATCCAGCGCTCTACTCGAGGAGACGATGGAGCTATGTCCAGCGAACATCTGTCCGAAGAGCCTCAATCGCAGCGAGGAGCCAAAGGCTCGCGAGACACCGGGTCGAATACACCGGGCGGCGGCTCGACCGATCGCCCGGCCGGCACATTCGACCAAGAAGAAGTCACTTCAGCCCGTGATCAGAACCAGTCCGGAGGCGACGTCGCCACGACCGGGACGCTTCCACCCGGCGACGCTGAACCGGCCGTGCCGCCCTATGAAGGCCGCCGAACGGGCGCGGAAGAGGTACCCGGCACCGCAGGAGCGGGGAGCAGCGCCAATACAGCGGGCGCGACACATCCGGTGGCCGACCCGACGTTCAAATCCCCTGCGCCCGAAGAGACTTCCGGCGGGGCCACCGCATCCCCCGCCGAGGAGCAACCCGCATCGCAGGCACCCGAAACCGAGGCCGGCGCTGAAGGAGCCGAGGAAGGACATCACGGCGGCGTGCGCAGAGCCGAGGACCAACCTCGGGAATCGCGGCCGCAGTAATCGCGCTACGGCGAGCGCGCGCACAGACGAGGCGACGGTGTCGAGCCGCGGAGTGGAGAAGGGTTGTCGCGCATCGAAGGCGGCCTGTGCCGTCTTCAGCCACCGCGCAGAACAGGCGCAGCGCGAGGCAGGCCGCACATGCGACCCGAAATTGCCGCCTCGCACCCGGGTGTGCACGACGGTCACGGTTGGTTCATCTCCTGGGTTTTCGGCGAAAAATCCGCTCGGCCGGGCTGCTCCCATTGTTCGGCACCGTTGGCAACGGTCTGGACTACGCGATGACGGAATCGTTCTGGTTCTCGCCGCAGATCGAACTACTCGACCGCCAGAGATGCGCGATTCGCCCCGATTCGCGAACCCAATCTTCGACGACATCGAAATTTCGGCAACCGCCGGCGCCGACACTCGTCGGCGGTCCCTCGGGTAGTTCCGTCGCGCTTCAGCCGCTGTTTCCCGCTCAGAACGCTGATATTCGCGCGACCTCGGATTGTGTGCCGATTTCGCAACGCGCTTTCGTGGCCAGGATCGCAGACGCTTGCTAGAGTCGCTTCGCGCAACCCCTGGCAGGGGAGACTCCCTGCAGTTTCGTCCGAACAAAGGATGTGGCTTGTGAGAGGGTTTCTGGCAGCTGTGGTAACTGTTCTCGTCGCTAGTGCGTGTTTGGGCGAACAGTCCGCTCGGGCGGACGAAGCCCCGCCCACCGGGCCGATACCGCAGTCGTCGCCCGGAAATCCCCCGCCCTCCCCACTGCAGAAGTGGATCGACGAAAACATAAAGCCGCCACAATTGATGGCCGGCCCCGAGCAGTCCGCCGGCGATCAGCAGGCGGCATTGTGGCGGGCGATGTTGTCGTCGCCGACCGGCGATCAGACCTTCGACGCCTGGCCCGCGAATCTCGCCGCGCTGGAGCCGGGCCAGATCATCGAGTCCCGTGACGTGACGGCGACGACAGCGCAGCATATGGCGGCACCGATCCAGCGGGCGGTGCTGTTGAAGTTTCGCTCCACCTCGGCGACGGGCACGCCCTCCTTCGGTACCGCCACATTGATCACCCCGGCGGCATCGTGGAACGGTCCGGGGCCCCGTCCGGTGGAGGTGAACGCGTTGCCGATCAACGCACTCGGGTTGCACTGCACGCCGGGCTATCAGTTGTCGCACGACATACTCGATCGGACCAACACCGATCTGGTCTGGTTTCTGCCGGCTATCTGGTCGGCCCTGAACCAGGGGCACGCGGTTCTCCTGCCCGACCATGAGGGCCCGCTGATGGCGTATGGCGAGCCGAATGTGGCCGGGCACATGATGCTCGATTCGATTCGCGCCGTGCGAAATGCCCTGCCGGAGTTCGGTAACAGCCGTTATGTGGTCGAGGGCTACTCGGGCGGAGCGATCGCGTCGTACGCCACCGCGATGTTGCAGAGCGAGTACGCGCCGGACCTGTCGGACGTTCTGACGGGGGTGGCTTCGGGTGGACTGGCCGCCGACTACCGAAATATCGCCCATCGTTTCAACGGCTGGGTCGCCTCCGGCATTTTGTTGTCGGTGTCGACGGCGATAGCGCGCGAACATCCGGAGATGCTGCAGTACATGAATCACCTCGCGCAGTGGGTGACGACTTCTCCGACGCGAGATCTGTGTGGCGACGCTGATGGGCCGCTCGGTGTCGTCGGTATCCCGATGGACGTGGCCACGAATATCAGCAACTCGCTCGATAGTCCGGTGGCCGAGAATTTGTATCGCCAACTAGATTTGTCCGACCGGACGTCGGGTGTGCCGCTGTATATCTACCACGGTGCGTGGGATCCCTGGATTCCCCTCGAGGACGCACAGCGTATGTACGGCGAACAATGCAGCCGGGGCGTTCCGGCTATTTTCCGCACGGTGCCCGGTGAACATCTGAGCAGTTACGTCACCAGCTATCCGGGACTCAGCGATTGGCTCGACGCGCGGCTGCGCGGCGAACCGGCACCGAGTGAATGCCCCGGGAGGTAGCTCGGTAATCCTGGCAACCTGCGACGAGTCGCCGCAGCTGGCGTATGGCTACGCCACCATGATCGTGCTGGCGTTGATCCCATTGGACAGCGTTGTCGGGCAGCTCGTCGCCGCGGGCCGCCCGGAGTTGAAATGTCCATCGCCCCGGCAGCACGTTGCGACCGATCAACTCCCTTCGCACCTGCTCGGCCCCGGCAACTACTCGATAGGGTCGAATCACGACCGCACCATGAGGCGCAACAGGCCGAGCTGCGGTTCCAGTGCGCCGTCCTGGCCGAGGGCACGGAAATCGACCTCCACGGCGTCGACATCGAGGCGGCCCGCGCGCACCGCCAAATCTGGTCGAACAATCCGCAAGAACGATTGAACAAGGAAATCCGCCGCCGCACCGACGTCGTCGGTATATTCCCCGACCGGCAAGCCATCATCCGCCTCGTCGGCGCCGTGCTCGCCGAACAACACGACGAATGGATCGAAGGCCGCCGCTACCTCGGCCTCGACGTCCTGGCCCGCTCCCGCGGCCTCACCGACCCTACCGACGAACAGGAGGACACCACCACTCCAGCACTGACCGCCTGACCCAACAGGATCACGCGGCAATCACCCCCATACACCACACATTTGGACTTGACCGTGGTATTACCCCGAGGCGAAACGGGCAGCGGCCAACATCGAAGGCCACGTCGCCTTCTACAAGAACAAGGTCTCCATCCAGGAGTGATCCACGGCGTCTGCCGGAGGTGATGTTCCGGAATGCGTGCACTAGCTTCCGGTGGGCGATGCAGGTCAGTGATCGGCATCGACGCAGCCGATCGTGCCGGCTGCCGCTGCGGGTCACCCGAGGCCTGAACCCAGTGCGGGGGTCATCTACCGTGTGATGGGCCCGACACGGATGTTCACTGGCCTATGCGGTGAGTCGCCTGCCGGCTGGATCTCGTATCGGTCGGAGCCGGTCCGCAGTAGGTGTCTCCGGCAGCTTCACACCCGGTACGGCGAACGCGACTGAGGAGAGCCGTGGCAGATGACCGAGCCCGAGATCGAATTTCCAGAAGGACCGCCACGGACCGGCCTGGCCATCGTGGACGATCGGCACGCCACATGGTGAGCGTTCGCGCCGGGCGCTTCCACACGATCTACGACCCGAGCGCCGGTGAGTCGCAGCGGTGGTACATCAACGACCACACCATCATTCGCGACGAATCGGGCCGCTGGCACCTGTTCGGCATCACCCATCCCGAACCGGCGGATCCGTTCGAGGAGATCGAATTCGCCCACGCCAGCGCCGACGATCTGCACGGCCCATGGACCAAACACCCTTCGGCATTGACCGTGGACCGCGACTACGGCGAGACGCACCTGTGGGCGCCGTACGTGATCCGCGCCGACGGCCGCTACCACATGTTCTACGCGTGCGGTGGCGACGACCGCACCGCGGCAGCGATCTGTGTGGCCACCTCCGACGACCTGTTCGAGTGGACCCGCGAACCGACCGGGCCGGTGTTTCGCGACGGGTACGACGCCCGCGATCCCATGGTCGCGTGGATCGACGACTGCTGGGTGATGTACTACGCCGCGACGAGTTCGCCGGCGGGCGGCAACTATGTGGTCGCATACCGCACGAGTACCGACCTGCGCACCTGGAGTGAGCGGCGCATCGCGTTCACCGACCCCACCTCGGGCACCGAGGCCGGCAATACCGAATCACCATTCGTGTTGTCCCACAACGGTTCCTGGTATCTATTCATCGGCCCGCGACCCGATTACGTCGGTACCGACGTCTTCCGTAGCGACAACCCCTACCACTTCCGGATCGACAATCGTGCCGGCCACATCGCCGCGCATGCCGCCGAGGTGATCGACGACGGCGATCTGTGGATCACCAGTTGCGGCTGGGGTCAGGGCGGCGTGTCGCTGGCTTCCCTCGAGATCGGCGGAACCGCACCGTAGACCCTGCCCTGAGTGATATCTGTAGTGGTGCGAGCGCGGCCCGGAGGCGGCAGCCTGCATTACCACCGAGGACCACGCGGACCGCCATCGGGCACAGCAGCGAGTAGTCCGACCGTTCGTCTCTGGAAGGGATCCGGCGTGGCACGTATCGGTGTGATCAGCATTTCCGACGGACGCGACTATGTGCACGACGGCATAGCCGAGTTCATCCGTACCAACGAGGACCGGCTCGTCGCCGAACTGAGCTCCGCCGGACACGAGGTGGTGCGCGGCTCCGCGCCGGTCAGTACCAATACTCTCGCCGTCTCGGTGGCTCGCGAAGTCGCCTCGGCCGCAGTCGATCTGACCGTCCTGCACTACGCGGTGTGGGCATTCCCGCACTTCACGATGCTCGTCCAGGGAGCCACGCCGGGAGCGTTGCTGCTGCTGTCCAATATCGACCCGGTGCAGCCCGGAATGGTCGGGATGCTGGCGGCCGGGGGAGCGCTGGATCAGATCGGTCGCACGCACACCCGGCTGTGGGGCGACCCGGCCGACCCGGATCTGATCGAGAAGATCGGCGTGCAGGCGGTGGCGGCGTCGGCGGTGTCGAGCCTGCGTGGCTCGACGTTCGGCCGGTTCGGCGGCCGGCCGATGGGGATGAACACCGCCGTCGCGAATACCGATCAGTGGCAACGCATCTTCGGTGTCGACGTCGAGGAGATCGACCAGTGGGAGATCGTGCGCCGAGCCGAGTTGGCCGATGCCGCTGAGGTGTCGAAGGCCCGGGCATGGCTGGAGGAGACCACCGCGGGCGTGCACTACGACGGTGACAAACTCACTCCTGAGTTGCTGGAGCGCCAGATCCGCTCCTACCTCGCGGTTCGCGAGCTGATCGACGAATGGAACATCGACTTCTCCGGCATCAAGGGGCAGCCCGAACTCACCCAGTACTTCGCCACGATGGACGTCACGGAGGCGTTCCTCAACGACCCGTATGACTGGAACGGTCCGAAACCGACGCACGTGTGCGCGACCGAAGCCGACATGGACGGCGCGCTGACCATGCAACTGCTCAAACAGGTCTCGGGAACGCCGGTGTTGTTCGCCGACGTCCGCCACTACCACGCGGACCGCGACATCTGGGATCTGTGCAACTCCGGCCAGCACGCCACCTGGTTCGCGGCGCGCAGCGACGATCCGGCGGAGAACCTGTCGCGCGTGCATCTGTTCCCGGAGGTGTTCTTCTTCCCCGCAGGCGGGGCGTCCGTCCATCATCTCGCGGCGCCGGGGCAGATGACTCTGGCCCGGCTCACGCGCAACGACGGCAACTACCGAATGCAATTGATGCTCGGCGCCTTCGAGACTTACGACGAGGCCACCAACGAGGAATTGATGAGCCAGTCGACCCGCGAATGGCCGCACGCGTTCGCGCGGCTGGACGCTCGTGCCGAGGATTTCCTGTCCCGATTCGGCGCCAACCACATCCACGCTGTGCCCGGTGACCACCGCGGCACCGTGCGGGCCGCGTGTGATCTGCTGGGTGTCACCGTGGACGAATTCACTCGGTGACCATGTTCCTCGGAATCGACATCGGCACATCCGGTTCCAAGGGCGTCCTGACCGACGCCGGCGGCAAGGTCCTTACGCGGTCCGAGCGGCCGCACGAGGTGTCGATGCCGCGACCGGGCGTCGACGTGTGGGCCGAAACCTATTCGCTCGCAGCGGGAATGGCGACCTCGGGCGCGGTCACCGGCTGCGCTGCCTGGTCGGCGGAGGTTTCGGCGACCTGGTCGCGGAAGCGGGCAAGGTTCCGGCGGGTAGCCCAGGACTGCTGATGCTGCCGTACTTCGCCGGCGAACGAACGCCGCTCTTCGATCCCGACGCGCGCGGCATGGTCGCCGGTCACACCACGAGCCACGGCCGCGGCGAGCTGTACCGCGCCGCGCTGGAAGGAACCGCATACGGGGTCCGGCACAACCTGGAAGCCATGGCCGACGCCGGGGGCCGCGCTCGATGTCTGGTCGCGGTCGGGGATGGAACGAAGGGCGGGCTGTGGACCCAGATCGTGTCCGACGTGACCGGTCTGCCGCAGGAATTGCCGGCGGAGACCGTCGGTGCCTGCCTCGGCGACGCCATGCTCGCTGCGGAGGCTTCCGGGGTCGACACCTCCGGCTGGAACCCTGTGACGGCGATCGTCGAGCCGGACGCCGAACGGCAAGCGGTCTACGACCAGTACTACCGGTGCTACCGCGAACTCTACGAAGCGACTGCGGATATCGCGAATTTCCTTGCTACCGAACGACATCGGGCGGCGAACCATGGCTGAACTGTGGCGACTCGACCGGGCGCGGACACGCTCGATCAGCCCCGAGAACCCGACGGGCGCGCCGGGCGCGGGCGCACGGGCACAGACTGGCACCGGCGCGGGCGCGGCACGCGATCTCGGTGTGGGGTGGAAGGTGTCCCCGTCGATCGACCTCGCGGCTGGATCCACCGCGACGCTGGCCGACGTATCCGGACCGGGAGTGATCCGGCACTTCTGGCTGACCACCGACCGCACGGTACTGCGCCGGTTAAGGTTGACCTTCACCTGGGACGACGAGTCGCAGCCGTCGATCGACGTGCCGCTGGGCGACTTCTTCTGCAACGGCTGGGACGAACTGGCACTGGTGAGTTCGGAAATGGTCGTGGTCGCACCCGCCGGTGGCCTGAACAGCTACTGGCCCATGCCGTTTCGTCAGCGCGCCCGCGTCACCCTGCACAATCCGACCGAACGATCGGTGCCGGTCTACTATCAGCTCACCTACGACGAGACCGAGGTGGGGGAGGATGCCGGGTACCTGCATTGCAGGCGGCGACACAGTAATCCACTCGGCACTCCGGCGGTGCACACCATCGTCGACGGTATCCGCGGCCGCGGACGCTACGTCGGCACCTATCTGGCGATCGCCCCCAACGCCCCGGGCTGGTGGGGCGAGGGCGAGATCAAATTCCATCTCGACGGAGACGACGAGTTCCCGACGATCTGCGGCACCGGCACCGAGGATTATTTCGGCGGCGCCTGGAACTTCGACCTCGACGGCGCCTACCGCGACTACTCCAGCCCGTATCTCGGTCTGCACCAGGTACTTCCGCGCGAGGAGATCTACACGCCGCAACAACGATTCGGCATGTATCGCTGGCATGTGCGCGACCCGATCCGCTTCCACGAGGAACTGCATGTCACGCTGCAAGCACTGGGATGGCAGGACGGCGGGCGGTATCTGCCGTTGGCCGACGCCGATATCGCCACCACCGCATGGTGGTACCAGGAAAGGGGACGGTGAATGCGTGCCTTGGTGATCGAAAAGCCCGGTGAGTACTCGGTCCAGACTATTCCCGACCCGACCCCCGGCCCCGGCGAGGTGGTCATCGAGGTGGCCGCGGTAGGAATCTGCGGCACCGACATCCACATCGTCGAAGGCGAATTCCCGCCCACGCCGTACCCGATCGTGCCCGGCCACGAGTTCTGCGGTGAGATCGTCGACGGCCCGAGGTCCGGCGAGAAGGTGGCCGTGGACCCGTCGCTGTTCTGCGGCGCCTGCCACTACTGCCGTATCGGCCGCGGCAACCTCTGCGAACGCTGGGGTGCGATCGGGGACACGGTGAACGGCGCGATGGCCGAATACGTCGCGGTGCCGGAGGCCAACTGCTTCACGTTGCCGGCGGATTTGCCCGCCGCACACGGCGCGCTGGTGGAACCGCTGTCGTGCGCGGTGCACGGATTCGACGGATTACCACGCACATTGGGTGCGCACTATCTGATCTACGGCGCGGGCACCATGGGCCTGATGATGCTGCAACTCGCGGTAGCCGCAGGCGCGACCTCGGTATCGGTGGTGGACCTCAACACCGACCGATTGCAGGTCGCCCGCACACTCGGCGCCGACGCGGTCGCCACGAACGCCGACGAGTTCGACCGCCCGCACGGCTGGGAAGTCGTCATCGACTGCACCGGCGCGATCTCGGCGATCGAGGACGGCCTCACCCGAGTCCGCCGCGGCGGGACCTACCAGCAGTTCGGCGTTGCCCCCGGCGACGCGACCGCATCGTTCTCACCCTTCCGCATCTACAACGACGAAATCACCGTCGTCGGCTCGATGGCCGTGGTCCACAGCTTCGGCCGCGCCGTCGACCTCATGTGCAAGGGCGCGATCGACGCCGACACCATGGTCACCCACACCTTCGGCCTCGACCAGTTCTCCGAAGCGCTGCGAGCCTTCCGCGACGGCATCGGCCGCAAGATCCAGATGGCCCCGCGCGGATAAATGGCAACCGTCGCCGGGGTAGACAGCTCCACCCAATCCTGCAAGGTCGTGGTCTGCGACGCGGACACTGGTGAGGTGTTGACACGGGGCCACGCCCCGCACCCAGACGGAACCGAGGTGCCGCCCGAGGCATGGTGGACCGCGCTGCAACAGGCGGGGGAGGGGTTGCTCGACAACGTCGACGCGGTATCGATCGCCGGCCAGCAGCACGGGCTGGTGGCACTCGACGACTCGCATCGGCCGGTGCGAGATGCCTTGCTGTGGAACGACGTCCGCTCCGCCGAGGCGGCCGACGACCTCGTCGCGGAGCTGGGAGGACCGCAGGCGTGGCTGGACGCAGTCGGCAGCGTCCCGGTCGCCGCCTTCACCGTGGCGAAACTGCGGTGGATGGCCGACCACGAGCCCGAACTCGCGGATCGGGTCACCCGCGTGATGCTGCCCCACGACTACCTCACCTGGCGATTGCGTGGTGGTGGTGATGCCCCACCCACCACCGATCGCAGCGACGCCTCGGGCTCTGGATACTGGTCGGCGGTGCAGGGCCGGTATCGAGAAGACTTGCTGGCCTTGGCCTTCCGTGACCGAACCCCGGAACTTCCGAGGGTGCTGGAACCGTCCGAGAGCGCCGGACGCACCGCATCGGGCGCGCTCGTCGCCGCAGGCGCGGGGGACAACGCGGCAACGGCGCTCGGTCTCGGGATCGGTGACGGCGACGTGGTGATCTCGCTGGGCACCAGCGGCACTGCGTTCGCACACACCTCGCAGCTGCATACCGATCCGTTCGTCAACGGATTCGCCGACGCGACAGGGCAATTCCTCCCCTTGGTGTGCACACTCAACGCCGCCCGAGTGCTCGAGGCGATGGCCACTGCCTTGGGAATCGGCATCGGCGAACTCGAGACACTGGCCCGTCAGGCCCCGCCGGGCGCCGACGGCCTCGTCCTGCTGCCGTACCTGTCCGGCGAACGCACCCCAAACCTTCCGTATGCGACAGGTAGCCTGCACGGATTGCGCGCGGAGACAATGCGGCCCGCGCACCTGGCCCGCGCCGCAGCGGAGGGAATGCTGTGCAATATGGCCGATGCGCTCGACCGGCTACGTGCTGCCACACCCCGGCGAGTGCTGCTAATTGGCGGCGCTTCGCGTTCGGCCTTCGTCGCCGAGACCGCCGCGCAAATTCTCGGTGCGGTGGTGACTGTCCCGACGCCGGGGGAGTACGTCGCACTCGGTGCCGCACGGCAGGCTGCGTGGGTATTGCGCGGTGGCGCTGCGGTGGCCAGCGGCCACGACTGTCGAGATTCCGGCATCCGGCGACGATGCGGTGGGCGAAGGGATCCGCAACGCCTACACACAGGCGCGAGAAGCGTTGTACGGCAAATGGTGCGTAACACCGAATATCCAGGCCTGACACGAGAGGCTGCGGATAACGAATTCTGCGCGAGAGCGAATATCAACATCATCCGCGGTTTGGCGCGCCACTGGTTTCGAGGTAGCGACTGAGAAGACGTGGGGCGGTCTGCGGCGCCGTATGCAGCTCGACGTCACGCCACTCGAGTATTAGCGGTGGCGTAAAGGCGGACCGATAATCGAAGTAATTCGAGGTCGTGGGCCCGTTGCGCGATGAATGCTCTGCATGGTCCATGCCACCGTTCACGTTCAATGAGCGCCCGCTCAGTGGCGTGCCTGTCGAACCGCGTCGGTGTACAACACGGTGGTTAGCTCTTCGGGGGTGACGCCGAGGCCGGTGAGTACCTTCCGCAGGTCCGTGAAGGCACGGGACATGTCGGGTTCTTCGGCTTGGGTTTCCAGTTCGAGGAAGGTGCCGTCGATCTCGGGGACGTTCGCGATGGTGGCGAGCATGCGCCTGCCGCAGGCAGTGAACTCGAAGTTTTCGCATCGTTTGGTGAAGGACAGGGTGGGCTGATAGCCGAGTCGGGTGATGATGGCGCCCATGGCGTGGCGATCAGCGACAACGGTTTCGAATTCGGGTTTGGACCCGGTCGCGTCGTCAACGGCGGGGTCTTTGAAGGTGAGTAAGTGCCGATGGGCGCCGGAGGAGTCTTCCATAGTGCGGAGTCGGAATTCCCGGCCGGTGCGGTCGAGGTCGCCGCTGGGGGTGTCATAGTAAGTGTCTTGGTAGGACACAACATTGGGGATGGCTCGCTCGCGGAGGGCGGCACGGACTCGGTCCGGGGCGGTCAGCTTGGCTTTGTATTCTGCCTCGATCACAGTGCTGCCTTTCTATCAATGGTCAGACGGCGCGGCGGGCGGTTGTGACGGTCTGTTCGACAGTTCGGCAAAAGGCGTGGTGCAGGATCCCGACTGGGTTCGGTTGGATCCGGTGAGTCGGACAGGCGTGGGCTTCGCGGCAGTCGGTGAACGCGGAGACGAACATGGTTCCACGCGGTCCATCGATGCTGATGATCCGCCATACCGGGACGTGATCGTAGAGATAGATCTCGACTGGGCGTCCGGCAGCGGCAAATTCACGCAATCGTGAGAGCGACAGACGGATTCCGGCGGAGAACGACTCGCCTGATTCACCGACCTCCTGCGCGCGATATGCGGCAGCAGCTGAGTCGGGGTCGAGCAGAAGCACGCGCAAGGGGGTGTCGACCGGGATGACTTCGCGCAGGAGCGAGTCCTTCAATCCCAGGATGCCGAGCCCGCGCACTGCCATGACATCGACGGTGGCCGCACCGCGGACTGCTGTACGGATGTCCGCGGCGGCATCGGCCTGGGCCGGGTAGGTGCGGGTGATCTCGTTGTGACCGACCGATGTTGCCGAACCGTCATTCCGGGGTGCGAGTCCCAGGGCGATCCGGGCCGGGTCCGGCATCCCCAGTCCGTCGGCCAGTCGCTGAAATGAACTGAGGCTGGTGACCTGTCGACGCCGGTTGATCAGTTCGTTGATTCGGCCTTGGGAAATCGCCAGCGCTGTGGCCAGGCGTTGCTGGCTGGCGCCGGTGTGCTGCTGCACCAGCCGCAGGATGCCGGCAACATCGCGCTCGGCGAGAAGACTGCGGACCTCTTCACGTGCCCAGATTTCTGCGGGAACCACGACCGGTGTGAACGCGGATCCATGCACGCCTGCCCCCTCCTGACCTCTCACCAGCGCTTATCTCGCGGCGAGATTATCAGATTGGCTGGTGATATCACCGCTGTGCGATCGAAAAGTCTTGTGCACCTTAGCTTACTGGACGTGCTGCTCACGCTCGATGGTGGGCGTCAACGAGGCCGGCTGAATGGGAGGGCCGTACACGGTGCAGCCACCAGCAGAGGATGCCGACCCAATCGGCTACGCGCTCGGTCTTGCCGCCGGCCTGGGTGTCGACGCGATGATCGTCTACGACCTGGAAACGGTCGGGCACACCCCGAGCCGGGTGTGCGAGCTGTTCGATCTGGAGACGGTCTGTCCTCCGGTGACGTGGGCCGCAGCGCTGCCGAGCCCGGATGACGCGACCCACGCACACCCGGAGAATCCGCTCACGGTGGTCTCGGCACAGCGAATCATGCAGCAGCACTTGAGGTGTCACGCGGTTTCGTGCGCCCGCAAGGCAAGCGCGCACAGCTTCCTTGTGCGCGAGGGCAAGATCGTCCCGCCTCTCGATACCCCCGCGCGAGCGCGCCGCTGCCCGTGGCATTTGCTTCCGACCGCGACCTGACAGCGACGCCCCGCTACCGGAGGGCGTGAACCTGGAAACGCTGCTCGAGGTTCTGGCCGGACTGGCCGAATACTCTCCAATCGGGAAGCAGTAGCGGGACGCGATGAGCTTCGCCGATCCCACTGAAGCTGAACATGAATCGCCGCTGCCGGACGAGCCGGATATCGGCCTCTGCGTCCTGATCACGGTCTCCAGCGAACATGAACTGAGGTTTGTGGCATGCGCATCGGCCGCTATGCGGTTCGTCGCGTGCACGTCCGCCGACCTACATCCCGGCAGGCGACGAATTCGGTCGTTCGGAAATTCCTCGCCGATACGATCGATCCGCGGATGTGTCAACCGAATTGGTGTGAGCCGAATGTGCTCATACGCGGCACGGGATGATCTGGGTGAACAACCCCGAGTGGGGCGAACTGCTGTACAGCGACTTCGGCCTCTGTGTGCAATTCGGGATGGGTAAGTCATGCACGGCCACGGCTACGTCGACATCTGGTACGACCATCGACGGAGTTGAGAGGTGACAACGCGTGCCGAGTTCTCTTTTCCATATGAGTCATGGGTCACGCTGCATGTGTGGGAACCGTCGCGGCTGTCGCCGCGTCATAACTAGTGAGCAACACAGAAACTTGGGGGATACCTTGTGGAGCAATCGGTTTCACGCGCCTGTGTTGCGGGGGAGGCAACATGTTCATCAGAAGAGCTGTCGCGGCTGTAGTCCTCGTGCTTATGGGTTTGGGCCTGGGCGGGGCGGTGCCGGCATCGGCGCAGCCGATTCCCGCATCGCATCAGTTCACGCCCAATGACCCGTCTTGGGTCAGGGAGAATAATGTCGCGCGGTTCACCGGTCAGGTGGCCTATGCGAGCATGACATTTGCCTGGTCGCTTCGGTTGAGTCCTTCAGTTCAGGCGATAGTCTTGGGGCCGATGACCTGTTGGACCACGATCAGCGGAGTTTCGGGCTACTCCGACAATCATGCGGATATCCCAGCGGATTACCTCCTGCATTCGAGTGTGAAGATTCAGCGAGGAGTGAATTGCAGTCTTCGGAGTCGGTGTGATTTCAAGGTCATGACCGATACTGGTCCGACGCCCTCGAATGTTGTGACGGCGATCGATTTCAACGCTTGATTGCTGGGCGGGTAAGAAGGTAGAGGCTCTGCTCGCATTATCGTTCGAGCAGAGCCTCTACCGATACCGGCACGGTCAGGGCCAAGTGACTTTGATGGCCCGGAGATCATGTGAATCCTGTTGAGCTTCTTCGTATTCCACCTCGACTGAGTCGTCGATGGCAACGTCACCGAAATTCTTGTGCTCACCTAGCGAGTCGAGACCGAACCAGACATGCGAACCGCCTTCGGTCTCGATTATTCCGGTGGCGCGTTTCTCGTTCCAACGCCAGACTTTCCCCTTGGCGCGCTGTACCTCTCGCTCATTCTCCACGTCCTCGACTATACCCACGCGGTGTCGGCAGCTGGGTAATGCAGAGGGAGGCGTTCGTTCGGCAATCGAGAAGCTCTACCGGCGTCCCACCGCACAACGGTTTCACCCGCGTCGGCGGTGAGAGGCGGGAACGAGCGCGAGGAAAGAGAACGGGAGGGACGGGAACGCGGGCGGTGATAAAGGATCGCCGAGGTAGCCGGTGTGCGGGTTCGACCAAGGGCCCGAACCCCTTGAAAGTCATGCAAACAGAGGTCGCTGAGACAATCGGTGCCCACTGTCGTTCAGGAAAGGAATCCCAGGTGAGCTCTGCCGGTGTTGTGCCGCTGCTCGGATCTGTCGCTGCCGCTGTGTCGGAGGCGATTGCCCGAGTCCGACCCGATCTGGCCGGAGCCGACCCGGTGGTGCGACGATCCGATCGCGCCGACTTCCAATCGAACGCTGCGCTGCCGCTGGCGAAGAAGACCGGGACGAAACCCATCGAACTGGCCCACTCGCTGGTACAGCATCTCGAAGGCACTGGCCCCAGGGCCGTCGAGTCCGTGACGGTGTCGGGACCAGGCTTCCTGAACATCACCGTCTCCGATGCTTCGATCTGGTCACAGGTCTCCGCCAGGCTGGCCGACGACCGGCTCGGCGTTCCCGCCGACGAAACCGGGCACCGGGTGGTGATCGACTATTCGGGACCGAACGTAGCCAAAGAAATGCACGTCGGGCATCTGCGCACCACCATCATCGGTGACAGCCTCGCCCGTGTTCTCGGTTTTCTCGGCGCCGAGGTGATCCGCGCTAACCATCTCGGCGACTGGGGAACCCAGTTCGGAATGCTCATCCAATACATCGATGAGCACCCCGAAAACCCTTGGCATCAGGACGATCTCACCGATAACCAGGTCAGTGCGGTCTCGGCATTGGACGCGCTCTACAAAGCTGCACGGTCCCAGTTCGACGCCGACCCTGACTTCGCCGATCGTGCGCGACGGCGTGTGGTCGCCCTGCAAACCGGTGACGAGCAGACGGTAGCCCGGTGGAAGGAGATCGTCGCCGAATCGGAGAAGGCATTCGGCGCGATCTATGACCGTCTGGGCGTTCTGCTCACCTCCGACGACTATGCCGGGGAGTCCTTCTACAACCCGATGCTGGCCGACACCGTCATCGAACTCCTCGACAAGGCCGTCGCTGTCGCCAGCGACGGTGCGATCGTCGTGGCCTCGGAAGAGGTCACCGGCCCAGACGACACGCCCGCCGTGCTGATGGTTCGCAAGAGTGACGGTGGATACGGCTACGACAGCACCGACCTGGCCACAATCCGTTACCGCATCACCACCCTGCAGGCCGACCGGTTGCTGTATGTCACCGATTCCCGCCAAGCCCTGCACTTCCAGTTGGTCTTCGAAGCAGCCCGTCGGGTCGGTTGGATCACCGACACCGTCACCGTCGACCATGTTCCTTACGGCACCGTCCTCGGCCCCGACGGCCGCCCCTTCAAAACCCGCGCCGGTGGCACCGTCCGCCTGATGGATCTGCTCGACGACGCCGTTACCGCCGCTCGCACCGTTGTTGCCGAGAAGAACCCCGACCTGCCCGCCGCAGAACTCGATGCCATCGCCGAACAAGCCGGAATCGGCGCGGTGAAATACGCCGACCTGTCCACCAGCCGGATCAAGGACTACACCTTCGACCCAGAGCGCATGACCGCATTCAACGGCAGCACCGGCGTCTACCTGCAATACGCCCACGCCCGAATCTGCTCGATTCTGGGTAAAGCCGAAGCCCTCACGGGTGTTTCGGTGGAGCCGAATATCTCCCTCGAGCCCGCCGAACGAGAACTCGCACTCACCCTGGACGGATTCGCGGATGCCATCGCGGAGGTCGCCGCAACGCTCGAACCCCACCGCCTGGCCCGCTACCTCTACGAACTCGCCCGCACCTTCACCCGGTTCTACGACACCTGCCCCGTCCTGACCGCCGCTGAGCCCGTCCGCGGCAACCGGATCGCCCTGTCACAGCTGGCGGCGCGAACCCTTGCCCAGGGGCTCGGGCTGCTGGGAATCGCTGCGCCGGAACGACTCTGAACAGAAATGATCGACGAGGGACGTGAACGTGGGCGGTGATCAAGGATCATCGAGGTGGCCCAGCACCCCCACTACCTGAGAGGATGACACCCGTGACCGACCTCATCGAGGGCCTCGTAGCTACAGCCGAACGCGACGGCGTCGTGCAGCTGGTCGTCGGCGCCGTCATCCAACATGAGGGCCGCGTCCTGCTACTCCGCCGACCCGGCAATGACTTCATGGGCGGTGTTTGGGAACTGCCCAGCGGGAAAGTCGAACCCGGCGAAAATCTCGGTGACGCTCTTACCCGGGAGGTCTCCGAAGAGACCGGCCTGACCATGACAGCGATAGGCCGCTACCTCGATTCGTTCGACTACACCTCGGGAAGCGGAAAACATAGCCGCCAGTTCAATTTCGCGGTCGACTGCGTCGCGCCGGACCCCGTTCGGCTCACAGAACACGATGCATACACCTGGGCTGCTCTCAGCGAGGAACTGCCGGTCACTGACGCCGTCAAGAAGACCCTGGCCACCTTCGTCGAGGGCGGGGGAAGCTATATCGCTCGATGACTGCCGGGTGACCGGAAGGCTTGTGGTGGTGCGAGTTCCGCGATCGGATTCGGTCAGATGCCCGGCGCTACCGGTGTCTCCTCGCGATCACGCGCGGCGTGGCGGGGCAGGAACATAGCCGGCACGATGATCACCGCCGTGAGCCCGAACAATGGTCCGACCACCGGCATCAGTGGGGGCGGAACGGAGCTGATCTGCCCGGAACCGCCGCTGCCGGAAGGCATTCCGCGCTCGACCAGCTTCCCGAAAAGGTGCTGTGTCAGCGCGGTCACCAGTAAGGCGCTGCCGAGCGACGCGCCGACCTGCTGAATGGCCGAGAGCGTGGGCGCCGCGTGTGTCAGGGCGTCCTTGCCCAGTTCCGTGTAAGCAGCCGCGATAGTCGGCATCATCACCGAACCGAGGCCCATACCGCGCACGAACAGGGCCACGCAGAGCCAGATGTACGAGGTGTCGGTGCCCACGTAGCATCAGCCGCTATGTGCTGCTATCCCCCGGTGTCGGCACGGATACCGCCTCGAGCAGACGCACACGCTCCCCGTTCGATATCTCTGTTCCGGATACCGGCTCCGCGAGCACACACAGCAGCAGCGCCACGCCTACCGCCCCCGGGTCGGGGTGGCCGACGGCGCGCTCGCCGAGGTAACTCGCGCGACCGCGACGCGCCCGCAGGGGCGCAGTGGACAGGGCTCCGTCCACTGCGACGCTCACCATCGCGGCGATATCGACATCACCATTCAGCGCCGCGGCGGCGGGAGCGAGCGCGTCGACCATGGTGCGGTCGCCGACTTCCGCCTCGCCGACGCGCTGGATGGCGGCGAGACCATCGCTGAGACCGGTTCTGAGGGCGTCGATATAGGAATCCGATCGTGTCGCCCGGGTGCCGAGTGATTGGAACAGGAGTCCGAACAGAGGGCCGCTCGTGCCTCCGACCTCGTCGAGAAAGACTGCTCGCAACGTATCCCACGGTGCGGGGGAGTCCGGTGTGGCAAGGCGGTCGGCGACCTCGGAGAGACCCTCGCGCAGATTGACGCCGAAATCTCCGTCGCCGGTGATCTCGTCCAGCGTTGTCAGTGCGGGCTCGGCGGCGATGAACACTTCCTGCAGCCGGGCGACGGTGCTGTCGAGCGTCGTCATTGCCTCGCGGGTCATCGTGCGGCGTCCTTCCAGGCGGGCGCGCCGGTCGGGGCATGCCAGAGATCGAGCCAGCCGTCGGCGAGTTGGGTGAGAGTGATCGAAAAGCCGCTCATGTCCAGTGCTGCAACAAAAGTGCCGACCTGGACCGCCGAGATTTCGCGGCCTCGGGCGGTGAGGGTGCGCGCCGCGAGCTCGAGAACCGTGCAGAGTTCGAGCTCCGTCGTCGCACCGAGCCCATTGATCAACAGTAACAACGGCTTTCGATGATCACCGGGAAGTGAGGTGAGGATATCGGTGAGCATCCGGTCGACAAGTTCGGCGAGTGGTGGCCTGGTAATCGAGGTCGAGGCGCGTTCGCCGTGTATTCCCACCCCGTATTCGAGCTGATCCGGTTCGAGTTCGAAGGCCCGCGCTCCGGTATTCGGTGACGTGAGCGCCTCGGTGGCCACCGCGATACTGCGGCTGCGCTCGGCCACCTCGCGGCCGAGCGCGGCCAGCGAGGTGAGCGCGTCACCGCGGTCCGCGGCGGCGCCGAGGATCTTTTCGACAACGATCGTCGCGGCGGTCCCGCGGCGTCCGGTCGCCGTCTCGTCCGATTCGGTGGCGACGTCGTCGTCGACGAGTACCCGGTCGACCTCGATCCCGTCGGCGGCGAGCCGTTCTGCGGCGATCCCGAAATTGATCTTGTCTCCGGTGTAGTTCTTGACGATGTGCAGCACCCCACCGTCACGAGCGACGGCTTTGCTCGCCTCGTAGACCTGGCGATTGTGCGGCGAGGCGAAGATCTTCCCGGGTACCGCCGCGTCGAGCATTCCCATGCCCACGAATCCGACGTGCATCGGCTCGTGGCCGGAACCGCCGCCGGAGACGAGGGCGACCCGCCGCGTCGGCGCACCGCGATCGTGGTGCACGAACAGCGGGTCGGTACTTATCCGGACCCACGGGTTTCGGCGCACGAAACCTTGCAGTGCAACCTCGGGGCCCTGGCCTGGTTCGTGTAAGAACAGTGCGGGCACAGACATCCTCCTCGTCGATCGACGGCGTGATGTCCAGTATCACGGGGCTGGGCGAAGTCGTGTTCCCAGGTGTCCGGGCTCCCAGCGACGAGGCGTCGCTGTCGACCATGACAGCGTGATCGTGTTCGTCGTCGCGATATACCCGTCGAGCATCGTCCCGATGTAGTAGGTCGGGTTGTCGTCCGGGCCGAAGGTGAGCCGACTGCCCAGCACGCGATCGACGATCGCGTAGATCTCGGGCATGAACTGCTCCGGCGGCCAGCCGAGTCGCGTGCGCGTTCCTCGACCATCGCGATGAGCGGACCGGTCGGATCGCCACTGGCAGCGACGATTTCGCCGACGCTGTGACAGTTCCAGTCGATGTCGCCGTGCTCCATCCGGTCGATGATCCTCGCTGGCGGCGATGGTGACCAGTTCGGTGCCGAAATAGGAGAAGAACGCGGTCGGCACGGCCGCGAGAGCAAATCTGCGGCTATGGACCTTCGTTCAGGATCGACGGCGGCGTACGACGCGGTAGGTCCGCTGGTCGGCTGGAGCGAAAGAGGTTCTGCCGACGGGTGATCAGGGGGCCGGCTTGGGCTGGGATAGATCCTTGATACCGGTGATGGCCGTGATGATGTTGTCGATAGTGGAGGTGCCGCCCTCGAGGGCCGAGCTGCCGGAGTCGAGCATGGCCGAGCCCGACGACGATCCTGCGGAACCGGACGATGAACCGGTGTCGGCCGAGCCCGAGCTCAGCTGTGCGGGGGCGGTGGTGCCCGAGTCGGCGGAGGGGGCGGCCGCGGAGGCCATGGCGACCGGGCCGAAGAACAGCGCGGCGGTGGAGATGGTGGCGGCAGCGAAGATCTTGCGAGAGACCATGTACGGGATTTCCTTCCACAGATGGATAACGACGCCATCACGGCGCGTAACCCAAATATACGAACGTGAAATGTGTAAATCCAATTTCGTTACTGTGTGAATGGTCACGGTTAACAGCTGGCGAACTGCGTATTTCGTGTAAGTATCAGAATTGATCTTGCATTCTTTCCGATAATTACATGATCAAATTTCCAGGTCTCCGGCTGATGCCTCCAACCGTGGTCTGCGGGCTGTCGAAGGGGTCACGTGCGGCGTAATCTACGTCACATCGCCACTCGGCCTCGCCCACTCGAACAAGGAGTCCTGATGGTCCTCTTCATCGATGTGCACGAACATCTGCCCGAAGG
The DNA here is from genome assembly GCF_002933465.1 of Nocardia nova. Lineage (GTDB taxonomy): Bacteria > Actinomycetota > Actinomycetes > Mycobacteriales > Mycobacteriaceae > Nocardia > Nocardia nova_B. The sequence continues at coordinate 114,017 of NZ_PSZE01000016.1, forward strand.
CACGACGGCGCGGGACGTGGCCGCCGCCCATGCCGCAGACGTGGCGATCCAGGGAGATTACGGCGTGACGTACCAGCGCTACTGGGTCGACGAAGCGAGCCACACGGCCTTCTGCCTGGTCGATGCCCCGGACGCCGATACGGCGATCGCCGTGCACCGCGAGGCGCACGGCCTCGTGCCCGACCGGATCTACCCGGTGGTCGAGGGCGACTGATCGTTTCCGCCCGCGAAGTTAATCGGTGCGGCCGAGACCACGTGCCTGCGCCTGTCGACGCCCGGTACTCCGTATCTCCGTGCGTCAGCGCCCGAAGACGTTCACCTCGATCTCCCCGCCGAGGTGGTAGCCGGCGGACAGATGCAGATTGTCGCCGCTCCAAAATCTGCCCGGGTCGTACCAGTTCGGATGCTTCTCCGGCAGCAATCCCATCGCCTGGTAGGTCATGGCGACGATTTCCGCGCAGTAGGCGTTCTCCAGACCTGCCTCGGTTGCGCGGGTTTTCGACCGCTTGGGTCGCGGTATCCGGCCCCGGAACCACCGGCCCGCCAGTGCGCTTGTCGAGGGAAAGGGCATGCCGTCCAGCCGTGCGACCGTCCGCAGGGCCGCGTCCTCCATCTCGCGTGTCACCGGCCGATCCAGCTGACGCAGCCACGCTTGCTGCCCGTAATCGTTGGTCCAGCGCAGGACCGCGGCCTGCAGGTCGTGCAGCTGGGCGCCGCGATGATGGGTGCCCGACCAGACATCCGGTAGCGCCCGGCCGAGTTCGGCATGCCAGATCAAAGCCGGCAGATCGTCGACGACCACCGCCATGCCGACGTGGTTGACCGGGCTGTTGGTCAAACCCCGGATCGCGCGATCGGCGCCGGAATGTCCACGGAACAGCCACAAGTCGCCCGTCCGCGTGAGTTCCACCGCTTCATCCAAACCGATACTCGAGGGCGCTTCGCGTGGCACAACGACTAGCCTAGGCCGTATGCGGTGGTGGAAAGTACTCGGCTTGGCAGGAGCCGCGGGTGTCGCGGCAACCGGAGCGGTGATCGTGCGCTCCGAGCGCAAACGCCGGGCCTACACCCCGGATCAGGTCCGGGAGCGGCTGCATGCCCGCCTCGGCGAGCAAGCGGAGGCCATCGGCGGTGGGGACTGACCCGGGACGGGAAGCGTTCGACCGCAACAGCTTCGATGCCTTCGGAGCACCATGGCGTCGCCAGAAAAATCGGACACCTCACCGCCCACCCAGCCCCGACATCGCAATCCCTCGCACGAACGACTTCTGTGCGAACGCGTAGATCACCAGCATCGGCGCCACCATCAGGATGGAGGTCGCCATAAGGATCGGCCAGTTGGTTTCGTACTGGCCCTGTAGGCGCACCAAACCCAGCGTGAGCGTGGAGATCTCGTCGCGCTGGATCATCACCAGCGGCCACAGGAAGTCATTCCACACCGTCACCCAGGTGAGTACCGCGAGCACCATCACCGCCGGTCGGGCGTGCGGGAGCAGCACGCGCCAGTACGTCTGCCAGACCGAGCAACCGTCGAGGATGGCGGCTTCCTCCAATTCGACCGGCAGGGTGATGAAGAACTGGCGCATCAGGTAGGTGCCGAAGGCGCTGCCGAACAGGCCCGGCACGATCATGGCCAGGGGGCTGTCCACCCAGCCGAAGGCGCGCATGAGGATGAACTGGGGGATGACGGTGACGGTCGCCGGGACCATCAGGGTGGCCAGGTAGGCGACGAACAGGATGTCGCGGCCCTTGAACGGCAAGCGGGCGAAGGCATATCCGGCCAGTGAGCAGAAGAACACCTGGCCCGCGGTGACGCAGCCGGCGTAGAGCACGGTGTTGAAGAAGATCCGCCCGAACGGCATCAGGTCGAAGATGTCGCGGTAGTTCGACCACGCCGGGTGGGCGGGGAGGAGGCTGGTGTCGGAGATGTCGCCCTGTTTCTTCAACGAACTCGACAGGGCCCACAGCAGCGGAAACAGTGCGCACCATGCCATCGCGACGAGCACCAGGTACAGCAATATCCCGCGCCCGGTACGGCGGATAACGGCACGATTCGCGGTCGCCACCTAGGCCTCGCTTTCGTAGGCATTGCCGCGGGTGAATCGCAATTGGAGCAGTGTCAATGCCAGCAGGATCGCGAAGATCACCCAGGCGAGGGCACAGGCGTAGCTGATGTCGTCGAAGGAGAAAGCGTTCTGGTACAGCATGATTCCGAGCACGTACGTGCCGGTTTCGGGACCGCCCTTGCCGCCGGTGAGGACGTAGGCCTGATCGAACACCTGGAACGAGTTGATGACCGTGATGACGAACGCGAAGGCCAGCGCGGGCCGGATCAGCGGCACGGTGATCGCGCCGAACCGGCGCAACGCTCCGGCGCCGTCGATACGGGCGGCCTCATAGACGTCGGCCGGTATGCCCTGCATGGCGGCGAGCAGGACGACGGTGACGAAGGGGACGCTCTTCCACACACTCACCAGGCACAGCGAGACCATCGACCACCCGGGGTCGGTGAGCCACGGGACCGGACCGATGCCGACCCAGCCCAGGACGGTGTTGAGCACGCCGTAGTCGGTGCTGAAGGTGAGCCGCCAGACCACGGCCATCGCCACGGTCGAGGCGACCAGCGGCATGAACATGATGCTGCGAAAGATGCCGATGCCCTTCAGCTTTCGATTCAGTGCCGCCGCGACGGCGAGACCGATGACGATGGTCGGGATCAGCGTGCCGACGGTGAAGATCACCGTGTTGCGCAAGGCCACCCAGAACAGCGGGTCGTGTGCGAAAAGCCGGCGGAAGTTGCCGATACCGATGAACTCGGGCGAACCGAACAGATCCCAGCGGTGCAGGCTCAGATACAGCGTGAACCCCAAGGGGAACGCCATGAACACCGCGACCGCGATCAGGTTGGGGGCGATGAACATTCGGCCCGCGGTGGCCTTGCGCCGGCTCAGCGCCGAGCGATTGTCGCTCACTGTGCCCTGTGATGTGCGGGACCCCCGCGCCGGGTCGGCGCGGCGAGCCGCTGCGCGATTGTCGCTCACTGTGCCTCGTGACCTGCGGGACACCCGCACCCGGTCGGCACAGCGAGCCGCTGCGCGATTGTCGCTCACTGTGCCTCCAAAAGGTCGTTGATCTGTCCGGCGAGGCCCTGCTTGAACCACTCCGCGGAGGCGGCCCCGCGGAACACATGGTCGTATCCCTGTTCGATGACCGCGTCGACGCGTGGCCACGCGGGCGTGACCGGCAGGTTGTTGGCGTGGTCGCCGCCGTGGAACACCTCGAGGTTGTGCACCTTCGTATGTGCCTGCGCGAACCCCTCGGAGGCGAGCGCGGATTTCAGCGCGGGGACGAACAGGCCCGATTGCGCGATGACCGCCTGACCGACCGGCCCGGTGGCGAATTTGACGAATTCCCAGGCCTGCTCCTTGCGTGGGCTGTCGGCGGCGATGGACAGGCCGGTGGTGCCGATATCGGACCGAGCGGCGGTACCGCGTGGGCCGACCGGTAGCACCGTGACGTCGAAGTCGAGGTCCTCCTGGCCGGCGTACGTGCTGTACATCCAGTGCCCGGACAACGCCATCGCGGCTTTGCCCTGGGCGAACATGTCCGACGACGAAAGGGATTGCTGGAATTCGATTTTCGGCATCACCCGGTGCCGGGTGGATAGGTCGGTGTAGAACTGGACACCCTCGATGAAGGCGTCGTTGTCGATGTTGGTGCGGGTCGGGTCGACGGACGGGGTGAACCATTCGACGCCGTTGTTCATCCCGAAGCAGCTGGCGGAGTAGTAGACGGTCCAGGGATCCACGAACCCCCATTGGATGACGTCGCCGGAGCTGTCGCGTTTCGTCAGCGCCTGTGCGGCGCCGAGGAATTCGTCGAAGCTCCAGGCATCCTCCCAGCGTGCGGGCGGGGATGCGAGTTTGGCGTCGGCGAAGAGCTTCCGGTTGTAGTACAGGAAGATTCCGGCCCACTGCTCGGGCAGTGCGTGCTGCGCGTTCTTGTAGCGGAACGTGTTGTACAGGGGCATCGAGCTGTCCTTCTTCAGCTCGGCCGCGTACGCCGGGTCCTTGTCCAGAATCGTGTCGAGGTTTTCGAAGATGCCGCGTTCGGCGAGGAAGGAGTAGGACAGATCCCAGGACATCAGTACGTCCGGGCATTTGCCGCCCGCACAGTAGGTCAGGATCTGAGTCTGCGGATCGGGGCCGGACATCTGTGTCCGGACCTTGATGTCCGGGTGCAGCTTGCGAAACTCGTCGATGATCTCGAGCCGGACCTTCGCCTCGTCGGGTTTGGCCTGGAAGAAGAAGGTGAGCGCATCGTCGTCGTTGTCACCGCAACCGGTCATCGAGGACGCGGCCGCCGCCGCCCCGGCTGCCGCCGCACCCCGCAGGAGCGTGCGCCGGTCGAATCTTCGAGTCGATGCCACCCGTGCCCCCGTTCGGCTGCAACAAGCGAACTTCATTGCAGAAGAACGTAATGCCGCAGTGGTGGATTCGTCTGGAAAATACGCACGAGACCGGCGGACATCGCGATCGCCGCCGGCGGAGGAACCGCGCGGCCGCATCTGCGGCTGCTGTCAGTGCCAGGTTCCCGTGGCTATCTGCCGGGCAAACTCTGGTCGCCCCCTCGCCCCCTCGCCGCCCACGCGCGGCATACTGGAGTCATAGCGCCGACTTCGTTCTCGGGAGGATCGAGATGGCAAACAACGGGCCTTTCGGGATCGATCCGGAAGAATTCGAGCGCGCTCTGCGCGAGGCGGAAATCGAGTTTCGCGACCTGCTCGGTAAGGCCGCCGGATACCTCGACCGCAGCACCGTCAATTCGCTGACGTCGCTGTTCGGCCAGTTCGTTCAGCCGGAACGCGCGCGGTCGCCGGAACCGGACGACGCGACGACCGGGGAGACCGGCAGCGGGGTGTGGGCCATCTACAGCGTCGACGACGCCGGTGAGGCCCGGGTCGAGCAGGTCTTCCCGACCGAGCTCGAGGCCTTACGCGCACATCGCGACAACACCGACGAACGCCGTAAGGTGCGATTCCTGCCCTACGGCGTTCCCGCCAGCGTGCTCGACCAGGCCTGAGGCCGCCGACGACTGGCCACGACCTTCCCGGGGGCGTCCTGATATCAGCGCGGTTTCCTCAGTGTGGCGTCGCTGCCGCATTCTCGACCGCGAGGGCGAGAGCTTGCGGGTCCTCGTCGGGTTGACCGGTGCCGGTGGTGATCAGGTCGTGCAGGCTTCGGTCGATGTAGAACGACCAGCCCTTGCGGCAGGCGTCGAAGCATTCGAACGCCGGGGTGAGGCCGACATGGGTGAAGCGGAGTGCGGTGGTGCCGGCGCGGCGGGTGATCTCGAAACGGATTTCGGTGCCGTTCCATTCGGTGGGGTCCTCGACGAGGGTGAGCCGGGCGTCGAGGACGCGCCAGACGACGCGGTCGTGCGGGACGACCTCGGTGACCTCGATGGTGGCGCGATGCACGCCGGGAACCTCGTACGTGAAGACGTCTCCGGGCTTTTCGCTGCGTCCGGTGAGTGAGCTCGACCACCATCCGTGCACGTCGAGCACAGCGTCGAAGGCGGTTTCGGGGGGCCGGTCGACAGTGAAGGTCGTCGTGAAGTTCTGCTCGGTCATGGGTTTCTCCCTGAAGAGGTGGGTGAATCGGCCGCGACATTCAACCGATGGGTTGACAGTAGGTGCGGGAAGACGGAATAGTCAACCATGTGGTTGATAATTCTTCGGAACGGCTCGACGTGGTGTTCCACGCGCTGTCGGACTCGACGCGCCGCTCTATGCTGCGCACTCTGGCGCGGCGCCAGTGCAGCGTCGGGGAGTTGGCCGCCCCGTTCGACATTTCGCTCGCGGCCGCGTCCAAGCACATCAAGGTGCTCGAGCGGGCCGGGCTGGTGCGACGCAGCGTGCACGGGCGCACACATCTGTGCCGGCTCGATCCGCGCCCGCTGCGAGACTGCGCCGAATGGGTGAACTTCTACGAGCGTTTCTGGAACCGGAGCCTCGACGCCCTGGAAGCCGCACTGCTACAGGAGGAAACGCGCGATGAGTGACTACGGCGAGGTCGTCGAACCGGGCACGGTCCGTATCGAACGGCTACTGCCCGGGCCGATCGAACGGGTGTGGGCGTATCTGACCGATATCGACAAGCGGGCGACCTGGCTGGCCGGCGGGCTGCTAGAACAGGTCACCGGTGGCCGGGTCGAACATATCTTCCGGATCCACGAGCTCACCGGCGAAGGCGATCCCGCCGCGGTGGCCGACCGCAGGCATGGCGAGGTGCTCGAATGGGATCCTCCGCATCTGCTGCGCCACACCTGGAGCAGCGGCGGCGGCCTCGCCGACTCGGACGTGACCTTCGCCCTCGAGCAGGTTGCCGACAAGGTCCGTCTGACAGTCACCCACCGCCGGCTCCCGACCCGCGGCGAGATCATCGATATCGCGGCCGGCTGGCACACCCACCTGGACATCCTGCACGCCAGGCTCGCGGCGTCCGCACCCGGTCTGTTCTGGCCGACGTTCGATTCCCTTCGCGCGGAATACGAATCGCTGCTCCCACCGGCTTCGTCGGATGACCGCTGATCTCGGCAACCGCAGGTGCCACGAGGCTGTAACCACCTCTGTCGCAACGCATCTCGTGCGAGCGAACCGATCGAGCGGTGGCGCGCCGTCGAGCTGGTTCCGTACTGGTCCGCCCAGCGAGGAACTGAACGGAGTCCTCCGGGCAGGCAGTGCGATCCCGCACGAGATCGAGCAGTTGCGCGCGCTGTTCGACGGCGTACCGGCATGCTGGCACTTCTGGCCGAACGTCGATTCGCCGGAGATTCCGGAGCTCCTGCACCAACCCGGGTGGCTCGCGGACTCGCCGGGTCGAGCGCACTATCAGTGGGTGAATGCAGGCGTCTACCGGCAGCAGGGCTATCGCATTCGTCTCGAGTGGGGCCGCGAGGGAGTCGAGCAGCTCGGTCCGGAGTGCGGGGCGTTGATCATCGTCGATGTCCTCTCCTTCTCGACATCGGTCGATATCGCCGTATCGCGGGGCGGGCGGGTGTTGCCGTTACCGCTGCGGCATGCCGATCCCCGGGCTGCCGTCGAAGCCGAGCGGGCCGGCGCCGTGCTCGCCGCCGCCAAACACGAGCGTGGGTGGTCGCTGAGTCCCTCGTCCCTGCTCGAACTTCCGGCGGGCACGTTGCTGGCGCTGCCGTCGCCGAACGGCGCCACTCTGTCGGCGCGTGCCGCCGGATTCGATCTCACCGTCTTTGCCGGCTCGCTCCGCAATGCCGATGCGGTCGCGAAGGCCGCGATCGCCGCTGCCGATGATCGACCTGTCGGGATCGTCGCGGCGGGCGAGCGGTGGGGCGTCGTGGACGGGCCGCTACGTCCGAGTCTCGAGGATTACGTGGGGGCGGGCGCGATCGCCGCCGCGCTCCTCGCACACAATGCCGACGGCTCACCGGAGGCCCAGGTCGCCGCCCTCGGATTTCGCGCCGTGGCAGGTGAATTGCTCGCGATCCTGGCGGGCGCTGTCTCCGGCCGGGAATTGACCGGGATCGGGCTGGCGCACGACGTACGGCTCGCGGCGCAGTGGAACGCCAGTACGGCCGCGCCGGTGCTTATCGACGGAATATACGACGGGTAGGCGCGTTCGAGGTGGGGGTCAGGCGTCTTCGAGGGCCTCGCCGATCTCGTGGGCCACCCGGTTGTGTTGATTTTCCGCGAGCCAATGGCCGCCGGCCAGTACCAGCGCGACCGGCCATTCGATGATTTCTGCTGCGGCCAGGGCGCCGAGTGCGCCGTAGTAGGCCAACTGTTCGGGACGAGGGATCGGTACTCGGCCGAGCAGGGGGAGTTCCACCGCGAAACTGTGCGCGGCCATGACCCTGTCGACCGCGTTCCGGTGGCTGGTGTGCGATTTGTCGGCCATGTGTTGCCTCCCGGTCATGCGATATTCGGGTTCCCGACGCTTGGGTTCGCCACAGTGTCCGTCGTGAGGACAGCTGATGTAGGTGGCGGCCCGGATCCGTTGACGGGTGCGCTGACGCAGGTGCTGACCGTTCCCCTGCGTGAGTTGTACGCGGCGTTGTGGCGTCTGGGAGTCATCGACGTCGTCGGCGGATCATCGCGCTGACCGTTCCCACGCTACGCCGCGAGGCGAGGGTGACGACGACGGTTTACGACGGCCGTAGACCGCCCGCGCAACGAGCGTGCGCCCGTGGTGACGCGGATGTCGCGGGAGGCTGCTGAGGCCCACCGGTGCCGGCTACGCCTTGCTGGGTGCGCGCGGCGATCGGGTCGCGGTCTTGCGGGCTGTCGTCTTTGTGTCCCCGTCGCTGCGGCGGGCCGGTCGGCCGCCGCGTGCCGGCTGCTTGCGCTGCGCGGCGTGAGCGCTGGTGGCGGATGACTGTTGCTGGTCCGGGTGCGAGGTGAGCCTCCGGACTACGAGTGCGGTGCCGCCGACGCCCAGGAGCACTGGCCAGTCCACGACTCCCGTGGCTCCGATCGCCGCCAACGTGAGCGCGGCGGCCGGCGTCGAATGACTACCGCTGCTCAGTCCGCTCCGCACCCCCGACACGACGCCCTGCATCCCGCCGAGAACACCGTTCACGGCGGCGCCGCCCACCGCCCCGGCCGCGGATGTGGTCGCATCGGCCGTCCACGAAATTGCTTTTACCCCACCCTCGAGAAGGTCCATCGTCACTCCCTTGAGTTCACCTTTTGGACATCTGCGAGCAATCTGCAGTCTACTCGCGACGCGGGGTCGCTCCGGGCGCAGCGACCGAGATGAAACATGCGCCCGGCACCCACGGTGACTAGCGCGATCGGTTCGCGCCGTGAGCGCCGCCGGCGCCGTGATCGGGGCCGATGCGAGCCGAGCAGGCACTCGACCCGGATCCCTGCCAAATCCACACCGCGAGAACCGGATTCGAACTAGCGGCCGGCGCTCGTCCCCGAGTGGGACGGGTCGGCCTGCATACACGGCACGGGATCGGCCGCGGAGGCCTCCGGACCCGCGGGTGCGGCTGTGACGGCCTTGTCGACCGCGCGGCCGATCAGGCTTGTCAGCGGCGGGTGGACGGCCATGGGCACATCCTCGGGCCAGAATGGCCGAAAAGTACAAGTCTTGGCCGGTTAGATCATGGATTGGTGAGCGTCTGCTCCCTAACCTCGTGATACGCGAGACAAGCGAGGAGCGGAGAGTGGGTATTCGTCCGGCAGGCATACGGGTGGCGATCGGCGACGTCGATGCCGACACGCTAGCGGCGACGGCCGCGGAACTGACCGCCGTGACGGGTGCCGACGTGATCGCCATCGCGCTGCTCACCGCGATAGCGGAAGGGCTGCGCAAGCGGTTCGGCCGCCTACGGGGCAGCCACGACACCGTGTCCAGCGCCGATATGTCGCAGCGAGCGATCTATCTCGAACGTGCGGGCCGGGGCTGAGAACAGGCGCTCTCCAGCAAAAAGTCCTGTCGCAAGGAGGAATTCGTATATGGCACACAACCTCGAGAGCCTCACGACCGGGCTCGGTGACGCGGCGGAAGTGCTGCGCGCCGTCGTCCGGCTGCACCAGCGTGGTGTGGTCGATCTGACGCGCCCGGACCGCGTGGTGCGCATGGCCCGGGAGAACCGGATCTACGGCCCGCCGGCGGCGCTGATCATGGCCGGGGCCCGCTATTATCCGCACCAGCCCGCCATCGCCGACGAGCGCGGCGTGCTGACCTACGGTGAACTCGACGTGCAGTCCAACGCGCTGGCCAATGCCCTTCTGGCGCAAGGACTTACAGCCGGTTCGGTGGTAGGGGTCCTGGCGCGCGACCATCGTGGCCTGGTGCTGGCGATCAGCGCGGCCGGCCGCGCCGGACTGCGGCTGGCCATGATGAACACCGGATTCGCCAAGCCGCAGTTCGCCGAGGTGGCCGCGCGGGAGAACGTGCGAGCCATGTTGCACGACAGCGAGTTCGGCGACCTGCTCGACGCGCTACCGCCGACGCTGCCGCGCATTCTCACCTGGGTGGACCAGGGGCACGCGGTACCGGCGGGCGCGCGCACCGTGGATGAGCTGATCGACGCCGGCGACCACCGGATGCCGCCGGCGCCGACGCGGCCGGGTGGTTTCATCATCCTCACCAGCGGTACCACGGGCCTGCCCAAGGGGGCGCCGCGCACCAAGGTGACACCGCTGGCGAGTGCGATGATCGCGGACCGAATTCCGTTCCCGCGCAAAGGCAGCGTGGTGATCGTGTCGCCGATTTTCCATTCGACCGGCTTCGGGACGTGGACGGTCGCCACCGCGCTGGGCAACAAGACCGTGCTGATGCGCCGTTTCGACGCCGAGGCCACGCTGCGCGCGGTGAGCGAGCACCGCGCCGAGATGCTGGTCGCGGTACCGACCATGTTGCACCGGCTGGTGTCGCTGAGTCCGGAGATCATCGAGCGCTATGACCTGTCGGCGCTGAAAACCATCGCGGTGGCGGGCTCGGCGCTCGCCCCGGAGCTGGCGACCCGGGTGCAGGACACCTTCGGCGACGTGCTCTACAACCTCTACGGTTCGACCGAGGTCGCGGTGGCGACGGTGGCGCAGCCGCACGAATTGCGCCTCGCCCCGGGCACCGTCGGCCGCCCGCCGGTGACGAGCAAGATCGCGTTGTTCGACGACGAGGGCCGCAGGGTCACCGATCGCAACGTCTCCGGCCGGGTGTTCGTACGCAGCGGTGCGCCGTTCGAGGGTTATACCGACGGCCGCCACAAGCAGTTCATCGACGGGTACATGTCCACCGGTGATATGGGCCGGATCGACGACCACGGGCTGCTGCACATCGACGGCCGCGGCGACGACATGATCGTCTCCGGTGGGGAGAACGTCTATCCCCTCGAGATCGAGAACCTGCTCGCGGCCCGGCCCGACATCGACGACGTGTCGGTCATCGGTGTGCCCGACGAGGAGTTCGGAAAGCGCTTGCGCGCCTACATCGTTCCGGCGCCCGGCGCCACCGTGGACGACGCGGAGATCAAGGCGTACGTAAAGGCGAACGTGGCGCGCTACAAGGTTCCCCGCGATGTGGTCGTCCTGGACGAACTGCCCCGCAATGCCACCGGCAAGGTGCTGCGCCGGGCGTTGCAGGAGATGGACTGACTCGCGGGCCCCGTCGACGTTGTCGTATCGGTCGAATCCGCGGCTCAGCGGTTGTCGTAGCCGAAGATCTCGGCCGCCGGATCGGTCATCACTTCGCTGGCGCTGGCGCCGGTCTCCCGCCGCCGCACGTGGTCGAGGGTCAGGTCCAGGCAGCGCTGCGCGATCGCGTACGCGTGCACCGCGATATCGACCCGCTCGGTGACGAAAGCCGCACCGAGCAGCGCGAATCCACGCGGGATAGGCGGTGGGGCGGTCTATTCGGATGTCGTCGCGGGACGATCCGGACGGGTGTGGATCAGTCGATGGTTCCGGTCAGAATGGGTGCGACGGCGGCGCGGGCGACGCGTTCGGCGGCCGCGGGATCGGTCAGATCGATGGCGTGGCTCGGTGTGGCCAGGTAGCCGATGATCAGGTGCACCAGGGCGTCGGCCTGGGCATCGGGGTCACGGAGCGGGATCTTGCCGTCCGCCTGGGCTTTGCCGATATTCGCGCGAATGGCAGTGAAGGCCAAGGTGATCGGTGACGGATCGCCCTGTCCGAGAGCCTGGATGAGTTCGGCTCGGCGCAGCGGGTCGGCATCGCGGAACAGGATGTGGTCGCCCAGCCCCAGCCCGGTGAGGAAGCCGAGCACCACCTGTTCGGTGGGATCGGTGACTTCGGTGAAGCGGTCGGCGAGGTCGGCCAGGATGCGGCCGATATCGCGCGCCAGTGCCCGTTCGAACAGCTGGTCCTTGCCGGTGTAGCGGCGAAACAGCGTCGTGCGGCCGACCCCGGCCTCGGCCGCGATGTCGTCCATGGTGGCCTCGCGGGTGCCGCGGCGCGCCAGGACTCGCAACGCGGCGTCGAGGACCCGCGCGTCCGTCGCATCGCCGCTGGGCGCCGACCGCGGAATCAGGGTCATCGCGCGGCTGAGCAGGCTGGACAGCGGCGCACCGGGTCTGGTCACGCGGCCATCTTGACACGTGGAACCACTATCCGTCTAATAGTTCCACGGAACTATTCCACAAATAATAGTTCCGCCGATGGAAAGGCAAGGTAGTGGCTGACGTGGGTCGACTTCCCCAGGTGATGCGGCAGGTGCGCGCTCGAGTACGTGCGGTGCGAGCACTCGCCGACGCCGTGACAAGCGATCCGGCGATTCTGCGCGACGTCGTCGAGGGAGTGCTGGGCAAGCCCGCCACGCCTCCCGCCGGCCCGGCCGTCTCCGAGGCGTACACCCCGCCGGACGGGCTCACGGATTTCGACAAACGAGCCCACGCGAGCAAGCATCTCGACCGTCCCGTGGCCGAGGTCGCGGCCTATCTGACCGATCCGGGTCGCTTCGCCGAATGGCTGACCATGCACGCGGCCTTCCGCGGCGACGCACCCAGCGGTGTGTACCCCGGATCGGAGTTCGCTCAGCAGGTGACGTTCATGGGCATCCCCGCCGAGGTCGCTTGGACCGTGATCGCGGTGGACGAGACCGCGCTGGTGCTGCGCGGCGCCGGGCCGATGGGGTTGACCCTCGGCTTCTGGCTGACCGTGCGTGCCGAGGCGAACGGGGCGACCGCCTACTTCGACGCCGGACTGTCGGGACAACCCGTCGACGGCCCGCTGGGTGCGTCGCTGGTGCGAAGTCTGTCGGAGGCACTGCGGGAATCGCTGGACCGAGTGCCGGACCGTATCGCTGCGGCGGGACCCGTCGCCGGAGCGAAATCGGTGCGGAAACCCATGCTGCACAAGGCATCCGGTCGCACGATCGCGCCGAATACGCCGGTTCTGGTCGGTGCCGGACAGCTGGTGCAGCATAAGCCGAACACCGCCGAGGACCCGGCGGCGCTGGCGGTGCGGGCACTGCAGCTGGCCGCGCGGGACAGCGGGGCGGGGCCGTCACTGCTGTCGGCCGCCGACGCGGTGTTCGCGGTCGCCAGCGCCTCCTGGAAGTATCGAGACCTCGGCGCCCTGGTGGCGCATTCGGTCGGCGCGGCCGGGGCCGACACCGTGCAGTCCTCCACCTACGGTGGCGACGGTGGCCAGCTGCTGGTCAATGAAGCGGCACAGGCCATCGCCGACGGCACCTACGAGATCGTGCTGGTGACCGGCGCGGAAGCGGGCGCCACCATGGCCGCCGCGCAGCGCGCGGGCACCGAGGTGACGTGGCCGGAACAGGGACCCGACGTGGAGCCGACCCGTATCGCCGGGATCGACAAAGAGGCCAACAACGCGGCCGAAATCGCTGTCGGGCTGGGTGCGCCCATCTACATGTACGCGCTCATGGAATCGGCCAACCGGCACCGGCTCGGCCGCGATCCGAAGCAGCATCTCGAGGCGATCGGTGAGCTGTGGTCGCGGTTGTCGGCGGTCGGCGCGGACAATCCGAATGCCTGGCTGCCGCAACGGTTCAGCGCGCCGGAGTTGACCACACCGACCGCGGACAACCGGACGGTATCGGCTCCGTACACCAAACTGCTGTGCGCCAACCTGCAGGTGGATATGGCCGCGGGACTGGTGCTGTGCAGCGCCGCCGCTGCCGAGGCGGCCGGAATTCCGCAGGACAAATGGGTTTTCGTCCACGCCGGAGCCAGCGCGCACGACGAGTGGTTCGTCTCCGAACGCGCGGAACTGGCTGCCTCCCCGGCGATCCGGGCCGTCGGCGCGGCCGCGCTGGAGCATGCCGACCTGACCATCGATCGGATCGGCCCCGTGGATCTGTATTCCTGCTTCCCGGTCGCGGTGCAGATCGCGGCGCGTGAACTCGGCCTCGCCACAGACGATCCCGAACGCTCGCTCTCGGTGACCGGCGGACTGACCTTCGGCGGCGGACCGGGCAACAATTACGGCACGCACGCGATCGCCACCATGGTCGCGCAATTGCGCGCCGACCCCGATGCCTTCGGGCTGAGCACCTCACTCGGCTGGTACGTCACCAAGCACGCCCTGGGCATCTATTCCGCCACACCGCCGCAGCGCCCCTACGCCCATCTGCGACCGATCGTCGACAATCCGCCCGCCCGTCCGGTCCGGACCGAGTACGAGGGCCCTGCGGTGGTCGAGGCCTACACGCTGCCCTACGGACGTGACGGCGAGCCGGAGGCGGCCATCGTCAGCCTGATCACCCCCGACGGCACACGAGTGTTGGTGCGCAGCAACAGATCCGACCTCGTCGCCGCGCTGCGCGAGGGCGATGCGCTGGGCCTGTCCGTCACCGTCGGTGATGGCGATATCACAGTCGAGGGCACACAACGCCATGAGTTGCCCGCGCCCCCGCCGCCGCCCGTGCTGGTGGAGCGGCGCGGCCCCATCATGATCATCACGATGAACCGCCCCGAGGTCCGCAACGCGGTCGATCACGCCATGGCCCTCGGACTCGAAAAGGCCTGTGATTCTTTCGAAGCCGATCCGAACGCCCGTGTCGCCGTCCTCACCGGCGCCGGCGGCTACTTCAGTTCCGGCATGGATCTGAAAGCGATGGCCCGGGGAGAAGCCCCGCTGACCGAGAAGCGGGGTGCCCTGGGGCTCGCCGGCAAACCGCCGCGCAAACCGTTGATCGCCGCCGTCGAAGGACCGGCTCTCGCGGGCGGCTGTGAACTGGCCCTGGCCGCGGATCTGATCGTCGCCGCGAGTGACTCGCAATTCGGCATTCCGGAGCCCAAACGCGGCCTGATCGCCGCCGCCGGCGGCGTCATGCGTCTACGGGAGCGCCTGCCTCGCAATATCGCCATGCAGCTGGCGCTCACCGGCGACCCTATGCAGGCGACCCGGCTGGCCGAACTCGGCCTGATCAACGTTCTCGCCGAACCGGGCCGAGCACTCACAGCGGCTCTGGAATTGGCCGAACGCATCGCCGCCAACGCACCGCTCAGCCTGGAGGGCAGCAAACGCATCGTCGACGAGACATCCGACTGGTCCACGGCCGACGCCTTCGCCAAGCAGTACGACATCGCGTCCACCGCATTGTTTTCCGAAGACGCCGCCGAAGGCGTGCGCGCCTTCACCGAGAAGCGCGCCCCGGTGTGGAACGGCCGCTGAGTCCCGCACTACCGACGAGCAAGGGGCGCCCGGGTAGATAGGGGCAGCCCGGAAGGACCTGCCGCACCCCTCGGGGTCTTTCGACCGGTGGCAGGTCTTTCCGGGTGCCGGGTCGCCGCCGGAGGTCAGCGGCCGGGGATGGTCCAGCGGGCGGCCGGGTCGAACACGCCGGTCGGGTCGTAGCGGCGGCGCGCCTCGACCAGTCGCTCGCGCTGGCCCGCGGTCCAGGCCGCCATGGTTTCGGCGGCGCTCCGATTGTGCGGATCGCGGGTGAAGTTCGGTGTGGCAGCGCCGAGACTCCACGCGGACACAGCATCGATCACGGTATCCAGTGCCGCGGGGACCGCCGCCGCGATCGGCGGTGCCAGCACGCCGACCGCGAGGACGTTGAAAGCGGCCTGCCTGCCCGCGACCGTCGTGGGCGACAGCGACTCTCGCGCGAGTGCGCCACCGAGGGCACGGATCTCGGTCATGGTGATCGGCAATCCGCGCGCGGGACCGGCGGCCTCCAGCAGCGCGTCGACGGCCGCGTCCGGCAGTTCGCGCAGCAGGGTGGACCGATCGGCAGCCGGCATGGGATCGACCGGGTCGTTGTGGATGGACGCGAGGGCCGCATACGGCATCTCGGCGATCGTGTCCAGCAGCGGTGATGCCAGCGACCGCAGCGGCTCCAGCAGCGCGGCACCCTCGGTAGCGTCGCCGACATGGGCATAGCGCACGTGCAGCACCGTCGCACCGCGCAGCGGCTCCGGAATCTCGGGCAGCGGCGGCAGATTCAGGACAGCCACCGAACTGGTCACGGCCTCCGGCACGGTCGCCACCCAATTCCGCCAGGCTCGCAGCACCGTCGCCGCGTCGTCCATTCGATAGGTGAGGCCGCCGGCGTAGAGGCTGCGAATCGGGAACAGCCGGAAGGTCATCTGCGTGACGATTCCGAAGGCCGCGCCGCCGCCGAGCAGCGCCCGGAACAGGTCGGGCTCGGTATCGGGCGTGACGCGGCGCAGCGTCGCATCGGCGGTCACCACCTCCATGGCGGTCACATGGTCGGCGGCGAAACCGTAGGTGCGCGCGATCGGACCCAGACCGCCGCCGAGGGTGTAGCCGACCACACCCACACTGGTCGAGGACCCCGCCAGCGGGGCGAGTCCGAACGGGGCGGCCGCATCCAGGACCTCCTGCCAGCGCACACCCGCGCCGACCGTCGCGGTGCGCCCCTCCGGATCTATCGCTATCGCGTCCAGGAGCGCGGTGTCGATCAGGATGCTGTGCGGCGGCGTGGGGCTGGCCCCGTGCCCGGTGGCCTGCACCGCGACCCGATAACCGGCAGCGTTCGCGACACTCACTGCGGCCGCGACATCGGCAGCGCTGCCGGCGACCACGACGGCCGCCGCCCGGTGCTCGGTCGCGACATTGAATCCGCCTGCCGACAAGCGGTATCCGTCCTCGCCGGGGGTGTGGACCCGACCGGCGACCGCCGCGCGCAGGCGCTCGGCGAGGTCGACGCCGGCCAGTGGTTGCCGCCCGGTTCCGGTCGGCGCGGGCGGATCGAAGACGCTGGACATGTGACTCCTGAAGTCGCTGATGTTGAACGTCTTCAGCAGACCGCGCCACGCTTAGCGCGAACTTAGCTCCCGCTCAGCGTCCTCGCCGGCTCAGCGCCCACCGCGCGCACCAGTGCGTTCACCTCGGTGCGTGTCATGGCCGCGCCGGCCGCCAGTCCTGCGTCGAAATCCCGCTCGGACAGCGCCGTCCGGACCGCGGCGGCCTCGCGGGGCGCATCCATCGGATCCATTGCCTCCGGCAGGAATCCGATCCGCCCGCCGAGGGCCCCCACGGCCCCCAGCAGGCGGGCACCGTCGTCGGCACGGCCACTGCGCGCGGCGATCGCGGCGGCCAGATGCACCATCACCAGCCACGAGGTGACGTCGCCGTCCGACTCCAGCGCGGTCTGCATGGTGCGCAATGCCGTGCGAGCATCGGTCACGTCTCCGGTGTCCATCGCGCATCGAGCCAGCGTCCACGACGCGGAGGCAATCGGCCAGCGGTGCCCACACCGTTCCGCGACCGATACCGCCTCACGCAGCGCATCCCGTGCCGCGTCGAGGCGGTTCACGAAACGCAGGATCATGCCCTCGATCATGAGCGCCTCGGCCAGCTGCCACGGGTGACCGGCCGCACTCACCTCGGCGACGGCGGCACGGGCCGCGTCCGCCGTCGCGGGCGATGCCGCAACCACGGCGTGCATGTAGGTAGTCCACGTCCGCATCCATGCGGCGGTGGACTGATCGCCCGCATCCGTTGCCACCCGGGCCGCTCGCTCGGTCGATTCCGCGCCCCGGACCGGATTGCCGGACAGGTAGTACAGTCCGCCGAGACCTGCCAGCGCGGCCGCCAGCGTCGCCGCGTCGACCCCGTGTCCCGGAGGCCCGCTCGCGGCGAGGGCGCCCGTGATCGCCTCGATGCCCTCCTCGATGAATCCGCGCCGGTACCAGAACCAGTAGAGAGCTGCCGCCAGCCGCACCACGCAGCCCGGATCGCCGTCGGCGAATGCGGAGGCGATCGCGCTGCGGTGCTCGGCGACATCGGCGCCGAGCGCATCGAGCATCTGTGCCGACCGCGCGTCGCGCAGGTGGGTGGCCGCGAGCTGCGATCGCTCCAGCACACAGCGTCGGTGCGCCGCCCGCACCCGGACCAGCTCGTCGGCTTCGCAACGGGCGAGCGCGAATTCGCGGATGGACTGCAACATCCGGTACCGGCGCGGCGATGACGCCGGCTGCACTTGCAGCAGCGACCGACGGACGAGACCCGTCAGCGTCTCGAGAACCGCCAGCGGCGAGGGCGCCCCGCGCACGGCGGCTGCGGCGTCGATATCGAAACTACCGGCGAAGACGGCGATCTCACGCAGCAGCCGCGCTTCTCCCGGGTCGAGCATGCGATAGCTCCAGTCGATGGTGTCGGCCAGTCGGCGCTGGCGGGCCGGCGCGGTGCGCGCGCCGCCGGCCAGCAGTGTGAACCGGTCGGCCAGTCCGTCGGCGATCTGCTGTTCGGACAGGATCCGCAGTTGCGCGGCGGCCAGCTCCACCGCGAGCGGAATGCCGTCGAGGTCGGCGCAGATCTGTCGCACCGGTTCGCGCACTCGCTCGTCGAGCGTCCAGCCGTCGACCACACCCGCTGCCCGCGTGGCGAACAGTTCGACGGCGTCGGCCTCGTCCAGCGGCAGGACCTCGACGACGCGTTCGCCGTCGACCGCCAGCGCCTCCCTGCTCGTGGCCAGGATCCGGATGTGCGGGCAGCGGCTCAACAGAACGCTCGCGACGGCGGCGACCCCGTCGAGCAGATGTTCGCAATTGTCCAGCAACAGTGTGCATTCCCGCGCGGCGAGGACGGTCGCGAGCCGCTCCGGCGATGCCGCACCGCGAACCTGCACGGCCGCGGCCACGGTGGCAGCGACGAGTTCGTCGGATTCGACCGGTGCCAGATCGACCCACCACGGCCCGTCGCCGGCCGGTAGCCGCCGGCAGGTTTCGAGGGCCAGCCGGGTCTTGCCGACGCCGCCGGTGCCGACGAGCGTCACCAGCCGGTGGGTGCGCACGGCCCGGCCGATATCGTCGAGTTCGCCGCTGCGGCCGATCAAGTTGGTGCGCGGAACCGGCATCAGTGGAGCCGACGCGACCGCGCCTTGGGCGGCCGTCGTATGCCTCGCGGAGCCGGAGAGCAGATCCTCGTCGTGACGCAGGATCGCAGTCTCCAGCTCACGCAACTGGACACCGGGCTCGATGCCGAGTTCGGTGTCGAGCAGGCGGCGGATATCCCGCAGGGCGGCAAGGGCGTCGGACTGCCGGCCCACCCGGTAACGGGCCAGCGCCAGCAGCTCCCATACCCGCTCATCGAGCGGATGCGCCGACACCAGGTTCTCGGCCTCGGCCAGCGCGGCGTCGGCGCGACCGGCGTCGAGTCGCAACTGCACCAGCGCCTTACGGGCGAGCAGTTCCAGCGTGGTCAACCTGGCGATCTCGGGACGCACGAATTCCGCATCGGCCACATCCGCATACGGCGCACCCCGCCAATCCGCCAGCGCTGTCTCGTAGGACCTCAGTCCTGCATCGAGATCACCTGTGGCACAAGCAGTGTCGGCGGCAGCGACGTGTTGTGCGAATCGATGCGCGTCGATCCGGTCCGCGGGCAGAGCCAGCAGATAGCGGGTGCCGCAGCGGACGATTACGCCCCCGGCGCCGCGGCGGCGGTCGGGCTCGAGCCGGCTACGCAGCGTCGAGATTCCGAAATGCAGCGAATTCACCGATGGTTCCCTGGCGTCGTGCCACACCTGCTCGAGCAGTCGATCGGCGGACACCTCGTGCGGGAACGCGGTGATCAACGCCGCCAGCAGTGTCCGCTGCCGCAAGCCGCCGAGATCGACCGGCCGACCGCCGCCGGTGGCCGCCAGCCCACCCAGTACCCGCAGCCGCAGTCGCGCACCGCTCGAATCGTCCTTATCCGGGGGATCACCCACGAGTCACCTCACTACAGCTCTCGCCCGGCAATCTAACCCGGCACCGTCCGATGACAGCCCGGCAGGGAACATTCCGAGGCATGCCGAGCGCCGACGGTCACTTGTGATCGATGCGGCGCCGGGCGGAGAATAGGGCAGTGGTAGTCCCGACTCTTGCGAAAGAACTGCGATGTCTCGAAGGATTGGCCTTGCCGTCGCGACGGCTGTCACTACATTGACCTTGGGGGCCGCTGCCCCCGCGATCGCTTCGGCCGCGGCCCCAGCGGCCGACACGCCGGGGGCCAGCGACACAGCCCAAGCGACGCAGATTCAGTGGCTCTCCGTTTGCCTCAACCTTCCGGTGGGGTCGGCGAGCGTCAGCTTCTGCATCTAGCGCGAGAAGTGTGCCCGGCACCGGCCGCGCCGGTGCCGGTGAAAACCTGTCGCCGTTCTGGTGGAGGAATTGCGTCGCGATCTACTCCCGGGGTCCGGTGGTATCCCTATGGATCCGGTCCGACCGCGGCTCGAATTCTGGTGACGAGGTCGTCGAGCCGCCGCTGGTGCGAACCCTCCCAGTAGATCCGGCGGCATTCCCGGCATTGTCTGAAGGTGTCGTAGTACTTGCGTGTGAGTGGCTCGAGCTGGTCGGTGATGTCCTGTTCGGCCACCTCGGTCAGGAGGCCCCCACAGGGCAGGCAGCGGCTGAACAGCATCAGCCGATCGGTCAGATCGAGCCGGCGGATCACCTCGACGAGCTGATCGAAGGGCCGGTTCGAACGCACGAATACCCCGTGGGTCACGGTGCGTCGCTTCAGGAGTCCGCGGTCGCGGGTGAGGATGATCCGGTGTTGCTCCGCGGCGGACTTTGCCAGCGCGGCATCGTCGGTATCCGGTGGGCTCCGGGCGTCGAGGCCCATCAACCGCATGAGCCGGGCGAGCCCACCGAGATTGACGTCCACGATGAAACGCGGATCGCGCAGCGGGCGGGGACGGACCCGTGTCGCCGGCCCGATGTCGAGGGTTTCGAAGACCGGGTAGGCGGCGAGCCGATCTCCCGGCCGCGGGTGGTGGCCGAAGTCGACGGATTCACCGTTCACCAGCATGAGGTCGACCTCGGTATGCGGGATGCCCGCGGCCTCGACGATGTCTTTCACGGTCTGATGCGGACGGATCGGCCGCCGCTGGGCGGCGTACCGTGCGCCCGGGGGCACGAAGTCGTTCAGCTCGGCATACACTCGCAGGTCGACACTTGCGGTCATGACACCATTGTCGCCCCGCTCCGGGGCGCGACGCGATGTGCGGCGGCCGTGCGAAACGCGCGAAGCCCGATCGCGGCGCGGCTGCGCCGAAGCGGTTACCAGGTGTAGATATGGCCGGGTGACCACATACCGCTGTGGGTCTCCTGGATGACCGTCGGGGTCGCCGGGACGGCTGAGGGGTCGATCGGGGTGAGGCGTTGCAGTTCGCCCCAATCCTGGTCCCAGTCGTAGGCGAGATAGGTGGCCAGGGTTTGCGAGCGCAGCAATTGCTGACTCCAGCCCAGGGGGCCGCCGCCGGCGTGGCTTTCCCACATCGTGGTGTCGGCGGCGCCCAGGCGGTTGGGCAGGACGCGCCAGCCCGGCACCTGGGCGATGCCGTCCTTGTGGTCGAAGGGGCGCTGGCAGGGGAACTGCAGGCCCACGGCCCAGTCCAGGAGTACCGGCTGCTTCGAGCCGACCAGATCGTTCAGGGTGTGCGTCTTCGGTATGCGCGGAGGAGTCAGCGCCACCCAGCGCTGCGGATCGAGGTTGTGATCCTTGGCCACGATGCGGATCACGTTGGCCGCCGCGGGAATTCGGTCCAGGGGGACCCGCAGGTTCCGCCACGACGGCGCCGGGCCGATATCGATCGGGGTCACCCGTCCGAGGGCGTGTGCGCTCGTCGCGGAGTCGGTGCTGCCGTATTCGATCTCCACCGGTTCACCGCCGACGTATCCGTTGTCCGGACCCACCGCCTGGATGCGCCCCGCCGCGGCGATCGAGACGATGTCGCTACGGTCGTGCTGGGCGGGCAGACGGTACCAGCCGGTGACGAGATCGGCGGGCTGCTCCTCGCCGTAGGTGCCGAGCTCCGGTGTGGTCGCCGCGTCGAGACCGTAAGGCAGTGGGGCGCCGCCGGTCTGGGTGGCCGCCTCGCCGGTGCCGGGTTTGTCGCCGAAGGATTTGGCGATGCTGCTCGTCTCCTCCTTCTCGTCGGGTGACATCACGTCACCGACGCCGTTCGGCACGAATCCGCGAGCGCCGCTGGTGAAGGTGGAGAATCGGTCGCCGACGAGTGGCTGCATCATCGAGGCGTTGGGGTCGGTTTCGACCAGGACCTTGTTCGCCAGTCCGCACGGATTGCCCACTACCGCATGGATATTCGAGGATGCCAGCGAGAATCCCGGGTATTGCGTCACCGCGCCCGCGGTGAACGAGAATACCTCGAACACCACCAGAATCGCCGCGGCCGCCATCAACGGCGGGAACTTCGCCAGGCGCCAGGCGCGCGGGGAAACCCGATGTGGGGTACCGGGTTTCGGCGCTCGCACATGCCACCAGATCGCCAGCAGCAGGCACAGCGCGGCGATGATCAGGAATATCCGGCTGAACCCGACGCCGAGCACCGCGGGTGGCTCGTTCCACCACGGGACACCGAAACTCGAGACCCACCACCACTGGTTGACACTGGTGAAGATCTGCGCCATCGCCAGCGCCACCACCGCCGCGAACAGGGCGCGATTGCGCGGCGAGCGCATCACCCGGGGCCCCACCGCGACCGCGGTGAGTACCGCCACCGATCCGGCCAGGCCGGCGTACACACCGTTGTGGTGGGTGAATTTCGTCGGGCAGGTCGCCATCAGCACCATGGCCCCGAATGTCACGCCGAGCAGCCGCCGCGCCGGTCCGGGGGCGGTGAACGGAATGCGGCCGCCCTTGCGCAGCAGGACGAAGACGCAGGCCAGCAGGCTCAGCCACATCGCGACCATGCCGAAGCGGCGGGCGATGGAGCCGTCGGCCGACGGCATGAACAGCCACTGGTAGTTCAGGTAGTCGTTGTACCAGGGGTCCGAGGGACCGACGATGTTGTGCACGCGCTGCATCTCGAACATCGCCGAGAGCGGTTCGACGGCGAAGGCGAAGGCCAGCACCAGCATTCCGGCCGCGGCCAGCGGTGCCAGCAACGCCCCGTACGCCCGGATCCACGCGCCGGCCGGCACCGGGGTTCCGTACTGCGCACCGGCGAGTTCGCGTGCCCTCGGGACACCGAATCCGACGGCCGAACGCAGTCCCGCCAGCAGCGGCGCCAGGCAGATGATGCCCGAGGGCGCGGCGGTGAAACTGAACGCGGCGACCAGGATCGCGAGGGCATACGGCAGCAGCCGGTGCGTCGCGATGGCGCGCTCCACGAGGCACCAGGTGAGCAGCACGCAGACGGCGACCACCGGCTCGGGCCGCAGCCCGTTGTTGTAGGGCAGCCACACGGCCAGGAATGCCAGCGCGCCCGTCCACACCGCCACCTTGTCGTGGCGCACGGCTACACCGAGTCTCGGGATCACCTCCCGGCTCAGCGCCAGCCAGGTGACCACGGCCGCCAGCAGCGTCGGCAGTCGCATCCACGGACTCGCGACGCTGATCTCCGACATGTGCGCGATGATGTCGTACGGCGGCGTGCCGACCGGATTCTCCGGGACGCCGAAGAACCGGAAGTAGTTGGCCATATAACCGGACACCAGCGAGGTGCGTGCCATCCCGAATTGGTAGCCGTCGTCGGAGGTGGTGGCACCGATGAAATGCCACAGCAGCAGCGTGGCGAAGACGACGACGTCCACACCGGTGAACCTCCACCACCGCTGCGGCAGCAGCCGCCGGAAACGCCGGCCGTCGGTGCGGTCCAGCTGGTACAGCGCCAGCAGCGCCACCAGCGTGAAGACGACGGCCAGTACTTCGGCCGCGCGCTTGAGGAAGGTCGGCGTCACCGAGAACCGGCTGTCGACCTGCGCGACGACCTTGGCGCCGTCCGCCTTGGGGAGGTCGCTGAAGATGCCGACCACTTGTGGCCGCCAGTCACCCGGCGGCAAGGTGGCGCCTTCGATATCGGTTCCGGTGATACCGACCTTGGTCGAGGACGTATCGGAGTGCACGGTCAAGGTGCCGTCGGCGACCGCATCGACCGGCACATTCAGCAGCGATTGATTGCGCAACACGACCTCGAGTTGCGCGGGTTTTCCGTCCTGCACCGGTCGCACGCGCGCGACGAACCCGTATTTCTCCAGTTGCGGCGCACCGGCCGGCAGCGTCGATGCCAGCACGCCGCCGTGTGCGCTCAGTTGCGCCATCGACCGCCCGGGGATCGTGGCATCGAAGGTCAGCGGGGCGTAGGTGACCAGTGGTGCGTCGACACTGCGAGCCGAATCGGCCTGCGGCCACGACAGCGTGGTGTGGTCCACCTTCACCGGCAGCAGCGGCACCGCGACGGCGCACAACGCGCCCAGCAACCCGGCGAGGAAGGCGATCGGTCCGGCCCAGTCGCCGCGCTGTCTACCCGAGGTCCTGGGTGTCGAGCCTGCAGTAGGCGCACCGTCCGCCCTCACCATCGTGTCGACCACGGTCGCCGATGCTAGCGTGACGCTTCTGTTATCCGCGATTTCGTCTCTTGTTCTCAGTCTGCGCTCAGGATCGCGGGCTGAGCCGAGGTCGCGGCGCGCTGCCGGCGCCCGCCATCCGATGGTGAGCCGCCCGTGGCCGCTCACCACTCGGGATCACTGCGGTAGATCGTGCGGTACTCCCGGGCGACGCTGCGACGCCCGAGCAACCGCCAGGCCACGCGTGCCGCCGGCGGCATCTCCGCGAGGAGTTTGCGGCGCTGGGATTCGGACGCTGTCTGCATCAGGAAGCCGAGGAAGTTCAGTTGGCGGTTCCTGGGCATGTGCGCGCGGCCGCGTTCGCCGAGAGCCCGCCGCTCCGGGACGGTCATGACTTCCTCGACCACGGACAGGATCTCGCGCTCCTCCTGGGCCAGGTGCTCGTCCAGCGAGGCGGCGAGTGACCGCACCGTATCGGCGAGCCGATCGCGCACCGAAGCCGCGGCAGCCGTGCCGAATTCGTCCCCATCACGCCGCGCGCCGAATCAGCTCGGCGATGCGCTCGTGCTGTTCCTCCATGTATCGCGGTGCCTCGACCGGAACCGAGCGCGGGTCGAAACAAGCGAGAAGGTCGCTCCGCAGATCGGGCATGAATCCGAACGCAAGCGACCTTATCTAGTGAGAGAATGGAATTCTCAGTCTTGGGCAAAGCCGTGGGCGCAGAAGTTCCAGACCTCTTCGGCGGTAATGGGGTAGGTGGTCTCCTCGTCAGTGCCGCCGGTGGACTGTGCGGTGAACATCACCGTCTGCATGACCATCGCCGCGGTCCGGCGCGCGTTGAGATCCTTGCGCAGCCGGCCCTGGCCCTGGGCCTTCTCCATCAACTCCGTGACCAGGCTCAGCAGCGGCGTATGCGCCACCTTCACCTGGGCGGGGTGCGAAACCAGCAGCTGCGACGCGAAATCCGTGAACAACGGCCGCTGCGCGGTCGGGTCCGGGTGGCTCAGTTCGAACAGCAGCTCGATGGTCACCCGGAGCTGGTCGATCGGGTCGTTCTGCCCGTCGGCGGCCGCGCGCAGCTGGTCCGCGGTGCGGCTGAGCGCATCCTCGAACAGCGCCAGCAGCAGTTCGTGTTTACCGTCGAACTGCAGGTAGAAGCTGCGCAGCGATTGTTTGGAGCGGTCCACCACTTCCTGCACGGTGAAGTCGGTCGTGCCTTTTTCGGAGATGATCGCCTGCGCTGCGTCGAGGAAGCGCTGCACTCGCTGCTCGGCGCGCAATCTCGCGGTCCGGATCGAGCGCTCGACGGCGCGTTGCTTCCAGGCGGGCTCTTCGCTGGGTCTGCTCACGGTCGGCTCGGTCCTCGGTTATGTGTGCAGAACATGAATGCACTGTACCGGAGAATGTCATGTTCCCCAGCACCGAGAGTGCGTGTTCGGGAACGGCAGGAGAGGCTACCTTTCCGATGTAGAGAATGCTATTATCGCGTCGGTAGGCAGTCTAGTGACCGAATTGACGGGGGATGCGGCCGCCGTCGAGCTGGCAATCGTCCTCGAGGAACGGGGCCGGGCGAGCGATCCGACGCCGTATCTGGCGATGATGTCCCAATTCGCGTCGCTGGCACCGGAATTCGCGGATCCCGCACTGGTCGGTACGGCCGTGTACGACGGTGTGGACGCGGTCCTCGACGCCGCCGCCTCGCTGCTGTCGTTCGGCACCGAGGGAGCGGAAAACCCGCTGGGCGAGACAGGGGGCACGCCGCCACGACTGCGTCGGCTGGCACACTGCAAGGGCCCCGCCGATCACGCGGGGCAATGCGAGCGTCGGCCGAACGCCGGCGCGCCAGGGTGCGCCCGGTCGGCGTCGGTTCGCCGTCCGGCGGGAGAGTGAGAACCGAATATGGACGACCACGCGGTGGCCGCCGAGCTCGCCCGGGAAGCCGGCGAGCTCCTGCTCGAGATTCGTCACCAGGGCGGTGCGGTCGGCGACCGGCGCTCCAACGACCTGCTGCTGAAGCGGCTCGCGGAGCTGCGGCCCGAGGACGCGGTCCTGTCGGAGGAGAGCCCCGACGACCCGATTCGCCTGTCCCGCAGCCGCGTATGGATCGTCGACCCCCTCGACGGCACGCGCGAATACGGGCAGCCCCCGCGGCCGGATTGGGCCGTGCACGTTGCGCTGGCGGTGGACGGCCGTGCCGCGATCGGCGCCGTCGCGCTTCCGGTGCCCGGGTTGGTGCTGGAAACCGGTGCGCCGCCGGTACTCCCGCCCGCCCACGACGGCCCGCCGCGCATCGTCGTCTCCCGCAGCCGCCCACCCGCCTGCGTGCACCACCTCACCGCCGCGCTCGGCGCCGAAACCATCCCGATGGGCTCGGCCGGCGCCAAAGCCATGGCGGTCGTGCGCGGTGATGCCGACATCTACGCTCATTCCGGCGGCCAATACGAATGGGACTCCTGCGCACCCGTCGCGGTGGCCGCCGCCGCGGGCCTGCACACCTCCCGCCTGGACGGGTCACCGTTGATCTACAACCAGCCCGATCCCTACCTGCCGGATCTGCTCATCTGCCGACCCGAGTTGGCGGGCGAAGTCCTGAAAGCTCTGGCCGACTTCGGAATCTGAGTGGTGGCGGCCCGGCTCGGCGTCCCCGCCGAAGAGATTCGGGACCGGGCGAGCTGGTTGTGGTGGTGCCGAGGTAGGGCTGCCGCGCGCATCTACGCCGGAACCAGTGAGGTGATGAAGACGATCATCGCCAAATCACTGGCGCTGTAGGCGCGTTCGGTACACGCACACCCGGCCGCGATGCATCGGCGGCCGGGTGCTGTGATGGCGTCAGTCCCCGTCGGGGGTATCGGTGTAGCGCTGCAGATAGAGCTGTTCGCCCAGCGTGCCCAGCAGTTCGAGCTCGGTTTCGAGGTAGTCGACGTGACTCTCCTCGTCCTCGAGGATCGACTCGAAGATACGGGCGGAGGTGACGTCGCCGCGCGAGCGCATCAGCTCGATGCCGCCGCGCAGCCGGGTCACGGCCTCCATCTCGATCTCCAGGTCGGCCCGCAGCTGTTCCGGGACGGTCTGGCCGATCCGCAGCGGGTTGAGCTTCTGGTAGTTCGGCAGGCCTTCGAGGAACAGGATCCGATCGGTGAGGACTTCGGCGTGCTTCATCTCATCGAACGATTCGTGGCGCGTGTGCTTGGCCAGCTTGGGGTAGCCCCAGTTCTCCTGCATCTTGGCGTGCAGGAAGTACTGATTGATCGCCGTGAGTTCGGCCGTCAACTGCTCGTTGAGCAGCGCGATGATTTCCTTGTCGCCTTCCATGATGTGTGATCGTGGCACAGATCGCAGATCAGCGGAATGAGCGGGGTGCGTGTCGGTGTCAGGCAGCGGTCGACTCGGCCGGTGCGTCGATGCGCGCCCGGCCTATCGCCTCGGCCAATCGGGCGGTGCACGAGCCGCAACCCGGCTTCCAGCCACAAGCCTTCTTGACTTGTCTGGTCGAGCAGGCGCCGGCGGCGACACAGGTGTGCACGTCTGCTTCGGAGACGGCATTGCAGATGCAGATGTACACGATCGGCCTCGGATGCTCTGAACGACAATTGCGGGGTCGCTTCGGGAGGTAAGCCTCGCCTAAACAGGTAACCCTTGCCTAAGGTAGCATCCGGGTAGCGGGGGTTGTCAATGGGTCGGCGCGTGCGTCGCGGACATGCTTCCGGCCGGGACCAGTGCTCACTGCGCGACCGGCTGCTCTCGCTGCGCTCCCGGCTGCCGGAAGGTCCTGCGATAGGCGATCGGCGCGACGCCGAGCTGAGTGCGCAGGTGGTGGCGCAGCGAGGCGGCGGTGCCCATACCGGCGGCCCGCGCCACCTCGTCGACGGTGAGTGCCGTGGTTTCCAGGAGATGGCGCGCATGGCGCATCCGCTGGTGCAGGATCCAGGCGCCGGGTGCCGTGCCGGTCTCGGCCTTGAAGCGGCGGGTGAACGTACGCACGCTCATCCGGGCGTGTGCGGCGAGGGTGGTGAGATCCAGATCGTCGCTCAGTCGCGCGAGCGCCCACGCCCGGGTCGCGGCGGTGCTTTCCGCGCCCGGATCGGGGACCTGCTGTTCGATGAACTGAGACTGACCGCCTTCACGCCACGGCGGCACGACGCAATGGCGGGCGGCCCGGTTCGCGGCCGCGCTGCCGTGGTCGGAGCGCACCAGATGCAGGCACAGATCCACCCCGGCCGCCAAACCCGCTGCGGTGCAGACATTTCCGTCCTCGACGAACAGCAGATCCTCGTCGAGCAGCACGGCGGGAAACAGGGTGCGAAAGTCCGCCGCGTATTTCCAGTGGGTGGTGGCGCGGCGGCCGTCGAGGATGCCCGCCGCGCCCAGCACGAACGCGCCGGTGCAGATCGAGACGATGCGCGCCTCGGGCCGGATCGACGCCAGCGCGGCCGTCACCGCGGGCGGCAGGACGCCATCGCGGCGCGGGCCCGGCATGGTCGTGCCCGGCACGATCACGGTGTCGGCGCGGGCCAGCAGGTCGGCGCCGTACTCCGGCGTGACGGCGTAGCCGTTGGTGGATGGGATCGGGGACCGGTCCAGCCCGCAGATCCGCACGTCGTAGAGCGAGGTGCCGTCGTCGTCGGTGGCCGCGCCCAGGACGGTCGGCGGAATCGTCATATCGAAGCCGACGATGGGCGCCAAGGCCAGGACTGCCACCAGATGCGGATCGGGCACGGGCGTCTCCTCACGGCTCCAGGTATGGCTGAATCTTTACGTATTATGGCATTCAGGCCACTCGTCGGCGACCGCCAGATTCGGCACGCTCACACGGTGACCGAAATTCGCTTCACCGACCACATCTCTTCGCCGCCGCCGGAGCCGCCTACGCCCCGATTCGCGCGTCGTCCGCATCCCGCGTGGTTTGTCGCCGCCGTGGGTTTCGTCGCGCTGCTGGGCGCGGCCGCGTTCCGCTCGGTGCCCAGCGTGCTGATGGATCCGCTGCACGCGGAATTCGGTTGGTCGCACGGCACCATCGGCGCCGCAGTATCGGTGAATATGCTGCTGTACGGGTTGATTTCGCCGTTCGCGGCCGCGCTGATGGACCGGTTCGGCATTCGGCTGGTGGTGGCGTGTGCGTTGCTCCTCGTCGCAGCGGGCAGCGGGCTCACGGTCTTCATGACCCAGCCGTGGCAGTTGATGGCGACGTGGGGGCTGCTGGTCGGCGTCGGCGTGGGATCGATGTCGATGCCGTTCGTGGCCACCATCACCGGACGCTGGTTCGTCCGGCACCGCGGGCTGGTCACCGGGGTGCTCACCGCGGCCGGCGCCACCGGGCAGTTGGTGTTCCTGCCTCTCGTCTCGATGCTGGCCCGCGACCACGGCTGGCGGGCCCCGGCGCTGGTCGTCGCCGCGACCGCCCTGGCCGTGGTGCCGCTGGTGGTGCTGTTCATCCGCGACTTCCCCAGCGATATCGGGCGCACCGCCTACGGGGCCGGCCCCGGCAGCGACGCGGGCCTGCGCACCGCGGCGGCCGGCGGGGCCGCGCGGGCGCTGACCGTCTTGGCAGCGATCGTGCGCCGGCCCGTATTCTGGCTGTTGGCAGGGGGTTTCGCGATCTGCGGCGCCTCGACCAACGGATTGATCGGCACCCATTTCGTCAGTGCCGCGCACGATCACGGCATGCCGCCCACCACCGCGGCCGGGCTGTTGGCCACCGTCGGCATCTTCGACGTCGCGGGAACGATTGCCTCGGGCTGGCTCACCGACCGCATCGGCTCGCGGTACCTGCTGGCGATGTACTACGCGCTGCGCGGCCTGTCGCTGCTGATTCTGCCGATGCTGTTCGCTCCCGATGTGCGGCCGAGCATGTGGGTGTTCGTCATCTTCTACGGTCTGGACTGGATCGCGACTGTGCCGCCGACGGTCGCGCTGTGCCGCGAACGCTTCGGCGCCGACGGGCCGATCGCCTTCGGCTGGGTGTTCGCGTCCCATCAGGTCGGCGCCGCGATCGCCGCTTCCGGGGCCGGCGTCATCCGGGACGTACAGGGCAGCTACCAGCCGGCCTGGGTCATCGCCGGAGGTCTGTGCGCGGTGGCGGCGTTGATGTCGCTGAGCATTCGCCAACCGCGTCCGCGAGAGGCACTGGCGCAGTAGAGTTCCAATCCCGGCTCCACCGTTCCCGATGAGGGAGGTCGTGCAGTGCCCGTGGTTTCCGTGCCTATCCGGCCCCGGCTGATTGCCGGGGCGCTGACCGGCGTCGCAGTTCTGTTCGTCGCCTGCGGGTGCGGATCGTCGTCGAAACCCGCGCCCGCGAGCAGCTCGTCCGCCCCGGCGACCACCTCCCCGGCCCCCGCCGTGCGTCCGGTCGACGAGCCCACGCTGCGCGGCATCGTCGAGTCGGTGGCGCGTCCGGCGTCGGTGCCCGGAGTCGTGGCGTTCGTCCGCACCGCCGCCGGTGACGTCGGCACCTCCTACGGCACCCGCACCTTCGGCGGCGGCCCGGCGGTCACCGCGGCCGACCACGTGCGCATCGGATCGCTCACCAAGACCTGGACCGGCACGGTGATCCTGCAACAGGTGCAGGAACACAAACTGGCCCTCGACGATCCGGTCTCGAAGTATCGGACCGATGTGCCCGGCGGCGCGGCGATCACCATCGCCCAGCTGCTCGATATGCGCAGCGGCCTCTACAACTACAGCGAGACCCGGGAACTCGCCGAGGCCATGGACGCCGATCCGGGCCGGGTGTGGCAGCCCGACGAGCTGCTCGCCATGGCATACGCGCACCCGCCGTATTTCCCACCGGGACAGGGCTATCACTACTCGAATACCAACACGATCCTGCTCGGGCTGATCGCCGAGCAGCTGGACGGCAAACCGCTCGAGCAGATCATGCGGGATCGGCTCTTCGGGCCGCTCGGGCTGACCCAGAGCTCGTTCCCGGCGCGCACGTCGGCGGCCCTACCCGACCCGCATCCGCAGGGCTACATGTACGGCACCAACGTCTTGACCATGGGATCCCCACCGGCGCTGCCGCCGGAGATGCAGGCCGAGGCCAAGGCGGGCCGGCTGCTGCCCGGAGATCGGACGGCGGACAATCCGTCGTGGGGCTGGGCGGCGGGTGCCGGCATCTCCACGGTGGGAGATCTGGCCA
Organism: Nocardia nova; assembly: GCF_002933465.1. Classification (GTDB taxonomy): domain Bacteria; phylum Actinomycetota; class Actinomycetes; order Mycobacteriales; family Mycobacteriaceae; genus Nocardia; species Nocardia nova_B. Next base: position 145,395 of record NZ_PSZE01000016.1, read on the forward strand.
CCTGGGCCGAGGCGCTCACCGAAGGCAAGGTCCTCGACCCCGACATGCAGAGCAAACGCATGGGTAGTCTGCAAGCGACCGATCCGGCCAACCCGCCGGAGGCGCCGCAATACGGTCTCGCCATCGCGAAATTCGGTGCGCTGTACGGGCATACAGGCGAACTTCCGGGCTTCAACACCTTCGCCGGATCGGATCCGGTGCACAAGGTGACCGTAGTGGTGTGGGCGAACCTCGAACCCACCGCCGCGGGAAGTGCGCCGGCGAGTGAGATCGCCAAGCAGATCATCGAGCATCTGTCCGGGTCGGGCGCACTGCCCGCCGGATCGGCGACCACCTCGCCCGGCACGACGGGCACGGCCACGGGAACCCCCGCCACGCC